>NZ_JAGIQA010000006.1 GCF_017814975.1 Cupriavidus consociatus
GTGTCCTGCAGGTACTGGCGGGCGGCGGCCACAGCTTGCGGGTTGGCGTCATACAGGTTGACGGTCAGGCCAGCCTGCGCGGCGATCTGCGCGATGCCGCGGCCCATGGCGCCGGTCCCTACAACACCCAGCGTGTCGATGGTGAAAGTGCTCATCATTCGTCCCAAAAGTTGTGGTTAAATTAGCACGATCGTACGTTTTTTGCATCTTTCCGAACAGACCGGAAGGGCAGGCGGCGTGCGCTGATCGGCCAGGCCGGACACGGCAGGCTCCGGATGGTCCACAATCCCCCTCAGGCCCGTGCCGTGCGGGCGACCATTCCAACAACGGAGAGAGACGACATGCTTAAGCTCTGCGGCTTTGCCGCCAGCAACTACTACAACAAAGTGAAGCTGGCGCTGCTGGAAAAGAACGTGCCGTTCGAAGAGGTGCTGGCCTGGATCGGCGAGACCGACCCGGCCGCAACGCCGGCGGGCAAGGTGCCCTACATGATCACCGAATCCGGCTCACTGTGCGAGTCGGAAGTCATCGTCGAATACCTGGAAGCGGCCTTCCCGCAGACGCCGCTGCTGCCGAAGGACCCGCTGCAGGCGGGCAAGGTGCGCGAAATCGTCACCTTCATGGAGCTGTACCTGGAGCTGACGGCGCGCGAGCTGTATCCGGAAGCGTTCTTCGGCGGCAAGGTCAGCGACAGCGTCAAGGAGCGCCAGCACAAGCTGCTGGCGCGCTATATCCCGGCGTTTGCCAGGCTGGCGAAGTTCTCGCCGTTTATCGCAGGCGACAGCTTCACGCTGGCCGACTGCGCGGCGGCAGTGCACCTGCCGCTGGTGTCGTCGTGCACCAAGATCATCTATGGCACGGATATGCTGGCCGACCTGCCGGTCAAGGATTACCTGAAGACGCTGTCGCAGCGCGAGTCGGTGCAGAAGGTCAATGCGGACCGCAAGGCGAATACCGAGCTGATGATGAGCCGGAGCAAGAAGTAAGCGGTTCGACTTGCCATGTGTGTGCCCCTCTCCCGCAAGCGGGAGAGGGGAGCAAAGCGCCGGCTTGTGATAGCCCTCAGATGCAAAAAACGCCCGCGATTTGCGGGCGTTTCCGTTTCTTCTTAAAGCTTCGCCAACCTTTCCAACGCCAGCGCCAGCGTCTCTTCCTTCTTCGCAAAACAGAACCGCACCACGCCCGACTCGCGCGGCTGGGTATAGAACGCCGACACCGGAATCGCCGCCACGCCGATCTCGCGCGTCAGCCACATGGCGAAGTCCGCCTCGCTCAGGTCGGAAATGGCCGAGTAATCGACGCACTGGAAGTAAGTGCCATCCGACGGCAGCAGCTTGAAGCGCGAACTGGCCAGCCCGGCGCGGAAGAAATCGCGCTTGGCCTGGTAGAACGCCGACAGCTGCAGGTACGGCGCGGGGTCGGCCATGTAGTCGGCCAGCCCGTGCTGCACCGGCGTATTGACAGTGAACACGTTGAACTGGTGCACCTTGCGGAACTCGGCCATCAGCGCGGCCGGCGCCGCCACATAGCCGATCTTCCAGCCGGTCACGTGATAAGTCTTGCCAAAGCTCGAGATCACGAAGCTGCGCCGCGCCAGTTCGGGATGGCGCGAGACCGATTCATGCCGCTGGCCGTCGTAGACCATGTGCTCGTAGACCTCGTCGGAGAGCAGCAGAATGTCAGTGCCGGCCAGGATCTGCGCCAGCTTGTCCATGTCGCCCGCGCGCCAGATCGTGCCGGTGGGGTTGTGCGGCGTGTTGATGAGGATCATGCGCGTGCGCGGCGTGATCGCGGCGGCGAGCTTGTCGAAGGGCACGCGGAACTCGGGCGCCTCCAGCATGACCGGCACGGCGGTGGCGCCGGCCAGTTCGATCGCGGGCAGGTAGCTGTCGTAGCAGGGTTCGAGCACGATCACTTCGTCGCCCGGATGCACGGCGCACAGGATCGCGGTCAGGATGCCCTGTGTGGCGCCGGCGGTGACGGTGATCTCGGACTCCCAGCTGTACTGGTGGCCGTACAGCGCGGCCATCTTGTCGGCAATGGCCTGGCGCAGGCGCGGCACGCCCGCCATCGGCGGGTACTGGTTATGGCCGGCGCGCATGGCCCCGGCGACGGCATCGACGATCTTCGGGTCGCAATCGAAGTCCGGGAAACCCTGGCCCAGGTTGACGGCGTTCTTCTCGATGGCCAGAGCCGACATCACGGTAAAGATTGTGGTGCCGACGCCGGGCAGGCGCGAGGGCGGCGGGGTCAGGGGGGCGAGCGTTGCGTCAGCGGACATGTTGCGGGCGTATCGATGCGGTAAGAGGAGGGCGCGCGTGCCGGTGCGGCCTCGCGCGCGATCCGGCAATTCTAAAGGGGATCGGCCGCGGTGTCGGCTGTGCTGTCGACCCGGGCGGCCAGCCAGGCGCCAAAGCCCGGCGGCGTCAGTACCTCAACCCCGCTGGAGCGGCGCAGCCGGCTGCGCAGCTTGAGCACCGCCTTGTCCTTCGACACCAGGCACGCCGCGCCGGCAAAGTGGGCCAGCTCGACAAACTTCTGGTCGTCGGTGTCCTTGCAGCGGGGCAGCCTGATGGCGTCGGCCTCGTCCTGCGGCGGCGGAGGTTCGAGGCGGGTCAGCCGGTCGACGGTGGCCAGCGCGGCGTCGATATCGACCTCGAAGCGGGCAAATTGCGGATAAGCCAGCACCCGGCGCAGCTCTTCGCGGCAATCGGCGCGGATCACCGGGGCGATGGTGCCGGCTTCCAGCGCGTGCCGGATCGGCTCGACATGCGGGTCGCGAAACACCAACAGGTCCACCCAGATATTGGAGTCGAGCACCACGAAAGGTGCGTCCGCAGGCGCGGATGTGATGCCGGCGGGGCTGGCGGGATAGTTGGTTCCGGTGCTGTCGAGGCGCATTCGCTACAATCTTGGCTGGTTTGTCCTTGGCTACTGCCGCGATTTTGCCATGCTCATCGTTTTGTCTCCCGCCAAGTCACTGGACTACGAGACACCCCCGCGCATCAAGACCCATACGCTGCCGCGTTTCATTGACCGTTCCGCCACGCTGATCGAGCGCCTGCGCACGCTTGCGCCGCAGGACGTGGGCGCGCTGATGGACATCTCCGACAAGCTCGCCGTGCTCAACGTCACGCGCTATGCCGAGTGGTCGTCCGAGTTCACCACCGCCAACAGCAAGCAGGCGGTGCTGGCCTTCAACGGCGACGTCTACGACGGTCTCGATGCGAAGACGCTGACCGCCGAGGACCTCGGCTTCGCGCAGCAGCACCTGCGCATCCTGTCCGGCCTGTACGGCGTGCTGCGTCCGCTGGACTGGATGCAGCCTTACCGGCTGGAGATGGGCACGCGCCTCGACAACACCGCCGGCAAGGACCTGTATGCGTTCTGGGGCGATGATGTCACGCAGATGATCAACAGCGACATGGCCGCGCTCAGGCAGGAAGGGGCAGCGGTGCTGGTCAACCTTGCCTCGGAAGAGTATTTCAAGGTGGTGCGGCCCAAGGTGCTGCAGGCACGCATCGTCACGCCGGTGTTCGAGGACTGGAAGGGCGGGCGCTACAAGATCATCTCGTTCCATGCCAAGCGCGCACGCGGCACGATGGCGCGCTACGCGGTCACGCACCGCATCACCGAGCCGGAAAAGCTCAAGCGCTTCGCCGAGGACGGCTATGCCTTCGACGCCTCCGCTTCCGATGCCGGCCGCTGGGTGTTCCGCCGCCGCCTGGAAGACTGAACCCCGGAAGACTGAACCCTAACGCAACGAGACCGCCAGCCATGCCTTCCGCCCTGCATATCTCCTCGCATTTCGATTCGGGTGCCATCGAGGTCGAGGCGCTCGACCGTGCCGACGATATCCGGCTGCGCATCCGTGCCGATTCGCACGCCGACTTCCGGCAGTGGTTCCACTTCCGCCTGCAGGGCGCGGCGGGGCAGGCGTGCCGGATGCACTTCCTCAACGCGGGCGACTGCACTTACCCGGATGGGTGGCGTGACTATCGCGCGGTGGCATCGTATGACCGCGCGAACTGGTTCCGCGTGCCGACCCGTTTCGACGGCAAGGTGATGACGGTGGAATTCACGCCCGGGCACGACAGCGTCTGGTTCGCGTATTTCGAGCCCTATCCCGATGAGCGCCACCTGTCGCTGCTGGCGAGCTGCCAGCGCTCGCCGCTGGCGCAACTGTCGCATCTGGGCAGCACGGTCGACGGGCGCGACATGACCCGCGTCACGCTGGGCGAGCCCGGCCCCGGCAAGAAGACCATCTGGATGATCGCGCGCCAGCATCCGGGCGAGAGCATGGCCGAATGGTTTGTCGAGGGCGTGCTGCAGCGGCTGACAGGTAGCGGCATCTGGGCCGGCGATCCGGTCGCGCGCAAGCTGCTCGAGCGCGCCGTGTTCCATATCGTGCCGAACATGAACCCTGACGGCTCGGCGCGCGGCAACCTGCGCACCAACGCCGCCGGCGCCAACCTGAACCGCGAATGGATGTCGCCCAGCGCGGATACCAGCCCTGAGGTCTACCACGTGCGCCGCGCCATCGAGGCCACGGGGTGCGACATGTTCTTCGATATCCACGGCGACGAGGGCTTGCCGTACAACTTCGTCGCCGGCAGCGAGATGCTGCCCGGCTTTACCGAAGCGCGCCGGCGCGAGCAGCAGCGCTTCATCGAAGCCTTCAAGCGCGCTTCACCGGACTTCCAGGACGTGCACGGCTACGCCGCCAGCAAGTACAACGCCGACGCGCTCAAGCTCGCCTCCAAGTACATCGGCCATACCTTCGGCTGCCTTGCGCTGACGCTGGAAATGCCGTTCAAGGACAACGCCGATTTGCCCGATCCGGCAGTGGGCTGGAACGGCGCGCGCAGCGCCCTGCTGGGCACGGCGATGCTGCCGGCGATCCTGGATTACCTGGGCTGAGGCCTTTGGCTGTTGCAGGTTTGCTCCCCTCTCCCGCTTGCGGGAGAGGGGCGAGAGCAAGCGCACGCACAAGCGCCCGAGCGCTTACTGCTTTTTCTTGGTTTTGCTACTCGCCTTTGCCGACCCCGAAGCCGACTTCGTCGACTTGGCCGCCGATGACTTGCCCGACTTCGACGCCGCCGTGCTCTTGCCCTTGGCACCCTTGCGGCTCTTGCCGGACGACGTGGCCTGGCTCGACATGGGCACGGCCGGCGCGGCAGCGGGTTCGCTGATGGTGGCGCCGCTGGGGTCCTGCAGCTCGTACGCCAGCATCATGCCGTCGTCGTAGCCGCAGCGCACGCGCACGGGCTGCCAGTCGTCGCCACGGCGCTTGTGCGCGGTGGCGTTGAACGTCACCACGGTGCTGACTGGCACGGCCTGCTTGCCGGGCGAGAAGCGTCCGCTCCAGGGCTCGGTCATGGCCTGCCCGGCGGCGAGCGCGCCGGTGGGGATTTTCAGGGCATCGTAGGTGGCCGAGCGCGGCACCACCCAGCTGGCGTGCGCGGCGCAGTCGGCCACGTCGCTGCTGGCGTTCTCGGTCTTCATCAGCTGCTCGCGCATGCGTGCGCGATACTCGGACAGGCTGACACGGCCGCGATCGGGCAGGGTGATGGTCTTGGTGGGCGGCGTGGAGGAAGCGGCAGGGGCGGGGGCGGGGCGGGCAGGAGCGGCCGTCGGGGCGGCGGCAGGGGCCTGGGCGGCGGCCTCGTCGGCCGGCATGTTGGCGCAGCCCGCCAGCCCGATCGCACCGGCCACCGCGGCAGCGACCATGCGGAGCCGGCTGCCGAGCAGTTCGGAAATTCGTCGGATCACAGTGTTTGCGGTGTTTGCGTTCTGGGATTTGCTTGCCGGCGCGGGGCCGGCAGGCCGGGTAGCTTCGCAAAGGAATGCCATGATAGAGGAAACCTATCCGGCAAAGTTCCTAAATCTTGTTACCTATTCTTCTAACGCAATGACGACGCGCAGGAAGCGGCCTGCTTTCTAGCAGATATTTCCCACGCTGCACAACTGCGGGGAACCCGCGCGACCGGTCCGCGGTGATCCGCGCGGCCCGGCCGTGGTGCATTCGCAAACGCCTCAAGCCACGCGCGAGGGCATCGCGCGCGTAAAGCGCAGCAGATCGTCGAGCAGTGCGTTCAGGTTATGGCGCAGCTTGGCGAAGCCGGCGGTGTGGGTCAGGCCCACTTCATCCATGTACAGCTTGCGGTTGACTTCGAGCTGCAGGCTGTGGCGCCCGGCCTGCGGCTGGCCGACCACGCGCACGATTTCCACGCCCTTGTACGGGTGGTTGCGCCAGACCTCGTAGCCCATGTCCTTGAGCACGCCTTCGATGCGGTCGGTAAAGCGCTTGTCGCAGGTGGTGCCGTCTCGGTCGCCGACGACGAAGTCGGGATGCTCCAGGCCAGGGAACTCGGTCGCGTATTGCGCGGCGCGGCTCGGCATCGAATGGCAGTTGATGTGCCAGGCGCTGCCGTGGCTGGAGACGGCGTGATCGGCCAGCTTTTGCAACTGCGCGTAGTAGGGCAGGTAGCAGCGGTTGATGCGCACCTGCACTTCTTCCACGGCGAGCTTGCGGTCGTAGATGGCCTCGCCGCTGTCGAGCACGCGCCAGACCAGGCCCTTGCCGAGTCGGGTCTTGGAGGTTTCCTGCTTCGCGCCGGGCCAGGGGGCCTCGAGCAGCGCTTCGTCGATTTCCTCCAGCGCGCGGTTAGCGTCGATGTAGCTGCGCGGGAAGCCCGCGCACAAAAGCGGGATGCCGCGCGCCGGCGCGCCGGCGTAGAGTTCGTCGACGAAGGTGTCCTCGGCCTGCCGCAGCAGCGGCAGCGGCAGGGCGGGGTCGGGGCGGAAGTCCGTCGGGTAGGTGGTCGCGCTGTGCGGCGAATCCAGGAACAGCGGGGCGGGCTCGCCCTCCGGCTGGTACAGGAAATACGGACTATCCGCGATGGTTCGGTCGGTATCGGTCATGGTGCGCCAGGGGTCAGTCGAGCGAAATCTTGGCGGCCGCGGCCACGCGCTTGTTCTTGGCCACTTCGCTCTTGATCTGCGCGGCGAAGTGCGCCGGGGTGTCGCCCACCGGGGTCGCGCCCAGCTTTTCCAGCTTGGCCTTGACCTCCGGCGTCGCCAGCACCTTGACGGCGGCGGCATGCAGCTTGTTCTGGATGTCGGCCGGCAGGTTGGCCGGCGCGATCAGGCCGAACCAGGCGGCGTCGTTGACCTCGCCCAGGCCCAGCTCGGCGAAGGTCGGCACATTGGGCAGCGCCGCCACGCGCTTGGGTGCGGCCACGGCCAGTGCGCGCAGCTTGCCGCCTTCGATGAACGGCAGCGACGACGGCAGGTTGTCGAACAGCACCTGCACCTGGCCGGCCAGCGCGTCGTTCAGCGCCGGGCCCACGCCCTTGTACGGCACATGCAGCAGTTCGGTCTTGCTGCTCATCTTGAACAGTTCTCCCATCATGTGCGAGACGCTGCCGTTGCCGGCGGAGCCATAGGCCAGCTTGTTCGGCTGCGACTGCGCCAGCGCGATGAAAGACTTCATGTCGGTGGCCTTGACCGCCGGGTTGATGCTCATCACGTTCGGCACCGAGGCCAGGTTGGTGATGGTGGTGAAGTCCTTGGTTGCATCGTAGGACAGGCGCGGGTAGACCGCAGGGTTGATGCCATGGGTCGAGGCCGTGGCAATGCCCAGCGTGTAGCCGTCCGGCGCGGCCTTGGACAGGAAGGTGGTGCCGATGCTGCCGCCGGCGCCGCCGCGGTTGTCGACCACCACGGCCTGGCCCAGTTGCTGGCCAAGCTTGTCGGCGACGATGCGCGCGACGATGTCGGTGGTGCCGCCCGCGGGGAAAGGCACGACCAGCGTGATCGGCTTGATCGGGTAGCCGGACTGGGCGGCGGCGCTGAGCGACAGGCCGGTGGCGAGGGCGGCCGAGGCGGCGGCCAGGACGCGGAGGAGGTGGCGACGTTGCATGAGGGTTCTCGTAGGGAAAAGGAGAGACAGAGGTGGTTTCCTGATTCTGCGCGTTCGAGCACGGCCGTCGCAAACGAAATAAAATCCCTAGCTCATTCCATTTGGTCGTGAAGTAGAGGTGAATTATGCGACGCATGTGTCCGTCGCTGACCGAGTTGCAGGCCTTCGAGACTGCGGCCCGGCACAACAGTTTCACTGTGGCCGCACGCGAACTGCATGTCACGCAAGGCGCCGTCAGCAAGCAGGTACGCAGCCTGGAGGCCTATCTCGGCGTCGAATTGTTCGAGCGCGTGCGTCAGCGATTGGTGCTGACCACGGCAGGAGAGCGCTACCTGGAGCGTATCGGCCCGAGCCTCAACGAACTGGAGGCGGCCACCGTCGAGTTGATGGCGCGCCAGGGGCGCGGCGGGGTGCTGCATATCGCCAGCATGCCGACGTTGGGCGCCAAGTGGCTGATCCCGCGCCTGCCGCAGTTCTTTGCCCGGCATCCGGAGGTGACGCTGGAATTCGTGCCGCATGCGCAGGGCTACGATTTTTCCGAGCCGGATCTCGATGCGGCGATCCGCTTCGGCGATGGCGTCTGGCCAGGCAGCCTGGCTGACTACATGACCGGACGCGAAGTGCTGCCGGTCTGCCGCCCGGGCCTGCTGGCCGATGAGCCTGACGGCGTCGCGCGCACGCCGGATGCGCTGCTGCGCTACCCGCTGCTGCACCACACCACCGTGCCCGAGGCGTGGCCCGACTGGTTCGCCACGCTGGGCGTGGCCACCCGCCAGGCGTGGAGCGGCGCGCGCTTCGACCAGTTCTCGCTGCTGACACAGGCGGCGCTGTCGGGGCTGGGCATCGCGCTGATCCCGCGCTGCCTGATCGAACAGGAACTCGATACCGGCGCGCTGGTGGTCGCGCATCCGGCGCAGGTGCTGGCCAAGAAGGGCTATTACCTGTGCTACCCGGAGCAGAAGCAGCACCTGCCCGCGCTGCGGACTTTCCGTGCCTGGGTCATGGAAGGCGCGGACCTGGCGCGGCCCGGCTGAGGTCGCCGGAGGTCACTGAAATGCCCAGGTTGCGGGCTGTTTGCACCCTCTCCCGCAAGCGGGAGAGGGTGCAAACCAGGCAGTTCTTATTTCGACAGCACCTTCATCGCCTGCTCCAGGCCCGCCAGCGTGACGGGATACATGCGCCCCTTCATCAGCTGGTTGATCACGGTGATCGACTGGCGGTACTGCCACAAGCCTTCCGGCTCGGGGTTGAGCCAGACGAAGTGCGGGAACTGCTCGGTCATGCGGTTCAGCCACACCGCGCCGGCTTCGGCGTTGTTGTACTCGACCGAGCCGCCGGGCTGCAGGATCTCGTACGGGCTCATGGTCGCATCGCCGACGAAGATGATCTTGTAGTCGGACGTGTACTTGTGCAGCAGGTCCCACGTCGCCAGCTTCTCGGCGTGGCGGCGGCGGTTGTTCTTCCACACGTAGTCGTACAGGCAGTTGTGGAAGTAGTAGTACTCCAGGTGCTTGAACTCGGTCTTGGTGGCCGAGAACAGTTCTTCCACGCGCTTGATGTGGTCGTCCATCGAGCCGCCCACGTCCATCAGCATCAGCACCTTGACCTTGTTGTGGCGCTCGGGCCGCAGCTTGATGTCGAGCAGGCCGGCATTGGCCGCGGTCGAATGGATGGTGTCGTCCAGGTCCAGCTCGGTATCGGCTCCGTCGCGCGCGAAACGGCGCAGCCGGCGCAGCGCGACCTTGATGTTGCGCGTGCCAAGCTCGACCTGGTCGTCATAGTCCTTGTAGGTACGCGCTTCCCACACCTTGATCGCGGTGCGGTTGCCTTTGCTGGGGCCGCCGATGCGGATGCCTTCCGGGTTGTAGCCGCCGTGCCCGAACGGCGAGGTGCCGCCGGTGCCGATCCACTTGTTGCCGCCCTCGTGCTTTTCCTTCTGCTCTTCGAGCAGCTGCTTGAGGCGCTCCATCAGCTTGTCGAGGCCGCCCATGGCCTCGATCTTGGCCTTCTCCTCGGCCGACAGCTCGCGCTCCAGCGTCTTCTGCAGCCAGTCGAGCGGGATGTCGGACTTCCAGTCGACCAGGCTTTCCACGCCCTTGAAGTAGGCGGCGAAGGCCTGGTCGAACTTGTCGAAGTGCTTCTCGTCCTTGACCAGCGTCATGCGCGACAGGTAGTAGAACTCGTCGATCGAGGGCGTGATGACCTGCGCCTTGAGCGCTTCCAGCATGGTCAGGTATTCCTTGACCGAGACCGGCAGCTTGGCGTGGCGCAGCGAGAAGAAGAAGTCGATCAGCATGATGCCTTGCTCTGGTGATAGGCGGCCGCTTCAGCGCGGACGGTCAAGCTGGAATTGCAGGTGTTGACGCACCGTCGGCCATTCGCTGGCGATGATCGAAAACACCACGGTATCGCGCAACGAGCCGTCAGGCATGCGCTGGTGGTTGCGCAGCACGCCGTCCTGCTTGGCGCCGAGGCGCGCGATCGCGGCGCGGCTCTGCTGGTTCATCCAGTGCGTGCGGAATTCCACGGCGATGCAGTCGAGCTGGTCGAAGGCATGGCCGAGCAGCATCAGCTTGCACTCGGTGTTCAGCGGCGAGCGCTGGACCCGGCGCGCATACCAGGTGGAGCCGATCTCCACGCGCCGGTTGGCCGCGTCGATATTCATGTAGGTGGTCATGCCCGCCAGCTCGCCCGCGGCGTCGCGCACCGCGAACGGCAGCATCGAGCCCTGTTCCTGCAGGCCCAGGCGCCGCGCGATCTCGGCTTCCATGCGCTCGGGCGCGGGCACGCTGGTGTACCAGAGTTTGTACAGCTCGCCGTCGGCGCAGGCGGCGCGCAGGCCGTCGGCATGCTCGGGTCGCAGCGGCTCCAGCGTGGCGTGCTTGCCGGCCAGGGTCACGGGATTGGCAAAAGCGGTCATGACAGGCAGCTCGCTCAGCGGTTGGCGCGGTTCATGAACACCAGGCGCTCGAACAGGTGTACGTCCTGCTCGTTCTTCAGCAGCGCGCCGTGCAGCGGCGGGATCGCTGCCTTCTTGTCCGGACTCTTCAGCGCCTCGGGCGGGATGTCCTCGGCCATCAGCAGCTTGAGCCAGTCGATCAGCTCGGACGTGGACGGCTTTTTCTTGAGGCCCGGCAGGTTGCGCATCTCGTAGAACGATTCCAGCGCGGCGGCGACCAGCTCGCGCTTGATGCCGGGGTAGTGCACGTCGACGATCTGCTGCATGGTGTCGGCGTCCGGGAACTTGATGTAGTGGAAGAAGCAGCGGCGCAGGAAGGCGTCGGGCAGTTCCTTCTCGTTGTTCGAGGTGATGATCACCAGCGGACGGTGCTTCGCCTTGACCAGTTCGCGCGTCTCGTAGACGTAGAACTCCATGCGGTCGAGTTCGCGCAGCAGGTCGTTGGGGAATTCGATGTCGGCCTTGTCGATCTCGTCGATCAGCAGCACCACTTGCTCGTCGGCCTCGAAGGCCTGCCACAGCACGCCCTTGACGATGTAGTTGCGGATGTCGTGCACGCGATCGTCGCCGAGCTGCGAGTCGCGCAGGCGCGAGACCGCGTCGTATTCGTACAGGCCCTGCTGCGCCTTGGTGGTCGACTTGATATGCCACTGCAGCAGCGGCATGCCCAGCGCGGCGGCCACTTCCTCGGCCAGCATGGTCTTGCCGGTGCCGGGCTCGCCCTTGATCAGCAGCGGTCGCTGCAGCGTGCGCGCGGCGTTGACGGCCAGCTTGAGGTCGTCGGTGGCGACATACTGGTCACTGCCCTCGAAACGGGCCTGCTGGGCGGAAGAAGCTTGGGCGGAAGCGTTGGCGGTGTTTGACATGAGGCAACCTGGAGGTGACGGCCCGGTCTTGGTCGGTTCGGGCCGGGTTGGCGTGTTTGGCGCAGTCTCTTCGCGCTGTCACGCGCGCTTTCATTATGAGCGGTATGGTTCGTCCGGGCCTGGCATCGAGCGTCTGCGAACGGTCGTGCGCTTTCCCCGGAGTGGGCCAGTATAAAAGACCTTTGCGGTTCGTGTTGGCTGGGGCTGACAGATGGCCCGCTACAGCGGGCGGTTGCCGGACTGCAGTGGACTGTCAGGTGTCGCCTGCTGTACAATGCGCCGGTTTGACGCGCCCCCACGTCCAGTTCTCCAGTATCCGGCAGTCCGCGCTCAGAAGTCCCAGCGGCCCGCCCGGGTCGCGGCGATTGCGCGAGGTGGTTCCAGAATGTGTTCCACATCACGGCAATGATCCCGGATGCCGAATGTCTGGGCGGGTCTGGCGGGTTGCACCTCTTGCAACCCCATCGACAAGCCAGGCTTTCCCCAGAAGCATTCTGAAACCGTCTCCGCCCGGCAGGGCAGGTCACGCACGGTTTAATTTCCAATCCGCAAAGACAATGAAAAAGCTCCTCACGATGGTGGTGCTGGGCGCGGCTGCAATGGGCGCGCAGGCACAGGAAGTCAAGGGCAATGGAGACGCTGCCAAGGACAAGGTTGCAATGTGCATCGGATGCCACGGCATTCCGGGCTACCGTGCGTCGTTCCCCGAGATCTATGAAGTGCCGCTGCTGGGCGGCCAGAGCGCCAAGTACATCGAAAATGCGCTGAAGGCGTACCAGAAGGGCGAGCGCAAGCACCCGACCATGCGCAGCATCGCCGCCACGCTGACCGAGCAGGACATCGCCGACGTGGCGGCCTACTACTCGCAGCAGAAGCCGAATACCCAGAACAACGCCCTGAAGTAAGAGACCCATCATGAAGACGCTCAAGACGCTTTCGATCGCGCTCGGCGCACTCGTGCTGGGTGCCGCCGCATTGCCGGCTTCGGCCGCCGACCTCGCCAACGGCAAGGCGCTGGTGGAAAAGGGAGCCTGCGTGGCCTGCCACGGCGCGGGCATGAACAAGCCGATCTCCCCCGACTATCCCAAGCTGGCCGGCCAGCATGCCGACTATCTGTATCACGCGCTGCTGTCGTACCAGGTGTCGGGCAACGCGCTGGTGGGCCGCTCCAATGCGATCATGGCCGGCCAGGTCAACGCCAATCCGGCGGTGACCGGCAAGGATGGCAAGCCGCGTCCGTTCACGCGCAAGGAACTGAAGGATATGGCTGCGTATATCGAGTCGCTGCCGGGCGACCTGGTGCTGAAGAAGTAAGCCGTAGCGCGGCGATTGCCGCGCCTTGGGTTAGGAAAAGGCCGCCTTGGTACAGGCGGCCTTTTCTTTGGGCGGCGCGCCAGCGCGACCTATGCCGCCACGCCTGCCAGCCGGCGCTGCATCCCTGCCGTGAGCCAGGGCTTGCCGTCGCCGACGACCAGCGCGTCGACGCCGGCTGCGCCGTGCAGCAGGCCGGCCGCGGCGGTCGGGCCCGCCACCATCAAGGCAGCGCCGACCCCGTTGACCGCCGCGGTCTCTGAAGCCACCAGCGTCACGCCATGCGGACCCGCCGCCGGCATGCCGGTGGCGGGGTCGAGCACGTGGTGGTAGCGCTTGCCGTTGGCCACGAAGCAGCGCTCATAGTCGCCCGATGACGCTACCACGGTGTCGGATACCGCCAGCACGCCCAGCAGCCGTGCCGGTGCGCGCGGATCGCGCACGCCGACGCGCCAGTCGCGCCCCTGCAGCTGGCCGCTCGCCAGCACATCGCCCCCGCCATTGATCATGGCATGACGCAATCCATGCCTGCGCAATGCCTGCATGCCAGCCTGCAGGACCGGCAGCTTGGCGATGCCGCCCAGGTCCAGGCGCATGCCCGGGCGCAGCAGCATCGCTTCGCCGCGGCGTTCGTCGAGCATGACTTGCCGGTAGTCGACCAGCGACCGTTCGCGTGCCAACTGGGCGGAAGTCGGCACGCGCGTGTTGTCCTCACCGAAGTGCCAGCCGGCAAAGGCGCCGACCGTGATGTCAAACGCGCCCCCGGTGCGCGCCGACAGCGCCCCCGCCGCTTGCAGCACTGCCATCAGTTCCGGTGCGACCGGCACCGGTTGCCGGCCCGCCGCGCGCTGCAGCGCGCTGACCTGGCTATCGGGCCGGTAGCGCGACATCAATCGCTCCAGGCGCGCCATCTCCGCAAAGGCGGCGGCGATGCCGGTGCTTGCATCCAGGTAAGAACTGTCCTGCACCACGATATCGACTTGCGTGCCCAGCAGGCGCCGCGATGCCCGCGTGACCGTGGCATCGGCCAACGCGGGCCTGACGAACATGGCGGTGGCGAGCATCGGCACGCTGGCCGCTGCGGCGCGCAGCACGTTGCGGCGCATGGCGTGGATGCGAGAGGAAGAAGACAGCGTTGCGGGTAGGGTCTTGGCGCGCATGACAGGTAGGCGGCGCGTGCCGCATCGATCGTTGACGTTGTGGTGCCGCCATTCTCCGGCCAGCCTTCGAAAAAACATGCATTAAAAATGAATATTTAAGGAATCCATGACGACCGTCAATCTCGTTCGCGCCAACTGCTTCGACTATCTGTAGCCGGCACCAACAGGCCACCAACAGGCCACCAACAGGCCACCAACAGGCCACCAACAGGCCAACACACAACGAAGAAAGCGGGCGGAGCCCTCCGCCCCTTGCAATGACGGTTCGAGGATCGAAGATGACGAGGCATTCGCAAGACCCACTGGCACACACCGATGCACCGGCAGCGCCGGGGCGAAGGCGTTTTATCAACACCGCGGCGCTGGCCGGGCTGGCCGGCGTGGCGGCGTGCACGGACAAGGGCGGGGCGCCCGCCGCGGCCACCGCGGCAAGCGGTGCCCAGGCAGGGCATGGCAGTGCGCACGCCGGTGCGTCGGTGCACCTGAAGCCGGGCGAGCTCGATACCTACTACGGCCTGTGGAGCGGAGGCCATGCGGGTGACGTGCGCGTTCTGGGCCTGCCCTCGGGGCGCGAGCTGCACCGCATCCCGTGCTTCGTGCCCGATGCGCTGACGGGCTGGGGCATCACCAATGAATCCAAGCGCGTGATGGGCACGCGTCCCGACGGCAACGTGCTGTACACCGTCGGCGACACGCACCACGTGCATGCGTCCTACAAGGACGGCAACTACGATGGCCGCTATGCGTGGATCAACGACAAGATCAACGCGCGGCTGGCGCGCATCCGGCTCGATTTTTTTATCTGCGACAAGATCACCGACCTGCCCAACGTGCAGGGCTTCCATGGCATCTTCCCCGACAAACGCGATCCGGTCGATGCGAACATCAACTACACGACGCGCGTGTTCTGCGGCGCGGAGTTCGGCTTGCCGCTGCCCAATACGCCGACCGAGGACGCCGGCAAGTACCGCTCGCTGTTCACCTGTGTCGATGCGCAGACGATGGCGGTACGCTGGCAGGTCCTGATCGACGGCAACTGCGACCTGGTCGCGACCTCGTACGACGGCAAGCTGGCCGCCACCAACCAGTACAACGTCGAGATGGGTGCGCGCTATGAAGACATGATGTCGGCCGAGCGCGACGCCTGCCTGTTCTTCAACATCGCCCGCATCGAGGCCGCGATCAAGGAGGGGAAGTTCAAGACCATCGGCGACTCGAAGGTGCCGGTGGTCGACGGCACGCACGCGGCCAACGCCAACCCGAAGACCGCGCTGACTACCTACGTCTCGGTGCCGAAGAACCCGCACGGGGTCAATGCCAGCCCGGACCAGAAGTACTTCATCTGCGCTGGCAAGTTGTCGCCGACCGGCACCGTGATCGAACTGGCCAAGGTGCTGGACTGGTTCGATGGCAAGCTGGAGACGCCCGACGAGGCGATCGTCGCCGAGGTCGAACTGGGCCTGGGGCCGCTGCATACCGCCTTCGACGGGCGCGGCAATGCCTATACCACGCTGTTCCTCGACAGCCAGATCGTCAAGTGGAACATCGAGGCGGCGATCCGCTTCCACAAGGGCGACAAGAACGCCAAGTACGTGGTCGACCGGCTCGACGTGCAGTACCAGCCCGGCCACCTCAACGCCTCGCAGTCCGAGACGATCGCCGCCGACGGCAAATTCCTGGCAGTGGGCTGCAAGTTCTCCAAGGATCGTTTCCTGCCGGTTGGGCCGCTGCATGCCGAAAACGAGCAGCTGATCGATATCTCGGGCGACAAGATGGTGCTGCTGGCGGACCATCCGGTGCACAGCGAACCGCACGATTTCATCATCTTCCGTCGCGAGCTGCTGCGGCCGAAACAGGTCTATGCGCTGGATGATTTCCCGCTGGCGGTGAAGGATCCGCAGCAGTCGGGCGTGTTCCGCAACGGCAGGAAGGTGACGGTGAAGATCACGTCGCAGGCGCCGGTGTTCTCGCTGCGCGAGATCAAGCTGAAGAAGGGCGACGAGGTCACGCTGATCCTGACCAACCTGGACAAGATCGAAGACCTGACGCACGGGTTTGCCATCCCCAAGTACAACATCAACTTCATCGTCAATCCGCTCGAGACCGCGTCGGTGACCTTTGTCGCCGACAAGCCGGGCGTGTTCTGGTGCTACTGCACCCACTTCTGCCACGCGCTGCATCTTGAAATGCGCAGCCGCATGATCGTCGAGGCCTGAGACGGCATGCGTGGATGACCTGGCGCGGTGCCCGCCGCCGCGCCGGTCGTCTGCTTGCCCCCAACATTCCATGATCCACGCAATTCTCGAATGGCTTGCGGCATGCTTCGCCGTGTGCCTGCTGGCGCTAGGCGTTGCCGTGCCGGCACACGCCGGCGCATACGAGGCGACCTTGCCGTCGGAACTGTCCGCCGCGGCGGACCTGTGCTCGCTGGTGTCCTGCACTGAAGTGCTGCCCGGCGCAACCAGCTTCTCTCCGCGCAAGGGACAACCGCCCTATGTCGAGGGCTATCGCACTGGCGCGGACGGCAAGCGCGAACTGCTCGGGTACGTGATGCTGTCGACCGACATCACCGATACGCCGGCGTATTCCGGCAAGCCGGTGGTGACGCTGATCGGCATGGATACGCGGGGACAGTACACCGGCGTCAGGGTACTGAAGCATTCCGAGCCGATCCTGCTGCTGGGCATCCCGGAATCGGCGCTGCTCGATTTCAACCGGCAGTACGTCGGCAAGTCGGTTGCCGACAAGATCGAGGTCGGGCAGTCGCGGCCGGACGAGGGCGTGGTCGGCGTCGATGCCATTTCCGGCGCCACCGTGACGGTGATCGCGCAGAACCAGGTGCTGACCACGTCGGGCGCGGCGGTGGCGCGGCAGGTCGGCATCCTGGCGCCGACGCAGCGGGCACCGGCGCGGTTTGCCGAAAGCGGAAGGCATTATGGCTGGCAGCAAATGGCGGCCGGCGGATTGGTGCAGCGGCTGCTTGTGCAGCCGGCGCAAGTGGGGTTGCCCGGTAGCGGCGAGCCGTTCATCGAACTGTGGTTTGGTGACCTGAACCATCCCGACATCGGCCGCAGCGTGCTGGGCGATGCCGGCTGGCATGGGCTGCGCGCGCAGCTGAAGCCCGGCGAGCACGCCATTTTCGTGATCCGCACCCAAGGGGCGGAGTCGTTCAAGGGCTCGGGCTTCGTGCGTGGCGGCATCTACGATCGCGTGCAGGTGCGCCAGGGTGCAGACGCCTTCACCTTCCGCGACCTGGACTACCTCAACCTCTACGGCGTCGCGGCGCAGGGCGCGCCGGCGGTGACCGAGTCGGCGATTTTCGTGATCCGGTCGCCGGCGTTTTCCGCGGCGTATCCATGGAAGCTGTCGTTCCTCGGCAATCGCGTCGACCGTGCCACCGGCATGCGCAGCTTCGCCAGCTTCGATGCGCCATACTGGCTGCCGGCAGCAATGCTGCAGGGCGGCCGGCCGCAGATCGACGAACCCGAGGCGCCATGGCGCAAGGTCTGGCGCAACCAGGCCACCGCAATCGTTCTGTTCATCGCGCTGCTCGGCGCGGTCACGTTGGTCTACGCACTGCGCGACCGCCTGACGCGGCACGCCACGCACAAGAACAAGTGGCCGGTCAATGCGTTCAAGTACACAGCCTGGGCGCTCAGCATCGTCGTTGTCGGCTTCGGGGCGATGGCGCAGCCGTCGATCACGCAGGTGCTGACATGGTTCCACGCGCTGCTGCTGCGCTGGGACTGGGCGTTGTTCCTCAGCGATCCCTTCATCTTCTGCTCCTGGATTTTCATCATCGCCACCGTGCTGCTGTTCGGACGCGGGCTGTTCTGCGGCTGGCTTTGCCCATTCGGCTCGTTGTCCGAGGCGATCTACAAGCTGGGCCGCTTCCTGGGGCTGAAGCGATGGCAGCGGCAGTTGCCGCGTCGCTGGCATGACCGGCTCAAGTGGGTCAAGTACGGCGTGTTCATGGGGCTGCTGGCGGTGTCGGTGTTTTCGATGGGGCTGGCCGAGATACTGGCGGAGATCGAACCGTTCAAGACGACCTTCCTGGTCGGCATCCAGAACCGCGCGTGGCCGTACGGGCTGTTCGCCTGCACGCTGCTGGGACTGTCGCTGTTTATCGAACGGCCTTATTGCAAGTACCTGTGTCCGCTCGGCGCCGCACTGGCGATGCCCAGCACATTCCGCTGGTTTGGCCTGCGGCGCAAGCCCGACTGCAACCACTGCAAGGCATGCGCGGTGGGCTGCGGCTCACAGGCGATCGATGCCGATGGCCGCATCGACCAGCGCGAATGCCTGCATTGCCTCGATTGCATGGTGCTCTATACCGATACGCGCGGCTGCCCGCCGCTGGCGCGCGAGCGCAAGCATCGTGAGCGCGACGGGCTGCCACTGACGCCGGTGGGACGCAACGGGTATTTCATTCCGCTGGTGCCAGTATTGGCCGACGCGAAGCAACCGTCGGGCCCCGATCCGCGGATGCCGACCGACCCGGTGGCGCCGCCATACGCGACAACGGCCGGCGCCGCGCGCTGGCTCGCCGAGCTGTGGGATCACTTGTGTCCATGGAGCGGGCGGGGCTGGCGTACGGCGGCTGCATTGCAGCTGGCGGGCCTCGCGCTAGCGCTGGCGGCAACCGTTGCCTGGACGCTGGCCGCCACCGGACAGATGCGCGCCGGCGCGGTGATCGGCTGGTGGCTGGGCTGGAGCCTCTATGAAGTGCTGATCCGCCTGTCCGGCAAGCGCTACGTCAAGGATGGCCCGTGGTGGCGCGGCCGCTACCGGCGCGCTACCGTGATGGACATGCTGAGCTATGTCGGCTTCAAGAACCTGCTGGTCGGTGCCGTGCTGTTCCTGGCGTTGAAGGCGATGGGGACGCTGGCCGCATGAAGCTGATGCCTGGTATCGCGCTTTTATGGATAGCATGCACCCAGGCCGCGACCTGGCGCGTGCAGCCCGGCCAGTCGCTGCAGGCGGCGATCGATGCCGCCGGCGCGGGGGACACCATCGAGATCGCGCGCGGCCACTACACCGGCAACTTCGACGTCGACAAGCCGCTGGTGCTGCGCGGCATCGCGCGGCCCACGCTCAGCGGCGCGCTGCGCGGCGACACGCTGCGCCTCGTGGCGCCTGACGTGACGGTCGAAGGCCTGATCGTGCGCGACTCCGGCGACAGCCTGAAGGACCAGAACGCCGGCATCTATATCCGCCCCGGCGCACACCGCGCGGTGGTGCGCGATTGCGACCTGACCTACAACCTGTTCGGGTTGTGGATCGAAAAGGCCGACGATGTCCGCATCGAACGCAACACCATCACCGGCAAGCGCGACTACAACTCGGCGCAGCGCGGCAACGGCGTGCAGCTCTACAACACGCGTGGCGCACGCATCCTCGACAACAATATCAGCTTCGTGCGCGACGCACTCTACGTCGATGTCTCGCACCATGCCATCTTTCGCGGCAACCGGCTGCACTACAGCCGCTACGGCACCCATTACATGAACTCGTACCACAACCTGTGGGAAGGCAACGACAGCTACCGCAACCGCGGCGGGCTGGCGCTGATGGAAGTGCGCGACCAGGTCGTGCGCAACAACCGCACCTGGGGCAATGCGGACCACGGCATCATGCTGCGCACGCTGCAGGACTCGGTGATCGAAGGCAACGTGGTCGCCGGCAACCAGCGCGGCTTCTTTGTCTACGACGTCGAGTACGCAACGCTGCGCGGCAACCTGGTGCTGGGCAATGCGATCGGCGTGCACCTGTCGGCCGGCTCGACCCGCAACGTGGTGCAGGGCAACGATTTCATCGGCAACCGCGAGCCGGTTCGCTACGTGGGTGCGCGCGACGAGCCGTGGGGCGGGCGCGGGCAGGGCAACTACTGGAGCAGCTACCTGGGCTGGGACCGCGACGGCGACGGCGTGGGCGACGTGCCGTACCAGGCCAACGACCTCGTCGACCGGCTCGGCTGGCGCTACCCGGGGGTGACGCTGCTGCTGGGCAGTCCGGCGCTGCAGGCGCTGCGGCTGGCGGCACGGCAGTTCCCGGTGATCCGGGCGCCGGGCGTGGTCGATGCCTATCCGCGAATGCGACCTGTGCGCGCCAACTGGAGGGACTGGGATGCTCAGGCCAGCGGCAACTGAGATGGCCACGGATGCCATTGTGCTGACCGGCGTCAGCCGGCACTTCGGCTCGCTGCGCGCCGTCGATGATGTCAGTCTTAATGTGGGGCAGGGCGAACTGCTCGGGCTGATCGGGCACAACGGCGCGGGCAAGAGCACGCTGTTCAGGATGATGCTGGGGCTGTTGCCGCCGACACATGGCACCTTGCGCGTCGCGGGTGCCGACGTAGGCAGCCGCGCATTTCGCGCGGCGCGGCGCGGGATCGGCTACCTGCCCGAGCATCTGGTGCTCTATGACAACCTGAGCGGGCTGGAAACGCTGCGCTTCCTTGCGCGCCTGAAGGGCGTGCAGGCGGATGCCTGTGCACCGATGCTCGACCGGGTCGGCCTGTCCGCCGCCGCCAAGCGTCCGGTGCGCGAGTACTCGAAAGGCATGCGCCAGCGACTCGGGTTTGCGCAGGCGCTGCTCGGCGCGCCGCGCGTGCTGTTCCTCGACGAGCCGACCAACGGGCTGGACCCGGCGGCAATCCGCGACTTCTACCGGATGCTCAACGCGCTGCGCGAGCGCGGCGTAACCATCGTCATTACCTCGCACATCCTGGCCGAACTGCAGCAGCGCATCGACCGCTTCGCCATTCTTGCCGGCGGCCGCTTGCAGGCCACCGGCAGCCTGGAGGCGCTGCGCGCGCAGGCGGCGCTGCCGCTGACGCTGCTGTTGCGTCTCGAACCGCGTGCGCGCCAGGACGCCCTGCATCTGCTGCGGACGCAGGTGGAAGCCATGATCGAAGTGGTGGAGGGGGCACCGGATGAACTGACCGTGCGCTGTCCCGTTGCTGCCAAGATGCCTGTGCTCGCCGCATTGCAGCCGCTTGCTGGCCGCCTGCGTGACCTGCAGATCCGCGAGCCCTCGCTCGAAGACCTGTTCCTCGGCATGCGGGGGCAAGCATGAGCGCGCGCATCGATGCAGGACAGGTGGCAGCAATCGCCGCCAAGGAATTCCGCGACCGCATGCGCAACCGCTGGGTGCTGGCCGTGGCGGTCGTCTTCACCGCGCTGTCGGTGGCGATCGGCTATTTCGGCGGGGCCGAGCAGGGTGTGCTCGGACCGCGTTCGCTGGAGTTCGTCATCACCAGCCTGGTGAGCCTGGTGATCTACCTGGTGCCCATGATCGCGCTGCTGCTCGGCTTCGATGCCGTGGTGGGCGAGCGCGAGCGCGGCTCGCTGGACCTGCTGCTGTCGTTGCCGCTGACGCGCGGCGAGATGCTGCTGGGCAAGTACCTCGGGCTGGCCGCAGCACTGCTGCTTGCCACCGCCGGCGGCTTTGCGCTGATGGCATTGCTGCTGGCGCGCCAGTTCGGCTGGCCCGGCCTGTACCACTACCTCGGCTTTGTCGCCAGCGCCGGGCTGCTGGGCCTGGCGTTCCTGAGCCTGGCGTTGTGGCTGTCGGTGCTGTCGCGCGACCGCGCGCAGGCATCGGGCCTGGCGATCGGCCTGTGGTTCTTTTTCGTGCTGGTGTTCGACTTGCTGCTGCTCGGGCTGCTGGTTGCTGGCGCGGGGGAGGCCGGCGCCAGCGGGTCCGGTACCGATTGGATCGCGTGGCTGCTGCTGCTGAATCCCGCGGACCTGTTCCGCATCGTCAATGCCTTTTCACTCGACCAGTTGCGCAGCGCCGGCGGTGTTGCCAGCATCGTGCCGCCGGCGCTGGCCAGCCCCTGGCCCACCGGTGCGGCGCTGCTGGCGTGGATTGCCGTGCCGCTGGTTCTGGCTGCCAGGAGATTCCGCTGATGTGTTCCCCATCTTCTTTGCGTCGCCGCCACCTGATGCTTGCCATGGCCGGTGCCACGGTCTTTGTTGCCGCCTGCGGCAAGAAGCCGGAAGGCGCCGCGCAGCCGCAGGAAATCGAGTCTGCCACCGCCTGCGTGCTGGATGGCATGCTGCTGGCCGACTATCCAGGCCCCAAGGCGCAGATCTTCTATGCCGGCGAGGCGCGCCCGCAGTGGTTTTGCGACACAGTGGAACTGTTCCACGCACTGCTGCGGCCCGAGCAGGTCAGGCCGGTGCGCGCGGTGTTCGTGCAGGACATGGCGCGGGCTGACTGGGAACGGCCGCGCGGCCACTGGTTCGATGCCACCACCGGCGTGTATGTCGCCGGCAGTGGGCGCCACGGATCGATGGGGCCGACGCTGGCGAGCTTCCGCGCCGAAAGCGATGCCAGCGCCTTTATCGCCCGCCATGGCGGCAAGCTGCTGCGCTACGCCGAGGTGACGCCCGAACTGGCGGACCTCAGCGGCGGCGCCATGCATGACAGCCGGATGTAGCCGGTAGTCATGCAAGGCGCACGCGTTTGATGGCTCAGTTGCCGCTGCCCGGCACCAGGCGGCGCTGGCGCACCGATTCCGCCAGGCCTTCCAGCACCTTGACCGATTCATCCCAGCCGATGCACGCATCGGTGACCGACTGGCCATAGGTCAGGTTCTCCACCGGCGTGCCCTGCACGTGGTCCTGGCGGCCTGCCACCAGGTGCGATTCGACCATCACGCCGATGATGCGCTGGTCGCCGTCGGCGATCTGGCGGCCGATGTCTTCGCACACCGGGATCTGGTTCTCATGCTTCTTGCTGCTGTTGGCATGCGAGGCATCGATCATCAGGCGCGAGGCCAGCCCGGCCTTGGAGATGGCGTCGCAGGCTTCCTGCACGCTGGCGGCGTCGTAGTTGGGCGCCTTGCCGCCGCGCAGGATGACGTGGCAGTCCTCGTTGCCCGAGGTCGACACGATCGCCGAATGGCCGCCCTTGGTTACCGACAGGAAATGGTGCGGCTGCGACGCGGCCTTGATTGCGTCCACCGCGATCTTGACGTTGCCGTCGGTGCCGTTCTTGAAGCCCACCGGGCACGACAGTCCCGAGGCCAGTTCGCGGTGCACCTGCGACTCGGTGGTGCGCGCGCCGATCGCGCCCCAGCTGACCAGGTCGGCGATGTATTGCGGGCTGATCATGTCGAGGTATTCGGTGCCGGTCGGCACACCCATCTCGCTGATGTTCAGCAGCAGCTCGCGCGCGGTGCGCAGGCCGTCGTTGATCTTGAAGCTGCCGTCCATGTGCGGGTCGTTGATCAGGCCCTTCCAGCCCACCGTGGTGCGCGGCTTCTCGAAGTAGACGCGCATCACCACTTCCAGCTCGTTGGCGAAGCGGTCGCGCTGCACCTTGAGCAGCTTGGCGTATTCCAGCGCGGCCCGGGTATCGTGGATCGAGCACGGGCCGATGATGACGATGAGCCGGTCATCCATGCCGTGCAGGATGCGGTGCATGGCCTGGCGCGCGCCGTAGATCACGTCCGAAGCCGCTTCTGAGCAGCCAAATTCGCGGATCAGGTGCGCCGGCGGCAGCAGCTCCTTGAGTTCGCGAATGCGCAGGTCGTCGGTGTTCTTCAGCATGATGGCTCCGGGATTTCTTGTGAGGTCGTGAGAGTGGGAAACAAACAGGTATAAAAAAACCGCCAGGGTCGCTGGCGGTTTCTTTTGTATTCGGGGCGCTTACAGCCGTCCCTCCCTATCCGCCAGCGGTGTGAGATCGCTAAAGAAGTAAAAGTAAAACTTAGCGGACATGGCGGAAAAGGACGTTGGCTGGGGTCAGCTTGATTCGATTTTGTCGATGGGCGCTGGATTTGTGCTGCACTGCGTGGCAGAAAGGCAGGAAATTGCGCGCCGCACGGTAAAATTTCGCGGCGCTTTGGTTGCCTGCGGCGCGACGAAGCATCTTTATAGCGCCTTTTGACAGGGTTGGCAAGTGTCCGCAACGCCGCGCGAGAGCGTGTCGCCGTGCGCCATTTCCTGCTGTATCGGCAAGGGCTGCAGCCTATATTGAACGGGAGGGAGCGCACGGGGAGGTGCATCATGAGCGTCGACGAGGCGAGGCTGAACGCCTTCATGGAGAAGTTCGTCCACGATATCGGCGCGGTGATGCACGCTGCCACCGTGGTGGTCGGCGATGAACTGGGCCTGTACAAGGCCATGGCGGAAAAGCCGATGACCGCCGACGTGCTGGCGCAGAAGACTCATACCGACGTGCGCTACCTGCGCGAATGGCTGTCGGCCCAGGCCGCCAGCGGCTACGTCGACTACGATCCCGACAGCGCGGAATTCAGCCTGAACGAAGAACAGGCCTTCGCGCTGGCGCAAGAGGGCAGTCCGGCGTTCATTCCCGGCGCGTTCCAGATTGCGGTGGCGCAGTTCCGCGCCATCCCGAAAATGATCGACATCTTCCGCAACGGGCGCGGGCTGGGCTGGCATGAACATGACCCGGCGCTGTTCCACGGCACCGAACGCTTTTTCCGGCCGGGCTATGCCGCGCATCTGGTCTCGGAGTGGATCCCCGCGCTCGATGGCATCGAGGCGCGGCTCAAGCGCGGCGCCAGCGTGGCTGATGTGGGTTGCGGCCATGGCGCGTCGACCATCATCATGGCGCAGGCCTATCCGGCCTCGCGCTTTGTCGGCTTCGATTACCACGAGCCGTCGGTACGCCATGCCACCGAGGCCGCGCGGCGCGCGGGCGTGGGCGACCGCGTGCGCTTCGAAGTCGCCAGCGCCAAGGACTACGCCGGCAGGGACTACGACCTGGTGGCGGTGTTCGACTGCCTGCACGACATGGGCGACCCGGTGGGCGCGGCGCGGCACGTGCGCGAGACGCTGCGGCCGGACGGCGCATGGATGATTGTCGAGCCGTTTGCCAACGACAAGCTGGAAGACAACCTCAATCCCGTCGGGCGCGTGTTCTATTCCGCTTCCACATTCATCTGCACGCCGGCGTCGCGCTCGCAGGAGGTGGGGCTATGCCTCGGGGCGCAGGCAGGCGAGGCGCGCATGCGCGGGGTGGCCGAACAGGCAGGCTTCGGCAGGTTCCGGAGGGCGGCGCAGACGCCGTTCAATCTGGTGTACGAAGCGCGGCCGCTCGGACCGTAGGCACCATGAAAAACGGGACCCGCGGGTCCCGTTTCATTGGGGCGATGCAGCGTCAGGCCGTGCCGCCCACCGTCATGTTTTCGATCCGCAGCGTCGGCTGGCCCACGCCTACCGGCACGCTCTGGCCTTCCTTGCCGCAGACGCCAACGCCGGAATCCAGGCGCATGTCGTTGCCGATCATGGTGACGTCCTTCAGCGATTCGGGGCCGTTGCCGACCAGCGTCGCGCCCTTGACCGGGTACGTGATCTTGCCATCCTCGATCATGTATGCCTCGCTCGCCGAGAACACGAACTTGCCGTTGGTGATATCCACCTGGCCGCCGCCGAAATTGACCGCATACAGGCCGCGCTTGACGCTGGCGATGATCTCCTGCGGGTCCTTGTCGCCGTTGAGCATGTAGGTGTTGGTCATGCGCGGCATCGGCAGCGCGGCATAGCTTTCGCGGCGCGCGTTGCCGGTGACCGGCATCTTCATCAGGCGCGCGTTGAGCGTGTCCTGGATATAGCCGCGCAGGATGCCGTCCTCGATCAGCGTGGTGCACTGGGTCGGGTTGCCTTCGTCGTCCAGGTTGAGCGAGCCGCGGCGGTTGGCCAGCGTGCCGTCATCGACCACGGTCACGCCCCTGGCCGCGACGCGCTCGCCCATGCGGCCGGCGAAGGCCGACGAGCCCTTGCGGTTGAAGTCGCCCTCCAGGCCATGGCCGACGGCCTCGTGCAGCAGCACGCCGGGCCAGCCCGGGCCCAGCACGACGGTCATCGCGCCGGCCGGGGCGGGGCGGGCGTCCAGGTTGACCAGCGCCGACAACACGGCCTCGTCCACGTACTTCTGCAGCAGGTCGTCGGTGAAATAACCGTAGGCATAGCGGCCGCCGCCCCCCGACGAGCCGATCTCGCGGCGCCCGCCCTGTTCGGCGATCACCGTCACCGACACGCGCACCAGCGGGCGCACGTCGGCGGCGATCACGCCGTCGCTGCGCGCCACCAGCACCACGTCGTACTCGCCGGCCAGGCCGGCCATCACCTGCACCACGCGCGGGTCCTTGGCGCGCGCCATGCGTTCGATGCGCTCGAGCAGCGCCACCTTTTCGGCGGCGGCCATCGAATCGAGCGGGTCGTTGGGCGCGTACAGGTTGCGGCCGGCGTGCGAGGCCAGTTCGCCCGCCACCTTGACGCGGCCGTTGCCGGCGCGGCCGATGGTGCGGGTGGCGGCTGCCGCCTGCGACAGCGCGGCCAGGCTGATGTCGTCCGAATAGGCGAAGGCAGTCTTGTCGCCCGACACGGCGCGCACGCCCACGCCCTGGTCGATGCTGAAGCTGCCCGACTTGACGATGCCTTCTTCCAGGCTCCACGCCTCATTGCGCGTGTACTGGAAGTACAGGTCGGCATAGTCGACCTTGTGCGTGAAGATATCGGCCAGCACGCGCTGCAGCTTGGCCTCGTCCAGGCCGTATGGCGCCAGCAGCAGTTGCTGCGCGGTGGCCAGGTTGCGGATTCCGAGATCGCCGGCGTTCATGAGATGTCCTTTCTTCTGTTTGCCGCCCCGGCCAGCCATGGATCTTGCCGGTAGCGTGAAATGCCTGGTGGGGCCGCCGCATGCAACCGCATGCGGCGGCCCCGCGGTTGCGTACATGCTACAGCACCCGGTGACGCAGTGCCGGCAGGTTTTGCCTGACTTCTTCCAGCCGCGCCGGGTCTATGCTGCCGGCCACCACGCCTTCGCCTTCGGGCAGCATCGCCAGCACTTCGCCCCACGGGTCGACCAGCATCGAATGGCCCCAGGTGCGGCGTCCGTTCTCGTGCTTGCCGCCCTGTGCGGCGGCCAGCACATAGCACTGGTTTTCGATGGCGCGGGCGCGCAGCAGGATTTCCCAGTGCGCCTGGCCGGTGGTGTAGGTGAAGGCGGCCGGCATCAGGATCAGGCTGGTGCCTGCGCCGGCCGCCAGGCCGCGGTATAGCTCGGGAAAGCGCAGGTCGTAGCACACCGACATGGCCACGCGGCCGCAGGGCGCATCGAAGCTGACCGGGGTGCGGCCGGCCAGGATGGTGCGCGATTCGTCATAGCTTTCAGCGCCGCGCGTGAAGCCGAACAGGTGGATCTTGTCGTAGCGCGCCACGCGCTCGCCGCGCGGGTCGAAGGCGAGCGAGGTGTTGTACACGCGCGCGGGGTCGTCGCACCACATCGGCAGCGTGCCGCCTACCAGCCAGATGCCGTGGCGGCGTGCGGCGTTGGCCAGGAACTGCTGCACCGGGCCGTCGCCGTCGTGCTCGCGCACGGCCACCTTGTCCGCTTCGGAGCGGCCCATCATGCAGAAGTACTCGGGCAGCAGCACCAGCTGCGCGCCGCCGGCGGCGGCCTCGGCGATCAGCGCCTCGGCGCGCGCCAGGTTGGCATCGAGTGAAGTGCCGGTAACGGTCTGCACGGCGGCCACGCGGAATGGGGCGGGGGCAGTCATGGGCGTTGGTTTCCTCTTGGGCTCTTTATCTCTCTCGGACGGCAGCGGCTTCAGCGTGGCAGCGCGGGCTCGGCGCGGTTCTGGAAGCGGGGGCCTTGCGCTTTATTCTCCTCCACTTTGCCGATCTGCGGGTTGGCCCAACTGCCTGTGATGCTGTAGTGCTGGGTGAACACCTTGGAGAATTCGTCGGCAAACAGCAACTGCGCGGCGAGCGTGCCGATGCCCAGCACCGGGTTGATAAAGGCGGCCGCCACCGAGGTCGAGGTGGCATTGATGCGCGGCACCACGTCTACGCGCAGGTCCTGGGTCTCGCGCAGCAGGTTGGCGGTGCCGCTCATGCTGGCGATGATCTGCGGGCTCTTGAGTTCGAAATCCTGGATGGTGCCGACGCCGTTCTCGATCGTGCCGGCGCCGGAAATGCGGTCGAACAGCAGGCCGCGGCCCGACAGGCTGCGGAAGTCCAGCGTGGCAAAGCGCAGCAGGCCCTGCAGGCTGAGCACGCCCAGCAGCCGCGCCGCGCCCGGTTCGACGCTCAGGATCTGGCCGTTCTCCAGGTCGAGCGACAGCTTGCCGGACAACGTCGGGTAGTCGATCGACAGCGGCGAGCCGCGCCATGCCACGCGGCCTTCCAGCTTGCCCTTGCCGTCGCGCAGCGTGTGCGGCAGCCCCAGCCGGTTCAGCGTGGCGCCGGCGTCGCCGATGTCGATGACGAACGACAGCAGGGTGCGGCGCTCGGCATTGCCTTCGGCGCGCAGGCGGCGCGGCACGCGCCAGCTGCCGTGGCCGGTCAGCGTGGCATCGGGCTGTTCGATCTTCAGCTTGTCCAGGGTCCAGACCGGGGCGGTGCCGCTGGTGCCGGTATGCGCCTTGACCTCCAGCTTGCCGAAGTCGTGGCCGCGCAGCATGAACTGCTCGGCGACCAGGTCAATGGCGGGTAGTTCGTCGATGCTGCTGGCGAGCGCGTCGACCACGTTGCGCTCGTCGCTGGCATCGGGCACGCTCAGGCGCGACAGGCGCAGTTGCAGCGCGCCCGTGGCGTTGGGACCGGCACCCGCACCCGCACCCGCACCGGCACCGGCACCGGCACCGGAGGCGGCCGGCTGCCATTGCACGGCGCCCGCGATCTGGCGCGATTCGATCCTGGCGTTCCAGCCGTCGCCCTCGCGCGTGGCGTCTAGCGCCACGTCGTCGAGCGTGCGGCCCATGCCATGGAGCGTGCCGGCGCGCAGCGCAATGCGCCCCGGCAGGAAGGGCGAGGGGCGCGTGCCATCGCCGGTGGAGCTCGCCGGTCCGGCGAAGGCCGCGCGCCAGGCGTCGATGTCGAGCCGGTCGAAGGTCGCCGCGGCGCTGACGCCGGCCGTCGGCGCCGGCGCCGCCTGCTGCACGCCGATGCCGCCGGCGACGACTTCGATGCCGTTGCCGCCGTTCTGGTCGCGGCGCACCAGGTAGCGTGCGTTGAGGGCGTTGCCCAGCTGCAGCGCCAGTTCGTCGACGCCGGCGCGGCCGGGCGCGGGGCGCAGTTCGACGCGCAGCGGCAGGTCATGCGGCGCCGTCTTGGCCAGCGGTGCCGGCAATCCGATCGCCATGCCGTTGAGCGAGGAATTCAACTGCACCTGCAGCTCGCGTTCGCGCACCGCGATCACGGTGTTGTAGCCGGTGCTGCCTTCCAGCCTGGCCGCCAGCGGGGCCAGTGCCGAGCCTGCCGCGGCCTCGCGCAGGCCCGCGGCGGAGACGGTTCCGCTCGCGGTGACGCGGGTGCCCCCTTCCGGCTGGGTGCCGCCGCCGAGCTTCACTTCGCCGCCCAGGAAGCGCGCGCGCAGGTTCTCCAGCCCGAACCCGTGCTCGTTGAATGTGATGTCCCCGCTGGCATTGCCGAATGCCGGCAGTTGCGGGCTGAGCACCACGTCGTTGCCGGGGAAGCGGAAACGGCCCTCCACCTTGGCCGCGCTGGCGTGCTCCAGCGGCATGTCGAGCTTGAGCCTGAGCTCGCCGTTGCCATGCGCGCGCGCCGCGTCGGCCACGTGCGCGGTCCATTCGCGCACCGGCGAAGCGGCGATATAGCGCAGGAAGCCCTGCACCGGCCCGCTGGCGCCGCCGTCGATGGCGAGACGGCCATGTTCGCTGAGGTCGTCGATGCGGCCGCTGACGTCCTGCAGCACCACGCCCGGGATGTCGTGCACCGTGGCGCGCCGTGCCAGGAAGGCCATGCCGCCACGGTCGAACGTGACCTGTCCGGCGATGTCGGTGAACACCGGCCACAGCGGCACGCCTCCCGCGCCAGTCTCGTGCGGCGCTATCTGGTAGCTGACGCGCTCGATCGGCACGTCGACGCGGAATTCGCCCGCCTTTTCGAACGGCGCGTGGAACGGGAAATGCTCCAGGTCGCCCTTAAGCAGGAAGCTGACGCCCGCCGCGTCGCCACTCATCAGCGCGCCCGCCAGGTAGTGCCGCGTGCCCGCCGGGATGGTCAGCGGCAGGTAGCGGGGCACGCGCGCGACCTGGGCGCGGGTCATCTCGCCGCTCAAATCGGCGATGCCGGAGGTGCCGTCCCCGCCGGCGCGCCAGCTGCCGCGCACCGAGCCCGCGGCATCCGCGTTGGCAAAGCGGATGCCGTCCAGCGTCACCACCAGCTTGCCGCCGGCGTGGTGCCAGCGTACATCGCCGCCGATCTGGTCGAACGGCACGCGCGCCTCCTCGAACAGCCCGGGCATCACCAGCGACGCGCCATTGCCTTCGAAGCGCGCATTGCCTTGCTGGTCGTCGAACGAGAACGTGCCCGACAGGCGCGAGAAACCGGGCGTGCCCAGGCGCGGACGGCCTTTGGCATCCAGGGCCGGCACCGCCGGCTGGCCGTTGACCGAGACGTCGCGCAGCGTGCCCTGCACGCCGTAGTGTGGCTTGCCGCCGCTGCGGTCGAGCATGCCGGCGCGCTCGCGGCTCCAGCTGACGTTGAGGTTGTCGATGTGGCCGGCCGGCTGCAGCGCGCGCAGCTGGCGCAGCACCGCGGTCTCCAGCGGCATCGAGCTGGCCAGCGCGCGCACGGTGTTCAGGTCCAGCGTAGGTGCCTTCAGCGTGAACTTGCGCAGGTTTCCGTCCTTCGCATAAGCCCAGCCGAGTTCGACCTTGCGCATGCCTTCGCGCCGGCTGGCGTCGGCGGGTGCCGCCTGGCCGTTGGCAGGCTGCGGCTGCCACAGCAGCGTGTCGACGGTGAGCAGGTTGCTGCCGTCGCGTTCGGTCCGGTGCAGCAGGAAGGCCTGCGCATTGGCCAGCCGCAGCGGCGCGGCGGCGCCGGCCAGCTGCAGGTCGACGCCGCTGGCGCGCAGCCGGGTCTGGCTGCGCACGATGCGGCCCTGGCGGAATTCAATGCTGCCGTCGGTGCTGAAGGTGCCGCTCGCCACGCCCTCGAACATGGCCAGGTAGCGCTGCAGCACCGGCAATTCCAGCTGGGCCACGTTCCAGCTTGCCTGGCCGCTCCAGTAGCGCCAGTTGCCGGCGCTGTGCAGGTAATCGTTGGTGAAGGCGGACTTGACCACCAGCGGGCGCGGGCCCAGCGCCGGCGAGCGCGCTTCCAGCGTCACGGTATGGCGCGTGCCGTCGCGGCGGGTGTCAAGGAGGATTTCACCGATATCGAGCTGCGGCAGGCCGGCCTTTTCGTCGAGCCAGCGCAGCCTGCCGTCGGACAGCGACACGCGGCCCTGCGACATCAGCCAGCCCAGGAAGCGGTCGTCCTCTTCCTGGCCGCCGGTGGCATCGACCGGCATGCCGCCGACCAGCAGCTTGCCATCGGGCGTGCGGCGCACCAGGATGTCTGTGCCGGTGGCGCCCAGGCTGACAAACTGCAGGCCCATGCTGAACAGCGAGCGCCACGACAGCTTGCCATCGAGCGTGGCGGTCGACAGCAGCACGCGCTTGCCATCGTCCACGGCGCGCAGGTCGCGGGCGCGGAAGGCGGGGTGCCAGCCATCCCAGTAGGTATCGAGTGCGCCGATGCTGACCTGTGCCGACAGCGCGAGCGTGCCGCGTTCCTCCAGCCATTCACGCGCGGCCGATGCCTGCGGCCATAGCACGAATCGGATCAGCAGGCCTGCCACCAGCGCCAGCACGCCGAGCACCAGCGCCAGCCGTAGCAGCGCGCGACCCAGGCCGCGCCAGAACGGGTGGCGCACCATGCCAACGAGCGCGCGTGCGCCGGCGCCGGCGAGGCCACGCAGGCGCGCAGGGCGCGTCAGCGCAGGAGAATCGATACCTGGAGCGGCCAAGGAATGAGCGGGTGGTGGCGAAGCGGGGTGGTTCGCGGCGTTGTTGGCGGTGTTGTCAGCTGAGCTGTCTTGGGGGCTCTTGGCGGTATCGTTGGCCGGAGCCGGCAGCGTAACGGCGGCCACATGCCCCCCCGCGCCGCCATTGGGGGGAGAACCGTCAGCGGGTTGTGGAGCGCGGCTGGACATGCGCAGATTATCCGACAATACTAGCCGCTCTCCAATCTGGTGCCCGGCCGGCTACAACAAGAATGCGCGCACCGCGCGCAGCGTGAATCGGGGCAACATTGTCCGGGCACGCCTGATCTGCCGCCGGTACCGGCCGCACCTTTTCTCGCATTTCAAATTACTGGAATGACTGTCTCTGACCCGACGAGTTCCGCCGCTGGCGATCCCTCCGACCAACATGGCGCGGGCGCCACCCCGGCACCCGCTGATCTGGCGGATCCGGCGGCGGCGCTTGCTGCCGCCGAGGGCGTCGGAACCATGACCGCCGGCGCCTTTGCCGTCACTGCGGCGCAGGCATTGCCGCCGGGTCTGCCGGCGGCCGTCTGCGGCGGCCACGTATTGTACTCGGCAGCGTATTCGCATTACGCGCGCCGGGTGCTGCAGGCACGTCCCGAACTGCCCGCAGTGATCGCGGCGGCCGCCGGACAGCCGCTCACGCGCGCGTGGATGGAGGCGCGGCTGCAGGCGCTGCACGAACCCTCGGCCGATGCCGAGGAAGCCACCAAGCGCACGTTGCGCCGGCTGCGCGCCGAGGTCATGTGCGCGGTGATCGAGCGTGACCTGCGCGGCCTGGCGGCGCTGGGCGAAATCACCGGCGCCATGACCGACCTGGCCGAACTGACGATCCAGCATGGCCTGGCGGTGCTCGGCGCCGATCTCGCCGCTACCTTTGGCCGCCCGGTCGGGGAGCAAAGCGGCGAGGTGCAGGAGCTGGTGGTGGTCGGCATGGGCAAGCTCGGCGGGCGCGAGCTCAACGTCTCGTCCGACATCGACCTGATCTTCCTGTATGACGAAGACGGCGACACGCAGGGCGGCACGCGCAGCCTGTCCAACCATGAGTATTTCATCCGCCTCGGGCGCCGCCTGATCAACCTGCTTGCCGAGGTGACCGCCGACGGCTACGTGTTCCGCGTCGACATGCGGCTGCGGCCCAATGGCGACGCCGGTCCGCTGGCGTGCAGCCTCGGCATGCTGGAGGAATACCTGGTGGTGCAGGGGCGCGAATGGGAGCGCTACGCCTGGATCAAGGGCCGCGTGGTGTCGGCGCTCGACACGCCGCACGCGCAGCGCACCGCCGGCCTGCTGGCGCGCCTGACCACGCCGTTCGTGTTCCGCCGCTACCTGGACTACGGCGTGATCGCGGCGATCCGCTCGCTGCATGCGCAGATCCGCAGCGAGGCCGCCAAGCGCAGCGGCGGGCTGGCGGGCCATGGTGTCAACCAGCGCTCCTTCAATATCAAGCTCGGCCGCGGCGGTATCCGCGAGATCGAATTCATGGCGCAGGTGTTCCAGCTGATCCGCGGCGGCCAGGATCCCGCGCTGCGTGTGCGGCCCACGCTGGAAGTGCTGGGGGTGGCGGTCGAGCGCGGCCTGCTGCCTTCCGGCCAGGCCGGACAGCTGGGCGACGCCTACCGCTTCCTGCGCCAGCTGGAGCACCGCCTGCAGTACCGCGACGACGCCCAGACCCATCACCTGCCGACCTCGGAAGACGAGCAGCTGGCGGTGGCGCGGATGATGGGCTGCGCCAGCTGGAGCGAGCTGCTGGCGCGGCTGGCGGCGCTGCAGGAGCCGGTGGCGCAGCAGTTCGAGGCCACCTTCTCCGATCCCGACGCCGCGCCGTGCGAAGCGCTGTGGCCCGACATCGTGCTCGACGACAATGCCGCGCGCGCGCAGGACAACCCGCAGGAGGACGCCGCCGCGCAGGCACAGGGCGAGCAGGGTAGGTGCGGCGACGACGCCACGCCGTGCCGGCGCTTGCAGGCGGCCGGCTTCACCGACTGCACTGGCCTGCTCGACCGGCTGCGCGCGATCGCGTCGTCGCTGCGCTACCGCGCGCTGTCAGAGTCCAGCCGCGCCCGTTTCGACCAGCTGGTGAACCGCGCGCTCGACCTGGCCGCGCGCCAGGACGACGCCGACAGCACCATCGCGCGCTTTATCGACTTCCTCGAGGCCATCAGCCGGCGCGCCTCCTACCTGTCGCTGCTGTCCGAGTACCCGCAGGCGATGGACCGCGTCGCGCAGACGCTGCATGCCTCGCGCTGGGCCGCGTCCTACCTGACGCGCCACCCGCAGCTGCTCGACGAACTGCTCGACAGCGATGCGCTGGCCGGCGCGCCCGACTGGGCCGCGTTCCGCAAGCGCCTGCACGAGCGGCTGCTGGCCGCCGAAGGGCAGGTCGAGCACCAGATGGACATCCTGCGCCGCGAGCACCATGCCGAGACCTTCCGCGTACTGCTGCAGGACCTGCACGGCATGCTGACGGTGGAGCAGGTGGCCGACCGGCTGTCGGACCTGGCCGACGCCATGCTCGATGCCACGCTGCAGACGGTGTGGCGCCAGCTCGCCACGCGCCATCGCGACACGCCGCGCTTCGCGGTGATCGCCTACGGCCGGCTCGGCGGCAAGGAGCTGGGCTATGCCTCGGACCTCGATATCATCTTCCTGTATGACGACGAGCACGAGCGCGCGCCCGATGTCTACGCCGCCTTCGCGCGCCGGCTGATCACCTGGCTCACCAGCCATACCGCGGCCGGTGCGCTGTTCGACGTCGATACGCGGTTGCGCCCCAACGGCGCGGCCGGCCTGCTGGTCACCAGCTTCGACGCCTTCCGCCGCTACCAGCTGCGCGAGGGCGACAACACCGCATGGGTTTGGGAACACCAGGCCCTGACGCGCGCGCGCTTCTGTGCCGGCGATGCGGCCATCGGCGAGCGCTTCGAGGCGCTGCGCGACGAGGTGCTGTGCCAGGAGCGCGATGCCGCGGTGCTGCGCGACGAGATCGTGCAGATGCGTCGCAAGGTGGCCGAAGGCCATCCCAATCCGACCAGCCTGTTTGACCTCAAGCACGACCGCGGCGGCATGGTCGACATCGAATTCACGGTGCAGTACCTGGTGCTGCTGCACAGCCGCGCGCATCCGCAGCTGACGCGCAACGCGGGCAATATTGCGCTGCTGCGCGAAGCCGGCGCACTCGGGCTGATCGATGCCGCGCTGGCCGTGGCGGTGGGCGGCGCCTACCGGCTGTTCCGCGCGCGCCAGCACCAGTTGCGGCTCGACGGCCAGGCGCACGCGCGCGTGGCGGCGGAATCGGTCGCCGCGCAGACGGCGCAGGTGCGCACGCTGTGGCAGGCCGTGTTTGGTGAAGGCTGAGGCTACGACAGCCACGCCGGCCGCGGTGGCCCCGGGCCGTCCCGCCGGTACCTCATGGCCGGGGCTGCTGGCGGCGATCGCGCTGGTCTGGGCGCTGTCCGCCTGTTTCACCTTCCTGCCGTGGTGGCACGCGCACGGCCTCTACCTGCGCGATGCGGTGCGGCTCGACGGCCAGTGGTGGCGGCTGGCCACCGCCATGTGGGTGCACCTGGGCGCGATGCACTGGCTGGCCAACGCACTGGCGGCCGCCGGCCTGATGGCGCTGGCCGGGCGCACGGCGCGGGCGCGCGCCACGCTGCTGGTGCTGCTGGCTTGCGGGGTTGCCGTACAGGCGGCGCTGCTACGCGTGCCATCGGTTGGCTGGTATGGCGGCTTGTCCGGCGCCTTGCACGGGCTGGCTCTGTGGGGCGGGCTCGGCCTCTTGCGCGCGCCCGGGTTGTCGCGCGTGCTCGGCGTGCTGCTGTGCCTGGGCGTGCTGGCCAAGGTGTGGCTGGAGCAGTCGTGGCTGGCGCCGGTTGTCTTCGATCCGTCATGGGGTTTCGGCGTGGTGCGCGCCGCGCACGCAGCCGGCGCGGTGGCCGGGCTGCTGTGCTGGGTGGTGCAGGAGTGGTGGCTGGCGCGGCGGCCGCTGCGCAGCGCCGGCGACTGAGCCGCATCCGCGCGGCAGGGCAAGCGTCATGCGCGCCGACGCAGCGCGAAGCCGAGCAGGCCGGTCCCGGCCAACGCGAGCGCGAGCCAGCGTGGCACCGCGCCGCCACCGCCACCGCCGGACGGTGCCGGCGCGGCGGCCGCCGGCGGGGCCGACACCGCCGCGGCCAGCGCGTTGTCGGCATCCAGCAGGCCGGCGCCGCACACGCCTTGATTGGTGGTGCAGAAGGTGCCGGATGGATGCGGCCGCGCCGAGGACTTCAGCGCCGCGGTTACTTGCGCCGGCGACAGCGACCCGTTCAGCGCAAACATCATCGCGACCACGCCCGACACCATCGGCGCCGCGAAGCTGGTGCCCTGTGACGACGACACCGTGTAGTCGCCGATCGATGTGCCGCCGTTGTTGCTCAACGTGCGGATCACCGACGGCGTGGTGGTGCACGCCCCGTTCTGTACGCGTGAGTTGCCGCAGCCGCCGCCCGGCGCGCTGATCGCCACCTGCGGCCCGACATTGGCATAGGTGGCGTTCTCGCCGTCGTTGGCGTGGGCCGTGACCGCGATCACACCGCGGCAATCGGCCGGCGCTTCGACCGCGCTGCGGTTGTTGCCCGCTGCCGCCACCACCACCACGCCGCGCGCGTTCAGGTCGTTGACCGCCTGCTGCTCGATACTGCTGCAGGTGCCGCCACCAAGGCTGATATTGACCACCCGCGCCGGGTTTGGATTGGCCGGCACATTCGGCACCGACAGGCCGCCCGCCCAGCGCATGCCGTCGACCGTATCGGACAGCAGCGCGCCGCAGCGTCCCGACACCCGCACCGGCAGGACTCTCGCGCTCCAGTCGACGCCGGCAATGCCTTCGCCGTTGTTGGTGACCGCGCCCAGCACGCTGGCCACGCGCGTGCCGTGCCAGCTGTTGGCCGTGGCTTCGGTGGTCGGCGAGGAACTGCCCGGGCAGGTGAAGCCGGACGGGACATTGTCGCCGGGGTCGGTAGAATCGCCGTCGCGTCCATCGTCGCCATCGTTGGAGACGGCGGCGCTGCTGATGAAGTCATAGCCCTGCAGCAGCCGGGCGGCCAGGTCGGGGTGTTGCAGCACGCCGGTATCGACCACCGCGATCACGATGCCGCCGCTGCCGCGCGTTCGGTCCCAGGCGCGCGGCAGGTTGACGCCGCCGACCGTGGTGCCGGTGCCCAGCAGGTATGGCTGGTTGGCACGGAACTCCGGGTCATTGGGCACGGTATCGTGCAGCCGCAGCCAGCGGTCCGGCACGGCGTCGGCCACGCGCGGGTCCTGGCGCAGGCGGGCGGCGGCGGCTTCCGGGTCGGCAGCGAGTTCGTCCGGCACCTGCAGCAGGTCCATGTTCCCGCCCATGGGCCGGCGCAGCGTGGCGGCGATGCCGGTGCGCTCGCGCAGTTGCTGCAGCGGGCTCGCTGCTGACGCCGCCGACGCGGCCGGCTCCTTGCTGGTCACGGTGGAGGTGGTGCCATCGCGCCAGCGCACGATGATCTGGCCGGTGTAGGCCGGGGCTGCGGCTGAAGTCGAGGACGGCGCGGCGCCTGCGGCGATGGGTGCCGCGCCACAAAGCGCAGCGATGGTGATCAGGGCTGCCCGCCAGTGGCGCAACGCGAAGCAGTGACGGAAGACGGACTGCGCGGGATGCAGCATGTATTCCTCCAGAGGCACCCCGGACGCCCTCGGGCGCGCAGGGGGATCCTATGTAGGGAATACGATCCGCGCCAGATGCGCAAGGGGTACCGAAGGCTTAGAACCCGCCGCTTCCGCAACGGACTCAGCGGGCAAACTCAGCTCTTGGGCATATCCCGGCTGGTCGGCATGGTGCGGTTCGGCTGGATCAGCCGGTCCGGCTCGGCGGTCTCGATACGTGGGGTGGCGCGCAGCGTATCAACCGCCTGGTCGATGGTGGCATCCGCCGACTTGGAGATCGCCGTCACCAGCCAGACCCCGCCCGACATGGGGCGCTTGACCACATAGCGGATCGGGCCCTTGATCTCGGCCAGCAGCTTGCCGGCATCCTCCGACATTTCGACCGCGGGCGGCTTGAACTTGACCATGATGTCGCCCACCGCGCGGTCGTCGGTAATGCTGCCGGGCGGTGGCGCGTAAGGCCCCGACTGGGCCTTGCAGCCAGACAGTGCCAGCAGTGCGGCGGTGGCCGCGGTGGCCAAGGCCAGGACGGCGCGCAAGGGGCGGTGGCGGCGGCCTGCCGGCGGCGCGTTGCGGGTCATGGTGGGGCTCCTGTGAAAGTTGGGTCGGGTACGCCGATGCGAGCGCTGTGAGGACGATGCGGGGGCAATGCCGGGGCGTCAGCCGGCCGCGCGGCGGCCGCGCCGGCTTTCCTTGGCCGTGCCGCGCAGCGCGGCGCCGGCCTGGGCGTCGGCGCCTTGCGCCAGCATCTCTTCGGCATGCTGCAACGTGGTCGCGGTGACGGTGGCGCCCCCCAGCATGCGCGCAGTCTCGACCACGCGCCCGGCCGGGTCGAGCACGCGGATGCGCGAGCGCGTGACCGAGCCATCACCGCCATCGGTGGTTTCCTTGCTGACCAGCAGGTGCGTGCCGGCCTGCGCGGCGACCTGCGGCAAGTGGGTCACGCACAGCACCTGGCGCGCGCGGCCCAGTTCCTGCAGCCGTCGGCCGACGACTTCGGCGACTGCGCCGCCGATGCCGGTGTCGACTTCGTCGAAGATCAGCGTCGGCGTGGGCGAGGCCTCGCTGGTGATCACCGAGATCGCCAGGCTGATGCGCGCCAGCTCGCCGCCGGACGCAACCCGCGCCAGCGGCCGCGCGCTGACGCCGGCATGGCCGGCCACCAGGAACTCGACCTGCTCCATGCCGTAGCTCTGGCCTTCTTCCAGCGTGTTCAGCGCGGCGACGAAGCTGCCGCCCGCCATCGACAGGCCCTGCATGGCGTCGGTGACCGCCGCCGACAGCGCCTGCGCCGCTTGCTTGCGCGCATGGCTGAGGTGTTGCGCCAGCGTCAGGTAGGCGGCCTTGGCGGCGGCTTCGCGCGCCATCACCTTGTTCAGGTCCTGCGCGGCCTGCAGGTCGTCGAGCTGCTGGCGGCGCGTCAGCAGCTCCTCGGGCAGCTGCTCCGGAGGCAGGCGGTACTTGCGCGCGGTGGCGTGCAGCGCCTGCATGCGTTCCTCGACGGCCTGCAGCCGTTCGGGATCGAGCTCGAGCCGGTCGACGTAGCGGGTCAGCGAATGCGCGGCTTCCTCGGCCTGCACCTGGGCCGGCTCGAGCGCGGCCAGCACGTCGCGCAGCGCCGGGTCGACGTCGGCCAGCTGCTGCAGCCGGTGCACGATCGTGTTCAGCGCCGACAGCACCGAGCCGTCGGCCTCGGACAGCGCGTCAAGCGCCGCGCGGCTGCCGTCGATCAGGCCGGCGGCGTGCGACAGGCGGTTGTACTCGGCCTGGATCTCTTCCCATTCGCCCGGCTGCGGATTGAGCTTGTCGAGCTCGCCTACCTGCCACTCCAGCCGCTCGCGCTCGAGCTGCATCTCGCGCGACTGGTGCTCGACCGCCTCGCGCTGGCGCACGCAGGCGCGCCACGCGCGCCAGGCCTCGGCTACCGCGCCGGCCTGCTGGGTCAGCCCGGCGTGGGCGTCGAACAGCAGGCGCTGCGCATCCGGGCGCAGCAGCAGCTGATGCGCGTGCTGCCCGTGGATGTCGACCAGCTGGTCCCCCACTTCGCGCAACTGCGCCAGCGTGGCCGCGGCGCCGTTGATAAAGGCCTTGCTGCGGCCGCCGGCATCGACCGTGCGCCGCAGCAGCACCGAGCCGGCGCCATCTTCGTCTTCGGCGTTGAGCTCGCGCTCGGCCAGCCAGGCGTCGAGTGCCGGGTGGGTCGAGAAGGTGGCGCTGATGCTGGCGCGTGGGGCGCCTTCGCGCACGATGCCGGCATCGGCCCGCTCGCCCAGCACCAGCGCCAGGGCGTCGATCAGGATCGACTTGCCGGCGCCGGTCTCGCCGGTAAAGACGGTGAAGCCAGGGGTGAAATCCAGGTCGAGCGTGTCGACGATGACGAAATCGCGGATGGACAGGCTGCGCAGCATCGTGGCGGAAAGTGAGGTCGGTCCGGGAGGTCGGGCTGGCGTCGGATCGGGATGGCTAGCTCGGGCTCTGGGGGCGGCTCAGAGGCGGTTGTCTTCGGACGGGTATTCGTGCCAGTGCAGCTTCTTGCGCAGCGTGGCGTAGTAGTTGTAGCCCACCGGGTGCAGCAGGTTGATGCTCTTCTCCGAGCGCCGCACCACGATACGGTCGCCGGGCAGCAGCGAGGTCAGCGACTGCATGTCGAAATTGACGCTGGCGTCGCGCGCGCTGGCGACCTCGATGGTGACTTCGGCATCGTGCGGCAGCACGATCGGGCGGTTCGACAGCGCGTGCGGCGCGATCGGCACCAGCACCACGCCCGACAGCGTCGGGTGCAGGATCGGGCCGCCGGCGGACAGCGCGTAGGCGGTCGAGCCGGTCGCGGTCGATACGATCAGGCCGTCCGAACGCTGGTTGTACATAAAGTTACCGTCAACGGACACCGCCAGCTCGACCATGCCTGAAATGCCCGAGCGGTTTACCACCACGTCGTTCAGTGCCAGCGCGGAAAAAATGACGCTATCGTCGCGTATTACGCGGGATTCGAGCAGCAGCCGGTTCTCGGCCTCGTAGCGGCCGTCGAGCATGTCGGGCAGCACCGTGTGCACATCTTCCAGCGCGATGTCGGTCATGAACCCGAGCCGCCCGTGGTTGACCCCGATCAGCGGCACGTCGTAGCCGGCCAGCTGCCGGGCAATGCCCAGCAGCGTGCCGTCGCCGCCCAGCACCACCGCCACGTCGGCCTGCTTGCCGATTTCTTCGGCCGACAGGGCAGGGTAGGCGGTCAGCCCGGTGGCCAGCGCGGTTTCGCGCTCGAACACCACATCCTGGCCGTTGCGCAGGATATAAGAGGCGATCTCCTCCAGCGGTCCTTCGATGCCGGCAGTCGAGTAGCGGCCCACCAGGGCGACGGTGTTGAACGAAGTGCGCAAGGCGCTGGCTCTCGGGGGGGCGGACATGGCGGGATTAGACCATACCGCCGCTGCCGTTGCCAGCAGGCGCGGGCGCCGCAACCCAGGCGGGGCGCCAGAAGGTCTAAAACTTGCGTAAAATCGGGGCATCATGGATGAACGTTCCAAAACGCTGCTCAAGACCCTGATCGAGCGCTACATCGCCGAAGGCCAGCCGGTCGGATCCCGCACCCTGTCGAAATACTCGGGGTTGGACTTGTCGCCGGCGACCATCCGCAATGTGATGTCCGATCTGGAGGAAATGGGCTTTATCGCCAGTCCGCACACGTCGGCCGGCCGCATCCCGACGCCGCGCGGGTACCGGCTTTTCGTCGATTCCATGCTGACGGCCAAGCCGCTGGAGCGTAACGCCGACCTGGCCGAGCTGACCGGCCAGATCCAGGGCCAGCTCGGCGCCCAGCAGCTGGGGCCGCAGCGCATGATCACGGCGGCGGCGCGCACGCTGTCCAACCTGTCGCACTTCGCCGGCGTGGTGATGACTCCCCGGCGCGCGCAGGCGTTCCGGCAGATCGAATTCATGCGCCTGTCCGACAAGCGCATCCTGCTGATCATCGTCAGTCCCGAGGGCGATGTGCAGAACCGGATCATCCAGACCGAGCTGTCATACACGCCGGCCCAGCTGATCGAGGCGGCCAACTACTTCAATTCGCACTACGGCGGCATGAGCTTCGACGCCGTGCGCAGCCACCTGCGCGTCGAGCTGCAGGACCTGCGCCGCGACATGTCGCAGCTGATGCAGGCGGCGGTCGAGGCCGGCAGCGTGGCCGACGACGAGGAAGACGACCACGTCTATATCAGCGGCGAGCGCAAGCTGCTGGAAGTGGAAGACCTGTCTTCCAGCATGGACAAGCTGCGCCGGCTGTTCGACGTGTTCGAGCACAAGACCAGCCTGCTGCAGCTGCTCGACGTCTCCAGCCACGCCCAGGGCGTGCAGATCTTCATCGGCGGCGAAAGCCAGCTGGTGCCGCTGGAAGACATGGCGGTCATCACCGCGCCTTACGAGGTCGACGGACAGATCGTCGGCACCCTCGGCGTGATCGGTCCGACCCGCATGGCATACGAGCGCGTGATCCCGATCGTCGACATCACCGCGCGGCTGCTGTCCAGCGCGCTGAGCCAGAACCAGTGACGCGGCTGGCCGGTCTGACAAGCTGCCCCAATCCTACCGAGCGCCGACTTTGCCGGCGCGCCGCCATGGCGCGTTCCCGGCCGCGCGCCAACCCGGAAGCGACATGACGTTTTCACCCGAACCGGTCTACCAGCACGGGCAGGCGCCGCGCACGGCGATCCTGCTGGTCAACCTGGGCACCCCCGATGCACCCACGCCCAGGGCGGTGGGGCGCTACCTGAAGGAATTCCTGTCCGACCCGCGCGTGGTCGAGATTCCGCGCGCCGCCTGGCTGCCGCTGCTGCATGGCGTGATCCTGCCGCTGCGTTCGCGCGCGTCGGCGCTGAAGTACGAGTCGATCTGGTTGCGCGAGGCACACATGACCGGCTCGCCGCTGCTGGTCTACAGCGAGCGCCAGGCGCATGCGCTGCAGCGGCTGCTGAACCAGAACGGCCATGAGGTGACGGTGGCGTGCGCCATGCGCTACGGCAACCCGTCGATCGCCTCGGTGATGGAAGCGCTGCGCCGCCAGGGCTGCGAGCAGGTACTGGTGCTGCCGATGTATCCGCAGTATTCCGGCACCACTACCGCGACCGCGTTCGACGAAGTGTTCCGCGTGCTTGGCCAATGGCGCAACCAGCCCGAGCTGCGGCTGGTCAAACATTTCCATGACCACCCGGCTTATATCTCGGCGCTGCACCAGCAGGTCGGAGCCTACTGGTCACGGCATGGCATGCCCGATTTTGCGCGCGGCGACAAGCTGATCCTGTCGTTCCACGGCGTGCCGCGGCGCACGCTCGAGCTGGGGGACCCGTATCACTGCGAGTGCCTGAAGACCGGCCGCCTGCTCGCCGACGCACTGGGCTTGCAGCCGGGGCAGTACCAGGTGACGTTTCAGTCTCGTTTCGGCAAGGCGGAGTGGCTGCAGCCATACACGGCCCCGACACTGGCGGAACTGGGCAAGGTTGGCGCCGGCCGGGTCGACGTGTTCTGCCCGGGTTTCCCGGCGGACTGCATCGAGACGCTGGAGGAAATCGCGATGGAAGGGCAGACCGAGTTCAAGGTCGCGGGCGGCAAGGAGTTCCACTTTATTCCTTGCATGAACGACTCGGCGCCGTGGGTGGCGGCGATGGCGGAGATTGCCCTGCAGCACCTGCAGGGATGGCCGCTCAACACGCCGCACCCGCATGAACTTGAAGCGCGCCGCTCGCGTGCGCAGACCCGGGGAGCCGCAGCATGAACGTGGATTTCGAATCGGATGCCCGCCAGCGCATCGACAAATGGCTATGGTGCGCGCGCTTCTTCAAGACGCGCTCGCTTGCGGCCGAGGCGGTGGAGCGGGGCAAGGTGACCGTCAACGGTCAGCTGGTCAAGAACTCGCGCGAAGTGCGGCCTGGCGACAAGGTCGCACTCGAAGCGCACCAGCAGCGCTGGGAACTGCAGGTGAAGGGCATTGCCCCGGCGCGCGGCCCGGCACCGGTGGCGCAAACGCTGTATGAAGAGAGTGCCGACAGCCAGGCACGCCGGCAGGCCGAGGCCGAGCGCCGCCGGCTGCAGCCGGAGCCCGCCGCCCAGTTGCAGGGGCGCCCGACCAAGCGCGACCGCCGCCGCATCGATGACTTCCGGGACTGAGGCTGGCAGGAATGACACGCGGCGGCGCCGGCACAATGCCGGGGCCGCCGCGGTGCAGGCGTATGTGCCGGAAAGTTGCGCGGGCGCCTATTCCTGCGAGACTTCCTGGCTGACGATAGGAACGATGTAGTGCTTGAACACCGCCTTGCCACTGCCATACTCGGTATCGCGCGGCGCGAAGGCGCCGGACAGGCAGATAAAGGCGGTCATGACCGCGAGGGCGGCCACGAGGCAGAGCGTCACGACTGGCAGCTTATGCATGGCCAACCTTTCGGAAGCGGCACAAAAATGAACCATCTCCAGGCCCTCGTCATTTTTGTCATTTTTCTTAATGTGAATCTTAGTGAGTGCAGTGCAGCAAAGCAATAAGGCCTCAATTGCATAAGTCGCGCCTTTGTAACCGCTTGTTTCCGGCGTCTCGCCGGCGCCACTCTTGAAATCCGGCGCGACGCCACCAATTGCCGCTAAACACGCCGATTGACCCACCGCGGCCGTGCCCACGGACGGTCGCGCCAATGCATTGATACGGATCGACATGGAAGAACAGAAGCAGACGCCATCCACCCCGACGCCCAACGACGAAGCCAGCGCTGCCGCCGCGCAGGAGAGCGCCGCGCCGGAGGCTGCCGCCGTGGAGGAGGTGGCGGCCCAGCTGGCCGCCCTGGAAGCCAAGGCGCGTGAGCACTACGACTTGTACATGCGCGCGGTCGCAGAAGGCGAGAACATCCGCCGCCGGGCGCAGGAAGACGTCACCAAGGCGCACAAATTCGCCATCGAGAACTTCGCCGACAACCTGCTGCCGGTGATGGACAGCCTGCAGGCCGCGCTGGCGGACGGTTCCGGCGATATCGCCAAGCTGCGCGAAGGCATCGAACTGACCGCGCGCCAGCTGGCCGCCGCGTTCGAACGCGGCAAGATCGTGGAACTGAACCCGGTCGGCGAGAAGTTCGACCCGCACCGCCACCAGGCCATTTCGATGGTGCCCGCCGACCAGGAACCCAACACCGTCGTCACCGTGCTGCAGCGCGGCTATACCATTGCCGACCGCGTGCTGCGCCCGGCGCTGGTGACGGTGGCGGCACCGAAGTAAGCTGACCACTTAGCGGCTGACACGTTGCGCCCGGTGCAGTTCAGGCCCGGGCGTTTTGCTTTTTTTGCCCTTGCGGGAGCCAATCATGTCAAGCGAATCGCCGGCCGGCGTGCCGTCCGCGGACCAGGCCGCGGCACCCCACCTCGACCACCGCGCCTTCGACGCCTTCGGCATGCGCCAGGTTGACGGCGCCAGTATCGATGCCGCGATCGCGCGGGGCGGCGATGCGCTGGTGTGCGTGTTCTTCTGGGGCGTGGATTGCTTCAATTGCGAGATGGCAAAGAAAGCCATGCTCGCCAATCCCGAACCAATCCGGGCGCTGGGCCTGCACTGGCTGCATGCCAACGTCTATGAGCACCCCTCACTGGGCAAGCGCTTCGGCCTGCACGGCATCCCGGTGTTCATGTTCTTCCAGAGCGGCAAGAAGCTGGGCCGCGCTACCGGCTGGCATGGCCACGGCCAGTTTGCCGCCGCGGTTGCCAACGCCAGGCTGAAGGCGGGCGGCAAGCCGCCGGCGGGGTGAACCGGCAAGCCAGGCCGTGTCAGGGCTTTAGCGCGACAGCGCGTAGCCGATGCGGAACTGCCAGGGCAGCTTGTGGTTGTAGTCGAGCAGGCTTTCGCCGTAGCCGACGAAGTAACCCGCCATCAGGTAACCCGCCGTACCCGGCAGCAGCCGCGCCAACGGATAAGTGACCTGCGCATCGACGCTGCCGTACCACTTGCGCGTGCCCTTGCGCAGCGTGGCGGAGAACTCCCAGGAATCCGGACGCCCATATGCGATGCCAAGGTCCATATAGCCGCGGTAGTGGGCGATGTCCGGGTTGTCGCCCTTCTCCACGTAGGCGTAGAGCTTGGGCGCGACACGCCAGTGCCAGTCGTTCTGGTCGCCGAAGTAGAACGTCGGCTTGACGAACACGGTGTTGATGCTGCGCGACTCGTCGCCGCTGCGGCCGTTGGACTCGTGCTCCACGCCGGCCGCCAGTGACAGCCGGCTGATGGCGCGGTTGCGCACGCCGGTGTCGGAAAGGTAATAGAACAGGCTCGGGCGGTAGTTGGTGTCGCGGAACGGCTTGGACTGCTCCGACAGGTCCCACAGCGAGAACTGCGTGAAGCCCAGGTAGAGGTTGTCGAACAGGCTTTTCGATGCCGGGTCCTCGCCCTCGAAGATCCGGTACTTGAAGCTGAACTGGAACTTCGCGTTGGCGCCATCGTGCGCGCCGACGATGAAGTACATCGGGTCGTAGAACGACAGGCGCGCGCTGTCGCGCAGGTCCGCCGGCGCCGGGGCGGTGGCGCTTGCGCTGGTCACCGGCGTGATGGGAACCGGGGTCGCCTCCGCAGCTTCGCCAGCGGGCCCCGGCTTAGCGGCTACCGCGGGCGGGGCAGTGGCCGCCTCGCCAGGCTGGGGCAGCCGGTTGAGCGTGACCACCACCGGCGCGGCGTCGATGCCGGTCGCGTCCAGCCGCACCTGGCCGCGCAACTGTGGCGGCAGGGTCGCGGTGTAGCGGATGGCGCGGTGCTCGCCGCGGCGCAGGTTGACCATGGCAGGTCCGGACACCTCGCGCCACAGGACCAGTCGTACCGGCGCCTGCATCTCGCTCGACGCGGTGACTTCCAGCGTATCCGGAATCCGGTAACGGCGCGTCGCGCCGTCGGCGCTGACCACCAGCGTCAGCGTCAGCGGCTGGTTGCCGTCGATTACGCGCGGCGGCTGCAGCAGCGCCACGCCGGCCTGGCCGGCCAGGGGCCAGGCCAGCGCCAACGACAGGCAGAAGGGGGCAACGGCGCGGCTGGCAGGCACCAGCCGGCGGGGCAGGGTCGATCGGGACATGATGCTGGACACCGCGGTCGCGGCCTGAGCGGCGCGCGCGGCATTGGGAAATTTCGGAACCCGCAAAGCCTACCATGCGGTAGAAAACGGGTTGTGACGAAATGTACGCAGCCGGTCAGCGGCCGGCAGGAGTGCTGCGCTCAGCGCAGCGCGCGCCGGCGTACGCTGTCGACGTACTGGTCGCCGTCCGGAGGCAGGCCGCTGCGCTGTGCCTGCCACAGCATCTCGCCCAGACATTCCATCATCTGGTGCTGGGCCTCGTGCGGCGAATCGAGCCGGCGCGCAAGCGCCTCGTAAGCCTCGCGAATGCCGCGTGGCTGGTCGACGGACACCTGTTCCGAGATCGACAGGTGCATCGCCAGGTGCAGGAACGGGTTGGTCTGGCCTTGCTCGGGGGTGTAGTCCTGCGTCAGCGCGCCTTCGGTGTCGCGCAGCAGGTCGTGATACTCGGGATGCTCGCCGATCCAGTCGACGGCAATGACTTCCAGCGGCGTCAGCACGCTGCCCGCTATCTGCTTCTGCCAGGCTTCGCAGAAGAACCGGCGGACTTCTTCTCGTGAGGGATTAAACATGGTGGCGCCATTGTAAACGAGGGGCGCGGCGACCGCTGGCGCGCTGGCGGCGCCAAGTAGAATGCGGGATCGCCGACTTCCCGCCAGCTTCATGACCGTCTCCGCCTCCACCACCGCCCACGAACAGGCCCGCGCCAAGCTCACCGGCGTGCTGCTGATCGCGGTGTCGGCCAGCGCCTTCGGCGCCATGGCGATCTTTGCGCGCTTTGCCTATGCGGCCGGTGCCGACGTCTACGGGCTGCTGCTCGTACGTTTCGTGCTGGCGGCGGTGGCGCTGGCGTGGGTCATGCGCACGCGCGGCATCGGCGTCCCGCCGTGGCGGCGCGTGCTGGCGCTGGCGGCGATGGGCGGCATCGGCTACGTCGGCCAGTCATTCTGCTTTTTCAGTGCGCTGAACCATGCGCAGGCCAGCCTGGTGGCGCTGCTGCTGTACCTGTACCCGTTGTTCGTGACGATCCTGGCCGCGGTATTTCTGAAAGAGCGGCTGACCACGGCGGCCGTCATCGCGCTGATTCTGTGCTCGGTGGGGGCCGGGCTGACCGTTGGCGGCGGCGAGGGTTCGCCGCTGGGCATCGCGCTGGGCCTGGCTGCGGCGGTGATCTATTCCGTCTACATCATCGTCGGCGCGCGCGTGACCGCCGGTGTCAACCCGATCGCCACCACCACGGTGATCTGCACCGCGGCCGCGCTGGTCTACGGCGCGGTCGGCCTGCTGCGCCTTGGCGCAGGGGTGCCGCCGCAGTTTCCCGCCAGCGCCGGCGGCTGGCTGGCGCTGGCGGCGATCGCGCTGCTGTCGACGGTGCTGGCGATCCTGACCTTCTTCGCCGGGCTGCAACGGCTTGGCGCGGCGCAGGCTTCTATGCTGTCGACGCTCGAACCGGTGGTCACGGTGCTGCTGGCGGCGTTGCTGCTCGGCGAGCATATCGGCGGCACGCAGGCCGTGGGCGGCGGACTGATCCTGGCCGGCGTGCTTTGGCTGACGCGGCGGAGCAGCGCGCCGACGCCGGCCCGTGGCGACATGCAAGAGAATTGAACGGGTCGGTCAAAGGCGCTGGCGCGGCGCATCCTGGCCCTTCGGTAGAATCGCGGCTTCTTACATTTCTTGGATAGGAAAGAGCCGCATGTCCCAGATCGACCAAGCCGCGCTGGCGCAACTGTTCACCGAGGCCCGCACCCACAGCGTGTGGCAGGACCGGCACGTGGAAGACGCCGTCCTGCACCAGATCTATGACGCGATGAAGTTCGGTCCGACCGCCGCCAACAGCGGCCCGGCACGCATCGTTTTCGTCAAGAGCGCTGCCGAAAAGGCGCGCCTGGTGGATTGCGTGTCGGCCGGCAACGTCGAGAAGACCCGCTCCGCGCCGGTCACCGCGATCATCGCCTTCGACAAGGCCTTCCACGACCAGCTGCCGCGCCTGTTCCCGCACGCCGACGCGCGTGCCTGGTATGCCGGCAACGATGAGAAGATCGCCCGCGACGCCCTGATGAACAGCTCGCTGCAAGGCGGTTACTTTATCCTGGCTGCACGTGCGCTGGGCCTGGATTGCGGCCCGATGGGCGGTTTCGACGCCGACAAGGTCAACGCGGCCTTCTTCCCCGATGGCAAGTGGTCGGTCAACTTCCTGGTCAACCTGGGCTACGGCGTTGCCGACAAGCTGCATCCGCGCCTGCCGCGCCTGTCGTTCGACGAAGCCTGCCGCATCTTCTGAAGACACCGCGCGCCGGTGGTGCGGGGAATAGAAAAAGCGACACATTGTGTCGCTTTTTTGTGACGCGCCGCCATCTCAGGCAGTCCATTCCTGGACGGGATTGCAGGCAAGGTAGCGACCGGGCTCGGCAATGCCGAGCCGTGCACGGGCAGCGTCGAGCGGTTCGTGCAACAGCCGTTCGTAGTCCTCGCCGAGCAGCCAGCCGGCGCGGCGTCCCAGCCGGTAGCCCTCCAGCACGGCGCGCGCAAAGGCCAGGCTGCCGGTCACGCGCAGGCTTTTCAGCGACGCCGCGATGGCGATGAACGCCCATCCCTTGCCGCCGGTCTGCGCGTAGCTGAACGCCACCAGCGCGGCTTCGCCCAGGCTTTCGTCGGCCCGGTAGCCTGTGAGCACGTGCCAGATGTCGTGGATATCCCGGGTACGCCGGCCGAACCACAGGTAGGCGTCCTCGATCACGGGCTCCTGGTCGAGGTTCGAGACCTTGGCCAGGCCGTCCGCGCTGTAGCCGGTCTTTTCCAGGAACGCGCGATAGGCCGCGCCGACGGTGCCCGGTGCGAAGCTGGCGACATAGACGGGATCGGACAGGCGCTCGGCCAGTTCGATGCGCTGGTAGACCATGCGCCTGCCATCGTGCGTGCGCAGCAGGCGGCTGAAGTTGCGCGGCATCGACGGGCCGTTCAGCGCGCGCATGATGCGGAACACCTGCTCGGTGTCGTTGCCGTTCGCGAGCAGCTTGCGCACGGCCCGCAATGCGGTGAAGACATCTTGCTTGTAGGGATTGGAGGCGGTCGGGATGGCCATGGCAGAGGCTCCGTGAATCAGGCGAACTGGACTGGGCCGGGGGCCGGTGCATGCAGCGGCGCGGCGGCGTCGCGCACAAAATCGACGCAGGTGTCGATGGCGGTCACCGGCAGCATATGGCCGCCGTCTACCAGTGTCAGCGTGGCGCCAGGCACCCTGGCAACCAGCGCTTCGCCATGCTCGGCAAAGTCGAGGATGCGGTCATCGCGACCGTACAGCACGCTCACCGGCACGCGCAGCGAGCCATAGTGCGGCAGCATTGCCGGCAGGCTTCGCGCGGCACCGATCAGGTCTTCGGAAGCGGCGAGGAAATGGGAGGGCCGCAGCGCCAGCAGGCCGCCGCCCCGCGTCGGGAAATCGAGCGGGAACGGGTCGGGACCGAACACGATATCCATGACTTCTTCCCGGCGCCGTTCCGACATCGGCACCACCAGCGTCCACGCCAGCAGCCGGCGCAACGCGCGCGGCAGGGTCATCGCCTGGAATACCGGCGAAATCGCCTTGGGCGGATGAGTGAGCGGCGCGATCAGCGCCAGGCCGCCGACGTGCCCGGGGTGATGGATGGCCAGTGCCAGCGCGATTGCACCGCCAAGCGAGTGGCCGACCACCAGCGGTTTCTCCAGCCCAAGCTGGTCGCACAGCGCCGCGAGTGCCTCGGCCTGTGCCGGCAGATCCGCTGCGGTGCCTGCCGCGCGCGTCGAGTGGCCAGCCCCGGGGCGGTCGACGGCGATCACGCGGAAATGGCAGGCGAGCGGTTCGATCATGCCGTAACCGAAATTCTCCAGCTGTCCGGAGAGGCCATGCACCAGCAGCACGGCGGGACCCTGGCCGCGCTCGACCACGTGCAGCCGCGCGCCGGGCACATCGACAAGGCGTCCACGCGGCGGCATTGCCGCCTCGATGCGCCGCACGGTGCGCAACGTGTACAGCCATAGCGCGGCGCCCAGCACCACGAGCAGCCCGATCAGCAAGCCGGCGATTGTCAGCGCGATGGTCACGATTGCACCTCGCTGGCGGCAACGGCCGGCACGGTACTGGTTTCGGTGGGGCCCTGGCTGTCGCGATGGGGGCGGCCAGCATGGGTGGAGGAAGTCGGGACATCGAACTGCAGTACGCCGTCGGCGATGCGCCCGTGCCGGATCGTCAGCATGTCTTTCAGGTAGTTCTGATAGACGCGCCAAGGCTTGCGGTCGCCTTGACGGGGCAGCACGGTGCCGGCGCGTTGCACATAACCCGAAGTGAAATCCAGGAACGGTGCGGGTTGCATGCCGGCGGGCGCGCGCGGCACTGCGACACGGTGCCCATGGCGGTCCATATGCCGCAGCAGGCGGCAGACGTACTCGGCGGTGAGGTCGGCCTTGAGCGTCCACGAGGCGTTGGTGTAGCCGAAGGCGAGCACCAGGTTGGGCACGTCGCTCAGCATCATCCCCTTGTACGCGAACGATTCAGCGGGGCGGCGCGGCTCGCCGTCGACGCTGACCACGATGTCGCCCAGCATGTTCAGCTTCAACCCGGTGGCCACGACCACGATATCCGCGGCGAGCGCCTTGCCGCTGGCCAGCACGATGCCGTGTTCGGTGAAGCGCTCGATGGTATCGGTCTCCACCGTGGCGCGCCCGTCGCGGATGGCGCCGAACAGGTCGCCATCGGGCACCAGGCACAGGCGCTGGTCCCACGGGTTGTAGCGGGGCGTGAGGTGCGTGGCGACGTCGTAACCCGGCGCCAGCTGCGCCGCCGCCATGCCGATCAGCTTTTGCCGGGTGCGCTCCGGCCGCCGCCGCGCCAGCTGGAAGAACATCATGCCAAGCAGCACGTTCTTCCAGCGCGTGGCGCCGTAGGCCAGCCGCTCAGGCAGCAGCCGGCGCAGCTTGTGGGCGATCGCGTCCTGGGCGGGGCGCGTCACGATGTAGGTAGGCGAGCGTTGCAGCATGGTCACGTGGGCGGCGCGTTTTGACATCTCGGGCACCAGCGTGACCGCTGTGGCGCCGCTGCCGATCACCACTACACGCTTGCCGCCGTAGTCGAGCGATTCGTCCCAGAACTGCGGATGCAGGATGCGGCCGCGGAAGTGCTCCTCGCCGTCGAACGCCGGGCGGTGGCCTTCGGCATAGCTGTAATAGCCGGCGCAGACATAGAGCAGGCGGGCACGCAGGCGCAGACGGCTGCGATCCGCCGTGCGTTCGGCCTCGACCGCCCAGCAGGCGGCTGCGCTGTCCCACGCGGCACTGACGACCTTGTGGCCGAAGCGGATATGCGGGGTGATGCCGGCTTCCTCGGCGGTCTCGCGGATATAGGCCCGGATCGACGGCCCGTCGGCGATGGCCTTGGCGCCACGCCACGGCTTGAAGCGGTAGCCCAGCGTGTACATGTCCGAGTCGGAGCGGATGCCGGGGTAGCGGAACAGGTCCCACGTGCCGCCGATGGCGTCGCGGGCTTCCAGGATGGCGTAGTGCTTGCCAGGGCAGCGCATCTGCAGGTGGCGCGCGGCGCCGATGCCGGACAGGCCGGCCCCTACGATCAGGACATCCAGGACGGCATCATCGGGACGGGGTGCGGTCATGTCAGGCATCCGGGGCGAGTGGCGCTTCTGACAACATAGGTTGTCAGAAGCGATAAGACAAGGCATCTGACAATAGGGAATGTCATAATGGCGCACATGACCACCGAGCTCACCTCCGCACGCCGCTACCGCGGCGCCGAAGCCGAAGAACGGCGCGCCCAGCGCCGCGGCCAGCTGATTGCCGCGGCGGTGCAGGTCTATGGCGAGCGTGGCTACCAGAGCGCCACCGTGAAAGCCGTATGCGAGGCCGCCGGCCTCACCGAGCGCTATTTCTACGAGTCATTCGCCAACAGCGAGGCACTGCTGCTGGCGTCGTTCCAGGCCGTCACCCACCGCTTGCTGCAGACACTGGCCCGCGCCGGGGAGGCGGCAGGCGGCGGTGGCCCCAACCGGGCGCTGGCGATGCTGCGCGCCTATTTCGGGGCCTTGCAGTCCGAGCCCCGTTCGGCACGGGTATTCCTGGTGGAGATCCGCGGCGTCAGCAAGCTGGTCGATGGCGCACTGGCGGATTCACTGAGCGAATTTGGCGGCCTGCTGGCGCAGGCGCTGCTGCCGCCGGGCCGGCAGCTCAATCCGTTGCTGACCGCGGGCGTGGCGGGTGGGGTCATCCATGTCGCCCTGCGCTGGATCGGACAGGGCTACACGCCCGACGTCGAGGTGGTGGCGCGCACGGCACTGCAGCTGGCCATGGTGCTGGCGAGCGAGCCGCACTGAGGCCCGCCGCCAGGGCGCTTACAGCTGCGGCGCTTCCGTCTTTTCCCTGAATTCGCACAGCGGCTCGATTACGCAGTGCCAGCATTCCGGCTTGCGCGCCTTGCACACGTAGCGGCCGTGCAGGATCAGCCAGTGGTGCGCATCGTGCAGGAATTCGGGCGGCACGCACTTGAGCAGCTTCTGCTCGACCACTTGCACATCCTTGCCGGGCGCCAGTCCGGTGCGGTTCGCGACCCGGAAGATATGCGTATCGACCGCAATGGTGGGCTCGCCAAAAGCGGTATTGAGGACCACGTTGGCGGTCTTGCGTCCCACCCCAGGCAGTGCTTCCAGCGCTTCGCGGTTGGGCGGCACCTTGCCGCCGTGCCGTTCGACCAGGATGCGGCACGTCTCGATCACATGCTTGGCCTTGGTCTTGTAGAGGCCGATGGTCTTGATGTATTCGCTCAGCCCGGCCTCGCCGAGGTCGAGCATCTGCTGCGGCGTGTGCGCGACCGGGAATAGCCGGCGCGTGGCCTTGTTGACGCCGACGTCGGTGGCCTGCGCCGACAGCAGCACGGCAATCAGCAGCTCGAACGGCGAACTGTATTCCAGTTCGGTGGCCGGCGCCGGGTTGACTTCGCGCAGCGTCTCGAAAATGGCACGGCACTTGGCGGCGTTCATTGTTGTTGTTCTGGATCGGGTTTGGCGTTGGGGCCGACGGCTGGCTCGGTCAGGCCGGCGCGCGCGCGGCGCGCTTCGGCGGCGTCGATCTGCGCCTGAACTGCGGGCGAGACGTTTTCGGTATTGCGCGGCCGCGCGGCCTGCTGCTTCTGGCGGGCGCGCTCGATCGCAGCCTGGATGATGGCGCGCTTGCGTTCCTGCGCGGCGCGCTCGGCATCGTCTTGCGGGGCTTCGGCCTGCACCGCGGCCAGCTTGGCCGCGGCCTTGGCGGCCAGGCGCGCGTCGTTTTCCTCGCGCTCGCGCACCAGTCTGGCCTGGCGCGCCAGGTAGCGCGCGTGGGCAGCGTCGGCCTGGGCCGGCGACCAGGCGTCCCAGCCGGTGCGCTCGCCGGTGACCGGAATCATGGCAATGCAGTCGACCGGGCAGGGCGCCACACACAGGTCGCAGCCGGTACACAGTTCTGGAATTACCGTGTGCATCTGCTTGGCGGCGCCGGCAATGGCATCGACCGGGCATGCCTGGATGCAAAGGGTGCATCCGATGCACAGGCTCTCGTCGATCAGCGCAACCGCGCGCGGTTGCTCGGTGCCGCGTTCGGGATCGAGTGGCATGGGTTCGACGCCGAGCGCCCCGGCCAGCCGGCGCACGCCTTCCGCGCCGCCCGGCGGGCACCGGTTGCAGGCCGCTTCGCCGGCGGCCATGGCCTCGGCGTAGGGGCGGCAGCCGTTGAATCCGCATTTGGTGCACTGGGTCTGGGGCAGTAACGCCTCGATGCGGTTGGCAAGGGACTTGACGGCGGGATTCACGACAACAGGCTGGAATTCAGGAGACAAACCGGATCAGTACAGGACTGGACATTTATGGGGCGGCGCTGTGCGTGCTTGGCGACATAACTGCGGGCCGGGAAACACCCGGCGGGGCTGCGCCGGCGCACAATAAGCCGGCGTAACCGTCGCCGGCGGGCCCCAGCGGCCCGGTCGGGCTTCTCCGAGCCCTCGCGCCGCAAGGATTATCCCCGATTTCGCCGATGGACAGAAACGGCGATGATGCGCGTCGCGCAGCCGGATTGCCGCATTCCGGCGTGTGCCATAATCCGCGCAACGATCGACCTGCCATCCATGTCAACAGAGACCAAGACCAAACGCGACCCCGAAGGGACGCGCCGACGCATCCTCGCTGCGGCCACCGAGGAGTTCGCCAAGGGTGGTCTGGCCGGCGCCCGCGTCGACCAGATTGCCCGACGCGCGGAAACCAACGAACGCATGCTGTATTACTACTACGGCAGCAAGGAAGGGCTGTTCCTGGCCGTGCTGGAAAAACAGTACGCCGAATTCCGCGCCGCTGAAGAAAAGCTGCACCTGGTCGACGAAGACCCGATCGCCGGCGTGCGCACGCTGGCCCGTTTCGTCTGGGATTGGTACTACGAGCACCCCGAGTTCATCCGCCTGATCAACAGCGAGAACCTGCACGAAGCCCGCCACCTGAAGAAATCCGCACAACTGCAGCAGCTGATCAACCCGGTCGTGGATGTGCTGGCCGACGTGATCCACCGGGGCCAGCAGCAGGGCGTCTTTCGCGACAACATCGACGTGCCGCAGTTCTACCTGACGATCTCGGCACTGGGTTACTACGTGCTGTCCAACCGCTACACCATCAGCGCCGTGACCGGGCGCGACGTGGCGTCGCAGCACGAGCACGAGCGCTTTGCCGAGCTGCATACCGAGATGCTGCTCTGCTACCTGAAGCGTTCCTGCTGTCCCGAGAGCGCGACATAAAAAGAAACGCCCGCGATCGCGGGCGTTGTCTTGTCTGCGGCAGCATTATTTTGCCGCGGGCTGGTGGTACTTGCGGATGAAATCGCGCAGGTCTGGATAGATGTCCTCGCGCCAGCGCCGGCCCGAAAAAATCCCGTAGTGGCCGCAACGCGGCGCGGTCACGTGCTGCTTGCGGTCTTTCGGGATGCCGCTGCACAGGTCGTGCGCGGCGGCGGTCTGGCCCGCGCCCGAGATATCGTCCAGTTCGCCTTCCACCGTCATCAGCGCGGTGCCCTTGATATCCTGCGGCCGCACCGGCTTGCCATCGATGGCCCACGTGCCGTTGGCCAGGCGGAATTCCTGGAACACTTCGCGAATGGTGTCGAGATAATACTCGGCGGCCATGTCCAGCACCGCGTTGTACTCGTCGTAGAAGCGCACATGCGCCTCGGCGTCGTCGGCGTCGCCCTCGACCAGGCTCAGGTAATAGTCATAGTGCGAGGACAGGTGCCGGTCCGGGTTCATCGCCACAAAGCCGGCATGCTGCAGGAAGCCGGGGTATACGCGACGGCCGTGGCCGGGGTAGTTGGCCGGCACGGTGTAGATGACGTTGTTCTCGAACCACTCGAACGACTTGTTGATGGCCAGGGAGTTGACGGCGGTCGGGCTCTTGCGGGCATCGATCGGGCCACCCATCATGGTCATGGTGCGCGGCGTGGTCTCGCCGGCGGAAGCCATCAGCGAGATCGCGGCCAGTACCGGCACGGTCGGCTGGCACACCGAAATCACATGCAGGTTTTCGGCGCCGATATGGCGGATGAATTCCTGGATGTAGTAGATGTAGTCCGACAGGTGGAAGACGCCGTCTTCAATCGGGACCATGCGCGCGTCGATCCAGTCCGTCACGTAGACCTTGTGGTCCTGCAGCAGCGTGCGCACGGTGTCGCGCAGCAACGTGGCATGGTGGCCCGACAGCGGCGCGCACACCAGCACCACCGGCTCGTCCTTCAGCAGCTTGATGGTTTCCGGGTCGTCGGCATAGCGCTTGAAGCGCAGCAGCTTGCAGAAGGGCTTTTCCAGCACGGACTGCTCGACGATGGGGATGTCGCGGCCGTTGGAGCGCACCGACTTGATGTCGAACGCCGGCTTTTCGTATTCCTTGCCGAGCCGGTACAGCAGCTCGTAGCCCGCCGCAAGCCGGGGGGCGCCGGGCACCAGCGACATCGGGCTGAGGGGATTGGTGAACGTCTTGGCGGTCGCCTGGGCCCATGCGGTGAGCGGGTGCAGGATCGAGCGCTGGAACTCATGCAATTGGTAGAGCATGCCGTTTCTGCCTGTCTTACTTATGGTCACGTACCACCAAGTACTAATGTACTGACAATACACCTGGGATCGTCGCGGATTATGCCCGGTATCGAACGGTCGTGCTAACGATCTTGCTTTGCAGCATATACCTTAAGGTACTTCCCTATCTGCGGAACACAATAAGCCATTGGCCTGATTTTTGGATGACACTGTCCTACAAGACTGAAAACAAATGCAAAAAGCGGCCGAGGCCGCTTTTTTTATGACGTTTTGTGATGCTTGCGCCAGTTGCGACGCGTTGCCGCCCGTTGCCGTGCAGCAACGCTGTCGGTCATTACATTACCGCTGCGATCGCATCGACCACCGCATCGATGTTGCGGCTGTTCAGCGCCGCCACGCAGATGCGGCCGGTGCCGACGGCGTAGATGCCGTGCTCGTTGCGCAGGCGGTCCACCTGGGCCGAGGTCAGGCCCGAATAGGAGAACATGCCCCGCTGGGCCTTGACGAAGGAAAAGTCGCCCGGCACGCCCTTGGCGGCCAGCTTGTCCACCAGCGCATGGCGCATCAGCTTGATGCGGTCGCGCATCTCGGCCAGTTCTTCTTCCCACATGGCGCGCAGTTCCGGGCTGTTCAGCACGGTGGCGACCACGGTGCCGCCGTGCGTCGGCGGGTTGGAGTAATTGGTGCGGATCACGCGCTTGACCTGCGACATCACGCGCTGGGCTTCTTCCTTGCCGGTGGTGACGATCGACAGCGCGCCGACGCGCTCGCCGTACAGCGAGAAGCTCTTCGAGAAGGAGCTCGACACGAAGAACGGCAGGCCGGAGTCGGCGAACAGGCGCACGGCCGCACCGTCGGCGTCGATGCCTTCGGCGAAGCCCTGGTAGGCCATGTCCAGGAACGGGATCAGGTTGCGTTCCTTGACCAGCTCCACCACTTGCTTCCACTGCTCGGCCGACAGGTCGACACCGGTCGGGTTGTGGCAGCAGGCGTGCAGCACGACGATGGTGTTGGCCGGGTACGACTTCAGCGATTCCACCATGCCGGCGAAGTTCAGGCCGTGGCTGGCAGCGTCGTAGTACGCGTAGTTGACCACCGGGAAACCGGCGGCTTCGAACAGCGCGCGGTGGTTTTCCCAGCTCGGGTCGCTGATGGCGACCTTGGCGTCCGGGTACAGGCGCTTGAGGAAGTCGGCGCCGATCTTCAGTGCGCCGGTGCCGCCCAGTGCCTGGGCCGTCACAACCCGGCCTTCGGTGATCAGCGGCGATTCCTTGCCGAACAGCAGCGTCTGCACGGCCTGGTCATAGGCGGCGATGCCTTCGATCGGCAGGTAGCCACGCGGGGTGGCGGTGGTCAGACGGGCTTTTTCTGCCTCCTGGACGGCGCGCAGCAGGGGGATTTTCCCTTCGTCGGTGAAGTACACGCCAACGCCCAGGTTGACCTTGGTGGCGCGGGTGTCGGCATTGAAGGCTTCGTTGAGGCCCAGGATCGGGTCACGCGGGGCCATCTCGACGGCAGAAAACAAACTCATTTGGAATCTCGTGGTCGGCAATGAAAGAAAACGGGAAGGCGTAGAATGCTCCGGACTGCGCTGGCGGCTGGCAGGCCCCGTTCCGTTCTGGGCGGAATCGGCCCCACGCCGTTGGGGACGGCTTGAAGCGGGGGCTGTCAACCCCAAGATTCTAGCGTATCCGCCCGTTTTCCTGAGGTTTTTCCCTGATCTCGCCATCACTTCTTTCGTTACTTCTTTATTACTTCTCCCGCTATTCCGCCCCCTATGTCGAACCTCGCAGAAGCCGCGCCGGCCCTGGACGAAAGCAAATTCGTCACATTTGCCGGCTCCCCGTTCCAGCTGTACCAGCCGTTCGCGCCCGCCGGGGACCAGCCGGAAGCGATCCGCCAGCTGGTGGAGGGGGTGGAGGACGGCCTCTCGTACCAGACACTGCTGGGCGTGACCGGGTCAGGCAAGACCTTCACCATGGCCAACGTGATCGCCCGGATGGGACGGCCGGCGATCGTGTTCGCGCCCAACAAGACGCTGGCGGCCCAGCTTTACGCCGAGTTCCGCGAGTTCTTCCCGCGCAATGCGGTCGAGTACTTCGTCAGCTACTACGACTACTACCAGCCGGAGGCCTACGTCCCGCAGCGCGACCTGTTCATCGAGAAGGACTCGTCGATCAACGAGCATATCGAGCAGATGCGGCTGTCGGCGACCAAGAGCCTGCTGGAGCGCCGGGACACGGTGATCGTGGCGACGGTCTCGGCGATCTATGGTATCGGCAACCCGAACGAATACCACCAGATGATTCTCACTTTGCGGGCCGGCGACAAGATCAGCCAGCGCGACGTGATCGCGCGCCTGATCGCGATGCAGTACACCCGCAACGAGACCGATTTCCAGCGCGGCACGTTCCGCGTGCGCGGCGACACCATCGACATCTTCCCGGCGGAACACGCCGAGATGGCGGTGCGGCTGGAGATGTTTGACGACGAAGTGGAATCGCTGCAATTCTTCGACCCGCTGACCGGCCGCGTGAAGCAGAAGATCCCGCGCTTTACCGTCTACCCGTCGAGCCACTATGTGACGCCGCGCGAGACCGTGCTGCGCGCGATCGAGGCGATCAAGGACGAGCTGCGCGACCGGCTGGAGTTCTTCCATAAGGAAAACCGGCTGGTCGAGGCGCAGCGGCTGGAGCAGCGTACGCGCTTCGATCTCGAGATGCTTTCGGAGCTCGGCTTCTGCAAGGGCATCGAGAACTATTCGCGCCACCTGTCCGGCGCGCGCCCGGGGGAGCCGCCACCGACGCTGGTCGACTACCTGCCGTCCGATGCGCTGATGTTCCTGGACGAGTCGCACGTGCTGATCGGCCAGCTCAACGGCATGTACAACGGCGACCGCGCGCGCAAGACCACGCTGGTCGAATACGGCTTCCGGCTGCCGTCGGCGCTGGACAACCGGCCGCTCAAGTTCGACGAGTTCGAGCGCAAGATGCGCCAGGTCATGTTCGTCACGGCGACGCCGGCGCAGTTCGAGCAGGAGCATGCCGGGCAGGTGGTGGAGCAGGTGGTGCGCCCGACCGGGCTGGTCGACCCGACCATCATCGTGCGCCCGGCGACCACGCAGGTGGACGACCTGCTGTCGGAAATCCACGCGCGCGTGGAGGTCAACGAGCGCGTGCTGGTGACCACGCTGACCAAGCGCATGGCCGAGCAGCTGACCGAGTTCCTGTCAGAGAACGGCGTCAAGGTGCGCTACCTGCACTCGGACATCGATACGGTGGAGCGCGTCGAGATCATCCGCGACCTGCGCCTGGGCACCTTCGACGTGCTGGTCGGCATCAACCTGCTGCGCGAGGGGCTGGATATCCCCGAGGTCTCGCTGGTGGCGATCCTGGACGCGGACAAGGAAGGCTTCCTGCGCGCCGAGCGCTCGCTGATCCAGACCATCGGCCGCGCCGCGCGCAACGTCAATGGCACCGCCATCCTGTATGCCGACCGCATGACCGACTCGATGCAGAGGGCCATCAGCGAGACCGAGCGCCGCCGTGCCAAGCAGATCGCCTTCAACGAGGCCAACGGCATCGTTCCGCGCGGTGTGGTCAAGCGCATCAAGGACATCATCGACGGCGTCTACAACGCCAGCGATGCCAAGGCGGAGCTGCAGGCCGCGCAGGAGCAGGCGCGCTACGAGGACATGAGCGAAAAGCAGGTGTCCAGGGAAATCAAGCGGCTGGAAAAGCTCATGCTCGACCATGCCCGCAACCTGGAGTTCGAGCAGGCGGCGCAGGTGCGCGACCAGCTGGCCAAGCTCAAGGCGCAGGTGTTCGGCGCCAGCGGCGAGGGCGCGCTCCCGCCGGCCTGAGCCCGGCGGCGGCGCTGGCGTGCGCCGCGGCTGGCCTATAGTGAAAAGCGTCATGACCGATCCCGGAGACGCATCATGGTGAAGCTTGGCCTGTGGGTGCCGCTGGAGGCGCGACCCGGCAAGGAGCAGGAAGTCGAACAGTTCCTGCGCGACGGACTGGCGCTGGCGCAGCAGGAAAGTGGCACCGCGGCCTGGTTTGCGCTGCGGCTGGGGCCGTCGATGTTCGGCATCTTCGATGCCTTTGCCGATGAGGCCGCGCGCGAGGCGCACCTGGCCGGCAAGGTTGCCGCCGAGCTGATGGCCAGGGCGCCGGAACTGTTCATGGGTACGCCGCCGATCCAGAAGCTGGAGGTGCTGGCGGCAAAGCTGCCGGCGTGAGCCGGGCGCAAGGAGCTGCCATGGAACGCCAGTTCGAGTATGGGGGCTATCTGGTCGTGGCCACCGCGGTGCCCAATGCCGCAGGGGGCTTTGCGGGGCAGATGCGCATTGCCGATGCCTTTGGCGAGCCGGCCGGGCCGACCTATGAGGCCATCGCCGGCGATGCGCCCACGCAGGAGGCGGCCGTCGCGCTGGCCGAGGCCGCGGCGATGCGGGCCATCGATGCCGGCGAGGTCAACTAGACGCTATCCTGTCCCATTTCCCGAGGAGAACACACAATGACCGAAGTCGGCGAGTGGAAGAAGAAGGTCTATGAAACCCACGAGGTGCAGGTCCAGGTCAAGCAACGCTCGCAAAGCGAATGGTCGTACACGGTGCGCGTCTGCCGCCCCGGGACCAATATCCGCGCCGCCGGCACGCTGACCGAGACCTCGCTCATCACCGATCATTTCAAATCCGCCGAAGCCGCCTTGGTGGCCGGGTTTGCGCACGGCGAGCGCCTGGCCAAACAACTTGCCTAGGCAGGGCCCGGCGCCGCGGGGCGGGCCGGAAGGCATTGGCGGTCTGTCCCGGGCAGGCGGTTAGAATTGCGCCTCGCCAACTACCGGGCAAGGCCTTGAGTGCCGTGCCGCGGGTGCGCTTGCGCTGACTCCAGCTCCGGCTGCCAACCGACCGATGAAGAAATACGCCATTCTGATGTGTTGCATGGGCAACATCTGCCGCTCGCCTACGGCGGAGGGGGTGCTGCGCGCCAAGCTCGCCGCAGCCGGGCTGGAGTCGCTGGTCGAACTGGACTCGGCCGGCACCCATGAGTACCACCTGGGCCGCGCGCCCGATCCGCGTACCCAGCGCGCCGCGCTGCGCCGCGGTTACGACCTGTCGGCGCTGCGCGCGCGCAAGGTCGGCCTGCCCGACTTCGACCGCTTCGACCTGATCCTGGCGATGGATCGCGAAAACCTCGCCGGCCTGACCCGGCTCCATCCCGACGCCGGCGACAAGTTGCGCCTGCTGATGAGCTTCGCCACCCGCCACGACGCAGAAGAAGTGCCCGATCCGTACTACGGCGAGGGCGACGGCTTCGAGCGCGTGCTCGACTATGTCGAGGACGCCTGCGACGGGCTGATCGAGATGCTTCGCCAGCGCCTGCAAGCTCCCGCCGGCTGAGCCGGCACCCGCGAGCATCCATCCCGCGCGGCCCGCGCCGCGACGCCACCGGCGCCGCGCCCGGCGGGCCGATTCCACCAGATTTCCATGCTCCGAACCCTGTTCCGCAAATGGCGCGAATCGCGCAATGCCAGCCTGCAACTCGACGCCGTCCTGGCCGCGGCCGATCCCGGGGCGCCGCTGGCCGAGCGCAACCGCTGGCTGATCGAGCTGGGCTACTGGATACGCCGTGAGGGCAGCCTCAGCGCGAACGGCGAGGAGCCCGCCACGGACCGCAGCCATTCCGAGCACGTACGGCTGCGCTACCTGCTGCAGGTGCTGGAGCGCCATCCCGACTGGGCCGAGCGCTTCGCGCTGACGATGCGCAGCATCGTGCGCGATAACGACCCGACCGGCCTGTTCTGCGACACCGGAGTGTCCCTGCATCCGGGCTTCGTCAGCGAGATGGTGAGCCGGCTGCAGAACCGCTTCTTGCCGCCGCCGCTCAACCGCAACGACATGGCCGGACTGTTCGCGCTGGTGTTCGTCGGTGACGAGGACGCTGAATGGGTGGAAGCCATCGACGACGAGCTGGTGGCGCGGCTGTCGCGGGTGCTGCAGCAAGGCACCGAGGCCGTCGGCGGCATGAGCAACTACCGCGCGGCGCTGGGCCAGACGCTTGCGACCAGCATCGCGGTGCTGGTCAGCCAGGTGCGCGCTACGGGGCTGAGCCAGGCGATCCGCTCGCGGCTGCGCGGGCGCGTGGAAGACACGCCGTTTTTCCAGCTGGACGCCGCGATAGACGCACTTCGAGTGGATGGCCTGCAGCACGACGATGAAAGCTTCGGCCAGGGCCTGAACTATTTCCGGGCGCTGCTGGATGGCTGCCACGATGCCGCCCGGCAGGTCTACCAGGACCTGGAGGAGAACGGCGTGTCGATCGAGGTGGTGTTCCAGATCGAACGCATGAAGGTGCAACTGCACCGCATCGAGCTGCTGCTGGCGGCCTGGGTCGAGCCCGGCCGCCCCGGCATGCATCCGCACCTGGTGGCGGAACTGATCCGCTCGACGCAGGCGCGCCGCAGCCTGTCGCACCTGGCGGGCACCTCGTTCGCGCAACTGGCGCGCAAGGTGGTGGAGCGCTCGGCCGAGACCGGCGAACACTACATCACGCGCGACCGCAAGGAATACGCCGAGCTGGTGCGCGCGGCAGCGGGCGGCGGCCTGATCACGGTGGCCACGGTGTACCTGAAGTTCGTGATCTACGGCCTGCATCTGGACAAGTTCAGCGAAGGCCTGCTGGCCTCGCTCAACTATGCGGGGAGCTTCCTCGCCATCCACTTCGCGCACTTCACACTGGCGACCAAGCAACCGGCGATGACCGGCCCGGCGCTGGCGCACCGGCTTGACGCGGCGGGGCGTCCGGAAGGGCGCGAGATCTTTGTGGACGACACCATCGCCATGATCCGCTCCAACGCGGCGGCGATCGTCGGCAACCTGGCGGTGGTGTTCCCGGTGGCGCTGGCCATCCAGTGGCTCGCGCACAAGCTGCTGGGCGCCAACCTGATCACGCCGGCCAAGGCCATCGCCACCATCGAGTCATTCTCGATCCTCGGGCCGACGCCGCTCTACGCCGCCTTTACCGGCGTGCTGCTGTGGCTGTCGAGCCTGATCGCCGGGTGGGCCGACAACTGGTTCGCGCTGCACCGCGTGCATGACGTGATAGCCTACAACCGGCGCCTGCACTATGTGCTGGGCGCGCACGGCGCAACGCGCCTGGCGGACTTCTGGAAGGGCAACCTGCCGGGCATCGTCGCCAATGTGTCGCTGGGCTTCCTGCTGGGCCTGGGGCCGGAGATCCTTAGCTTCGTCGGGCCGCATATGGAAGTGCGCCATGTGACGCTGTCGACCGGCTCGGTCGGCACCGCGATCGGCGTGCTGGGACTGGATGCGCTGCGCATGCCGTCGCTGTGGCTGGCGGTGGCCGGGATTGCGCTGATGGGGGTGCTGAACGTTGGCGTCAGCTTTGCGCTGGCCTTCAATATGGCGCTGCGATCACGCAATTTGCGGCGGGTCGACCGCGCGGATCTGAGCGCCGCCGTGCGGCGCCGCATCCTGAAATACCCGCTCTCGCTGGTGATGCCGCCGCGCGCGGCAAGGCCCGAGACGGCTTCCGGCGAGCGCAGCGCTTGATGCGCTGCGGCATGGGTAGTTGACTGAATTAGTCGGGTACCTTTATACTTGACGGAAACGATCAAGTATTTCGCTTTACCCCCAGAGCCCTGCACCATGAGACTGACCACCAAAGGCCGCTTCGCGGTCACTGCGATGATCGACCTGGCCATGCGCCAGGATCAGGGACCGGTGACGCTCGCCGGCATCAGCCAGCGCCAGAAGATCTCGCTGTCCTACCTGGAACAGCTGTTCGGCAAGCTGCGCCGGCATGAGATCGTCGAAAGCGTGCGCGGCCCGGGCGGTGGCTACAGCCTGGCGCGCAAGGCCGAGGACGTCACGGTGGCGGACATCATCATCGCCGTTGACGAGCCGCTGGACGCCACCCAGTGTGGTGGGAAGGGTAATTGTAACGGAGATGACGGCTCCGGGCGTTGCATGACCCACGAACTGTGGGCAACGCTGAACCAGAAGATGGTCGAGTACCTCGACTCCGTCTCGCTCAAGAACCTGGTCGACCAGCAGCGCGCCCGCCAGCCGGCGGTGCTGCATGACATGCGCGAGGAAGCCGCGCAGCCGGCCGCCGCCGCGGCGCGTGGCAAGGCGGACAAGCAGGAAAAGCCGGTTCGGGCGAGGATGGTGAATTCAGTATTCAGCCTGGCCCAGTCCTGAGGTCTACCAAAGGCACGCGGCAGGCAACGACAGTAATCAGCGATACAGCGGTCCCTAAAAGGCAGTCATAACGATGAGCACCCCACATTTCCCCATCTACATGGATTACTCGGCCACCACGCCGGTGGACCCGCGCGTGGCGGACAAGATGATTCCGTACCTGCGCGAGCAGTTCGGCAACCCCGCCTCGCGCAGCCATGCGTACGGCTGGGACGCGGAGCGCGCGGTGGAAGAAGCGCGTGAGCAGGTCGCCGCACTGGTCGGCGCCGACCCGCGCGAGATCGTGTGGACGTCGGGTGCGACCGAATCGGACAACCTGGCGATCAAGGGTGCCGCGAACTTCTATTCGGGCAAGGGCAAGCACATCATCACCGTGAAGACCGAGCACAAGGCCGTGCTCGACACCACGCGCGAACTGGAGCGCCAGGGCTTCGAGGTGACCTACCTGGACGTCAAGGATAACGGCCTGCTCGACATTGACGTGTTCAAGCAGGCACTGCGCCCGGACACGACCCTGGTCTCGGTGATGCTGGTCAACAACGAGATCGGCGTGATCCAGGACGTCGAGCAGATCGGCGAGATCTGCCGCGAGAAGGGCATCATCTTCCATTGCGACGCCGCGCAGGCGACCGGCAAGGTGGTGATCGACCTGAACAAGCTGAAGTGCGACCTGATGTCGTTCTCTGCCCACAAGACCTATGGCCCGAAGGGCATCGGCGCTCTGTACGTGCGCCGCAAGCCGCGCGTGCGCATCGAGGCGCAGATGCACGGCGGCGGCCATGAGCGCGGCATGCGCTCGGGCACGCTGGCCCCGCACCAGATCGTCGGCATGGGCGAAGCCTTCCGCATCGCCCGCGAAGAGATGGCCACGGAAAACGAACGCATCCGCATGCTGCGTGACCGCCTGTGGAACGGCCTGTCGGACATGGAAGAGGTCTACCTGAACGGTGACCTGGAGCACCGCGTGCCGCACAACCTGAACGTCAGCTTCAACTTCGTCGAAGGCGAGTCGCTGATCATGGCGATCAAGGACGTGGCGGTGTCGTCGGGTTCGGCCTGCACCTCGGCTTCGCTGGAGCCGTCGTACGTGCTGCGCGCGCTGGGCCGCAACGACGAGCTGGCGCACAGCTCGATCCGCTTCACGGTGGGCCGCTTCACCACCGAGCAGGAGATCGACTACACCGTCGAGCTGCTCAAGTCCAAGATCGGCAAGCTGCGCGATCTGTCGCCGCTGTGGGAAATGTTCAAGGACGGCGTCGACCTGAATTCGATCCAGTGGGCCGCGCACTAAGCGCGCTGAACGCCTGCAGGATCCAGCAAAGATAACAGCAATACCCCCGTAAAAGATACGCAAGAGGTAAGCAAAATGTCATACAGCACAAAGGTTCTCGACCACTATGAAAACCCCCGCAACGTCGGTTCGTTCGACAAGAACGACGATGCGGTCGGCACCGGCATGGTCGGCGCCCCGGCTTGCGGCGACGTGATGAAGCTGCAGATCAAGGTCAACGAGGCTGGCGTGATCGAAGACGCCAAGTTCAAGACCTACGGCTGTGGCTCGGCCATCGCCTCGTCGTCGCTGGTGACCGAGTGGGTCAAGGGCAAGACCGTGGACCAGGCGCTCGAGATCAAGAACACCCAGATCGCCGAGGAACTGGCACTGCCGCCGGTGAAGATCCACTGCTCGATCCTGGCTGAAGACGCGATCAAGGCCGCTGTCGAAGACTACAAGAAGAAGCACGGCGCCGAGCAGAAGGCCGCCTGATCCTGTCGATCGACAAGCGAAGCACGAAGGAAGACGCAACGATGATCACGATGACCGAGAAGGCGGCCAAGCACGTCGCCCGCTACCTGGAACGCCGCGGCAAGGGCGTGGGCCTGCGCCTGGGCGTGAAGACCACCGGCTGCTCGGGCCTGGCCTACAAGCTGGAGTATGTGGACGAACTGCTGCCCGAAGACGCGGTGTTCGAGTCGCACGGCATCAAGGTCATCGTTGACGCCAAGAGCCTGCCGTATATCGACGGCACTGAACTCGACTATGCGCGCGAAGGGTTGAACGAAGGATTCCGCTTCAACAACCCCAACGTCAAGGACGAGTGCGGCTGCGGCGAGTCCTTCACGGTCTGAGCAGTATCGCCAACGCAACGGACAGCATCGGTGGAGCGCAGCATCACCGGGTTCCACCGGGACGAGGAAGGCCATTGGGTGGCCGAACTCGATTGTGGCCATGGCCAACACGTCCGGCATGATCCGCCGTGGCAGTTGCGGCCGTGGACGCAGAGCGAACAGGGCCGCGCCGGCATGGTCGGCATGCGGGTGAACTGCCTGAAGTGCGACCGCAACGAACCGCTGGCGGAGTGGGGCCTGGCGCGGGCCAGCCAGCCTGCCGGCCGGTGATGGCGGCGAATGGACGAAGGGGCGGCGCGGCCGCTCTTTTTTCTTGGGGAAGCAGTTGAAAGACGATTTTTTTGCGCTGTTCGGCTTGCCGGCGCAGTTCGGCGTCGACGAGGCCGCGCTGGATGCGGCCTATCGCACCGTGCAGTCTCAGGCGCACCCGGACCGCTTCGCCAACGCCGGCGATGCCGAGCGCCGCGTGGCCATGCAGTGGGCCGCGCATGCCAATGAAGCATACCGTACGCTGCGCCAGCCGCTGCGCCGCGCGACCTACCTGCTGAAGCTGCGCGGCGTCGACGTGCAGGCGGAGAACAACACCGCCATGTCGCCGGCCTTCCTGATGCAGCAGATGGAGTGGCGCGAAGCGCTGCAGGAAGCGGCGGAAGCGCGCGACGTGGACGACCTCGATGCGCTGCTGCGCGAGCTGCGCCAGGAAAAACGCGAGCGCCACGCCGCACTGGGCGCGTTGCTTGACGCCGGCGACAATGAAGCAGCCGGCGGCGCGGTGCGCCAACTGATGTTTATCGAGAAGATCGAGCACGATACCAGCGAGGCCATCGACCGGCTGGAAGACTGACCGGCACGATTGCCGGGGCCGTGACACAATGGCGCCCGGCTTGAAAACCGCCCGCATGGCGGTTTCCCCTGCCGTACAAGACAGCGAAGAATTACCATGGCACTGCTCCAGATTTCCGAACCCGGCATGTCGCCGGCGCCCCATCAACGCCGCCTGGCCGTCGGCATCGACCTCGGCACCACCAACTCGCTGGTGGCCGCGGTGCGCAGCAGCATCCCCGAGGTGCTGGGCGACGAGCGCGGCCGCGCGCTGCTGCCCTCGGTCGTGCGCTACCTGCCGGACCGTACCGCGCATATCGGCTACCGGGCCCAGGACGAAGCGGTGCGCGACCCCAAGAACACCATCGTCTCGGTCAAGCGCTTCATGGGCCGCGGGCTGCGCGACGTGGCCAATATCGAGCACAGCCCGTACGACTTCGTCGATGCGCCGGGCATGGTGCAGATCAAGACCGCCGCGGGCGTGAAGAGCCCGGTGGAAATCTCGGCCGAGATCCTGGCCACGCTGCGCCAGCGCGCCGAAGACACGCTGGGCGACGACCTCGTCGGCGCGGTCATCACCGTGCCGGCATATTTCGATGAAGCGCAGCGCCAGGCGACCAAGGACGCCGCGCGCCTGGCCGGCCTGGAAGTGCTGCGCCTGCTGAACGAGCCGACCGCCGCAGCGATTGCCTATGGCCTGGACAACGCGGCCGAAGGCGTCTACGCGGTCTATGACCTGGGCGGCGGCACCTTCGATATCTCGGTGCTCAAGCTCACGCGCGGCGTGTTCGAAGTGATGGCTACCGGTGGCGATTCGGCGCTGGGCGGCGATGATTTCGACCAGCGCCTGCTGTGCTGGATCGTCGAGCAGGCCAGCCTGCAGCCGCTGTCGGCGCAGGACATGCGCCTGCTGATGGTGCGTGCCCGTGCCGCCAAGGAAGCGCTCTCGGAAGCGGACAGCACCGTGATCGATGCGGTGCTCGAGTCGGGCGAGATCGTCCACCTGACGCTGACCGACGAGACCTTCGAACAGATCACCGCGCACCTGGTGCAGAAGACGCTGGTGCCGGTGCGCAAGGCGCTGCGAGACGCCGGCGTGACGCCCGACGACGTCAAGGGCGTGGTGCTGGTCGGCGGCGCCACGCGCATGCCATCGATCCGCAAGGCGGTGGGCGATTACTTCGGCCAGACTCCGCTGACCAATCTCGACCCCGACCGCGTGGTGGCGCTCGGCGCCGCGATGCAGGCCAACCTGCTGGCCGGCAATCACGCGCCGGGAGAAGACTGGCTGCTGCTCGACGTGATCCCGCTGTCGCTGGGCGTCGAGACCATGGGCGGGCTGGTGGAGAAGATCATCCCGCGCAACAGCACCATCCCGGTGGCGCGCGCGCAGGAATTCACCACCTTCAAGGACGGGCAGACCGCGATGGCGATCCACGTGCTGCAGGGCGAGCGCGAGCTGGCCAGCGACTGCCGCTCGCTGGCGCGCTTCGAGCTGCGCGGCATCCCGCCGATGGTGGCCGGCGCGGCGCGCATCCGCGTGACCTACCAGGTCGATGCCGACGGCCTGCTGTCGGTGACCGCGCGCGAGACGCATTCGGGCGTGGAAGCCTCGGTGACGGTCAAGCCGTCGTACGGGCTCGCCGACGACGATATCGCGCGCATGCTGCAGGACAGCTTCCGCGAGGCCGAGCACGACATGAAGAGCCGCGCGCTGGCCGAGGAACGCGTCGAGGCCGACCGCCTGGTCGAGGCCACCGAGCGTGCGCTCGAGACCGATGGCGACCTGCTGTCGGCCGAGGAGCGCGCGCAGGTCGAAGCGCTGATCGCCGGCGTGCGCGAGATCGCCAGGGGTGAAGACCATCTGGCGATCCGCGCCACGGTGGAAAAACTGTCGCACGGCACCGATGAATTCGCCGCCCGCCGCATGGACCGCTCGATCAAGAGCGCGCTGGCCGGGCGCAAGGTGCAGGAACTGGGCTGATCACCACGCCTGCACCGCACTACAGAACCCAGGAAACGACATGCCACAGATCATTGTTTTGCCCCACGTCGAATACTGCCCGGAAGGGAAGGTGATCGAAGCCGAGAAGGGCGTCAGCGTCCTCGACTCCCTGCTTTCCCACGGGATCGATCTCGAACACGCGTGCGAGAAATCCTGTGCCTGCACCACTTGCCATGTGATCGTGCGCGAAGGCTTCGACTCGCTCAACGAGGCGCAAGAGAAGGAAGAGGACCTGCTCGACAAGGCCTGGGGCCTGGAGCCGAATTCGCGCCTGTCGTGCCAGGCCATCGTCGATGAGGAAGACCTGACCGTCGAGATTCCCAAGTACACCATCAACCACGCCAAGGAAGGCCACTGAGCCGCCGGCACAGATCTCAGCGGAGAACGAACCCATGAAGTGGACCGATACCTACGATATCGCCGCCGCGCTGTACGACAAGTATCCTGACGTCGACCCGGCCGGCGTGCGCTTTACCGAGCTGCGCAGCTGGGTGCTGCAGCTCGACGGCTTCGCCGACGATCCGGCGCGCTCGGGCGAGAAGATCCTGGAAGCGATCCAGCAGGCGTGGATCCAGGAAGCGGAATAAGCTTTTGGTATCGGGATGAAGCAGAAAGGCCGGCGTGATCGCCGGCCTTTTCCGTTGGTACTGCGCGCGCGTGGGTGTCAGCCTCTGACCAGCGCACCGTTCTCCATATGCACGCGCTCGCCGACCTGCACCGCGGGATCCTTTTCATACGTGAAGGTGCGGTGGCTGCCGTCATCCATGCGCACGCGTACTTCATAGTGCGTGTCCTTGCTCACGGCCTTCTCGATCTGGTTGCCCGCGACACCGCCACCCACCGCACCGACAACCGTGCCGACGATGCGGCCATTGCCCTTGCCCACCTGGTTGCCAAGCAGGCCGCCGACCACGGCGCCGCCGAGCGCGCCCAGGCCGCTGGTGTTGGGCTTCTGGGCCTGTATCGGCGTGACGGCGACGATGCGGCCGGCATACGGGCTGCCCTTGGCGGCCGGGCGCTCGGTGTCGGCGCGGTGGCTGGCGCGGGGCTCGCTGTCGCGCTGGGCGGCCTGGCGCGCCGGAGCGGTACGGGGCGCCGCTTGCGTTGGCTGCGAGGCGGTGGCGTTCTGGCGCGATGCCGCTGGCTGGCCGTCGTCATAGACAGGCGGTCGGGTAGTGCTGCCCGGCGGCGGCGCGGTCTGCGTGGTGACAGGCAGAGGCCCTTGCGGCGCCTGTGTCGCTGGTTGGCTTTGCTGTGCCTGCAGGTCAGGGTTGGCCTTGCTGATCGGAAGCACGCCGGTGACGGCGGCTACGGCGGTCAGGCTGGCAATGACCACGGCCACGGCTGCCGCGCCGATCAGCGGATGCAGCCGGCGTTGCGGCGGCAGCGGGGAGGGGGTGTGGTCGTGCGAAGTGGCTTGGCTCTGCATTGTGGCTCCGGTGCGGCGATGGCCGCGATGGGATGGAACCAGTTTGGCGGAAGCGGGCGGCGTTTTCCGTTTGTTTTTGTAAATATATGTAGGCGGAAAAGGCCTTTTGTGTCAGTGGGTTACGAGGGATTTGGGGAAAAGGAGCGGCGGCGCTGTAACAAAACGGCGACTGAAGGGAAGGGACTTGAAGTACACGCTCGCGCCCCGCTTCCGCATACGGAAGCGGGGCGCGAGCAGAGCGTCAGTCTTCCTTGCGCAGGTGCGGGAACAGGATGACGTCACGGATATTCGGGCTATCCGTCAGCAGCATCACCAGGCGGTCGATGCCGATACCGCAGCCGCCCGTCGGGGGCATGCCGTATTCCAGCGCGCGGATATAGTCGGCGTCGAAGTACATCGCCTCCTCGTCGCCGGCATCCTTCTGCTCGACCTGCTTGCGGAAGCGGTCGGCCTGGTCCTCGGCATCATTCAGCTCCGAGAAGCCGTTGGCGATCTCGCGGCCGGTGATGAACAGCTCGAAACGCTCGGTGATGCCCGGCACGGTGTCGGAAGCGCGCGCCAGCGGCGAGACCTCGACCGGGTAGTCGACGATAAAGGTCGGCTCCCACAGCTGGCTCTCGGCGGTTTCCTCGAACAGCACCAGCTGCAGCGTGCCCAGCCCGGCATTGAGGAACTGGGGCGCGTTGGTGTTGACGCCGAATTTCTTCAGCTCAACACGCAGGAATTCCGCATCGGCCAGTTGCGCGTCGGTGTACTGCGGTGCGAACTTCTGGATCGCCTGGCAGATGGTCAGGCGGTGGAACGGCCTGGACAGGTCCAGTTCGCGCTCCTGGTAGGTCAGCACGGCGCTGCCGCGAGCGTCGATCGCGGCCTTGCGGATCAGGTCTTCGGTGAAGTCCATCAGCCAGCGGTAGTCCGTGTAGGCCGCGTAGAACTCCATCATGGTGAACTCGGGGTTGTGGCGCGGGCTCACCCCCTCGTTGCGGAAGTTGCGGTTGATCTCGAACACGCGCTCGAAGCCGCCGACGATCAGCCGCTTCAGGTACAGCTCGGGCGCGATGCGCATGAACATCTGCATGTCCAGCGCATTGTGGTGCGTGATGAACGGCTTGGCCGCGGCGCCGCCCGGGATCGGGTGCAGCATCGGCGTTTCCACCTCCATGAAGCCGGCGTCGGCCATATGGCGGCGCAGCGACGAGATCGCGTTGGTGCGTGCGCGGAAGGTGTTGCGCGTTTCCGGCGACACGATCAGGTCGACATAGCGCTGGCGGTACTTCGTTTCCTGGTCGGCCAGGCCGTGGAATTTGTCCGGCAGCGGGCGCAGCGACTTGGACAGCAGGCGCAGCTCGCGCACCTGCACCGACAGCTCGCCCTTGTTGGTGCGGAACAGCTCGCCGCGGGCGCTGATGATGTCGCCCAGGTCCCAATGCTTGAATGCGGCGTAGACCTCTTCGCCCACCTTGTCGCGGGTGATATAGAACTGGATCTGGCCGCTGCCGTCCTGAACGGTGGCAAAGCTGGCCTTGCCCATCACGCGCTTGAGCATCATGCGGCCGGCGATCGAGACTTCGACCGGGCTGGCTTCGAACGCGGCCTGGTCGGTCTCGCCATACTGCGCGTGCAGCGCGGCGGCCTGGTGGGTGGGGCGGAAATCGTTGGGGAAGGCCACGCCTTGCTGGCGCAGGGCGGCCAGTTTCTCGCGCCGCTCCGCGATGATCTTGTTCTCGTCGACGGCGGGCGTGTCTGCGGCGGCTGGCTTGGCCTGCGACTTGGCCTGGGCGTGATTCGGTTCGGTCATGATGTCTTGTAGCGTCACACGCGGCGGGCCGCGCGCGGGTTCAGTATGGCTTCAGTAGTTGCGGAGATCGTCCAGCTCGTTGCTGCCGAAATCCGGGCGGTGCAGGTAGGCGACGATGCGGCCCGCGGTTTCCTCGGCGGAAGCGAGCTGCTCGTTCGCCTTCAGGTCGCGGAAGCGCTGCACCTGGGCAAAGTCGGCGTTGCGGATCACGTTCTGCATGCCGGTATCGATCACGCCCGGCGCCAGCGCCACCGCGCGCACGGTGCGCGGTGCGGGTGCCTGCGCGTACTCGGCGTTGACCGAGCGCATGAACATGTCCAGGCCCGCCTTGCCAGCGCAGTAGGCACTCCAGCCCTCGATCGGGCGGCGCGCCGCTCCGGAAGAGATCGCCAGCAGCTTGCGCGGGCAGTCGAACTTCTCGGTGCGCTCCAGGAAGGCCGCGGTCATCGTCATCGGCGCCGCCAGGTTGGTCAGCAGGTGCGGCACCAGCGTGCTTTCCTGCAGGCGCGAGACCGGGCCGATCGGCTCGACCACGCCGGCGTTCAGGATCAGCGTGGCGCTGGCCGGCGGCTGGTCGAGGGTATCGATCACGCTGGCCAGCCAGGTGGCCGCGGGGCCGGCCTGGGACAGGTCCTGCAGGTGCCAGGCCACCGGCACGCCGCTCATGGTGGCGATGCGCTCCAGCTCGTTGTTGCGGCTGCGCGCGACGCAGATCAGGCGGTTGCCCGGCACGAGCAGGGCGTTCGTCAGTGCCGCGCCCAGCCCGCGCGAGGCGCCGGTGATGATGTAGAGGTGATTGGCTTCGCTCATGGTGCCCCGGTCGGAAAGGCCGCAAGTGCGGCGGTACAGCAGTGAGGTACAGCTGTGATACAGCGAATACGGCGATGTTGCTGTGCCGCCGTGGCTGCCGCCGCCGCGCCGAGGGCGCGGGGCGGGCAGCCCGGCACGGCCTTACAGTCCCTGCTTGAGGCTGGCCTCGATGAACGGGTCCAGGTCGCCGTCCAGCACCTTCTGGGTGTTGGACATTTCCACGTTGGTGCGCAGGTCCTTGATGCGGCTCTGGTCCAGCACGTAGGAGCGGATCTGGTGGCCCCAGCCCACGTCGGTCTTGCCGGCTTCCAGCTTGTCGGCCTCGGCCTGGCGCTTGCGCATCTCGTGCTCGTACAGGCGCGACTTCAGCATCGACATGGCCTCGGCACGGTTGCGGTGCTGCGAGCGGTCGTTCTGGCACTGCACCACGATGCCGGTGGGGATGTGCGTGATCCGCACGGCCGAATCGGTCTTGTTGATGTGCTGGCCGCCGGCGCCCGAGGCGCGGTACGTGTCCACCCGCAGGTCAGCCGGGTTGACTTCCACTTCGAACGAGTCGTCCACCTCGGGGTAGACGAACACCGACGAGAACGAGGTATGGCGCCCGCCCGACGAATCGAATGGCGACTTGCGCACCAGGCGGTGCACGCCGGTCTCGGTACGCAGGTAGCCGAAGGCGTATTCGCCCTCGATCTTGATGGTCGCGCTCTTGATGCCGGCCACGTCGCCTTCGGACTCTTCCAGCACCTCCGCCTTGAAGCCCTTGCGCTCGCAGTACTTCAGGTACTGGCGCAGCAGCATCGAGGCCCAGTCGCACGCTTCGGTGCCGCCGGCGCCGGCCTGGATGTCGATAAAGGCGTTGGCCTGGTCCATCTCGCCGGAGAACATGCGGCGGAATTCCATGCCCGCCACGATCTGCTCGAAGCCCTCGACGTCGGTTTCGATCGATTCGAGGGTCTCGTCGTCGCCTTCTTCCTTGGCGAGCTCGAACAGCTCCTCGGCGCCGCCAAGGTCGTCCGTGAGCTTGCCCAGAACGCCTACGACGCCCTCGAGGGCCTTCTTTTCCTTGCCGAGATCCTGGGCGCGCTTGGGGTTGTTCCAGACGTCCGGGTCTTCAAGCAGGCCGTTGACTTCGTCCAGCCTTCCTACTTTGACATCGTAGTCAAAGATACCCCCGTAGATCTTCCGTCCGGGAACGGAGATCGGAGATGGCACCGGAGATGGCGTTGAGGCGTTCTGCTTCCATGATGTTCCTGCGCTTCGAAAACCTTGAATTATAGCGGATTGATGCCCGGGATCGGTCGTGGATTCGGGGATTGCGCGGGCCCCGGCATGCCCCGCGGCGAACGGAAAGGGCGTGCGATGGTCTATCCGGCGGTGCCGGGCAGCGCACGCGGCGATAATAGGCATTCGCAAGCCGCCCCCGGCATGAAGACAAACAGGGACGCATGACGAAAACCAGACATGACATCAAGCCAGGCCGGCGCCGCGCGCTGGGCCTGCTGCTGGCCGCCACCGCCGCCGCGGCCGCGGTCGGCTGCGGCACTACCGGCGGCCCCGTGCCGGATGGCTATTACCGCGTGGAGCGTGGGGATACGCTTTATTCGATCGCCCGCAAGCACGGCCGCACCGTGCGCGACCTGACCCGCTGGAACAGCGACATCTCCAGTCCCAGCCAGATCGAAGTGGGCCAGTTGATCCGCGTGCGGCCGTCCGGCGGCAGTGCCGCCGCCTCGACCGGCACCGGCCAGTCCGTCACCGATACCGCGCGTGTCGACAGCGGCGCGTCAAGGCCGCCCGCCAGCAGCATCCGCCTGCAATGGCCGGCCGACGGCCGCGTCACCACGCGCTATGCGCCGCCCGGCAGCAAAGGCCTGACCATTGCCGTGCCGGCCAATGGCACGGTGCGCGCCGCCGCGGCCGGTCGGGCCATCCATGTCGGCAACCTGCGCGGCTACGGCATGCTGGTGATCGTCAAGCACAATGACGACTGGCTGACCGTCTACGGCAACCTGGACCAGCCGCTGGTCAGCGAGGGCGCCACGGTTTCGGCCGGGCAGGACGTGGGCCGCATGGGCGCCAGCGCCAGCGAACTGCACTTCGAGGTGCGCGCCAACGGCAAGCCGGTCGATCCGGCGGCCTACCTGCCTGCGCGCGGCTAGGGCCGGGGCGATGACCCGGCCGGCACGCTATTGCGCGTGCTCGATCACCAGCTGTACGCGCGTGACGCCGTTGAACGTGTTGTTGTCGAGCCGGTAGGCCACCTGCGCGCTGGCCCCGAGCGATTCGGCGTGGTTGAACCAGATCGCGTCGAAGCGCTGGCTGCCGCGCCCGAGCTGCAGCTTCAGGTGCTTGCCCTTGAGCACGCTCTGGCGCAGCACGTCGAACTCGCCGCAAAAAGTCGGGGCCGGGAAGCCCTGGCCCCACACCTGCTGCTCCAGCAGGGTGACGAATTCGGGGCTGAAGCAGTGGTCCTCGATATCGCCGTCGGTCTCGATCACGCGCGCGAGCTGGTCGTCGGTCAGCCATTCCTTGCCGACCGCTTCGAAGGCTTCCTGGAACTCCGCAAACCGCTCGGCGCGCACGGTCAGGCCGGCCGCCATGGCATGGCCGCCGAACTTGACCATCATGCCGGGGCAGCGCTTGGACACCAGGTCGAGCGCGTCGCGCAGGTGGAAGCCTGGGATCGAGCGGCCCGAGCCCTTGATGGTGGCTTCGTCGCCGGGCGCGAAGGTGATGGTGGGGCGGTGGAACTTGTCCTTGAGCCGCGACGCGACGATGCCGATCACGCCCTGGTGCCAGGTGTCGTTGAACACGCTGACGGTAAAGCGCGCCGACGGATCCGGCCCGGCCAGCGGCTGCTCAAGTATTTGCAAGGCCTCCTGCTGCATGCCGGCCTCGATATCGCGCCGCTCGCGGTTCATGCTGTCCAGTTCCTGGGCGATTTCCCAGGCGCGGTTGGCATCGTCGGTCAGCAGGCATTCGATGCCCAGCGACATGTCCGCCAGCCGGCCTGCCGCGTTCAGGCGCGGGCCCAGCCCGAAGCCGAGGTCGAAGGTATTGGCACGCGACGCCTCGCGGCCCGCGGCGCGGAACAGCGCCGCCACGCCCGGATGCATGCGTCCCGCGCGCATCCGCCGCAGGCCCTGCGCCACCAGGATGCGGTTGTTGGTGTCAAGCTTGACCACGTCGGCGACGGTGCCAAGCGCCACCAGATCGAGCAGCGTCTGCAGCGGCGGCTGGGTGGCCTGGGTGTAGACGCCGCGCCGGCGCAGTTCGGCGCGCAGCGCCAGCAGCACGTAGAACATCACGCCCACGCCCGCCAGGTTCTTGCTCGGGAATTCGCAGCCCGGCTGGTTCGGGTTGACGATCACCGCGGCGTCGGGCAGTTCGGCGCCCGGCAGGTGGTGATCGGTCACCACCACGTCGATCCCCAGCGCATTGGCCGCGGCCACGCCATCGACGCTGGCAATGCCGTTGTCGACGGTGACGATCACGTCCGGCTGCTGCCTGGCCGCCAGCGCCACGATCTCCGGCGTCAGGCCGTAGCCATACTCGAAGCGGTTGGGAACGATGTACTCGACCCGCGCGCCCAGCATGCGCAGCCCCCGCACCCCGACCGCGCAGGCAGTGGCGCCGTCGCAGTCATAATCGGCGACGATCAGCAGGCGCTTGCCGGCGGCGATGGCGTCGGCCAGGTAGATGGCAGCATTGCCGATGCCCTTCATGGCGCCCGGTGGCACCAGTTCAGGCAGGTCGGTCGCCAGCTCGGCGGTACGGGCCACACCGCGCGCGGCCAGGATGCGGGCCAGCGTGGGATGCAGGCCCGCGGCGGCCAGCGTGGTGACGTGTTCGGAAGAATAGGTGCGGATGGCGATCCGGGTCATGGGCGGGGCGTTCTTGTTCTTGCGGTAGGAGGGGGGCGGCGTTGGGTGGCGTAGCGCGGCGTTCAGGCGGCAAAGGCGAGGTCGGACAGCAGGGCGCGCCAGTCGCCGCGCTGGCCCATGCCGCGCCAGAACTTGCGCAGGTCGGCGCGGGTCACGGTGAACTCGGCAAAGTGGTTCTCGCCGCCCAGCACCAGCGTCACGCCGCCGATGCCGCCTGCGGCCAGCGCCTCCAGCGCCGGCGCGAACCAGTCGGCATCGAGCGCATGCATGCGTTCGATCCACAGGCCCCAGTCCTCCGTGATGTGGGCTTCGGTGGCCAGTTCCAGCATCGCCAGCACCGATCCCCCGGGCGCCGCCACGCCGGCCAGTCCCGCTGGCACCGGCAGCACGCGGCTGCCGGCGGCCAGCGCCAGCCCGGCCAGGAACGGGTCGCCGCTCAGTACCGTGTCGGCCAGGCGCGGCACGGCCTGCAGCGCGCCGCCGCCGTACAGCCAGACCGAGTTCACCGGCAGCTCGCCGCGCGCCTCGCGGGCCTGGTTGACGGGGTGGTCGAACCAGGTCATCTGGATCTCGTTCTGTACCCGGCGCCAGTCGCGGGCACGCTCGCCGGCCTGCATCCAGATATCGATGTTGCGCCCCGCCGCACGCAGGGGCGTGGTCGCTTCCAGCGGGCCGAACACGGACTCGGGGAGGTACCAGCGCACAGGGCAGGGCGTCTCCAGCGCGATGCCGGATTCCTGCACCAGCGGCTCGATGGCAGTGTGCAGCGCGGCCGCCTCATCCGGCCGGAGGCCGAGATGCGCCGGCGGCATCAGCACCAGGTGGTCGCGCGCCGCGTGGATATGCACCGGCTGCAGGCAGGCCCAGTGCTGGCCGTCCGGCGCCGGCGCCGCCGCGCCGCTGTCGGCCAGCCGCATATAAGGCGCCGACGGCACCCGGCCTGTGTCGAGCCCCGTCTTGCCGGCCAGCCAGCGCTCCTGCGGCAGGCTGCGCAGGAACGGGTCGTCGTGCCGCTCGCGCGGGCCGGGCGTGGCCCGCGTCAGCAACTTTCCGAGCGCAGGCAGCTCCAACTGCCGCAGCAGCGCGCCGGGAATGACGTCGTCACGGCCGTCGTCGCCGGCGCCCGGCGGGACGGAAAAGGGCACAATCAGGGTCAGGTGCGTCATCATGGTGGCGAGATTGTAAACTTCCGGCTGGCCGATGCCAGTCCCGCGCCGCTCCCGAGTCTCGTGGAGGGCGCCTGCCATGGCCCTCATGAGTGCCGCCGGCGCCCCTCGCAGGGCGTGCGGCGATGTCCCGAAACAACAGGAATCCTCTTGAACTTTCCCTACGAGTGGCAGATCGGCTGGCGATACACCCGCGCAAGCAAGCGCGCCAGCCGCAACACCTTCATTTCATTCATCTCGATGATCTCGATGTTCGGGATCGCCCTGGGCGTGGCCGCGCTGATCGTGGTGCTGTCGGTGATGAACGGCTTCCAGAAAGAGGTGCGCGACCGCATGCTGTCGGTGCTGGCACATATCGAGGTCATCGGCCCGTCGTCGCTGCCCGACTGGCAGCACACCGCGGCCGAGGCGATGCAGAACAAGGAAGTGGTCGGCGCCGCGCCCTATGTGGCCGCACAGGCCATGCTGACCCGCGACGACGCCGTGCGCGGCGTCCTGCTGCGCGGCGTCGAGCCGTCGCAGGAGCCCAAGGTCTCGGACATCGGCAGCCAGTTCAAGTCCGGCAGCATGAAGGCGCTGATACCCGGCGAATTCGGCATCGCGCTGGGCAACGAGCTGGCCAATGCCATGGGCGTGCAGGTCGGCGACAAGGTCACGCTGGTCGCGCCGCAGGGCACCATCACGCCGGCCGGCGTGCTGCCGCGGCTCAAGCAGTTCACCGTGACCGGCATTTTCTCGTCCGGCCACTTCGAGTTCGACAGCGCGCTGGCGCTGGTCAACATGCACGACGCCGAGACGCTGTTCCGCCTCAGCGGCCCTACCGGCGTGCGGCTGAAGCTGCAGGACATGCAGCGCGCGCCGCAGGTGGCGCAGCAGCTCGCCGGCACCATGTCGGGCGAGCTCTACCTGCGCGACTGGTCCAAGCAGAACCGCAACTGGTTCGCCGCGGTGCAGACCGAGAAGCGCATGATGTTCATCATCCTGACGCTGATCATCGCGGTGGCGGCCTTCAACCTGGTGTCGACGCTGGTGATGACCGTGACCGACAAGCAGGCCGATATCGCCATCCTGCGCACCATGGGCGCGCAGCCGCGCTCGATCATGAAGATCTTTATCGTGCAGGGCGTCGCCATCGGCTTTATCGGCACCATCCTGGGCGTGGCCGGCGGTACGCTGATCGCGACCAATATCGACGTGATCGTGCCGTTTATCGAGCGCGTGCTCAGCGTGCAGTTCCTGCCGCGCGACATCTATTTCATCAGTGAATTGCCTTCGGATCCCCGCGTGAACGATATCGCCACCATCGGCATCATTTCCTTCGTGCTGGCCACGCTGGCCACGCTCTATCCCAGCTGGCGTGCCGCCCGCGTCAACCCGGCGGAGGCGCTGCGCTATGAGTGAAGCCGTGCTGCAAGCGGATACCGCCGCCAACGCGGCGGGCCAGCCGGGCACCGGTTCGCCGGTGCTGGTTGCGGAGGGCCTGACCAAGCGCTTTCGCCAGGGTGGGCTCGATGTTGAAGTGCTGCGCGGCGTGGACGTGCGCGTCAATGCCGGCGAGAAGGTCGCCATCGTCGGCGCGTCCGGCTCCGGCAAAAGCACGCTGCTGCATGTGCTGGGCGGGCTCGACAATCCCGACTCGGGCCGCGTTGCGCTGCTCGGCAAGCCGTTCACGGCGCTGCGCGAGCGCGAGCGCAATGTGGTGCGCAACCGCTCGCTGGGCTTTGTCTACCAGTTCCATCACCTGCTGCCGGAATTCACCGCGCTCGACAACGTGGCAATGCCGATGCGCATCCGCGGCATGACGCAGCACGATGCACGCGGCACGGCGCAGGCCATGCTGGAGCGCGTGGGGCTGGGCGGCCGCTCAAAGCACCGGCCTGGCGAGCTGTCCGGCGGCGAGCGGCAGCGTGTGGCGATCGCGCGCGCGCTGGTGGGGCAGCCGGCCTGCGTGCTGGCCGACGAGCCGACCGGCAACCTCGACGACCATACCGCCGGCGGCGTCTACGATCTGATGCTCGAACTGTCGCGCACGCTAGGCACCAGCTTCGTCATCGTCACCCACGACCTCGACCTGGCGGGCCGCTGCGACCGCGTGCTGCGACTGCGCGACGGCCACCTGCACCAGGAACGCTGAGCCAGGTCCCCCGGCACCGCACCATGTGGATCGACACCCACTGCCATCTCGACGCGCGCGAATTCGACGCTGACCGGCGCCAGGTCGCCGACGCGGCCGAGGCCGCCGGCGTACGCGGCATCGTCGTGCCGGCGGTGGCGATGTGGAATTTCGAGGCGGTGCGCGCGCTGGCGCACGAGGACGCGCGCTGTGTCTACGCACTCGGCATCCACCCGCTCTGTTCGCCCGGTACAGGGCAGGCCGATATCGATGCGCTGCGGCGCGAGGTTGCGGCCAGCATGGGCGATCCGCGCTTCGTCGGCATCGGCGAGATCGGGCTCGATTTCTTTGTTGCCGGTCTCGATAGCAATCACCAGACCTGGCTCTATGCCGAGCAGCTCAGAATCGCGCGCGAATTCGACCTGCCGGTGCTGCTGCATGTGCGCAAGTCGCAGGACCAGGTCGGCGCGCAGCTGCGCAAGCTGGGTGTGAAGCGCGGTATTGCGCATGCGTTCAACGGCAGCCATGAGCAGGCGCGGCGCTTTGTCGAGCAGGGCTTCAAGCTCGGCTTCGGCGGCAACCTGACCTTCAGCCGCGCGCGCCAGATTCGCCGGCTGGCTGCAGACATGCCGCTGGAGGCGCTGGTGCTGGAAACCGACGCGCCCGATATTGCTCCCGCGTGGCTTTCCGATGACCAGTTCGGCGAGCAGCACAAGGTACGCAACACCCCCGCCGAAGTCGCTGGCGTGGCGCGCGTGCTGGGCGAGCTGCGCGGCATCGATGCCACGGCGCTGGCGCAGGCAACGTGGCGCAATGCCGTCGATGCACTGCCGCGGCTGGCGGCCTTCGCCGAGTCCATGGCGCCGGCCGGACACACAACTTCCACGCCTTCCTGACAGGCTGACAAGCTTTCCGCTGCATCGTGCGGTTACAACTCTGGCTGTGTGCAATCAGCCGGGGAGGTGCCGTGCGGGTGTTCGTGGCGGCGTTCGTCGCGGGATGCTGGGTGCTGCAGCAGCAGGCAACGCTGCCGCGGCAGGACATCGTGCGCATGGCCGCTTCCGGACTGGCGCTGGCCGGCATCGCGATGCTGGTGTGTGGCAGGCGCCTGCATCCGGCATGGCGAGGCCTGGTACTTGCCGTCCTGGCCTTTGGCGCCGCGCTCTGCTGGGCGGCATGGCGCGCCGACATGCGCTTGCGCGACTGGCTACCGGTCGCGCTTGAATCGCGCGATCTCGATGTGCGCGGCGTGGTTTCCGGATTGCCGTCCGAATCAGCGGGCGGCGTCCGCTTTGCGCTGACCGTCGAGGGGGCCGTGCCAGAGGGGGCGAAGGAGGCGGATGGGTCGGACGAACCCAGGGCGAAGGTTCCTGGCCGGCTGCTTCTCCACTGGCGCGACGCGCCGCCTGACCTGTACCCCGGCCAGCGCTACACCCTGACGGTACGCCTGCGGCGCCCGCGCGGACTGGCCAATCCCTTCGGTTTCGACTATGCCTACTGGCTGCTGGCGCAGGGCTACGGCGCGACGGGTTACGTACGACGTGCGCATGATCCGCCGCAGGAGGCAACACGGGAACGCCTCGCATGGCGCATCGAAGCGTGGCGCGCGGCCGTGCGCGATCACCTGCGCGCGGCGCTGCCGGCCGATGCGCGCTATGGCCCCGTGCTGATCGCGCTGGTGATCGGCGACCAGCGCGGCATCGACACGGAAGACTGGCAGCTCTTCCGGCGTACCGGCATCAGCCACCTGGTCAGCATTTCAGGTTTGCACATCACCATGATCGCCGGCATGGCTGGCTCGTTCACCGGCATGCTGTGGCGGCATTCGTTCGGGCTGGGGCGAAGGCTGCGCCGGCCGCTGCCACTGCGGTTGCCGGCCAGGTATGCGGCCCTGCTGACGGCGGTAGCCGGTGCGGTGACATACGGACTGCTTGCCGGGATGCAGGTCCCCGCGTTGCGCACGGTGGCAATGCTATGCGTGGCCGCGCTGGCGGTATGGGCCGGGCGGGCGCCGCCGGCGTCGGTGGTGCTGGCCTGGGCGGCACTCGCCGCCTTGCTGCTGGATCCGTGGGCGGTGATGTCGCCGGGCTTCTGGCTGTCTTTCGGCGCGGTGGCGGTGATCTTTTACGCTGCCCGATCCGCGCGTGGCGCACCTGAAACCCGCTGGCAACGCCTGCGTGCCACGCTTGACGCCGCAGCGCGAACGCAATGGGCGGTGACAGCCGGACTGGTGCCGCTGACGCTGTTGCTGTTCCAGCAGGTGTCGGTGGCGTCGCCGCTAGCCAATGCAATCGCGATCCCGGTGGTCAGCCTGTTGGTGACGCCGCTGTCGCTGGCTGCCGCCGCCGCGCCGGCAATGCTGGCAGCGCCGTTGCTCGCCGTTGCGCATCAGGCCATGGTGTGGCTGGCCGCGTTGCTGGGTTGGCTTTCCGGTCTGCCGTGGGCCATCTGGGAAGCGCCGGCATCGGGTCCGTTGCCGCTGTTGCTTGCCTTGCTCGGGATTGCGCTGTTGCTGGCGCCGCCCGCCAGTACCGCGGCGCGTCTGCATGGCGGCCTGCTGGTATTGCCGCTCGTATTGGCGCGAGGCCCGCCCGTGGCGCATGGCGAGTTCCGCGCGATGATGCTCGACGTGGGGCAGGGGACCGCGGTGCTGGTGCAGACGCGTGCGCATGCGCTGCTGTACGACACGGGCCCTGGCTATGCATCGGGGGCCAGCGCGGGCGCGCAAGTGGTGGTGCCGGTGCTGCGTGGCCAGGGCGTTGGCCGGCTTGATCAGCTGATGGTCAGCCATGAAGACGCGGATCATGCCGGTGGTGTGGCGGACGTGTCGGCGGCGGTGGCCGTCGCGGCGCGCAGTACCGGCGCGCCGCCGGACCATGCGTTGCTCGGGCCACCAGCGTCGGGCTGGGCGCCGTGCGCGGCCGGTCAGCAATGGGACTGGGAGGGTGTGCGTTTTACGGTGCTGCATCCGCTGCCATCGCAGTCGCAGCAGGCGGCGATCGCCAGCAATGCCCGTAGCTGCGTGCTGAGCGTGGCGACGGGGCGGCATCGCCTGTTGCTGACCGGCGATATCGGCGTGGCCGAAGAACGCGCGCTGATCGACAGGCTGCCGCCCGAAGCGCTGCATGCCGACGTGATGGTGGTGGCGCACCATGGCAGCGGCACCTCTTCCGGTGCCGAGTGGCTGGACGCGGTGCGGCCCCAGGCGGCGGTATTCCAGCTTGGCTATGCCAACCGCTACCACCACCCGCGTGCCGACGTATGGGAGCGCTACGGACGCGCCGGCATCGCGCGCTACCGCACTGACGAAACCGGCGCGGTGACCATGTCCACCGCGCCGGCGGGTTTTACGCTGTCGGGCTTCCGGCAGGCCGAGCCGCGTTATTGGCGCGCCCGGACGGATGCGCCGCGCTAGCGGGGCTTGCGGCGTCGCGCGCGCGTGGCCACCGGGGCGGGCTGCGCCTCTGCGGCAGCCGGCTGGGCCGTGGCGCGGCCTCGGGCAGGCGGCAGCGTGCGTGCCGGCTCGGCGCCCGCGATGCGGCGCTCGCGCAGGTGCGCCTTGGCGCGCTGCAGCCCGGCGGCAACCGATTCCGCGCGCTCCAGTGCCACGCCCGCGGCCAGCACGTCGCCAAGCACCAGGTGGCTGATGCGGGAGGTCATCGGTGTATAGACCTCGCTGTCTTCCTCGACGTCGGAAAACACGCAGACATCGGCAAGCCTGGCCAGCGGCGAGCCGCTGTGGGTGATCGCGAGCACGCTGGCGCCGCTGCTGCGCGCCAGCGTGGCGGCGGTCAGCATGTCCCAGGTGCGGCCGCTGTTGGAAACCAGTACCGCCACGTCGCCGGCGCCGAGCAGCGCTGCGGACATGCTGAATACATGGGGGTCGGAATAGGCGACGGTCGGGATGCCGAGGCGGAAGAACTTGTGCTGGATGTCGAGTGCAACGATGCCGGAATTGCCGCAGCCGTAGAACTCGATGCGGCGGGCGCGGGCCAGCAGGTGGATGCCGTGTTCGATCTGGTCGGCCGACAGCGCGTTGCGCACGCTCATCAGCGTGGCGATGGTGCGGTCGAACACCTTGCCGGCTATGTCGGCGGGGCGGTCGTGGGCCTCCACGTCCTGGTGCACGAAGGGCATGCCGCCGCCGACGTTCTGGGCGAACTGCAGCTTGAACTCGCGGAAGCCGTCGTAGCCCAGCGCGGCGCAGAACCGAGCAATGGTGGGCTGCGACACGCCTGCGCGCTCGGCCAGTTCGGGCATCGACAGGCGGATTACGGCGGCGCCGTGCTCGGCGACGTAGTCCGCCAGTCGGCGTTCGGAGGGGCGGAGCGTGTCGTAGACGGCAAGGATTCGGTCGCGCATGGCGGCGGGCGGATATCAGGTTGGTCGGGCTTTTTGATTGTAGATATTCTACATCCGTTGGCGTGACATCATGTCCGGAATTGTGCATGACTGGCTGTCAGGGTTTGCCCGCAATCCTGGAGCCTGAACAGATGTTGGCGCCATTGTGATGCATGATCCAGTCGACGGCGGCATTGCTATCGGTAATAATGTAGAAAATCTACATGCGATCGCGCCGCTTTGGTGCGACGCCCCGACAAAAGGAACGTCTCCGCCATGCCCATCGCCGTCCATGCCGAGTTGTTGTCCGTCACTGATCGCATCGTTGCCCGCAGCCGCGCCAGCCGTGCCGCCTACCTCGCGCGATGCGAGCGTGCGCAAGCCGAGCTGGGGCCGCTGCGCGGCATGTCCTGCGCCAATCTGGCGCACGGCTTTGCCGCGCTGCCCGCCAACGACAAGCTGAAGCTGCGCGTCGACCATGCGCCCAACCTCGGTATCGTGACCGCTTACAACGACATGCTGTCGGCCCACCAGCCCTATGAGCGTTACCCCGGCGTGATTCGCGAAGCCGCGCGCGCTGTCGGGGCCGTGGCGCAGGTGGCGGGCGGCGTGCCGGCGATGTGCGATGGCATCACGCAGGGCAATCCCGGCATGGAGCTGTCGCTGTTCTCGCGCGATGCGATTGCCATGGCCACTGCCATCGCGTTGTCGCATAACACCTTCGATGCGGCCCTGATGCTGGGCGTATGCGACAAGATCGTGCCGGGCCTGCTGATGGGCGCGCTGCAGTTCGGCCACCTGCCGGTCGTGTTCGTGCCGGCGGGCCCGATGGCTACCGGCCTGTCCAACAAGGAGAAGGCGCGCGTGCGCCAGCTTTACGCCACCGGCCAGGTTGGCCGCGATGCGCTGCTCGAGGCCGAGTGCCAGGCCTACCACGGCGCCGGCACCTGCACCTTCTATGGCACCGCCAACAGCAACCAGTTCCTGATGGAAATCATGGGCCTGCACCTGCCCGGCGCGGCCTTCGTCCACCCGGACAGCGGCCTGCGCGACGCGCTGACCGCAGCGGCGGCGCAGCGTGCGATCGCGCTGAGTGCGCGCGGCAGCGAGTACCTGCCGCTGGCGCGCATCGTCGACGAGCGCGCCGTGGCCAATGCCATGGTCGGCCTGCTGGCGACGGGCGGCTCCACCAACCACACGATCCACCTGGTGGCGATGGCCCGTGCCGCGGGCATCATCATCGACTGGGACGATTTCGACCACCTGTCGCGCATCACGCCGCTGCTGGCGCGGGTGTACCCGAACGGCTCCGCCGACGTGAACCACTTCCATGCCGCCGGCGGTGCCGGGCTGATCATCCGCGAGCTGCTGCAGGCCGGGCTGCTGCATGAGGATGTGCAGACCGTCGCGGGCCCTGGCCTGGCACGGTACACGCAGGAGCCGGTGATGCGCGATGGCGTGCTGCAATGGCGCGAAGGGGCGACGGCAAGCGGCGACGCCCAGGTCGTTGCCAGCGCCGCGGCGCCGTTCTCACCCGAAGGCGGGCTGCGGCTGATGCAGGGCAACCTGGGTCGCGGCGTGATCAAGGTTTCGGCCGTGGCGCGAGAGCACCGCGTGGTGGAGGCGCCGGTGCGCGTCTTCGACGCGCAGGAAGCGCTGCAGGCGGCGTTCGACGCCGGCGAACTCAACGGCGACCTGATCGCTGTGGTTCGCTTCCAGGGCCCCAACGCCAACGGCATGCCTGAGCTGCACCGCCTGACGCCGGTGCTGGGCGCGCTGCAGGACGCCGGGCACAAGGTGGCGCTGGTGACCGACGGCCGCATGTCGGGCGCGTCCGGCAAGGTGCCTGCGGTGATCCACGTCGGCCCCGAAGCACTGGCCGGCGGCGCGCTGGCCCGCGTGCGCGACGGCGACCGTATCCGCGTCGACGCGGTGGCCGGCGTGCTGCAATGGCTGGGTGACGAGGTCGAGTTCGCTGCCCGCGAGCCGGCACTGGCGCCGGCCGACGAATTCGCCCGGTTCAGCCTTGGACGGGGGTTGTTCGGTTCGTTCCGGCGCCACGCGCGCGTCGCGGAAGAGGGGGGCAGCGCACTCGACCTGTCCGAAGCGGATGCCGGCACCGCGCCCGGCGCATCCGTGGCTGCCGTGGCGGCGCAATCCGTCGCACAATAGCCTATGCACGCTCGTCGTTGCCGCCGGCGCGGGAACGACGGGAGCGGCCCCGGGCATTGGCCAGGGTCGCGAGGCCATCCGAAAACAAGACAGCACCACAGCAATACGGCAAGACGATACCAAGACCGACGGAGCAGACATGATCTATATCCTGATGGGCGTTTCCGGCAGCGGCAAGACCACGGTCGGCCAGCTGCTGGCGCAGCGACTGGGCTGCGGCTTCCATGACGCGGACGAATTCCACAGCGAGGCCAACAAGGCCAAGATGCATGCGGGCATCCCGCTGACCGACGAGGACCGCTGGCCCTGGCTGGCGGCAATGCGCGCCGCCATCGACGCGGCGCGCGCCGAAGGCCGGACTCACGTGTTCACCTGCTCGGCCTTGCGCCAGGCGTACCGCGACCGGCTGATGCCGCACGACGGCGGCGTGACCTTCGTCCACATGAAGGGCGATGCCGCACTGATCGCCGGGCGCCTGTCCGCCCGCACCGACCACTTCTTCAATCCCGAACTGCTGCAGAGCCAGTTCGATACGCTCGAAGCGCCGCTCGACGCGCTGGAGCTCGATATCCGCCAGCCGCCCGAAGTCCTGGTGGACACTATCCTGCAGGCTTCCGCTCGCTGAACCTTTCGCCCGCGATCATCCGCTCCGTTCCATGACGGCCGCCAGCTCCGCTGGCGGCCGTTTTTGCGTGCGCTGGCAGACATCTTGCTAGCTCACTTTCCGTGCCGGCCACGGTCCGCAAGCTTGCGGCTTTCGCCGGTACAGGTATGCTGAAAGGGCCAGTGACTCGACAGCATCGCCGCGCCAATGCTCATCGGAGACCATCCCGGGCACCGCGCGGCGGGCTTGTGGCAGGACAGCCAGGTCAAACCAGGGCGGCCGGATGCGGAGCAGTGGCAGCACCCAGACGCCCACTACATGGAGGAACGGCCATCATGGCGGGGCGGTTTTTCGACGAGATGCTGGACTGGCGCGCCGACGGGCCGCCCACGGTCATCCAGGCAGGGCAGGCTTTGCCCGACGGGGCGGTACGCCCGCATTACCGGCATTTCGCTGACTGGCTGGCGCGACAGTCCGGCGGCACCATGGACAACAAGCGGGCGGAAGCGGACCTGATCTTCCGGCGCGTGGGCATTACCTTTGCCGTCTATGGCGACAAGGATGAGGCCAACAGCGGCACTGAGCGCACCATCCCGTTCGACGTGATCCCGCGCATTTTCCCGGCCAGCGAATGGGCGCTGCTCGAAAAGGGCCTGCGCCAGCGCGTGGCCGCGCTGAACCGGTTCATCCACGATATCTACCACGGCCAGGACATCATCCGCGCCGGCGTGATCCCGCCCGACCAGATCTACAACAACGCTCAATACCGGCCCGAGATGCTCGGCGTGAACGTGCCGCACGACATCTATGCGCACGTTGCCGGCATCGACGTGGTGCGTGCCGGCGAGGGCGAGTTCTACGTGCTGGAAGACAACCTGCGCGTGCCCTCCGGCGTGTCGTACATGCTGGAAAACCGCAAGATGATGATGCGGCTGTTCCCGGACCTGTTCGCGCGCAACCGTGTCGCGCCGGTGGCGCACTATCCGGACCTGCTGCTCGACATGCTGCGCGGCGTATCGCCGCAGGCGATCGCCGATCCCACGGTGGTGGTGCTGACCCCGGGCATGTACAACTCGGCGTACTTCGAGCACGCCTTCCTGGCGCAGCAGATGGGCGTGGAACTGGTCGAAGGCAGCGACCTGTTCGTCGAGGACGACCACCTGTTCATGCGCACCACGCAGGGGCCACAGCGCATCGACGTGATCTACCGGCGCGTCGACGACGACTTCCTCGACCCGCTGGTATTCCGGCACGATTCCGCGCTCGGCGCGGCCGGGCTGCTGTCGGTCTACCGCGCCGGCAACGTGACCATCTGCAATGCGATTGGCACCGGCGTGGCGGATGACAAATCGATCTATCCGTACGTGCCCGACATGATCCGCTTCTACCTCGGCGAGGAGGTCATCCTCAGCAACGTACCGACGTACATGTGCCGGCGCCCCGACGACCTGCAATACGTGCTCGAGCATATGGACGATCTGGTGGTCAAGGAAACCCACGGCGCCGGCGGCTACGGCATGCTGGTGGGACCGGCCGCGACGCGCGCCGAGATCGATGCCTTTCGCGAGGTGGTCAAGGCCAGGCCCGAGCAGTACATCGCGCAGCCGACGCTGGCGCTGTCGACCTGCCCGACCTATGTGGAGTCGGGCATCGCCCCGCGCCATATCGACCTGCGCCCGTTCGTGCTGTCGGGCAAGGAGGTGCGCATGGTGCCCGGCGGGCTGACGCGCGTGGCGCTGCGCGAGGGCTCGCTGGTGGTCAATTCCTCGCAAGGGGGCGGCACCAAGGACACGTGGGTGCTCGAACGATGACGACGACAGCCCATCACGCGGCCGGGACCGGCAACAACGCCGCCGCCGCCATGCGAGGAGAGCCCACATGCTGAGCCGTACCGCCGACCACCTGTTCTGGATGGCCCGCTACACCGAGCGCGCGGAAAACACCGCGCGCATGCTCGACGTCAACTACCAGACTTCGCTGCTGCCGCAGTCGGCCGAGGTGGCCGAGCAGGGCTGGTGGGCCATGCTCGATATCTCGGAGCTGACGCAGGCCTTCGACCACAAGTACGGCCTGCTGTCGCGCGACGATGTGATCGATTTCATGGTGCGCGACATGACCAACGTGTCTTCGATCATGAGTTGCCTGCGCGCGGCACGCGAGAACGCGCGCGCGGTGCGCGGCTCGCTGACCACCGAAGTCTGGGAAACCGTCAACACCACCTGGCTCGACGTGCAGCGCATGATTGCCGACGGCGTGCTCAGGGAAGACCCGTCGCGCTTCTTCGAGTGGGTCAAGTTCCGCTCGCACCTGGCGCGCGGCGTGCAGTTCGGCACCATGCTCAAGGACGATGCCTTCCACTTCATGCGGCTGGGCACCTTCCTGGAGCGCGCCGACAATACCGCGCGGATCCTCGACGTCAAGTTCCAGGCCTCGGGCAGCGACGACAGCAATCCCAACCGCGAGCAGAATGACTTCTACCACTGGGCAGCGGTGCTGCGCTCGGTGTCCGGCTTCGAGGTCTACCGCAAGGTCTATCGCGCGGTGGTCACGCCCCAGCGCGTGGCCGAACTGCTGGTGCTGCGCCCCGACATGCCGCGCTCGCTGGTGTCGAGCATGGACGAGGTGGTGACAATCCTGGCCATGGTGAGCAACCAGCAGTCGGCGGAGACCGAGCGGCAGGCTGGTAAACTCCACGCCGACCTGAAGTACGCGCGCATCGACGATATCTTTGCCGTCGGCCTGCACGCGTACCTGACCAGCTTCCTGGAGCGCATCGGCGATCTCGGCAATGGCATCAGCCGGGATTTCCTGGTGCCGCTGCAGGCAGCCTGACATGGGCACGCCGGTGGCGACCATGTGCTGCCGCCGCCGCGCCCTGATACCGTGAAATACAAGATCCACCACCATACTGTCTACCGCTATGCCGAGCCGGTGCGCCGCAGCGTGCACGAGCTGCGGCTCGAGCCGCGCTCTGGCCCGCTGCAGACCGTGCACAGCTGGCAGCTGAACACGCCTGGCAACCCTTCGGAAGCGCGCGATGGCTTCGGCAATATCGTGCACAACTTCACCGTCGCAGGCCCGGCGGACACCATCGCCATCGAGGCCAGCGGCGAGGTGGAAGTGCTGCCGCCGCATGGCGACCTTGATCGCGACGGCCACCATGCCTTCTGCGATGCGCCCCCGGCCGGCGAATCGCGCGTGTCGCCGCTGTACTTCCTCGGAAGCACGCCGCTGACCACGGCGCCGCGCGAGATGCAGGCCTTCGCCGCACCGTTCCTGGCTTCGGGCCACGAGATTCCCGCCTTGCTGGCACTGGCCCAGGCCATCGGCGAACGCGTGCGCTACAAGCCCAATACCACCGATGTCGGGACCTCCGCCGCCGAGGCGTTCGGCCTGGGCAGCGGCGTGTGCCAGGACCAGGCGCAGGTGATGGTGGCGGCGTGCCGCGCGCTCGGCGTCCCGGCGCGCTATGTGAGCGGCTACTTCTACGATCCCGCCGCCACCGAACTGGCCAGCCATGCGTGGGCCGACGTTTGCCTGGACCCGCAGCGCGAAATCTGGTGCAGCATCGACATCACCCACGGCTGCCTCACCGACGAACGTCATGTCCGCCTCGCCGTGGGGCGCGACTACCAGTCCGCCGCACCGGTCCGGGGCATCCTGGAGGGCGGTGCCGGCGAGACGCTCGAAGTCAATGTCGTGATCACGCCGCTTGCCGACCCGACCTAGCTCCGGCACCGCGCCAATTAGGTGCCCCATTCCAGAACCGGCACCGAGACGCGGCAGCGGCGCTAGAATCCGTTAATGCAGGCCACCGGCCGGCCACTCCCGGCCGTCCGACAAGAACACCAGAACAAGACCATGACGTACTGTGTAGCCATGCGGCTGGATGCCGGCCTGGTATTCCTGTCCGATTCCCGCACCAACGCCGGAGTGGACGCCATCTCGACGGCACGCAAGATGACGGTGTTCGAAGAGCCCGGCGACCGCGTGATGGTGCTGATGACCGCGGGCAATCTCGCAATCAGCCAGTCTGTGCGCCAGATCCTGGCGGAGAACCACGACGACAAGCGCTCGCTGTGGAATGCGCGCGACATGTTTGAAGCGGCGTCCATCGTCGGCGACGCCGTGCGCCAGGTGCACAAGCGCGACGCGCATGCGCTGCGCGATGCCGGCATCGAATTCAATGTCAGCCTGATCTTCGGTGGCCAGGTCCGTGGCGAGCGGCAGCGGCTGTTCAACATCTATGCCGCCGGCAACTTCGTCGAAGCCACGCCGGAAAACTGTTATTTCCAGATCGGCGAGGCCAAGTACGGCAAGCCCATCATCGACCGCGTCGTGCATCCTTCGCTGCCGCTGGCCGAGGGCGCAAAATGCGCGCTGATCTCGATGGATTCGACGCTGAAGTCGAATATTTCCGTGGGTTTGCCGCTTGACCTGCTGGTCTACGAGGCGGATTCACTGTGCGTGACCCGGTTCGTCAACATCGATGAGCGCAACGCCTATTTCCGCATGATCCGCGATACATGGGGCCATCGCCTGCGGCAGGTGTTCGGCGAGATCCACAACCCCGAATGGGATCCGGCACTGCATGCCGACTTCCCGCTGGCGCGCAGCGGCGAGGGCGACTGCTGGGGACAGCCGGTGCGCGCCAGGCGCAATCCCTCCCGCACCCAGGAATAAGGCGGGACGGCGATGCGCGAGATCATCCATTTTTCGCATGCCAACGGCTTCCCGGTCACGACGTACCGCAAGCTGTTTGGCGAGTTGGACAACGAGTTCGAGTTCCGCGCCGTGGACCGTTATGGCCACCGGCCCCAGTTTCCGGTCACGCGTGGCTGGCCGCACCTGGTGGAGGAACTGCTCGCGGAAGTGGGGCGCCAGTACCGGGAGCCGGTCTGGCTGGTGGGCCATTCGCTGGGCGGTTTTCTGTCGATGATGGCGGCGCTGCGCCGGCCCGAATGGGTGCGCGGCGTGGTGATGCTGGATTCGCCGATCATTGCCGGCTGGCGCGCCTCGCTGCTGAAGACGGCGCAGGTGCTTGGCATCGACGAGAAACCCGGTCCGGCGGCGGTGACCAGGAACCGGCGTACACACTGGCCGGATGCCGAGGCCGTGTGGCAGCACTTCCGCAGCAAGCCGAATTTTGCCGTGTGGGACCAGGAGGTGCTGCGCGACTATGCGCTCCACGGCACCGAGCCGACCGGCAAGGACAACGAGAGGCGCTTGCGCTTTGACCGCGAGGTCGAATACTGGATCTACCGCACACTGCCTACCAGCCTGGGGCGCAAGCTCCGGCGGGGCGCGCCAGTGCCGGTCGGCTTTGTCGCCGGTACGCGCTCGCGCGAGGTGCGCCAGTGCGGGCTCGCAGCGACCCGCAAGCTGGTGGGCGAAAACTTGCGTTTTATCGAGGGCGGCCATTTGTACCCGATGGAGCGGCCGCAGGAAACGGCGCAACTGGTGCGCGACCTGATCGGGGCGATGCGCCGCGACGGGCGTTGATCCCCCTCATGCGGCGCATGCGGCGCAGCCTGCCGTGTGGCCCGCGGAAAATCCCCGTCCAGCCCCCGCCAGGCAAGCGATTGGCCAGCGGGGTTGTCACAATTTCCGGGTCGGCGCGGGCCGGGCTCTCATGTATAATCCCGATTTCCCCGGCAAGCTCGGTTTATGACCAAATTCGTCTTCGTCACCGGTGGCGTCGTCTCTTCTCTCGGCAAGGGCATCGCTGCTGCCTCGCTCGCGGCCATTCTTGAGTCGCGCGGCCTCAAAGTCACCCTCCTCAAGCTAGATCCCTACATCAACGTCGATCCCGGCACGATGAGCCCCTTCCAGCATGGCGAGGTGTTTGTCACGGAAGACGGTGCGGAAACCGACCTCGATCTCGGCCACTACGAGCGCTTCGTCTCGGCCAAGATGCGCAAGTCGAACAACTTCACCACCGGCCAGATCTACGAATCGGTGATCCGCAAGGAGCGCCGTGGCGAATACCTCGGCAAGACCGTGCAGGTGATTCCGCATATCACCAACGAGATCCAGGCCTTCATCGAAAAGGGCGCCGCTGCCTCGCACGACGGCAAGGCCGACGTGGCGCTGGTGGAAATCGGCGGTACCGTGGGTGACATCGAATCGCTGCCGTTCCTGGAAGCCGCGCGCCAGATGAGCCTGCGCATGGGGCGCAACCACGCTGCCTTCGTGCACCTGACGCTGGTGCCGTTCATTGCCAGCGCCGGCGAGCTGAAGACCAAGCCGACCCAGCACTCGGTGCAGAAGCTGCGTGAAATCGGCATTTCGCCGACCGCGCTGCTGTGCCGCGCCGACCGCCCGATCCCGGACGACGAGCGCGCCAAGATCTCGCTGTTCGCCAATATCCCGCAAGACGCCGTGATCTCGGTGTGGGACGCGGACAGCATCTACAAGATTCCGCAGATGCTCAACGAACAGGGGCTCGACCGCCTGATCTGCGAGGAACTGCGCCTGGACCCGAAACCGGCCGACCTGGCGATGTGGCAGAAGCTGGTCAACGCCCAGGAAAATCCCGAGCACGAAATCACCATCGGCATGGTCGGCAAGTACGTCGACCTGACCGAGTCGTACAAGTCGCTGATCGAGGCGCTGCGCCACGCCGGCATGCACACCGCCACGCGTGTCAACATCGAGTACATCGATTCCGAGGAACTGGAATCGGGCCACCTCGAAGTGCTGGACCCGCTCGACGCCATCCTGGTGCCGGGCGGCTTCGGCAAGCGCGGCACGGAAGGCAAGATCCGCGCGATCCAGTACGCACGCGAGAACAAGGTGCCGTACCTGGGCATCTGCCTGGGCATGCAGCTGGCCGTGATCGAGTTTGCCCGCCACGTGGCCAATATGGCTGACGCCAACTCGACCGAATTCAACCTCGAGACCGAACACCCGGTGGTCGCGCTGATCACCGAGTGGGTCGACCGCGAAGGCAAGGTCGAGCAGCGCTCGGCCGAATCCGACCTGGGCGGCACCATGCGCCTGGGCGCGCAGCGCGTGCCGGTCAAGGAAGGCACGAAGGCCAATGCCATCTATGGCGCGGACGTCAACGAGCGCCACCGTCACCGCTACGAGGTCAACAACCACTACGTGCCGACGCTGGAAAACGCCGGCATGGTGATCTCGGCCCGTACCCCGACCGAGAACCTGCCGGAAATGATGGAACTGCCGGAGTCGATGCACCCGTGGTTCGTCGGCGTGCAGTTCCACCCGGAATTCACCTCGACGCCGCGTGACGGCCATCCGCTGTTCAAGGCCTACGTCGAAGCCGCGCTGGCCAGCCAGCAGCGCAAGGGCGCCTGAGGCCAGGCGGCAAGAGAGGAGTCTGTCATGAAACTCTGTGGATTCGAGGTCGGCCTCGACAAGCCATTCTTCCTGATCGCCGGTCCGTGCGTGATCGAGTCCGAGCAGATGGCGCTGGATACTGCCGGCGAGCTCAAGGCCATCACCGCTGAGCTGGGCATCCCGTTCATCTACAAGTCGTCGTTCGACAAGGCCAACCGTTCGTCCGGCAAGTCGTTCCGCGGCCTGGGGATGGAGAAAGGCCTGGAGATCCTGGCGACCGTCAAGCGCGAGGTCGGCGTGCCGGTGCTGACCGACATCCACGAGATCGACGAGATCAAGCCCGTCGCCGCCGTGGTCGACGTGCTGCAGACGCCGGCCTTCCTGTGCCGCCAGACTGATTTCATCCGCGCCTGCGCCCAGAGCGGCAAGCCGGTGAACATCAAGAAGGGCCAGTTCCTGGCGCCGGGCGACATGAAGAACGTGATCGACAAGGCCCGCGATGCCGCGCGCGACGCAGGCCTGCCGGATGACGTCTTCATGGCCTGCGAACGCGGCGTCTCGTTCGGCTACAACAACCTCGTGTCCGACATGCGCTCGCTGGCAATCATGCGCGAGACCGGTGCCCCGGTGGTGTTCGACGCCACCCACTCGGTGCAGCTGCCGGGCGGCCAGGGCACCAGCTCGGGCGGTCAGCGCGAATTCGTGCCGGTGCTGTCCCGCGCCGCCGTCGCCACCGGCGTGGCGGGCCTGTTCATGGAAACGCACCCGGATCCGAGCAAGGCGATGTCCGACGGCCCCAATGCGGTGCCCCTGTCGCGCATGAAGGAACTGCTGGCCGTGCTCAAGGAACTCGACACGCTGGTCAAGCGCGCCGGCTTCCTGGAAGACAACTTCGGCTGGCCGGCCTGCGCCTGAAGCAGGCCGGGTTTGTCATCACCGTGCCCTTGCTGGTGGCGGTGGTGACAAACCATATCGAAAGACAATACAAAAAATCGGGAGATTCTCCATGGCCGCGGGCTATATCATCGCCTACGTCGACGTGACCGACCCCCAGCAGTACGAAGAATACAAAGTGCTGTCGAGCAAGGCCATGCAGATCCATGGCGCCGAAGTGCTGGTACGCGGCGGCAAGACCGAGCCGCTGGAGGGCGAGTGGGCGCCGACCCGCGTCGTGGTGCTGAAATTCCCCAGCTATGAAGCCGCCAGGTCGTTCCACGACGGCGAAGCCTATCGCGCTGCCCGCAAGGCGCGCGAGCATGCAGCAAAGATGAACATGATCGTCGTGGAAGGCGCTGCCTGAGGGTTGTCGGGCAGATTGACATGCGCCTGACACGGGCACAGGTTGAAGTAATCAGCAGCAGCAAGAATCAACAGTCAGAGAGGAATTCATGAGTGCAATCGTAGATATCATCGGTCGCGAGGTTCTCGACTCGCGCGGCAACCCCACCGTCGAGTGCGACGTGCTGCTGGAATCGGGCGTGATGGGCCGTGCGGCGGTGCCGTCGGGTGCGTCGACCGGTTCGCGCGAAGCCATCGAACTGCGTGACGGCGACAAGTCGCGCTACCTGGGCAAGGGCGTGCTGAAGGCCGTCGAGCACATCAACACCGAAATCTCCGAAGCCATCATGGGCCTGGACGCCTCCGAGCAGGCCTTCCTGGACCGCACCCTGATCGACCTCGACGGCACCGAGAACAAGGGCCGTCTGGGCGCCAACGCCATGCTGGCCGTATCGATGGCCGTGGCCAAGGCCGCCGCTGAAGAAGCCGGCCTGCCGCTGTACCGCTACTTCGGCGGTTCGGGCGCGATGCAACTGCCGGTGCCGATGATGAACATCGTCAACGGCGGCGCGCACGCCAACAACAGCCTGGACATCCAGGAATTCATGGTCATGCCGGTGTCGCAGACCAGCTTCCGCGAAGCGCTGCGTTGCGGCGCCGAAATCTTCCACGCGCTGAAGAAGATCCTGGCCGACAAGGGCATGTCCACCGCGGTGGGCGACGAGGGCGGCTTTGCCCCGAACTTCTCGTCCAACGAGGAGTGCCTGAACACCATCGTGCAAGCCATCGAGAAGGCCGGCTACCGCGCCGGTGAAGACGTGCTGCTGGCGCTGGACTGCGCCGCCAGCGAGTTCTACCACGAAGGCGAAGGCGTGTACCAGCTGGAAGGCGAAGGCCTGAAGCTGTCGTCGACCCAGTTCGCCGACTACCTGGCCAACCTGTGCGACAAGTTCCCGATCGTGTCGATCGAGGACGGCATGGCCGAAGGCGACTGGGACGGCTGGAAGACGCTGACCGACAAGCTCGGCAAGCGCGTGCAGCTGGTGGGCGACGACCTGTTCGTCACCAACACCAAGATCCTGAAGGAAGGCATCGAGAAGGGCATCGGCAACTCGATCCTGATCAAGATCAACCAGATCGGCACCCTGACCGAGACCTTCGCCGCCATCGAGATGGCCAAGCGCGCGGGCTACACCGCCGTGATCTCGCACCGCTCGGGCGAAACCGAAGACAGCACCATTGCCGACATCGCCGTGGGCACCAATGCCGGCCAGATCAAGACCGGCTCGCTGTCGCGCTCGGACCGCATGGCCAAGTACAACCAGCTGCTGCGCATCGAGGAAGACCTGGGCGATATCGCCAGCTATCCGGGCAAGGGCGCGTTCTACAACCTGCGCTGATCCTTGCCCGTCGCGCCCGTCAGTGTGGGCGTGACGAAGTGGCTGTAAAAGGGCGGTGGCACGGATAACATCCGGCCACCGCCGTTTTTGTATCGAAATCTGCCTGGCAATTGCCTTCCGGGCTGACTTCGCAGATCATTGTGCGGAATCTCTCGTCCGCCACCTTTCATGCGTCTGATTTCGCTGCTGTTGTTTGTGCTGCTGCTCGCGGTCCAGTATCCGCTCTGGCTGGGCAAGGGTGGCTGGCTGCGTGTCTGGGACCTGAACCGGCAGCTGACCGAGCAAGGTACCCGCAACCAGACGCTCAAGCTGCGCAATGCCAAGCTGGAAGGAGAAGTCGCCGACCTGCAGGACGGCACCGGCGCGATCGAGGAACGAGCGCGCTATGAGCTGGGCATGGTGAGGGAAGGCGAGGTGTTCGTGCAGTTCGTGGCACCGGCGCCCAAGGTCAGCGCCACGCCGCCGCTGCCGCCGCCGGCGAATTCCGTCGCCGGGCGCGGCGGGCACTGATCAACGATCTGTTTCCTGCTGGCGGCATCCTGGCCGCCGTCACCACCAGTACGGATATCCGCCCCAGTAGCCGGGCATTCCCACGCTGACGCCGCCACCCCAGTGGCCGCCGCCCCATCCCCCGTAGAACAGGTTCCAGCTGGTATTGGGATAGGCATATGCCGCGCGCGCATAGGCCTCGGCCTGTTGCTGCCGTGCGATGGCGTCGGCCTGCTCGCGCAGCACCTCCTTGTTCAGGGCATCGAGCTTCTGGCGAGCTTCTGGTGTCAGTCGGGCCGGTGGCATGGCGTTCGGCGCGAGCCGCTCCGTCGGTGGCGAGCCGTTGGCGTCGCGCGGGATCTGCGCGCAGCCGGCCGCCAGCAGCAGGGTGCAGGCCGCGGCGAATGCAGAAGCGCCACGCAGCCGCCCGCACGCGGTGGCCGCCGTCGTGGCGCTGGATTCGGGCAAGGGCAGGGAAGCTTCGGCGGACATGGCGGTTCTCAGGCTCGCGCGTACAGCGATTCGTACAGCCGTTGGACCGGGCGGCGCGCCGGATGTTTCCGCTGCGCCGGACCCGCCACGAACCAGGCTCGCCACGGATCAAGCCGCGGAATGCCGCCTCAGTGGTGCTGGTGCGCGCCGGCCCCGGCGCCGGTGGCGACATGCGTGGCCGAGAACAGCTGGGCGCAGTCGACCGGGTCGAACTCATAGCGCTGGCCGCAGAAATCGCAATGGATCTCCACGTTGCCGCGCTCGGCGATGATGCCCTCGATCTCTTCGCGCCCCAGCGACTGCAGCATGCCTGCCACCTTGGGACGGGAGCACGAGCAATGGAAATGCGGCGTCATCGGCTCAAACACGCGCAGGCCGGCGTCCTGCAGGTCTTCCCAGAACAGGCGGCGCAGCAGCGTCTCGGGCGACTCGGCCAGCAGTTCTTCGGCCTTGAGCGTGGTGCCCAGCTGCACCGCGCGATCCCAGGTATCCAGGTCCTGGGCCCTGGCATGGCTGGCCAGCGGTGCGCCGGTCTCGCCCACGTCGGCGGTACCGCCGTAGGAGGGCAGCTTCTGCAGCAGCATGCCGGCGGCCACGCGGTCGTCGGCGGCCAGCCACAGGCGCGTGTCAAGCTGCTCGGAGGCCTTCATGTAGTGCTCCAGCACCGCGCTGATCGACGGCAGCGGACCATGCTCGTCGGCCAGCGGCACGATGCCCTGGTACGGCTGCTGGCCCGGCAGCTTGTCCTTGGGATCGAGCGTGATGGCAAAGCGGCCGTGGCCGTGCGCATGGACCAGGTCGGCCAGCGTGGCGTCGTCGGCAATCTCCGCGCCCTCGGCCAGCTTGGCGGTGGCACGCATCGACAGGTCGGACAGGCATTCCACCACCAGCATCCGCACCGGGCCGTCGCCGTGCAGCTGCATCACCAGCGCGCCGTTGAACTTCAGGTTGGCCGACAGCAGTGCCGCGGCGGCCATCATCTCGCCCAGCAGCCGGCGCACCGGCGTGGGATAGCTGTGGCGGCCCAGCACTTCCTGCCAGGTGGCTTCCATGCGCACCAGTTCGCCGCGCACGGGCGCGGCGTCGAACAGGAACTTCTGCAGGGTGTCGGGGGTAGTGGGGGTAGTCTGGGTCACGTTGTCTGTCGAGTAATGCGATGAATGCCGCCGCGGCGCCGGTCGGGCTCAGCCGATGCGCTTGAGCTGTTGCTTGTACATGGCCTGCCGCGAGGCGTAGGTCTCGGCGTTGCGGTACAGGTTGGCGACGTCCTCGTCGGTCAGCTGCCGCACCACCTTGGCCGGCGCGCCCAGGATCAGCGAGCGGTCCGGGAAGACCTTGCCCTCGGTGATCACGGCGCCCGCGCCGACCAGGCATTCCTTGCCGATCACGGCACGGTTCAGCACCACGGCCTGGATGCCGATCAGCGAGCCTTCGCCGACGGTGCAACCGTGCAGCATGGCCTGGTGGCCGATTGAGACCTTGTCGCCCAGGGTCAGCGGACAGCCGGGGTCGGTGTGCAGAACCGAACCCTCCTGGATATTGGTGTCATGCCCCACCACGATCGGCTCGTTGTCGCCGCGGATCACGACACCGGGCCAGGCGCTGGCGCGGGACTTGAGGGTCACGTTGCCGATGACGGTGGCTTCCGGCGCCACGTAGGCTTCGCTGTCGATATTGGGCTTGACGTCGCCAAGTTGGTAAAGCGCCATGAGGTCTCCTGCACGAAAGGCTTATGTTGAAATGGGGGTTGCAGCCGGACTTTAAAGAGTCAGCGGAGCCTGTGGGGAACTGCTTGGCCAGGCACAAGGGCGGGTGCCGGCGAGGCCCTACAATGGCGGCAGTCCGGATTTTACGCCCATGCCAGAAAAAACTCCCGCCGCCACTTCGCCTGATCCGTCACTTTCGCCGCGCCATCGCGCGCTGGCGGTGCTATGCATGACCGATCCGCGGGAGAAAGCCGGTGCTGCGCGGGCGCTGTACCGCGAGACCCTGGCGCTGCCCGATGCGGCGCTGCGTGCCGAAGAAGCCATCGAAGGGGGCCCGGCGCAGGTCATTCCCGGGCGCCCCGCGCGCCCCGAGCTGGTCGCGCCGCAGTACGTCGGGCGCCGCCGCTCGCTGCAGACCCTGGCGGGGCGCGCCAACATGATCCATGCGCTGTGCCACATCGAGTTCAATGCCATCAATCTGGCGCTGGACGCGGCGTGGCGCTTCGCCGGCATGCCGCCCCGCTACTACCGCGACTGGCTGCGCGTGGCGGACGAGGAAGCGCTGCACTTCACGCTGCTGGCCGACCACCTCGGCACGCTGGGCGCGGACTACGGCGATTTTCCGGCCCACAACAGCCTGTGGGAGATGACCGGCAAGACCGCCGGCGACGTGCTGGCGCGCATGGCGCTGGTGCCGCGCACGCTGGAGGCGCGCGGGCTGGACGCCTCGCCGCCGGTGCGGGCCAGGCTGGCCAACGTGGGCGACCATGCCGCCGCGGCGATCATCGACATTATCCTGCGCGATGAAGTGGGCCATGTCGCGATCGGCAACCACTGGTATCGCTGGCTGTGCGCGCAGCGCGGGCTGGATCCAGTGACGACCTACGCCCAGCTGGCGCAGCAGTATGGTGCGCCGAAGCTGCGCGGGCCGTTCAACCTCGACGCACGGCGTGCGGCCGGGTTCGAGGAAGATGAACTGGCCTGGCTGGAAGCGTCGGCCGGCTAGGCAGACTGCCGGCGCTGCGCCGCGCGCTCTTCCTCCAGCAACCGCAGCACCCGCCGCTGTATCTTCCCGGTGGTCGTCATCGGCAACTGGTCGATGAACTCGATCGCCTTCGGATACTCGTACGGAGCCAGTTGCCCGCGCACATGCGCCTGCAATTCAGCGACCAGCGCAGCGTCGCCCTCGAAGGAGCGCGCCACCGCTGGCGTCAGCACCACGAAGGCCTTGACCACCGCGCCACGCTCGGGATCGGGCGAGGGCACCACGGCGCAGTTGGACACCGCGGGATGCTTGAGCAGGCAGTTCTCGATTTCGCTCGGCCCGATGCGGTAGCCCGAGGACTTGAATACATCGTCGGCGCGGCCCTGGTACCACAGGTAGCCGTCGGCATCGACGCGCGCGAGGTCGCCGGTGCGGCACCAGCGCAGGCCGTCGCGCTCGACGTACTTGGCGGCGGTCGCCGCCTCGTTCTTCCAGTAGCCGAGGAAGAACACCGGGTCCGGATGCCCGGCGCTATCGGTGGCGCAGACCGCGACCTCGCCGTCTTCGCCCGGCGCGCAGGGGCGGCCTTCATCGTCGATCACCTGCACGCGATGGCCGGGATAGGGGCGCCCCATCGAGCCGGGCCGCGCCGGCCAGCCCAGGCGCTCGTCGTCGTTTTGCGCGGTGCAGTTGCCGACGATGTAGTTGATCTCGGTCTGGCCGAACATCTCGTTGACGATCACGCCGAGCGCATCGCGGCACCAGCCGAACACGGTCTCGCCAACCGCTTCGCCGGCGCTCATCAAGGCGCGCAGCCTGATGCCATAGCGCTGCCGCGGCTCGGGGCAGGCCTTCATCATCTGCTTGAGCGCGGTCGGGAACAGGAAGGTGTTGGTGACAGCGTAGCGCTCGAGCAATTCGAAGGCGCGCTCGGCGGAGAAGCGGCCCTGATAGCCCACGATGGGCTTTCCGAAGTACAGTGCCGGCATCAGCGCATCCCACAGCCCGCCGGTCCAGGCCCAGTCGGCCGGACTCCAGAACACGTCGTCGTCCTGCGGATACCAGTTCTGCGAGCAGACAAAGCCGGTCAGGTTGCCGACCAGCGCGCGGTGCGGGATCAGCGCGCCCTTGGGCGGACCGGTGGTGCCGCTGGTGTAGATCAGCACGGCGGCCTCGTCGGCCTTGGTCTCTTCGGCGGTGAAGGTGGGCAGCTGCGCGGCCAGCAGCATGTCCCAGTCGTGGTCGCCGCGTCCGTGCGCATCGCCGGCGGCAATCACGGTGGCCAGCGCCGGACATTCCGGGCGCGCGGCGAGCACGTTGTCGATCGAGGTTTCGTCGGCTATCGCCACGCTGGCTTCGCTGTGCGCGATGCGGTAGGCCAGCGCCTCAGGCCCGAACAGCATCGACAGCGGCATCGCGATCGCGCCCAGCTGGTAGATCGCCATATGGGCGATCACGGTCTCGATCCGCTGCGGCATCACGATTGCCACGCGGTCGCCGCGCGCCACGCCAAGGTTGCGCAGCGCCGCCGAGAGCCGGTTGGCCTCGGCCTGGATGTAGGCAAAGGTATGCGCGTTGCGCCGGCCATCCTCGTGCTCGGTATAGACGGCGATGCGGTCCATGGTTGCCGGATCCCGCGCCCAGCGGCCGCAGCAGGCTTCGGCAATGTTGAAATTCGGGGGGATTTCCCAGCGGAAGGATTCGTACAGCGCGCGGTAGTCGTCGCGCCGGCTTGCCGGCAAGGCAGCTGCGGCCATCCAAGGTCTCCTGAAGGTCTCCGGTCCGTTCACCGGCGCGGCAAGCTGCAAATCGCACTGGCCGCTATAATGCGCTGCAAGCGAACGATCGTTCTATTTTGTCGGGCTTCCCTTCGCCAGCCCCCGTGGCAGGAAGAACCCGACGCCAGGGTGGAGACAATGACAATCAAGGAAACCTCGCGGTCTGAATTTATCACGTTGCGCGGGCTGCGCTATCACGTGCGCCACTGGGGCAGGCCCGGCGCGCGCAAGCTGTTCATGCTGCATGGCTGGATGGATGTGGCGGCCTCGTTCCAGTTCCTGGTCGACCATCTGCGCGGCGACTGGCACGTGATCGCTCCCGACTGGCGCGGCTTTGGCGAGACCGACTGGCCCTCGCGCCATCCCGGCACGCAGTCGTACTGGTTCCCCGACTACATCGCCGACCTGGAGGCGCTGCTCGACCACTACCAGCCGGAAGGACAGGTCGACCTGGTGGGCCACAGCATGGGCGCCAACGTGATCTGCCTGTATGCCGGTATCCGCCCCGAGCGCGTGCGCCGCGTGGTGGACCTGGAAGGCTTCGGTATGACGGCAACACGGCCGGCGCATGCTCCCAGGCGCTACGCGCGCTGGCTGGACGAGTTGCGCATTGGCGCAGAGCTGAAGACCTACGACAGTGTCGACGGTGTCGCTGCGCGCCTGCAGAAGACTAACCCGCGCCTGCCCGACGACCGCGCCGCGTTCCTGGCCGCGCACTGGTCGCGACGCAATGCCGATGGCCGCTGGGAAATCCTGGGCGACCCGGCGCACAAGCTGGTCAACCCGATGCTGTACCGGCTCGATGAAGTGATGGCGGTCTGGGAACAGGTCAGCGCGCCGGTGTTGCATGTCGAGGCGCGCGATTCGGAGACGCTGCGCCATATTGCCCACAAGCAGGGCATCGACGAGTTCAAGGAGCGATTCCGCGCCTTCCGCGATTTCCGCGAGGCCGTGATTGATGACGCCGGCCACATGCTGCACCACGACCAGCCGGCCGCGGTGGCCGAGCTGGTCGAGTCGTTCTGCCGGTAGGGTTGGCGCCCGCGTTCAGGCGTGGGTGAGTTTTTCCTTCAGCGCGGCGTTGTTGCTGGTGTGGACATGCACCAGCGCCTTCTCCGGAAAGGCGTAGTGATACGCCTTGCGCAGCGCCAGCGCGGCTTCGTGGAAGCCGGACAGGATCAGCTTCTGCTTGTTGGGATAGAAGGCGATATCGCCCGCGGCAAAGATGCCGCGGCGCGAGCTTTCATACGTGGTGGTGTCGACCAGGATGCGGCCCGCACGCATGTCCATGTCCCATTGCGCGATCGGGCCGGGCTCGGATACCAGGCCGTACAGCGCCACCAGTTCATCGGCGGGCAGCAGCTGGCTGCCGTCGCGGGTGCGCACTTCCACTTCGGCCAGTGCATCGCCGTCAGTGCGCAGGGCGCCCAGCATGCCGACCACGAAGTCCATCTCGCCGGCCGCCACCGCAGCGCGCATCTCGGCCACGGTGCCGTCGGCGGCGCGGAAGCCCTCGCGCCGGTGCAGCAGCGTCACGCGCGCCGCCATCTTGCGCAGCGCCAGCGCCCAGTCCAGCGCCGAGTCGCCTCCGCCGGCGACGATCACCCGCTTGCCGGCAAAGCGCGATACATCGCGCACAGCGTAGTGCACGTGGCGGTCTTCCAGCGCCGCGGCTTCCGGCAGCGCAACGCGCTGCGGCGCGAACGCGCCCGCCCCGGAGCAGACCAGCACCGCCGCGACATCGAAGCGCTTGCCGCCATCGGTGGCGACCAGCATGCGCTGGTGGGCCGGATGGCCGTCCTGCGCTGGCGCGCCGGGAATTTCGGACACGCTTTCGGCGCGCTGGTTGAAATGCATCGGGAAGGCGAACGGCGCGCATTGGTCCAGCAACCGGTCCACCAGTTCCTGCGCCAGGCAGCCGGGCACGGCCGGGATGTCGTAGATCGGCTTTTCGGGATACAGCTCGGTGCACTGGCCGCCGGCGCGATCAAGCACGTCGATCAGTTCACATTTGAGGCCGAGCACGCCGGCCTGGAAGGCGGCGAACAGCCCGACCGGGCCGGCGCCCACGATCAGGACGTCAGTGGTGGTGACGGCAGGCGTGGCGGCGGTGGTGGTGTCGGTGGACATGGTGGGCAAGGCAGGCGCGGACGGCCCGCGGAAGATGGTGCAAAGCCCGACTATACCCCGCGCCAGCCCGTTTCCCGGCGACGCCAGCGTTGCCGGCAGGGCTTTGCCCATGGGCGCCGGATCACCTCCGTTTACGCCGGCGGCGCCACGCAGGCAAAGGGCGACCGGAGTAGAATGAGGCCCATGCAAAACGCCCACGCCATCAACGCCGACCTGCACTGCCATTCCACCGTGTCCGACGGCACGCTGTCGCCGCGCGCGGTGGCGGAAATCGCGCGCGACGCGGGGGTCGCGTACTGGGCGCTGACCGACCACGACGAACTCGGCGGGCAAGCCGCGGCGCGCGCCGCCGCCGAGGAATTCGGCATGCGCTATGTGCCGGGCGTGGAGATCTCGGTGACGTGGGCCGGGCAGACCGTGCATATCGTCGGCCTGCAGATCGACCCGTTCTGTCCCGAGCTGATCGATGGCCTGACCGACACCCGTTCCGGACGCGCCCGGCGTGCGCGCGACATCGGCGAGGCGCTGGCCAGGGTCGGCATCGAGGGGGCCTACGCCGGCGCACTGAAGTACGTAGGCAATCCCGACCTGATCTCGCGCACCCATTTCGCGCGCTGGCTGGTTGACCAGGGCCACTGCGCAACCATCGGCGACGTGTTCAGCGAATACCTGTCGGAAGGCCGGCCCGGCTATGTCGGCCACCGGTGGGCCAGCCTGGCCGAGGCGGTCGGCTGGATCCGCACCGCCGGCGGCATCGCCGTGCTGGCGCACCCCGGCCGCTATCACTACACCGATACCCAGCACGATGCACTGTTCGACGAATTCAAGTCGCTCGGCGGCGGCGCCGTCGAGGTCGTGACCGGCAGCCACACGCCGGACCAGTACCGCCGCTATGCCGAGGTGGCGCGCCACTACGGGCTGCTGGCCTCGCGCGGCTCGGATTTCCACGGGCCCGGCGAAGGCCGGGTCGAGCTCGGCACGCTGCCGCCACTGCCGTCAATGGTCACGCCGGTCTGGCACGACTGGTAACCAGCCAGCCCAACGAAAGGCGCCCTGCATGTCCCAGTACTTCGAGATCCATCCGCTCAACCCGCAGTCGCGCCTGATCAAGCAGGCCGCGCAGATCCTGCAGAAGGGCGGACTGATCGCGCTGCCGACTGATTCCAGCTACGCGCTCGCCTGCCAGCTCGACGACAAGCACGCGGTCGAGCGCCTGCGCCGGCTGCGCGGCATCGACGATCGCCACCACCTGACGCTGATGTGCCGCGATTTGTCCGAGCTCGGCAACTTCGCCCGCGTCGACAACCGCCAGTACCGCTGGATCAAGGGCGCCACGCCCGGGCCGTACGTCTTTATCCTGGAAGCCACCAAGGAAGTGCCGCGGCGCCTGTCGCACCCGGCGCGCAAGACCATCGGCGTGCGCGTGCCCGACCACGCCATCCCGCTGGAGCTGCTGGGCGAAGCCGGCGAGCCGCTGATCTCGGCCACGCTGCAGATGCCCGGCGATGACGAGCCACTCAACGACCCGGCGGAAATCCGCGCCCGGCTGGAAAAGCAGCTCGACCTGGTGGTCTGTGGCGGGCCGGCGCCGGCCCAGCCGACCACGGTGATCGACCTGACCAGCGGCGAGCCCGAGCTGGTGCGCGCCGGCCGCGGCGACATCTCGCGCTTCGGGCTCTGAACCTCGGGCGCCACCGGCGCTGCGCCGCCGCCACAGGTGCACCGCCGTAAGCCTGGCAAGGCGGCGGCCCGTTACAATAGCCGTCATGGATTCCTCCCTTATCCAGACCTTCGCGGTCTACGCCCTGCCGGTGCTGTTCGCCATCACGCTGCACGAGGCGTCGCACGGTTATGTGGCCAAAGTGTTTGGCGACAACACGGCCTATTCGCTCGGGCGCGTCAGCTTGAACCCGATCCGCCATATCGACCCGATCGGCACCGTGGCGGTGCCGCTGCTGCTCTACATCATGACCAGCGGCCAGTTCGTGTTCGGCTATGCCAAGCCGGTGCCGGTGGTGTTCGAGCGCCTGCGCAATCCGCGCTGGCATGGCATGTGGGTGGCGCTGGCGGGCCCCGCCAGCAACGTGGTGCAGGCCTTTGTCTGGGTGCTGCTGGCGATCGGCCTGACCTGGGGCGGCGTGCGCGAACCATTCTTTGGCGAAATGGCGCTGGCGGGGGTGCGCGTCAACCTGGTGGTGGCCGCCTTCAACCTGTTCCCGGTGCCGCCGCTTGACGGTGGCCGCGTGCTGACAGCGCTGCTGCCGCAGGGCGTGGCGCGCGCGGTGTCGCGCATCGAGCCCTATGGGATCTTCGTGGTGCTTGCGCTGGTCGCCGCTGGCGTGATCACCACCATCTGGATGACGCCGGTGGTCAATGTGCTGATGTCGCTGATCGAGCTGATGCTGCGCCCGGTCGTGATGCTGCTGCACTGACGGGGCTTGCCATGAGCAACGTTCCAGCCGCGCCGCATGCCGGCCTGTCCGCGCCTTCCGCGTGGGTCACCCGCTGGGCGCACCTGCTGCGTCCGGGCGCCCGCGTGCTCGACCTGGCCTGTGGCAGCGGCCGCCATGCCGCCTGGCTTGCCGCGCGCGGGCATGCGGTGCTGGCCGTTGACCGCGATGCCGCCGCCATCGCCGCGCTGCCGCCCGGCGTGACCGGCCGCGTGGCCGACCTGGAGCAGGGGACCTGGCCGCTGGCTGACGAGGCGCCATTCGACGCCATCATCGTCACCAACTACCTGCACCGCCCGCTGTGGCCGCACCTGGCCGCAGCGCTGGCGCCAGGCGGAGTGTGGCTGTATGAGACCTTTGCGGCGGGCAACGAGACCGTTGGCAAGCCGTCGCGGCCCGATTTTCTGCTGCGTCCCGGAGAGTTGCTCGATGTGGCGCGCGCGCAGGGACTGCGCGTCATAGCTTATGAAGACGGCGTCCAGGAAGTGCCGAAAACAGCCTTCGTGCAGCGCCTGTGTGCGGTGCGCGAGGCCGCCACGGCCCCGGATGCGGCCACCCCGGCACGCTACCGCCTGGACCCCTGAAAGCGCACGTGCGCTGTCGGCGAGAATGCCGCTGCACACGTTGAAACAGTTGGTATCAACCCCGAATCATCCCGCCTGCCGCCGGCGGTCGAAGCCGCCTGCGGTTCCGGTACAATCCCGTTATTCGATCCCGAATTCCTTAACGTTATGACACAGATTACCGGCAGCATCGTCGCCATCGTCACTCCGATGCATGAGGACGGAAGCCTGGACTTCCCGGCCCTGCGCGCACTGGTCGACTGGCACGTCGCCGAGGGTACCGACGGCATCGTGATCGTCGGCACGACCGGTGAATCCCCGACGGTTTCCGTCGAGGAGCACTGCGAGCTGATCCGCGTGGCCGTGGAGCAGGCCGGCAAGCGCATCCCGATCATCGCGGGCACCGGCGGCAACTCCACCAAGGAGGCGATCGAGCTGACCGCCTTTGCCAAGAAGGTGGGTGCTGACGCATCGCTGCAGGTCGTGCCGTACTACAACAAGCCGACCCAGGAAGGCATGTACCGCCATTTCCGCACCATCGCGGAAGCGGTGGAACTGCCGGTGCTGCTGTACAACGTGCCGGGCCGCACCGTTGCCGACATGAGCAACGACACCATCCTGCGCCTGGCGCAGGTGCCGGGCATCGTCGGCGTCAAGGAAGCCACGGGCAATATCGACCGGGCCGCGCAGCTGATCAACGACGCGCCGGAAAGCTTTGCCATCTACAGCGGCGACGATCCCACCGCGGTCGCGCTGATCCTGCTGGGCGGCAAGGGCAATATCTCGGTCACCGCGAACGTGGCCCCGCGCAAGATGCACGAAATGTGCGCGGCGGCACTGAAGGGCGACGTCGTCACCGCGCGCCGCCTGCACATGGAACTGATCGGACTGAACAAGGCCATGTTTGTCGAAGCCAATCCGATCCCGGTGAAGTGGGCACTGCAACAGATGGGCAAGATGGCAGGCGGTATCCGCCTGCCGCTGACGCCGCTGTCCGAAGCCAACCACGAAACCGTACGCAAGGCACTGGCCGCCGCCGGCCTGCTGGCCTGATTTACCGCGGCGTCTTGCTGTCGCTCCCTCAACTAGGATTGCGTGTCAATGAAATCGAAGCTTAACCGCCGCGGCGCGACGCAAGTCCGCCGCGCCGCCCTGGTTGTGCCCGTGCTGGCCGCGGGCGTGATCACCGGCTGCAGCAGCCTCAACGAAGCGATGCAGCCCGACAAGATCGACTACAAGTCGTCGGCGTCGAAACGCACGCCTACCCTGGACATCCCGCCCGACCTGACCAAGCTGGAAGGCGACCGCCGCTACTCGGTGCCCGATGCCAACGGCACCTCGACGCTGTCGACCTACAGCCAGGCGACCAAGGTGCGCGAGCAATCCCCGACCGAGAACGTACTGCCCTCGGCGCAGGGCGTCCGCATGGAGCGCGACGGCAACACGCGCTGGCTGGTGATCAGCAACGGCATGCGCGGCGACCAGCTGTGGCAGCAACTGCGCGGCTTCTGGCAGGAAAGCGGTTTCCTGCTGGTGCAGGACTCGCCCGAGACCGGCATCATGGAAACCGACTGGGCTGAGAACCGCGCCAAGATCCCGCAGGACATCATCCGCAATACCATCGGCAAGGTGTTTGACGGCCTGTATTCGACTTCCGAGCGCGACAAGTTCCGCACCCGCGTCGAGCGCGCGCAGAACGGCACGCTGGAAGTGTTCATCAGCCACCGCGGCGCGCAGGAGCAACTGACCGGCATCGACAAGTCCAGCACCGTCTGGACCCCGCGTCCGGCCGATCCCGAGCTGGAGGCCGAATTCCTGTCGCGCCTGGCGCAACGCCTCGGCGTGCAGAAGGAGCAGGCCGACCGCATGGCCAAGAACCCGGCTCCGGCTGGCAACAACGCGACGGCGGCCGACGCGGCCGCGGCTGGCGCCGCGGGCACCACGGCTGCCGCAGCCGGCGGTGCTGCGCAGAAGTCCTACCTGGCCCAGGTCAATGGCGCCCCGGCGCTGCAGCTGCCGGAGCCGTTCGATCGCGCCTGGCGCTCGGTGGGGCTGTCGCTGGATCGCGTCAACTTCACCATCGAAGACCGCGACCGTGCCCAGGGCCTCTACTACGTGCGCTACGTCGATCCGCGCACCAATGTCGACAACCGTGGCTTCTTCTCCAAGCTGTTCACCAAGCCGGATGATCCCAAGACCGCCAAGAAATACCGCGTGGCGCTCAAGGGCACCGGCAGCGGCACGCTGGTGACGGTGCTCAACGATGCCGGCCAGCCGGAGAACGGCGAAATCGGCAAGCGCATCCTGTCCCTGCTCGACGAGCAACTGCACTGAGCCGGCGGTGACCGGCTCAACCACCGGCCGTCCTGGCCGGCCTGCCAACTGCACGGCGGGGAGGGCGAGGCCATGATGCGCTTCGCCTTCCTCGGCAGCGGCAGCGAGGGCAACTCGCTGCTGATCGAATCCCGCGAAGACACCTCCACCACGCGCGTGCTGCTCGACTGCGGCTTCGGCATCCGCGAGACGGCGCGGCGCCTGGAGCGGCTTGGCGTCACGCCCGACCAGCTCGACGCCGTGCTGGTCACGCACGAGCATGGCGACCATGTTGGCTCGGCCTACGCCTTTGCGGCACGGCACCGGCTGGCGGTCTACACCAGCCATGGCACCTGGCTGGCGACCTCGCATATGCGCGGCGCCGACCTCGCCGATGTGCGCGTCTGCGGCGCGGACCACGCCTTTGCCATTGGCGGCCTCCAGGTGATGCCGTACACGGTACCGCACGACGCGCGCGAGCCGCTGCAGTTCGTGCTGTCCGATGGGCAGTCGCGCCTGGGTGTGCTGACCGATGCGGGCATGGAAACGCCCTATGTGACGGCGCGCCTTTCAGGTGTCGATGCGCTGGTGCTGGAGTGCAATCACGACCGCGAGATGCTGCGCAACTCGGTCTACCCGGCGTCGCTGAAGCGGCGCATTGGCGGTGACTTCGGCCATCTGGCCAATGAGGTGGCGGCGAGCATCCTGGGGCAGGTCGCGCATGCCGGCCTGAACCGCGTCGTGGCGGCGCACCTGAGCAAGCAGAACAACACGCGTGAACTGGCCACTGGCGCGCTGGCCGCGGCGCTGGGCGCATTGCCTTCGGAGGTGCTGGTAGCCGATCAGGAAATGGGGCTGGACTGGCAGGTGGTGCGCGGCTGAAGCGCGCACCACGCGCTTTGCGGCGCGCAATAAAAAAACCGGCCCGAAGGCCGGTTTTTTTGTCGGTCGAAACCGATTACTGCTTGGCAGCCGGAGCCGAAGCGTCAGCAGCCGGAGCCGATGCATCAGCAGCCGGGGCCGAAGCGTCAGCAGCGGCAGCAGCCGGGGCTTCAGCAGCCGGAGCCGAAGCTTCAGCAGCCGGAGCGGCAGCAGCCGGAGCAGCCGTGTCAGCGGCCGGAGCAGCCGGTTCTTCCTTCTTGCCGCAAGCGGCGAGAGCAACAGCGGCCAGCAGCGATGCGATCAGGAGAGACTTCTTCATTGTTCGTCCTTTAACTTGTAATAACGAAAAACAGGCGATGAATAATTACCGGTAATTATCGCTCTTGAACTGCAAAATAGAGGCCCTCCCGGGTGCCGACATATGCAGTGGACACAGTACTAGCCAGCCAACGATTATATCCGCGTTTTCCCGGCTTGTGTAGCGCCGAAATTTACTGAATTGCAATGTTACGCATTATTACAGCCGCGGTCCCAGTTGTAGCCATCCCTCCTGTGTCCAGTGATGAAAAGTCTCCATCAGGTCAGGCAGGTCGGCGCAAGCCGAAACGTCATTGCCGCTAAGGTGGCGATTATCGGCCAGCTTCTTCAACCACGGCATCAGTTCGGCCGGAGGCTCGTAGGCTTCTCCATTGAGGAAGAAATTGTTCCGGTCGTAAAGTGCAATCGAGGCAGACGCAAGAACGACGCCATGCTGGGCCGCAAGTTTCTCATAACGGCGCTGCGGCAGGTCGGATATCTCGGCGAATTCCACTCCGGGCTTGGGTTCGGACAGATGCGAACCAAGAAATTCCGACACCATCTGCGAATTCCATTGCAGCGCCTTGAGCCGATCTGCCACTGCCTTGGCCATGCCGGCAGGCAGTTGCGCAGGCTTCGTTGCCGCACGTTCGCCGGCATCGGCGTAACGCCCGCTCAGGTCTTCGTTGTCCTCCACCGTTTCGGAAAGCCACGCCAGGAAGTGGCCCGCCAGTTCGCGGTAGGCCGGGGCACGGAAGCCGATCGAGCAGGTCATGCATTCGCCTTCGGCCACGCCGTCGTGGGCGTATTGCGGCGGCAGATACAGCATGTCGCCGGGCTCCAGCACCCATTCCTCCTCGGCGCTGAAATCGGCAAGGATCTTCAGTGGCATGTCGGGGACCAGTTCCAGGCTGGTCTGCGACGAGATGCGCCAGCGGCGCCGGCCCGAGACTTGCAGCAGGAACACGTCGTAGGAATCGAAGTGCGGACCGACGCCGCCGCCATCGGAAGCGTAACTGATCATCAGGTCGTCCAGGCGCGCATCGGGCACGAAGCGGAAGCGGCCCATCAGCTCGGCCGCGGCGGCATCGTGCAGGTTCACGCCCTGCACCAGCAAAGTCCACTGGCGGGTCTTGACGGCGGGTAGGTTTTCGCGCGCAAATGGACCATGTTCGAGCTTCCAGCGATTGCGGAAGTGCGTCACCAGGCGCGATTCGACTTCGTCGCGGTCGGCAAGGTCGAAAAGCGCATCGCGCGACACAGGCGGCACGATTCCGGGTACCGCCTGTCGAATCAGCAGTGGCTTGCGGTGCCAGACATCCCGCATGAATGCAGCCGGCGTCATGCCACCAAGCAGGTCGAGCGGAGTGTCTGGATCGACGGGGCCAGGGGGCAGGGCCTGCGCGTATAATGCGGAATCGTTCATGGAGTCAAGAATTGAAAATCGCTAAGAACACGGTAGTGTCCGTGATGTACAAGCTGTCGGACGCGCAAGGCAATCTGATCGAGGAGTCAGATGAAGCCATGGTCTACTTGCACGGCGGGTATGATGGCACGTTCCCCAAGATCGAGGAAGCGCTCGACGGGCATGACACCGGCTTCGAGACCCAGCTGCAGCTCGAGCCCGAAGATGCCTTTGGCGACTACGATGCCGAACTGGTCAAGGTCGAGCCGCGCGATCGTTTCCCCGAGCCGCTGGAAGTCGGCATGCAGTTCGAAGGCATGCCCGAGGACGGCGATGAAGAAGACTCCGTCATCTACACCGTGACCGACGTTGCCGAAGACAAGGTGGTGCTCGACGGCAACCACCCGCTCGCCGGCATGGCGCTGCGCTTCTGGCTGAAGGTCTCCGAAGTGCGCGAGGCCACCGCCGAGGAAATCGAGCACGGCCACGCCCACGGCGCCTCGGGCATCGAGGTGGTTGACGAGGACGAGGACGACGATACCCCGCGCACGCTGCACTGATCCCGTGCCCTCCGCGGTCCATGAAGGAAGCCGGCTTGGCCGGCTTTTTTCATGGGCGTCTTCATGGATTCAACACAGCGGCTCAGGGCGTGGTCGGCGCGTCTTTGAGCGAAACCGAGAACGGTGCCGCCGCGTTCGGCGTGATCACCAGTTCAGCCCATTGCGCCACCGAGTTGTTCGGTAGCGAAACCCGCGTGAAATTCTGCAGCACCTTGCCGGCGTTGTCGCGTAGAGGCTTGTCGATGCCGAAGCCACTCTCGCCCGCATGCACCAGCAGCACCTGGCCGGAAAAGCGCGCGCTGAGGTCGCGCAGCTGGCGCTTGAACTCCAGGTAGCCGTCGCGAGTGCGGTGGCGCATGAAACCGTCCAGCAGCGTCGGGCGGCCTTTCTTCTCCCAGCCGTTGGCGAAGTGCGGGTCGGCATGGGCCACCACGACGATGCCGTTCATGTCGCGCTGCCGTGCCAGCGAGAACGCGCGTGCCAGCCACTGGCGGTTGGCCTCACGCCGGTCTTCGAACTCGCTGTTGCGCCCGCCCTCGTTGCGGTAGTGGTTGTTGTCGCCAGGCACGTTCAGGCCGACGATCAGGATGTCGCCCAGCGTGAGACGAGCGTTCTCGCGGAAGGTGCGGAACAGGGCCTGGTCGGACTGCCGCACCACCGGGCGCGGATGCTGTCCCAGCGTGGCATCCTCGGGGAAGAACAGCTCGCGCAGGCGGTTTAGCCGCTCGACCGAATCGAACTTGCCGTTGACCGGGAGCCGGCATTCGGCCCAGTCGGTTTCGCCCGGCACGTAGAGCAGCGGCAACGGCGACTGGGCGAGCAGCTGCTGGCGGCTCGTCAGGATGCCGTCGCTGCAGGACTCGGTATCGCCCTTGATGCCGCCGGCGTGGATCACCAGGTCGAGCCTGCGTTCGGCAAAGCTGTCGAGCAGGGCAGTGGCGTTGGCTTCGGCGGCGGGCCATTGCGGCAGGTCGGCGATCAGCGCGACGCGGTTCACCTTTGGCTTGGGCGCGGCCTTGCCCCCGCGGCCGGCGGGGGCCGGCCATGCGGTACTGGCCGCGCACAGCAGCAATGCCGCGGCGAGGATCCGGCCGGCGTGCCGGCGCCTGGCGTTCATGCCGTGCCGACCGCCTCGCCTGCAAGCGCTTTGAGACGGTACAACGCATCGAGCGCGGCACGCGGCGTCAGGCTGTCCGGGTCCAGGTCGGCCAGCGTGTCGATCAGCGCGGCATGTTCCGGTGCCAGTTCGGCCAGCTGCGGCGTGGCCGAGGCAAGGCCGTTGCTCTCGTCCTCATCGCCCTCGTCGTCATCGGTGTCCGGCACCGTCGGCGCGGCGAACAGGTCGAGCTGGGGCGTCGGCGTTGCATCGGCCGATTGCTGCTCCAGCCACGCCAGGTGCTTGCGCGCGGCGCGGATCACCGGCTGCGGCACGCCGGCCAGCTGCGCCACCTGCAGGCCATAGCTCTGGCTGGCGGGGCCATCCTGCACCGCATGCAGGAACACGATACCGTCGCCGTGCTCGACCGCGGACAGGTGTACGTTGGCGGCCTGCGGAAATTCCTGCGGCAGCTGCGTCAGCTCGAAATAATGCGTCGCGAACAGCGTATGGCTGCGGTTGTGCGACAGCAGGTGGCGCGCGATCGCCCACGCCAGCGCCAGCCCGTCGAAGGTGGACGTGCCGCGGCCGATCTCGTCCATCAGCACCAGCGAAGACGGCGTGGCGTGGTGCAGGATGCCGGCGGCTTCGGTCATCTCCACCATGAAGGTGGAGCGCCCCCCCGCCAGGTCGTCGGCCGCGCCGATGCGGGTAAAGATGCGGTCGATCGGGCCGATCACGGCGCGCCGCGCCGGCACGTAGGCGCCCACGCAGGCCAGCAGCACGATCAGCGCGGACTGGCGCATGAAGGTCGACTTGCCGCCCATGTTGGGGCCGGTGATCAGCAGCAGCTTGCGCGCTTCGTTGAGCTGGCAGTCGTTGGCGATAAACGCCACCGATTCCGCCGCCAGCTGGCCTTCCACGACCGGGTGGCGGCCCTGCACGATGTCGACCACGTTCTCGCGCACGCGCTCGGGCGCGGACCAGTCCAGCGTCTGCGCGCGCTCGGCCAGCGCCGCCAGCACATCGAGGCGCGCCAGCGCGCCGGCCACGCGCTGCAGCTCGCCGATATGGGGCAGCAGCGCCTGCAGCAGGCCGTCGTAGAGCAGCTTCTCGCGCGCGAGCGCGCGGTCCTGCGCCGACAGCGCCTTGTCCTCGAACGCCTTCAGCTCTGGCGTGATATAGCGCTCGGCATTCTTCAGCGTCTGGCGGCGGCGGTAGTCGTCGGGCACCTTGTCGGCCTGGCCGTTGGTGACCTCGATATAGAAGCCGTGCACGCGGTTGAACTCGACGCGCAGGTTGGCAATGCCGGTGCGAGTGCGTTCGCGCGCTTCCAGGTCGATCAGGAAGTGGCCGCAGTTCTCGGAGATATCGCGCAGCTCGTCCAGGTCGGTGTCATAGCCGCGCGCAATCACGCCGCCGTCGCGCACCACGGTCGCTGGTTCTTCGGCGACCGCGCGCACCAGCAGGTCCAGGGACGCCTGCGGTACGGCCAGATCCTGCAGCGTCTGCGCCAGCAGCGCGCTGTCCTGCCCGTCGCGGATGCAGGCCTGCACGTCGGGCAGCGCACGCAGCGTGTCGCGCAGCGAGGACAGGTCGCGCGGGCGCGCGCTCAGCAGCGCCAGGCGCGAGGTGATGCGCTCGACGTCGGCCAGCCGGCGCAGCGCGGCACGCAGCGAATCGGTGCCCTGGTCGATCAGCACGCCGATGGCCTGTTGCCGCGCCTGCGGCACGGCCGGGTCGCGCAGCGGATGGTGCAGCCAGTGGCGCAGCGCGCGGCTGCCCATCGTGGTGCAGCAGGTATCCAGCAGCGAGAACAGCGTCGGCGACTCGCCGCCGCGCAGCGTCTCGGTCAGTTCGAGGTTGCGGCGCGTGGCTGAATCCAGGCCGATGTACTCCGATTCACGCTCGACCTTCAGGCCCTGCACGTGGCGCAGCGACTGGCCCTGCGTGGTGGCGGCGTAGTTCAGCAGCGCGCCGGCGGCGCCGATCGCCGCGCCCAGCCCGGCGCAACCAAACGGATCGAGGCTGGCCACGCCCAATTGCTCGCGCAATCGACGCGCGCCGGCATCCTGGTCGAAATGCCATTCGGGCAGGCGCGTGCGCGCGCAGGCCAGCGCCGGCAGGTCAATGCCGTCGGCATAGAGCAGCTCGGCCGGGCGGATGCGCTCCAGCTCTCGGCCCAGTTGCGCCACCTCGCACTCCATCAGGCGCAGTTCGCCGCTGGCCAGGTTCAGCCACGCCAGCCCGGTCTTGCTGATGCCGCGGCGCGTGGTCTGCTGGTGCACCGCCATCAGGAAAGTGTCAACCTTGTCCGGCAGCAGCGCCGCGTCGGTCAGCGTGCCCGGCGTGACGATGCGCACCACCTTGCGCTCCACCGGCCCCTTGCTGGTGGCGGGATCGCCGATCTGCTCGCAGATCGCCACCGACTCGCCCAGCTTCACCAGCCGGGCCAGGTACTGGTCGGCCGAATGGAAGGGAATGCCGGCCATCCGGATCGGTACGCCATTCGAGGCGCCGCGAGCGGTCAGCGTGATGTCGAGCAGGCGCGCGGCCTTCTCGGCGTCGTCGTGGAACAGCTCGTAGAAGTCACCCATGCGATAGAACAGCAGGGTGTCGGGGTGGTCTGCCTTGATGCGAAGGTACTGCTGCATCATTGGCGTGTGTCGGCTGCCTGCGGCGTCTGCCTGTGCCTGTTCAGGGTCGGTTTTCTTCTGCAATCCCATTGCCATTTAGCCTGTCTGGCGGTGGGCCTGCGTTGTGCCGCCCGATCCGCTCGGAGCGCCGCCTTGCGTGTCGCGGAAAAGCGCCCCCGCGGGGGCGGCCGGGCGCTGGTCCGGCGGCCTGTGGCCGCGGCACGAAGGGGCGTTTTCGAATATGGGCGATATGGTACAGCACGGTGCCGCCGCCGACGTGCCGCAGGCGGGGGTGCGGGCCCTGGATCAGCGGAACACCAGCACCGGGATGTCGCTATGGGTCAGCACTTTCTGCGTTTCGCTACCCAGCAGCAGCCCGCTGAGCCCCTTGCGGCCGTGCGAGGCCATGAAGATGACGTCGCAGCCTAGCTCTCTGGCCGCATGGATGATGCCCTGGTACGGCACCGAGGCGCTGGAGACGTGGCCCGTACATGGCACACCTGCCAGTGCTGCCGCGGCCTCGACCCTGGCGAGTTCCTGGCGCGCCTCGGCTTCCACGCGCTGCTGGTACACCTCGCGCTTTTCGTGCGAGCTGTCGCTGGAAAGCACATACGGATAGCTCTCCACGCACATGTACGGCGTGAGCCGCGCCGCCGCGGTGCGGGCAAACTGGATGGCGGCGGCAACGGCCTTGTGCGAAAGCTCCGAGCCGTCGACGGGGAGCAGGATATGCTTGAACATAGGTCCTTTTCTGGTGAGTGAGGCGAAAGCGGTAGGGCGGCGTCTTGCGTTGCCGCCTGGGAGTCAGTTGGCCAGCGCGCGCCCGACGATCAGCGGATCGGCCTGGCCGATTGCAGTGGTGTCCCGGTTTGCATAGGGAAAGCGCGACAGGATGTAGCGCAGCGCATTGAGCCGCGCGCGCTTCTTGCAATCCGACCGGATCACAGTCCACGGCGCGTCGGCGGTGTCGGTATGCGCGAACATCGCCTCCTTGGCGCGCGTGTACTCGTCCCATTTGTCGAGCGAAGCAATGTCGACCGGGCTGAGCTTCCACTGCTTGAGCGGGTGGATCTCGCGTTCGCGGAAGCGTCGGCGCTGCTCATTCTGGCTGACCGAGAACCAGAACTTGAACAGGTGGATGCCGCTGCGTACCAGGTGGCGCTCGAACTCCGGGGCCTGTTGCAGGAAGTCCTGGTACTCATGCGAGGAGCAGAAGCCCATCACATGTTCGACGCCGGCGCGGTTGTACCAGGAGCGGTCGAACAGCACGATTTCACCGGCGGCCGGCAGATGCTGCACGTAGCGCTGGAAGTACCACTGGCCGCGTTCGGATTCCGTCGGCTTTTCAAGTGCCACCACGCGGGCGCCGCGCGGGTTCATGTGTTCCATGAAGCGTTTGATGGTGCCGCCCTTGCCGGCGGCATCGCGGCCTTCGAACAGGATCACCACGCGCTGCCCGGTTTCGCGTACCCAGGCCTGGAACTTGAGCAGTTCGACCTGCAGCCGGTATTTCTGCTTTTCGTAATTGCGGCGCGACATCAGGTTCTGGTAAGGGTAGGCCCCGTCGCGCCAGCCGGCCGCCAGTTCATCGTCGGGCTGCCGCCGGCGCCCCGCCTGCCAGGCGCCGGGATCGCCTTCCAGGATGAGGTCGCGCAGCTGCGCGGCCTCATCGGGCGCCAGGCCGTCGAGCAGCGTGCGCATGGCGTCGAGCATGCTGGCACCCTGGCCGGCGCGGCTGGCGAGGATGTCCTGCATGCTGCTGGCGGCCACCTGCACGGCGGCATCGACGGCGCCGCCGATTTGATTGCGTTCGGCGGACAGGGCCGTATTGGTCGGCAGCACATCGCCGCGCGAGGCAGGGCGGGCATGGGGCTGCGAACGGGTGTGGGCAGGGGCGGCTGGCGTGTCGCGATCGGTCATGTGCAGTCCTTCGTTCAGGCCACACGCTGGCGCAGGATCTGGTAGAGCTGGTCCTTGATCTGCAGCTTCTCCTTTTTCAGCCGCTCGATTTCGAAGCCCGAGGCCGGCACCAGCCCTGCCTCCATGTTGTGGATCTCCTGGTCCAGCGCATTGTGGCGATGGAACAGGCGGGCGAAGTGGGCGTCCTGCGTCTTCAGGAGCGAGATCTGGTCGCGGTATTCGGGAAACATGCGGGCTCTCCTCGGCTTGATCCGCGCGCACGGTCGTGGCGCATGGATTTATTCTGGGGAGGGCAGGGCAGCGCGACCTTGACGGGGATCATGGCCGGCCGGGGCGGCGGGAAATATGCGAATAGTCTCTGCGCGCCGCCAAGGATCGCGGCTGGAAAGCAAAACGCCCGCCGGGGCGCGACGGGCGTTTGTGCAGGCGATGGCCCTCAGGCCATGCCACCGGCTCAGGCAGTGGCCGGCTTGGCGTTGTCGAGCGAGTACGGCGACAGCAGGCGCACCATCTGGGCAAAGGCCTTGGGGTTGCCCGCCAGCACTTCGCCTTGCTCCATCTGGCGCGGCTCGCCGTTGTAGTTGCCGACCAGGCCGCCCGACTCGGTGATCAGCAGCATGCCGGCGGCCATGTCCCACGGCTTCAGGCCGCTCTCGAAGAAGCCGTCCAGGCGGCCGCAGGCGACATAGGCCAGGTCCAGCGCGGCGGCGCCCGGGCGGCGCAGGCCGGCGCAGCTGCGCGTCATCAGCGAAAAGACCTCGAGGTATTCATCCACGCCTTCCAGGTCGCGGAACGGGAAGCCGGTGCCAATCAGGCAGTCGGCCAGCTTGTCGCGGCGGGTCACGCGGATGCGGCGGTTGTTCAGGAAGGCGCCGGCGCCCTTGCTGGCGGTGAACAGCTCGTCGCGGGTCGGATCGTAGACCACGGCCTGCACCGGCGTGCCGCGGTGCAGCTGGGCGATCGAGACCGCGTACTGGGGGAAGCCGTGGATGAAGTTGGTGGTGCCGTCGAGCGGGTCGATGACCCAGGTGTATTCGTGGGCCTCTTCGCCCTCGGCCCAGGACTGGCCGGACTCTTCCGCTAGAATGGCGTGGTCCGGGTAGGCGGTGCGGATGACCTCGATGATCGCGGCTTCGGCGGCGCGGTCGACCTCGGTAACGAAATCGTTGTGTTGCTTGCGCGAGACGCGCACCAGATCGACGTCGAGCGACGCGCGGTTGATGATGGATCCCGCCTTGCGGGCCGCCTTGACGGCGATATTGAGCATCGGATGCATGAATCTCTCCAGGCCGGCCATGAATATGCGGCGGGGCGCCACGGCACCGCGCGCCCGCTCATGGGCAGCTGACAACACAACGGATTGTAGAAGAACGCAGGGGCGTCGCCGGTCTGAACTGGATGTGCCGCGAAAGTCTTGCGGGCACGCCATGACCTGGCGCCGCGCCAGAGAAGAACCCCGAATTGTATATGAACCCGGCAAATGATACGAGCCGCCCTGCGAGCGAGCCTGATGCACCACAAGCAACCGGCGCGGAACCCGATGGCTTCGGCCGCGTGCGCTTCGTGCTGGTCGAAACCAGCCACCCGGGCAACGTTGGCTCGGTCGCGCGGGCGATCAAGACCATGGGCTTCGGCAGCCTGGTGCTGGTCTCGCCGCGCGAACCCGGCGTGCTGGGCCATGCCGATGCCATCGCCATGGCCAGTGGCGCCGACGACGTGCTGGCCGGCGCCGTGATCGTCGACCAGATCGACGCGGCCCTGGCCGGCGCGGCGCTGACGGTGGCCATGACGGCGCGCCAGCGCGAGTTCGGGCCGCCCCGGCTGCTGCCGCGCGCCGCCGCAGCGCGAGCCTGCCGGACGCTGGCCGGCAGCGGCGATATCGCCTTTGTCTTTGGCAACGAGCGCTACGGCCTGCCCAACGAAGTGGTCGAGCGCTGCGCGGCGGTCACGCATATCCCCGCCAACCCCGCCTATGCCTCGCTCAACCTGGCACAAGCCGTGCAACTGATCGCCTACGAGATGCGGCTGGCGCTGCTCGATGCAATCTCCCCCGCCGTTGCGGCGGCGGACGCGGGCGCCAATATCGGCTATGCTGGTGAGCCGGCTACGGCGGAGCAGGTCGAGGCCATGTTCGGACACCTGCAGGCGGGCCTGGAAGCGATCGGCTTTCTCGACCCCGCCAATCCGCGCAAGCTGATGTCGCGGCTGCGCCGCCTGCTGGCCCGCAGCGGGCTGGAGCGCGAGGAAGTCAATATCCTGCGCGGCATCGCCAAGCATATGCTGATGGCGCAGGAGCGGCCGGACCGGAAGGCGTAACAGGAGCAGGCACAGTGGCAGCAACCCGCAGCATTTCGAGGCTGGACGACGCAGGCGTACGTGGCAAGCGCGCACGCTGTCGGCCCGTCGCGGCGGGTTGGCGCGCGCCGGGGCGATGTTGATCGCCGCACTGCCGCTGCAAAATCCCTGACGGATCCGGGGCCAATGGCCGGCGCCAGAACGCCGGCCGCAAATCACTTACACTCCCTGATCCCGTCCCCACCGGCCACCGACCTCGCCGGCGACCCTGCCCCAGGCGCAAGCCTTGCGTGGCGCGGCGCACGGCGCGGCAACACGACACGACCAAGATGTTCTCTCGCCTTAAGGAAGATATCGACACGATCATGCTGCGCGATCCCGCCGCGCGCAGCCGCCTGGAAGTCCTGACCTGCTACCCCGGCCTGCATGCCGTGGTCTTCCACCGCTTTGCAAACGCGTGCTGGAACGGAGGCTTTCATTGGCTGGGACGCTGGATCTCGCACTGGTCGCGCTTTCTGACCGGCATCGAGATCCATCCGGCGGTGAAGCTGGGGCGAAGGGTGTTTATCGACCACGGCATGGGCGTGGTGATCGGCGAGACCGCCGAGATCGGCGACGACTGCACCATCTACCAGGGCGTGACGTTGGGCGGCACCTCGCTGTACAAAGGCCAGAAGCGGCATCCGACGCTGGGCGCCAACGTGGTGGTGAGCGCGGGCGCCAAGGTGCTGGGCGGCTTCGTGGTGGGCGATGGCGCGCGCGTGGGCTCCAACGCCGTGGTGCTCAAGCCGGTGCCGCCGGGCGCGACCGCGGTGGGCGTGCCGGCGCGCATCATCCTGCCCGATGCGCCGGCGGCGCAGCAGGGCGCCAAGCAGGAGTTCTCGGCCTACGGCATCACGCCGAACGCGGACGACCCGGTGTCGCTGGCGCTCAAGAGCCTGATCGACAATGCCGCGCGCCAGCACGAGCGCATCGAGGCCGTGCTGGCCGCGCTGGACCGGCTGGGCGAGCATCTGGAGAACACGCCGAACGACCGCTTCGATGCCAGCGAGTTGCGCAAGCTGATGAAGTAAGGAAAGAAGGCGGCCGGTAACGGCCGTTTTCTTTTTTGCGCGAACTCAGTCGGTCTGCGGCAGCAGTCGGAACCCGCCGCCGTCGAGTTGCAGCACCGCGGCGCGCGGATGGCCTCCATCCAGGTCCCAGTCGGTCAGCACCCAGCGCACGCCCGCAGCGTGTTCGTGGCGCGCCGGGCGATGGGTGTGGCCATGCACCATCAGCCTGGCCCCGGCCATGCCGAAAAGCTCGGCCGCGGCAGCGGGCGCCACGTCGCCGTAGACCATCGGTACGCTGTTGCCCTTGGCGGCCTGGCGCGCGCGGTTGCCTTCACTGTCCGCGCGCAGCTTGCGTGCAATGCCCAGTCGCGTACGCAGCGGCAGCGCCAGGAACAGCCGCTGCACCCAGCCCTTGCGGGTCCAGCGGCGGAAACGGTTGTAGCGCTCGTCGTCGATGCACAGCATGTCGCCGTGGCTGAGCACCACGCGCTGGCCGGCGCAATCGATCACCGTGGGGTCGGGCAGCAACTGCGCGCCCGCGGCGCCGGAAAAACGCTCGCCCAGCAGGAAATCGCGATTGCCGTGCATCAGGTAGACGGCAACGCCGCGCGTGGCCAGCGCGCGCAGGGCGCCGGCCACGCGTTGTGCGAACGGCGAGTCGGTTTCCTCGTCGCCGATCCAGAATTCAAAAAAATCGCCCAGGATGAACAGCGTGCGCGCGTCGTGAGCGGCGCGCTCGAGCGTGCGCTCTAAGGCCGCCAGCGTGCGTGGCATGCCAGGCGTGAGATGCAGGTCTGAAATGAACCACGCCGGCGCCTGTACCTCGAGGGGACCGGCCACCGGCGTGCGGGGGATTGCGGTCATGCGCGGGGCCGGGAAGGAGGTGCCGGCCAGGCCGGGCGCGCGTAACCGCAATCAGGGGACATGGCTTGCTCGGCGATTATTCGACGACGGTGGCCTTCTCGATCACCACGTCTTCGAGCGGCACGTCCTGGTGGAAGCCCGAGCTGCCGGTGCGCACGCCCTTGATCTGGTCGACCACGTCGGTGCCTTCGACCACCTTGCCGAACACGGCGTAGCCGAAGCCCTGCGGGGTCGGCGAGGTGAAGTTCAGGAAGTCATTGTCGACCACGTTGATGAAGAACTGCGCGGTGGCCGAATGGGGCGCGTTGGTGCGTGCCATGGCCACGGTGTAGCGGTCGTTCTTCAGGCCATTGCCGGCTTCGTTCTCGATCGGGGCGTCCGTGCCCTTTTGCTTCATGCCGGGCTCGAAGCCGCCACCCTGGATCATGAAGTTCTTGATCACGCGGTGGAAGATGGTGTTGTCGTAGTGGCCCTTGCGGACGTACGACAGGAAGTTCTCGACCGATTTCGGCGCCTTCTCGGCGTCGAGTTCGATGGTGATGACACCCTGGTTGGTATGGAGCTGGACCTTGGACATGGTTTCCTCTGTACGGTGTGTTATTTGACGACAGTGGCCGACTCGATCACGATCGGCGAGGCCGGCACATTGCGCATGGGGCCGTAGGCCGTGGTCGGCACGCTCTTGATCTTGTCGATCGTGTCCATGCCTTCCACCACCTTGCCGAAGACTGCGTAGCCGTTGCCGTCCGGCTGCGGGTAGTCGAGATTCGGATTATCCACCACATTGACGAAGAACTGCGCGGTGGCCGAATCGGGGTTGCTGGTACGCGCCATGGCCAGCGTGCCGGCCTTGTTCTTCAGGCCGCCGCGGGCTTCCAGGGGAATCGGCGCGCGCGTGGGCTTTTCCTTCATGTCGCGGTCGAAGCCGCCGCCCTGCACCATGAAGCCGTTGATCACGCGATGGAAGATGGTGCCGCTATAGAAGCCGCTTTTCACGTATTCCAGAAAGTTGGCCACGGTCTTGGGCGCCACGTCCGGGTACAGCTCGACCGTGAACTTGCCGGCGCTGGTGACGAACTGGACGCGCTCGGCGGCCTTCTGCTGCGCCAGCGCGCTGAACGAAGACAACGCGAGTGCACCTGCGGTCAGCGCGGCCAGGGCGATGCGACGGGAACGGATCATGGATGGAACTCCGGTGAGTCGGGATTCAAACGGCCCGGACGCGATTGCGCCCGGACATTGTTGGCAGGGGCGTCAGTTGGCGGCCGGGACGCTGGCCGGGGCCGGGCGCTGGGCCGGAGCCGGCTTGCGGCTGCCGGCCGGCGCAGCGGGGGTCCCGGTCGTGCCCGTCGCCGCTGGCGTGCCGGTGGCTGCCTCCGGGCGCAGCTGGCGCAGCCCGGCGCTGGCGCGGGTATCGGCCGGATTGCGGCGCAGCGCCTCGGCATAGGCCTGCTCGGCCAGGCGCCGGTAGACGTCGCCCAGATTGGTGTAGGCGATGGCAAAGGCCGGCTTGACCTCGGTGGCCAGCAGCAGTTCGGCCTCGGCGCGCTTCAGGTCGCCACGCTTGGCATAGAGCAGTGCCAGGTTGTTGTGGGGCTCGGGCAGCTCGGGGAAGTCCGCCGCCATTTCCGTGAAGGCCTGGATGGCGGCGTCCTCGCGCCCGGACTGCGCCAGCGCCCAGGCGCGCTGGAACCGTGCCTGCGCGTTGCGCGGATTGGCCGCGATCACGCGGTCGAATCCCTTGATGGCGTCGTCATAGCGGCGCGCGTTGGCGGCCTGCTGGGCCTGGGTCATGCCGGGGTCGGTCGAGCGGATGCCATCCAGCGGCGAGGTGGGCGCGGGCAGCGACAGCGGCCCGTGCTGTGCCTGCGCGGGCCCGGCCAGTGCGGCGGCCAGGGCCAGGGCAGCCGCGGCGGCCAATGCGGGACGCGGACGGAGCGGGCGTGCAGGCGCGCCGATCGACGCGGCGGCGAGCGCGGTGGTAGGCGAGGAGGGCAGCAGCAGGCTCATTGAAGACTGGTCCGTTATACTCGGCGGCATTCTAGCAAAGCGGCACGGCCGGCACTAAAGCCATGGCCCGGGCAAGCGTTGGCAAGCGCGGGCGGCCGCGGCAAGTCCACCGGCGCGCGGCCTACCGGCACATCGCCTTCCGGTAAGATATGGGGCGCGGCAGAATTGCGCCAGTGCCGCCTCCCCTGACCATTCACTTCGTTTCATGCAGCCTCTGAACATCTACAACACGCTCGCGCGTGAGAAGCAGCCATTCGTGCCCATCGAACCCGGCAAGGTCCGCATCTATGTCTGCGGCATGACGGTGTACGACTACTGCCACGTCGGCCACGCGCGCGTGATGGTGGTGTTCGACATGGTGCATCGCTGGCTGCGTGCCGCCGGCTACGAGGTGACATATGTGCAGAACATCACGGATATCGACGACAAGATCATCCGACGCGCCGCCGAGAATGGCGAAACCATCGGCGCGCTGACCACGCGCTTCATCCAGTACATGCACGAGGACGCCGCCGCGCTGGGCGTGATCCGTCCCGACCACGAGCCGCGCGCGACCGACTACGTGCCGCAGATGCTCGACATGATCGGCAAGCTGGAAGCGAAGGGCCTGGCCTACCAGGCCAGCGATGGCGACGTGAATTACTCGGTGCGCAAGTTTGACGGCTATGGCAAGTTGTCCGGCAAGTCGCTGGAAGACCTGCGCGCGGGCGAGCGCGTCAGTGCCAACGACGCCAAGCAGGATCCGCTCGACTTCGTGCTGTGGAAATCCGCCAAGGCCAGCGAGCCGCCCGAGACCAGGTGGGATTCGAAGTGGGGCAGCGGCCGTCCGGGCTGGCACATTGAATGCTCCGCCATGAGCTGCGCGCTGCTGGGCGAGCATTTCGACATCCATGGCGGGGGGGCGGATTTGCAGTTTCCGCACCATGAGAACGAGATCGCGCAATCGGAAGGGGCCAGCGGCAAGCCGTTCGTCAACATGTGGATGCATAACGGCTTCGTGCGCATCAACGACGAAAAAATGTCCAAGTCGCTCGGCAATTTCTTCACGATCCGCGAAGTGTTGAAGGCATACGACGCCGAAGTCGTGCGTTTCTTCATCCTTCGCGCGCACTACCGCAGCCCGCTCAACTACAGCGACGCACACCTGGACGACGCGCGCCATGCGCTGACGCGCCTGTACACCGCGCTGAAGGACACGCAGCCCGGCGGCTGCGCGGTCGACTGGGACGAGCCGCATGCCAGGCGCTTCGCCGAAGCCATGGGCGACGACTTCAACACGCCGATCGCGATGTCAGTGCTGTTCGACCTGGCCAGCGAGATCAACCGCACCGGCTCCACCGCCGCCGCGCGCCAGCTCAAGGGGCTGGCCGGCACGCTGGGGCTGCTCGAGCGCGATCCGCATACCTTCCTGCAGGGCGGCAAGTCTGCGGACGGTCCCGGCGCCGAGGAAATCGAAGCCAGCATCGCCGCGCGCAAGGCGGCCAAGGCCGAGCGCAACTTTGCCGAAGCCGACCGCATCCGCGCCGAACTGCTTGCCGCCGGCATTGTGCTGGAAGACAAGCCGGGTGGCGCGACCGAGTGGAGGCGTGCTTGAACGCTGCCGCGCGCAAGCCCGCCAACGCCGCCGTGCCGGCCGCCGCCGGCCGGCCGAAGACGTCCGGCCCGCGTCCGGCCAAGGCCGGCGCCAGCGAGGCACCGCTGTCCGACGGCAAGGCCACGCGCAATGCCAAGGCGGTATTGCCCGAGGCCGACGCGGTACCGCTGCCGGTCGAGACCGTCATCGATGCGGTCCGTCCCGCTTACTGGGACGAAGCCTGCGCCGACCTGATGAAGCGCGACCGTATCCTGCGCAAGATGATCCCGAGCTATGGCCCGGCGCACCTGGTGTCGCGCGGCGATCCGTTCGTCACGCTGGCGCGCGCGGTGGTAGGCCAGCAGATCTCGGTCAAGGCGGCGCAGTCGGTGTGGGAGCGCCTGCACGCGGCCTGTCCCAAGCTGACGCCGGCACAGTTTCTGCGCGCGGGCACCGAGAAGCTGGCCGGCTGCGGATTGTCCAAGCGCAAGGCGGAGTACATGATCGACCTGGCCGACCACTTCAAGGCGGGCCGGGTGCACGTGGCCGAATGGGCGCAGATGGACGACGAAGCGGTGATCGCGGAGCTGACGCAGATCCGTGGCATCGGCCGCTGGACCGCCGAGATGTTTCTGATGTTCAATCTGATGCGGCCCAACGTGCTGCCGCTCGATGATATCGGACTGATCAATGCGATTTCCGCCAACTATTTCAGCGGCGAACCGGTCACGCGCAGCGAGGCGCGCGAGGTGGCGGCCAACTGGGAGCCGTGGCGGACGGTGGCAACCTGGTATATGTGGCGTAGTCTGGACCCGTTGCCTGTGACCTACTAGGCATCGGAACAAGAAAAATCAGAAGCAGGTGCATTGCACGCTATCTGGCAGGCGCTAAGATGGCGGTCAATTTCCGGTAGAATGCGCCCCTTCACAGACAGGTACGTGTGATTTTATGAAAACCACCTTCCTGGATTTTGAGCAGCCCATTGCCGAACTCGAGGCAAAAATCGAAGAACTGCGCTTCGTGCAGGACGATTCGGCTGTCGATATTTCCGAAGAGATTTCGCGGCTGGCCGGCAAGAGCCAGCAGCTGACCAAAGACATCTATGCCAACCTGACCCCATGGCAGGTTGCGCAGATCGCCCGCCATCCCCAGCGCCCGTATACGCTGGACTACGTGCGCGAGATCTTCACCGATTTCCACGAACTGCACGGCGACCGCACCTTTGCCGACGACCTGTCGATCGTCGGCGGCCTGGCGCGCTTCAATGGCCAGGCGTGCATGGTGATCGGCCACCAGAAGGGCCGTGACACGAAAGAGCGCGCCCTGCGCAATTTCGGCATGCCCAAGCCCGAAGGCTACCGCAAGGCCAAGCGCCTGATGGAGCTGGCGGACAAGTTCGGCCTGCCGATCTTCACCTTCGTCGACACCCCGGGCGCGTTCCCCGGCATCGACGCGGAAGAGCGCGGCCAGTCCGAGGCCATCGGCCACAACCTGTACGTGATGGCCGGCCTGAAGGTGCCCCTGATTGCCACCATCATCGGTGAAGGCGGTTCGGGTGGCGCGCTGGCGATCGCCGTGGGCGACGTGGTGCAGATGCTGCAGTTCGCCACCTACGCCGTGATCTCGCCGGAAGGCTGCGCCTCGATCCTGTGGAAGACCGCCGAGAAGGCGCCGGAAGCCGCCGAGGCACTGGGCCTGACCGCGCACCGCCTGAAGGCGCTGGGGCTGATCGACAAGATCGTCAACGAGCCGCTCGGTGGCGCGCACCGCGATCACAAGGCCATGGCGGCGTTGCTCAAGCGTACGCTGGCCGAGTCGCTGCGCCAGTTCCAGGGCATCAGCGTGAAGGAGCTGCAGGCGCGCCGCTACGAGCGCCTGCTGGCCTATGGCAAGTTCAAGGAAACCGGCGCCCCGGAATGATCCGTCCGCCCGGCTGACCGACAAGGTCGCACAGGCCCTGCAGGGCGGTGCGGCCTTTGTTGTTTCTGGGGACGGCGCGCCGGTGATCGCGGTGGCGTTGTCGGGCGGTCGCGATTCGGTCGCACTGCTGCATGCCGCGTGCGCCGCCACGCAGGGCACGGCGGCGCGCGTGGTGGCGCTGCACGTGCATCACGGGCTGCAGGATGCCGCCGACGAATGGGACAGCTTCTGCGAGGCGTTGTGCGCGCAGTGGCAGGTCGGTTATTTCGTGCGCCGGGTGGCGGTACGGCCCGCGGCGGGCGAGGGCGTGGAAGCCGCCGCGCGCCGCGCCCGCTATGCGGCGCTGGCGGCGATGTGCGCCGACAGCGGGGCGCGCCTGCTGCTGTTCGCACACCACCAGGACGACCAGGTCGAGACCGTGCTGCTGCGGCTGTTTCGCGGCGCGGGCGTGGCTGGCATGGCCGGCATGCCGGCTATCCGGCCGCTCGATGCGCAGGGCGGCGTGATGCTGCTGCGGCCGTGGCTGGACGTGAGCCGCGATGAGATCGATGCCTATTGCGCCGCCAATGCGCTGCGCTGGATCGACGATCCCTCCAATGCGGATGCGCGCTATGCCCGCAACGCCTTGCGCGCGCAGCTGCCGGCGCTGGTGTCGGCGTTCCCCGCGCTGCGCGCCAACGTGGTCCAGGCCGCAGCGCATTTCGCACAGGCCAGCGAGCTGATCGACCAGTTGGCCGCCGCGGCGATGGCGCAGCTGGCGCATCCGGGCCGCGATGCCGATACGCTGGCCGAACTCGACCTTGCCGGTTTGCGCGCGCTGCCGGCGCCGCAGGCCGATGCGGTGCTGCGGCTGTGGCTGCGCGACCTCGGCGCGCGCGCGCCATCGACCGCGCGGCTGGCGGCGATGCGCACGCAACTGGTCGCGCACGAGGGCGGCGAGCCTGCCATCGCCCACGACGGCCTGGTTCTGCGCCGCTTCCGCGACCGTGTGCTGGCCTGCACGCCGCCACCTGCGCAACCTCCCGAAACTGTATCGCTCGACTGGCGCGGCGAGGACCGCATCGTCGTGCCCACATGGCGCGGCGAGCTGCGCTTCTACCGTGACGACAGCTTCGGCGTGCCGGAAGCCGTGCTGCGCCAGCCGCTGCGGCTGGCGCAGCGTGCCGGCGGAGAACGGCTGGTGCTGCGCCCCGGCGGCCCGGCGCGGGCGCTCAAGCAAGCCTGCCAGGAAGCTGGCATCCCCGCCTGGCGCCGGGCTTGGCTGCCACTGCTGTGGGCAGGCGACATCCTCGTGTTTGCCGCCGGCCTCGGCATGCACCGCCGCTGGCCGGCGGACTCGGCGGCGCCGCGCTGGCGCATCGAATGGCATGCGCAGCCACCTCAAGTGCCGGGCGCTCCGCGCTGAGCGCGCCCGCCGTTGCGGCGACCCGCCGCGTAGAGCACATCGGGAAACCCGCAAACCTCGGCTTCGCCTTGCCTGATAAGCCTTGTTCGTGTATTTTCGAAAGCTTTGCACAATCGCTGGCGTCGACAAGAAGATGGCTCTCATCGTTCACAAATACGGCGGCACTTCGATGGGTTCCACGGAACGCATCAAGAATGTCGCCAAGCGCGTTGCCAAGTGGCACCGCGCCGGTCACCGCGTAGTCGTGGTGCCTTCGGCCATGTCGGGCGAAACCAATCGCCTGCTGGGACTCGCCAAGGAAATTTCGCCGCAGCCGAATCCGCGTGAACTGGACATGCTCGCCTCCACCGGCGAACAGGCCAGCGTGGCACTGCTGGCAATCGCCCTGCACGGCGAGAACATCGACGCGGTCAGCTACACCGGCTGGCAAGTGCCGGTGAAGACCGACTCGTCGTACACCAAGGCGCGTATCGAATCGATCGACGACGAGCGCATCCTCGGCGACCTCGACGCCGGCCGCGTGGTTGTGATCACCGGCTTCCAGGGCATCGACGACGACGGCAACATCACCACGCTGGGCCGCGGCGGCTCGGACACCTCGGCCGTGGCCATTGCAGCCGCAATCGAAGCCGACGAGTGCCTGATCTACACCGATGTCGACGGCGTGTACACCACCGACCCGCGCGTGGTCGAGGACGCCCGCCGCCTGGACCAGATCACCTTCGAGGAAATGCTGGAAATGGCCAGCCTCGGCTCCAAGGTGCTGCAGATCCGCTCGGTGGAGTTCGCCGGCAAGTACCGCGTGAAGACCCGCGTGCTGTCGTCGCTGACCGACCCGCTTATGCCGCTCGAGCAGGAAATGCACTCGGGCACGCTGATCACTTTTGAGGAAGAGTCTGAAATGGAAGCAGCCGTCATCTCCGGCATCGCCTTTGCCCGTGACGAGGCCAAGATCACCGTTCTGGGCGTGCCGGACAAGCCGGGCATCGCCTACCAGATCCTGGGCCCGATCGCCGACGCCAACATCGACGTCGACATGATCATCCAGAACCAGTCCGTCGACGGCAAGACCGACTTCACCTTCACCGTGCCGCGCGCCGACTACCAGCGTGCGCTGGCGATCCTGGACGACGGCGTGAAGACGCACATTGGCGCGGGCAGCGTTTCGGGCGACCCGAAGGTGTCGAAGGTGTCGGTGGTGGGCGTTGGCATGCGTTCGCACGTGGGCATCGCCAGCAAGATGTTCCGCACGCTGTCGGAAGAGGGCATCAACATCCAGATGATCTCCACCTCGGAAATCAAGATCTCGGTGCTGATCGACGAGAAGTACATGGAGCTGGCCGTGCGCGCCCTGCACAAGGCCTTCGAACTGGAACAGGCGTGATCCGTTCGTAAGCATGTTCTGACGGCGCTGCAGATTTTGTGTTGAGTCATCGATTTTTCATTGACCAACCCGCTTGGCGTCGTTAGAATACGCGCTTCGTTGTGTGGCTCCCTCACACAACGCAAGTTTGGGAGACGTGGCCGAGAGGTCGAAGGCACTCCCCTGCTAAGGGAGCATCCGGGCCAAAACCTGGATCGAGGGTTCGAATCCCTCCGTCTCCGCCAGCAATGGCGGCGAACCCCGGAAGATCGCGGTCTTCCGGGGTTTTGTTTTTCTGGGCGCCGTTTTTGCAGCGCTGTTCCTTGTGGCCCGCGGTTCCAGCCGGCCCGCCGTGCCCCGCTACGTGCAATTGTCCCGATACGCCTGCTGCAGTTCCTTGCGAGACTTGTCGCGCTCGACCTTTGGTACCGGCCGGCCTTGCGCGTTCTGTGTCGCCGTGGCGGTCGACTGGTACGTGCGCTTCTTCGATGCGGCGTTGTACTGCTCTTTCAGCGATTCGCATTTGTCGCGCGTGATCTGGTCGGGGTCGAGCGTGGGAGCCGACGGCGGGCGGTAGGGGTTGCTGCCTTCCTGCACGGCTTCCGAGATGGCACCTGCGGCGCCCTTTGGCGGGGATTGCTGCCCCAGGGCTGCCGAGGCGCTGCACAGTGCCAGCAAGCCGGTCAGCAGCCATCTTGTCGATATCGGCATTTTGTCCCTCCTTGATAGCCGGGCAGCCGGGCGGCTTCCTTGACACCATCATATGTGCCGTGTCCGGAATTGCCAGAATCCGATGTCGGCGGGCCGGACCTGCGTGTCAGTGCAAGGGAAGGGCAATGGCACGCCGCCAGGCCCGCGATTTGCGTTCTGGCGCTGCCTGCCATAAACCTAATTCAGGGACGCGCCCGCAAGGGCATTCAGGGCTTCAGGAGACGTCAATGAGTGTGCTGATGCTTTCGAACGTCGACGTGGAAACCACCGACGACGAGATCCGCGATTTCCTCATCCGCTACGGATTCCCGGCGTTCGACGAGCTCGAGCGCCTGCCGGGGGATGGCTCGCGTCCGGCGGTGGCGGTGCATTTCAATGCAGTGGAGGACGCCGCGCTGCGGATGCTGCAGCCGCGCATCAATCATCTGTTCTGGAAGAAGCGCCAGGTTGAGGCAATGGTGCTCACGGAGCGCTTCGAATAGGCGGGAAGGACCTGCGGGCGCGAAGTCCCGCAGGCTGCAGGCCGTGCCTGCGGGGTGCCGGCGCTTAGCCGACGAAGGCCTTTTCGAGCACGAAGTGGCCGGGCTCGCTCATATTGCCTTCCTCGAAGCCACGCTCCTCCAGCATGACGCGGATTTCCTTGAGCATGTCGGGGCTGCCGCACAGCATCAGGCGGTCGTTTTCGATCGAGAACGGGGGCACACCCAGGCGCTCGAACAGTTCGCCAGACTCGATCAGCTCGGTGATGCGGCCGCGCGTGTGGAAATCTTCGCGCGTGACGGTGGGGAAATAAACCAGCTTCTCACGCACCATCTCGCCCAGGTACTCATGCTCGGGCAGGTGCTCGTTCAGCAGTTGCTGGTAGGCCAGTTCGTCGACATAGCGGCAGGTGTGGGTCAGCACGATCTTGTCGTAGCGCGCGTAGACCTCGGGATCGCGGATGATCGACAGGAACGGGGCCAGGCCGGTGCCGGTGGCCAGCAGCCACAGGGTCTTGCCGGGCAGCAGGTTTTCGACCAGCAGGGTGCCGGTCGGCTTCTTTCCGACAAAAATCTGGTCGCCTTCGCGCAGGTGTTGCAGGCGCGACGTCAACGGGCCATCCGGCACCTTGATGCTGAAGAATTCCAGGGTTTCTTCATAGTTGGCGCTGGCGATGCTGTAGGCACGCAGCAGCGGGCGGCCATTGACTTCCAGGCCGACCATGGCGAACTGGCCGTTTTCGAAGCGGAAACCCGGGTCGCGCGTGCAGGTGAAGCTGAACAGCGTGTCGGTCCAGTGGTGAACGGAGAGGATGGATTGCTGGTAGAGGTTGCTCATCGAAGAAAACGCCAAGGCCCGCGGGCAAGCCGCCGGGGAAGATGGTGACCGGACATGTACGCCTGTCGGCGGTACCGGCAAGGCGGCGGATCACGGGAACGCAATGATCCACTTCGTCGCGTATTGTAAAACGGTAGCGGCGGACGTGCCCGGGCGGCGTCGACGGAACCCCGCCCGGGATAGGGTTATGCGCAGCAATGAAATCCGGAATTTCATTTCTGAAACCCGTTTGCCCGGATTGCAGTGCCGGATCTTGCGAAATCAACGAAATCCGGCTTGGCCCGCTTTTTGCGCTCCGAGACCCCGCCGCACGTCCAGCCGTCGTGCCGGCAAAGCTGCCGTGACCCGACGATCGCATTGCGTTGCAGGGCAGGCGCCCTTGGTCTTGAACAGGAATGCTTCGCGATGTACTACGGAACCAATGCAGCCGGCGCAACTGGCGCAGAATGCCGCGCGCTTGCCGCAGACGCCAGCCAGCCACGTGCCGGCCACCGCCACGACGATTGCTGCGGCGGCAAGCCGGCACCCCAGCGTACCAACTGGGCCTGGGCGGCCGTGGCAAGGCATGACGACTGGATGGATTCACACACACCCTTTGCGCAGTTTGCGCATTTCGACTAGCCGCCGGCCACGGCACCTGCCGTGGCGCTGTTCCTTCGAATGACTCGAGCTGCCGCGCCCCCCGCGCGCCGTCTCATTGCCTTGTGCGTGCCATGAACTACGCTCCCATCAAATCCCTGCTGATTGCCAACCGTTCCGAGATCGCGATCCGCGTGATGCGGGCCGCGGCCGAGATGAATATCCGGACCGTGGCGATCTATTCCAAGGAAGACCGCCTCGCCCTGCATCGCTTCAAGGCTGACGAGAGCTATCTGGTCGGCGAGGGCAAGAAGCCGCTCGCGGCCTATCTCGATATCGACGACATCCTGCGCATCGCGCGCCATGCGAAGGTCGATGCCATTCATCCGGGCTACGGCTTCCTGTCGGAGAATCCGGACTTCGCGCAGGCGGTGATGGATGCCGGCATTCGCTGGATCGGCCCGTCGCCGGAGGTGATGCGCAAGCTTGGCAACAAGGTGGCGGCGCGCAATGCGGCGATCGAGGCGGGCGTGCCGGTGATGCCGGCCACCGACCCGCTGCCGCATGACCTGGAAGCCTGCAAGCGGCTGGCCGCGGGCATTGGCTATCCGCTGATGCTCAAGGCGAGCTGGGGCGGCGGCGGGCGCGGCATGCGCATCCTGGAGAGCGAGCAGGACCTGGAAGGCTCGCTGGCGGCGGCGCGGCGCGAGGCGCTGGCGGCGTTCGGCAACGACGAGGTCTATGTCGAGAAGCTGGTGCGCAACGCGCGCCACGTCGAAGTGCAGGCGCTCGGCGACACGCATGGCAATCTTGTGCACCTGTACGAGCGCGACTGTACCGTGCAGCGGCGCAACCAAAAGGTTGTCGAGCGTGCGCCCGCGCCTTACCTCGACGATGCCGGCCGTGCCGAGTTGTGCGAAGCGGCGATGCGGCTGATGCGCGCGGTCGGCTATACCCATGCCGGCACGATCGAGTTCCTGATGGATGCCGATTCCGGCCAGTTCTACTTCATCGAAGTCAACCCGCGCATCCAGGTCGAGCACACGGTCACCGAGATGGTCACCGGGGTCGATATCGTCAAGGCGCAGATCCGGATCACGGAAGGCGGCCATATCGGCATGACCGAGAACACGCGCAACGAGAACGGCGACATTGTCGTGCGCGCCGCGGGCGTGCCGGTCCAGGAGGATATCCACCTGAACGGCCACGCGCTGCAATGCCGGATCACGACCGAGGATCCCGAGAACGGCTTCCTGCCTGACTACGGCCGCCTCACCGCGTACCGCAGCGCCGCCGGCTTCGGCGTGCGCCTGGATGCCGGCACCGCCTATGGCGGCGCGGTGATCACGCCGTACTACGATTCGCTGCTGGTCAAGGTCACCACCTGGGCGCCGACCGCGCCCGAGTCGATCCGGCGCATGGACCGCGCGCTGCGCGAGTTCCGCATCCGCGGCGTGGCCTCGAACCTGCAGTTCCTCGAGAACGTCATCAACCATCCCGCGTTCCGCGCCGGCGATGTCACCACGCGCTTTATCGACAAGACGCCGGAACTGCTCGAATTCACCAAGCGCCTGGACCGCGCCACCAAGCTGCTGCGCTACCTGGGCGAGATCAGCGTCAACGGCCACACGGAAATGACCGGCCGGACGCTGCCGCCGTTGCCGCTACCGCAGCCGGTGCTGCCCGCGGTCGACAACAGCAGGCCGCTGCCTTACGGCATGCGCGACCGCCTGCGCGAACTTGGCGCCGAGAAGTTCTCGAAGTGGATGCTCGAGCAGAAGCAGGTGCTGCTGACCGACACCACCATGCGCGACGCGCACCAGTCGTTGTTCGCCACGCGCATGCGCACCGCCGACATGCTGCCGATTGCGCCGTTCTATGCGCGCGAGCTGTCGCAGCTGTTCTCGCTGGAATGCTGGGGCGGCGCGACTTTCGACGTGGCGCTGCGCTTCCTGAAGGAAGACCCGTGGCAGCGCCTTGAACAATTGCGCGAGCGCGTGCCGAACGTGCTGTTCCAGATGCTGCTGCGCGGCTCCAATGCCGTCGGCTACACCAACTATGCGGACAACGTGGTGCGCTTCTTCGTGCGCCAGGCGGCCAGTGCGGGGGTTGATGTGTTCCGCGTGTTCGATTCGCTCAACTGGGTGCGCAACATGCGCGTGGCGATCGATGCTGTGCGCGAAAGCGGCGCGCTGTGCGAAGGCGCGATCTGCTACACCGGCGATCTGTTCGACCCGAAGCGCTCGAAGTACGACCTGAAGTACTACGTCGGCATCGCGCGCGAACTGCAGCAGGCCGGCGTGAACGTGCTTGGCATCAAGGACATGGCCGGCATCTGCCGCCCGCAGGCTGCGGCTGCGCTTGTCAAGGCGCTCAAGGAAGAGACCGGGCTGCCGGTGCATTTCCATACGCACGACACCAGCGGCATTTCGGCCGCGTCGGCACTGGCCGCGATCGAGGCCGGCTGCGATGCGGTGGACGGCGCGCTCGATGCGATGAGCGGGCTGACTTCGCAGCCCAACCTGTCGAGCATCGCCGCGGCGCTGGCCGGCAGCGAGCGCGATCCCGGCCTGAGCCTGGAGCGCCTGCACGAAGCCTCGATGTACTGGGAAGGCGTGCGCCGCTACTACGCGCCGTTCGAATCCGAGATCCGCGCCGGCACCGCCGACGTGTACCGCCACGAGATGCCCGGCGGCCAGTACACCAACCTGCGCGAACAGGCGCGCTCGCTCGGCATCGAGCATCGCTGGACCGAGGTGTCGCAGGCGTATGCCGAGGTCAACCAGATGTTCGGCGATATCGTCAAGGTAACGCCGACCTCCAAGGTGGTCGGCGACATGGCCCTGATGATGGTGGCCAATGACATGACGGCCGCGGACGTGTGCGACCCGGCCAAGGAAATCGCTTTCCCGGAATCGGTGGTGTCGCTGTTCAAGGGCGAACTGGGCTTCCCGCCCGACGGTTTCCCCGCGGGGCTGTCGCGCAAGGTGCTGCGCGGCGAACCGCCCGCGCCGTACCGGCCCGGCGACCAGATTCCGTCGGTCGACCTCGATGCCGCGCGTGCCGCCGCGGAAGCGGCGTGCGAGGAGCCGCTCGACGACCGCCAGCTGGCGTCGTACCTGATGTACCCGAAGCAGGCTGTGGAATACCACGCGCATGTGCGCAACTACAGCGACACCTCGGTGGTGCCGACGCCGGCATTCCTGTACGGCCTGCAGCCGCAGGAAGAAGTGGCCATCGACATCGCCGCCGGCAAGACGCTGTTGGTTTCGCTGCAAGGCACGCACCCCGATGCCGAGGAAGGCCGCATCAAGGTCCAGTTCGAACTGAACGGGCAATCGCGCACGGCACTGGTCGAGCAGCGCAGCACCACGCAAACGGCATCCGCGCGCCGGAGCCGTCCGGTGGCCGAGCCCGACAATCCGCTGCATGTCGCCGCGCCCATGCCGGGCTCGATCGTGACCGTGGCGGTGCAGCCGGGGCAGCGCGTGGCCGCGGGCACGACGCTGCTGGCGCTGGAGGCGATGAAGATGGAAACCCATATTGCGGCCGAGCGCGACTGCGAGATCGCCGTGGTGCACGTGAAGCAGGGCGACCGGGTGGCGGCGAAGGACCTGTTGATCGAGTTGAAGCCGGCGGAGTGACGTGGCTGGCGCCGCGGCAGCGCGGCGCCAGGCCGGCGCCCGCGCCATGCCCTGCGCAGCCTGCGCGATGCGTTGCGCCAGCAGCGTGGCAGCTGCCGTGCGCGACCTCGCCGAGGCGCGCGCATTCTATGGCGAGTTGCTTGGCTGCTACGGCGGGCTGATGTGGCGCGGGCGGCGAGCCGCGAGCGGTGCCTGGCGCATCGTTCCATGCGGAGAACAGCAGCCCCCGCGGGGCGTCTCCGCGGGGGCCTTGCAGGAACTGCAGTGCCGGAGAACCTACTGCACGTTGCCCGCGACCGCGATCACCTGGCCGGTGATGTAATTCGAATCCGGCGAGCAGAACAGGTACACGCCGCCTGCCGCTTCCTCCGGCGTGCCGCCGCGGCCGAGCGGGTTGCGCTGGGCGTGCGACTTCAGCATTTCCGGGTTCAGGCCGACGCGGATCTCGCGGCCTTCGATGTTCACCGTGGCACCGGCATTTGCGTCGGCCGAGGTCATGCGGGTGTGGATCAGGCCGAAGGCCACCGCGTTCACGTTGACGTTGAATCGGCCCCATTCGCGCGCCATGGCGCGGGTCATGCCGATCACGCCGGCCTTGGCGCCGGAGTAGTTGATCTGGCCGGCGTTGCCGTTCAGGCCGGAAGTCGACGAGATATTGACGATCTTGCGGTACACCTCGCGGCCGGCTTCCTTGTCGGCAGCCGCCAGCGCCTTGATATGCGGGTAGGCAGCGCGCAGGATGCGGAATGGTGCGGTCATGTGGCAATCCAGGATGGCGTACCACTGTTCGTCGCTCATCTTCTGCACCACGTCGTCCCAGGTGAAGCCGGCGTTGTTGACGATGATGTCGATGCTCTTGAAATTGCTCATCGCCGTGTCGATGAAGCGGTCGGCGAAATCCGGCGCGGTCACGTTGCCCACGCACGCCACCGCCTCCACGCCCATTGCCTTCAGCTCTTCTACCGTCTGCTGCGCCGGTTCGGCGTCGAGGTCGTTGATGACCAGCCGCGCGCCTTCGCGCGCCAGGCGTCTGGCGATCGCATTGCCGATGCCTCGGCCCGAACCGGTGACCAGTGCCACCTTGCCTTCAAGTGCTCCCATTGCTGACTCCTTTGTGCTCGATTGGATTTACAGGGCAACGACCGCTTCGCCGAGGATCTTGGTTTCGCCGTACTGGTTGCCGGTCTGGATTTCCAGCCTGATGCGCTGCTCTTTGCCATCCGGGCCGTCCACTTCCAGCTTCTCCACTATGCGGCCGCTGCAGGTGATGCGATGGCCCAGGTGCGTGATGCCGACGAAGCGCACGCCGAACTGGCGCAGCTGGCGCTGGTCGACCCACTGCGTCAGCAGGCGGCCGAGATAGGCCATCGACAGCATGCCGTGCGCGAACACGTCGGGCATGCCGGCCTTGCGTGCGTAATCGATGTCGATGTGGATGGCGTTGTGGTCGTTCGATGCGCCGGCGAACAGTGCCAGCGTGGTGCGGTTGATCGGTTCCAGCCTCAGCGGCGGCAGGGTGTCGCCCACCTTGACCTGGTCGAAACTCAGTTTGCTCATGTGGGGTCTCCGGTTCAGCCGTTGCGCTGCACCAGCACGCTGCGCAGGTCGGCAACGTGTTCGCCGTCCTGGTTGGTCACGCGCGTATTGCGCACCACGAATTCCAATGCTCCGTTCTTCTTGTCGTAGATGTCCTCGATGGTGGTGCGCAAGTGCAGCACGTCGCCCGCGTAGGCCATGCGGTGGTAGGTGAAGGACTGCTCGCCGTGCAGGATGCGCTCGGGCCTGATGCCGAGTTCGTCGCGCCAGGCGCTGGGCGGATTGGCCAGCTCGAGCGAGAACAGGAAGGTCGGTGGCAGCGGCAGTCCGGGATGGCCGACGTCGCGCGCGGCGGCTTCGTCGAGGTAGACCGGATCGGTCTGGCCGGTGGCCTTGGCGAAGAAGCGCAGCTGGCTGGCCGGCGCGGACGTGCGGAAATCCGCAATGACCTTGCCGATGTGTTTCTTGTCGATCATGGATAGTCTCCCGTGGATGCGTGCGCTCAGGCGTGTTTCTGGTACAGCGTCACGACGCAGGCGCCGCCCAGCCCCAGGTTGTGCGTCAGCGCCAGCCGGGCGCCGTCCACCTGGCGCTTGTCGGCGGTGCCGCGCAGTTGCCGGACCATCTCGAAGCACTGCGCCAGCCCTGTGGCGCCCAGCGGGTGGCCCTTGGACAGCAGGCCGCCCGACGGGTTGACCACCCACTTGCCACCGTAGGTGTTGTCGCCGTCATTGACCAGCTGCTCGGCACCGCCTTCCTCGCACAGGCCCAGGCCTTCATAGGTCAGCAGCTCGTTCTGCGCGAAGCAGTCGTGCAGTTCGATCACGTCGATATCCTGCGGGCCGACTCCCGCCTGCTCGTACACCAGTTGCGAACCCTCGCGGGTCATGTCGAAGCCGACCACGCGGATCATGTCGCGCGCGTCGTAGGTGCTGGGCCGGTCGGTGGTCAGGGACTGGCCGGCGATCAGCACGTCGGTGTTCAGTCCTTTCCTGCGCGCGAAGTCCTCCGACACCACGATGGCGGCCGCCGCGCCGCAAGTCGGCGGGCACGCCATCAGGCGCGTCAGCACGCCTTCCCACAGCGCGGGCGCGGCCAGCACTTCTTCGGGAGTCAAGACGTTGCGGAACACGGCCAGCGGATTGTTGGCGGCATGGCGGCTGGCCTTGGCGCGGATCCTGGCGAAGGTCTCGAGTCTGGTGCCGTACTTGTCCATGTGGGCCTTGCCCGCGCCGGAGAACTGGCGGATGGCGTTGGGCAGGTCCTTGCGGTCGACCAGTTCGTCGACCAGGTTGAGGGCGCGCTCCAGCGCCGGGGCGCGGTCGTCCCAGCGTGACTTGAGCGCGCCGGGCTGCATGTACTCGAAGCCGACTGCCAGCGCGCAATCCACGGCGCCGCTCTGCACCGCCTGGCGCGCCAGGAAGAGGGCGGTCGAGCCGGTTGCGCAATTGTTGTTGACGTTGACCACCGGGATGCCGGTCATGCCGACCTGGTACAGCGCCTTCTGGCCGCAGGTGGAATCGCCATAGACGTAGCCGGCATAGGCCTGCTGCACATCTTCATAGCTCAGGCCGGCGTCTTCCAGCGCCTGGCGCACGGCCGTTGCGCCCATCACGTCATAGGTGTCGCTGCTGCCCGGCTTCCTGAACGGAATCATGCCGGCGCCGGCGATGAAAACCTTGCGAGTCATGTGTGTGCTCCGATGGATGTTCTGGATACTTGTGGGGTTACAGCTTGCGCGAGATCAGTTCGCGCATCACTTCGCTGGTGCCGCCGTAGATGCGCGTGACGCGTGAATCGGCAAAGGCGCGCGCCACCGGGTACTCGAGCATGTAGCCGTAGCCGCCGTGCAGCTGCACCATCTGGTCCAGCGCCTGGCCCAGCGCCTCGGTCGCGTACAGCTTGGCCACCGCGGCTTCTTCCAGCGTCAGGCGGCGGCGGATGTGCTCGCCCAGGTAGTGGTCGATCATCAGCCGCACGGCGATCGCCTGCGCCTTGATGTCGGCCAGCTTGAACTTGGTGTTCTGGAAGTCCCACACGGTCTGGTTGAAGGCCTTGCGGTCCTTGACGTAGGCCAGCGTGTGCTCCAGCGAGACTTCGAGCTTGGCCGCGGCGCTGATGGCAATCGACAGGCGTTCCTGCGGCAGTTCGGCCATCAGGTAGCCGAAGCCCTTGCCTTCTTCGCCGAGCAGGTTGGCCACCGGCACGCGCACGTTGTCGAAGAACAGCTCGGCGGTGTCCTGCGCGTGCTGCCCGACCTTGTCGAGCTTGCGGCCGCGGCGGAAGCCTTCGCGGTCGGCTTCGACCACGATCAGGCTGACGCCGCGCGAGCCGGCGCTCGGGTCGGTCTTGCAGATCATGATGATCAGGTCGGCGTTCAGGCCGTTGGAGATGAAGGTCTTGCTGCCGTTGATGACGTATTCGTCGCCCTCGCGGATCGCGGTGGTGCGGATCGCCTTGAGGTCGCTGCCGGTGCCCGGCTCGGTCATGCCGATGGCCAGGATGGTTTCGCCCGAGCAGACCTTGGGCAGCCAGCGCTGCTTCTGTTCCTCGTTACCGATGCGGGCGATGTATGGCGCGATGATGTCGGAATGCACGCCGAAGCCCGGGCCGCTGATGCCGGCGCGCGCCTGCTCTTCGTTGAAGATGGCGGAGTGGCCGAAGTCGCCGCCGCCGCCGCCGTACTCGGTCGGCAGCGTCACGCACAGCAGCCCTTCGCGGCCGGCCTTGAGCCAGGTCTCTCGGTCGACCTTGCCGGCCTTGTCCCACTCCGCCTGGCGGGGCAGGCATTCGCGCTCAAGGAAGCGCCGCACCGTGATGCGGAACATCTCGTGGTCGTCGCGGAAGATCGTGCGTTGGATGTCCATGGAGGTCTCCGGATGTCAGTCCGCAAGTTGATGCCCGCGGCGTGCGGTCTGCGGCGCGACAAGTTTTCTGGGAAAGTGGTTCGGGCACAGGTCGCCGGCTGGTTGCGGGCCGGGCCACTGGCATGTCGCTAAGGTACTGGGGGGAGGGGGGAGGCGAACACCACCCGCGTCAGGTGGTGGGGTGGGCGCGGGTTGTCCCGCCCAAAGGGCGGGAGCTGGATTGGTATCAGGCGCGTTATATCAGGCCCGCGCCGCGCAGAGGGAAAGGGGGTAAGCCCTCGGGCGCGCTTGAGCGGTGTCAGCGTGCCCCGTCGGCCGGCTGGCTGCCCAGGCCAAGTTCGCGGTCGCGCACGCGCGCCACCGCCTCGTCGCGGCTGCCCACGTCGAGCTTGCGGAAAATGTTGCGCAGGTGCCATTTCACCGTCTCCGGCGACAGGCCCAGCGTGCGCGCGATCTTCTTGTTCGGCAGCGCCTGGCCGAGCAGGCGCACCACGTCGGCCTCGCGCTCGCTCAGTTCCTCGGTGCGGCCCTCTGCCGGTCCCGCGGGCACTGCGCCGGTTGCCGCCGCGCCGGCCGGTTCCCGCTGCGGTAAGGCCTGCTGCAGCCGCTCGATGTAGAACGCCAGCACCGGATCGAGCCCGGGCGTGCCGGCGATGTCGTCGATCTGCCGCATCGACCCGGGAAAGGCGTCGATCAGGCTGCGCATCAGCCCGAGCCGGTGCCCGCGGCGAAGGCCTTCGAGCGCATGCTCGCGCGCCGCGACAGGTTCGCCGCGGCGCGTGGCAACCACCGCGGCCAGCATGTGCAGCTGCGCCACGTGGCGCTGCCAGCCGCGCGTCTCGCAGTAGGCAATCAGCGGCGCCAGCCGCGTCCAGGCCGCGCGCAGGTCGTCATGCGCCAGGCTGGCCATCACGTGGGCCCGCTCGGTCACCATGTGGATCGCGTCGAGGAAGCCGCGCGGCGCATGGCGGTGGCGCGCGGCAATGGCATCGAGCCGCGCCAGCACCGCTTCGGCCGTGGCAATGTCGCCGCTGGCCACGTGCAGGCGGACCTGGTTGGACAGGCTCTGGGCAACCAGCCGGTCCAGCCGCTGCTGCGTGCCATAGTCTTCCAGCCGATCCAGCTGGGCGAAGGCATCGAGCCGGTGGCCGATGATCCAGTGCGCCGCGGCCAGCACGGTATGCACGCGCAGCACGGAATCGGGGATCGACACGCGCTCCATCACGTCGACGCGGTCTTCGAGCAGCTTGCGCGCGGCGTCCAGGTCGTTGTGCTCGTACAGCACTTCGCCCAGCAGCGCGGCGGCAAAGTACTCCGGCTCGGCGCCGGCGCCGCCGTGCCCCACCTGCTCGACTTCGCGCAGCACGTCGCGGCTGATGCGCTCGACCTGCGTCATGTTGCCTTCCATCGCATGGCTGAACCCGATCAGGCAGCGGCCGTTGAGCATGCCGCTGGCGGTGCCCAGCAGCGGCACGCCGTCGACCAGCAGGGGCGGCGCGGAGACCTGGAGCGCGCGCGCGCGCTCATAGTCGCCCAGGTGCATGTACAGCAGCGACAGCAGGTTGTTGCGCGAGCCCATGTAGAAGGGCGTGGTGTCTGCCGGCGCGGCTTCCACCTCGGGCAGCAAGGCCAGCGCGCCGGCGGTGTCGTCGCGCAGCAGCACCAGGCCGAAGCGCAGCAGCGCGAGCCGGTAGCGCAGCGAGGTGCTGTCGGGCCCGGATCCGATATCGGCTTCGAGCCGGTCGGCCGCCGCCGCGCAGCCGTCGAGGTCGCGCGTGAACATCTGCATGCGCAGCGCCAGCAGCCGCAGGCCCGGACGTGCCTCGACCTCGCTGGCGGGCAGCAGGCGTAGCAGACCCAGCGCCTTGCGCACTTCGCCGCGCGCGATCAGCGTGTCGGCATAGCGCTCCACCAGTTCGGCGGCGGTGCCTGCATCGCCGGCGAGCACGGCGTGGCGGACGGCCTCGGCCAGCATCCGGTGGTCGCGGAACCAGCGCCAGGCGGCGCCGTGGATGGCGCGCTGCTGCGCTTCACCGCGCGCGCGGAAGCGCTCGGCCAGGGTCTCGCGCAGCAGCGGGTGCAGGCGGTACCAGGCTTCGCGCTCGGGACCGGGCGTGGGGGTGATGAAGAGGTTCTCCTGCTCCAGCCGCGTCAGCAGGGCCAGCACCTCGTGCTCGCCCATCGCCTGTTCGCCCAGCGCCTGGCACAGCGATGCGGTAAAGCGCTCGCACGCGGCCGCGCGCACCAGCAGCTCGGCTTCGTCGGGTGCCAGCCGCGACAGGACTTCGCGCTCGAAATATTCGGCGAAGGCACCGGCGTCCTGCACATTGGCCTGCACCAGGCCGCTGGCGAAGGTCAGGCCGCTGGCGCTGGCCTTCTTGCGTTTCCAGTGCGCGGCGAACAGCTGCAGCCCGGCGACCCAGCCGTCGGCCAGCTCGTGCAGCAGGCGCGCATCACGCGCGCTGATCTCGCCCAGCTGGGTCCGCAGGAAGTGCTGCGATTCGGCCAGCGTGAAGCGCAGATCGCGCTGATCCAGTTCCAGCAGCTGGCCCTGGTCGCGCAGGCGCCCCAGCGACAGCGGCAGCGCCGCGCGTGTGGCGAGCACCAGGTGGAAGTTGGGCGGGGCGTAGTCGAGCAGCCATTGCAGCGGCTGCAGCACGCGGGAAGAGCCCAGATGCTGCGCGTCGTCGAGCACCAGCGTCACTTCGCGCGAATGCGCCCCGATGCCGCGCACCAGCGCCACGATGGCGCGCTCCACGGCTTCGTCGTCGGTGCCGCGCTCGGCCAGCAGCACGGCCTCGCGCGTGATGTCGGGACTGATTTCGGCCAGGCAGGCAAGCATGCGGTCGAGCCAGCGCTGGCGCTCGTTGTCGGCGGGTTCCAGCGCCAGCGCGGCCATGTCGAAGCTCAGCGCCAGCAGGTCAAGGCGCCAGGCGCTCAGCAGCGCGGTCTTGCCGTAGCCGGCCGGCCCTTGCAGCACGATGCAGCGCCGGCGGCGCGCCTCGGTCAGCTGCGTCAGCAGCCGTTCGCGCGCGACCACGCGCGCGGCGCTGCGCAGCGATGCCGGGCGCGACGGCGGCGAGGGCAGCGTGGTCGACTGGCTGCCGGGTGGCGACGGAGGGTTGGCTGGCGAGTGGGGCATCGGTGCGGCGGAATCAGCAAGCCTGTGCGAGCCATGCAAGGCGGCGCTGGCTCGCAGGCGCCAGGCCTCCGGCCCCGGCGGGACAAGAGGCGGTTGTTGCCGCGATTGTAATGGCAGAAACCACGGCCCGGCGAGACCGCCCCGGTACAGACATCGGCATGCCCGGTGCCGTGTCAGCGTCATGTGCATGCCCGGGCGCAGTCAGCACATGCGCCACCCGAGCAGGTGGGTGAGGGCTTGCGCTATTCGGCGGTGGCGCCGCTGGTCTTGATCATGCGCGCGATCACCGGCTCGGTGGCATCAAATTCGCGCCGGAATTCGGCCGGGCTGTTGCCGACCGGTTCCATGGCCAGCGCGTCCAGACGCGTGCGCATGCCGGGCGAGACAATCGACGCGCGCGCTTCCGTTTCCAGCCGCGACAGGATCGCCGCCGGCGTGCCAGAGCGCACGAACAGGCCGAACCACGCCGGCGAGCGCAGCTCGTGCTCCTTGAGCCCGGCCTCGGCCATGGTCGGCACCTCGGGCAGTTCCTTGATGCGCTGCTCGCCCATCACGGCCAGCGGGCGTATGCGGCCGCTCTTGAAATGCGGTCCCAGCGTGGTCATCGAGCCGATCACCCACGACACATTGCCGGCGATCATGTCCTGCACCATGGGCGCCTCGCCCTTGTAGGCGACGTGCGCCATGTCGAGGTTGCGGGTCTGGTTCAGGTGCGAGCCCACCAGGTGCGGAAAGGTGCCGACGCCATACGAGCCGTAGCTGACCTTGCCCTTGTTCTTCGCGGCCCAGTCGAGCAGCTCCTGCACGCTCTTGACCGGCACGTCCCGGCTGACGGCCAGCACGATCTTGCCGACGCACAGCTCGGTGATAAAGGACAGGTCGCGGCGAACGTCGTACTGCACATTGCGGTACAGGTGCGGCGTGTTGATCAGCGGCGACGAGTGGCTGAGCAGCATCGTATAGCCGTCAGGCGCGCCGCGCGTAATGGCCTGCACCGCGATCACGCCGGCGCCGCCGGGCTTGTTGTCGACGATGACGGTCTGTCCCAGGCGCTTGCCCATGTCTTCGGCCAGCGCGCGCGCCAGCGTGTCGGTGGCGCCGCCGGGCGGCCCCGGGACCACCAGCGTGATCGGGCGCGACGGATAGGTTTGCGCGCCGCATGCGGCGCTCCAGGCGCTACAGGCGATCAGGGCGAATGCAATCAGGGAGGTCTTGCTGCGCATGTCGTTTGCCTCGGTGGATCAACGGTGTGGGAATGGCGAGATACGACCAAGGTAGCGGATGGGAGGGGGTGGCCCCCCCCACCGGAACGGGCGGGGTGGGATAGTCCTATCAGTGTCTACCCTAGACCGCTGCCGCTGCCGCTGCCGCTGCCGCTGCCGCTGCTGAGCGAACTCAGGGAAGAGGTGCGCGCGCTCAGCCGCCGTGCCCGCAGGCTGGCACTGGCGCAGGCCAGCGCCGAAGCGAACGATACTGAAGGTGCCTGCCATGCCCGCCTCGCGACGCTGTTCGAGCGCTGGATCGAAGATCGCGCTGGCCGGTCGCAGGTAGTGTGGGGGAGGCACAGTGGCGCAGCGTCGGCGCGGGCGTCCCGTGCCAGACGCGCGAGCATCAGTGCGCGTCGTGCAAGACCCGCTGGACGCAGCATCGCAGTGCGGCGGACCCATTCACCGTCTGGACCTTCAGCGGCCACGGCCGCACCGCGTGCGTGGCCGCGCAGGATGTGAAAATGGCCTGAGACGGCTGCCCGGAGGACGGCGCCGGTCCGGCCTATTCGCCCCGAGGCCACCGACGCTCAGTTCACCGCGCGTGCCTTGCCTTGCCAGTGCGGCGCGCGCAGGTCCCGCTTGAGGATCTTGCCGGCGCCGGACAGCGGCAGCGCCTGGCGGAACTCCACGCTCTTCGGGCATTTATAGCCGGCGATATGCGCCCGGCAATGCTCGCGGATCTCGTCTTCCGTCGCCTGCGCGCCAGCCTTCAGCACCACCACGGCATGCACGGCCTCGCCCCATTTCTCGTGCGGCACGCCGATCACCGCGCTCATCGCCACCGCGGGATGGCGGCCGATGACGTTCTCGACCTCAGCCGAATAGACGTTCTCGCCGCCGCTGACGATCATGTCCTTGATGCGGTCGACGATAAAGATGTAGCCCTGCTGGTTCATGTACGCGCCGTCGCCGGTATGCAGCCAGCCGTCGCGCAGCGCGCGGGCGGTGTCTTCGGGGCGGTTCCAGTAGCCGGGTGTGACGCCGCCGCTGCGCACCAGGATCTCGCCGACGGTGCCGCGGGGGACTTCGTTGCCGTCGGCGTCGGCGATCTTCACCTCGATGCCGATGCCGGCGCAGCCCGCCGACAGATGCAGCCCCTGCGCGCGCGCCGCGCTGCCATGGTTGCCGGGCGGGTTGGTGGTGACGATCATCGATTCGGTCATGCCGTACGAGTGCGCAAACTCGACGCCGGGCAGCTTCTCCATGGCCTGTTCCAGCACTGCTGCGCTGATTGGCGACGCGCCGTAGCCCAGCCGCTGGACGCTGCCGAGATCGCACCTGTCGAAGTCGGGGTGATGGATCAGCATCTGGATGGTGGTCGGCACCATGCCCAGCTCGGTGATGCGTTCGCGCTCGATGGTTTCCAGCACCTCGCGTGCTTCGAACGACGGCAGGATGACGTGGGTCTCGCCCGCGATGAACTGCATCAGCACGCGCGCGATCGCGGCGATATGGAAGAAGGGGTTGGTATGCAGCACGCGGCCCCCCTTCAGCGGCGGGGTGTCGGCCATGCGCTGCAGGGTGCCGCACCATAGCGAGCCGTGGGTCTGCATGACGCCCTTGGGAAAGCCCGTGGTGCCGCCGGTGTACATGACGATGGCGAGGTCGTCGCCGCCGCGCTGCGCATCCGGCACCGGCGAGGCCTCGTCGATCATCCGCTCATAGGACAGCATGCCGGCGGGCGCTTCGCCGTCGCCGGCATGGATCAGCACCGGCTCGCGCCGCGCCGCGGCGCGAATGCCGTCGGCCATTGGCAGGAACTGGTCGTCGACCAGCAGGATGCCGGTGTCGCAGTCATCGAGCGAATAGACCACCTCCGGCACGCTCCAGCGCACGTTGACCGGGTTGAGCACGCCACCGCCCCACCACGCGGCCATGGCGAACTCGAGGTAGCGGTCCGAGTTCTGTGCCAGGATCCCGACGCGGTCGTTGGGCCGCATGCCGAGCGCCTGCAGCGCGCCGGCCAGGCGCGCGACGCGCTCACAGAACTCGCGGTAGCTGCGGCGCCGGCCGCGGAAGATGGTGACGATCTCGTCCGGCTGCTGTTGCAGCGAACGGTGCAGGGTTCGGGTCAGGTACACCGTTGTCTCCGTTCTTGCTTTCTTGACGTTGGGCCGGCGCATGGTCAGGCCGGATTGGCTGTATTGTGCGACGCCCGGCGATTATGGAATTCGGATCTGCCGAAGGCAGGGTTTGCCGGGCGGAAGCGCGCGCGGCCCCGCTGCTGGCGCCGGCCGCTACAATCCGCGATGGGACATTTCTGAATACAGGTAAGAAGACTCGATGACATACATCGTTGACGCGGTGGACGAGGCGCTGGGCCTGCTGATGCTGGTGGCCGAGCATCCTTCGCTGGGGGTGACCGAACTGGCCCGCCGCGCGGGGCTGACCAAGGCGCGCGCCTTCCGCCTGCTGGCCACGCTGGAGCATCGCGGCATGATCGCGCGCGAGCCTGCGGCCGCGGTCTACAAGCTCAGCTACAACGCCTTGCTGGTGGGCAATGCCGCGCGCGACCAGTTCGACCTGGTCAAGGTGGTGGCGCCGCGGCTGGCGGCGATCGGCGCGGCCTGCGGCGAGAACGTGATCGTGCGCGTGCGCGACGGGCTGGAATCGGTCTGCGTGGCGCGGCACGAGTCGTCGCAATCGGTGCGCGTGCATACCGAGGTGGGCAACCGGAGGCCACTGCATGTGGGGGCGTCAGGCAAGTTGCTGCTGGCGTTCGCAGCGCCCGAGGTGATCGACGCCGTGGCGGCGCACAGCCTGGAGCGCTTTACCGAGCGCACCATCGTCACGACCGAGCAGTTGCGCGAGGAGCTTGCCGCGATCCGTGCCGCCGGGCACGCCGTGTCGCTGGGCGAGCGCGATGCCGACGCGGTGTCGGCGGCGGCGCCGTTGCGCGACCACGGCGGAGCGGTGGTGGCATCGCTGAGCATTGCCAGCCCGGCCAGCCGGACCACGCCCGAGGCACTGGACCGGCATGTCGCGATGGTGGTGGAAGAGGCCGCTGCGCTGTCGCGAGCGTTGGGGTATGCGGGCGGCTGACGCCGCGATCGCGTAACAATTTTCAATTATGAGCGGCGCTTCGGCGCCGCTTTTCGTTTGTCCTGATTTTTTATTTTTCCGGGTAAACCCTCGTTACTGCTCTCACGCTGATGTTTTATTCTTCGATACATCGTATCGATAAATGAAACAATGTTTCGATCAACGAGATTTCCCCATGCCACGCTGGCGATTGTCTTGGCCCTGTCCGCAGTTGCAGCGGCAAGCCGCCCGACGCATGCCGCCGACCTGCGCATCGGCTACAAGGCCGAGGTCAGCGCTGCCGATCCGCACGTGCTCGACGCCGCTGGCCGCAACCTCTGGGGCCACGTGTACGAAACCCTGGTCGGCCTCGACAACGCCTTGCGCCCGGTGCCGCTGCTCGCCACCAGCTGGCGCCAGCTGGACGACCACAGCTGGGAGTTCCTGCTGCGCCCCGGCGTGAAGTTCAGTAATGGCGCCTCGTTCAGCGCCGAGGACGCGCGCTATTCGATCGAGCGCGCGCGCAAGCTGCCCGGCGCGCGTACCTTCCGCACCTACCTGAAGTCGATCGAGACGGTCGAGGCCACTGGCCCGCTGACGCTGCGCGTGCGCACCCGCACGCCTAATCCGGTGCTGCCGCAACACATCGGCATGGTGGCGATGCTGCCGCACGGGCTGGGGCAGGGCCTGCGCGAGGCGGACTTCGCCCATGGCCCGGCGAGCATCGGCACCGGCCCGTATCGTCTGGTGGCATGGGAGCACGGCCAGCAGCTGACGCTGGCGCGCAACCCCGGCTACTGGGGCGGCGCGCAGCCGTGGGAGCGCGTGGTGTTCCAGTTCATCCCCAAGGAGCCGGCGCGGGCGTCGGCGCTGCTGTCGGGGCTGGTTGACGTGATCGATGCCTCGTCGGCCAGCATTGCCGAAGCCTTCGCGCGCACCAATGGCCGCATCCGCACGGTGTCGGCGACGTCGTACATGCTCAACTACCTGCAGCTTGACCAGGGGCGGGCGGTGTCGCCCTACGTGCAGGATGCCGCCGGCCGGCCACTGCCCGTCAACCCGCTGCGCGATGTGCGCGTGCGCCAGGCCATCAGCCTCGCAATCGACCGCGACCTGATCGCAGCGCGCGTCACCAAAGGGGATTCTGTGCCCGCCGGGCAGATGGTGCCGGCAGGCTTCTTCGGCTTTGCGCCGGGCGTTCCCGCGCCGCGCGCCGATGCCGCGGAAGTGCGCCGGCTGCTCATCGCGGCCGGCTATCCCGACGGCTTCCGCCTGACGCTGCATTGCCCGAGCGACCGCTACCTGAACGACGCCAAGACCTGCGAGGCGGTGGGCCAGATGCTGACCCGCACCGGCATCCGCACCGAGGTGCGCACGTTGCCGTACTCGGTCTATATCACCCGTGCCACCTCGGGCGGCGAGGGCGGCAAGCCTGAGTTCAGCGTCTTCCTGCTCGGCATCGGGGCGGTCAGCGGCGATTCGCTCGAGCCGCTGGTCGCGGTGGCGCACAGGCAGGACAAGCCCGCCGGCCTGGGGGCGAACAACCGCAGCGGCTATGCCAATCCCGCACTGGACGCGCTGGTCGAAACCTCCATGCGCACCATGGCGCCGGCGCAGCGCGAGCAGTTGCAGCGCCGTGCCGCCGAGATGCTGGCCGCCGACACCGGCATCGTGCCGCTGCACCACCTGCGCGCCGCCTGGGCCTACCGCGCCGGGCTGGTGGTGCAGCCGCGCGCTGACGGCTTTACCTACGCCGCCAATATCCGCCCCGCAGCGCCGGCAGCGGCCGCTGCGGCACAACCCTGACGATTCACCGCCTTCCGTCCTGATCGCTATGCTCGAAACCCTGTTGAAGCGGCTGCTGCAAAGTCTCGTCGTGCTGTGGCTGATGTCGGTGCTGACCTTCTGCGCGGTCAACCTGATCGGCGACCCGGTCCACCTGCTGGTCAGCCCCACCGCCACCGAGCAGGAAATCGCCGACGCGCGCCACGCGCTCGGGCTGGACCTGCCGGTGCCGCAGCAATACCTGCGCTTCATGCGGGGCGCGCTGCGCGGCGACCTGGGCGAATCCTTCATCTACAACCGTCCCGCGATCGAGCTGATCGTCAGCCGCGTGCCGGCCACGCTGGAGCTGGCCGTGACCGCGCTGCTGCTGTCGCTGGGCATCGGCATCCCGATGGGCGTGTTCGCCGGGCTCAGGCCGGACAGCCGGCTGGCGCGCGCGCTGATGGCGGCCTCGCTGGGCGGCGTGATCATGCCGACGTTCTGGGTCGGCATGATCGGCATCCTGGTGTTCTCGGTGAACCTGGGCTGGCTGCCATCGGGCGGACGCGGTCCGGTCACCAATGTGCTCGGCATGCCGCTGTCGGTGACCAGTTGGGAAGGCATCCGCTTCCTGCTGCTGCCGGCGCTGACGCTGTCGCTGTTCAAGATCTCGCTGGTGGCGCGGCTGGCCGAGGCCGGCACGCGCGACGTGGCGGGGCAGGAGTACATCAAGTTTGCGCGTGCCAAGGGCGTGGGCGGGTCGCGGCTGGTGCTGCGCCACGTGGTGCCCAATGTGCTGATCCCGATCGTCACCGTGGTCGGGCTGGAATTCGGCCACCTGATCGCTTTCTCTGTGGTGACCGAGTCGGTGTTCTCGTGGCCGGGCATGGGCAAGCTGATCATCGATTCGGTGCTGGCGCTGGACCGCCCGGTGGTGGTGGCTTACCTGCTGGTCACGCTGGTGCTGTTCGTGGTGCTGAACCTGGTGGTCGACCTGCTCTACGTGGTGCTCGATCCGCGGCTGCGCCACAAGGCGGGCTGAGCCCGGCTGCATCCATCCCCACAGAAGCCATAGAAATCGAACGAGAACCGATGACCCTGCCTGCATCCCAACCTGACACTGCCGTGCCGGCGCTGGCGGCAACCGCGGCGCATGCCGCGCCGCTGCCCATCGCGCCGCCCTCCATGCGGCCCACGCTGCTGCGCCGCTTCGTCGCCAACCGCGTCGCGGCGGCGGCACTGGTGCTGCTCGTCGCTCTGCTGCTGGTGGCCGCGCTCGCCCATGTCATCAGCCCGCAGAACCCGTATGACCTGGCCTCGGTATCGGTGATCGATTCCGAGTTGCCGCCCGGCAGCGCCGGCTATGAAGGCAACGCGCACTACTGGCTCGGCACCGACGGCGCCGGCCGCGACCTGGTCAGCGCGATCTTCTACGGCATCCGCATCAGCGTGGGCGTGGGCGTGATCAGCGCGGTGGTTGCGCTGATGGTCGGCAGCGCCGTTGGCCTCGCGGCGGCTTATTTCGGCGGTGTGGTCGATGCCGCGATCATGCGCGTGGTCGACCTGCAGCTGAGCCTGCCGGCGGTGCTGGTGGCGCTGATCCTGCTGGCCGTGCTGGGGCAGGGCGTGGACAAGACGCTGCTGGCGCTGGTGATCGTGCAGTGGGCCTACTTTGCGCGCACGGTGCGCGGTGCGGCGCAGGTGGAGCGGCGCAAGGAGTATGTCGAGGCGGCGCTGGGCCAGGGGCTGCCGGCGCTGCGCGTGATGTTCCGCCATATCCTGCCCAACTGCATGGCGCCGCTGGTGGTGACCGGCACGCTGCAGATCGCGCATGCCATCACGCTGGAGGCGACCATGAGCTTCCTCGGCATCGGCCTGCCGCGCACGCAGCCGTCGCTGGGCATGCTGATCGCCAACGGCTTCGAATACATGCTGTCGAACAAGTACTGGATCAGCATTTTCCCGGGCGTGGCCCTGGTCCTGCTGATCGGCTCGATCAACCTGGTGGGCGACCGCCTGCGCCGCGTGCTGAACCCGCGGCTGGAAGGCTGAGGCCGGGAGACGGACATGGCACTACTGGAAGTCTGCGGGCTGAGCACCAGCTTTGCATTCGCCAACGGTCGCAAGGCACTGAAGGCCGTCGACGACGTCTCGTTCACGCTGGAGCCAGGCGAAATCCTCGGCATCGTTGGCGAGTCCGGCTCGGGCAAGTCAGTGACGGCGTTCTCGCTGATGAACCTGCTGGACCCGCCCGGGCGCGTCACTGGCGGCTCGGTCCGCTTCAAGGGGCAGGAGCTGCTGGCGTGCTCGCCGCGCCAGTGGCAGGCGCTGCGCGGTGACCGCATCGCGATGGTGTTCCAGGACCCGATGATGTCGCTGAACCCGGTGATGCGCGTCGGCGACCAGCTGGTCGAGACCGTGCGGGTGCACCACCGCCGCACCCGCGCGCAGGCGCATCAGCAGGCGATCGATGCGCTGGCGCGCGTTGGCATCCCGGCGCCGGGGGAGCGCATGCGCGCCTATCCGCACGAGTTGTCCGGCGGCATGCGCCAGCGCGTGGCGATCGCCAACGCGTTGATCAACCAGCCCGACCTGATCATTGCCGACGAGCCCACCACGGCGCTGGACGTCACCATCCAGGCGCAGATCCTGTACGAGATGAAGCAGCTGGTGCGCGACACCGGCGCCGCCGCGATCTGGATCAGCCATGACCTGGCGGTGGTCAAGGACCTGGTCGACCGCGTCTGCGTGATGTATGCGGGCAAGGTGGTGGAGCAGGGGCCGGTGGCCGAGCTGATCGCGCGGCCGTTGCATCCGTACACGCGCGGACTGCTCGATTCATTGCCCACGCCCGAAATGCGCGGCGCCACGCTGCGCGCGATTCCCGGCGCCGCGCCGGCACTGGCAGCGCTGCCGCCGGGATGCGCCTTCGCGCCGCGCTGCCCGCGCGTGCGCGAGGCCTGCGGCCAGCCGCCCGCGGCAACCGTGGTGCGCGGCCGCACGCTGCGCTGTTTTTATCCATTGGAGTCGGCATGACCGTGCTGCTTGAAACCCGCCAGCTGCAGAAACGCTTTTCGCTCAAGCCCGGCCTGCTGGGCCGCGTGGCCGGCAAGCCGGTGCAGGCCGTGCACGCCGTCAACGAGGTCTCGCTGCAGGTGCGCAAGGGCGAGGTGCTGGGCGTGGTCGGCGAGTCCGGCTGCGGCAAATCCACGCTGGGCCGCATGCTGGCCGGGCTGCTGCCGCAGAGCGGCGGCGAGATCGCGTGGGAAGGCCAGCGCGCCGATGTCGCATCGGCCGGCTATCACCGCGCGGTGCAGATGGTGTTCCAGAATCCCTATGCTTCGCTCAACCCGCGGCTGCGCATCGGCCAGGCCATTACCGAGGGCGCGGTCTACCACCGCATGGTCAGCCGCGCGCGGGCGACGGAGCTGGCCGGGGAACTGTTGCAGCAGGTCGGGCTCGACCCCAGCTACGCCGAGCGCTATCCGCACGAGTTTTCCGGCGGCCAGCGCCAGCGCGTGGCGATCGCCCGCGCGCTGGCGCTGCACCCGCGGCTGCTGATCTGCGATGAAGCCGTGTCGGCGCTCGATGTCTCGGTGCAGGCGCAGATCATCAACCTGTTCATGCAGCTGCGGCGCGAGCATGGGCTGACCTATGTCTTTATCAGCCACAACCTGGCGGTGGTGGAGCACATGTCCGACCGCGTCGCGATCATGTACCTGGGCCGCATCGTCGAGAGCGGCGATGCGCGCACGATCTTCGGCGCGCCCAACCATCCCTATACCCGTGCGTTGCTGGCCGATGCGCCGCGGCTGGGCGGTGGCGCCGCCAGCCACCAGCCGATCCGCGGCGAGTTGCCAAGCCCGCTGGCGCCGCCCACCGGCTGCGCCTTCCATCCGCGCTGCCCACATGCCAGCGCACGCTGCGCGGCCGAAGTACCGGTGCTGCGCGATGTCGGCGGACGCCTGTCCGCCTGCCACCTGAATGACTAGCTAGCCGCCGCACGCGGCCGCGCTCTCGCTCCGTGCCTTGCGTTGCCTTCCCGCCGAGGCGGGACGGCGGGGAGCGTTCGCGTCCGCAAGCAGGAACGAACTGGCAGAGACGGGAAATCCAACGGGGGATGTCATGCAACGCCAACCAGGGAAGGGAGAAGAGCCATGATCCAACACAGAGCAGACCGGCCGCACTTGCGTCATGCCTGCCTCGGCGGCGCGCTGGCGCTGCTGTCGGCCGCGGCCGACGCATCGTTGACGCTGTACGGCCGTATCGATACCGACATCGAATACCAGAAGGGGCCGGGCGGCTCGGCAACGCAGATGGTCGACAACGCCTCGCGCTGGGGCATGCGCGGCAGCGAAGACCTCGGCGGTGGACTGCGTGCCGCATTCGGCCTGGAGCAGGGCTTTTCCGCCGACAGCGGCATGGCCACCAACCCGCAGTTCCGCAATGCCTTCATCGGGCTGCAGGGCGGCTTTGGCGCGTTTGCGCTGGGACGGCTGGATTCCGCCACCATCGTCGGTTCGCCGATCTATTCGCAGGTGACGCAGAATATCGACTTTGCCATCCACGATGCCGGCGCCACCGCGATCGGCACCAAGGTGCTGAATGCGCGCAACCGCGTGTCCAATGCGCTCGGCTACGTGACGCCCGACTTTGGCGGCCTTTCCGTGCGGGCGCGCGTGAACCTGGCCGGCCCTGATCCGGCCACGCCCAACGCCAGCTCGCCGGTGAAGGCGGAGGACGATTTCCGCCAGTACGACATTGGCCTGAACTATGCGGCAGGCAAGTTCGGGGCGGGCCTCGGCTATGCGCGCGATGCCAAGACCGGCGGGCTGCTCGCCAACGACTTCCGCGACAAGGTGCAGGTGGTGGCGTCCTATGACTTCACCGTGGTCAACGTGTACGGGATCTACGGGCGCGACCGCTACGTCGGCACCGCCACCACGCGCACCGACGTGCCGTACTGGCTGGTTGGCTTCACCGTGCCATACGGTGCGCACAGCCTCACCATCAATTACATGGAGCGCGCGGTGCAGCGCGACCCGCAAGGCCGGCTGAAGAAAATGCAGGCCGCCTATGGCTACCGCCTCAGCAAGCGCACCATGCCTTATGTTTTCTTTGACCGAGAGGACCAGAACTCGCACAGGGCTGGCGATACCGTGACCACGGCCGGCATCGGCATCCAGCACAAATTCTGAGTATGACGCTTCCTTATACGCTGACCGAACCCGCTGGCGCGGCGTTGCCGCTGGTGGTCGATTCTCCGCACAGCGGGCAGGCCCGCGCCGGTAGTCTGCCGTCCGCGCTGCCGCTGGCGGCCCCGCCCGAAGCCCTGCTGACAGGCTGGGACGCCTATGTCGACAGGCTGTTCGCGCACGCGCCGGCCGTGGGCGGCACGCTGCTGTGCGCGGAATTCCCGCGCTGGCTGGTGGACGTGAACCGCGCCCGCGACGATATCGACCCGGCGCTGGTCGACGGCGCCCTGCCGTTCGCGCTACGGCCCAGCGACAAGGCCCGCCGCGGCATGGGCGTGCTGCGCCGGCTGGCGCTGCCGGGCGTGCCGGTCTACGGTGCGCCGCTGTCGCCTGCCATGGCCGAGCATCTGCTGAAGGCCTACTACGATCCCTACCATGCCGCACTTGCCCGCGCGATGGCGGCGCACCATGCGCGCTTCGGTGCGGTGTGGCATATCGACTGCCATTCGATGAAGTCGCGCGGCAATGCCATGAACGTGGACGACGGCTCGGAGCGGCCTGACTTTGTCATCAGCAACCGCGACGGCACCACGTGCGCGGAAGCGTTTATCGAGCTGGTCGGCCAATGCCTGCGCGGCTTTGGCTACCATGTCGGCATCAACTGGCCGTACAAGGGCGCGGAACTGGTGACGGCGTATTCGGACCCGGCGCGCGGGCGCTACAGCCTGCAGATAGAGATCAACCGCGCGCTGTACCTGGACGAGGCACGCTTCGTGCAGCATGAAGGGTTTGCCCGCCTGCGCGGCCACCTCGACCAGCTGCTCGAGCGCGTGGCCGAGCATATCCGCGCGGAGCTGGCGCGCGGCGCATGAGCGGGCTCAGAGCACCTTGCCCGGGTTCATCAGTCCCAGCGGGTCCAGCGCGCCCTTGATCGCACGCATCAGCGCCAGCTCGACCTCGCTCTTGTAGTGCTGCAGTGCCTCGCGCTTGAGCTGGCCCACGCCATGCTCGGCCGAGATCGAGCCGCAGTGCGAGCGCACGCTGTGGTGCACGATGCGGTTGACCTGGTCCTGGTTGGCAAGGAAGGCGTCATGGTCGATGCCTTCCGGCGGCGACACGTTGTAATGCAGGTTGCCGTCGCCAAGGTGGCCGAAGGTCACCATGCGCGCGCCGGGGAGGGCGTTCTGCAGCAGCGCGTCGGTGGTCTCGATGAAATCCGCCACGCGCGAGACCGGCACGGCGATATCGTGCTTGATGTTCTTGCCGTCCTCGACCTGCGCCAGCGGGATATGCTCGCGCAGGTTCCAGAAGTCGCGCGACTGCTGCACCGATTCGGCCACCACGGCGTCAAGCACCACGCCGGCGTCGAAGGCGGCGTTCATCAGCGTTTCGAAGATGGCGCGCGCGTGGGCTTCGCCCTCGCTGTCGGATAGCTCCATCAGCACCAGCTGCGGGTGGATGTCGGCGAACGGGTAGCGCAGCTGGGGGTAGTGCTGCGTCACCAGCGCCATGCAGCGCGCCGACATCAGCTCGAAGCCGGTCAGCATCGCACCCGCATGCGACTGCGCGATCGCCAGCAGCGCCAGCGCGGCACGCGGGCTCTGCACCGCGGCCAGCGCGGTGACCGAGGCGCGCGGCAGCGGAAACAGCTTCATCACGGCGGCGGTAATGATGCCGAGCGTGCCTTCGGCGCCGATATACAGGTCGCGCAGGTCGTAACCGGTATTGTCCTTGCGCAGGCCGCGCAGGCCATGCCAGGTGTCGCCCGTCGGCGTCACCACCTCCAGCCCCAGGCACAGCTCGCGCGTATTGCCGTAGCGCAGCACCGCGGTGCCGCCGGCATTGGTCGACAGGTTGCCGCCGATGGTGCAGCTGCCCTCGGCCGCCAGGCTCAGCGGAAACAGCCGGCCGTGCTCGCGCGCCACCTCCTGCAGGTGCTGGAGCACCATGCCGGCTTCGACGGTGATGGTGTTGTTGAGCGGATCGACCTGGCGGATGCGGTTGAGCCGCTGCAGCGACAGTACCACCGCATCGCGCCCGGCCGCCGGCGTGGCGCCGCCGCACAGGCCGGTATTGCCGCCCTGCGGCACCACCGCCACCTTGTGCGCATGGCAGGCATGGACCGCGGCCGCGACTTCTTCGGTGGTGCCGGGGCGCAGCACGGCCAGCGCCTCGCCGCAATAGCGCTTGCGCCAGTCGGTCAGGTAGGGGGCCTTGTCGGCAGCCCCGGTCAGCACGTGCTGCGGGCCCAGCGCGGCGCGGCACAGGGCGAGGAAGGAATCTTGGGACGAGGTCATGGGCGGGGAATCGATTCGTGGGGGCGCCGGCTCAGCGCTCTTGCGGCGCTGCCTTGGCGGCCGCACGGGCGCGGCGCTTGTACGGCCGCAGGTACAGGATGGTGCTGGCGAAGAACACCAGCGTCAGCGCCACCTCCACCCAGGCCAGCGTCGCCGAGAAGCCGCGGTCGCTGGTGGCGCGCACGATGCCCTCGGTGAAGAACAGCAGGATCAGCATCGATGACCACTGCATGGTGTAGCGGTTGCGCGTCAGCACGCCGCGCAGCGGCAGCAGCAGCGGCAGGAACTTGATGATCAGCCACGAGCCGCCGGGACGCAGCGGTGCCAGGAACCATTCCCAGGCAATGCACAGCACCATCAGCGCCACCAGGCTGCCCGCGCTGATCCGGTGCAGCCAGGGGCTGTGCAGCGCGCTGTCGCTGTCTGCGGGCGCGTTCATGCGTGTGCTCCTGACAGGCGCAGCGCGGTTTGCGCCAGGCGCCGGCCCATGGCCATCGCCAGCGCCGACTCGTCGTCGGTGACGGGGCCGCGGTTGTCGACATAGGCATGGTGGCTGGGGCCGTACGGTGTGCCGCCCGAGGTGGTCGTCATCAGGCCCTTCTCGGAATAGGGCAGGCCCATGATGAGCATGCCGTGGTGCAGCAGCGGCAGCATCATCGACAGCAGCGTGGTTTCCTGGCCGCCGTGCAGGCTGCCGGTGGCGGTGAACACGCAGGCGGGCTTGCCGGTCAGCGCGCCCGACAGCCACTGGGCCACGGTGCCGTCCAGGAAATATTTGACCGGCGCGGCCATGTTGCCGAAGCGCGTAGGGCTGCCCAGCGCCAGCCCCGCGCACTCCTCCAGGTCGCGCAGCTCGGCATAGGGCGGGCCGTCGGCGGGGATGTCGGGGGCGGTGGCCTCGCACACGGTCGAGACCGGCGGCACCGTGCGCAGGCGTGCCTGGGCGCCGGGGACGCTGTCGATGCCGTGGGCGATCAGTTCGGCGAGTTTGCGGGTGCTGCCGTGGCGGCTGTAATACAGGACGAGGATGTCGGTCATGGAGCGGAATGGCCGGCGCTGCCGGAAGGGGGCGGCGGGTGCCGCAGGCAATGCGCGTATTATAGAGGTGCCCCCGCGCGCGCTCCCCCGCGAAGCGCCGCTTCCGCATCCCGGCAGTTGCCCGTCCGCTTGCCGGCCGCTGCCATCGTTCAAACCGACCCATCTATCCAGGAGATTGCTGACGCATGCTTGGTACCCGCGCCGCCCGTCTGCGCAGGGAATGGAACCTGCAGAAGGTCCGCGCACTGGCGCGCTATGTCGCGCGCCGCGCTGGCGAGGACCGGCTGCCGCAGGTGTCCGCGAGCCTGACATTTACCACCGTGCTGGCCGTGGTGCCGGTGCTGACGGTCGCGTTCGCGCTGCTGGCCGCGTTCCCGGTGTTCCGCGACTTCCGCAATGCCATCGAGGCGTTCCTGTTCCAGAACCTGATTCCCGGCAACGTCAGCGAATCGATCTCGCGCTACATCGGCCAGTTCGCCAAGAGCGCGCGCGGGCTGACGGCGATGGGCCTGGGCGGACTGATGGTGACGTCGGTGCTGACCATGCTGACGGTGGAGGACGCGCTCAACGCGATCTGGCGCGTCAAGCAGCGGCGGCCGCTGGCGCAGCGTGTGCTGGTGTTCTGGGCGGTGCTGACCTTCGGCCCGGTGCTGATCGGTGCGAGCCTGTCGATCAGCTCGTACCTGATCTCGATCTCGGCGGGCTACGTCGGCACCATGCCGGTGGGGATCGGCCTGCTGGTCAGTGCGACGCCGGTGCTGCTGTCGGCGCTGGCCTTTGCCTTCCTGTACACCGCTGTGCCCAACGCCTACGTCGAGTGGCGCGATGCCATCGTCGCCGGCCTGGTGGCCGCGATCGCGTTCGAGTTCGCCAAGCGCGGCTTCGGCTATTTCATCACGCATATCCCGGCCTATACGGCGGTCTACGGCACCTTTGCGGCGCTGCCGATCTTCCTGCTGTGGATCTACCTTAGCTGGCTGGTGACGCTGCTGGGCGCCACCATCGCCGCCAACCTGCCGGTCATCCGGCAGGGCTACTGGCGCCGCCGCACCTTTGCCGGCAGCGAGTTCTTCGACGCGCTGGGTGTGCTGCTGCTGCTCTACCGCGCCCGCGACGAGGTGCCGCGCAGCGTGGGCGAACTGGACCTGGGCCGCAAGCTGCGCGTGGAAGCGGATTACCTGGCCGGGCTGCTCGGCAAGCTGAAGGCCATGCACCTGGTGGGACGGCTACAGCAGGAGCGCGGGCAGGCCCACTGGGCCTTGCTGTGCGATCCGTCGCAGGTGACGCTGCGCATGCTGCACGACCGGCTGGTGCTGAACCTGCCGCGGCTGCCGCGCACGGCGCTGGCGCAGCAACTCCGTGGCGCCGAGTCGCTCAGGTCGGTGCTGCACAATCCGTTGCTGGACCAGACACTGGAGGCGGTCTTCAACCAGCAGCCATCCGGCCTGCCGCCCGCAACCGGCGACGCCGCGCCGCAGCGGCGCACATTGGAAGTGGTGCCACCGGGCTGGCACGGGCAGGTGTGAAGCCCGGCAAGGGCACGGCGCTCGCGCTCAGAACGGAATCTTTCCGCGCCAGATATCGGTGTACATGACCCAGTCGCCCATCAGGCTGTAGAGCGGATGGCGGAAGGTCGCCGGCCGGTTTTTCTCGAAGCCGAAATGGCCGACCCAGGCGAAGGCATAGCCGGCGACGACGGCGCCGAGCAGCCACCATGCATTGCCGGTCACTACCAGCGCGACGAGGCATAGCAGGGCCACGGTCGAGCCGATGAAATGCAGCCGCCGACAGGTGCGGTCCTGGTGCTCGCTCAGGTAGTAGGGGTAGAAGGCCGCGAAGTTCTCGAACTCGCGCGCGCGGGCGTGGGCCATGGCTGTCTCCGGCAGGTCTCGTTTTGCGCAGTGTAGACCTTCCATGCCCCTGCAGGGAGGATGGCCGCCGGCGTGGCCGGCCAGCCATCCGGCGCACCATCAGCCGGCCGCCACCACCTTGCGCGCAAAGCCCGCCAGCGCGTCCAGCACTTCGTCCGGGCGCTCGCCCATCAGCGCATGCCCGCATGGCACCGATACCATGCTCGCCTTTGCCATCTTGCCGGCCAGCGCCTGCGCCGCCTTGGGCGAGGTCATCATGTCCTTGCTGCCGGTGATGAACAGCGCCGGGCAGGCCGCCGCGGCGGCGGCTTGCTCGCCGTGCGCATAGGCATTGCAGGCGGAGAAGTCGTTGTGGAACACGTGTGCCTGGGGGTTGTTGCGCGACACGCGCTCCATCAGCCGCTGGCTGCCGCCGTGCATCCAGGCACCGGGACCCGGCGACGAGGGCTTGTTGGCCAGGCTCGAATGCGACCAGGCGTTGACCATGGCGATGGCCTCGCTCTCGCGGTTCAGCGAGGCATCGAGCAGCGCATCGGAAACCTTCATCGGATAGGCCGTGGCCAGCAGGGCGATGCCGCGCACCGCCTGCGGATGCCGCGCCGCGCATTCCAGCGCGATCAGCGAACCCATGCTGTGCCCGAACACGAAGGCCGGCGCCTTGACGCCGGTGGCGGCCACCAGCGCCATCACCCAGTCGGCCATTGCCTCGACGGTGGCCAGCGGCGTGCCCTGGCTGCGGTTGTGGCCGGGCAGGTCCACCGCCAGCACCGAGAAGCCGTGGTTGGCGAACCAGCGCGTCTGCAGCGCCCACACGCTGTGGTCGTTCTGCGCGCCATGGACGAATACGGCGCAGGGCAGGGCGGAATCGAAGGGTTTGCCGCCGGTATAGGCGTAGGCCGTCTGGCCCGCAACGTTCAGTTCCATCAGGCCTGGCCTCCCTTGCTCATGGTCTTCTCGGCGGCCTTCAGGCCGCGCTTGAGGTCGTCGATCAGGTCGTCGGGATCTTCCAGGCCGATCGACAGGCGGATCGTGCCTTCGGCGATACCGGCTGACTGCAGCGCCGCCGCGTCCATGCGGAAGTGCGTGGTCGACGCCGGGTGGATCACCAGCGACCGCGCATCGCCGACATTGGCGAGGTGCGAGAACAGCGACATGCTTTCGATAAAGCGCTGGCCCGCCAGGCGGTTGCCCTTCAGATTGAAGCTGAACACCGCGCCGCAGCCGCGCGGCAGCAGGCGCTTGGCCAGCTCGTAGTCGGGGTGCGATTCCAGCTCGGGGTAGGACACCGATTCCACCATCGGGTTCGAGGCCAGGAACTGCACCACCTTGCGGGTGTTGTCGACATGGCGGCTCATGCGCAGCGGCAGCGTCTCCACGCCCTGCAGCAGCTGCCACGCAGCCATCGGGTTCATGCAGGCGCCGAAGTCGCGCAGGCCTTCGCGGCGCGCGCGCAGCAGGAAGGGCGCCACCGTGCTTTCCTCGGTGAACACCATGTTGTGGAAGCCTTCGTACGGCTCTGACAGCTCCGGGAAGCGGCCCGACTTCTCGAAGTCGAACGTCCCGCCTTCCACCAGCACGCCGCCGATGGTGGTGCCATGGCCGCCCAGGAACTTGGTGGCCGAGTGGTAGAGCAGGCCCGCGCCGAGATCGAACGGCCGCATCAGGTAGGGCGTGGTGAAGGTCGAATCGACCAGCAGCGGGATGCCGTGGTCCTGGCCGAGCTGCGCCAGCGTGGGGATGTCGAGCACGTCCAGGCCCGGATTGCCCAGCGTCTCGCCGAACAGCAGCCTGGTGTTGGGGCGGATCGCGGCGCGCCAGGCGTCGATGTCGCGCGCCTTGACGAAGGTGGTCTCGATGCCGAAGCGGCGCAGCGTGTAGTGCAGCAGGTTGTGCGAGCCGCCGTACAGCGCCGACGAGGCCACCACGTGCGAGCCTGCGCCCATCAGCGTGGCCACGGCGAGGTGCAGCGCGGCCTGGCCCGAGGCGGTGGCGATCGCGCCGGCGCCGTTCTCCAGCGCGGCGATGCGCTCTTCCAGCACGGCCACGGTCGGGTTGGAGATGCGCGAATAGACGTGGCCCGCTCGCTCCATGTTGAACAGCGACGCCGCGTGCTCGCTGTCGCGGAACACGAAGGAGGTGGTCAGGTGGATGGGGGTCGCGCGCGCCCCGGTGGCGGGGTCGGGCGCGGCGCCGGCGTGCAGCGCCAGCGTATCGAAGCGGGTTCCGGACATGGTCGGTCGGGTGTGGTTGTCTCCGGCCAGCATCGTAGCATCGTGCGCACGCCCACGCTGGCCGATCACCCGCAAACCGGCCTCCTGCTTTACTTTGCCGGCTGGTTTGGGCTAGGATCGGTCGCACGGGCATCTCTGCCCGCACATCCCGGAACAGATAACGAAGCGACCGGCATCGCCCCCGCGATGCGTTCGGCGCAAATCAGCACAGCTCAGTACAAGGCAGCGGAGACCAACATGAAAGTCAGCGACATCCTGCAGATCAAGGGCAATACGCTCTACACCGTGACGCCTGACACCTCCTTGCTGCTCGCAGTCAACACCATGGCAGAGCGCGACATCGGCTCGCTGGTGGTGATGGAATACGGCGACCTGGTCGGGATGCTGACTTTCCGCGAGATCATCGAGACCCTGGCCCGCAACGGCGGCACCCTCGGCACCAGCAGCATCCGCAAGGTGATGGACGATGCGCCGCTGACCTGCACCATGGAAACCGACGTGAACGAAGTCCGCCGGATGATGCTTGAGCGTCACACCCGCTACCTGCCGGTGCTCGACAACCGCACGCTGATGGGGGTGATTTCCTTCTACGACGTTGCCAAGGCGGTGGTCGAGGACCAGAGCTTCGAGAACAAGATGCTCAAGGCCTATATCCGCGACTGGCCGGAAGAGCGGGCCTGAACGCCCGGCCTGCGCCGGCCCCGGCCGGCGGGCAGCCCATCCTGTAGGTCCCTTCGGAAAATTGTTGCGACTGGCGCTGCGCGGCCGCGTGGTGGTGGCATGATGGCGGCCGGTTTCCGGCTCCGGCAAACTTGCCGGCGTATCCATTTCCGCGGCGGCCCTAGCAGGCCGACCGGTCATCCATGAGCCAACACAGCCAGTTCCGACTGCTCGGCGCGCGCCGCTTCGCCCCGTTCTTCTGGACCCAGTTCCTGGGCGCGATGAACGACAACGTCTTCAAGGTCGCCTTCACCTCGCTGGTGACCTACCACACGGCGCTGTTCGAGGGCGTGGACGCGCGCAGCGCCGCCTTCCTGATCTCGGCCATCTTTATCGCGCCGTTCGTGCTGTTCTCCGCCACCAGCGGGCAGGTCGCCGACAAGATCGAGAAGTCGCGCCTGATCCGGCTGGTGAAGTCGCTGGAAATCGCCATCATGGTGCTGGGCCTGGCCGGCTTTGCCTGGCATAGCGCGCCGCTGCTCTACGCCGGCACCTTCCTGATGGGGCTGCATTCGACGCTGTTCGGGCCGGTCAAATTTGCCTACCTGCCGCAGCACCTGGATGAAAGCGAGCTGGTCGGCGGCAACGGGCTGGTCGAGATGGGCACCTTCGTCGCGATCCTGATCGGCACGCTGGTCGGTGGCGAGCTGGCGGGACTGCAGCAGGGCGGCACGGTGGTGGGGCCGCTGTACGTCGGCGCCGTGTGCGTGGCGATCGCCGTGGCCGGGCGCGTGGTGTCGGGCCGGATCCCGGTGTCGCCGGCGCCCCAGCCTGAACTGCGCATCAACTGGAACCCGTTTTCCGAGACCTGGCGCAACCTGGTGCTGGCGCACGGCAACCGCACGGTATTCCAGAGCCTGCTCGGGATCTCGTGGCTGTGGTTCCTCGGCGCGACCTTCCTGACCTCCTTCTTCAGCTATGCCAAGGACGTGCTGGGCGGCGACCAGAACGTGGTCACGCTGCTGCTGGCGGTGTTCTCGCTGGGCATCGGTACCGGCTCGCTGCTGTGCGAGCGGCTGTCCGGGCGCCATGTCGAGGTAGGGCTGGTGCCGTTCGGCTCGATCGGCATGACGGTGTTCGCCATCGACCTGTACTTTGCCAGCCACGGGCAGCCGCCGGCCGCGCTGACCGGCATCGGCGGCTTCCTGGCCGAGGCGCGGCACTGGCGCGTGCTGGCCGACCTGTTCCTGCTGGCGATGTTCGGGGGCTTCTACAGCGTGCCGCTGTACGCGCTGATCCAGAGCCGCAGCGCGCCCACCCACCGCGCGCGCATCATCGCCGCCAACAATATCCTGAACAGCTTCTTCATGATCGCAGCGTCGCTGCTGGGCGTGGCGATGGCGATGGCCGGCTACAGCATTCCGCAGCTGTACCTGGTGGTGGGGCTGCTCAATGCGGTGGTGGCGGTCTATATCTACTCGCTGGTGCCGGAATTCCTGCTGCGCTTTATCGCCTGGATCCTGGTGCATACGTTGTACCGGCTGCGCCGCGTGAACGCCGAGCGCATTCCCGCCGACGGGCCCGCCGTGCTGGTCTGCAACCATGTCAGCTTTGCCGATGCGGTGGTGCTGATGGCATGCAGCCCGCGTCCGGTGCGCTTCGTCATGGACTACCGCATCTTCGGCGTGCCGCTGCTGTCGTGGTTCTTCCGCCAGGCCCGCGCGATCCCGATTGCGCCCGCCCACGAAAACCCGGAGATGCTCAGGCGCGCCTATGACAGCGTGGCGCAGGCACTGCAGGAAGGGGACCTGGTCTGCATCTTCCCGGAGGGCAAGATCACCGCCACCGGCGAGATCAACCCGTTCCGCCAGGGCGTGCAGCAGATCATCCGCCGCACGCCGGTGCCGGTGGTGCCGATGGCGTTGCGAGGGCTGTGGGGCAGCTTCTTCTCGCGCAAGGACGCGCCGGCGATGTCGCGGCCGTTCCGCCGCGGCATCCTGAACCGGCTGGAACTGGTGGTGGGCGAGCCGGTGCCGCCGGAGACGGCCACGCCCGAGGGGCTGCAGCAGATGGTGCAGACGCTGCGCGGCGACTGGCGCTGAACGCATGTTTCCCTAAGCGGACCCGACCCACGATGATCACGCTCTATACCTTCGGTCCGGCCTTCGGGCTGCCTGACGCCAGCCCGTTTGTCACCAAGGCCGAGATGCTGCTCAAGCTTGCCGGCCTTCCGTACCACGCCCGCCCCGGCAGCCTGCGGCGCGCGCCCAAGGGCAAGCTGCCGTACCTGGACGACATGGGCCGGATCGTGGCGGACTCGACCATGATCCGCTGGCATATCGAGAAGACCTACCACATCGACTTCGACGCCGGCCTGAGCCCGGCCGAGCGCGGCATCGCCTGGGCCGCCGAGAAGCTGATGGAAGATCACCTGTACTGGGCGGTGGCGCGGGTGCGGTGGCTCGACCAGGCCAATTTCGACAAAGGGCCGGCGCAGTTCTTCCGCGGCGTGCCGGCGCCGGTGCGCGGCCTGGCCGAGCGGCTGGTGCGCTACAAGGTCAGGAAGACGCTGTGGGGGCAGGGCCTGGGCCGGCACAGCGAGGAAGAACTGGTGGCGCTGGCCAGCAAGGGCGTGGCCTCGATCGCCGATATCCTGGGCGACAAGCGCTACCTGATGGGCGACAAGCCATGCGGCGCCGACGCCACGCTGTTCGCCTTTGCCGGCAGCCTGCTGTGCCCCACGTTCGACACGCCGATCCGCACCGCGGCGGAAGGGCATGCCAACCTCGTCGCCTATATGGACCGGATGCGGGCGGAGTTCTACCCCGGATTCGCACCGGAAACCGCGGCAGCCTGAGCCAGCCGGGCCGCCCGCGGGCGGGCAATGGCCTTACAATGGAGGCCGTCCCCAATTCCTGTGCGGTTTCCATCATGTCCGGCAACACCCTTGGCCTGCTCTTCACTGTCACCACCTTCGGCGAATCGCACGGCCCCGCCATCGGCGCGGTGGTGGATGGCTGCCCGCCGGGCATGGCGCTGAGCGAGGCCGATATCCAGGGCGACCTGGACCGCCGCAAGCCGGGCACCTCGCGCCACGTCACCCAACGCAAGGAACCCGACCAGGTCGAGATCCTGTCCGGCGTGTTCGAGGGCAAGACCACCGGCACGCCGATCTGCCTGCTGATCCGCAATACCGACCAGCGCAGCAAGGACTACGGCAATATCGTCGAGACCTTCCGCCCGGGCCATGCCGACTACACCTACTGGCAGAAGTACGGTATCCGCGACTATCGCGGCGGCGGCCGCTCGTCGGCGCGCCTGACAGCGCCGGTGGTGGCAGCGGCGGCGGTGGCCAAGAAATGGCTGCGCGAGCAGTACGGCACCGAGATCCGGGGCTACATGTCGCAACTGGGCGAGATCGCGGTGCCGTTCGCCGACTGGTCGCATGTGCCCGAAAACCCGTTCTTCGCGCCCAACGCCGACATCATTCCCGAGCTGGAAACCTATATGGACGCGCTGCGCCGCGACGGCGATTCGGTCGGCGCGCGCATCGAGGTGGTGGCCAGCAACGTGCCGGTCGGGCTGGGCGAGCCATTGTTCGACCGCCTCGACGCCGACATCGCGCATGCGATGATGGGCATCAACGCGGTCAAGGGCGTGGAGATCGGCGCCGGCTTCGACAGCGTGTCGCAACGCGGCAGTGTCCATGGCGACGAGCTGACCGCCGAGGGCTTCCGCACCAACAATGCCGGCGGTGTGCTCGGTGGCATTTCCACCGGGCAGGACGTCACCGTGTCGCTGGCGATCAAGCCGACGTCCTCGATCCGCACGCCGCGCGAGTCGATCGACAAGGCCGGCAACGCCGCCACGGTCGAGACCTTCGGCCGCCACGACCCGTGCGTCGGCATCCGCGCCACGCCGATCGCCGAGGCCATGCTGGCGCTGGTGCTGATGGACCACGCGCTGCGCCACCGCGCGCAGTGCGGCGACGTCAAGACCGACACGCCGCATATTCCGGCGCAGGCCGGCGCAGGCCGGCCAACGCGCTGAGTTGACCACCTTTCCTGAGGCTGGCGGCGCAGCGGGCGCCGCTCGCCCGGACTATGCCCGCTTCGGGCTCTTCTATCTCGGCTACTACGGCTACGTCGGCGTCATCTCGCCGTACGTGAGCCTGTATTTCGCCGATCGCGGTTTCGATCCGGTGCAGATCGGCGTGCTGATGGCCAGCTTCCAGGTCAGCCGCATCGTCGGGCCCTACCTGTGGGGCTGGCTGTCCGATGTGATGCACACGCGCGTGCGCATCCTGCGCGTGAGCGCGTTCACCTCGCTGCTGGCGTTCCTGATGCTGCCCGGCGTGGGCAGCTACGGCGGCATGATGGCGATGATGCTGACGCTGAGCCTGCTCACCAGCGCGATGTCGCCGCTGGGCGATGCCCTCACGATCTCCACGCTGCGCCGCCACGGCGCCTTCGACCATAGCTATGGCCGCATCCGCATGTTCGGCTCGGTCGGCTTTATCGGCGCGGTGCTGGCCGGCGGCGCGCTGTTCGAGGCGGTCGGCATGCGCGCCTTCCCGTGGGTGGCCAGCGGCCTGCTGGCGATTCTGGCGGGCGTGGTGCTGACCATGCGCGATGCCGCCGATGACGGGCCGCGCCTGCCCGCGCCGCGGGCATTGCCGCTGCTGCGCCGGCCGGACGTGGCGTGGTTCCTGGCGTCGGCCTTCCTGATGATGTTCGCGCACGCCGCGCTGTACGTGTTCTATTCGCTGTGGCTGGAGAAGCTTGGCTACAGCAAGTTCGCCATCGGCGTGATGTGGACCATTGGCGTGGTCGCGGAGATCGTCTTCTTCTACTACCAGGGCCTGTTGTTCGCGCGCTTCGCGCTGCGAACCATCCTGGCGGGCACATTCGTGCTGGCGGCCGTCCGCTTTGGCCTGACCGGCTACTTCGCGCAGTTTGCCTGGCTGATGGCGCTGGTGCAGGTGTTGCACGCGGCCACCTTCGCCGCGCACCACAGTGCCAGCCTGAAGCGGCTGCAGGCGTGGTTCGCCGGCCCGTTGCAGGGGCGCGGGCAGGCGCTGTACACCGGCATTTCCTACGGCGTCGGCGGCACGCTGGGCGGGCTGGTGATGGGCTGGACCTGGAATGCGCTGGCGCCCGAACACACCTTCGGGCTGGCCGCCGTGGCCGCGGCGGCCGGCGCCTTCTGCGCGGCGATGAGCTTCCGCGCAGGCGGCGATGCGACTCAGGCCAGCGCGGCGCAGACGCGCTCGGCGATCGCCAGTGACGAGGTCAGCCCCGGCGACTCGATACCGAACAGGTGAAGCAGCCCCGGCACGCCGTGCACGGCGGGGCCGTCGATGCGGAAGTCCGCCGCCAGCTCGTGCGGGCCGCTGATCTTGGGGCGAATGCCGGCATAGCCCGGCTGCAGCGCGCCGTCGGCCAGTCCCGGCCAGTAGCGGCGTACCTCGTCATAGAAACTGTCGGCATCGGCCGGGTCGACGCTGTACTCGATATCGTCGATCCAGCGCACGTTAGGGCCGAAGCGCGCCTGGCCGCCGAGGTCCAGCGTCAGGTGCACGCCCAGGCCGGCGGCTTCGGGCACCGGGTAGATCAGCCGTGTGAACGGCGCGCGCCCGGCCAGCGTGAAATAGCAGCCCTTGGCGTAATACTGCGGCGGGATATGGGCCTCGGGCATGCCCTCGAGGCGGCGCGCCAGTTCCGGCGCGGTCAGGCCTGCCGAGTTCACCACCGTGCGCGCCAGCAGCGTGGTGGCGCCGCCATCCTCGCTGCCTACTTCCAGCCGGATCCCGTCCGCCGTGATCGCGCCGCCCAGCACCGGCGACTGCACCGCCAGCATCGCCCCCGCGTTCTCGGCATCCCCCAGCAGCGCGGTCATGAGGCCGTGGCTGTCAACGATGCCGGTGGAGGGCGACAGCAGCGCGGCATGGCATTGCAGCTGCGGCTCCAGCGCCTGCGCTTCGTCACGCGAGAGCAGCCGCAAGTCGTCAACGCCGTTGGCCGCCGCCTTGGCGCGGATGCCGTCGAGCGTGGCCACCTGCGCCGCGCTGGTAGCGACGATCAGCTTGCCGCAGCGCTGGTGCGCCACGTGGTGCGTGGCGCAGTAGTCGTACAGCATGGCCTTGCCGCGTACACATAACTCTGCCTTCAGCGAACCGGCGGGATAGTAGATGCCGGCGTGGATGACTTCGCTGTTGCGCGCGCTGGTGATGGTGCCGAAGGCGTTCTCCGCTTCCAGGATGATCACCTCGCGGCCCTGCAGCGCAAGGGCGCGCGCGGCTGCCAGTCCTACGACACCGGCGCCGATGACGACGCAGTCCACCTTTTCCATGCTCGTTTCCTTGTTGCTGTGGTTTGTTGCCGTGCTCATTACTTTGTGGCGGGCGTCAGCCCGCCAGCCCCAGCCGCGCCGCCGCCGCGGACAGGTGCCGCTGCGCGGCCTCGCGCGCCGCCGCGGCATTGCCGGCGGCGATCGCGTCGGCCAGCGCGGTGTGCTCGATGTCGGCTGCGCGCGGGGCGCCGGTGGCGGCGCCGAGCCGCGCGGTGTTCTCCCAGGCGCGTTGGCGTGCCGCCAGCATTTGCTGGCTGACGAAATCGGTCAGCCCGGTGAAACAGGGGTTGTGCGCGGCTTCGGCGATGGCGTGGTGGAAAGCCATGTCGGCGGCGGCCGCGCTGGCCATGTCGCCATGGCCGTCGGCCTGCGCCTGCATGGCAGCGAGCGCGGCGCGGATCGCGTCGACATCGGCCGTGGTGCGGCGCTCGGCCGCCATCTCGGCGCAGGCGGTTTCGACCACGCGGCGCAACTCGAACAGCTGCGCCAGCGTGGGCCCGCCATCCGGCGCGCTCGCCACGCGCCAGGCCTGGCCCCCCGGGGTTTCCGAAACAAAAGCGCCAGAGCCCTTGCGCGTGACCAGCACGCCGTCGGCCTTGAGCTGGGCGATGGCTTCGCGCACGATCGGCCGGCTCACACCGAAGGTGTCGGCCAGGCTTGCTTCCGCGGGCAGGCGTCCGCCCGCGGTGTAGCGGCCGGCGAGGATGTCGTCGTGCAAAGACTGGGCGATGCGGCTGGCCAGCGAGGCCGGGCGGTGCAGGGTCATGGATGGATATGTCAGGCTGTCAGACAGCTTTGTGCGATTGTGGCGCCGAAGTTGTCGCGCGTCAAGTTTTCCGTAAATGGCCGGTGCTACACATGTCGGCCTACACCCGTCGGTATTCGCTCAACTTCTGCGGCCTGCGGCCGATAGAACCCGGATACAGGTGGCGAATACTGCCCGGCAGCTCCGCCGTGGATTTGCCATGCACCGTGCGCGGCGACAAGCGCGGGGCCCTTTGCAAACAGCCATGATCCAGCTCACTCCCAACGATCTTCCGGTCGGACACCCGCTGCCCTGGTCGCTGCTCGACGGCGACGGCAACCTGGTGCTCGGCAGCGGCAGCGTCATCCCCGATGCGCGCGACCTTGCGCTGGTGTTCCGGCACGGCGTGCTCTGCCGCGCCGGCAATGGCAGCGACAGTGACGACGGCGACCACAGCGGCGATACCGATGCCGATACCGGCGCTCGCGCGATGCCCGGGCCGCTCGGCCTGCAGGTCGGCACGCTGCTCCACATCAAGCATGAAGGCGAGTCCGCACGCGCCGCCGCCAGCCGCCTGATCGGCTTTATCGAGCAGGGGCTGTTCGTGACCTGGCCGCAGCTGGGCGGACGCGACCTGCCGCTGCAGGCGGGCGACACCGTGCTGCTGCGCGGCTTCTCCGGACAGGCGATCCACAGCTTTACTTCGACCATCACCGCCGTCTGCCGCAGTCCGTTCCGCTACCTGGTGCTGTCGGCGCCGACCAACCTGCATGCGACCCCGGTCCGCAAGGCGGCGCGCGTGCCGACGCGGCTGGCGGCATACCTGACCGAGCCCCCGGAAGACGACGACGGCGATCATGGCGTGTCCGTCGCGGTGCGGGCGGGCACGGCGCGGCTGGCGTTGCTGTCCGACCTCAGCACCGGCGGTGCGCTGGTGCAGACCACCGCGCCGTCGCCCGCGCCGGGCAGCCGCGTGCGGCTGCGTTTCCAGCTCCGGGCCGCGTCGTTCGACAGTGAAGTCATCGTCGACGGCTGGGTCAGGGCGGCGCCAGGCGCGATCGGCCAGGAGGATGGCGATTTCCCTGCCTTCGGCGTGGCCTTCGACCTGCTTGCAGAGCGCGAGATGGCGCTGCTGCAGTGCTACATCTACGAACAGCTGCTGTCGACGACGCGCCTGCCGCTGTAGCCTGCACGCCGCCAGTCAAAAAAAACGGCACCGGGAAACCGGTGCCGTTCCATGCGCCGGGCGCTTGCGCGCCGGGAGCCTTACATGCCGACGTAGTTCGGACCGCCGCCGCCTTCCGGCGTGACCCACACGATGTTCTGCGTCGGGTCCTTGATATCGCAGGTCTTGCAGTGCACGCAGTTCTGCGCGTTGATCTGCAGCCGTTCCTTGCCCGAGGTCTCGTCCTGCACGAACTCGTACACACCCGCCGGGCAGTAGCGCGACTCGGGGCCGGCGAACTTGTCCCAGTTGATGCTGACCGGCACGCTGGCGTCCTTCAGCGTCAGGTGCGCCGGCTGGTTTTCCTCGTGGTTGGTGTTGCTGATGAACACCGAGCTGAGGCGATCGAAGGTCAGCTTGCCATCCGGCTTCGGGTAGACGATCTTCTCGCACTCGGCCGCCGGCTTCAGGTACACATGGTCCGGCTTGACGCGGTGGATGGTCCAGGGCGGGTTGCGGATGCCGAGCTTGGGCAGCAGCCATTGCTCGATGCCGGTCATCAGCGTCGCGGTGGTGCGGCCCTTCTTGAACCATTGCTTGAAGTTCTTGGCCTGCAGCAGCTCCTTGTACAGCCAGCTCTGCTCGAACGCGGCGGGGTAGGCGGTCAGCTCGTCGTGCTGGCGGCCGCCCTGCAGCGCGTCATAGGCGGCCTCGGCGGCCAGCATGCCGGTCTTGATCGCGGCGTGGCTGCCCTTGATGCGCGAGGCGTTCAGGTAGCCGGCATCGCAGCCGACCAGCGCGCCGCCCGGGAACACGGTCTTGGGCAGCGACAGCAGGCCGCCGGCGGTGATGGCGCGCGCGCCGTACGACAGGCGCTTTCCGCCTTCGAAGTACTGGCGGATTTCCGGGTGCGTCTTGAAGCGCTGGAATTCCTCGAACGGCGACAGCCAAGGGTTGGTGTAGTCCAGGCCGACCACAAAGCCGACCGCGACCTTGTTGTCTTCCATGTGGTACAGGAACGAGCCGCCGTAGGTGGCCGGATCCAGCGGCCAGCCTGCGGTGTGAACCACCAGGCCGGGCTTGTGCTTGGCCGGGTCGATTTCCCACAATTCCTTCAGGCCGATGCCATAGCTCTGCGGATCCTTGCCGGCAGCCAGGCCGAACTTGTCGATCAGCTGCCTGCCCAGGTGGCCGCGCGCGCCTTCGGCGAAGATGGTGTACTTGGCATGCAGTTCCATGCCGAGCTGGAAGTTGTCAGTGGGCTCGCCTTCCTTGCTGATGCCCATGTTGCCGGTGGCCACGCCCTTGACCGAGCCGTCTTCGTTATACAGCACCTCGGCGGCCGGGAAGCCCGGGAAGATTTCGACGCCCAGCGCCTCGGCCTGCTGGCCCAGCCAGCGCACGAAGTTCGACAGGCTGATGATGTAGTTGCCGTGGTTGTGGAAGCACTCGGGCAGCAGCGCGGGCGGCGTGCCCTTCGAGCCCGACTCGTTCAGGAACAGGAACTTGTCTTCGGTGACCGGCTGGTTCAGCGGCGCGCCCAGTTCCTGCCAGTTCGGGAACAGCTCGTTGAGGGCGCGCGGATCCATGATGGCGCCCGACAGGATATGCGCGCCGGGCTCGGAACCCTTTTCCAGCACGCATACGTTGACGTCGCTGCCCTTCTCCTGCGCGAGTTGCTTCAGGCGGATGGCCGTGGCCAGGCCGGCGGGGCCGCCGCCGACGACGACCACGTCGTATTCCATGGCTTCACGCGGGCCGAACTGCTCCAGGAGCTGTTGCTGATCCATTGTCTCTAACCCTCTATTTCTTTGCTGCTAGCTATGCAATTGTGGGAAGTGCGGTGATCGTTCTGCTCGAACTTGCGCCGGCGGGGCATCGGGATGGATTTTGACGGCTGTTTGCGGCCGATAGCCGGCCGGATCGCTCGTTTTCCCTCTTTCCCTTTGTAGGCCAAGTTCTTAGAATCTCCGGCATTGTCCGGGACTCGCCACCCACAGGCAAGGATTTTTTTGGAACGGTCGTTCTTTTTTTCGATATGCTGCCTTCCGCACCCGAAGAGGCTGGAAGGGCGCCCGCACAAGAGGTCATCATGGGTTTGTCGATCAATCTGGAAGGCAAGGTAGCGCTGGTCACCGGCGCTTCGAGCGGGCTGGGCTCGCGTTTCGCCACGGTGCTGGCGGCAGCTGGCGCCAAGGTCGTGCTGGCCTCGCGCCGCACCGAGCGTCTCAAGGAACTGCGTGCGGCAATCGAGGCCGAGGGCGGCAGCGCGCACGTGGTGCGGCTGGACGTCACCGATCCGGACAGTATCCGCGCAGCCGTGGCGCATGCGGAAACCGAAGCCGGCTCGATCGACATCCTGGTCAACAACTCGGGTGTGTCGACCACGCAGAAGCTGACCGATGTCACGCCCGACGATTTCGATTTCGTCTTCGACACCAATACGCGCGGCGCCTTCTTCGTCGCGCAGGAAGTCGCCAAGCGCATGATCGCGCGGGCCAAGGGCGCCGAGAAGAACGGCAGCCCGCTGCCGCAGGCGCGCATCGTCAATGTCGCGTCGGTGGCTGGCCTGAAGGTGCTGTCGCAAATCGGCATCTATTGCATGAGCAAGGCGTCGGTGGTGCACATGACCAAGGCCATGGCGCTGGAATGGGCGCGCCACGGCATCAATACCAACGCCATCTGTCCCGGCTATATCGATACCGAGATCAACCACCATCACTGGGACTCGGACGCCGGCCAGAAACTGATCCAGATGCTGCCGCGCAAGCGCCTGGGCAAGCCCGACGATCTTGACGGCCTGCTGTTGCTGCTGGCGTCCGACCAGTCGCAATTCATCAACGGCGCCGTGATTACCGCCGACGACGGCATGGTCTGAGCGCGGCCGACGGCGCAGCGCCGCCCGGCTTTCCGACCGCTCCCCGCCCGCGCGCCACAAGCGCGCGGCGGCGCATGCAATGGGCCACCCCAGGGCTATCCGGTCCCCTTGGGGGCGGGCTTTCGAGCGCGGCTTCCCGTTTCCGATAAAAGAAAGTTGATGCACGGTGTGCCAGTCTTGGCATAATCCGCCATGTCTTTAGACTAAGTCTTTACATACAAGCAAAAAATGCCGCAGTGGCCGCATGGCCCGAAGCGGCCCTGGACCGGAGGCCGGGGAGATGGAGCAACAAGAAGAGGCACGGCGCAATGCCGTGCCGCAACACGTCGTCGATTCCGCGGTGATTCCGCGGGCGGCAGACGAAGCGCAGGACGCTGAATTCCGGGTTTCACCCCGCCTCGAGGACTGGATTGGCGTGATCGTGATGCTGCTGCTGGTCGGCATCACCTTTGCCAACGTGGTAGTCCGCTATTTCACCGACGAGTCGTTTGCCTGGACCGAGGAATTCTCGGTCTTCCTGATGATTGTGCTGGCGCTGGTCGCCGGCAGCGCGGCGGTGGCACGCGATCGCAATATCCGCATCGAATTCTTCTTTGAGCGCGGCAGCGGGGCGCGCCAGCGCCGGCTGGCGATCCTGTCGGCAATGGCGGTGGCGGTGATGTTCATCGCGCTGGCGGTGCTGGGCGCGCGCATTACGTGGGATGAGTACACCTTCGGCGAAACCTCGCCCGGCATCGGCGTGCCGAGCTGGTGGTACTCGATCTGGCTGCCGGTGCTGTCGGCCGGCATTGCGCTGCGCGCGCTGGGCCTGGCGCTGCGCAACGTGCGAGCGCTCAAGACGCTGCATGAAGAGAACCGGATGGAGAAGGAGCGTTTGCAATGACGCTGGTTGCCATCATCCTGTTCGTGGTCTTTATCGGCCTGATGCTGCTGGGGGTGCCCATCGGCGTGTCGCTGGGGCTGGGCGGCCTGGTTGCGATCGGCCTGTCCAACCTGGATACCCAGATGTTCGGCCTGCTGGCGGTGCCGCAGAACTTCTACGCCGGGCTGGCCAAGTACCCGCTGCTGGCGATTCCGATGTTCGTGCTGGTGGGGTCGATCTTCGACCGTTCCGGCGTGGCGCAGCGGCTGGTGACCTTCGCCATTGCCGTGGTCGGGCGCGGACCGGGCATGCTGCCGCTGGTGGCGATCCTTGTGGCGATGTTCCTCGGCGGCATTTCCGGTTCCGGCCCGGCCAACGCGGCCGCGGTCGGCGGCGTGATGATCGCGGCGATGTCGCGTGCCGGCTATCCCGGCTCGTACAGCGCCGCGGTGGTCGGCGCGGCGGCCGCGACCGACATCCTGATCCCGCCGTCGGTGGCCTTCATCATCTACAGCGTGCTGGTGCCCGGGGCGTCGGTGCCGGCGCTGTTCGCCGCGGGCATGATCCCCGGCGTGCTGGCCGGCGTCGCGCTGATCGTGCCGGCAGTGTGGCTGGCGCGCAAGCACAACATGGGCGCTGCCGAAGCCGCGCTGCCGCGCCCGCCGTTCTGGAAGAGCCTGCGCGAAGCGGCATGGGGCCTGGTGGCGCCGTTCCTGATCCTCGGCGGCATGCGCGCGGGCTGGTTCACGCCGACCGAAGCTGCCGTGGTCGCTGTCGTCTATGGCCTCTTCGTCGGCATGGTGGTGTATCGCAGCATCGGCATGCGCGACCTGTTCACGATCTTCCAGGAAGCGGCCGAAACCTCGGCGGTGATCCTGCTGGTGGTCGCGCTGGCCGGCATCTTCGCCTATGCGCTGTCGACACTCGGCGTGATCGATCCGCTGGCGCAGGCGATCGCCACCTCGGGGCTGGGCGAATACGGCGTGCTGGCGCTGATCGTGCTGCTGCTGATGACGGTCGGCATGTTCCTCGACGGCATCTCGATCTTCCTGATCTTCGTGCCGCTGCTGCTGCCGATCGCCAACGCCTTCCACTGGAACCCGGTGTGGTTCGGCGTGGTGCTGACGCTGAAGGTTGCGCTCGGCCAGTTCACGCCGCCGCTGGCCGTGAACCTGATGGTGTCGTGCCGGATCGCCCGCGTGCGCATGGAAGAAACCGTGCCCTGGGTGATCTGGATGCTGCTGGCCATGTTCATCGCCATGCTGATGGTGCTGGCCTATCCGCCGCTGGCGACCTGGCTGCCGGAGTACCTCGGCTATTGATCGCTATTGATCGCCCGTTGATCGCTGTTGACGTCTTTCTGCATTCACAAACAAGAACTGACCTTTCCCGAGAGGAGATGAAATGAAACGTCGTGCCCTGATGCTTGCAACGGCCGCCGCCATTGCCGCTTCCGCCTTCGCCCCTGCCGGCGCGATGGCCCAGACCTACAAGTCCGAGTACAAGATGTCGCTGGTGCTCGGCCCGGCCTTCCCGTGGGGCAAGGGCGGCGAGATCTGGGCCGACCTGGTGAAGCAGCGCACCAATGGCCGCATCAATATCAAGCTGTACCCCGGCACCTCGCTGGTGGCCGGCGACCAGACCCGCGAGTTCTCGGCGATCCGCCAGGGCGTGATCGATATGGCGGTCGGCTCGACCATCAACTGGTCGCCGCAGGTCAAGGAACTGAACCTGTTCTCCCTGCCGTTCCTGATGCCCGACTACAAGGCGCTGGACGCGCTGACGCAGGGCGAAGTCGGCAAGTCGATCTTCTCTACGCTGGAGAAGGCCGGCGTGGTGCCGCTGGCCTGGGGCGAGAACGGCTTCCGCGAGGTGTCGAACTCCAAGCGCGAGCTGCGCAAGCCGGAAGATCTCAAGGGCCTGAAGCTGCGCGTGGTGGGCTCGCCGCTGTACATCGAGACCTTCAACGCGCTGGGCGCCAACCCGACCCAGATGAGCTGGGCCGACGCGCAGCCGGCGATGGCCTCGGGCGCGGTCGATGGCCAGGAGAATCCGCAGTCGGTGTTCGCCGCCGCCAAGCTGTACACAGTGGGCCAGAAGTTCGTCACCACATGGGGCTACGTGGCTGACCCGCTGATCTTCGTGGTCAACAAGCAGATCTGGGAAAGCTGGACCCCGGCCGACCGCGAGATCGTCAGGCAGGCCGCCATCGACGCCGGCAAGCAGGAGATCGCGCTGGCCCGCAAGGGCCTGGCCGAGGCCGGCGCACCCGCCTGGAAGGAAATGGAAACCCACGGCGTCAAGGTCACGCACCTGACCCCGGCCGAGCATGACGCCTTCCGCAAGGCGACCGCCAAGGTCTATGACAAGTGGAAGAAGCAGATCGGCACCGACCTGGTGACCAAGGCTGAAGGCGCGATCGCCAAGCGCTAAGCCATCAAGCAGGCCCGCCAGTGTTGGCGGGCCTGTTGCATTGGAGGTTCTGATGAAACACGTCTATACGGTGGTCATGCCGATCCGGTGGGGCGACATGGATGCGATGGGCCATGTCAACAACACCGTCTATTTCCAGTACCTGGAGCAGGCGCGTATCGAGTGGTTCGCGTCGCTGGGGCGTGGTGGCAAGGATCCGCAAGGGCAGGGGCCGGTCATCATCAATGCGCATATGACCTTCCTGAAGCAGTTGCGCTATCCGGGCGATATTGAATGCCGGGTTTATGCGGGGCAACTGGGGCGTACCAGTTTCGAGACGAGCATGGAAATCCGGCGCACCGATCTGCCTGGCGTGGTGTGGGCCGAAGGTGGGGCGAAGGTGGTGTGGTGTGATTACGCGGAGGAAAAATCGGTGCCGGTGCCGCCGGAGATCCGCGCGATTATCGAAGACTGACGGTTTGCTCCCCTCTCCCGCATGCGGGAGAGGGAGAACACTTTGCTTAGGCCAGTCCGGGCGGCCTGGGCGCACCCAAAACCGATCTCGTTGCGGTAGGTGTTTGTCTGGTGGTGCTTGTCTAGTGGTTCACCAGCCGCTGCACCAGGTCCACCGACGTACTCGCCCCGTACTTCTTCATCAGCCGCGCCCGGTAGATGTCCACCGTGCGCGGGCTGATCGCCAGCAGCTTGCCGATCTGCTTGCTGGTTTTCCCTTCCACCAGTTGCGCCGCGATCTCGCGTTCGCGCGCGGTCAGTTCGGCCGTCACCTGCCGCTTCTGCGACAGGTCCTCAAAGGTCCAGATCCCCGCGCCCAGCGGCTGCGCGCGGTCCAGCGCGCGGCCAGTTACGTGGCACCAGAACAGTTCGCCGCCCGCGCGTTTCATGATGCGCTCGTCCGAATACATGCCATGCTTGTTCATGATCGGCGCGATGCGGGCGCCGGTGCGCTCGAATTCGTCGGCGGTGGGGTAGAGTACCTGGAACGACTGGCCCAGCAGAGCCTCGCGCGTGGTGCCAAAGATGCGGCAGACTTCTTCGTTGCAGTCCTCGATCACGCGCTCGCGTGACAGCACCAGGCCCACGGGGGCGAATTGGAAAGCGGTCCGGTAGTCGATGGCGGGCATCTACTTATGTATTTTTACGTAATGGCGTAGCCGGCGGGGCTTGCGTATCCTGTCGGTCGGACGAGAGACGGCGCCGGTCGCCGACTGCGCCGATTGTACCGTTACAATTTCCCTGCGTCGCCCACCGCACAAGCGGGCGGCGGAAGCACGACAGCGGAACCCCGAGGAACTACCGAGGAAGGAGCGAACATGAACAAGGTCTACGCCAGCGCCGCAGAAGCGCTTGCAGGCGTCGTCCGCGACGGCCAGACGATCGCCGTTGGCGGTTTCGGCCTGTGCGGCATCCCCGAGGCACTGATCGTCGCGCTGCGCGACAGCGGCGCCAAGCAGCTCACCTGCATCTCCAACAATGCCGGCGTCGACGGCTTCGGCCTGGGCCTGCTGCTGGCCACCCGCCAGATCAGGAAGATGATCTCGTCCTACGTGGGCGAGAACAAGGAATTCGAGCGCCAGTACCTGGCCGGCGAACTTGAGCTGGAATTCACCCCGCAAGGCACCCTGGCCGAGAAGCTGCGCGCCGGCGGCTCCGGCATCCCGGCGTTCTTCACCAAGACCGGGGTCGGCACCATCGTCGCCGAAGGCAAGGAAATCCGCGAGTTCGATGGCGAGAAGTACGTGATGGAGCGTTCGCTGACCGCCGACGTGGCGCTGGTCAAGGCCTGGAAGGCCGACAAGGCCGGCAACCTGGTGTTCCGCCGCACCGCGCGCAACTTCAACCCGATGTGCGCGATGGCGGGCAAGTTCACCGTGGCCGAGGTCGAGCAGATCGTCGAGACCGGCGAGCTGGACCCGGACGAGATCCACCTGGCCGGCATCTTCGTGAAGCGCCTGGTGCTGAACACCAACCCCGAGAAACGCATCGAGCAGCGCACCGTGCGCGCGGCCAGCTAAGGAGACACCATCATGGCATGGACACGTGACGAAATGGCCGCGCGCGCCGCGGCCGAGCTGCAGGACGGTTTCTACGTCAACCTGGGCATCGGCCTGCCGACGCTGGTCGCGAACTGGGTGCCCGAGGGCATGGAAGTGTGGCTGCAGTCCGAGAACGGCCTGCTGGGCATCGGCCCGTTCCCGACTGAAGACCAGGTCGACGCCGACATGATCAATGCCGGCAAGCAGACCGTGACGACGCTGCCGGGCTCGTCGATCTTCTCGTCGGCCGATTCCTTCGCGATGATCCGCGGCGGCCACATCAACCTGGCCATCCTGGGCGCGATGCAGGTCAGCGAGAAGGGCGACCTGGCCAACTGGATGATCCCGGGCAAGATGGTCAAGGGCATGGGCGGTGCGATGGACCTGGTCGCCGGCGTCGGCCGCGTGGTGGTGCTGATGGAACACACCGCCAAGAAAAAGGACGGCACCGAGGACATCAAGATCCTGAAGCAGTGCAACCTGCCGCTGACCGGCGTGGGCGTGGTCAATCGCATCATCACCGACCTGGGCGTGATGGACGTGACTGCCGACGGCCTGAAGCTGGTCGAGACCGCCCCGGGCGTCAGCCGCGAGGAAATCCAGGCCAAGACCGGCGCGCCGCTGCTGTAAGCAAGCCTCCGGCATTGCCTGACGGGCCCTGTGGCGCATTGCGCCACAGGGCTTTTTCATTTGGTGCCCGGGAGCTGACTACGCCGATCGGCCGTGCGGGCTAGCTCTATCGGCGAATGGCCCGTCCCCGCACATGTGACTATGCTGGCCGCTTCCCAGCAGGCGTGGTCCTGCCAATACAAGTCCTGACGGAAGGTGCGCGATGCCGGCTTCCCCCACCCGATCCCTGCCACTGGTGTACGCCTGCTCCGGCTGCTCCAGCGTGGCGCAACTGGCCAATGCCTGCGCGGTGCGGCTGGACCGCGGCGGCCGCGCCGAAATGTCGTGCATCAGCGGCGTGGGCGGTAGCGTGCCGGCGCTGACGCGCGTAGCGCGATCAGGCCGGCCGATCCTGGCGCTGGACGGCTGCCCGCTGGCGTGCGTGCAGGCTTGCCTGGCAAACGTGGGCGTGGTGCCGGACCAGCACCTGGTGCTGAATCGGCTGGGTGCGGTCAAGCGCCAGCACGGCGAATGCACCGAGGGCGAGACCGAGGCGGTGTGGCGGGAAGTCGAGGCGGCTCTGGAGCGCCTTGCGGGTGTGTAGGGCCGTGTAGGGCAGGCCGGACGCGCGGCGGCGCATCCGGCAAGGTGGCGCGTCAGGCCGCCGGCTTGTTGTAACGGGTGAACACCGAGGCCGCGCCGTCGGCCTTGACCAGCAGCACGTCGAAGGGATCCTTGCGCGAACCCTGTTCCATGCCTGGCGAACCGACCGGCATGCCAGGCACCGCCAGCCCCACCGCCTTGGGCTTGGCTGCCAGCAGCTTGCGGATATCGGCTGCCGGCACGTGCCCTTCGATCGCGTAGCCGCCGATATAGCCGGTGTGGCAGGAGCCAAAGCGCTCCGGCATGCCGAAGCGCTTGCGGTAGTCGCCGGTATCCTCGACGTCATGCACCGTCACGGCGAAGCCGTTGGCACGCAGGTGCTTGACCCATTCCTCGCAGCAGCCGCACAGCGGGCTCTTGTAGACCTCGATGGCGAGGGGCTTGGCCTGCGCAAAGGCATCGGCCGCGGGCCCCGGCACACCCACGGCGAGCGTGCCGAGCGCCAGCGCGCCCAGGGTGCCGAGAAAACGTCGTCGTTGCATCGTTGCTCCTTGCTGTGCCGCCTTACTGCGCCACCCAGCCGCCATCCATGTTCCAGATCGCGCCACGTACCTGGCGGGCCGCGTCGGACGACAGGAACACGGCCAGCGCGCCCAGTTCGTCGGGCGTCACGAACTCGCCCGAGGGCTGCTTCTCCAGCACCAGCTCGCGCTTGGCCTGCTCGACCGGGATGCCTTCCTTCTGCGCGCGGGCTTCGACCTGCTTCTGCACCAGCGGCGTCAGCACCCAGCCAGGGCAGATCGCGTTGGCGGTCACGCCGGTCTGCGCGGTTTCCAGCGCGGTCACCTTGGTCAAACCGACGATGCCATGCTTGGCTGCCACGTAGGCCGATTTCTGTGCCGACGCCACCAGCCCGTGCGCCGAGGCCACGTTGATGATGCGGCCCCAGTTCTTCTGGCGCATGCCGGGCAGTGCAAGGCGGGTGGTGTGGAACGCGGAAGTCAGGTTGATGGCGATGATCGCGTCCCAGCGCTCGGTGGGAAAGTCCTCGATCGGGGCCACGTGCTGGATGCCGGCGTTGTTGACCAGGATGTCGGCGCCGCCGAAGTCGGACTGCGCATAGCGCATCATGTCCTCGATCTCTGCCGCCTTGCTCATGTCCGCGCCGTGGTAGCCGACCTGGATGCCCTGGCCGGCCTGCGCGATCTCGTTCTTTGCGGCGTCCGCGTCACCAAAGCCATTGACGATGATGTTGGCGCCCTGGGCCGCCAGCGCCTTTGCGATGCCGAGCCCGATACCGCTGGTCGAGCCAGTTACCAGAGCGGTCTTGCCTTTGAGCATGTAAGCCTCCATCGAGAGAGATTCCACAGAAAGGAAAGGGCGGCCCGGGTGGCCGGGACCGCCTGGTCTGGCACAGCCACGCACCGGCACGCATCGACGTGCGGGCGCGTGCGGTGGCGCAGACAGTGTGCTGTGGCATTGTACCCGGTGCGGCGTACAATCCAGTTTTGCTCAACCACCGGCAGCGCCGCTTTTTCGCGGCCCCGGCCGCGTCCGTCAGGGAGTCCAGATGTCTGCCAGTCCGCGCCTCGGTTTTGTCCAGTGCATCAGTCCGGCGGGCCTGCACCGCATGGCCTATCACGAATGGGGGGATCCCGCGAATCCTCGCGTGCTGGTGTGCGCGCACGGGCTGACGCGCACCGGCCGCGACTTTGATGCGGTTGCCAGCGCGCTGTGCGGCGACTATCGCGTGGTATGCCCCGACGTGGTCGGGCGCGGCCGCTCGGAATGGCTGGTCAATCCGGACAGCTACATCGTGCCGCAGTACGTGTCCGACATGGTCACCCTGATCGCGCGGCTCAACGTGGAGAAGGTGGACTGGTTCGGCACCTCGATGGGCGGGCTGATCGGCATGGGGCTGGCGGGGCTGCCCGGGTCGCCGGTGCGCAAGCTGCTGCTGAACGACGTTGGCCCCAGGATCGCGCCGTCGGCGGTGGAGCGCATCGGTGCCTACCTGGGCCTGCCGGTACGCTTCAAGACCTTCGAGGAGGGCCTGGCTTACCTGCAGACCATCAGCGCTTCGTTCGGCCGCCACACGCCGGAGCAGTGGCGCGAGCTGAACGCCGCCATCCTGAAGCCGGTGCAGGGCGGCGATGGCCTGGAATGGGGCTTGCATTACGACCCGCAGCTGGCCATGCCCTTCCGCAAGTCCACGCCGGAAACGGTGGCGGCGGGCGAGGCCGCGCTGTGGCGCAGCTTCGAGGCCATTGAAGCCTCGGTGCTGGTGGTGCGCGGCGCCCAGTCCGACCTGCTGCTGCGCGAGACCGTCGCCGAGATGGTGGCGCGCGGCAAGCATGTGAGCTCGGTGGAAGTCCCTGAAGTGGGGCATGCACCAACCTTTGTCGATCCGGCGCAGATCGCGATCGCCCGGCAGTTTTTTGTCGGGTGAGTTTGCGCGCATCGCACGGCGGCTTTGTCCTTTTATCGATCAACGCATTGTCATGAGTAACCTTGAACTGAAGCGCGCCCACGTGGGCAAGCGTTTGTCCGAATATGCGGTCTACAACGGCGTGGTCTACCTCGCCGGACAGGTGCCCGAGGTCGACCCCAAGGCCGATATCCGCGGCCAGACGCGCGAGGTGCTCGGCCATATCGACCGGCTGCTGGCCGAGGCCGGCAGCGACAAGACCCGCATCCTGTCGTGCCAGATCTTCCTCACCAATGTCGATCTGATCGGCGAGATGAACGAGGTCTGGGACGCCTGGGTGCCACAAGGCAACACGCCCCCCCGCGCGACGGTGGAAGCCCGCCTGGCCAATCCCGATTACCTGATCGAAGTGGTGGTGACCGCTGCGCTCAACTGATGCAGGCGTAGGGACATGGTGACGTCGACCGACCTGGCTGGCCGGGTCGTAGGCATTCCGGATGCTGAACTGGTGGGCCGTGCGCTGGCGTACGTGCGCGAGCACGGCACCGGCGTGGCGCTGCCTACGGGCGAGACTGTGCAGGCGCACGCCGAGGGGATGCTGCGCATTCTCGATGGCCTGCGCGTAGACGATGCCGCGCGCGCGGCCGCCTGCCTGTTCGGGTTGGCGGCATTCGTGCCCGAGACCGAAGCCGAGATCGAGCCGCGCTTCGGCGAGGAAGTGGCGCGGCTGGTCAATGGTGTGCGGCAACTGCTGCGCATTGGTGCCATCGCCGGCAATCGCCCTGATGTGGAAGCGGCCGCGCCGTCGAAGAACGAGGCGCAGGCGCGCCACGAACAGGTCGAGGCGCTGCGCAAGATGCTGCTGGCGTTCGCGCAGGACATCCGCGTGGTGCTGGTGCGGCTGGCCTCGCGGCTGCAGACGCTGCGCTGGATGGCCGAGACCAAGCGCACGCCGACCCCGGGCGTGGCGCGCGAAACGCTCGACATCTACGCGCCGCTGGCCAACCGCCTGGGTATCTGGCAGATGAAGTGGGAACTGGAAGACCTGGCGTTCCGCTTCGAGCAGCCCGACACCTACAAGCGCATCGCCAGGCTGCTGGACGAAAAGCGCATCGAGCGCGAAGGCTATATCGCCGGCGCGATCGCGCGGCTGCAGTCCGAGCTGACGGCCGCGGGCATTCGTGCCGAGGTGAGCGGCCGGCCCAAGCACATCTACAGCATCTGGAAGAAGATGCGCGGCAAGGAGCTGGATTTCGCCGACCTGTACGATGTGCGCGCCTTCCGCGTGATCGTCGACGATATCAAGGACTGCTATACGGTGCTGGGTATCGTCCACCACATCTGGCAGCCGATCCCGCGCGAGTTCGACGATTACATTTCGCGCCCCAAGGCCAACGGCTACAAGTCGCTGCACACGGTGGTGATCGGCGATGATGGCCGCGCCTTCGAGGTGCAGATCCGCACGCACGAGATGCACCACTTCGCCGAATACGGCGTGGCGGCCCACTGGCGCTACAAGGAAGCGGGCAGCAAGGGCTACGGTGGGCAGTTCTCCGCCAGCGAACGCTACGACGAGAAAATCGCCTGGCTGCGCCAGCTGCTGGCATGGAAGGATGATGCCGACCACAGCGTGGCGCACGACGAGTGGGAGCAGCTCAAGCACGCCGCGATCGACGACCACATCTATGTGCTGACACCGCAGGCCCGCGTGGTGGCGCTGCCGCAGGGCGCCACGCCGCTGGACTTTGCCTATTACCTGCACAGCGACCTGGGCCACCGCTGCCGCGGCGCGCGCGTGGACGGCACCATGGTGCCGCAGAATACCACGCTGAAGAACGGCCAGACTGTCGAGATCATCGCGGTCAAGCAGGGCGGGCCGTCGCGCGACTGGCTCAACGCGGAGCTTGGCTACCTGGCCAGCAGCCGTGCGCGCGCCAAGGTGCGGGCGTGGTTCAATGCGCTCGATTCGCAGGAGACCATCGCGCAGGGCCGCGCGCTGATCGACAAGACCCTGCAGCGCGAGGGCAAGACCGCGGTCAAGCTGGAAGACCTGGCCGCGCGGCTGAGCTTCAAGACGCCCGACGACCTGTTTGCCGCGGTGGCAAAGGACGAGTTCAGCCTGCGCCATGTCGAGCACGCGCTGCGTCACCCGGAAGGCGAAATTCAGGCGCCGCTCAGCGAAGAAGACGCCGTCACCAAGAAGAGCCGCGCGACCAGCGTGGCGCGTGGCGCCAAGAGCGGCGTGCTGGTGGTGGGCGTGGATTCGCTGATGACGCAGATGTCGCGCTGCTGCAAGCCGGCGCCGCCGGACGATATCGTCGGCTTTGTCACGCGCGGACGCGGGGTGTCGATCCACCGGCGCAACTGCCATACCTTCCAGCAATTGTCGGCGCGCGCGCCGGAGCGGGTTATCCAGACCGAGTGGGGCAAGAAGAGCCATGCCGCGGTCTATCCGGTCGACATCCATGTCGAAGCGATTGACCGGCAAGGGCTGCTGCGCGATATCTCGGAGGTGCTGTCGCGCGAGAAGATCAACGTCACCGGCGTAAAGACGTTGTCGAGCAAGGGCGTGGCACGCATGCAGTTCACCGCGGAGGTGTCGGAGGCCACGCAGTTGCAGCGCGCGTTGTCACTGATCGAAGAGGTGCAGGGGGTATTGCAGGCAAAAAGAAAGTGATGCTATACTTGCGTCTTCGCTAGGCTCGTAGCTCAGCTGGTTAGAGCACCACCTTGACATGGTGGGGGTCGTTGGTTCGAGTCCAATCGAGCCTACCAACGAATTGCAGTACAACGAAGTGCGGCAAGTCCGATTCAACCTGAAATGGAACGGAAAGGCACCATGTTTATGACACCGCGAACTACTACCGCTGGCAAGCGACAGTAGTCGAGGTGCGCCTTCCGACCCGGTTGAAACGGGTTTGACAAAGAGAAACGCGGCCTTGGCCGCGTTTTTTTTCGTCTGTCGCCTGCCGGCAGCCTGATAAGCTGCCGCTCTCGCGCGTTTCGGCGGTGCGAAGTGTGCAGCAAAAAACAATCGAACAATCGCCGGGTCGCGCAGCCGCGGACCGGTGCCCGCAAGATGCAGTTTGATCCGCCCGGCTCAGGCGCAGCGCGCCGCCGGCGGAATCCTGGAGAGTCCAAATGATCGCAATCACGCTGCCGGATGGGTCCCGCCGCGAGTTCCCGGGCCCGGTAACGGTTGCCGAAGTGGCGCAGAGCATCGGCACCGGCCTGGCCAAGGCCGCGCTGGCCGGCAAGGTGGACGGCAAGCTGGTCGACACGAGCTACAGGATCGAGGACGACGCCCAGCTGGCCATCGTCACGGACAAGGACGCCGACGGCGTCGACGTCATCCGCCACTCCACGGCGCACTTGCTTGCCTATGCCGTCAAGGAACTGTATCCGGAAGCGCAGGTAACGATCGGGCCGGTGATCGAGAATGGCTTCTATTACGACTTCGCCTACAAGCGTCCCTTCACGCCGGAAGACCTGGCCGCCATCGAGAAGAAGATGACGGAGCTCTCCCGCAAGGACGAGAAGGTCACGCGCGAAGTGTGGAACCGCGATGAGGCGGTGGCGCTGTTCGAGTCGATGGGCGAGAAGTACAAGGCCGAGATCATCGCGTCGATCCCGGCCGACCAGGAAATCGGCCTGTACCGCGAAGGCAATTTCGTCGACCTGTGCCGCGGCCCCCATGTGCCGTCGACGGGCAAGCTCAAGGTCTTCAAGCTGATGAAGGTGGCCGGCGCCTACTGGCGCGGCGACTCCAACAACGAGATGCTGCAGCGCGTCTACGGCACGGCCTGGGCCAAAAAGGAAGACCAGGAAGCCTACCTGCACATGCTGGAAGAGGCCGAGAAGCGCGACCACCGCAAGCTGGGCAAGACGCTCGACCTGTTCCACCTGCAGGAAGAGGCGCCCGGCATGGTGTTCTGGCACCCGAAGGGCTGGCAGGTGTGGCAGGCCGTCGAGCAATACATGCGCGGCCGCCTGGGCGACGCTGGCTACGACGAGGTGCGCACGCCGCAGGTGATGGACCGTTCGCTCTGGGAAAAGTCCGGCCACTGGCAGAACTACAAAGAGAACATGTTTGTGACGGAGTCGGAGAAGCACGACTACGCGATCAAGCCGATGAACTGCCCGGGCCACGTGCAGATCTTCAACCACGGCCTGCGCTCGTACCGCGACCTGCCGCTGCGCCTGGCTGAGTTTGGCGCCTGCCACCGCAACGAGCCTTCGGGCGCGCTGCATGGCCTGATGCGCGTGCGCGGCTTTGTGCAGGACGATGCCCACATCTTCTGCACGGAAGAGCAGATCGTGGCCGAGGCCAAGGCGTTCAATGAACTGGCCTTCTCGGTCTACGACGACTTCGGCTTCAAGAACGTTTCGGTGAAGCTGTCACTGCGCCCCGATCAGCGCGCCGGCTCCGACGAGGTCTGGGACCACGCCGAGGAAGGCCTGCGCCTGGCGCTGCGCGCCTGCGGCGTGGAATGGGAAGAGCTGCCGGGCGAGGGCGCGTTCTATGGCCCGAAGGTGGAGTACCACATCAAGGACGCGATCGGCCGCTCGTGGCAATGCGGCACGTTGCAGCTCGACCTGGTGCTGCCGGAGCGCCTGGGTGCCGAATACGTCTCCGAGGACAACTCGCGCAAGCGCCCGGTGATGCTGCATCGCGCGATCCTGGGCTCATTCGAGCGCTTCCTGGGCATTTTGCTGGAAAACCACGCCGGCGCGCTGCCCGCCTGGCTTGCGCCGGAGCAGGTAGTGGTCATGAATATTGCGGATTCGCAGGCCGAATACGCCGAAAACGTCGTGCAATTGCTGCAAAAACAAGGGTTTAGGGCCAAGGCCGATTTGCGCAACGAGAAAATTACGTATAAAATCCGCGAGCATTCCCTTCAGAAGGTTCCTTACCTGCTAGTGGTAGGCGACAAGGAAAGGGATGCCAATCAAGTGGCCGTGCGTGCCCGTGGCAACGTGGATCTGGGTGTGATGCCCGTCTCCGCGTTTGTTGAGCGTCTGCAACACGACGTCGCCAGCAAAGCCTGAGGGTGGTGAGCACGGCTTGTTTTTTTGTCTTCTTGAGGTAACGCAACATCGCTACGGACAAAGGTCATCGCATCAACCGGGAAATCAGCGCGCCTGAACTGCGCCTGGTAGGGGTTGATAACGAGCAGCTCGGCATCGTCAAGTTCATGGACGCTCTGCGGCTGGCTGAGGACAAGGACTTGGACCTGGTGGAGATCGCCCCCAACGCGACTCCGCCCGTCGCCCGGATCATGGATTACGGGAAGTTCAAGTACGAGGAAGCCAAGCGCGCCCACGAGGCCAAGCTGAAGCAGAAGATCATCCAGGTCAAGGAAGTCAAGTTCCGGCCGGGTACGGATGATGGCGACTACAACGTCAAGCTGCGCAACCTGAAGCGCTTCCTGGAAGATGGCGACAAGACCAAGATCACGCTGCGGTTCCGTGGTCGCGAGATGGCCCACCAGGAAATCGGCGCGCGCATGCTCGAACGCCTGAAGGCGGATCTGGAAGAGATCGGTCAGGTCGAGCAGATGCCGAAGATGGAAGGGCGCCAGATGGTGATGGTGCTCGCCCCCAAGAAGAAGAAGTAATTCTTGCGCGGTGCCGCGGCCGGGATGCCAGTGCTTCCCGGCGTTGCTTCGTGCGGAAGTCGCGCGTGCCCGCAAGGGCATCGTGCAACAACAAGTGGATGCGGGTCTTGCAAGCGTCGGCGTGAGCCGTCCACCTGCATGCATGTCATATGAGCTGGAGTTTTTCATGCCGAAGATGAAGACGAAGAAAAGCGCTTCCAAGCGCTTTACTGCCCGTCCGAACGGTTCGTTCAAGCGTGGCCAGGCCTTCAAGCGTCACATCCTGACCAAGAAGACCACCAAGAACAAGCGTCAACTGCGCGGTACTCAGGACGTCCATGAGACGAACCTGAAGTCGGTTCGCGCGATGATGCCTTACGCATAACCCCTGACGAAAACGAAAGGAGAATTACATGCCTCGAGTAAAGCGTGGGGTCACTGCACGGGCCCGTCACAAGAAAGTTATCGACGCTGCCAAGGGTTACCGCGGCCGTCGCAATAATGTCTATCGCATCGCCAAGCAGGCGGTCATGCGTGCTGGTCAGTACGCGTACCGCGATCGCCGCAACAAGAAGCGCGTGTTCCGCGCTCTGTGGATTGCGCGTATCAATGCCGCGACGCGTGAGCATGGCATGACCTACAGCGTGTTCATGAACGGTCTGAAGAAGGCCTCGATTGAACTGGACCGCAAGGTGCTGTCGGACATGGCTATTCACGACAAGCCTGCCTTTGCCGCCATCGTCAACCAGGTGAAAGCCACCGTTGCCTGATGCCGGCTGCGGCAGCGCGTAAGCGCCGCCGGGCAAGCACCGACCGCAAGGTCGACCGCTGACCGCAAGGTCCGCTGAAACGGGGCTCCTCACCGAGCCCCGTTTTTATTTGCGGTTCCGGATACCGCTTTGCGTTTGTTATCGAGGCGGCATCCGGAAACGCATACCGCACGTAGTGCCAACCCGCGTCGGGCCGGCTTTGTCTTTTGACATTGCACCGCCGACGTCAGAACACTCCACGACCGCCGCCATGTCCCAGGATCTGGACCAAATCGTCGCTGACGCCCAGGCCGCTTTCGCCGCCGCCAATGACAACGCCACGCTGGAAAACGAAAAGGCCCGCTTCCTGGGCAAGACCGGCGCGCTGACCGAACTGCTCAAGGGCCTCGGCAAGCTTGACCCGGAGACCCGCAAGAGCGAGGGCGCGCGCATCAACCAGGTCAAGCAGCAAGTGGAAGCCGCGCTGCAGGCGCGACGCCAGGCGCTGGCCGATGCGCTGATGAACGCACGCCTGGCCGCCGAAGCCATCGACGTCACGCTGCCGGGCCGCGCGGTTGGCCGCGGCAGCCTGCATCCGGTGATGCGCACGTGGGAGCGTGTCGAGCAGATCTTCGGCTCGATCGGCTTCGACGTGGCCGACGGCCCCGAGATCGAAACCGACTGGATGAACTTCACCGCGCTGAACAACCCGGACAACCATCCGGCGCGTTCGATGCAGGATACCTTCTACGTCGACGGCCGCGACAGCGACGACAAGCTCCTGCTGCTGCGCACGCACACCAGCCCGATGCAGGTGCGCTACGCGAAGATGCACGTGGAGAAGTACGCGGGCAAGGCGATGCCGCCGATCAAGGTGATCTGCCCTGGCCGCACCTATCGCGTCGACAGCGACGCCACCCACTCGCCGATGTTCAACCAGGTGGAAGGCCTGTGGATCGGCGAGGACGTCAGCTTTGCCGACCTGAAGGGCGTGTACACCGATTTCCTGCGCAAGTTCTTCGAGCGCGATGACATCCACGTGCGCTTCCGTCCGTCGTACTTCCCGTTCACCGAGCCGTCGGCGGAAATCGACATGGCCTTCGGCAATGGGAAATGGCTGGAAATTTCCGGTTCGGGGCAGGTGCACCCGAACGTGCTGCGCAACATGGGCCTCGATCCCGAGCGCTATATCGGTTTCGCGTTCGGCTCCGGCCTCGAGCGCCTGACCATGCTGCGCTATGGCATCAACGACCTGCGCCTGTTCTTCGAGGGCGACGTGCGCTTCCTGCGCCAGTTCGCCTGACAGGCGCATCGTCAAACTCGTCACCGACTACACAGAATACTTACCGGATCAGAAGCGCCATGCAATTCTCGGAATCCTGGCTTCGCACCTTCGCCAACCCTGAAAAGATTTCCACCGACGCGCTGTCGCACAGCCTGACCATGGCTGGGCTGGAAGTGGAAGAGGTGGGCCCGGTCGCGCCGCCGTTCGACAAGGTGGTGGTCGCGCACGTGCTGTCGACCGAGCGACATCCCAACGCTGACCGCCTCAACGTGTGCCAGGTCGATGCCGGCACCGGCGAAACCCTGCAGATCGTCTGCGGCGCGCCCAACGTCAAGCCCGGCATCAAGGTGCCGTGCGCACTGGTCGGCGCGATGCTGCCGCCGGCAGAGGACGGCGGCCAGCCGTTCGAGATCAAGGTCGGCAAGCTGCGTGGCGTGGACAGCTACGGCATGCTGTGCTCGGCGCGTGAACTGAAGCTGTCCGAAGAGCACGGCGGCCTGTTGGTACTGCCGGAAGATGCGTCGGTCGGCCAGAATATCCGCGAGTACCTTGACCTGGATGACCAGGTCTTCGTCATCAAGCTGACGCCGAACAAGGCGGATTGCCTGTCGATCCACGGCGTTGCGCGCGAAGTGGCGGCCCTGACCGGTGCCGCGCTGAACCTGCCCGACATGAAGCCGGTGCCGGTGACGATCCAGGACAAGCTGCCGGTCAAGGTGTCGGCGCCCGACCTGTGCGGCCGCTTCTCCGGCCGCATCATCCGCGGCGTCAATGCGCGTGCCGTCACGCCGCAGTGGATGGTGCAGCGCCTGGAGCGCTCGGGCCAGCGCAGCGTGTCCGCGCTGGTCGATATCTCGAACTACGTGATGCTGGAGCTGGGCCGTCCGTCGCACGTGTTCGACCTGCACAAGATCCACGGCGGCCTCGACGTGCGCTGGGGCCGCAAGGGCGAACAGATCAAGCTGCTGAACGGCAATACCATCGAGGTCGACGAGCAGGTCGGCGTGATCGCCGATGACAAGGAAATCGAAAGCCTGGCCGGCATCATGGGTGGCGACAGCACTGCCGTCACGCTGGACACCACCGACATCTACCTCGAAGCCGCATTCTGGTGGCCGGCCGCGATCCAGGGCCGCAGCCGCCGCTACAACTTCTCGACCGACGCTGGGCACCGTTTCGAGCGCGGCGTGGACTACGCCACCACAGTCGAGCATATCGAGCGCATCACGGCGTTGATCCTCGAGATCTGCGGCGGCCAGGCCGGTCCGGTGGACGACCACGTGGTCAACCTGCCGGTGCGCAAGCCAGTCAGCCTGCGCGTGGCGCGCGCCGAGCGCGTACTGGGCATCGAGCTGTCGCCGGCCGCCATCGCCGATGTGTTCCAGCGTCTGCAACTGCCGTTCACGCGCGCGCAAGGCGCCGAAGGCGAAGTGTTTGAAGTCACACCGCCGAGCTACCGCTTCGACATCGAGATCGAGGAAGACCTGATCGAGGAAGTCGCGCGCATCTACGGCTTCGAGCGCATCCCGGCGCGTCCGCCGGTCGCCGAAAGCGAAATGCGTCCGACCCACGAAGCCCGCCGTTCGACGCACGTGGTGCGCCACGCGCTGGCTGCGCGCGACTACCAGGAAGTCATCAACTTCGCCTTCGTCGAAGAGAAGTGGGAGCGCGACTTCGCCGCCAACGACAAGCCGATCCGCCTGCTGAACCCGATCGCCAGCCAGCTGGCCGTGATGCGTTCGTCGCTGGTCGGCGGCCTGGTCGACAAGGTGCGCTACAACCTGAACCGCAAGGCCGCGCGCGTGCGCATGTTTGAAGTGGGCCGCGTGTTCCATCGCGACGAGAACGTGAAGGATGGCGGCCTGACGGTGGCCGGCTACCACCAGCCGATGATGGCCGCGGGCATCGCCTATGGCCCGGCGTTCGAAGAGCAGTGGGGGATCGCCACGCGCAATGTCGATTTCTTCGACGTGAAGGGCGATGTCGAGGCGCTGTTCCATCCGCGCGTGCCGCGCTTCGAGCCGGTGGCGCACCCGGCGCTGCATCCTGGCCGCGCCGCGCGCGTGCTGGTCGATGGCAAGCCGGTTGGCGTGGTCGGTGAACTGCATCCGCGCTGGCTGCAGGAATACGAACTGCAGCACGCACCGGTGCTGTTCGAACTGGAGCTCGACGCGCTGCGCGAGACCGGCCTGCCTGCGTACACCGAAATCTCCAAGTTCCCGGCCGCCGTGCGCGACCTGGCAGTGGTGGTGAAGCAATCGGTACGCGTGCAGGACATGCTCGACGCCATGCGCGCAGCGCTGGAAAAGCAGGGCTATGGCCGCTTCTGCCAGGGCCTGGTGCTGTTTGACGAGTTCCGCCCCAAGGCCGCTTCGGCCGCCATCGGCGCGGACGAGAAAAGCCTTGCGTTCCGGGTGACCTTGCAAGATACTGGGTCGACCCTCCAGGACGAAACCGTCGACAGCGCAGTGCGCTGCATGGTCGACGCGCTGACAGAGGCCTTCCAGGCCCGGCTGCGCGGCTAGACCGACGCCACTAGCGACGGCTTACGATAAACAAGGGCGCCCGGGCCTGGCCCCGGGCGGATCGCCAGACAGACACTAGAGCGATCGACATGAATGATCGAGACGCGAATTCCATGACCGCTGCAGCACTGGGTGACATGAGCGACCGGCAGGCTTCCACCCTTGACGACGCGACGCCGGATACGCGCGCGCCCGAAGTTCCCACGCTGACCAAGGCCGAACTTGCCGAGATGCTGTTCGACCAGGTCGGCCTGAACAAGCGCGAATCCAAGGACATGGTCGAAGCCTTCTTCGACGTCATCCGCGAAGCGCTGGAGCAGGGCGACAGCGTCAAGCTGTCCGGCTTCGGCAATTTCCAGTTGCGCGACAAGCCGCAGCGTCCCGGCCGCAATCCCAAGACCGGTGAAGTGATTCCGATCACCGCGCGCCGGGTCGTGACGTTCCACGCCAGCCAGAAACTCAAGGGCCTGGTCGAAGAGCGCGCGGATATCGCCGGCTGACGCTTTGCCGCGTTATCGCTTCACCCGAAAGGCGGATTGCTTCCGCAGGCCTGCATCGGTATCCTTCTGGGCGCGCAAAACCTGCGCGCCAACCTTATGGCCGGCATGGCCTGACGCTCGTCTACACACTGCATGTCGGACAAATCCAGCGAACGCATCGCGTTGCCGCCGATCCCGGCCAAGCGCTACTTCACCATCGGTGAGGTGAGCGAGCTTTGCGCCGTCAAGCCGCATGTCCTGCGCTACTGGGAGCAGGAGTTCACGCAGCTCAAGCCGGTCAAGCGCCGCGGCAACCGCCGCTACTACCAGCACCATGAAGTGCTGCTGATCCGGCGCATCCGCGAGCTGCTGTACGAGCAGGGCTTCACCATCAACGGCGCACGCAACCGGCTCGACGAAGGACGTCATCACACCGCCGCTGCGGCGGAAGCCGCTGACGAACGCCGCGAGGAAAGCCCGGCAGCCTTGTCGATCGATGTAGCCGGTCTGCGCAACGAACTGGTCGAGGTGCAGCACCTGCTCGCGCAGTTGCGCGAGATCGCTAAGCGCGGATAATTTGTGCGCCCGGAGCTAGTCATACGGGAAATGCTTCTGATATAATCTTCTTCTTTCGGGGCGTAGCGCAGCCTGGTAGCGTACCTGCATGGGGTGCAGGTGGTCGGAGGTTCAAATCCTCTCGCCCCGACCAGTCAAATCAACGGGTTACAGATGCAAGTCTGTAACCCGTTTTGTTTTTCAGGTGTCGCGGCCGATTTGTCCCCCACGTTGTCCCCCACAGCGCGCCAAGCTGGCTGACGATGGGGGGCAGCGCATGTCCATCAGGTTCGTCAACGGCCTGATCGTTTCGGGGGCCAGCGATCAGCCAGCCCATCTTCGGCGATTCGTTGACCAGCCGCTCGATGGCGAGGTCGCGCGTGCCGGCTTCGGCAAACCCATGCGGGTCGGAGCAGATCTGCCGGATGATATTCTGCTCGGACCGGCTCAATTGTATGAGGCGCTAAGGGCACAGCCGGGAATGCCGCCGGCCGCGGGCAGGCTCTAGTTCTCGAATACCCTTAGACGCGGATGGCTCGCACCAAGGGAGGTTTGCCCAGTGGATGCTTTGGGGTTTGCAGCCGCTCTTTGTCGCTTTAGGTCGTCACGCTGAACGGAGCATGGCTATGCACGATACAGTCATCATTCTCGTCGGAACGATCTCGCTGGTGCTGGTCGGCCTGTGGGTGGCCTGGAAGGTCATCGTTTATCTCGATCGAGCGAGAACCCGCAGGCTGGAGAACGCAGATTACGTCACCATGTGCGTCCATGGCGAGAATGGCATGCGGTTTCGCGTACGGCGCCACGTCTCCGAACTGTCCAGTCCGGACGATGACTATGATGTTCCGGCGTTCCTGCGCAAGGAGCCGCAGGCGCCGGATGACTCATTGTCAATTGCTCGCAAAGGACAGTGACGGCGTTGCTCGCCTGCCGGCAGCAGCAGGCCATGGCGTGTTGTTGCTGGCGGTGAAGGCACGATAGGGCTTCACGTAGGCAGCCAATCCAAACGGGCTTTATCGTCGACGTTACTGGCACGATGCGGCAGCGTCAGCCGCTGGCAGGCATCGCTGCACGTATTAGCCGAGCGCCGTCGCGGTGGACCGCGCGAGCGAAAAAGTAGTGCCTGGTTGATTGGCTGGCTCCTTGGGATGGCAAGCCAGGCAGTCGTTCGCTGGCACGGAATTGCTCAATGCGCCGGCAAGGCGGCGCTATCCGGCGGTGTTCAGTGGTTCGGCTCGAATCTTTTTTTGGTTCATCGCCGATTTCAGGGGCGAGTCGATGTCCGACGGCCGAGTTCGGCCAGTTCCAGCCACATGTCCATCGCCTTGCCCCGTCATTCGAACGTCGGCTCCAATCTCAAAAACGGACTTCTGCTGGCGGTCGGTACATTTAGTTCCCCGTCCGCCACAGCCATTTGAAACAATCGAGGCCGCCTAGTCCGGAACATAGCCGATCTCCTTCAGCTTCTGGGCATGGCGCCGGGACGACTCGCTCAACTGAGCCGCCAGTTCTTCCATGGGCACGCCTAGCGGGGGCTCCATCCCGATCTCCGCAATCTTCTTGCGGAATGCAGGCGACTGCACGATGGCCATGGCCGACTTGCGTAGCTGGGCGCTGACATCGGGCGACGTGCCGGAGGCAATCCATAGTCCGATCCATACGACTTGCGTCAACTTCGGATAGCCCAGCTCCGCGACGGTAGGAACGCTCGGAAGGCTGGAAAGACGCTGAGGCGCCGTGGTTGCAAGGGCCTTCAACCGGTTGGACTTCACGAATGGCAGCGATGTGGCCGGACCGTCGAACATGAACTGCACATGGCCACCCATGATGTCAGTCAACGCCGGCGGAGATCCCTTGTACGCGACATGCACCATATCGAGCCCGGCAATCCTGTTCAGTTCTACGCCGAGGATATGGGACTGGGTCCCGAGCCCAAATGATGCGTATTGCGTCTTGCCCCGATTCTGTCTGGCATAGCTAAGCGCTTCCTGGAAAGTGCTCACAGGCACGCTGTTGCCGGCCACGAACACCAGCCCGCTTCGCGCCAGGTCGGTCACCGGCGTCAACGCTTTCAGCGGGTCGACTGACATCTTGATGATATGGGGAGCTTCTGACGCGAAAGCGTTGGTTCCGATCAGCAGCGTCGATCCGTTCTTCGGCGATTTCAGGAGCTCGCGAATTGCAACGACGCCGCTGCCGCCCGGCAGATTCTCCACGACAGGCACCGCGTTGGGAATGACGGACGGCATTGAACCAGCAAACACCCTGGCGATGGTGTCCACCGTCCCCCCGGCTGGGCCGGTAACAATGATCCGGATCGGCCCCGAATCGGCGGGCGCCGCATGCACATAGCCAGACGTAAGGAGCATACCGGCTGCCAGACCGAGCGATCTCCAGATGGACATTCTTGTCTCCAATCGTGATTGCTGGAACCCGCTGGTTCGATGCGCGAGCGGGCCCGGTTTTGATCAGTGGTCGCGCCTCAGGCCGTCCAGGACGGCTGACCGGTCCGGCCCTCTTTGCGGTTGGGCAGGTAGCCCACCTTCCTGAGCGTCTCGTCCGTGGTCTCGTACTGCTCGCCGATACGATAGATGCGACGGGCCTCGTCAGCGGTCGCCACTTCCCGGTACAGGCTGCGGGACATGTTCACCAGGCGCTCCACTTGCTGCACGGACGTCATACGCTCTCCCTTGCGGCCCCAAAGCGTGTCTTCGATGCCGCAGCGCGCATGGAAGCCCATTGCGATCGCCATTGTGGTCAGCGGATGGACGTAGCGCATAAAGGACTCCACGGTGAAGACCGCGTTATCGGGCAAGCGGTTGGCCATTTCCAGCAGGTTGCGCGGATTCGGTCCTTCGGAGCCCCCGCCGAGCTGTACCCAGTTCACCAGCAGCGGCCCTTTGTAGATGCCTCGGCGAATCAGCCGCTCGATGGATTCCATCTTGGCGATCTGGCCGACCATGAAATGCGGCTGGATGCCGGCGGCTTGCAGGCGCTTGAGATGCTCTTCCACAAACACGGGCCCGGCCTCGTAGGACATGTTGCGGTACGCCTCGTACATCGCCGGCTCGGCCATGGACGTCCCCGCGTATTCCTCCGGCGGATGCATCTCGGTGACGTTCATCGTGGCGCTGTTGACCACGATCGTCACCTGGTCCGGCTTGGGGCTAAGTTCAGCCAGCATGTGGCGCGTATCGTCGCTCAGCCATTTGGCAGCCGCCCCGTCGTTCTCTGGCGCAAAGGAAATGGAGCCGCCCACCTGCAGAATCATCTTCGGTACGGCTTCGCGCAGGCGTGCAAGCAGTTCGTTGAACATGGACAGCCGCTTGCTGCCTTTGCCATCGGCCTCGCGCACATGCACGTGCAGCACCGTGGCGCCGGCGTTATAGCAATCGACCGCTTTCTGGACCTGTTCATCCATACTCACAGCGATATCGTCCGAGTCGCTGGGCAGCCACTGCGGGCCGTAGGGTGCCACCTGGATGACCAGGGGTTCCTGGTTCTCGGGCAACAGGGAATCATCAAGGAATTGCACGGTTGTCTCCTTGGTTGGAATCTGGATTGAAATGGATGCTGCAACGGGGATCGATGGCCCCAATCGGTCAGATCAGTTCGCGGATCAGGTCGCGCGCCAGCGGCCATTCGCCATAGCCGGCGGCAGGATTGAGGTGGCCGACTTCACCAAGCTCGGCGAGGCGGCTGCCCCAGTCGTTAGCCATTTCTGCCACCCGCGCGAAGCTGGCCAGCGGATCATTGCGGCTCGCCGCCACGATGCTCGGGAACGGCAGCGCAACGCGGGGAATCGGCAGCCAGCCATTCCGCTCGAGTTCGTCGCGTGGTGTATGCCCGGCCGGCAACGGGGTTTCCATGTCGGGCGGCGTTGCGAGCAAGGCGCCGTGAATCTGCCGGTCGCACTGCCTTGCCCAGTGCACGGTCGTCATGACACCGGCGCTATGGGCGACCAGGATCACGGGGCCGCTGATGCGGGCCAGTACCGCATCCAGCGCCGCCACGCGCGCCGCGCAGCTCAGCCTGTCCCGTTCAAGCGGTGGCACGGAGACGGCGTTGGGCAATTGCGCTTCCAGCAGTGTCTGCCAGTGTTCGGCCACGTGATCGCGCAGGCCGGGGACGATCAGAATCGTAGGGTTCATTTCAGGGCATGCCTTGGTTTGGTGGATCACTGTCCCGACTCAGAACGGCTTGCTGCCGATGATTCCGGCTCGCTCCATCTTGCGATGGCAGGGCGGGTAGTCCATGACGGCGTAGTGCTGTGTGGCACTGTTGTCCCAGATCGCCACGCTGTTGGGTTGCCAGCGCCAGCGCACCTGGTACTCGGGGACGTATGCCTGGCTGATCAGGTACCGGAGCAGCTCGCCGGCTCCCGGGTTGGCATCCTGGCCATAGCGGACATGCGCCGCGGTGTGGAAGTTGGTGAAGTGCGTAGTGAATACATTGACGTACAGGAGCTTTTCGCCGGTCTCCGGGTGCGTCCGGACCACCGGGTGCTCGGCGTCGGGGTATTGCGCCTTGAGGGCAAGCCGCTTCTCCATCGGCATGGCCGCGCCGAAGGTGGCCTCGATGCTGTGACGGGCACGCAGGTCAGCGATCTGCGTCTTGACCCGGTCCGGCAGTTTTTCATAGGCGAGGACCATGTTCGCCCACATGGTGTCGCCGCCGAGTGGCGGGCATTCCACGCATCGCAGCACGGCGCCAAATGGCGGCGCTTCACGCCACGTGGCATCCGAATGCCAGGCGTTCTCATAGCGGTCAGGCGGCTGGTCGGGCTTCTTGTAGATGCGGACGAGGCCGGGGTTTTCCGGGTCCGAGCCCGCGACCGGATGATCCTCCAGTTCGCCGAAGCGGCGTGCGAACGCGGCATGCTCGGCGCGAGTGAAATCCTGCCCACGGAGAAACAGCACACGGTGCCTGAGCAAGGCCTTGCGGAGTTCCGCAAACAGAGCGTCGTCGTGAATGGCATCGGCCAGCTTGACACCGGTGATTTCGGCGCCCAGCGCATGAGTCAGTTGCTCGATTCGCATGGTGCAATAGGGAGAAGAAGTTCGGTCGATGCGGAGGTTCCAGTGCTATGCGCGCTGTTCAAGGCACCAGCACGGTGGCGCCAGTCGTCTGCCGCGATTCCAGCGCGCGATGGGCGTCGGCGGCGTCGCGCAGCGCGTAGGTCTGTTTCGGTTCGCTCGAGATCTTTCCGGCCAGCACGAGATCGAACAGTTCCGTAGCCATCGACAGCATGTGCGAGCGCGGCGTTGCGTAGTGCGCCATCGCCGGGCGCGTGACCCAGATGGAGCCCTTCAGCGCGAGGGTCAGCGCATCGAACGACACCGGGCCCGAACTGCTCCCATTGCTGACCAAGGTGCCGCGCACCTGAAGGCTGTCCAGCGACGCCTGCAGCGTGTCCTTGCCGACGGAATCGAACACCACTGGCACGCCCTTGCCGTCGGTAAGTTCGCGCACGCGCTCGGCGATGTTTTCGCGAGACGTGACGATCGTGTGCGTACAGCCGTTCGCCCTGGCGATCTCGGCTTTCTCGTCGCTGCTGACGGTGCCGATCATCGTCACACCCAAGGCGCGCGCCCATTGGCAGGCAATCAGACCTACACCGCCCGCCGCGGCGTGGTAGAGAATCGTCTCCCCACCCTTGAGCGGGTAGACCTGGCGGAACAGGTACTGGGCGGTCATTCCCTTCATGATCAGCGTTGACGCCGTACGATCGGAGACGCCATCGGGCAGGGGAATCAGGACGTTCGCAGGCATCACGCGAACATCTGAATAGGCGCCCTGGGGTCCCATCAGGTAGCCGACGCGGTCACCCGCGCGAACATCAGTCACGCCGGGGCCGACCGCCTCGACGACCCCCACGGCATCCGAGCCCAGGCCACTCGGCAGGGCCAGTGGGTAGTAGCCAGTGCGGTGATAGACGTCGATAAAGTTGACGGCGATATAGCTATGTCGCACGCGCGCTTGGCCTGGTCCCGGCTCGCCGACGTCCACGTCTTCGAGCTTCAGGACTTCCGGGCCCCCGGTTTCGTACAAGCGGATTGCCTGTGGCATCTAGTTCTCCCAATTAGCGCTGGCTGTCTGCAGCACGCGGTGAAGTTGTTGGCTACTATATGGCGGCAGCGCGAATTGCCTTTTAGTTTTCGCGCCATGTTTTTAATAATTGGCGCCAGTGCGCGTAAACACCGAGGCATGCCAGTGACCATCACTCGCCAGAGAAACCAAGTGTCGGAAAACAGTCCTGATGCGCGAGCCGCTGCGCTCACCAGCTACCCGCAGGTAGCCCTGCGGCTCGGCCTGAACCCTCACGAGTTCATGCGCCGATTCGGCCTTGACCCGGCCACCCTGATGAACCGGGAACAGCGCATTCCGTTTGCGTCGCTGTGTCACCTGCTCGAAGCGACCGCTGCGGAATCATCGACGCCTTCCGTGGGCATCCAGATGGCCGAAGCGCGCACGGCGTTCGACTTTGGCGTCATCGGCGTGCTGCTCGCGCACAAGCGGACGTTGCGGGAAGTATTGAATGCGATGATGCATTACCGTCACCTGCTCAATGACGCCCTCGGACTTTACGTCGAGACCACCGGTTCGCAGGTGATTGTTCGTGAGGAAAATCTCTGTGATATCGGCGTCTGGCCGCGGCAGACAATGGAGCTTGCAGTCGGCGTCCTGGTGCGTACCTGTGGCGCGGTGCTGGGACCGGACTGGCGTCCCGCCAGCATACATTTCACGCATGCCGCCCCGGCGGACCTCCGGGTCCACAGCCGGATCTTCGGCTGCCCGCTGGTGTTCGAGAGCGAGTTCAACGGCTTCGTCTGCCTTGCGAGCGATTTGGACCGGCTGAACCCGATGGCGGATCCCGAACTGGTGCGCTACGCGGAGGGACTCGCCGAGTCCGCCAGCGCCGGCGGCCGGCAGACCATCAGCGCCGAGGTCCGCAACGCGATCTACCTGTTGCTCCCGGTCGAGCAGGCCACGACCGAGCACGTGGCGCGTCACCTGCACCTGAGCGTGCGATCCCTTCAGCGCCATCTCGAAGACGCGGAGACCACGTTTTCAAACCTGCTCGATGAAGTACGGCAGGAGCTTGCCGTCCGTTATATGAGCAACGAGCGCTACCCGATCGGGCGGGTAGCCTCGCTGCTCGGTTACACACAGCAGGCGTCCTTTACCCAATGGTTTTCCCGGCGCTTCGGCATGGCGCCGCGCACCTGGCGCGCCACACGGCCATCCCACCCGAACACGCGCGCCAAATGACCCGCTACTTGCCGCGCGCGGCACGCCAGGCACGCGGGGTAGTACCGAATCGTGCAGTGAACCACTGCGTAAACGAGGACTGGCGGGAATAGCCCAGCAGCGTCGCCACCTGACCGATGGGGTAGCGCCTGTTGGTCAGGTACCGCACGGCAAGCTCCTGGCGCACGTCCTCGACAAGGTTCGAGAAACTCGTGCCCGTCGCCTCAAGCTGACGCTGCATGGTCCGCACGCTCAGATGCAGATACAGGGCGACCTCGTCCACGGTGGCTTGTTCGATCGGCAGCAAAAGGTGGATGGTCTTGCGCACGTCGAGCACGATGGACTCGGGACCCGAAACATTGAGCGGACGGGCCATGCTTTCGGCGTACTTCACCAGCTCAGGGTCCGCATTGGGATTGGGGCGATCCAGATCCGCCGCCGCGCAGACGAGACCGTTGAAGTCGCTGTCGAACTCGACCGGGCAGCCAAAAAACTGGCGATGAAAACGCCGGTCTTCCGGAGCCGGATGCGTGAAATTTACGCTCCAGGGCTTCCAATGCTCGCCCAGCAGTCCAACGCAGGTGCGCGACAGCAGCCCGACCGCGAGTTCCGTCGCCTGACGCGTCGAAATGCCTGGGGACGCCATGATCTCCTCGCGCACCACGACCTTGTCGCCGCCGCTCTCCACATGGATGGTCAGGGCTTCGTTCAGCAAATGGCGGTACTGCACCGCAGCCAGCAAGACCTCGCGCAACGTGCGCTTGTGCGACAGCACCAGCTCGATCATGCCGAAATCGAAGGGCTGGCGTGTATCGGCCATCTGCAACCCGAACGTCGCACAGTTGGACTTTCCGGCAGCCGTCTCCAGTAATTGGCAAACGGATGAAATGGGCAGGCGGCGCTCGGAATCCGCCAGCACGGCCGCATCCAGACCGACTTGCCGCAGAAGATCCTGCGGAGCCAGCCCGAAGCGTCTTGCCACCTGCAAAAAGCCACTCAGGGCCCGTGCGCGGACCATCGGATCGGCCACTTTCTTGTCCTCGTCATTTGGAAAGGCCGCGCACGCGTTACTTCTTCGCGTTTACGCGGAGTGGCGCGAAAACGAAAAACTATGGCGCCTGAAGCGAAAAGTTTAATGCATCGCCCGCCTACAGTGGAGCCCATGCCGAACCGCGCCTCCCGGCAAGCCCAGGAGCGCCAAAGCAGCGCCTTTCCCACAGGAGACAACCATGCAATTCCTTGACGATTCGCTCCACCCCGAAAATCAACAGAAGGTGGTCATCACCGTCGCGCCGTACGCCCCCGAGTGGATGCCCTCCGACTTCCCGGAGGACATCGCAGTGACCATGGAGGAGCAGATCCAGAAGGCAGTCGACTGCTATGAGGCTGGCGCCCGCGTGCTCCACCTGCATGTGCGGGAGTTGGACGGCAAAGGCTCCAAGCGCCTGTCGAAGTTCAACGAACTGATCGCCGGCGTGCGCAAGGCCGTGCCTGAGATGATCATCCAGGTGGGCGGCTCGATCTCGTTCGCGCCGGAAGACGAAGGCCAGGCAGCGAAGTGGCTGTCGGATGACACCCGGCACATGTTGGCGGAACTCGATCCCAAGCCGGACCAGGTGACGGTGGCCATCAACACCACCCAGATGAACATCATGGAACTGATGACGCCCGACACCGTGGCGGGTACGACTCTTTCCGAGCCGGCCTTGCAGCATGCCTACCGCGAAATGACCGTGCCGGCCGGCCCGGGCTGGGTGGAGGAGCACCTGCGACGCCTGCAGGCTGCCGGCATCCAGCCGCACTTCCAGCTCGCCGGTATTCACTCCTACGAGACGCTCGAGCGCATGATCCGGCGCGGCATCTACAAGGGCCCGGTGAACCTGACCTGGATCGGCATCGCCGGTGGCGTGGACGGCCCCAACCCGTTCAACTTCATGCATCTCCTGCAACGCGCGGCAGATGGCATCTGTGTCACGTCCGAGTCTCTTCTGCGCAATGTCCTGCCGATCAACATGATGTCGATGGCCATGGGCTTCCATCCGCGCGTCGGCACGGAAGACACGCTGACGGACCAGCGCGGCAACCGCATGACCTCTGTGCAGCAGATCCAGCAGTGCGTGCGCGTCGCCAATGAACTCGGCCGCGAAATTGCCAGCGGCAAGGAAGCGCGCGAGATCTACCGCATTGGCACCTGGTACGACAGCGTCGACGAGACGCTCGCTGCCAACGGCATGGCGCCCAACCGTCTGCCGGGAGTCCGGGGCGTGCCGCTGCGCGCCGTAGCCTGACGGCGTGCCGCCTGGCCCACCAGCGTGGGCCAGGCACCGACCGCACCGACCGCACCGACCGCACCGACCGCACCGACCGCACCGACCGCACCGACCGCACCGACCGCACCGACCGAATACACAGGGGGCTTTCAAAGAAAAAGCCCCCGACTCGGAGACCGCATCATGAACTTCCATTCCGCCGCCCCGGGCAACAATGACCGCGACGGCTACCTCGTCAGCAAGCCGAAGGCCTGGTTCGCCTTTGCCATGACCTTCGCGCTGATGCTGTTCGACTACATCGACCGGCAGGTCATCGTCTCGCTGTTCCCGCACCTGAAAGCTGCCTGGGGGCTGTCGGACATGCAGCTCGGCGGCCTGGTGTCGATCATCTCGATCGTCGTTGCCGCTGGCGGCCTGCCGGTGGCGCTGCTCGCCGACCGCTTCGGGCGGGTCAAGAGTATTTTCGTGATGGCAACGGTGTGGAGCCTTGCCACGATCTCCTGCATGTTCACCCGCAACTACAGCCAGCTCTTCCTGGCCCGTGCCATCGTCGGTGCGGGCGAAACTGGATACGGCTCGGTCGGCGGCGCCCTGATCGCGAGCCTGTTTCCCAAGCGGCTGCGCGCCACGCTGCTGGGCGCCTTCCTCGCGGCGGCATCGATCGGCTCCGTGCTGGGCGTAGTGCTGGGCGGCGTCGTCGCAGCGCGCTGGGGCTGGGAAGCCGCGTTCGGCGTGGTTGGAGTTCCCGGCCTGATCCTGGCCGTCCTGTACTTGCTGGTGCCGGATTACAAGACCGTAGAGATTGCACCGCGCACCGAGCGCCAGCCATCGACGATGGGCTTCGTCACGCAGACCGTGCGCGCACTGACTGGTTCACCTACCGTCTGGTGGACATGCATCGGCGCGGCGTGCCAGCTCATTGTCGTCTCGACGATCTGGTCGTGGCTGCCCAGCTACTTCAACCGGTATCACGGCGCCGCCGCCGACAAGGCGGCCATGCTGGCCGCGATCATCGTGCTCTGCGGCGCAGCGGGATCCTTCTTCTGGGGCGTGGCGGCCGATGCCGTCGCTGTCCGTCGTCCGCGCAACAAGCTGGTGCTGATGGCCTCGCTGTCCACCGCGACGCTGCTGGTTTTCATGACCGCCTTCGGCGTCCCGATGGGTGCCAACGCGCAGTTTCTGCTGACTGCCTTCGGCGGCCTGCTGATGATGTGCACGGTCGCGCCCGCTTCCAGCGTGGTGTTCAACGTGATCCATCCCGGCCTGCGTTCTACGGGGGCGGCAATGCTGGCCCTGTTCCAGAACCTCCTCGGGCTGGCTGTCGGGCCCTTCGTGGGCGGCCTGGTATCCGATGCGTGGGGCCTGCAGACGGCGCTTGCGGTCATGCCTGCCTTCGGGCTGCTTGCCGCGCTGTGCTTCCTGCGCGCCATGCGTACGTATGAAGCGGACCTGGCCAAGGTTGCCGACGTCCGCATCGATGCCGCCACGCCCGCAGTGTCCCCGGTCGCGGTATCCGCCTGAGACCGCGCTGACTTTCACCTTCCGGCTGTGTCGTGACACGACGCAGCCACCTTGAGTATCCAGCAATGTGCAATTCCACTACCTCGGCGTCCGTAGCCCGCTTGCCTGAAGCCGAAGCCCCCGCGTGGGCGCCTTCGCCGGATGTCGTCCGCCGCGCGCGCATCACGGCCTTCATGCGCTGGATCGAGCAGGAGCGCGGCCTTGTCTTCGCCGACTACAACGCCTTGTGGCAGTGGTCGGTGGAAGAGATCGACGCCTTCTGGCTGGCGCTGTGGCAATGGGCCGACATCCGGACGCCACGCCCGCCTCGCGTGGCGCTCGCGGACGCCGGCATGCCGGGCGCGACCTGGTTCCCCGGCGTGCAGATGAACTACGTCGAGCAGGTGTTCCGCCACGCCACCGCAGAACACCCCGCCATCGTCCATCGCAACGAGTCCGGCGAGACAGGCGAGATAAGCTGGGCCGAACTCGAACGCCAGGTGGCGTCGGTGGCCGCGACACTGCGCGGCATGGGTGTGGACCGGGGCGACCGCGTGGCGGCGTTCCTGCCCAACACCCCCCAGACCATTGTTGCGTTCCTGGCGGTGGCGAGCATTGGTGCGGTGTGGTCCGCCTGCTCTCCGGATATGGGCGAGCTGGCGGTCCTGGATCGCTTTCGCCAGATCGAGCCCAAGGTGCTGATCGCCGTCGACGGTTATCGCTATGGCGGCAAGGCGTTCAATCGCCAGCCGCTGCTGCACACCTTGCTCGAGCAGTTGCCGAGCGTGGAGCGCGTCATCCTGGTGCCCGGTCTGGCGCAGGAAACATCGTGCTACGACTTCCGCGGCGGCATCACCTGGGCCGAAGCGACGGCGATGGACGTCCCGCTCGACCCGGAACTCGTGCCCTTCGACCACCCGCTGTGGATCGTCTACTCGTCCGGGACGACCGGCCTGCCCAAGCCCATCGTGCACTCGCAGGGCGGCATCGTGCTGGAGCATGTCAAGCTCACCACGCTGCATCTCGACCTGAATCCGGGCGACCGCTTCTACTGGCAGGCCAGCACCGGCTGGATCATGTGGAACCTGCAGGTCGGCGGCCTGCTCGCCGGGGCGACGGTGTGCCTGTTCGACGGCAACCCCGGCTACCCGAACATGGAGACGCTCTGGCGTTTCATCGGTGAGGAGAAGATCGACTTCTTTGGCGCCGGCGCTGCCTACTTCCAGTCGTGCCTGAAGGCCGGCGTCGAGCCGCGTGCCGTGGCCGACCTGTCGCACCTGCGCGGCATCGGGTCGACCGGATCGCCGCTGTCGCCGGAGGGCTACCGCTGGATCCTCGACCACGTCGGCCCCGTCTGGATCAACGCACTGTCCGGCGGCACCGACTTCGCGGGCTGCTTCGTGGCCGGCGTGCCGACGCTGCCCGTCTACCTCGGCGAGATGCAGTGCCGCTGCCTGGGCGCCCGCGTCGAGGCCTTCGACGAAGCCGGCCGGCCGCTGATCGACGAGGTCGGCGAACTGGTCTGCACCGCGCCCATGCCGTCGATGCCGCTCTGCTTCTGGAACGACCAGGACAACCTGCGCTACCGCGACAGCTACTTCGACACCTACCCCGGCATCTGGCGCCACGGCGACTGGGTGCGCATCACGCCACGCGGCGGAGCCGTCATCTACGGCCGCTCGGACGCCACCATCAACCGGCACGGCATCCGCATGGGCACGAGCGAGCTGTACCGCGCCGTCGAGGAACTGCCAGAGGTGCTGGACAGCATGGTCGTCGACCTTGAATACCTGGGCCGCGAGTCCTACATGCCGCTGTTCGTCGTGCTGCGGCCCGACGTCGAACTGACGCCCGAACTGCAGGGCACCATCCGCGAGCGCATCAAGGTGGCGCTGTCCGCCCGGCACGTGCCCAACGACGTCTTCCAGGTGGCCGCCATCCCGCGCACGCTGTCCGGCAAGAAGATGGAACTGCCGATCAAGAAACTGCTGTTGGGGCAGCCACTGGAGAAAGTGGCGAATCCCGACACCATGGCGAATCCCGAAAGCCTGGCCTGGTATGCCGGCTTTGCGCACGACCGCGCTGCGGCCGCCCACTAATCCCCAGTCAATCACAGATGCCGAGTTTGACCTTTCTCCGCTGAGGGTGATTCGTGCGCCCACGGGGGCGCACGCATTTTGCCAATGGGGTGGGCCAATCTGCCGCGGGAGATACTGCGGCGATATCCCGACACGTCCCGCAACCTGCCGATAGCGCGCAAGGTCCCCCGCTCGACCCCACCCCTGCATGTTTGGCCAACGCACAGCACTTCCCGCGGGGTGGCGCACAAACGAAAAACTATGGCGCCTCAAATGAAAAGGCCAATACATCGGGCACCTATAGTGGAGCCCATGGCGAATCCCGAGAGCCTGGCCTGGGAATGCCGGCTTTGCGCGCGAGCCGCGCGCCGCGGTCGCCCGGTAACCCCAACCAATCACAGAACGAATCAGGAGACAAAGATGGCTAAAGCTGTCCGCTTTCATGAAACCGGTGGTCCCGAGGTCCTCCGTTATGAAGATGTTGAAGTCGGAGAACCCGGCCCGGGCCAGGTGCGACTGCGCCACGAAGCTGTGGGGCTGAACTTTGCCGACATCTATTTCCGCACCGGCCTGTATCCGGCGCCGCTGCCGTCGGGCATCGGCACCGAGGGCGCTGGCGTGGTGGTGGCCGTGGGGCCGGACGTGACCAATGTGTCGGTCGGCGATCGCGTGACCTACACCGGCGCCTACAACACGCTCGGCGCCTACTGCACCGAGCGCCTGATCCCCGCTGCCCCGCTGATCCGCCTGCCCGACGGCATCGCCTGCGAGACCGCCGCCGCGATGACCATGCGCGGCCTGACGTCGTCCTACCTGATGCGCCGCATCTATGACTACAAGCGCGGCGACACCATCCTGCTGCACGCCGCTGCCGGCGGGGTCGGGCTGATCGTGTCGCAATGGGCCAAGCTGCTCGGACTGACGGTGATTGGCACCGTCTCCAGCGAAGCCAAGGCCGAAGTGGCGCGCGCCCACGGTTGTGACCACACCATCAACTACAGCACCGAGGACATCGCCAAGCGCGTGCGCGAACTGACCGACGGCGTCGGCGTCAATGTAGTGCTCGACAGCGTCGGCAAGGACACTTTCGAAGCCAGCCTGGACTCAGTCAAGCGCCGTGGCCTGGTGGTGTGCGTGGGCACGTCGTCGGGCCCGATCCCGCCGTTCAATCCACACATCCTCGGCCTCAAGGGTTCGCCTTACCTGACCCGCCCGGCGCTGGCCGACTACATCGCCGACCCCGTCGAAAAAGCCGCCCTCGCAGGCGAACTGTTCGACCACGTGGCGTCCGGCCGCATCCGCATCGAGACCAACCAGCGCTACGGCCTGGAAGATGCGGCGCAGGCCCACCGCGACCTGGAGTCGCGCAAGACGACAGGCTCGTCGGTCTTCATCCTCTGACGACGGGACCCGCATCATGCATATCGAGCAACTGACCCATGCGCTGGGCGCAGAAATCACCGGCGTGAAGCTCGCCGACGCCATCCACGACGACGGCCTCTTTGCCGAACTCCGTAGCGCGCTGCTGGAGCACCGTGTCATCTTCCTGCGTGACCAGCACATCAGCCGCGCGGAACACGTGGCCTTCGCCCGCCGCTTCGGCGAACTGGAAGATCACCCGGTCGCCGGCAGCGACCCGGAGCATCCGGGCCTGGTGCGGATCTACCGCACGCCGGCGCAGCCAAACGACCGCTACGAGAATTCCTGGCACTCCGACACCACCTGGCGCGAGGCGCCGCAGTTCGGCGCGGTGCTGCGCTGCGTTGAATGCCCGCCGGTCGGGGGCGACACCATGTGGGCCAACATGGTACTGGCCTATGAGCGGCTGCCGGCACACGTCAAGGCCGAGATCGCAGATCTGCGTGCCCGCCACAGCATCGAAGCGACGTTCGGGGCCGTGATGCCCATCGAGAAGCGGCTGGCGCTCAAGGCGCAGTACCCGGATGCGGAGCACCCCGTCGTGCGCACCCACCCTGAGACTGGCGAGAAGGTCCTCTACGTCAACGTCTTCACGACCCACTTCACCAATTTCCACACGCCCGCCCGCGTGCGCTATGGCGCCGACGCCAATCCTGGCGCTGCCGACCTGCTGCGCTACCTCATCAGCCAGGCCACCATCCCCGAATACCAGGTGCGCTGGCGCTGGCAGCCCAACAGCGTGGCGATCTGGGACAACAGCGCCACGCAGCACTACGCCGTCATGGACTACCCGCCATGCCATCGCAAGATGGAGCGCGCCGGGATCATCGGAACCAAGCCTTTCTGAGCACCGACATGCAAGAGAACCTGATCACGCCGACGCCGTCGGCCTATGCCTTCCCGCTGCTGGTCAAGCAGTTGCTGCTGAATGCGATGAGCATCCACGGCGAGCAGGAAATCACGTACCGCGGCGAGCGCCGCTACCGCTTCAGGCAATTCCGCGAGCGCATCGGCCAGCTCGCCTCCGTGCTGCGGGCGCTGAACGTCCGCCACGGCACCACCGTCGCGGTCATGGACTGGGACAGCCACCGCTACCTCGAAAGCTATTTCGCCATTCCGATGATGGGCGCCACGCTGTTCACGGTGAATGTGCGGCTATCGGCGCAGCAGATCCTCTATACGCTGAACGACTCGAAGGCGGAAGTCATCCTCGTACATGCCGACTTCGTCCCCATGCTGGAGGAGATCAAGGCGGAACTGAAGTCGTTGCGGCGCGTGATCGTCATCGCCGACGGTGAGGCGGTTCCGGCCAATACCCTGCCGTTGGCCGGCGAATACGAGGCGCTGATGGACCAGGCTTCGGCCGACTTCGACTTCCCCGAGTTCGACGAACGGACCAAGGCCGCGACGTTCTACACGACCGGCACGACCGGCGACCCCAAAGGTGTCGCCTACAGCCACCGCGACATCGTCATGCATGCGATGTCCACCGCCATGAGCCTGTGCTCGCCGCGCGAGGGGCAGCGCCTGCACCGTGAGGACGTCTACATGCCGATCACGCCCATGTTCCACGTGCTGGCCTGGGGCATGCCGTACATCGCGATCATGCTGGGGCTCAAGACCGTGCTGCCAGGCCGCTACATCCCCGAGCGGCTGGTCAGCCTGCGCGAGTCGGAGGGCGTGACGTTCTCCCACTGCGTGCCGACTATCCTCCAGATGCTGCTCGATGCGTCCGACGTGCAAGGCAAGGACCTGTCCGGCTGGAAGCTGATCATCGGCGGTTCGGCCATGCCGCCGGCGCTGTGCGAGGCGGCGCTCGATCGTGGCATGGACGTGTTCACCGCCTATGGCATGTCGGAAACCGGCCCCATCGTCTCCCTGGCGCAACTGCCGCCGGGATACCAGCCGAAGGATCGCCAGGAAGAGGTGCGGATGCGCTGCGCAACCGGCCGCCCGGTGCCGTTCGTCGACTTCCGCATTGTCGACGGCAACCTGAATGACGTAGCGCGCGACGGGAAGCAACAGGGCGAAGTCGTGCTGCGCTCGCCTTTCCTGACGAAGGGTTATGTCGGCAAGCCGGAAGCATCGGAAGAACTTTGGGCCGCCAGCTACCTGCATACGCAGGATATCGCCGTCATGGGCCAGGATGGCTTCGTCCGGATCGTCGACCGCATCAAGGACGTGATCAAGACGGGCGGCGAGTGGGTGTCCTCCATCGAGGTCGAAAGCCTGATCACGGGCGTGGCCGGCGTGCAGGAGTGCGCGGTGGTCGGCGTGCGTGACGAGAAGTGGGGCGAACGGCCGATGGCGTTCGTGGTGCGCAAGCCCGACGCGAACGTGGGCGTGGAAGCGATCCGTGACGGACTGATGCAGCACGTCGATTCGAAGCGCATCAGCAAGTACGCGGTACCCGATCCGGACCGCATCGCCTTCGTCGCCGAGATCCCGAAGACGAGCGTCGGCAAGATCAACAAGAAGTTGCTGCGCGAGCGTGCCGTCCAATAACCCGTCCCTGGAGACCAGCATGAACCGTGATGCCGATCCGACCGCCACGCCAGTCTGCGATGAACTGCGGGCCAGCGGCTACTGGAATTCTGACTGGGATGCGGCCGCTGAACTCGATCCGGTCTGGACGGAACGGTTCGTGGCAATGGGCATGCATCCGCTGAAGGCGGGCGTGCTGGACCCAAAAACCATCGAGTTCATCTGCATTGCGGTGGACGCGTCCTGCACGCACCTGTACGCGTCTGGTACGCAGCGCCATATCCGCAAGGCGCTCGAACTTGGGGCCACGCGGGAACAGATCACCGCGGTGCTGCAACTCGTCAGCGTGCTGGGCATTCACTCGATGAGCCTCGGCGGCCCGCTGCTGATCGAGGAACTGGAGCGCGCGCGCAATGGATCGGACGTCACGGACGTTGGGGACGCCAACGAGCGTGCGGTGGCATGACGGAGGAAACCCAGATGGACGTCACGCAGAAGCCAGTCACGGTCGCCAGGATGGACGAACTCTCGCCCGGCCAGCGCAAGCTCATCTTTATCGACGGCAGGAGCATCGTGCTGTTCAACATCGACGGGACCTTCCACGCCATCGACAACTCTTGTCCCCACAACGGCGCGTCACTGGCCAGCGGGAAGCTGCAGGGGACCGTCCTGCAATGCCCCGCCCACGGCTTGCGGTTCGATCTCGCGAAGCCCTGTGAGCCCGGCTCGGCAAGCCTGTGCCCGCGTAGATTTACCGTCCAGGCGACTGGAGACAGCCTGGCGTTGCTGGTGGACGGCGCCGGCACGCCATGATCCGGGCACTGCCCTGCCCACCGAGGTTTGGCTGGATGCATCTCTCCTCGCGGCATTTTTATCAGTCCATGCGACTTGCGGTATGACGGCGCCGGGGGCACCTTCGCCGGCATCCCGAGACTTCTGGAGACACACCATGCCCTACCTGCTGCGCAGCGGGAGTCTGGCCAACTACGCCGAAGTGGCGCGGTCCGCAGGACTGAATCCCCATCAGCTTTTGGCCAAGGCCAGCCTGAGCCGCTATGCCCTGCTCGACACGGACATCCGCGTCCCGGTCGAGGCCGTGAGCCATCTCCTCGAGGCCTCGGCGGCCGCGTCAGGCCAGATCGACTTCGGCCTGCGCATGGCCGAATCCCGCCAGCTCGCCGACCTGGGCCCCCTGGGGCTTGCCATGCGGGAAGCGCCCAGTCTGCGCATGGCTCTCGATGCGATGGCACGCTATCTGCGCCTGCACAACGAGGCGCTTTCGCTTCATATCGAAGGATCCGGCGAACTGGTCACGGTGCGGGCCGAACTGCTCGGCACGGGTGACGGCGGCCTGCGCCAATCCATCGAGCTGGTTGTCGGGGCGATCCATCGCGCGCTGCATTGCCTGCTCGGGCGCCTGCACGGCGTGCCCCTGGTACCGCACCGCGTCTATTTCACCCACGCGGCACCCGCCAACACGGCCACGCATACCCGACTGTTCGGCGCAACGGTGTCGTTCAGCCAGGAGTTCGACGGCATCACGTATCGCGCCGACGACCTCGAAGTCCCGTTGAAGGCCTACGACCGTTCCACAGTATCCGAAGCGCGCAGACATCTCGATTCCATGCTCGCCGAACGGGGGGAAAGCATGCCTGACAATGTGAGGCGGCTGGTTGCATGCATGCTGCCGCAAGGCAAATGCTCGGCCGACGAGGTCGCCCGGCAGTTGGGGATCGATCGCCGCACGGTCCATCGCAAGCTCCGGCTTTCCGGCCAGAGCTACCTGACGATTCTCCATGAAGTGCGCGCCGATCTCGCGGTGCGCTACATCGCAAATATTGAACGACCGCTCTCGGAAGTTGCAGCATTGCTTGGATTCACTTCGCTTTGCGTTTTTTCCAGGTGGTTCGCCATGCGGTTTGGTTGCAGTGTGTCGGAATGGCGCGGTCGGCCTGCGGACTCGGTCCAATCCGCGTCTGCGCCGTGACGGGAACAAGGAACCAACCATGCAGAACCAAAGAAAATCGGCCGATGCCATGCTGCCGACACTGGGCCGCCTGCATCGCGAGGTGCGGACGATGAGCCGGCGGGTGCATCGCCAGTCGATCTTGCGGACTCTCGATGGTGTCGGCGACTACGCCCGGAACGTGTCCGCGGTGATCAACGATATCCTGGATCAAGGCGACGCCCACGAGAGGGTCGTGTGCTTCGCTTCGGCAGTGGAGTTTGGCATCCCCATGCATCACCAGAGCGAGCGTTGCCGTCTGGCAGCCGTCCATACGGGTTCCAGTGCGATGCGTGTGTTGTACTGGACGGCGGTCCGGCGAATGCGCTCGAGCTGGCCAGCGATAAATGCGGAAGCGGATCGCCAAGCCAGGCCCTGCAAATCCCAGGTGAATGAGGCATCCAAGCCGGCCATGAAGCCGGCGGAGACGGTGCTTTGCCGACAATGCGAAGCCCTGCGCAGCGACGCGCGGACTTCCCACGGCCACGACGCATTGCATCCCCTCTCCGCAATGTATTTCCGATTGGTTGCCAGCGGTGTGCTGACCGAAGCGTGCGAGCACAAGTGCCGAATTTGCAGCACCAGGTGGACGCAACACAGGCCTGCTGCAAGCCTGTTCGTGAGTTGGTCCATTTCGAGGCAAGCGGCTGGTACATAATGCAGCCGATTTGACCAAAGATCGCGGACCTGGCTCTCGCTGAGAAACGACGGCTTTGCACTCGAAAGCTGTCGTTGCAGTCGATCGAAAGCCAATAGCTGAGATGGGTCGTGTACCGCCCTTGGCGATTGCAATGCGATGCTGCGCCTACATACGTCTTTGCACCACGTTCAGACTCCAGTCATTTGCTAAGCGCGACGCGCGGCAGACGCACGTCAAATGCGGTTTCCGATTGGTCTGACCGAACGTCGATTGATCCCTGATGTGCTTTAGCAATTTCGCTCGCGATGTACAGCCCAAGCCCGAGGCCACTCATCTTGTTGTCTTCTGCATTCAGGCCTCTGGTCAGCGGGTCAAAGATCCGCTCCAGCGTCTGCCCGTCAATGGCGGCCCCGCTGTTTATAACCTCGAGCCGGACGTCCGTGTCATGACCGGTTACCACAACCCGAACCGGCTTGTCCGGTGCGCCGTACCTGATCGCATTGAGGACCAGATTAGAAAGCAACTGCTGCAGGCGCGAACCGTCCCAGACCCCCAGCATGTTGCCCTTCACCTCCAGATCGATGCGACGGTCTGGATTGGCTGCACGCAACTGATCCACGATGTCGGCAACCACATTAGCCAGATCGACGTGATTGGGATCGACGTTGATCCCCAAGCCGAGTTGTGTTCGGTTGAAATCACAAAGATCATTCAGAAGGGCATTCATGCTGGCACCGCTTCGAATCAATCGTGCTGCGGCTTCCGAGACCTTCTCCCCGGCGTTCAGTGCGGATAAATATTCGGCGGTCGCCAGGATAGTCTGCAGCGGACTGCGCAGATCATGCCCCAGCATCCCGAGCAAAAGATTGCGAGACTGCTCTACCTGCGCATTGAAAAAGTCCACTGATTCCGCGACTGCCTGATCGATAGCTTCGTTGAACCTCACCATGTCATCCAAGTCCGCGGCGACCAACTGGAACTCGTCCATCCACAACCGCAGCACGCTGGCACGAAGGGCCCGGTACTCAGCGACCAACTGGTTAATATTGAAGCCGGCGCGTGCGCGCATCAGGGCATGAGTTTGCGCCGCAGTTTCCGGCGCCCCTGGCAGCTTGGGGGCTCGTCCCAGTGATTTTTCACGCTGAGCCTCCTCCGTCTGCAGGGTCGACAGATCCTTGGCCACGGCCTGCAGGATCTGGGGTGCGTGGTCGCGTAGTGCCAGGGAATTCAGGTTTCTTGCGGCCGGCAGCATGGTCGTCGCAAATGCCTCCCATTCGGCCAAAATATGCGCCATGTCCCGCAAGATAAAGTCAGCTAGCCGCATGCCTGCTCACGAAAGAGATTGTTAGGACCCTGCACGTCTGGAGAATAGGACTTTTGGCCAAGTACGGGAAATCAAGGCGCGTCGAATGGTCGCCTGCAGGTGATCCAAGGTTCATATGTTCCTGGCGCGGTAAATGAGCGCGATACTGCTGCCGATGCTGCTCTGTGGCCAGTCGTCGGGCGAAGGGGGCTTAGTCGAGGCCGGACATGCCTCCCGGGTTGCGTGGTAACCACTGGTAACCGGTAACCACCACTGGTAACCCAGCCCAACCGCCCACTATCTTAGGTTGCGTAGCAGCAGAATGTAGCGCTCCTTCGGACGTGACTGAGATAGCAGTGTCTGGGAACGTTAACGGGAGCGGTGGCCGGCGTCGATCGTTTCTCGTCGCACTTGTTTGCGGTCTTGAAGCGGTGCCTGGGTCAGACGGCATTCGGTCGGTCGGAAGTTTCGTGCGCTCTGGTTCCTGACGAATTGCATAGTGCAGCCGCTCGGCTGTATGAAACGCAACCCCGTAACCCGCTGTCGTGTTATCTAGGGCACATTTTTTTGCCCGCCTTGACGTAATAATCAATTGACCCGGGCACTTTGCAGGAGCACTAGCCGTCCGATCAATCTGATTGCCCCTGCTCACCGATGCAAAGCGCGGGTTGGGGTGGCCGTGGGATACCTGGTTGGATACCGCATTTCAGGAACAGCATAGAAGCGTTGCAACAGATGGGGCACCGCGTATGAAGATCAGGTTCGTGTCCAAGCGCCAATCCGCGCGATCACGACACACTGCCGCGCTAAGGGCGCGCTTGCCGGCCTTCTTTTTTTCACGCGACTCGCTTCCTCGCGGGCGCTGCACAAATTCTCTTTGGGTCAACCTTCCGCGACTGCAAGGAGATTGCGCAACATCATCGGCGATTTGGCCATGTGGCTAGTCACGTAGTGCCCCGCCGGAAAGGGCTGGTCCGTCGAAAACGGTGGCAATGGCAGGCGAACTCTGTACGGAGAAACTACATGGGAGCCTGTCATGGCTGCAAACATCTATCTGGGAGCTGAAAATGCCGCACCTGATTGGCAAGATGTTCTATGTGGGCGAGGTCCCCTGGCACGGGCTTGGTGAGCCGTTGCCAGCCCCGCCGGATCTGGAGGGCGCCATCCGCGCCGGCGGGCTGGACTGGACGGTCAGCACGAAACTCCTGTCTGTGACCAGGGAGCCCAAATCGCAGGTGCCACAGCGCGTCGCGATCGTACGGGACGATCGCAAGCGGGGCCAGTCAGGGCGCGTGCTGGGTGTGGTGCACCCGCAGTTCCAGCCGCTCCAGAATCGTGACGGCATGGCGCTGTTCGATGAGTTGCTTGGCGGCGGCAAGTATGAGACCGGCGGCTATCTCAAGCAGGGCGAGGTGGTGTGGCTGCAGGGGGCACTTACCCAACCCATTCGAGTGGGGGACAGCGATGAACTCAATACCTATCTGCTCTTCAGCAACAGTCACGACGGCTCGCGCGCGATCGATATCCGCCTGACCACGGTCCGCGTGGTCTGCAACAACACCTTGACGTTGGCCACGCGCGCGCGCGAGGCCGGCACGTTTTTCCGGCGGGGGCATGATCTGACCCTCGGTCAGTTGAAGTATGAAGCCAGGGCATTTTTTAGGCTGCTGCTGGCCGATCAATCGGCTCAGCAGGAGATCATGCGGAAAATGGCGGCTGCAGCCTGTGACAACGCTGCTTTCAAAGCCTTTCTGGAGAAAATTCTGCCAGACCCCCTGCGACCAGCGTCGGCGGCGACCAACAAGGCCATGGCCCAGGCCTACGCAACCCGTCTCGACCACATACGCGCATCACGCCAGGCGATGTTGAGTATTCGCCGGGATGGCTGCCGGCAGCGCGCGAGCAACCAGCCGGTGCCGGCGGAAACGGAGACCTGGTGGGGGGCATTGAATGCCATCACGGCGTGGGTCGATCATGTCCAGCGCGTCAAGGATGTTCCTTTCGCACACCAGATGTTCGGCGCCGGCAATGACTTCAAGAGCAGCGCGTATGCGCGGATCCGGAACGAACTTGCACTGTAGCAGCGGTACACGTCGGATTCGAAAGCATGTCCTGTGTCTCACATGTCCGATGGGGGGCATGTCGGCTTCACCGAGTTTTCGCGTGTCCCACATGTCCCGCGTGTCCCAAGGGTTCCGCAGCCTTGTCTGGCAAGGGGTTTTCGGCTGCTCTGCCTTGGGACGCGAGAGGAGGACTGGTATGTCCGTCGGTGTCCCAGCCTGGTGCGGGGCACGTCGTCGCTATCTTGCTGGGGCCCCACGTTGGACACGTGGGACATTCGGGGGGCATGTCCTATGTCCCATTCCCGATCGCCCGCAATTCCTTGAAGCCATTGGGTTTGCAGCCCTTGGGACCTGCGGGACATTCGGGACACGCGCAATTCTAAGCCTGGCGAAGAAGCGGGAAGTCTAGGTCAAGATTCGTCCTCCCACATCCGCGAGGTGAAGACATAGCAGCGCACCCGGCCAAGACCGGGCAAACGCTCGCGCCGCTGCGGCTTGCCGCCATCCAACGCCAGCCAGCCGGCTGAAACCAGTGCACGCACTACCGTCTTGGGATCGAAGTCTTGGCATACCTCGCGCCGGAAGGCTTCGGACAGTACCAGGAATTCGCGCTGGCCCGCCTCGCCATTGCGGTAGAACCCGGCACGGTTGGGGATGCGCTGATCTTGATCGGATGCCAGGTATTCGAAGCGGCTGGCACCGTGGGTCTCAAAAAACGCACGCACCTGGGCCAGCATGGCGCGTTCCTCGCGGTTGCTGGCGCCGCCGAACGATTCCAGCCAGGAGTTGAAACAGGCTTTGGCAGCCCGCCACGATTCGCCGTCCTGCCAGCCCCTGCCACGCGATGCCCACGGTACCGTAGTAACGGGCCGCAGCGGCCTTGATCGCCACCGACAATTCCCCGGAAGTGGCGTGGCCGTGGAGCGTTTCGAAGGCGCCCATGCCTGCGCCGGCGTCGGCTTCGAAATCGGCGAGGCGGATTTCCTGCCCGGCATTGGCCTTCTTGCCCACCCCCAACATCAGCGTCGACAGCGATTCCTCGCCCGCCGACAGGAACAGCAGGCGCCAGTGGGCGGCTTGCCGCGCCGTGCCGGTCCGCGTGGCGCGCACCTTGCCCTGTCCGTTCGCCAGCAGATAGGCGGCGTCACCCGCCTCCCGCGGATCGATCTGCGACAGTTCATCCAGGATCAGCACGCCATCGTTATGCAGGGCGGCCAGACCTTCCGGGGCGCACGGATGGGATGCGCCGTAACGCTTTGATACAGCCGCTCGCGGCGGCGGTTGTTATGCTCGGTGGTCCCTCGCGCAGGTCGCTCCCATGGCACGCACACACCTTACCCCCATCGTCATCTTCTCCTGCCTGCTGGCCTCGTCCGTCTCACATGCCGGCGGCGAGTACAAGGAGAAATTCCGCAGCGGCCCCTGCAAGATCGAGCGCGAGGTCAAGCGGGATGGCGAATACAAGGAAGAGCGCAAGTGCAAGGGCGGTCCGCGCGGTTATGAGCACAAGGAGAAGTTCCGCGACGGTCCGTGCCTGATTGAGCGTAAATGGGACGACGACGGGGAATATGAAGAGAAGGTCGAATGCAAGCGTTCATGAACGCGTGACCTTTGCCGCAGGCGTTTCCGCATTGCGCCTATAGTGAATGCTCTGGCTGCGGCCATGGCATGACAGGATCATCGCCCTGTTGCAACGACGGAGGACGGCATGTCGGACAAGGACCATGGGATGGGGATTGCCGGTACCACCTGTATCGCGCTGGCGGTGGCGGGACTTGCGCTGACCGCGTCGTTGATACTTGCCTACTATGCGACGCGGTCGCGCGTCGAGGGGTTGTATCTCGGTGGCAGCGGGCAGGAGTCCGCTGGCGAGTAGCCTGTACCACTACCCCTTGATATCGGACGGGTCGTTGCCGAAGCTGTTGCGCATGCGGATCTGGCCGTCGCGGCCGTGAACCAGTAGTTCGACGCGCAGTTGCTTCGCTTTTTCCGTGCCGGCGGCGATCGCGTCTTCCTGCGACGCAAACAGCTGGCGCCCGCCGGTGCCGCCCTCGGATTCGATTGCCCAGCCGTGCTCGACGGGAACGACATGGATGTTGTTGCCTGGCATGGCGGTCTCCGGTTGTGTCGATGCATCCAGTCTCGATGCCTGCGCGGCGTGCCGGTATCGGTCGTTGTCCGACATCCGTGCGCCGTGCATGAGACACCGGCAAGACACACCTGCTACGGCCGTTGCTCTGGCTCGGCACGGTATGCGGACCAGTAGTAATGCGTGTACCGGCCATGGCGCGCCTGCTTCTTTTCAACAAACAGCCGTACCGTGCCGGCGTGGCCGGCTTCGAGCAGCACTTCGCGGTGGGCGGGGGCGTCGCGCGTGGCGGGGCCGAGCGTGCCCAGTGCGGCGGCAATGTAATGGCCGGGGATGCGGCCCAGGATGCCGTTGGCACCCGGGACCGGGTAGCTGTCGGGCGCCGCTGCCGGCACGTGGCAGCGGGAAGCGAGCTTGTTGTTGCCCATCGGTCAGGGCCTGCCGGGACTGATGCTGACGCCATCCCGGGTCAGGTCCAGCAGCGGGAGGTGGCCGTAGGCGCGCAGCCGGCGGATATCCTCGCGCGCCGAGGCGGGCAGGCCGGGACGGCGCGACAGCGCACGAGAGCTGATCTGGAAGGTGCCGCAGCTGGGGCAGGTGTAGCGATAGCCGCGCGGCGCGGCGCGCAGGCGCTCGGCGGCGGCGCCGCAGACGGGGCAGTTGGCGGGTTCGGGTGACATGGGGCGCACTGGAAAAGTACTGTATGGATATACAGTATAGCGCTGCTGCGCGGACTGTCGATGGAAAAAGCGGTGGGGATACCCGGGTTCTTTGCCAATGGGCGCGCGCCGTGGCCGCGTAGACTGGCGCCGCAGTCCTGACCGGTCCGCCCGCACCCCGCGGCAGCGGGCTGTTTTTTGCCGCGCGCTATCGCGAGAGCCGGCGCAGCAGAGCGTCATGGCCGCTTGCCAGGCTCGCCAGCGCGGCCGCATCGGCCAGTTCGAACTCGCTGAACTGGAAGGCGGGTGACACGGTGCAACCGACCAGCGCAAAGTCGACGCCGTCGCCCAGGTCAACGCGTTCCGCGGCAAACCATCGGCCGGCGGGTACCACCGCCTGGACGGATGCGCCGGGGTGGCGCAGCGGATCGCCGAGACGCTGCGTGACGATGCCACCGTCGGCGATGCTGTGCACGTCTATCGGTGAACCGGCATGAAAGTGCCACAACTCGTCGGAACGGATGCGGTGCCACGCCGAATAGTCGTTGCCGCACAGCATGTAGTAGATCGCGGTACAGGCTTCGCGCGTACGCTGGTCGGCGCACACGACGCGTTCTTCGCTGCGGTAGGTCTCGCGGTAGAAGCCGCCTTCCGGGTGCGGCATCAGTTCGAGCGTGCGGATCAGTGCGTTGGCTGCAGGGCTGCGGTCTGGCATGTCGTGTCGGCAGGGCATGGGTGCGGGCGGAAGCGATAGCTTAAAGCAGGGCGAAGCGTGCCTGCGCCGGGCCGACCAGCGCAGGGCGGCTGACCGGATAGCGGTGGCGCGTGCCGTGCGCTTCGAAGGAGAGGAAATCGGGCGTCCAGCGCAGCGACCGTAGCACGCTGGGCTCGATGCCGTGGACGATGATGGCGCCGGCGTCAATGCTGACGCTGCCGCAGGGCAGGCGCAGGGATTCGGAATCGTCGCCGAAATAGAAGGCCTCTAGCAGGATGGAATCGGACTTGTACAGGAGCATATACAGGGACATATACAGGGGCATATGGCAAGCGCCATGCGGCAGTACGGCCGAATGCAGAACGCCGCTGGAATACTGTATGGATATACAGTATAGCCGCCTCCCGCGGTGTGGTCACGTCCCGGATTCTTATTTCAGTGCGCCGCGCGCCGCCAAGGGCCTCTTTCCGGATTGGTATAACCTTCTGAAAGCAATACTGAACGGCGCAAGCTGCCGACGGTCTTGCGCAGGTGACAGGATGGCCGCAGGCGGCCGCTGACAGGGGGTGCCGATGGCGCAGTGTGGAAGCAGGGCTTGCTGGTTTGGCCTGGGCGTGGCGCTTGGCGCGGCGCTGGGCGCTACCTGCGCGATGTTGCTGCGGGCAAGTCCGGCGCGAGGCAGGCCGGACCCGCGTGCGGACGCACCGGTGGTGCCATCCAATGCCAGCGCCGACCGTGCGCTGACCGATGACGCCACCGACGTGGTCGAGTATCGCGGCTTTGTCGTCCACGTGTTCTGCCACGCGCTGGGGCCGGGACGTTTCAAGGCGTTGTGCGATATTTGGGAGTCTGGCGCCGTCGTGCTGGAAGGCGGCGGGCCGCCGACCACGCATGCCAGGCCGGAGGATGCCCGCGCTGCGGCGATTTCATGGGCGCGGCAGTGGGTGCAACGCAATGGTTGAGCGGGCCGCTATCGAGGCCCTAATTTTCAATTTTCAGGAGAGTTCATGTTTGTTTGTGGGAACCAGGCTTGCGGCGCGCGATGGGAGCCGGACGAGGTGCAGATCCGCAATGAAGGGCAGGGGCCGGTATTCCGCTGCCCGCAATGCGGCGCCCGCAACCATGTCGAAGCCCGCACCGCGCGCGACGGCACCACGGTCTATCGGCAGGTAGCCGCGAAGCCGGCAGCGCGCTAGCCCGCTATCCGTTTTGGCGCCGCAAGCCTGTGCAGCACCCCACGCATGTGGGGTCAAATTCACATGGCTGCCGACTTAAGCTCGTTCGGGCGAGACCGTTAAACACAAAATGGACTTTGCCGACTTCCCTCAAAATTCCGCTTCCAATGCTGAACGCATGGGCTGGGCGAACGCTTCCCCGGAAGTCATCGCCAAGGTATTGAATTCGGCGCTGGCGGCGCAGGACCTGTCCGGGTTTGCCGCGCTGCTGTCGGACATCGCGCGCGACCGCGGCCTCAAGGGGCAGCGCGCCGCGCACCAGTCGATCTACGACATGCCCTATGCCAGCCTGCTGCCCCGGCAGAAGCACCTGCTGTCAGATGCCTTCGAGCTGCTGGTGCTGCTCGGGCTGGAACTGCGCGCCCGCCAGGACGACGGCGGCCTTGACGCGGGCGCCGACGAATAATCTCTCCGCCCGCGCTGTCGCCTCACCGTGTCAGGGATGGCGCGCTAGCCGCGCTCGAGCATCCCGATCTCGCGCACCGCGACCGACAGCATCGACAGTCCCGCCGCACCCGATGCACGCTGGTCGGCCAGCATGCGCGTAAAGCGCTCCAGCGCGCCATGGCGGCTGGCACGCCAGGCATCGATCATCGCTTCCGGCGATTCCAGTTCCCCCTGCTGAGACAGCACGCTGACCGTCAGCGCACGCTTGAGCCGGCCCAGGTCTTCCAGCGTGGTGGTGCGCGCCAGCAGGTCCCAGTGCGTGTCCGAAGGCAGCGCCAGCGCACGCTCGCGCAGCCAGCTGAAGCTCAGGTGGCTGTCCAGCGCGAAATACACCCCCGCAACCAGGTCGAGGGTGCGCTCGCACGCGTTGGCCACTTCGGCGATATCCAGCGCCGCCGCGGAAATCTCGCTGCCGGCAACGCGCAAGGCGAGCGCTTTGTCGACACCGGCATCGGTGAAGGTCCTGGCATGTTCCGCCAGCGCCGTCGCATCGGCTGGCGGCAGCAGATGGGGCAACTGCGGCAGCAGCCACTGTGCCGCCTGCGTAAAGCGCGCCAGTTCGGCGCCGGCCTGGCTGCCGCTGCGCAGATAGCGGATAAACCACAGGCAGGCCCGCTCCAGCAGCACGGCCACCTCGCCGAACATGCGCGCCTGCTCGGCATCGGGCACGCGGTTGTCCAGCGCATCGATCTCCTGCCACAACGCGGTCAGCCCGAACACGTCGCGCGCAATCAGGCAGGCGCGCACGATGTCAGCGGGGCGCGCGTCGGTTTCTTCCATGATCCGGTGCACGAAGGTCGCGCCGATGCGGTTGACCAGCATATTCGTCAGGTGCGTCGACAGGATCTCGCGCCGCAGCGGGTGCCGATGCATGGTTTCGCCATGGCGCTGGCGCAGCGGCACCGGGAAGTAATCGGAGAGCAGGCCGCCGACCAGCGGGTCTTCCGGCACGTCGGAATCGAGCAGCGCGTCGTACAGCCACATCTTGCTGTACGCCAGCAGCACCGCGCGCTCGGGCGATGTGAGCCCTTCGCCGGCCAGCTTGCGCTCGGCGATCTCTTCGTCGGAAGGCAGGAATTCGAGCGCCCGGTTCAGGCGCCCGGCGCGCTCCAGCCAGCGCACCAGCCGCGCCTCGCCGTCGAGCAGCGGCGCGGCATGGCGCCCGGCCACCGACAGCGCCTGGGTCTGGTAGTAGTTGTCCTGCAGCACCAGCAGGCCGACCTCGTCGGTCATCTCGGCCAGCAGCTTGTTGCGCTGCTTCTCGGTCATCTCGCCATCGGCCATCACCAGGCCCAGCAGGATCTTGATATTGACCTCATGGTCGGAGCAGTCCACGCCGGCGGAGTTGTCGATGGCATCGGTGTTGATGCGGCCGCCCTTGCGCGCGAACTCGATGCGGCCCAGCTGGGTGAAACCCAGGTTGCCGCCTTCGCCGACTACCTTGCAGCGCAGTTCGTTGCCGTTGACGCGCACGGCGTCGTTGGTGCGGTCGCCGGCCTGCAGGTGTGTTTCATGGCTCGACTTGACGTAGGTGCCGATGCCGCCGTTGTAGAGCAGATCGACCGGCGCCATCAGGATAGCGTGGATCAGTTCGGCCGGCGACAGCGCGCTGGCCGTGATGCCGAGCACCGCCTGCACCTGCGGCGTCAGCGCGATGGTCTTGGCCGTGCGCGGGAAGATGCCGCCGCCGGCGGAGATCAGCGTGGCGTCGTAGTCGGCCCAGCTCGAGCGCGGCAGATTGAACAGCCGCGTGCGCTCCTCCAGCGTGCGCGCGGGATCCGGGTCGGGGTCGAGGAAGATGTGGCGGTGATCGAAGGCGGCTACCAGCCTGATGTGCGGCGACAGCAGCATGCCGTTGCCGAACACATCGCCCGACATGTCGCCGACGCCGGCGACGGTGAAGTCGGTGGTCTGGATATCGACGCCCATCTCGCGGAAATGCCGCTTGACCGATTCCCACGCGCCGCGCGCGGTGATGCCCATCTTCTTGTGGTCGTAGCCGACCGAGCCGCCCGAAGCAAAGGCATCGTCGAGCCAGAAACCATACTCGGCGGAAATCGCGTTGGCGAAGTCGGAAAACGTCGCGGTGCCCTTGTCGGCCGCGACCACAAGGTATGGATCGTTGTCGTCATGCCGCACCACGTCGGGCGGCGGCACCAGCTGGCCGCCGACAAGGTTGTCGGTCAGGTCCAGCAGCCCGCGCAGGAAGGTCTGGTAGCAGGCGATGCCTTCCTGCAGGAACGCATCGCGGTCGGTCGGCGGGGGCGGGCGCTTGACCACGAAGCCGCCCTTGGAGCCCACCGGCACGATCACCGTGTTCTTCACCATCTGCGCCTTCATCAGCCCCAGCACCTCGGTGCGGAAGTCTTCGCGGCGGTCGGACCAGCGCAGCCCGCCGCGCGCGACGCGGCCGCCGCGCAGGTGCACGCCCTCGATCCGCGGCGAATAGACCCAGATCTCGAACATCGGCCGCGGCTCGGGCAGCCCCGGCACCAGCGCCGGGTTGAACTTGAACGACACGTAGGGGCGTGGCTGGCCGTCGTCGCTGCGGTGGAAATAGTTGGTGCGTACAGTGGCCTGGATCACGCCCAGAAAAAGCCGCAGGATGCGGTCTTCGTCGAGGTTCGGCACCTTGTCGAGCGCCGCCTCGATCTCGGCCAGCAGCTTGTCGCAGCGTGCCTGGCGCGCGGTGTCCGCAGCCACCTGGCTGACGGTATCGAAGCGCGCGACGAACAGCGCGACCAGCATCGCCGCGATGCCCGCATTGCAGGTCAGCGCGCGTTCGATATAGGCATCGCTGAAGGTCGAGCCCACCTGGCGCAAATAGCGTGCGTAGGCGCGCAGGATGGTGACGTCGCGCGCGGCAAGCTCTGCGCGCAGCACCAGCCGGTTGAGGTCATCGTTCTCGATTTCGCCATGCCAGGCGCGCGCAAAGGCATCTTCGAACAGTGCCTTGACACGCGCGATATCGAAGTCCGCCGCACCGCCGCTGTCAGCAATCTCCAGCCCGAAATCATGCACCCATACCGGCGCGCCGCTGTCGGGCTCGATCAGATAGGGGCGTTCTTCGTCCACGCGCACGCCCAGGTGTTCGAGCATGGGCAGGCTGTGCGACAGCGCGATCGGCTCGCCGGCGCGGTAGACCTTGAAGCGGAAGGCGCCCGGCGCGGCCTCGATCGGCCGGTACAGGTTCATGGCCATGCCGCGCGCGCTGTGGTGGGCGCGCAGCGCATGCTCCATCAGCTCGATGTCGCGCACGGCGGTCCGGGCGGGGTAGTCTTCGCGGTAGCCCGCGGGGAAGGAGCCACCGTAACGCTGCAGCAGCCGGTTGCCCTGTTCTTCGCCGTGGCTTTCGTGCAGCGCTTCGGCAAGGTCGTCCTGCCAGCGGCGGCTGGCGTGGACGATGCGCTGCTCCAGTTCGGCGGTATCGACATGCGGCATCGTGCCCGGCTCGCCGCGCACGGTCAGCTGGATGCGCGCCAGCGGCGATTCCGACAGCAGCGGCGTGAATTCGCAACTGGTGCCGTGGAAGGCGGCGGTCAGCAGCTTCTGGATCTTCTGGCGCAGGTCGGTGTTGTACTTGTCGCGAGGTACGAACACCAGGCACGAGACAAAGCGGTCGAAGCGGTCGCGCCGCACGAACAGCCGCGTGCGCTGGTGTTCCTGCAGGCGCAGGATGCCGGTGGTGATGTTGAACAGTTCGTCCTCGCTCGCCTGGAACAGCTCGTCGCGCGGGTATTGTTCGAGGATGGTGACCAGCGACTTGTACAGGTGGCCCTTGGTGAGGAAGCCGGCGCGCGCCAGGATATTGGCGCACTTGCGCCGCACCAGCGGGATCTCGGCGATCGGCGCCGTGTAGGCGGTCGAGGTGTACAGGCCCACGAAGCGGCGCTCGCCGAACAGCTGGCCCTGTGCATCCAGCAGCTTGACACCGACATAGTCGAGATACCCCGGCCGGTGCACGCTGGCGCGCGAGTTGGCCTTGGTGACGAAGATCGGCGAGGCGCCTTCGATGATGGCGGTAGCCGCGGCGGGCAGCGGCGTCAGGTCCTGCGCGTCCGGCTCGCGCAGGCTCTCGCGCAGGATGCCCGCCCCCGAGCCCTGCACGCCGCGCAGGAAATAGCGCCCTTCCTGTGCCACCAGCTGGTAGTCGCGCTGGCCGAGGAAGGTGAAATGGTTGTCCATCATCCATTCCAGGAAGGCGCGGGCCTCGGTGCTGTCGGGGGAGGCGGCGTCAGGCGCCTGCGCCAGCGCGGCGATGGTGGCCTGGGTGATGTCGCACATCGCGGGCCAGTCTTCGACCGCGGCGCGCACGTCGCCCAGCACGCGCGCGATGCCGCTGCGCAGCGCGTCCAGCCGGGCGGCCTCGCCGCTGCGGTCGACCTCGAAGTGGATGAAGGATTCCAGGCGTGAATTGTCGCCGGGCTCGCCGGCGCCGCCCAGGGCGATGCGCTCGATCCCGCCGGCGGCGCTGCGCCAGACACGGAACACCGGGTGGATCGCGGAATGCAACGCCAGCCCTTGCCGGTTAATCTCCATGGTCACGGAGTCGACCAGGAACGGCATGTCGTCGTTGACGATCTCGACCACGGTATGGTCGGAGTGCCAGCCATGCTCTTCCAGGGTGGGGTTGTAGATGCGGATGCGCGCGCTGCCCGGGACGAACTTCTGCGCGGTCTGCCAGTGCGCCATCACGGCGCCGTACAGGTCCGCGACTTCGCGGTGCAGCAGGTCGTCGGCGTCGGCTTGGTCGTAGTAGTGCCGCAGGAAGGGCTCGGCGGCGCCGAACATGGCCGCCGGCAGCCGCTCCCGCGCAAAGGCAAGCAGTTCGTCCAGCAGGTGCGCGACTTTGTCTTCGTTCTCCTGCGGCATGATCCCTCCTCGCGGTATCGATGGACGACGCGGCCCACACGGCCAGTGCGGGAATTACGCCGCCCGGTCCGGCATGTGCCGGGGCATGCTCATACTTTAGGAAAAATCAGCGCACCTGGCGGGACAAAGTCGCGAAGAAAGCGAGGGATCCGGACAGTGCGGCCGGTCCGCCTGCAAGGAGGCGGTCACCGGCCTTGGCGCGCGCGTCAGAAGCGCGCGCTGGCGAGGGTGGGACAAGAGGCCGGGCGATGCGCAACCGGGGGCAGTCCCGTGCAGGGGACTGCGGACGCCGGCGTGCCGGCCTGGGTTGCAGCCCCGCCTGCCAGCTTGTCCTGGCGCGCGGCTTCGCCGCCCACGCGGATCTGGCGCGTGGTGTGGTCGTTCAGCCGGATCTTCATCCGTTCCAGCAGGCTGCCCAGCGCCACGCGCTCCTGCGGGCTGAACGGTGCCACCGACACGCTGTGCAGCGCGCTGAGCGCCTGCGAAACGCGTTCCAGGCGGCTCGCGGCGGTGTCGGCGATGCGGGGCATGCGCGGCGCATTGGCCTCGGCATGCTCGATCCAGCCGTCGCGACGCAGCTCATGCAGCAGCAGTTCGGACTGCGATACATCGATCAGCATGGGGCCCGGCAACGGGGTGCCGCGTACGAAGTCGCCGCGCCTGATCGCGCGCAGCAACAGCCATTTGGCGTAATTCAGGCCAGAGGCGGAGAGGGTCTGTTCCAGGGCGTCTTGCCAGGCGGTGACGGCGTCGACCAGTGCAAGGACGACCGGCTCGTTGGGTTCGAGAGGTCTGGGCTGCATGAATGGCGTCTCCTGATTTTCAAATTTGCCGCCACTACGATGCTGCAGGCACCCGTCACGCTGGTGCAACGGGTTAATGGGCCGAGCATGGCCGGCCCGGGCGGCACGGTTGCTGAACCTCTCTGGCGGGCCCGTTCAACCGATAGGGCGAGACACTACCAGAAACTTTTGCCATTTTCGTGACATTGCGGGTATGCCCTGAGACTCTGGCTGCGGTTAGTGGAGCGAAGGTCGCTGGCACTGGTAATTGCTATGAAGAATGCGACTGCTGTTCATGACTTTAAATCACAGCCGGAATGGGGGTCGGCTGGCTACACTGCCAGCCGGAGACCCCACAACGCCAGCCTTTCGGCAACCAAGGCACGGGGCGAGCGGCACGGGGAAGGGCCTGCGCCGCCAGACCGGAGATCACGATGTACAAGGAACGCATTCGCCTGGCCAGGCTGCATGACAAGGTAGTCGCGGCCGACGAAGCCGCCGCGCTGATCCGCGACGGCATGACCGTGGGCATGAGCGGTTTCACCCGCGCGGGCGACTGCAAGGAAGTCCCGTTCGCACTGGCGCGGCGCGCGGCGACCGAGCCGCTGCGCATCACCTTGATGACGGGCGCCTCGCTCGGCAACGACATCGACCGTGTCCTGGCCGAAGCCGACGTGATCGCGCGCCGCCTGCCGTTCCAGTCCGATGGCACGCTGCGCCGCAAGATCAACGCCGGCGAAGTCATGTTCATCGACCAGCACCTGTCCGAAACCGTCGAGCAGCTGCGTTCCGGCCAGATCGCGCCGGTCGACGTGGCGGTGGTCGAGGCCGTAGCGATCACCGAGCAGGGCGGCATCATCCCCAGCACCTCGGTGGGCAATTCGGCCAGCTTTGCCATGCTGGCGCGCAAGGTGATCGTCGAGATCAACATGAACATGCCGCTGGAGCTGGAAGGGCTGCATGACATTTATTTCCCGGTCCAGCGCCCGTATCGCCAGCCGATCCCGCTGATCGCGCCTGAACAGCGCATCGGCCTGCCGTATATCCCGATCGATCCTGAGAAGATTGCTGCCATCGTCATCACTGCCAAGGACGACAGCCCCTCCAATGCGCTGCCGCCGGACGGCGAGACCCGCAGCATCGCCGGCCACCTCAATGACTTCCTGCTGCGCGAAGTGCGCGCGGGCAAGTTGTCGCCGGCGCTGCAGCCGCTGCAGGCCGGCATCGGCACCATCGCCAACGCGGTGCTGCACGGGCTGGTGGACTCGCCGTTCCGCGACCTGAAGATGTATTCCGAGGTGCTGCAGGACAGCACCATCGAATTGCTCGATGCAGGCCGGCTGTCGTTTGCCTCGGCCTCGTCGGTGACGCTGACGCGCGAGGTGTACCAGCGCTTCCTGTCTGACCTCGACCGCTACCGTTCGCGGCTGCTGCTGCGCCCACAGGAGATCAGCAACCATCCCGAGATCCTGCGTCGGCTGGGGCTGATTACCATCAACACCGCGCTGGAGTGCGACATCTACGGCAACGTCAATTCCACGCACGTGGGCGGTACGCACATGATGAACGGCATCGGCGGCTCCGGCGATTTTGCGCGCAATGCGCACCTGTCGGTGTTCGTGACCAAGTCGGTGGCCAAGGGCGGCGATGTCTCCAGCATCGTGCCGATGGTGGCGCATGTGGACCACACCGAGCACGACGTCGACATCATCGTCACCGAGCATGGCCTGGCCGACCTGCGCGGCCTGGCGCCGCGCGAGCGTGCGCTCACCGTCATCGCCAATTGCGCCGACCCGCAGTACCGCGAGTTGCTGGGCGACTATTTCCGCCGCGCCAGCGCCCACGGCGGCCAGACGCCGCACTTGCTGGAAGAAGCGCTGTCCTGGCACGTGGGCTTTCGCGATCGCGGCACGATGCGGCGCGTACAGCCGGCGCAGGCTCTGGCCGCCTGAATCCCGTACACAAGAATGCAAACAGCCCGCCGAAGCGGGCTGTCTTGCCTGGAGGTTGCGGGCTTACTGCGCCTTGCTGCCCTGGCTGGCGGGCGCCTTGGCGCCATCGGTGTATGGGTCGTACTTGCCGGTCTTGGCGCCGTCAGTGTACGGATCGTACTTGCCGGCCTTGGCGCCGTCGGTGTTCGGGTCGACCTTCTTGCCCGAGTTGGTCAGGTCGGAGCGCGTCGACTGCTTGGCGCCATCGGTGTAGGGATCGAACTTGCCCGACTTCGCCGGGTTCTGGTTCGGGCTGGCCTGCTTCTTGGTGTGGCTGCCGCCGTAGAGGTCGCCGCCCTCGGTGTAGTTCTTCTGTGCATAAACCTGCGTCGCGCCCACAGCGGCGAACGCTGCAACGATCAGGGTCGAAACGGTCTTCTTCAGCATCTCTTTATCCTCTCGAATTCGGCATCGCAGCGCCTGCACGATGCCGGGTTGGGGGCCGAGCGTGGACCGGCATGCGGTGCCGGCCGTGTGGCGGATCACCCAGCTAATGTACCGAGTTGGCGCGTGTCCGCAAAGTGAAAGTTTCTTCTAGGGATATTGAAACGCTTGGGCGGGCCTTGCGTCCTGTTCAGGATCAAGATTCAGTTGAGGGGATGGAAATTTCCCAGCAGCAGTGCCGTTATCGGTACGTTTGGTGACGTCCAGACGAAAAAACGGCTGCCATTGGGCAGCCGTTTGCTGAGCTCTTCGTGTAGAGCGCCGATTATTCCAGCGTGATGTTCTGGTCATGCGCAATCTTCTTGCGCAGGTCGAGTTCGCGTTTGATCTGCGCGGCGTACTGGGCCGAGGTATTGCCGTCGGTGTAGGCGCCGCTTTCAGCCAGGCGGCGCTTCACGTTCGGGTCCTGCAGAGCCTTGACCGCGGCGTCGTGCACGCGCGTGATGATGGCAGCGGGCGTGCCGGCCGGCGCGACCAGGCCATACCAGGCCATGTTGTTCATGTCCTTCATGCCGGCTTCGGCAAAGGTCGGCACGTCGGGCAGGCCCTCGACGCGCTTGGGTGCCGCCACCGCCAGCGCGCGCAGCTTGCCGGCCTGGATATGCGGCATCGACGACGGCAGGTTGTCGAACTGCGCGTTGACCTGGCCGGCCAGCGTGTCATTCAGCGCCGGGCCCGATCCGCGGTAGGGGATATGGACCATGTCGGTCTTGGTGATGTCCTTGAACAGCTCGCCATCCAGATGCGAGATGCTGCCCTTGCCGGCGGAAGCGTAGCTGTACTTGCCGGGGTTGGCCTTCAGCAGCGCGACGAATTCCTTCAGCGTCTTGGCCGGCACCTTCGGGTTCACCGTCAGCACGTTGGGCACGTTGACCAGGTTGGTGATCGGCGCGAAGTCCTTGAGCGGGTCGTACGGGTTCTTCGGATTGGTGGCCGGGTTGGTCGCCATGGTGCTGACCGTGGCGATGCCGAGCGTGTAGCCGTCCGGCGCGGACTTGGCCAGCGCGTCGGCCCCGATCGCGCCACCGCCGCCGCCGCGGTTTTCCACCACCACCGGCTGGCCGAGCTCGCGGCCCAGGCCGTCGGAGACTGCGCGCGCAACGATATCGGTGGTGCCGCCGGCCGCGAACGGAACGATCAGGCGGATCGGCTTGGTGGGGTAGGACTGCGCCTGGACAAAGCCGGCGTATGCCAGGCCGATGGCTGCGACGCAGGCGGCTGCGCCTGCTTTGTGGACTGCTTTCAAGGGGATGCCTCCGTTCTTCTTTCACTGATTGCTTGCCGGGCGGGCTGCAGGCGTTTCTCTCGGGCGCAACGCGTGCGCCCCGCGCCGTCAGTCTTCCTGCTCGGCTGACCCGGCCGCGCCGGGGTGCGGTAGCGGCCTGCACGTTGTAATTCCGCGATACGGAACCATGTTCCACAACGTGCGCGGAAGCGATTCAACCGGGAAAGCGCGTGGAAAGGAATTGGTGAGAACCCGCGTATCAAGAAAATGGCGGTCGTGCCGTGCGCTCGAACGCAGCTTGGGCGGGCTTGGAAGAGGGGCGGGAAAGGTGCGTCGAAATGAAAAAGCCGGAAGCAAGCTTCCGGCTTTTCCTGAATTCGCTGGTGGGGCGTGAGTGACTCGAACACTCGACCTACGGATTAAGAGTCCGCTGCTCTACCAACTGAGCTAACGCCCCAACGAAGAAAAAGATTGTAGCAAGGTATCGAATACTGCGCAATACCCCTCCGCCCTTTTTGCGAAGGGGGCAGCAGCCGGGCTCGCGCACGCCGCTACAATTCGGCACGCCCCGATACACTGCCAGCCCATGCACGCCAGAGTCCTGCGCTATCTCGACGAGGTGGTACGCCGCGGTTCGATCCGCAAGGCGGCCGAGCACCTGCACGTGGCGCCGACGGCCGTGAACCGGCAGATCCTTGACCTGGAAGCCGAGCTGGGCGCACCGCTGTTCGAGCGCATCAACAAGCGGCTGCGCCTGACGCCGCTGGGCGAGATGGTGCTGGCCCACGTCCGCCAGACGCTGCGCGAGCATGACGCGCTGCGCGAGCGAATCGAAGAATTGAAGGGCGCTCGCCGCGGGGACGTCACCGTGGCGGTCACCGCGGGACTGGCCGGCTCGCTGATGCCGTCGCTGGTGCATGACTTCCGCCAGCGCTATCCGGGCATCGTGGTGCGCGTGAATGACCTGCCGGTTGCCGATATCGTCGCGGCGGTCGAGCAGGGCGATGCCGATCTCGGGCTTGGCTACGATCTGCCTGAACTTCCCGCCTTTCGTGCGCTGGCCAGCAGCGACTGGCAGATCGGCGCGGTGGTGCCGCCGGGTCATGCGCTGGCGGCGCAGCCGTCCGTGCTGCTGAGCGAATGCGTCGGCTATCCGCTGATCCTGCCCGCTACGTCTCTATCCATCCGCGCGCTGCTGGATGCCGCCTTCTCCCGCAATGCCATCGAAGTGTCGCCGGTGGCGGAATCGACCTCGACCGTGCTGATCCGCCAGCTGGTCATGCTGGGCACCGGCGTGGCGCTGCTGAACCCGCTCGACGTGATGGAGGAGCGCGCGCGGCAGGCGCTGGTGTACGTGCCGCTGCGCGACCGCCACCTGCAGGGCCAGACGCTGACGCTGGTGGCGCGTGCCCGCGGCACCCTCAGCGCGGCCGCGGAACTGATGGCCGAACGCATCGGCGAAGCGCTGGCCACGCTGTTCGCCCAGGTCCGCTAGTCGGGATGGCGAAGGTGTCCACTTTTTGTGGACACTGTGCTCGGAATTCGATGCTTAGGCGCGAGCATGCCTTCGCCTTAGACTGGCGGCATCCATCCCGAGAACCTGAGGAATGCCGCCATGACCCTGATTGCCCTGAACGCCGACGTACTCGTCACCATGGACGCGCAGCGCCGCGAGATCCGCGACGGCGCGCTGGTCGCCGAAGGGGCTGCGGTGCAATGGGTCGGTCCGACCGCCGAACTGCCGCCGCAATACCGCCGCATGGTCGACGACGGCAGCGCGCAGGTGCTGGATATGCGTGGCCGCGTGGTGACGCCCGGCCTGGTCAACACGCACCACCATATGTACCAGAGCCTGACGCGCGCCGTCCCCGCCGCGCAGGATGCCGAGCTGTTCTCGTGGCTGACCAACCTGTACATGCTGTGGTCGCACCTGACGCCGGAAATGATCGCTGTGTCGACCAGGACCGCGATGGCCGAGCTGATGCTGTCCGGCTGCACCACCACCAGCGATCACCTCTACCTGTTCCCCAACGGCTCGCGCCTGGACGATTCGATCGCCGCCGCGCAGGAGATGGGCATGCGCTTCCACGCCGCGCGCGGCTCCATGAGCGTGGGCCGCAGCAAGGGCGGCCTGCCGCCCGACGTGGTGGTCGAGGACGAGGCCGCGATCCTGCGCGACAGCCAGCGGCTGGTCGAGCGGTACCACGACGGCGCGCGCCACGCGATGCTGCGCGTGGTGCTGGCGCCTTGCTCGCCGTTTTCGGTGTCGCGCGACCTGATGCGCGAGTCGGCCGTGATGGCGCGCCACTATGGCGTGTCGCTGCACACCCACCTGGCCGAGAACGACAACGACATCGCGTACTCGCGCGAGAAGTTCGGCCTGACGCCGGCGCAGTATGCCGAAGACCTGGGCTGGGTCGGTCACGATGTCTGGCATGCGCACTGTGTGAAGCTCGACGACGAAGGCATTGCGCTGTTCGCGCGTACCGGCACCGGCGTGGCGCATTGCCCGTGCTCGAACATGCGGCTCGCATCCGGCATTGCGCCGGTGCGGGCGATGCGCGATGCCGGCGTGCCGGTTGGGCTGGGCGTGGACGGCAGCGCGTCGAACGACGGCGCGCACATGCTGGGCGAAGCGCGCCAGGCCATGCTGCTGCAGCGTGTCGGCCACGGCCCGGCCGCGATGAGCGCGCGCGAGGCGCTGGAGATCGCCACGCTGGGCGGCGCACGCGTGCTCAACCGCGACGATATCGGCGCGCTCGCGCCGGGCATGTCGGCGGACTTTGTCGCCTTCGATATGTCAGGGGTGGGCTTTGCCGGCGGCGGCCACGACCTGGTTGCGTCGCTGGTGTTCTGCGCCCCCGCCAATGTCGCGGCGAGCGTAATCAACGGGCGCGAAGTGGTGCGCGATGGCGTGCTGCTGACGGCCGACCTGCCCAACGTGCTGACGCAGCATCGCGCGCTGGCGCGCACGCTGTTCGAGCGCGCCAGCGTCGGCGCGTGATTCCCTGAGAGGTGGAGCGCCGCAGGCCATGCATCGCCTGCGGCAGTTTTAGGAACACCCGGAACGGAAAAACCGCAGGGGGAAGGGGAAAAGGAAAAAGCAAAAGGCCGGAAGCATTGCTGCTTCCGGCCTTTCTATATTCGCTGGTGGGGCGTGAGTGACTCGAACACTCGACCTACGGATTAAGAGTCCGCTGCTCTACCAACTGAGCTAACGCCCCAACGAAGAACGAGATTCTAGCATGATTTTCGGCGCTGTCAACAGTTTGCCCGCAACCGGACGCAACGCTTTTCACGCATGCCGATGCCGGCAACCATCAGGTGAACGGAACCGAACGCCAGGCATGCTGGCCTTCGGATTGAGCGCAATCGTACAAGGTGGATCCGCACGATATGGTCGGAGCCATGTTAGGATTCTTCTCCACTTGCATATGGAGGGCTGCACCGATGGATATCAAATTCCAAGAGCAAGAGCGCTACGACATCAATAACGAAGGCTTGCTCTTTCAGGCGATCGTCAATGGCGAGAAAGTGACTTGCGTAGTGACACGCGAGGCACTGTGGGAAGGCTTCAGCGCCGATCAGGTGCTGTCGCTGGAAGAGGCATTCCGTGCCGGCCGCGAAACCATTGAACGCGCCGCCGTGGTGCTGATCGAGCAGGGCGCGCCCCAGCCAATCGTCGTCAAGCGCGCCCACGTGGCGCCGATCTGATGAGGATGGATGCCCCGGCCAGCCGCCGGCATGCCGCGGGCGCCCATCCACTATCAGGCATCACCGCTTAAGTCATCGCTTAAGGCCGTCCGGCCTTGCGTACCCGGCCCGGCAACGCCGGCGCAGGCAGCAAAGTCTTCCCCGCTTTATCAATTTCCGATTGTCTAATGCTGTCCCCGGCAGGCTTTCTTGCTGACGGCATCTTGTGCGCAACGCGTCAGCGTGCCGCCGCGGTGGCGCATGCCTGCGGCTGCGCTGCGCCAGCCGCATGCGCATCGGCGGCATCGTGATCCGATGCCCCCGGCCGTGACGCGCATTCTTCAAAGATCCTGGCGTGGCACTGTGCGCAGATATCAGGCGACAGCTTGCCGATGATCGTGTGCAGCGCCTGCCGCTTGGTCGGGAAGATATGGTCCGGCCCCAGCTTGCTGCTGAAGCCGGTCTGCTCCCACGTCTGCAGCACCTGCGTGCGCGGGCGATGGAAGTAGAGGTCGCCGCCCACAGCGCGGCGCTCGGCCAGTTCGTTTTCCCACATCTCCGCGCCCGCCAGGTCGATGAAATTCATGCTCTTGGTCATCGCCAGCAAGTGCGTCTGGCCGGCATTGACCGTGCGCAGCCAGTGCAGGCGGTCGGTCACGTACTGCACGGCGCCGAAGTAGATCGCGCCTTCCATGCGCAGCAATTTGAGCTGCGGGCATTCCGGCTGCGGCCGGTGCAGTTCGTCCAGCGGCGTGAAGCGCCGGCCCGGATCGTCGGCATCCGGCACCAGGCTGCGCACTGCCGGTCTCGAGGTGCGGTACAGGTAGGCCACCAGCGACAGCACGGTGCCGAGCAGTACCGCCATTTCTAGCCGGATCACCAGCGTCGCGGCGAAGGTGCCGATGGCAATCGCGAACTCGGTACGGCTCAACGTGAAGATGCGCCGCAGCCGCGCAAGATCGAGCAGTCCCCACGCCACCAGAAGCAGCATGGCGCCGATCGCCGCCATCGGGATCTGCGCCAGCAGCGGCGCGCTGAGCGCGACCAGCGCCAGCAGCCACAGCGCCGAGAACACGCTGGCCAGCGGTGTGCGCGCGCCGGCTTCAAAGTTGGGCATCGAGCGATTCAGCGAGCCGCACGAGATATAGCCGGAGAAAAAACCGCCGGCGATGTTGGACAGGCCCTGGCCGATGAATTCGCGGTTGGCGTCGATATGCTGCCCCGAGCGCAGCGCCACCGCCTTGGCGATCGAGATCGACTGGCCCAGCGCGACGATGGTCAGCGCCGAGGCGATGCCGAGCAGGTCGGGCAGCTTGCGCCAGTCGACGTCGGGCACATGGAAATGCGGCAGCGCCGACGGGATCGGCCCGACTACGTTCACATGCTGGGCGAAGGCGCCGGCCTGGTTCAGCAGCAGCGCCACCCCATAGCCGGCCAGCAGCCCCAGCAGCATGAACGGCAGCTTGCGCCACAGCCGCTTGCACAGCAGCGTCACTGCCAGCGTCACGGCGGCGACGGCCACTGCCGACCAGTTGATGGTGTCGGCGTGTTCGGCCAGGTGGCGCAGCACGCCGAAGGCACTGGTGCCGGTCGGCACCTGCAGGCCGAACACATCCTTCAGCGCATAGAGCCCGATCAGTGTCGCGGCGCCGCAGGTGAAGCCGAGCAGCACCGAGGGCGAGATAAAGTTGGCGAGCGATCCCAGCCGCAGCGTGCCGACCGCGAGCTGCATCACGCCGACCACGATGGTCACCGCCAGCGCCAGCCCGATATACGCGGGGCTGCCGGCGAATGCGAGCGGGCTCAGCATGGCGAACAACGCCAGCGAATTGGCATTGGTCGGCCCGGACATCACATGCCAGCTGGAACCGAACAGCGCCGCGACAATGCAGGGCACCACCGCGCTGTAGATGCCGTACTGCGGCGGCAGTCCGGCCAGCGTGGCGAAGGCCACGCCCTGCGGCAGCACCAGCACCGCGCCGAGCAGGCCGGCGACCAGGTCGGCGCGCAGCGTGGCGCGGTCGACGCGCTGGCGCCACGGGAACATGCGATGCAGGAATGAGCCTTGCGTGGATGCGGACATGGGAACAGGACAACCTCGGCGCCCCCGGGCGCGGTCACGCCGCGTTCAGGGGTTCATGCCGGCAGTGTAGCGGGCAGCCCGCCGCCGAGGCGAGCCGGGCATGCCCGGGCTTGCGTGAATGCGTGGACTGGCGGCGCATGCCGGCGGCGGCCGCAGCCCGTGGCGGGCGTCAGCCGCAGTGCAGCGTGGCGACCACCGGCGTGTGATCCGAGGGCTGTTCCCAGGTGCGCGGGACGCGGTCGATCACGCAGGCGGAGCATTGCTCCACCAGCGCCGGCGAGAGCAGGATATGGTCGATGCGCAGCCCGGCATTGCGGCGGAACGCCAGCATGCGGTAGTCCCACCAGGAAAAGCTCTTCTCCGGCTGCTCGAACCTGCGGAAGGCATCGGCCAGCCCCAGCTCCACCAAAGCGGCAAAGGCGGCGCGCTCCGGCGGCGATACGAGGTTCTGGCCTACCCACTTGGCCGGGTCGTGCACATCACGGTCTTCGGGCGCGATATTGAAGTCGCCCAGCAGCGCGAGGCGCGGATGGCGCTGCATTTCGTCGCGCAGCCACGCTGTCATCGCTTCCAGCCACCTGAGCTTGTACGTGAACTTCTCCGACTCGGGCGACTGGCCGTTGGGGAAGTAGGCACAGACCAGCCGCAGGTCGCCGTAGGTTGCCGCGATCACACGCTGCTGCGCATCCTCGAAGCCGGGGATGTTGCGCACCACGTCGACCGGCCCGGGCATGCTGGCATCGCGGGCGACGATGGCCACGCCGTTGTATGTCTTCTGCCCGGTGTAGATGCTGTGGAAGCCGGCATTCTCCAGTTCGGCCAGCGGGTACTTGTCGTCCGGCAGCTTCAGTTCCTGCAGGCACAGCGCGTCGACCGGCGCGCCGGCCTGGTCCTGCTCGGCCAGCCACTGCAGCACCTGCGGCAGGCGCACCTTCAGCGAATTGACGTTCCAGCTCGCGATGCGCAGCGGACCGCTGGTGGGCAGTGCAACCGCGCTCATGCTGCCATCCCGCCATGACGCAGCAGCGCGTCGATCTGCGGCGCGCGGCCGCGGAAGGCCACGAAGGAGTCCATTGCCGGACGGCTGCCGCCTACCGACAGGATCTCGCGCTGGTAGCGCGCGCCGGTCTCGCTGTCGAGCACGGTGCCGGACAGCTGTGCCGCTTCCTCGAATGCAGCGTAGACGTCGGCCGACAGCACCTCCGCCCACTTGTAGCTGTAGTAGCCGGCCGCGTAGCCGCCGGCAAAGATATGGCTGAAGGTGTTCGGCCAGCGCGACAGCGGATGCTGCGGCACCACGTGCACGCGGTCATTGATCTGGCGCGACAGATCCAGCACCGAGGCGGCGCCGGCCGGGTCGAAGTCCGTGTGCAGATGCATGTCGAACGACGAGAACACGATCTGGCGCAGCGTCATCATGCCGTTCTGGAAGTTCTTGGCGGCCAGCATGCGGTCGAACAGCGCGCGCGGCAACGGCGCGCCGTTGTCGACGTGCTGCGTCATGCCGGTCAGCACTTCGTATTCCCAGCAGAAGTTCTCCATGAACTGCGACGGCAGCTCCACCGCATCCCATTCCACGCCGTTGATGCCCGACACGCCCAGCTCGCCCACCTGCGTCAGCATGTGGTGCAGACCGTGGCCGAACTCATGGAACAGCGTGATCACTTCGTCGTGCGTGAACAGCGCGGGCTTGTTGCCCACCGGTGCGGAGAAGTTGCAGGTCAGGTATGCGACCGGCGTCTGCACGCCGCCTTGCTCCAGCACCTTGCGGCCGCGGGCGTCGTCCATCCAGGCGCCGCCGCGCTTGCCTTCGCGCGCGTACAGGTCGATGTAGAACTGTGCCAGCAGCGTGCCATCGGCGGTGGTCACGCGGAAAAAACGCACGTCCTTGTGCCAGGTCTGCGCCGGCTCGGCCTCGATGCGCACCGAGAACAGCTTCTGCACCACGCCGAACAGGCCTTCCAGCACCTTGGGTTCCGGGAAGTACTGCTTGACCTCGTGCTCGGAGAACGCGTAGCGCTGCTGGCGCAGCTTTTCCGAGGCATAGGCCACGTCCCACGGTTGCAGGTCGGACAGGCCGAGTTCAGCGGCGGCGAAGGCCTTCAGCTCGGCCCAGTCCTTCTCGGCATAGGGCCTTGCCTTGATGGCAAGCTCGTCGAGGAACTTCAGCACTTCGGCTGGCGATTCGGCCATCTTCGGCACCAGCGAGACTTCGCCGTAGCACTGGTAGCCGAGCATCTGCGCTTCTTCACGGCGCAGCACCAGCTGCTCGCGCATATTGGCCGTGTTGTCCCACTCGCCCTGGCCCTGGCCGTATTGCGCGCCCAGTTCCGAGGCGCGCGTGACATTGGCCTCGTACAGCGTCTTGCGCAGCGCGCGGTCGTCGGCGTACTGCAGCACCGGGAAGTATGAGGGGAAGTGGAGCGTGAATTTCCAGCCGGCCTTGCCGTCTTTCTCCGCGGCGTGGCGGGCGGCTTCCTTCGCATCGTCGGGCAGACCGGCCAGGCGTGCCTCGTCCTCGATGACCAGCGCGTAGGTGTTGGTGGCGTCCAGCACGTGGTCGGAGAACGCCTTGGACAATTGTGCCTGCTGTTCCTGGATTTCCGCGAAGCGCGGCTTCCGGTCTTCGGGCAGCTCGGCGCCACCCAGGCGGAAGCCGCGCAGTTCGTTCTCGATCAGCTGGTGGCGGGCGGCGCTCATGCAGGCGAACTCGGGGCTGGCGGCCAGCGTCTTGTACTTTTCATACAGCGCCAGGCTCTGGCCGAGCGACGACCAGAACTCGGTCATGCGCGGCAGGTTGTCGGCGTGCGCCTTGCGCAGCTCCGGCGTGTCGGCGACCGCGCTCAGGTGGCTGACCACGCCCCAGGCGCGGCCGAGCGGCTCGGTGGCCGCTTCCAGCGCCTGCACGGCGCTGGCCCAGTCGGCCGGCGTGGCAGGATCCTCGGCGCGGGCGACGGCCTGCTGCGCACGTTCCAGCAGCACGTCCAGCGCCGGGCTGATGTGCTCGGGCCGGATCTCGGCGAAGCGGGGCAGGTCGGAAAAGTCCAGCAGCGGATTGTTGGCCGGGGTGGCTTGTGCGGCTTGGTCCATGGCGTGTTCTCGGTTGGCTGGCCTTAAAGGTCGATGCCCCGCAGATGGGGGCGGGGTGCGGGCATTTCCAGCACCCCGTGTGGCGTACTGTACGTCGGATATACGCCGAGCGCGCGAGTGCTTCAGCCCGCGGCGCGTTCCGCTGCTTCCAGCGTGTTGACCAGCAGCATGGTGATGGTCATCGGCCCGACGCCGCCCGGCACCGGCGTGACGTAGCCGGCTACCTCGCGCACGCCGGGGAAGTCCACGTCGCCGCACAGCTTGCCGTTGTCGTCGCGGTTCATGCCGACGTCGATCACGACGGCGCCCGGCTTGACCATGTCGGCGGTGATCAGGTTGCGCTTGCCGACCGCGGCGACGATCACGTCGGCCTCGCGGGTATGGGCGCCGATATCGCGCGTCTTGCTGTTGCAGATGGTGACGGTGGCGCCGGCCTGCAGCAGCAGCATCGCCATCGGCTTGCCGACGATATTGGAGGCGCCGACCACCACGGCACGCGCGCCGCGCAGCGGGTACTGGATCGATTCCAGCATTTTCATGCAGCCGTACGGCGTGCACGGGCGGAACAGCGGGGCGCCGGTCATCAGCGCGCCGGCGTTGGCGACGTGGAAGCCGTCGACGTCCTTTTCCGGGGCGATCGCTTCCAGCACCTTGTGGCTGTCGATGTGCTTGGGCAGCGGCAGCTGCACCAGGATGCCGTGGATGCTCGGGTCCTGGTTGAGCGCGTCGATGCGTGCCAGCAATTCCGCCTCGGACAGGTCTGCCGGGTAACGGTCCAGCGAGGAGTGGAAGCCGTTGTCCTGGCAGGCCTTGACCTTGTTGCGCACGTAGACCTGGCTGGCCGGGTCTTCGCCGACCAGGATCACGGCCAGGCCGGGACGGTGACCGCGCTCGGTCAGGCTGGCGGCGCGCTGGGCGGCTTCGGAGCGGATTTGTTTGGCAAGGGCGTTGCCGTCGATCAGTTGGGCAGACATGGAGGAAAAGACCGGTTTGGGCGGGGTTGTGCGAATTCGGGCGGATCCGGCGATTGCTTTGGCCTCGGTTGGCGTGCGCCCGGCATGCGGGCATGCGGATCAAAGGCGAATTATAAAGGGTCAGTGCGGGCTGGCGCGCGCAGCTTGACCGGATGCAAGGGTTGTACGGGTGCGGGGCTGGTAGCATCGGCCGCATGCACACCGCGCTCCCGTCCCTGCTGTCAGATCCGCTGCTGGTTGTCGTGTCCCTCGCCGGACTGCTGTGGGCGCTGACCCGCCGGCCGTGGCGGTTGCTGCGGCGCAATTCGCTGCAGCACGCCTGGCTGGGGGCGATGGTGCTGGTGGCGCTGCTGTGGACGGTGCGTGCCACGCTGGTCGGAGGGCTCGTGATCCAGTTGCTGGGCGCCACGCTGATGGTGACGCTGTTCGGGCTGCCGCTGGCGCTGCTGTCGCTGTTCGTGGCGGACCTGGTGTCGCTGTTCGGGCTGGAATACCTGGCCGGGCACAGCTGGGCGCTGTTCGACTGGCCTTCGCTATGGGTGCGCTATACCTGGCTGGCGCTGGTGCCGGCGCTGCTCTCGGCCGGACTGCAGGCGCTGATGCGGCGCTGGCTGCCGCGCCACCCGTTCGTTTTTATCCTGGGGCACGGCTATTTCACCGCGGGTCTGGCGGCGCTGGGCGCCAGCGCCGCGCAGGCCGCGTGGCGGCATGTGATGGCGCCGGGGCTGCCGTTCACCCTGGCCGATACGCTGGCGGCAATGCTGATCCTGGCGTTTGGCGAGGCGTTCCTGACCGGACTGCTGGTGGCCGTCTTTGTGGTCTATCGTCCACAATGGGTGGTCACGTTCCGGGACGAGGATTACCTGAAGAATTGATTTCGGGCGCCGGCGGTGGCGCCCGGAAAGGCCGGGCAGGATGGCTCGAGAAGGCCATCCGGCGCCGCAAGTCAGCTGTTGCGCGACAGTGCCAGGCGCAGCAGGTCGGCGACCGTGTTGACGTTGAGCTTTTCCATGATGTTGGCGCGGTGCGCCTCCACCGTCTTGATGGAAATGCCCAGGTCATCGGCGATCTGCTTGTTCAGGCGGCCAGCCACGATGCGCTCCAGCACCTGCTGCTCGCGGGTGGTCAGCTTGCCCAGCAGGTCCTTGGCGGCGCGCTGCTCGCGCGCGGCGGAATGGTCGGTACGGGCCTTCTGCAGCATGCGCTCGACCAGCGCCCGCAGTTCGGATTCGTCGAACGGCTTCTCGATGAAATCGATGGCGCCGCGCTTCATGGTCGATACCGCCATCGGCACGTCGCCGTGGCCGGTGATAAAGACGATGGGGATATTGATGTTCTCGGCGATCATCCGCTCCTGCAGTTCCGGGCCGCTCATGCCGGGCATGCGCACGTCGAGGATCAGGCAGGACACCTGGCTGGCGTCGTAGGCGGCGAGGAACTGCTCGGCGCTGGTAAAGCTGCGAACCTGGTAGCCATTGCCCTCCAGCAACCAGGTCAGCGAGTCGCGCATGGCTTCATCGTCGTCGACGATGAACACGGTCTCGCCGCGGTGGGGCGTGGGGTTTGGCGTTGCGGTCATGTAGTCTCCTCGGGACAACAATTCATTGCTGCGAAGTGTAACCGCCCCGGGGCCTCTGTGGCGAGACGGATTCCCCACATGCGTAGGGGGTCTGCGCGGGCCTGCCGGGGGCGTCCGGAATGAATCGGACAGCGGTGGAAAGCGGGGGATTATTGCTCGGCCATCACCGGATGCAGCGGCAGCATGATCTTGAAGGTGCAGCCAATGCCGTCGACATTGTTCTCCACCCACAGCCGGCCCTGGTGCGACTCGATGATCGAGCGGCAGATATTCAGCCCCATGCCCATGCCGTCGGACTTGGTGCTGAAGAAGGGCTCGAACAGGCGCTCCTTGGTGGCTTCGTCGACGCCCGGGCCCTGGTCGATGACATCGATATGGACGTTGTCGCCGAACTCGCCCGGCTCCACGCGCGCATGCAGGCGCACCACGCCGCCGGCGCGCAGCGCCGGCAGGCCGGCCATGGCTTCGACCGCGTTCTTGAGCAGGTTCACCAGCACCTGCTCGATCAGCACCGGGTCGACATAGATGGCCATCGGCGGCGCCGGCAGCCGGGTCAGGATGGTGACGCGGCGCCGGGTCGCCTCGAGGTCGGCCAGGCCCACGGCGTCGGCGACGATATCGTGCAGCGCCGCTTCGCGCCGCTGCGGCTGGCTGCGCTTCACGAAGCCGCGGATGCGGCTGATGATGGTGCCCGCGCGTACTGCCTGCGCGGAGGTTTTCTCCAGCACCGGAATCAGGTCCTCCGGCGTGCTGCGGCCCGAATGCAGCCGCGCCACCGCGCCCATGCAGTAGTTGTTGATCGCGGCCAGCGGCTGGTTCAGCTCGTGCGCCAGCGACGACGCCATCTCGCCCATGGTGGTCAGCCGGCTGGTGAACTGCAGGCGTTCCTCATGCTGGCGCGCCATTTCCTCGGCGGCCTTGCGCACGGTGATGTCGGTCGCGATCTGCATCTGCGCGAGGTGGCCGTCGACCCACTGGATATAGCGGCGGCGCACTTCGAACCATTTCTGCATGTCGGGCACGAACACCTCGCGCGCGTCCGACGCATAGGGCATCAGCTCGGAAGCGGGCAGGCCGGCGAAGGCGTCGACGTAATCGGTGTTGTCGCTCGAGACCTGGTCCTTGTCGAGTTCGTCGCCGGCCAGCTTCAGGTGGCCCTCGGCCTCCCAGCCGAACAGCTGGCGGTAGTAGCGGTTGGCGAACAGCAGCTCTGCCTTGTCGGTGGCGAGCACCGAGACCGCGGCGTCCAGGCTCTCCAGCACCGTGGTGAAGCGGTCATGCGCGGCGGCCAGTTCCTCGCGCGCGCGCTTGGGCTCGGTGATGTCCGTCATCGAACTCATCCAGCCGGTATGGCGGCCGCGGCTGTCGACCAGCGGCGACACATACATGCGCGCGTAGAAGCTGCTGCCGTCGCGGCGCATCGTGCGCATCTCGTAGCCGCCCGCGGGCGACTTGCCCTGCAGCGTCAGGTCGATCTGCTTCTGCATTTCCTGCTGGTCGTTCGGCGGCCAGTAGGGGAAGGGCGGCAGGCGGCCGACCAGGTCGCTCTCCTGCCAGCCGGTCATGCGGCAGAAGGCGGGGTTGACATAGGTGATGCGGCCGTTCAGGTCGAGCGCGCGCAGGCCGATCAGCATCGAGTTTTCCATCGCGCGCCGGAACGAGGTCTCGGCCAGCAGCGCGCGCTGCGCCTCGGAGCGGCGGCTGGTATGGCGCCACATGCTCCACAGGCTCCACAGCAGGAAGCAGGACAGGCCCACCACCAGCCACAGCAGCATGTTGTTGGGCAGGTTCGACGGCGGCGGGTAGGCGTCCGCGCGCAGCGACAGCGAGTGGCCCGGCGGGTCCAGCAGCACTTCATACGACAGCGCGTTGCCGGGCACCGGCCGCAGCGAAGTGCTGGCGCGGGTCTGGTTGTTCTTGTCGATCAGCGAGAAGCGGTAGCGCTCGGTCAGCTCCGGCGGCAGCAGGTGCGTCAGGATGCCGTTGATCGAGTACAGCGCGCCAAGCGTGCCGAGGAACTCGTTGTCGCGCACGATCGGGACCTGCATCAGCATGAAGCTGTCGCCACGGTCGTTGACCAGCGGGCGCGAGTAGACCACGCGCTGGGTTTCGCGCGCGGCATCGAAGGTGTCCAGTACTTCAGGCTCGAGCGGCTGGTCCTGGTTCTCGCGCAGGCGCACCGCGAACTCGGATGTCGACGGCAGCGACCAGCGGCCACGCTTGGTGGCGTCGAGCCAGTTGATAAAGACGATCTCGGGGTTCTCGCGCAGGATTTCCTGGGCGGCGGTACGGTAAGCGCCTTGCTCCAGCTGCGCGGCGGCGATATCGCGCGCCAGCGAGGCCAGCTGGTCCTGGTTGCTGAGCAGCGACAGGCGTACGCGTTGCTGCGCCCAGGCGGCGTCGCGGTACAGCGCATCGCGTTGCTGCTGGCGTTCGGTCTCGTGCAGCGACCACAGGATCACGCCCATCGCCACCGTGAACAGCACGATCGCGACCAGCGGAATGAACATGAACCAGCTGGTGGCGACGAGGTTGCGCCAGCGCAGCCACCACAGCCCGCGCGGGGCCGCCACCGGCGCGCCGTCGTCGGAGCCGAGTGCGTCGATCGGACCGAGCCCCGCTGCCGGAGGAGGAGCGTGGCCGGTATCGCCCCCGGCGGCCTTGGCTGTGCCCGAGGCATCGGGAGAAAGCATGGCTGCACGCAGGCGGGAGAGGAAGCGATCGAGGAACGGCATGGGAGGGATTGACGGCTGACAGATCAGTGTACCGAGATTATTGCGGTGCGTCGCTTGGGGAAAGCGCCAATGAAACCCCGGCCGCCGCTTTCCGTGCCGGCGCCCTTGCGTCTGGCGCCGGACGGGCCATGGCATGGGTTTTGGTGCATTGCGACATTATTTCACATAGTAAAAAACGATATCGCAATTTGAAAATTTCACTTGTGTTGCCCAATGGGCTTCCATAGAATCGGTTCGACCCAAGAATGCGGGCGGTAGCCATGCGCCTGCCGCGCGGAGGAGCCGGAACAGGTTCCCCGGCGGCGGCCCCGATGCAAGGCGCGGCAGCGCCGACCCCGCAACGGTGCGAGTCAACCCGTAGAGCCCCCAGGGCCGGTGCCGGAAGCGCCGGCACGGAAGCACGAATTCACCCAGGAGACAGTCATGTCCGCCGTACCAGAGCAGATTCTCGGCGCATCCAGCGCCAACGACGCCGATCCCCAGGAAACCCATGAATGGCTGGATGCCCTGCAGGGCGTCCTGGCCGCCGAAGGCCCGGCGCGCGCCGCGTTCCTGATCGACAAGCAGATCGAGTACGCACGCGTGAACGGCGTGACCCAGCCGTTCCATGCCGAGACGCAGTACATCAACACCATCCCGGTGGAGCAGCAGGCCCGCATCCCGGGCGACCAGGACGTCGAGCACCGCATCCGCTCGTACACCCGCTGGAACGCCATGGCGATGGTTCTGCGCGCCAACAAGCACACCAACGTCGGCGGCCATATCTCCTCGTTTGCCTCGGCGGCCACGCTGTATGACGTCGGCTACAACCATTTCTGGCGCGCCCCCTCGGAACAGAGCGGCGGCGACCTGGTCTTCGTGCAGGGCCACTCGGCACCGGGCGTGTACTCGCGCGCCTTCCTGCTGGGCCGCCTGAGCCAGGACCAGCTCGACAACTTCCGCCAGGAAGTGGACGGCAAGGGCATCTCGTCGTACCCGCACCCCTGGCTGATGCCGGATTTCTGGCAGTTCCCGACCGTGTCGATGGGCCTGGGTCCGATCATGGCCATCTACCAGGCCCGCTTCATGAAGTACCTGGACAGCCGCGGCCTGGCCAAGGCCGGCGACCGCAAGGTCTGGGCCTTCCTGGGCGACGGCGAGACCGACGAGCCGGAATCGCTGGGCGCGATCGGCATGGCCGGCCGCGAGAAGCTCGATAACCTGGTCTTCGTCATCAATTGCAACCTGCAGCGCCTGGACGGCCCGGTGCGCGGCAACGGCAAGATCATCCAGGAACTGGAGTCCGAGTTCCGCGGCGCCGGCTGGAACGTGATCAAGGTGGTGTGGGGCAGCAAGTGGGATTCCCTGCTGGCACGCGACACCAAGGGCCTGCTGATGAAGCGCATGATGGAATGCGTGGACGGCGAGTACCAGACCATGAAGGCCAAGGACGGCGCCTACGTCCGCGAGCACTTCTTCAATACGCCTGAGCTGAAGGCGATGGTCGCCGACTGGTCCGACGAGGACATCTGGCGCCTGAATCGCGGCGGCCACGACCCGCACAAGATCTACGCCGCCTACAAGGCCGCCAGCGAGCACAAGGGCCAGCCCACGCTGATCCTGGCCAAGACCATCAAGGGCTATGGCATGGGCGACGCCGGCCAGGCCATGAACGTGGCCCACCAGCAGAAGAAGATGCCGGTGGACGCGATCCGCAAGTTCCGCGACCAGTTCAACCTCCCGGTGCCAGACGACAAGCTCGAGGAGGTGCCGTACATCACCTTCCCGGAAGGCTCGAAGGAACTGGAATACATGCGCCAGGCGCGCATGAACCTGGGCGGCTACCTGCCGGCCCGCCGCCAGAAGGCCGAAGCGCTGCAGATCCCGCAGCTGTCCGCGTTCGACGCGCTGCTGAAGGCTACCGGCGAAGGCCGCGAAGTGTCCACCACCATGGCCTTCGTGCGGATCCTGAACACGCTGCTCAAGGACAAGCAGATCGGCAAGCACGTGGTGCCCATCGTGCCGGACGAGTCGCGCACCTTCGGCATGGAAGGCCTGTTCCGCCAGGTCGGCATCTGGAACCAGGAAGGCCAGAAGTACGTGCCGGAAGACCATGACCAGCTGATGTTCTACAAGGAGTCGCAGACTGGCCAGGTGCTGCAGGAAGGCATCAACGAAGCCGGCGCCATGTGCGACTGGATCGCCGCCGCCACGTCGTACTCGACGCACGGCGTGCAGATGATCCCGTTCTACATCTACTACTCGATGTTCGGCATCCAGCGTATCGGCGACCTGTGCTGGGCCGCTGCCGACATGCGCTCGCGCGGCTTCCTGCTGGGCGGCACCGCCGGCCGCACCACGCTGAACGGCGAAGGCCTGCAGCACGAAGACGGCCACTCGCACGTGTTCCACGCGGCGATCCCGAACTGTATCTCGTACGACCCGACCTACCAGTACGAACTGGCGGTGATCATGCAGGACGGCCTGCGCCGCATGTACGCCGAGCAGGAAGACGTCTACTACTACCTGACGGTGATGAACGAGAACTACGAACATCCGGAAATGCCGGCTGGCGTAGAGCAGGACATCGTCAAGGGCATGTACCAGTTCCGCAAGGGCGTCGAGAACAGCAATGCGCCGCGCGTGCAGCTGCTGGGCTCGGGCACGATCTTCCGCGAGGTGGTTGCTGCCGCCGAACTGCTGAAGAAGGACTGGGGCGTCGAGTCCGACCTGTGGAGCTGCCCGAGCTTCACCGAGCTGGCCCGCGAAGGCCAGGCCACCGAGCGCTTCAACCTGCTGCACCCCGCCGAAGCCCAGCGCGAAGCCTTTGTCACGCAGAAGCTGAAATCGGCCCGCGGCCCGGTGATCGCATCGACCGACTACGTGCGCGCCTTCGCCGAGCAGATCCGCCCGTTCGTGCCGCGTCGCTACGTGGTGCTGGGCACCGACGGCTTCGGCCGCTCGGATACCCGCGAGAAGCTGCGCCACTTCTTTGAAGTGGACCGCCACTGGGTCACGCTGGCCGCGCTCAAGGCGCTGGCCGACGAGGGCGCCATCAGCCGCGACAAGGTGGCCGAGGCCATCAAGAAGTACAACCTCGACCCGAGCAAGCCCAACCCGATGTCGGTCTGATCCGGCAGCCTGCACCCACCCCCGCAGTACGGCGACGCCGTGCCGCGGGCGCCCCGGCAACGCCGGCTGGCGCCTTGCGGCATGGCGGCGTGACAGAAGCGGGCGGCGAAGGTAATCTCGCCGCTTGCGGATGTCGTGCGCGCCGGCCTGCCCAGGAGACACTGAATGAGTCAAGCAATTGAAATCAAGGTGCCGGATATCGGCGACTATGACGCCGTCCCCGTCATCGAAGTGCATGTGAAACCCGGCGACAGCATCAACGCGGAAGACGCGCTGGTGACGCTGGAATCGGACAAGGCCACCATGGACGTGCCCTCGCCGCAGGCCGGCGTGGTCAAGGACGTCCGCATCAAGGTAGGTGACAACGTGTCCGAAGGCTCGGTGCTGGTCATGCTGGAAGCAGCCAACGAGGCCTCTGCGGCACCGCCCGCGGCGGCCGCGGCGCCGGCTCCGGCCGCCGCGGCTCCTGCTCCCGCTCCGGCAGTTGCGCCCGCAGCAGCCCCTGCCGCTCCTGCGGCGGGCGGTGGCGGCACAATCGAAGTCAAAGTGCCCGATATCGGCGATTACGACGCCGTGCCGGTCATCGAAGTCCACGTCAAGCCGGGCGACACCATCAACGCCGAAGACGCGCTGGTGACGCTGGAATCCGATAAGGCCACCATGGACGTGCCCTCCCCGCAGGGCGGCGTGGTCAAGGAAGTCAAGGTCAAGGTTGGCGACAACGTGTCCGAAGGCACGCTGCTGCTGCTCCTGGAAGGCGCCGCCGGCGCTGCTGCTGCGCCGGCACCGGCTGCCGCGGCGGCCCCGGCACCGGCCGCTGCCAGCGCGCCCGCCCCGGCATCCGCGCCCGCGGCTGCGGCGGCTCCGGCTCCGGCAGCAGCGGCCGCCGCCCCGGCCGTCGCTGGCGTAAGCGGCAAGGCCGCCCACGCCAGCCCGTCGGTGCGCAAGTTCGCACGCGAGCTGGGCGTCGACGTGTCGCGCGTGGCCGGCACCGGCCCCAAGGGCCGCATCACCCAGCAGGACGTGCAGAACTACGTCAAGGGCGTGATGACCGGCCAGGCCGCCGCGCCGGCCCAGGCTGCCGCGGCTGGCGGCGGCGGTGGCGAGCTTGGCCTGCTGCCGTGGCCGAAGGTCGATTTCACCCGCTTCGGCGAGGTGGAAAACAAGGCCTTGTCGCGCATCAAGAAGATTTCCGGCGCGAACCTGCACCGCAACTGGGTCATGATCCCGCACGTCACCAACCATGACGAAGCGGACATCACCGAGCTGGAAGCCTTCCGTGTGCAGCTGAACAAGGAAAACGAGAAGTCCGGCATCAAGGTGACCATGCTGGCCTTCATGATCAAGGCCACGGTCGCGGCGCTGAAGAAGTTCCCGAACTTCAATGCGTCGCTCGACGGTGACAACCTGGTGCTGAAGAAGTACTTCAACATCGGTTTCGCCGCCGACACCCCGAACGGCCTGGTCGTGCCGGTGATCAAGGACGCCGACAAGAAGGGCGTGCTGGAGATCAGCCAGGAAATGAGCGAGCTGGCCAAGCTGGCGCGCGACGGCAAGCTCAAGCCGGACCAGATGCAGGGCGGCTGCTTCTCGATTTCGTCGCTGGGCGGCCTGGGCGGCACGTACTTCACGCCGATCATCAACGCGCCGGAAGTGGCCATCATGGGCGTGTGCAAGTCGTTCCAGAAGCCGGTGTGGGACGGCAAGCAGTTTGCGCCGCGCCTGACGCTGCCGCTGTCGCTGTCGTGGGACCACCGCGTCATCGACGGCGCCGAGGCCGCACGCTTCAACACGTACTTCGCGCAACTGCTGGCGGACTTCCGCCGTATCCTGCTCTAACTCGGCAGCGCACACCGGCATTGCCGGTGTGCGTCCAAGCCGGACGATAGGGGCGAGCCATGACTACCTGTGTTGTCGTCAAGAAGGGCGCCGAGGTGGCGATCGCGGCGGACGCGCTGGTCACCTTCGGCGATACGCGGCTGTCGCGCGCGTATGAGCGCAACCAGAAGGTCTTTCCGGTCGGCGACGGCTTTATCGCGCTGGCCGGGACGACCGCGCACTTCCCGGTCATGCGCACGCTGCTGGCGGGCCTGGGCGAGGAGTGCCGGCTGGGCTCGCGCGACGACGTGTTCCGCACCTTCCTGAAGGTGCACGAGAAGCTGAAGACGGACTACTTCGTCAACACCAAGGAAGACGAGGACGATCCCTACGAGTCGTCGCAGATCGTATGCCTGATCGCCAATCCGGCGGGCATCTTCGGCGTCTACTCGTATCGCGAGGTGTTTTCGTTCGACCGCTTCTGGGGCATCGGCTCGGGCCGCAACTACGCGCTGGGCGCAATGCACGCGGTATATGACCGGCCGGACCTGGATGCCGGCGAGATCGCGCGGATCGGCGTCGATGCGGGCGTCGAGTTCGACAAGAGCTCATCGGGGCCGATAGAGGTCCACACGGTGCGGCTGCACGAAGCCGACAATGGCGCAGCGCCGGCGGCGGATGCGGCAACCAACAACGACGGCGCGCCCTGAAGCCGAGAGGCGGGCGCGTATTGAGGAGCAAATATGAGTGTGATCGAAGTCAAGGTGCCGGATATCGGCGATTTCGACGCGGTGGAAGTGATCGAGGTACTGGTCAAGGCTGGCGATACGGTCGAGACGGAACAGTCCCTGATCGTGCTGGAGTCCGACAAGGCGAGCATGGATGTGCCGTCGTCGGTTGCCGGCAAGGTAGTGGAGATCAAGGTCAAGGTGGGCGACAAGGTCGGCCAGGGCGCGGTGATCTGCACCGTCGAGGCCCAGGCCGCCGCCGCACCGGCACCCGCGCAAGCTCCGGCTCCGGCCGCGGCTCCCGCGCCGGCTGCCGCGGCACCGGCTGCTGCGCCGGCCGCCGCAACGCATAGCGGCGGTGCCGATATCCAGTGCGAAATGCTGGTGCTGGGCGCCGGCCCCGGCGGCTATTCGGCCGCTTTCCGTGCCGCTGACCTGGGCATGAACACCGTGCTGGTCGAGCGCTACAGCACGCTCGGCGGTGTCTGCCTGAACGTGGGCTGCATCCCGTCCAAGGCGCTGCTGCACAACGCCGCCGTGATCGACGAAGCCAAGGCGCTGGCAGCGCACGGCATCCTGTTCGGTGAAGCCAAGATCGACCTCGACGGCCTGCGCCACTACAAGAACCAGGTGGTCGGCAAGCTGACCGGCGGCCTGGCCGGCATGGCCAAGGCGCGCAAGGTGCAGGTGGTGCGCGGCATCGGCAATTTCCTCGATCCGCACCACATGGAAGTCGAGCTGACCGAGGGCGAGGGCAAGCGGAGCACCGGCAAGAAAACCGTGATCCGCTTCGAGAAGGCCATCATCGCCGCCGGCAGCCAGGCGGTGAAGTTGCCCTTCATCCCGGAAGACCCGCGCATCGTCGACTCGACCGGCGCGCTCGAGCTGCCGGAAGTGCCCAACAAGATGCTGGTCATCGGCGGCGGCATCATCGGCCTGGAAATGGCCACGGTCTACAGCACGCTGGGTGCCGAGATCGATGTCGTCGAAATGCTGCCGGGCCTGATGGGTGGCGCCGACCGCGACCTGGTCAAGGTCTGGGAAAAGAAGAACAAGGACCGTTTCGGCAAGGTCATGCTGAATACGAAGACTGTCGGGGTGGAAGCCAGGCCGGACGGCATCTACGTCAAGTTCGAGGGCGAGCAGGCCCCGGCCGAGGCGCAGCGCTACGACCTGGTGCTGGTGTCGGTGGGCCGCGCGCCCAACGGCAAGCGCATCAGCGCCGAGAAGGCTGGCGTGGCCGTGACCGACCGCGGCTTTATCAACGTCGACAAGCAGATGCGCACCAACGTGCCGCATATCTTCGCGATCGGCGACGTCGTCGGCCAGCCGATGCTGGCACACAAGGCAGTGCATGAAGCCCACGTTGCCGCGGAAGCCGCGCATGGCGAGAAGGCTTTCTTCGATGCCAAGCAGATCCCGTCGGTGGCCTTTACCGATCCGGAAGTGGCATGGGCCGGCCTGACCGAAGACGAGTGCAAGGCGCAGGGCATCAAGTACAGCAAGGGTGTGTTCCCGTGGGCCGCTTCGGGCCGCGCCATTGCCAACGGCCGCGACGAGGGCTTTACCAAGCTGATCTTCGACGAGGAAACGCATCGCGTGATCGGCGGCGGTATCGTCGGTATGCATGCCGGCGATCTGATCAGCGAAGTATGCCTGGCGATCGAGATGGGCGCGGATGCGGTGGATATCGGCAAGACCATCCACCCGCACCCGACGCTGGGCGAATCGATCGGCATGGCGGCGGAGATCTACGAAGGCACGTGTACCGACGTGCCGCCGCCGCGCAAGCGCTGAGCGTCCCACAAGCGCAGAACCCGCCTCCGGGCGGGTTCTTTTTCGGCAAATAATGCAATTAACCGCCGACAGCTAAACCCAACCATACAGGGAGCCAGCAGGGGCGGGCGCTGTACAAGCGGGAAAACGGGCAAAAAAAAAGCCTGGCCTCTGCAGGCCAGGCTTTAACGATACCTTTGGACAAGGAGACCGCGGTACCGAGGAGACATCGGCAGACTAGGCAGTGCCGCTATCCTCGCTCGGGACACCACCATCATCGTTGGCAAAACGCACCGGCAAGATGCCGCATCGATGCGCTTTGCCAACGGACCGGCCGGAGCCGGTCCATCGTCAAGGCAAACAGCTATCAGGCAACCGTAGCCTTCTTTGCCGTGGCCGTACGGGCCGTGGCGCTGGCTTGCTGGGCAGCCTTGGTGGCGGCGGAAGCAGCGGCCTGGAAGTTGGTTTCAGCGATTTCCACGGCTTGCTTGGTCGCCTTCTGCACCGACTCGTAGGCGTTGTTGGCAGCCGAGATCGCCGACTTCACGATGGCCACGGTCGATTCCGAACCGGCCGGGGCGTTCTTGGCGAAGTTCTCGACCAGCGCCTGCACGTTCTTCGAGCCTTCGGCCAGTTGGGCTTCGGCCACCTTGGTGAACTCGCTCTGGGTTTCCGAAGCGATTTCATACAGGTGACGGGTGTATGCCAGGGTCTTCTCGGCGACCGGCTGGACGGCTGCGGCCTGCAGGGCCAGCAGTTCTTGTGCGTCCTTGGCCGACAGCGCCTTCTTGGCGTTTTCCACGTTTTCGGCGAAGGTGGTCTTCACGACCTGCAGGTTCAGTTCGACAAGCTTTTCGACGCCTTCAAATGCCTTGGTAGTCAGGCCGAACAGCGTTTCCAGGTTTGCCTTTTGCGCTGCTGCGACTTGTTCCGGGGTCAGGATCATTGCTGGTCTCCAGTGGTGAACTTCAAGGTCAAGCAAAAATAAGCCGCCTAGATGTCAAGGCCGTGACGGTGTGTCCCGTTTCGGCTAGCCCAGGCGTATGTGGGTGGTTGTGTGCCGCGCCCGGTGCTTTGATGCGCCGCAACAATTCCAATTCTAGGGAAGCCGTGTTGAATGTCAAGCGCATTTTGTGCGTCGCACAAAAAGATTGTGGCGACGCGCTGGTTTTGTGCCGCAGCAGCCATTTTGGCAGGGCGGCGAGGTACGGTGAGCAATGCTACCATCGCGGCTTGCCCTCGCTGCACGGCTGGCCGCCGCCTGCGAAAACCGACAAGACGCGAACAGAACCGCACAGGCCGATCCATGCTCGCCTTCTACGCCGACCATTTCGTGTTGCCGCTGCCGCCGGGACACCGTTTCCCGATGCGCAAGTACAGCATGCTGCGCGACACGGTCTCAACCCGGATTCCTGGTCTGCGCCTGGCCGAGGCGCCGCGCGCCGGCGACGATGCGCTGCTGTTGGCGCATACGCCGGAATACGTCCAGGCAGCATCCGCGGGCACGCTGGATGCTGCCCGCCAGCGCGAAATCGGCTTCCCGTGGTCCGAAGCCATGGTCGAGCGCTCGCGGCGCTCCGCCGGCGCCACCATCGAGGCGTGCCGGGCGGCCTTGCGCGAAGGCGTTGCCGTGAATCTCGCCGGCGGCACGCATCACGCGTATGCCGACAAGGGTGGCGGCTTCTGCGTGTTCAACGACGCCGCCATTGCGGCGCGGGTGCTGCAGCGCGACGGCGACGTGCGCCGCGTGGCGGTGATCGATCTCGACGTGCACCAGGGCAATGGCACCGCATCGATCCTGCAAGGCGATCCGTCCGTGTTCACGCTGTCGCTGCATGGCGAGAAGAACTACCCGTTCCGCAAGGAAGCCAGCGACCTCGACGTCGGCCTGCCGGACGGCTGTGACGACGACAGCTATGCCAATGCGCTGCAGGCAGCGCTGGATACGCTGTTCAGCCGTTTCGCGCCCGACCTGCTGATCTACCTGGCCGGCGCCGATCCGCACGAAGGCGACCGGCTCGGGCGGCTCAAGCTGACTTTTGCTGGCCTGGCGCGGCGCGACCAACTGGTATTTGACGCCGCCATGGCGCGCGGGCTGCCGGTGGCGGTGGCGATGGCCGGTGGCTACGGCAACCAGATCGAAGACACGGTCGCGGTCCACGTGCAGACCGTGCGCCTGGCCGCGCAATACCATGCCCGCCACGGCGCGCTGGCAGCGGTGTCATGAGCGCCGCGGCGGAACCTGGCCGCGCGGCTGGTACCGGCCCCCGCCAGACCGCATGGGTGGCGGCGATGCCGTGGTTGTTCGTGCTGATCTGGAGCACCGGCTTCATCGTCGCCAAGTACGGCATGCCGTATGCGGAACCGATGACATTCCTGTTCCTGCGCTTTGTCGGCGTGCTGGTGCTGATGGTGCCGTTCGTGCTGCTGGCAGGCGTGCCGTTGCCGCGCGCGGGGCGCACGACGCATACCGACTGGCGCATGGTCGGCCATCTTGCCGTGGCCGGCTTGCTGCTGCAGGCCGGCTACCTCGGCGGCGTGTGGGCGGCGATCAAGCTTGGCATGCCTGCGGGCGTGTCGGCGCTGATCGCGGGCATGCAGCCCATCCTGACCGCCCTCATCGCCGCGCGGCTGGGCGAGCGCATCAGCGGGCGCCAGTGGCTGGGCCTGCTGCTGGGTATCGCCGGCGTGGCGCTGGTGGTGGCCAACAAACTCGGCACCAGCGCGCTGACGCCGGCAAGCCTGGCGCTGGCGGTCGGCGCTCTGCTCAGCATTACCGTCGGCACCGTCTACCAGAAGCACTTCTGCCCGGTGTTCGACCTGCGCATGGGATCCGTGATCCAGTTCGGTGCCGCCGCGCTGGCCTGCCTGCCGTTCATGTTCCTGTTCGAGACTCGCGACGTGCAGTGGACCGGCGCCATGATCGGCGCGCTGGCGTGGTCGGTGGTGGCGTTGTCGATCGGCGCCATCTCACTGCTGTTCCTGCTGATCCGCCAGGGCGCGGCAACCAAGGTGTCGAGTCTCATGTACCTGACACCACCGACCACTGCCGTGATGGCCTGGCTGCTCTTCGGCGAACGCTTCCCGCCGCTCGCCGCCGCCGGCATGGTGCTTGCTGCGTTAGGGGTGGCACTGGTCATCCGCAGGTAGCGCTGGTGCGTTCGTGTCGCAGGTGCGAACGCGTCACCGGTTGCACCAGCGCACTCCGTTTCCCTTTTCCGATCTCGCCCGGTTCCTTCCTCGCCCCATGAAGCCACAAGCCGATCCGCGCAGTGCCTATCCGTACTTCCAGCCGATCACGACACGTTGGATGGATAACGATGTCTATGGCCACGTTAACAACGTTGTCTACTACAGTTATTTTGACACCGTGGTGAATACCTACCTGATCCGGCAGGGAGCGCTCGATCTCGAGTCGGGCAAGACCATCGGGCTGGTGATCGAGACGCAGTGCAACTACTTCTCGTCGCTCAGCTTCCCGGAGACCGTGGTCGCAGGCTTGCGCGTCGCCAGGCTCGGCACGTCGAGCGTGCGCTATGAGGTCGGCCTGTTCAGCGGCGACAACGAGGTTGCCGCCGCGCAGGGGCATTTCATTCACGTCTATGTCGATCGCGCCACGCGCCGGCCGGTACCGCTGCCGGCGCCGCTGCGCGAGGCGCTGCTGCCGCTGGCGGTCGCGGGCGCGCAAGGGTAAGGGCGGGGCAATGGAGGCGAACAAGATGTCCCTCGAGATGCAACCGGGTTCGCAGGACGCCGTGGCGTGCGTGGATCGTGCGATCCTGACGCGGCGCTCGGTGCGGGCCTTTCTCGATACGCCCGTCCCGCGAGAGACCGTGGAAGACATCCTGGCCGTCGCCAGCCGCGCCCCCTCCGGCACCAATACGCAGCCGTGGCGGGTCTATGTCCTGTCCGGCGAAGCGAAGGCGAAGCTGTGCGCCGATGTGCTTGCCGCTTACGACGACCCCGAGCGCGACATCAAGTACCTGGAGGAGTACCCGTACTACCCCCGCGAATGGGCCAACCCCTACCTGGCGCGGCGGCGCAAGGTAGGCTGGGACCTGTACGGCCTGCTTGAGATCAGCCGCGAGGACAAGGCGCGCATGCACGAGCAGCACGCGCGCAACTTCCGTTTCTTCGATGCGCCGGTGGGAATGATTTTCACCATCGACCGGATCATGGAGCAGGGCAGCTGGCTCGATTACGGCATGTTCCTGCAAAGCATCATGGTTGCCGCGCGGGCGCGCGGGCTGGATACCTGCCCGCAGGCGGCGTTCACGCAATTCCACAAGGTCATTGCCAGCCACTTGCTGCTGCCGCCGGAGGAAATGGTGGTGTGCGGCATGTCGCTGGGGTTTGCCGATCCGGACGCGCCGGAAAACCGCCTGGCCACCGAAAGGGAGCCGGTGAGCGGGTTTGCGCGTTTCCTCTCATAGAGAGGTTTGTATCAATGTGTAACGATTGCTGCCGATATAGAGAGCGAGTTGCCGTATTGGCCACGATTGTTACTGGGGTGAGCAAGGCGGAGCGAATGTAGTTCGTTTGTGAACGTGACCTGTGGTCAACTTTTTCCACCATGTGGAAATGTTTGCAAATCGAACTTTAAGGAGCGTCTGTAAGTCTTTAATCTTGCTAACAATTTCTTAATTTCCTACACTAGCGCCATTCCTGATGCGCTGAACGAATCATGTTTCGGTCTGATTCCCTTTTTTCCAGATTCTTCGGCTCCACGCCCTTGTCCGCCGTTGCCGCCGCGGTGTTGGTGTCGGTGTCGATGGTTGCAGCCCCCGTCGCTGAAGCTGCCAGCAAAACTGCAAGCACGCAAAAAGCGTCTAAAAAGCAGGCAACAAACGCTAAAGTCACCAAGAAGTCCGCTTCCAAGGCTGTCAGTGCGAAGTCGCGCAGCGGCAAGGTTGCCAAGAGCGAGGCCGGTTCCGGCCGCAAGGTGATCGTGCTGAGAAACGGCAAGCGCCAGGTCGTGGCCGCTCACCACGCGGCGCCGGTGCGCGCCGTGTTCACGCCTGCCAAGCCGTCGCTGGGCGAGGCAATGGGTCTGCGCGACACCGAAGATGCGCTCGCACTGCGCTCCAGTGTGGCGCTGGTGATGGACCAGGGCTCCAACGAGGTGCTGTTCCAGAAGAATGCCTCCGCGGTACTGCCGATCGCCTCGATCACCAAGCTGATGACCGCGCTGGTGGTGATGGATGCGCGCCTGCCGATGGACGAAGTGCTGACCATCACCGAGGAAGACCGCGACACCGAAAAGCACAGCAGCTCGCGCCTGCGCTTCGGTACGCAGCTGACCCGCCAGGAACTGCTGCTGCTGGCGCTGATGTCGTCCGAGAACCGTGCCGCCTCGGCGCTGGGCCGCCACTATCCGGGCGGGCTGCCGTCTTTCGTGCAGGCAATGAACCGCAAGGCGCGCGAGCTGGGCATGAACGACAGCCACTTTGTCGACTCGAGCGGCCTGTCGAGCAGCAATGTGTCGAGCGCGATGGACCTGGTGCGCATGGTCAACGCCGCGTACCGCAACCCGACCATCCGCGAGTTCTCGACGCAGACCGAGCATGAGGTCAACGTGCTGGGCCGCACGCAGCACTACGTCAGCACCAACCGCCTGGTGCGCGGCGGCAACTGGGACATCGGCCTGCAGAAGACCGGCTTTATCTCCGAGGCCGGCCAGTGCCTGGTGATGCAGGCGCGCGTGCAGGGCCGCAACGTGGTGATGGTGTTCCTGGATTCGGCGGGCAAGCTGTCGCGCTTCGCCGATGCCAACCGGGTCAAGGACTGGCTGGAGCATTCGCCGTCGCACCCGCAGGGCTTTCCCTCTTCCCCTAACTTGACGCAGCGTCCGGGCGGCGCGCACGCGATCCTGGCTTCGCAGCAGGGGCGTGGTATCTGATCGCTGACCTGCAACGAAAACGCGCCGAATCCCGGCGCGTTTTTTTATGCCGGCGCAATGGCGCTCAGAGCAGCTTGCCGGGGTTCATGATCCCGGCCGGATCGAATACCGCCTTGATCTCCCGCATCAGCCGCAGCTCCAGCGGATCCTTGACCGCCAGGAAGGCATGGCGCTTGAGCTGGCCGATGCCGTGCTCGGCGCTGATGCTGCCGCCGTAGCGCATCACTTCATCCAGCACTGCGTCAGTCACGGCATCGCCCTGGGTCGCGGCCCAGTCCTTGGGGGCGCCGGCCGGGCGCGACAGGTTGTAGTGCAGGTTGCCATCGCCGAAGTGGCCAAAGACAAAGAGCCGGATCGCCGGGTCGAGGGCGCGCAGGCGGCTTTCCATTGACGTCAGGAACGACGGGATCTGTTCGATCGGCAGCGACACGTCGTGCTTCAGGTGCGGGCCATCGGCGCGCTGCGCCTCGGAGATTTCCTCGCGCAGTTTCCACAGCGCCTGCAGCTGTGCCAGCGATGCCGAGACCGCCGCGTCGAGGCAGAGTTCGCGCTCCAGCGCCGAGCCGATCACGCGCTCCAGCAGCGCGTTGAGTGCGTCCTCATCCGTGGTGTCGGCCAGTTCGACCAGCACATAGGCGGGGTAGCGCTGCGCGAACGGCTCCTGCACGCCTTCCGCGTGCGTCAGCACCAGATCCAGGCACTCGCCGGTAAAGAACTCGAACGCCTGCAGGCGCGCGCCGCACTGCTCGAACAGCAGTTCATACAGCTCCAGCGATTGCGCTGCCGAGGCTACTGCCGCCAGCACCACGCTGCGGGTATCGGTGCGTGGGAACAGGCGCAGGGCCGCCGCCGTGATCACGCCCAGCGTGCCTTCCGAGCCGATCAGCAGCTGCTTCAGGTCGTAGCCGGTGTTGTCCTTGCGCAGCGTGCGCAAGCCGTTGAACACCTCGCCGTTGGGCAGCACAGCTTCGACGCCCAGCACCAGCTCGCGGGTCATGCCATAGCGCACCACGTTGACGCCGCCGGCATTGGTGGCCAGGTTGCCGCCGATCTGGCACGAATCCTCGGCCGCGAGGGACAGGGGCAGCAGCCGGTTGGCCTCCTGCGCGGCGCGGCGCAGGTTGCCGAGGATGCAGCCGGCTTCGGCCACCATGGTGTTGGCGATGGTGTCGAGCGAGCGCACCGCATTCATGCGGTCCAGGCTCAGCACCACGTTGCCGGCGTGACCGTCGGGCGTGGCGCCTCCGCACAGGCCGGTATTGCCGCCGCGCGGCACCACTGGCACCGCCGCCTGCTGGCACAGCGCCAGCGTGCGCGAAACCTGTTCCACGCTGCGCGGACGCACCACGGCCTGCGCCTGTCCGCGATAGATGCCGCGCCAGTCGGACAGCCAAGGTGCGATGTCGTCGGGGTTGGTCAGGACAGTGTCGGGGCCGAGCGCTTCGGTAAGGCGTTGGGCGAATTGAGAGGTTTGCATGGTGTTCCGTGGTCTCAGGGCTGTGCGAGGGAAGGGCTGGCGGCGCGCGTGCGCAGCGTCAGGCCAAGACGCCACGCCGCATTCTGCAGGTGGGTGACGGCGGCGGTGCGGGCCGCTTCGGCGTCGCCGCGGCGGATCGCGTCGACGATGGCTTCATGCTCGCCTTGCACGCCTTCGGCCAGCCCGGGCTGGCGCAGCGTGTTGGCGCGCGCGCTGGCGACCGCCTGGTGCAGCTGCAGATTCAGGTACTGCAGCAACTGGCGGTAGTAAGGGTTATGCGTCGCCGCGGCGATGCCGATATGGAAGGCCGCGTCGATGTCGGCTGCCGGCTGCCCGTCGTAGAGGTGGGCGTGCAGCCGCTCCAGCAGCGCCGCCAGCCCGGCAACGTCGTCGTCGGTGCGACGCACGGCTGCCAGCGCGGCCGCGGCGCCTTCCAGGTCGATGCGAAGGTCGTACAGGTCGGCGAGGCTGGCGGCGTCGATATCCGGCTCGCGCGGCAGCTGGAACCCCGCCGCGCCGGTGCGCGAGCGCACCGTGCAGCCAACCCCCTGGCGCGTTTCGACGAAGCCCTGCGAGCGCAGGTGTTCCGTGACTTCGCGGATCACCGCGGCGCTGACGCCGTATTGCTCCGAGAGCTGCTTGCCAGTCGGCAGCCGTGTGCCGACCGGGTACGCACCGCTTTCGATGTCGGCGCGCAACTGGCGGGTGACCAGTTCGGTGAGGGTGACGGCACGGGTTCGCATGGCTGTCGATTATAATGTTTGCTGGTTATCTGAAAACTAAGGGTAAACCTTAGTAAGCAATTTGCCCGAGGCTGGATGCAAAAACGCGCGGGGCGCCATTGCTGGCGGCCCGCGCGTCGTGGCGCTGGGAAACGAAGCCGGCGCTCAGGCGGCGGCTTCCGACACGTAACCCATGCCGCGCGAGATCTGCAGCGCAGTTTCCTTCAGGTTTTGCAGCCAGCTGTCCTGCAGCCGGTCAGCCGGGGCCGACAGCGACAGGCCCGCCACCAGCCGGCGCGAGTCGTCGTAGATGCCGGCGGCAATGCAGCGCACGCCCAGTTCCAGTTCTTCATTGTCGCGGGCGTAGCCGTTGGTGCGGACCCAGTTCAGCTCCCGCTCCAGCTTGGTCAGGTCGGTGATCGAAGTCCGGGTATGCCCGGCCAGCCCGGTGCGGGTGGCATAGTTGCGCACGCGCGCCGACTCGTCGGCGGCCAGGAACAGCTTGCCGACCGAGGTCAGGTGCAGCGGCGCACGGCCGCCGATGGCGCGCACCACCTGCATGCCGGAGCGCTCGCTGTAGGCGCGCTCGATATACACGATCTCGTCACCCTGGCGTACCGACAGGTTGACCGTCTGTCCGGTCACACGGTGCAGCGCGCGCATCGGGGCCAGCGCCGCATCGCGCACCGACAGGCGCGCCTTGACCAGGTTGCCCAGTTCCAGCAGGCGCATGCCAAGGCGGTAGCTGCCCGGATCGGAACGATCGACGAAGCGGCAGGCCACCATGTCGTTAAGGATGCGGTGCGCGGTGGAGGGGTGCAGGCCAGTGGCCAGCGACAGCTCCTTGAGGCTGACCGGGTCGGCGTGCTGGGCGAGGGCGTCCAGCAGCGTCATCATGCGCTCGATGACCTGGATGGACGTCTTGCCGGGTGACTTGTCTGCTTCGGACATAGCGGAAAGAAGGAAAATGTTGCTTTGCGGCATTTTTAAGTGTCTGCCTGATTCTATCTCGCATCGTGAAAATTTCAATAGGTGAAATGACATTACGGTAAGAATCGCGCCGTGATGTCGCCGGGAAAGTGATGTGTCTTGGCCCGCATTCATCCAGGTGATGAACCGTTTGTGCGCCACGCGCGGCCCAAGGCGCGCATAATTGCGGGGTTTTGGGGTCTGGAGAAGCCAACAAATGCGAGTCGGTCTGTTCGCCACCTGCCTGGTGGACCTGATGCGTCCGGAGATCGGGTTTTCGGTGCTGAAGCTGCTGGAAGCCGCCGGCTACGAGGTCCTGGTGCCCGAGGCGCAGACCTGTTGCGGCCAGCCGGCGTACAACTCGGGCGAGCGCGCCGTGTCGCGGGATCTGGCGGAGAAATTCCTGCGCGAATTCGAAATGTTCGACTACATCGTGGTCCCGTCGGGAAGCTGCGGCGGCATGATCCGCCAGCACTACGGTGACCTGCTGCGCGATGATCCGGAACTGAACGGCCGCTATGAGCGCCTGCGCGAACGGGTGTACGAGCTGACCGATTTCCTGGTCAATGTGGCGCGTGTCGAGACGCTGCCATCCGGCTTTGCCGGCCATATCACCTATCACGATTCCTGTTCCGGCCTGCGCGAACTGGGCGTCAAGCAGCAGCCGCGCGAGCTGCTGTCGCGCCTGCCCGGCGTGCAACTGACCGAAATGAAGGACTGCGAGGCCTGCTGCGGCTTCGGCGGCACGTTCTCGGTCAAGTACGGCAATATCTCGACCGCCATCGTCGACGAGAAGTGCGCCAACATCAAGGCCAGCGGCGCCGATGCGGTGGTGCTGGGCGATCTGGGCTGCATCCTCAATATCGAAGGCCGGCTGCGCCGCACCGGCGACAGCCAGACCCGCGTGCTGCATATCGCCCAGGTGCTGGCCGGCGACGCCTGACAACGAGAGACGCCACGATGCAAGTCCACAGCATGGAATTCAAGGCGCGCGCCGGCCAGAAGCTGGCCGACCAGCGCCTGCAGCAGAACCTGAAGAAGCTCTCGACCAAGTTCGTCACGGCGCGCGCCGATGCCATCCGCGATATTGACTTCGACGCCACGCGCGAGGCGCTGAAGGAGCGCCGCAACCGCGCGCTCGAAAACCTCGACGTCTGGCTGGCGGAGTTCGAGCAGAACGCCACCAGGCGCGGCGCCACGGTGCTGTTCGCCGAGACCACCGCCGACGCCGCGCGCCTGGTCGCCGAGATCGCGCAGAAGCACGGCGTGAAGAAGGTCATCAAGAGCAAGTCGATGGTGACCGAGGAAATGCGCCTGAACCAGGTGCTGGGCGAGATGGGCGTGCAGAGCATCGAGACCGATCTCGGCGAGTACATCCTGCAGATCAACGACTCGGAGCCGCCTTCGCACATCATTGCGCCCGTGGTGCACAAGGACAAGGACGAGATCGCCGACCTGTTCGCCAGGGTCCACCACAAGCCGCGGCTGACCGACATCCCGGAGATGACCCGCGAGGCGCGCGAAGTGCTGCGCCCGGAATTCCTGTCGGCCGACATGGGCGTGACCGGCGGCAACTTCATCATCGCCGAGACCGGCTCGGTGGCGGTGGTCACCAATGAAGGCAACGAAGGCATGTGCACGGTGATGCCGCGCGTGCACGTGGCCGTGACCGGCATCGAGAAGGTGTTGCCGACGCTGGAAGACCTGGCCACGGTCATGCGCCTGCTGCCGCGTTCGGCCACAGGCCAGGCGATCTCCAACTATTTCTCGCTGCTGACCGGCCCGCGCGCCGAAGGCGAGCGCGACGGTCCCGAGCATATGTACTTTGTGCTCGTCGACGGCGGCCGTTCGGGCCTGATCGGCGGCGACTTCCAGGAGATGCTGCGCTGCATCCGCTGCGGCGCCTGCATGAACCATTGCCCGGTCTACCAGAAGATCGGCGGCCATGCCTATGGCTGGGTCTATCCGGGGCCGATGGGCAGCGTGCTGACGCCCAGCTACGTTGGCCTTGCCAATGCGGTGGACCTGCCGCAGGCGGCGACCATGTGCGGCGAGTGCAATCGGGTCTGCCCGGCTTCGATCCCGCTGTCGGATCTGCTGCGCAAGCTGCGCGAGAAGCAGATGGAACGCGGTCTGCGGCCGTGGCAGGAGCGGTTTGCGCTGAAGGCCTGGGGCTACGTGGCGAAGCGGCCCGACCTGTATGCCTTTGCCACGCGCATCGGAGCCTGGCTGCTGGGCCGCATGGGCGGCGGCAACCGGCTCATCACCAGCCTGCCGCTGGCAGGCAAGGGCTGGACCGAAACCCGCGACATGCCGGCCCCGTCGGGCCGCACGTTCCGCGAACTCTACAAGGAAAGGAGGGCGCGTTCATGAGCGCAGCCAACACGGAAACGCTGGCGCGCATGCGCGCCACACTGGACCGGCACGTCACCGGGTCGATGCCCGCACAGGACCTCGTGCGTGCCTGGCGCGATGCCGGCAGCGGGCTGACGCTGCCGCCTGTCTATGGGCAAGCGATGGAAGAACTGCTGCGCAGGCTGGAGATGTCCGCGGTGTTTGCGCAGGACAGCTGCTCGTTCTCGAGCAGCGCGGTGACGGACCAGCTGGCGCGGTGGCTGGACAAGGCGGCGACGGCCTGAGGACTTAACGCTTCGCCGCGGCCGCTACCGCAGTCGCTAATGCGGCTCAACGCTTCATCATCCCCGTCAGCGTCCCGACGAATTCCAGCGACAGCCGCGACAGCGGCTCCGTCTGCACATGGAAAATCTGCACCGAGGCATTGACCTTGGTGCGGATCGGCACGGCAACGATATTGGGCCAGTTCGCGCCGAATACCGTCATGGCATCGACCAGCGCGATGCCGGCGCCGGCCTGCGCCAGCGCGCGCGCCACATGGGCCTGCTCCACCTGCACCCGCATGTCGGGCTGGTCGCCATCGTTGCCGAACATTTCGTGCACCAGCAGCGCGAACGGCACATCGGGCCCATAGCCGATCAGGTCTTCGCCGATCAGGTCGGCCGGACGCACCCATTTGCGCGTGGCGAGCCGATGTCCGACCGGCACCAGCGCCACGATCTCGTTCTTCACCAGCAGGCGCGCCTCAAGGTTGGGGTGCGTCAGCGGCATGTTCGACACCGCCAGGTCTACCTGTCCCGACAGCAGCGCGCGCAGCATGTTGCCGGGAATCTGCGTGCGCACCACCACGCGCACCGCCGGATGCGCGGCGCGGAAGCTGGCGATCGCGCGCGGCAGCACCGTCTGCCCCAGGTTTGGGCTGCATGTGATGCGCAGGCTGCCGGTGCGGTTGGCGGCAAGATCCTCGGCGATCTCGTTGACGCGCTCGATCCCTTCATAGACCGCATTCACCTCACCCAGCAGCCGCCGCGCCTCCGGCGTGGGATAGAGCCGCCCCTTGGTGCGGCGAAACAACTCGAGGCCGAGGCGCTGTTCGGTATGCGACATCAGCCGGCTGATCGCTGGTTGTGACACATAGAGCAGCTTCGATGCGCCGCTGATCGAACCGGTCAGCATTACTGCGCGGAAGACTTCGATCTGGCGCAGGTTCATTTTCATGGCATTAACCTGATGTTAAGGCAGGCGGACATATAAGCATATGACAGTCAATAGCGCCATACCTAAACTGGACTCCATCGAAACACAACACACTGATCTGGAGAGCGGGGACCAATATGGCTGATATTCTTCTCACCTACCTCAACGGCCGGGACATTGCGCGGCTGGAAATGACCGATGCCGAAATCATCGCTGCGGTGGAGCAGGCACTGGTTGCGCAGGGCAACGGCCAGACCGTGATCGAGCCGCGCGTGCACCTGATACCGGACCCCGCCTTCAACGGCCATTTCAACGTGCTGCGCGGTTACGTGGCCCCGCTGGGGCTGGCCGGCGTCAAGGTCGTCGGTGATTTCGTCGACAACTACAAGCTCGGCCTGCCTTCGGAAATGGCCATGCTGAACCTGTTCGATCCGCGCACCGGCATGCCCGTCGCGGTGATCGACGCCACTTTCATCACCGACGCCCGCACCGGCGCGCTGACCGCGCTCGGCGCCAAGTACCTGGCACGCCGCGACAGCAAGGTGCTGGGCCATATCGGCGCGCGCGGCACCTCGTACTGGAACGTGCGTCTGCTCGACAGCCTCTATGACTTCGACGAGATCCGCGTGCATTCGCGCCGCCCGGAAAGCCGCAATGCCTTTGCCGCGCGGCTGGAGCGCGATCTCGGCAAGAAGATCGTGGTGACCGAGGACTGGGAATCGTGCGTGCGCGGCGCCGATATCGTGGTCGAGGCGTCGCGCCTGGAACGTCCGACGCCGATGCTCAAGACCGAATGGATCAAGCCCGGCGCCTTCGTCGTGCCCTACGGCACCATGAGCGCGGTCGAACTGTCGCTGACCGACATCATGACTCGGATGGTGGTGGACGACTGGGGCCAGTGCAAGGGCGGCATGTTCGGCTCGCTGCGCGCGCATGTCGAAGCGGGCAAGCTGTCGGAGCAGACACTCTACGGCGAACTGGGCGAGATCGCCGCTGGCCGCAAGCCGGGCCGCCAGAGCGACGACGAGACCAACCTGTTCTGGCACCGCGGCCTGTCGCTGAGCGACATCGCGCTGGGACACGCCCTCCTGGAGAAGGCCCGTGAGCGCGGCCTGGGCCAGAAGCTGGTGTACGCATGATTGCCAATGCCCGCATGTACGCGGTGACGCCACAGGCCGAAGAATCATGGCGCGCATTGCTGGCGCGCGTGTCCGAGCGTGCGGGCGTGGCGTTGCCGTATGCCGAGCATCCCGCGCCTGCGCCGGTCAGCGCGCTGTGGGCGCGGCCGGACTGCGGCTGCGTGTTCATGTGCGGCTATCCGTACGCGAGCGCGCCGGTAACGCCGCAGTTGCTGGCGGCGCCGGTGCCGTCCCATCCGCGCTACGACGGAAGGCCGGTCTATTTCACGGAGTTCATCGTGCGCGCCGATGCGCCGGTGCAGTCGCTGGCGCAGACCTTCGGCGGGTGGCTGGCATGCATGTTGCCTGAGTCAAACTCGGGCTATAACGCGCCGCGCCATTATCTGATGCGGCTGGCGCCGGCGGGTACGCCGTCGCTGTACCGGCCCGCTGCGATGGCCACGCCAACGCCGCGCGAGGTCATCGATGCCGTGCTTGCCGGCGATGCCGACCTGGGAGTCATCGACAGCTATGTGATGGACCTGCTGCGCCGCTATGACCCCGGGCTTGCCGCGCAACTGAAGACGCTGGCGCTGACGCCCCCTGCTCCGATTCCGGTGCTGGTTGCATCGGCGGGCGCCGATCCGCAGCAGTGCGCGCGCGTGCGTGCGGCATTGCTGGAGATGCATGAGGATGCCGCGGGCACCGCGCTGCTGGCCTCGTTGGGTCTGGCGCGCTTCGCCGCGGTGCGGCCCGCCGACTATGCCTGCTTGCCGGAGATGGCACGTGAAGCGGACCTGGCCGGCTTTGCGCTGACGGACCCGGCCGCCGGAGAGCGGGCCATGGGGTAAGCAATGCGTCGGACCGCGCACGGCCATCGAACATAACCAGGCTGCCAGCGCGGTGGAGGAGCCAAAACCTGATCTGCCAAATTGGGGAAACCGTTATGAAATCCGCTGTGAATGCCGCTGTGAATCCCTTTGTGAATCCTGATATCCGGCGCCTGGCCATGCATTGCCTGTTAGCTTGCGCTGCAGCCTGCGCGTCATGGCTGGGCGCGTCGGCGGCGCATGCCCAGCCGCCGGCGTATCCCGCCAGGCCGGTGCGCATCGTGGTGCCGTTCGCCGCCGGTGGCCCGGCGGACGTGCTGGCCCGCTCCGTCGGCGAAGGCATTGCCAAGGCCACCGGTCAAAGCGTGCTGGTCGAGAACAAGGCGGGCGCAGCCGGCACCATCGGTGTTGACATGGTGGCCAAGGCAGCGCCTGACGGCTATACCATCGCGCTGGTGCCGGTGGGCAATATCGCGGTGAATCCCACCCTGATGCCGAACCTGCCTTACAAGCAGGCTGACCTGGCGCCGGTGGCAATGCTGGCCACCGCCGAAAACGTGCTGGTGGTCAACGCCGCTACGCCGGCCAAATCGCTGGCGGATCTGCTCAAGCTCGCCGCGCAGAAGCCGGGCGAACTGAGCTTCGCCTCTCCCGGTGCCGGCAGCCAGGCGCACCTGGCCGGCGAGCTGCTCCAGCTCGATGCCAACGTCAAGCTCAACCACGTGCCGTACAAGGGCGTGAGCCCGGCGATGACCGATGTGGTCGGCGGCCAGGTGACGATGATGTTCGCCCAGATGTCGGCGGCGCTGCCCTATATCAAGGCAGGCAAGCTGCGCGCCTTGGGCGTGGCCGGCGCCAAACGCTCGACGGTGCTGCCCGATGTGCCGACGATCGCCGAGCAGGGCTTCCCGAAGTTCGAGGCGGTGTCCTGGTACGCGTTGATGGCGCCGGCGGGTACGTCGCCGGAGATCGTGCGCAAACTCAGCCAGCATGTCGACGCGGTGCTGGCCGACGCGACGCTGAAGGAAAAGCTGGCGACGCTGGGGATGGAGGCGGCGGGCGGCACGCCGCAGCAACTGGCGGCGGCTATCCAGAAGGAGAGCGCACGGTGGGCGGGGGTGATCAGGCAGCGGCGCATCACGATCGACTGATCGATCGCATCACACTCAGGCGCTGACCGGAGCGCAAAAAAACGGGGAGCCGAAGCTCCCCGTTTTTCTTTGCGCCAGGGAAATCACCCCAGCAACAACGCATCATCGTCCAGCTGCTCATGCCGCGTCTGCTCGAACATCTTCAGCAGATCCGGCACATCCAGCCCCTTGCGCTTGTCGCCCGAAACATCCAGCACCACCTGGCCCTGGTGCAGCATCACCGTGCGCTGCCCGTAGTCCAGCGCCTGGCGCATGCTGTGCGTCACCATCATCGTCGTCAGCTTGCTTTCCTCGACGATGCGCGCGGTCAGTTCCAGCACGAACGCGGCGGTCTTCGGGTCCAGCGCGGCGGTATGCTCGTCCAGCAGCAGGATGCGCGACGGCTGCAGCGATGCCATCAGCAGGCTCACCGCCTGGCGCTGGCCGCCGGAAAGCAGGCCGATGCGGTCGGTCAGGCGGTTTTCCAGCCCCAGGTTCAGCAGCCGCAGCTTCTCGCGGAACAGCTCGCGCGAGGCGCGGTTCAGCGCCGGGCGGAAACCGCGTTTGGCGCCGCGCGCCATCGCCAGCGCCATGTTCTCCTCGATCGTCAGCGCCTCGCAGGTGCCGGCCATCGGGTCCTGGAACACGCGCGCCACCAGGTGCGCACGGTCCCATGCCGGCTGGCGGGTGACGTCGGTGTCATCGATGGTGATGCGGCCCGAGTCGACCATCTGGTCGCCGCTGATCGCGTTCAGGAAGGTCGACTTGCCGGCGCCGTTGGAGCCGATCACCGCGACGAACTGGCCGCTCGGGATTTCCAGCGTGAGGCCGCGCAGCGCGCGAGTCTCGATCGGGGTGCCCGGGTTGAAGGTGAGCTTCAGGTCTTGTGCGCGCAGCATCTCAGGCACCTCCGTTCTTGCGGGCAAACAGCTTCTTGCGCGTGGCCGGCAGCACCAGCGCGATCGTCACCAGCGCGGCGGTGACCAGGTTCAGGTCCTGCGCCTTCAGGCCAATGAAGTCGCTGTTCAGCGCCAGCGCAATGAAGAAGCGGTACAGGATGGCGCCCAGCACCACGGCCAGCGTGGTCCAGATCAGGCGGCGCGCCGGCAGCACGGTTTCGCCGATGATCACCGCGGCCAGGCCGATCACGATGGTGCCGATGCCCATCGAGATATCCGAGCCGCCCTGGGTCTGGGCGAACAGCGCGCCGGCCAGTGCCACCAGCGCATTGGACAGCGCCATGCCGGCCAGCGTGGCACGGCCGGTGGGAATACCCTGCGCGCGGGCCATGCGCGGATTGGCGCCGGTGGCGCGCATCGCCAGGCCCAGTTGCGAGCTGAAGAACCAGTCCAGGCCGAGCTTGGCGATCACCACCACGATGAACAGCACCAGCGGACGCAGCACGTAATCAGGCATCCACTCCGGCTGCAGGATGGTGAACAGGGTCGGCTCGGTGATCAGCGGCACGTTTGGGCGGCCCATGATGCGCAGGTTGACCGAGTACAGCGCAATCATCATCAGGATACTGGCGAGCAGGTCCATGATCTTGAGCCGCACGTTGAGCCAGCCGGTGACCCAGCCAGCCAGCGCACCGGCGGCGATCGCGACCAGGGTCGCCAGGAACGGGTCCTGGCCGGCGGCGATCAGCGTCGCGGCAACGGCGCCGCCCAGCGGAAAGCTGCCGTCAACGGTCAGGTCGGGGAAGTTGAGGATGCGGAAGGAAATCAGCACCCCGAGCGCCACCAGGCTGAAGATCAGGCCGATCTCCAGGGCGCCCAGAAGGGAGAAAAGGGACATGGGGGAATCCTGTTGCGGGGACCGGCGGCTACCCTGGCGCCGGTTTGGGGCGGGCGGCACGACGGCCCGTATGGAGCCGCCCGCTGTCTCGCCCCGGTCTGCGCCTGGCGCGCCGGGTAGGCGCGCCAGGGCACCGCCGTGTTGCGACGGCGGCGGGCAGTGCGTTGATTACTTGATGACCGTCTTGGCTTCCTTGATCAGCTCCGGCGACAGCGTGGCGCCTTGCTTGGCGGCGGCGCCCGTGTTCACGAACAGCTCCAGGTTGTCGCTGGTCTGCGAAGCGATCGTACCGGGCTTCTCGCCCTTCAGGATGCGCACCACGACCTTGCCGGTCTGGTGCCCCAGGTCGCCGTAGTTGATGCCCAGCGCGGCCACGGCGCCACGCTTGACGCTGTCGGTGTCGGCCGCCACCAGCGGGATCTTCGATTCGTTGGCGACCTTGACCAGCGACTCATACGCCGACACCACGTTGTTGTCGGTGTTGGTGTAGATCACGTCGACCTTGCCGATCAGGCTCTTGGCGGCTGGGCCGATGTCCACGGTGCGCGGCGCGGCGGCTTCCTTCAGCGTGAGGCCTTCCTTGGCCAGCAGTTCCTTCAGTTCCTTGACCACCACGACCGAGTTGGCCTCGCCCGGGTTGTAGACCATGCCCACGTTCCTGGCCTTCGGCACCACGCGCTTGATCAGGGCGACCTGCTTGTCCAGGGGCAGCTTGTCCGACACGCCGGTCACGTTGGTGCCTGACGGCGACCAGCTCTTGACCAGTTGCGCGGCGACCGGATCGGTCACGCCCGAGTACACCACCGGCACCGTCTTGGTGGCGGCGACCACGGCCTGGGCCGACGGGGTGGCGATGGCAACAATGGCGTTCGGGTTGTCGCCGACAAACTTGCGGGCGATCTGCGCGGCGGTGCCGGTGTTGCCCTGGGCGCTCTGGTACTCCCACTTCAGGCTCTTGTCGGCGTCATAGCCGGCCGCCTTCAGTTCGGCGCGCACGCCGTCGCGGATCGCGTCCAGCGCGGGATGGTCAACGATCGACAGCACCTTGACGGTCTGGGCCTGCACGGTGCCGCCGTACAGCAGTGCCAGCGCCACGGCGCCGCCCAGGATCGACCTGGTTGCTGCGAGACCCTTGATGGACTTCATTATCTGTTCTCCCCCGAAATGCTCGGTTCTGGATGGATGCGGCCGCGGATGGTTCGGTCCGCTGTCCTGGCGCGCGCCCGCGCGCTGGCGGACGGTGCCGGTCCGGGGCGTGCGCGGCGGCTTCCTGCGGCAGGAGGGAGCGTGCGCGGGCGCGTCGGATGCGACAGCGATAAGCCTGCGAGGATACCACTTCTCGCGCACGAAATGCGTAGTCATCATGCCAAAGCGCGGCATCCGATGCTGTCAGACGCCCGCTATCGGCCATACAGGCGCATATTATTGCGCGGGATTCGTGATTTCCTTGTGGATTACCCCGATTGCGGCGATCGCATCTTCATGCAATTGCGCGCTCCGGGGCGTCGAGGTTTTCCTCGGCTTGGGCCGGTGGCGCCGATGATGGTGCTGCTGGCGACCGGACCGGCGGGGCGATGACAAAAGGCTCAGCGGCGCAAGGCGGCGGCGCAGTCGCGCACCAGCGCCGGGCCGCGGTAGATCAGCCCGCTGTAGACCTGCACCAGCTTCGCGCCGGCGTCGATCTTGGCGCACGCATCCGCGCCGCTGAAGATGCCGCCCACGCCGATGATCGGCACCGCGTCGCCGACCACCGCGTGGAGCGCGCGCACCACGCGCGTTGAGGCCTCGAACACCGGGCGGCCCGACAGGCCGCCGGCTTCCTCGGCGTGCGGCAGGCCCTTGACCGCCTCGCGCGAGATGGTGGTGTTGGTGGCGATCACGCCGTCGATCTTGTGGCGCACCAGCGCGTCGCCGATATTGCCGACCTGGTCGGCGTCGAGGTCCGGCGCGATCTTCAGCGCCAGCGGCACGTAGCGCTTGTGCTGGTCGGCCAGGCGCTGCTGCGCGTCCTTCAGCGTCGACAGCAGGCTGTCCAGCTCGCTGGCGCCTTGCAGCTGGCGCAGGTTCTTGGTGTTGGGCGACGAGATATTGACCGTCACGTAGCTGGCGTGCGGATAGACGCGCTCCAGGCAGTACAGGTAGTCGTCGTTGGCGCGCTCGATCGGCGTATCGGCGTTCTTGCCGATGTTTAGCCCCAGCACGCCGCCCTCGGCCTTCCAGCGCGACGCCTTGACGTTGGCGACAAAGGCATCGACGCCGCCGTTATTGAAGCCCATGCGGTTGATCAGCGCATCCGCCTGCGGCAGCCGGAACATGCGCGGGCGGGGGTTGCCCGGCTGCGCGCGCGGCGTGACCGTGCCCACCTCGATAAAGCCAAAGCCGAACGCGGCCAGCCCGTCGATATAGGCGCCGTCCTTGTCCAGTCCCGCGGCCAGCCCGACCGGGTTGGGGAAGCGCACGCCCATCACGGTGCGCGGATCCTCGGCGATCTTGTTGCCGAGGCAGCCGGCCAGGCCCATGCGGTGGGCGCGCAGCAGGTTGTTCAGCGTGAAATGGTGGGCGTCCTCGGCATCCATCGAGAACAGGGCGGGGCGAAACAGGGGGTAGAGCGCGTTGAGCACGGGGCAGCCGGCCGGCGGGGCCGTCACAGAGTGAATTCCAGCCCGGCATTGTAGCGGCTGGGCCGCTTGCCGGTGGCTGCTACTCCTGCGCGGGAGGTGTTTCGGGGGCGTCGGGAGCCGCAGCGGCGGCGTCCTTTTCCTCGAAGGCGTGCCAGTGGTTGCCGGTCAGCACCTGCAGTGGCTTGAAGCGTGCCTTGTACGCCATCTTGCGGCTATCGGCGATCCAGTAGCCCAGGTACAGATGCGGCAGGCCGAGCGCATGGGTTTGCTGGATCTGCCACAGGATGTTGAAGGTGCCGTAGCTGGCGTTGTGCTCGAGCGGGTCGTAGAAGGTGTAGACCGACGACAGCCCGTCGTCGAGTACGTCGATCATGCTGACCATGCGCAGCCGGCCTGCCTCGGGCGATCCCGGCGGCTCGCGGAACTCCACCAGGCGCGAATTGACGCGGCTTTGCAGCAGGAACTGCTCGTACTGGTCGCGGCTGTCCTGGTCCATGCCGCCACCGGCGTGGCGCATCGACTGGTACAGCAGGTACAGCGAGTAGTGCTCTTCGACGTAGGTCAGCGGCGCCACCAGCGCCTGCAGGTGCTGATGGTGGCGCCAGGCACGGCGCTGCGAGCGGTCGGGCGTGAACTGGTCGACCAGCACGCGGCATGGCGTGCAGGCGTGGCAATCGTCGCAATACGGCCGGTAAGTGAAGATGCCGCTGCGCCGGAACCCGGCGCGCACCAGGCGCGAATAGACGTCGGCGTTGATCAGGTGCGCGGGCGTGGCGACCTGCGAGCGCGCCATGCGGCCTTCCAGATAGCTGCAAGCGTAGGGCGCCGTGGCGTAGAACTGCAGCGCAGAAAGCGGTAGTTCCTTCAGCTTGCTCATGACTCTGGGGGCTCCGGACGGGACGATGCGGGCGGACGGTGGGCGAGAGCGGGCGTCCTTCCCGGATTCAACCGGCTGGCGCGGCTGGCGTCCCGGCCCAGCACTCCAGCACCGACTTGTCGAACCGCCACGGGTCGATCGCGGGTTGCACCGCCGCCGCGCGCACATGTGCCACGAACTGCGCGCGGGGGATCGGGCTGGCGCCCAGCGAGGCCAGGTGGTCGGTCTCTTGCTGGCAGTCTATCATCGCCACGCCGTGGTTGCCGAGGAAGGCGCACAGCGCCGCCAGCGCGATCTTGGAGGCGTCGGTGCGGTGCGCGAACATCGACTCGCCGAAGAACATCCGGCCCAGCGCCACGCCGTACAAGCCGCCGACACGCTCGCCGCGATACCAGGTCTCGACCGAATGCGCCAGGCCGTTGCGATGCAGCGTGCCATAGGCGGCGATGATGTCGCTGGTGATCCAGGTGCCGTCCTGCCCGTCGCGGGGCGTGGTGGCGCAGGCGCGCATCACCGCCGCGAAATCGTCGTCGACGCGGATTTCCCAGTGCGCATCGCGCAGCACGCGGCGCAGCGTTTTGCGCAGCGTCACCGACACGCGCAATGCGTGCGGCGCCAGCACCATGCGGGGGTCGGTGCTCCACCACAGCACTGGCTGGCCGCTCGAATACCAGGGAAAAATGCCTTGCCGGTACGCCAGCAGGAGGCGCTGGGGCGACAGGTCGCGGCTCGCCGCCAGCAGGCCCGGCGCGTCCGAGTCGGGCCCGAGCGCTTCCTCCACCGGCGGAAACGGGTCGTGCGGCTCCAGCCAGGCGATCATGGGGGCCGTGCCGGGTGTTGCGCGCGCGCCGGCCGGGCGCTCAGGGCGTGACCGTGGCCCGGCTGGTCAGCGGGCGCATGGGCTTGTCGATATCCAGGCTATGCAGCCGGAAGCTGCCGTCCTGCAGCCGGCCGGCGGCGCGGTCGGCGAAGAAGCAGCGCAGCGTGTGGATCACGGTCGGGAACGCCAGTTCGTCCCACGGCACGTCGGCTTCTCCCACCAGCTTGACCTCCAGGCTTTCCTCGCCCGGTGCGATGTCCAGGTCGTCCAGCGTGGCCAGGTAGAACAGGTGGACCTGGTGCACATGCGGCACATTGAGGATCGAGAACAGCTCGCCTACCTGCACGCGTGCGCCGGCTTCTTCCAGCGTCTCGCGCGCGGCGGCTTGCGCGGTGGTCTCGCCGATTTCCATGAAGCCGGCGGGCAGGGTCCAGAAGCCATAGCGCGGCTCGATCGCGCGCTTGCAAATCAGGATCTTGTCTTCCCAGACCGGAATCGTTCCCACGACATTGCGCGGGTTGACATAGTGAATGGTGCCGCAGCTGTCGCAGACACTGCGCGGGCGGTTGTCGCCGTCAGGCACACGCAACACGACCGCATGGCCACAGTTCGAGCAGAATTTCATGAGGGGCGTCCGGGAGGAATGGCGAAAGTGTATCACCCTCGCGGAGGGCGCCGCGGCGGGTCAGCAGGCCAGTGCGGTGAGGTCGGTTGCATGCCGCACGGATGATGCGATCGGCGGCTGCGCAGGCCTGCACAGAGTCTGCATGAAGGGGGCGGGAGCGGCCAAACAAAAAACCCGCCAGCGGCGGGTTTGTCTGTCGAACGGATCGGATGACTTGCAGTGTCCAACCGCATCATCAAGCGGTTGGTTGCGGGGGCAGGATTTGAACCTGCGACCTTCGGGTTATGAGCCCGACGAGCTGCCAGACTGCTCCACCCCGCGTCCGTCGAAGAAGAGATTATAGGGCACCTGGTTGCGCATTGCAACACTTGGCTGGAAATATCGCCAGCCGCGGCGAAAACCCCCATGCCACAACGATTAGATCGCCGCGAGCGCGCACAGGTTCAGCCCTTGTCCGGACTATCGCTTGTGCGCTGCCACAGCGTGGCGGCGAACTCGAAGCTGTCGCGCTGCTGGAGGTCGTCGCGCTGCCAGATCACGCGGTCGCGGCGCACCGTCAGCATCCAGGTGGTGGTTGCCAGCGGCTGCGGGTGGGCGAAAGCGCGCGGCGTCAGCACGGCGCCGCACAGGCCGTGAAGCGGATCGCGTACCGAGGTGTAACGGATCATGCCGAGGCCGGCTTCGCGCGCGACGCGGCCGAATGCCTGGCAGGGTTCGTGCTGGTCGGGGTCGGTCCAGGCGTCGCGGTCGCGGTCGAAGGGCGGGGCGTCGAGCGCCACGCCATCGGTGGCGATGCGCACTTCGAACAGCGTCTGCGCGCGGGCGTCGATGCGCGGCAGCGCCGGGCTGTCGTTAAGGAAGCGCCAGCGCCAGTAGCCCAGTTCCGCGCAGGCGGTGCGGACCTCTGCGGCGCCGTAGAACACGCCGGGATCCTGGGCGGCGCGGAAGCGCGAACCCCACGGAGACGGGGGATAGCGAAAGGGGGTGAACAGCAGGTAGTGCAGGTGACGTGCCTCGATCGGGACGGCGGGTTTGCCGGCATCGAGCACGGCTTCCAGCACAGCCTGTTCTTCGAGGCTGTCGACCAGCGGCATGGTGGAGACAACATGCTGGGCTTCCACCGCCCGCCACAGCGTGAGCGCGAACTGCCGGCGCTCAGATGCGACCGCGGGTGGCGTCCAGGTAGTGAACGACACGAACCAGACCTTCCGTTGTGCGGATCATTTCGATGGGCTTGCCGCCCAGTGCCAGGTTTTCATGCGTCAGCCACAGTCGCGCCTGGTCGCCATGGCCGAGGATTGCGTCCAGCGAGCGGAACAGGCGTACAAAGAGGACGCCGAATTCCCACTCCTTGCGGTGCGCATCGAGTACATAGCCGCCGGATGCCATGCGCGATACCGAGGCCGTGCTGATGCCCAGCACGTTTGCGACCACGGCCTGGCTGATACCCAGGAAGCCGGCGGCGCGCATTACCGCCTTGGTCAGCGTGGTGCCGGGGTCGGGGCCGCCGGCGGGGTCTGTTTCCGGGATCCGCCTGGATTGCATCGCCTTACTCCTGTTTCTTCAGAAAGATTATAGGCGAACGATTTCAGAAGGGAAGTCTTTGACGCAAAAAGGGGCCGGCCCGCCGGATTCTGGCGGGCCGGCATCGGTTAGACAGGCGTGCCGGCTAATAGGTCTCGATATGCAGCCGGCCCTCGGCTTTCATGATGGCTTCCAGCTCAGCCCAGCTGCGGCCGGCGCCGGCGCAGACCGCGTCGAAGGCGGCCAGCACGCCTTCCTCCATCCCTTTCAGTCCGCAGATGTAGACATGGCCGTTCGGGTCCGCGATCAGGGCCGCCACGGCATCGGCCGCCTCGCGGATAGCGTCCTGCACGTAGCGGCGCGGTGTGTCGGGATCGCGCGAAAAGGCGAAATGGATGTCGAGGAAATCCTTGGGCAGTTTGAGCAGCGGGCCGAAGTAGGGCAGCTCGTTGGCATTGCGGGCGCCGAAGAACAGCATCCGGCGCCCGCTGAAGTGCGCCAGGTTGCGGCGCATGCGCTCTGTCATGGCGCGCATGGGTGCGGACCCCGTGCCTGTGCAGATCATCATCACGCTGGCTTCCGCGTGGTTGGGCATCAGGAAGGTGGTGCCGAACGGGCCCACCACCTGCACGGTGTCGCCCTTGGCCAGGTCGCACAGGTAGCTGGACGCCACGCCGCGTACCGGCCGGCCGTCATGGTCCTGGTCGACCCGCTTTACCGTCAGCGCGAGGTTGTTGTAGCCGGGGCGCTCGCCGTCGCGCGGGCTGGCCACCGAGTACATGCGGATGTAGTGCGGCTTGCCGGCGGCGTCGGTACCGGGCGGCACGATGCCGATCGACTGGCCTTCCAGGATCGGGAAGAAATGGGTGCCGAAGTCCAGCACGATATGGTGGATATCGCTGGATGCGTCGTCGGCGGTAAGCCGGTAGTTGCCGGCCACCGTCGCGGCGACCGGCGCCCGCACGCCGTGCAGGTTCACGTACGGGTGCGCCGCCGACCATGGCGCGCGCTGCGAGGTGTGGCGGCTGGTCTCGACCGCCTGGATGCTGACGTCAGGCGCGGCCGTAGCCGGCGTCGCGGTGGCGGTGCTTTCGATCGCGCTGTCGAGTTCCGGCAACGGCACCTCGGCCGGCAGCTCGTCCCACAGCAGTTGCGCCTCGATGGTATAGGCGTCGCCGCGCAGCATGGTGCGCCAGTTGTCGATGGCGCCGGTCGGGCACGGCGACAGGCAGGCGTTGCAGCCGTTGCAGACATCGGCCTTGACCACGTAATTGCGGTCATCGTGGGTGATGGCGTCGATCGGGCAGGTGTCTTCGCAGGTGTTGCAGCGGATGCAGATTTCCGGGTCGATCAGGTGCTGCTTGATGATGTCGGGGGCGCCCATCTCTGTTCTCCGGTTCGTCCGGTTTGTCCGGTCTCTCCTCGCCGGCCTTCTGCCTGGCTCAGTTGAAACGCACGTACTCGAAATCCATCGGCTGGCGGTTGATCCCCACCGCCGGTGGCGCAATCCAGTTTGCGTACTTGCCGGGCTCGACCACGCGGCCCATCAGGCTGGCGACAAAGGCGCGGTCCTCGTCCGTGGCGAGCCACTTGCGCTCGTTGGCCTTCCACTCGGCCTCCGAGATCAGCTCGCCCTGCGGCGACACATGCACGTTGGCGAGCGTGCCGATCTTGCGGTTGAAGGCCTTGTGCGGCACGGTCAGGCGGAAGGGGATGCCGGCTTTCTCGATCACCTTGTTCCAGCGCGCCACGCCGCCCATGCTGTCCTTGATGTAGTCGTCGCGCAGCACTTCATTGAGCGCATTGAGCATCGGCACCTCGCGCTCGCCCAGCCGGCCGTCGCGCACTTCCAGCACGCGGTAGACATCGCCCTTGAGCACATGGTCGTCGGCGCGCTTGCCTTCCTCGAAGCGGCCCTTCAGGCCGGCGCTGTAGAAGGTGGCGGCGTTGGACGACTGGTCGGCGCCGAACAGGTCGATGGTCACGCTGTAGTGGAAGTTCAGGTAGCGCTGGATCGTCTCCAGGTCGATCACGCCGGCGGCGCGCACCTGCTCCGGATCCTCGATGCCGCGTTCGCGCATGACCTCGCAGGTGCGCTGGATCACGCGCGACACGCCCGACTCGCCGACGAACATATGGTGCGCTTCCTCGGTCAGCATGAAGCGCGTGGTGCGCGCGAGCGGGTCGAAGCCCGATTCGGCCAGCGCGCACAGCTGGAACTTGCCGTCGCGGTCGGTGAAGTAGGTGAACATGAAGAACGACAGCCAGTCCGGCGTGCGCTCGTTGAAGGCGCCGAGGATGCGCGGATTGTCCTGGTCGCCGGAGCGGCGATCCAGCAGCGCCTCGGCTTCTTCGCGGCCGTCGCGGCCGAAGTAGCGGTGCAGCAGGTAGACCATGGCCCACAGGTGGCGGCCTTCCTCGACGTTGACCTGGAACAGGTTGCGCAGGTCGTACAAGCTGGGCGCGGTCAGGCCCAGGTGCCGTTGCTGCTCGACCGATGCCGGCTCGGTGTCACCCTGCGTGACGATGATGCGGCGCAGGTTGGCGCGGTGCTCGCCCGGCACGTCCTGCCATGCGGCTTCGCCCTTGTGTTCGCCGAAATGGATCTTGCGCTCGGGGTCGGCCGGCTGCAGGAAGATACCCCAGCGATAGTCGGGCATCTTGACATGCTCGAAGTGCGCCCAGCCCGACGGGTCCACGGACACCGCGGTGCGCAGGTACACGTCGAAGTTGTGCGAGCCATCTGGTCCCATGTCGCGCCACCAGTCGAGAAAGGCGGGCTGCCAGTGCTCGAGCGCGCGCTGCAGCGCGCGGTCGTCGGACAGGTTGACGTTGTTGGGGATCTTCTGGCTGTAGTCGATGCTCACGGTGTCTCCTCGTTGTACTGGCCTGGCGCCGGGCAGGACGTCACACCCGGTCCCAGTCGAAACGCGCCTTGTTGCCGGTGCCGAACACTTTCAGCGCGCCGTTCTCGCCGACGGCGTTGGGCCGCTGGAAGATCCAGTTCTGCCACGCGGTCAGCCGGCCGAAGATGCGCGTCGCCATGTTCTCGGCGCCGCCGAAGCGCAGGTTCGCTTCCATGCCGGTGAGTGCATCGGGCGACAGGCTGGCGCGCTCCTCCAGCGCGATGCGGATTTCGTCTTCCCAGTCGATATCGTCCGGCGCGGCGGTGATCAGCCCGAGCGAGTCGGCAGTGAGCGCGTCGAGCGGGGCGCCGATGTGTTCGCGCACCGCGGCCAGCGCGGTCTCGTCGCCATAGAAGCGTGCGGCCAGCCGGTCTTGCCCGTTGGGCATCGGGTAGCGGCCGAAGTTGACCGCCGACACCGCGATGCGCGGCGCGTCGTCGGGCGCGTCGGGCAGGTGCAGCATGTAGCTGCGGTCGGCCGCCAGCGCCAGTTCCAGCAGCGTGCCGGCGAAGCACGAATCCTGCTCGATCAGGGCGATCAGGCTGCGCGACGACACGTCCAGCCGCGCCAGCGTGCGGCGCAGCATGCCGATGGTCTCGCGCACGAACCAATGGCCGGCATTGGCTTCCAGCAGCGCATCGGCGGCCAGCACATGCGCCGGGTCGCCATCGGTCTTGAGCACCCAGATGCCGATGTCGAGGTGGTTGGTGCGCAGCGTCAGGATGGCATCGTCGAGTTCGCGCGCCATCTTCAGCGGCCACCATTGCGCGCCGGCCGCGACTACGCCGGCGAGATCGGCGGGCTGGTGCTTGTCGGGGCCGAATACGGTGAGCGTGGCCTTGCGCGCCGCCGGATCGATGTGCACGCGCACGGTCTCGTAGCGGTAGCCGTCGCGCTCGACCGTGCGCGACAGCGGTGTCAGCGTGATGCCGTGGTGGCCCTGCGGGCGGTCGCTGGCGGCTGCCAGTGCCGAGGCGCGCTCGGCCACATATTCGGCGAAGCGCGCCGGCTTGACCACTTCATCGACCAGTTTCCAGTCTTTGGCGCGCTGGCCGCGCACACCCTCGGTGGTGGTGCAGAAGATATCGGCATGATCGCGCCGGACCTTGCGCTTGTCGGTCACCCGGGTCAGCCCGCCGGTGCCGGGCAGCACGCCCAGCAGCGGCACTTCGGGCAGGCTGACCGCGGAAGAACGGTCGTCGACCAGCACGATCTCGTCGCAGGCCAGCGCCAGCTCGTAGCCGCCGCCAGCGGTGGTGCCATTGCAGGCGGCGATGAATTTCAGGCCGGAGTGCTCGCTGGCATCCTCGATGGCGTTGCGGGTTTCGTTGGTGAACTTGCAGAAGTTGACCTTCCATGCGTGCGACGACTGGCCCAGCATGAAGATATTGGCGCCGGAGCAGAAGATCCGGTCGCGGGCGCTGGTCAGCACCACGGTGCGCACCTCGGGATGCTCGAAGCGGATGCGTTGCAGCGCGTCGTGCAGTTCGATATCGACGCCGAGGTCGTACGAATTCAGCTTGAGCGCATAGCCGGGGCGCAGGCCGGCTTCCTCGTCGACGTCCATTGCCAGCGTGGCAACGGGGCCGTTGAAGCTGAGCTTCCAGTGGCGGTACTGGGCTGGATGGCGCTCGAACGTGACGGGAACGGGGGCTTCTGCCTGGGCGGCAGGCTGAAGTGGGGCGGTTGCCGGCGCGGACATGGCTGTCTCCTTGATGCACTATAGTGCCTTGCGGCTTTTGATGAAATATAGTGCAGAGGAGGGCGCGGCGCAATGCCTGATTGCCCCGCGCGCGGAATGCCGCGGGGTGGAGCGGGATGAAACGGGTCAGGCGCCGGCGGCCTGCAGCTGTGCGCGCAGCTGTTGCAGCGAGGTCGCGGCATCCAGGCCGCTGGTGTCGATCGAGATATCGGCGCGCGCGTACAGCGGCGTGCGCGCCTGCAGGATGCGGCGCAGGTCGGCCATGGCCTCGCGGTTGCCTTCCATCGGGCGCATGTCGCCCTGCGCCACCACGCGTGCCATGTGTTCTTCCGGAGACGTGCGCACCCAGATGGTGTAGCACTGGGCCAACAGCAGGTTGAACGTGCCCGGCTCCGACACCAGGCTGCCCGGCGTGGCCAGCACCATGCGCTCGTTCTCGCGCAGCGTGCGTTCCAGTGCACGCATCTCGTAGCGGCGGTACGCGGCCTGGCCGTACAGCGAATGGATTTCGGACAGGCTGGCGCCGGCTTCCTGTTCGATCACGGTGTTCAGTTCGACGAAGGGGACGTCGCGCGCGGCCGCCAGCGCGCGTCCCAGCGTGGACTTGCCGGCGCCGCGCAGGCCGATCAGCGCGATGCGGCGGTGGCGCGCGTCACCGGATTCTTCGGGCGCCAGCGCATGGCGACATGCCTCGCGCACGCGCGCGAGGTCCGATGCCGGCAGCTGCGCCAGCCATTGCACCATCTGCGCGAACTCCGTTGCCTGCTGGCCGTTGAGGCCGTTCGGGCCGTCCACCTCGGCCAGCACCACCGGCAGCGGCACGTCGAGCGCGCCTGCCACCTGACGCAGCAGCAGCACCGAGGCATTGCCGGTGCCGGTTTCCAGGTTGGCGAGGTAGCGCTCGGACACCCCGGCACCGCGCGCCAGGTCCTTGCGCGACATGCCGCGCGAGGCGCGCAGCGAGCGGATGCGGTCGCCCAGTTGAGTCAGGTAGGGGTCGCGCTCGCCGTTGGCGGCCGGCGCGGATGCTTCGCGCGCGGGGCGGGCGTCGGAATCGGTGGCAGGCAGCGGGGCTGGGTCGCGGTGCATGGTGTCGAGGTCATATTGGCCGGACGGCGACCGGGCCGCCGGGCAAAAAAGCAAGGGCGCATTATACGAGCAGGGCTGCCGCGTCCTGTGGTGCTTCGGGCTCTCCGCTCAGCGGCTGCGCGCGAAGCGCTGTCTTATAGTGCATCCCCTTGCTTGCATAATAGTTGATATGAAATAAAATGCATCGCAAAGCGGATGCCGGCACGCAACGTGATCCGGACATCGCGATCACAGCGACTGGCCTGGCGCCTGGCGCGCAGCTACGGTCCCGGTAGCGCGTGGCAGGCGACACCAAGGAGTGGAGACATGACGCCCCCCAACACTGCCGCGACCGCCGCGGGCATCGTCGCGGTGCTGCCGCCGCGCTACAACGCCGCCGAAGACCTGCTCTCGCGCAACCTCGAGGCCGGACGGGGCGACAAGGTCGCCTATGTCGACGACGCCACTGCGCTGACCTATGCGGAACTGGATGCCCGCGCCCGCCGCTTTGCCGGCGCGCTGCGCGATGCGGGGTTCCGGCAGGAAGAGCGGCTGCTGCTGTGCGCGCTCGATACCGTCGACTTCCCCGCGGTGTTTCTCGGCTGCCTGCTGGCCGGGGTGGTGCCAGTAGCGGTCAATACGCTGCTGACCGCGGACGACTACGCGTACATGCTCGCGCACAGCGGCGCCCGCGCGGTAGTGGTTTCCACGCCGCTGTTGCCGGTGATGCAGGCAGCGATCGAAAAGAGCGGTCTGTCCCCGCCGGTGATTCAGGCCGCTCCGCACGGCGATGCGGCGCCGGCATGCAGCGTGGGCGCGATGCTGGCTCGCACACGTTCGCCAGCGCCGGTCGCGCGCACCGGCCCCGATGACATGGCGTTCTGGCTCTATTCGTCGGGCTCGACAGGCCGCCCCAAGGGCACGGTGCATACCCACGGCAACCTGTTCCATACCGCGGACCTCTATGCCCGCCAGGTGCTCGGCATCCGTGAGGACGACCTCGTGTTCTCGGCCGCCAAGCTGTTTTTCGCCTATGGGTTGGGCAATGCGCTGACCTTCCCGATGTCGGTCGGCGCGACCGCCGTGCTGATGGCCGAACGGCCCACGCCGACGGCAGTATTCCGCCGCTTGCGCGAGCAGAAGCCGACCGTTTTCTGCGGCGTGCCGACACTGTTCGCGGGCATGCTCGCCGCGCCCGACCTGCCCGCGCGCGACGAGGTGGCGCTGCGCGTGTGCACCTCCGCCGGCGAGGCATTGCCGCGCGATATCGGCGAGCGTTTCCTGGCGCATTTCGGCTGTGACATCCTGGATGGCATCGGCTCTACCGAGATGCTGCATATCTTCCTGTCGAACCGGCCCGGCGAGGTGCGCTATGGCACCACGGGCATGGCCGTCCCGGGCTACGAACTGAGGCTGCTGGACGAGCGCGGCGAAGCGTGTGCGTTTGGCGAGATCGGCGACCTCTACATCAAGGGGCCGAGCGCGGCGCTGATGTACTGGTGCAATCGCGACAAGACCCGCGACACCTTCGTCGGCGAATGGACCCGCAGCGGCGACAAGTACCTGCGCGATGCCGACGGTTACTACACCTATGCAGGGCGCAGCGACGACATGCTCAAGGTCGGCGGCATCTACGTCTCGCCGTTCGAGGTCGAAGCCGCGCTGGCGCTGCACCCGGCCGTGCTGGAAGCCGCGGTGATCGGCGTGGCCGATGCCGACGAACTGGTCAAGCCCAAGGCCTTCGTCGTGCTGCGGCCGGGCCAGCAATGGCATGACGGCATGGCCGCAGAACTGCAGGCGTTCATCAAGTCGCGGCTGGCGCCGTACAAGTACCCGCGCCAGATCGAATGCGTGCCGGAACTGCCCAAGACGGCCACCGGCAAGATCCAGCGCTTCCGGCTGCGCCAGCGCGAGGTGGCCGCGCGCGAGTCCCAGGCAACTCCTTCCTGAAGCGATGCCAGACGACAAGATGCCGATGCCGACCAGCCTGGTGGAAATCCCCTTCGACCAGCGTCGTATCCAGATCGAATACCAGTGGCTGCGCCCCGAGCGCACGCAGCGCCCGCTGGTGGTGTTCCTGCATGAAGGACTGGGCTCGGTGAGCATGTGGCGAGACTTTCCGCGCAATTTCTGCGAGGCCGGCGACTATCGCGGGCTGGTGTTCTCACGCTACGGCTACGGCCGTTCCACGCCGCGCCCGCATGACGAGACATGGCGCCCCGACTTCATGCACCGCCAGGCGCGCGAGGCGTTGCCGGCATTGTTCGACGCGCTCGATATCGGCCCCGGCCGCACGCACGGCGTGCCCTGGCTGCTGGGCCACAGCGATGGCGGATCCATCGCGCTGATCTATGCCGCCAGCTTTCCGCAAGCGCTGGACGGCATCACCGTGCTGGCGCCACATATCGTGGTGGAAGACCTGTCGGTCAGCAGCATTGCCGCCACCCGTCAGGTCTACCTCGACACCGACCTGCGCCAGCGGCTGGGGCGTCATCACGACGACGTCGAGTCCGCTTTCTGGGGCTGGAACGATATCTGGCTCGACCCGGCCTTTCGCCAGTGGGACCTGCGGCCGCTGCTGTCCGGGCTGATGGGCCCGGTGCTGGCGGTGCAGGGCGAAGACGACGAGTACGGCACCATGGCGCAGATCGAGGGTATCCATCGATATGCCCCACAAACCACCTTGCTTAAACTCGCGCGGTGCGGGCACTCGCCACACCGGGACCAGCCTGAGGCGTTGACGCAGGCTGCGGTTCGGCATATAAACACACATACTTCATACCTAAAATAATTGGGCTTCCCGCCCGCTCCGCAGGGTCCGCGGCGCACAATGCGCCGTCGCAGGCCACGCCAGCGGCAGGGGGACCGGCAACGGTCCAGCGAGCCGCCGGCTTGACCACCAGGAGACAACATGCGTCGCATCACCCCGCGCAGGCTCGCGCCTGCCTGCCTTGCCGTCGCCACCGTGTTTGCCATGGCCGGCGCCTTCGCCCAGACCGCACAGCCGGCGCCGGCTGCCCCGGGCGGCAAGATCAAGGTCGGCTTCATGCTGCCGTACACCGGCACCTACGCCGCACTCGGTACCGCCATCGAGAACGGCTTCCGCATGTATGTGCAGCAGCAGGGCGGCAAGCTCGGCGGGCGCGAGATCGAGTACTTCAAGGTCGACGATGAATCCGACCCCGCCAAGGCCCCGGAAAACGCCACCAAGCTGGTCAAGCGCGACCAGGTCGACGTGGTGGTTGGCACGGTGCATTCGGGCGTGCAGATGGGCATCGTCAAGGTCGCCAAGGAAAACAACACCCTGCTGATCATCCCGAACGCCGGCGTCGATGAAGCCACTGGTCCGCTGTGCGGCCCGAACATCTTCCGCACATCGTTCTCCAACTGGCAGCCGGGCTATGCGATGGGCCAGGTGCTGGCCGAGCGCGGGCTCAAGAAGGTAGTGACGCTGACGTGGAAGTACGCGGCCGGCGAGCAGTCGGTCAAGGGCTTCAAGGAGGCCTTCGAGGCCAAGGGCGGCAAGGTGGTCAAGGAACTGAGCCTGCCGTTCCCCAATGTCGAATTCCAGGCGCTGATCACCGAGGTGGCTTCGCTCAAGCCGGATGCCGTGTTCGTGTTCTTTGCCGGCGGCGGCGCGGTCAAGTTCGTCAAGGACTGGGCCGCGGCAGGGCTGAAGGACAAGATCCCGCTGTACGGCTCGGGCTTCCTCACCGACGGCACGCTGGAAGCGCAGGGCAATGCCGCGCAGGGGCTGGAGACCACGCTGCACTATGCCGACGGACTGTCCAATGCGCGCGACAAGAACTTCCGGCTGGATTACGCCAAGACCTTCAAGCTGCAGCCCGACGTCTACGCGGTGCAGGGCTATGACGCGGCCCAGCTGCTCGCGGCCGGTGCCACTGCGGTCAAGGGCGACATGACGCGCAAGGCCGACCTGTACAAGGCCATGGGCTCCGCCAAGATCGACAGCCCGCGCGGTGCCTTTACGCTGTCGAAGGCGCACAACCCGGTGCAGGATTTCTACCTGCGCAAGGTGGACGGGCGCGAGAACAAGGTCAGTTCGGTGGCGGTCAAGGCGCTGGCCGATCCGGCGCGCGGGTGCAGGCTGTAGAACTTTTCATTCCCGCGTGTTGCTCCCCTCTCCCGCCTGCGGGAGAGGGGCCGGGGGAGAGGGCAGGAGTCTCCACGAAGCGAAGGCCTTCACATCCAGCCAGCGCCGGCCCTCTCCCCCAACCCCTCTCCCGCGCGCCGCAGAGGGGAGCTTGCCACCGGCATGCGTGGCGCGATTGGTTTTCTGATGCATTGCCCCGCATGGACATCGTCTCTTTCCTCATCCAGTGCCTGAACAGCGTGCAGTACGGCCTGCTGCTGTTCCTGGTCGCCAGCGGCCTGACGCTGATCTTCGGCATCATGGGCGTAATCAACCTGGCGCACGGCAGCTTCTACATGCTGGGGGCATACCTAGCCTTCACGCTCGCCGGGCTGACCGGCAACCTGTTTATCGCCATCCCGCTCGGCATCGTGCTGGCGGTGGTGTTCGGCTACGTGCTCGAGTGGGCCTTCTTCAGCTACCTGTACGAGCGCGACCACCTGCAGCAGGTGCTGATGACGTACGGGCTGATCCTGGTGTTCGAAGAGCTGCGCAGCATCCTGGTCGGCGACGATGTGCACGGCGTGCAGGTGCCGGCGCTGCTTGACGGCGCGCTGCCGATCGGCAACGACATGACCTACCCGGTGTACCGGCTGTTTATCTCGGCGGTGTGCCTGGCGGTGGCCGGGGCCATGTACTACGTGATCCGGCGCACGCGGCTGGGCATGATGATCCGCGCGGGGGCGACCAACCGCGAGATGGTGCAGTCGCTCGGCATCAACATCACCGTGCTGTACCGCTTCGTGTTCGCGCTGGGCGTGGCGCTGGCGGTGTTGGCGGGGATGATCTCGGCGCCGGTGTCGTCGGTGTATCCGGGCATGGGCGGGCAGGTGCTGATCGTGTGCTTCGTGGTGGTGGTGATCGGCGGTATCGGCTCGGTCAAGGGCGCGCTGGTGGCGTCGCTGCTGCTGGGCTTCGTCGATACCTTTGGCAAGGTGTTCTGGCAGGAGGCGGCCGGCGTGCTGATCTACCTGCTGATGGCGGTGATCCTGCTGTGGAAGCCGCAGGGGCTGTTCAAGGCGGGATGACATGAATCCGACGACATTGCCGGCGCGCCGGCATTCCCGCGGCAATGCCGCACTGCTTGCCGCGCTGGGCTGGCTGGTGGCCTTCTCCGTGCTGGCCGTGCTGCCGTTGCTGCTGACCGCGGACAGCCACAAGTTCTATATCGAGCTGCTCAGCAAGGTGATGATCATGGCGATCTTCGCGCTGTCGCTGCAGCTGCTGATCGGCTATACCGGGCTGGTGAGCCTGGGGCATGCCGCGTACTTCGCCATGGCGGCCTACGCCACCGCGATGCTCGCGCCGCAGTCCGGCCCGGGCAACGGCTGGCTGCTGCTGGCCGGCGCGCTGGCCGCCTCCGCAATTCTGGCGCTGGTGGTGGGCGCGCTGGTGCTGCGCACGCGCGGCGTGTATTTCATCATGGTCACGCTGGCCTTCGCGCAGATGGTGTACTTCGTCTTCCATGACACCAAGGTCGCCGGCGGCAGCGACGGCACCTATATCTATTTCCGTCCGGAATTCCCGGTGCCGGGCGAGCAGTTGCTGACCGTCACCGACCCGACGCACTTCTACTGGCTGGTGTGGACGGGCCTGGTGGCGACGGTCGCGCTACTGGCGCTGGTGCTGCGCTCGCGCTTCGGCCATGCGCTGGTGGGCATCCGCCATAACGAGCAGCGCATGCGCGCTGCCGGCTATGCCACCTATCGCTACCAGCTTGGCGCCTTTGTCGCAGGCGGCGTGCTGGCCGGGCTGGCGGGCTTTCTCTATGCCATCCAGTTCGGCTTCGTCAATCCGGAGATCGCGTCATGGCACCAGTCGGGCAACGCCATGCTGATGGTGATCCTGGGCGGCGTCGGCAGCCTGGCCGGGGCGGTGCTGGGGGCGTTTTCGTTCGTGCTGCTGGCCGAATGGTTCAGCACGCTGACCAAGCACTGGCAGCTGGTGATGGGCGGCTTCATCATCGTTGCCGTCGCGCTGCTGCCGCGGGGCCTGGTGAGCCTGCCCGCGGTGCTGCGGCACGGGCGTCGCGGCAGAACCGGGCGCCACAACGGCGGGCACGGGACCGAAACCAGTGAGGCCGGTAAGGCCGGTGACGGCAACGCGCGCAATACGGAGGCCGCATGAATACCCCGGTACTGCAGGCGCAGCAGCTTACGCGCCGCTTTGGCGGCCTTACCGCTGTGGCCGGTGTGGACCTGTCGCTGGCGCTGCACGAGATCCATGCCGTGATCGGCACCAACGGCGCGGGCAAGTCCACGCTGATCAACATGCTGTCGTGCGAACTGCCGCCCACGTCCGGGCGCCTGTTCCTGAAGGGCGAGGAGGTGACAGGCTGGTCGCAGCCGCGGCTGGCGAGGCATGGCGTGGGGCGCAGCTACCAGCGCAACAACATCTTCCTGCCGCTGACCGTGCGCGAGAACTGCCGGCTGGCGGCGCAGTCGCGCGCGCAGCGGGCCTGGCGCCTGTGGGAAAGCGCGCAGGGCTGCCGCACCAGCGCCACGCTGGCCGACGAGGCCATGGAGCGCGCCGGCCTGGCGCCGCTGGCGGACCGGCCCGCCAGCGACCTGGCGCATGGCCAGAAGCGCCAGCTCGAGGTGGCGATGTGCCTGGCCACGCAGCCAGTGGCACTGCTGCTCGACGAGCCGCTCGCCGGCATGGGCGCCGAGGAATCGACGCGCATGCTGGGGCTGCTGCGCGGCTTGCGGGAGGGCCATGCCATCCTGCTGGTCGAACATGACATGGACGCGGTGTTCTCGGTTGCCGACCGCATCACCGTGATGGTCAACGGGGCAGTGATCGCCACCGGCACGCCCGAGGCGATCCGCGCCAACCGCGAAGTCCAGCTCGCCTACCTGGGCGAGGAAGAAAGCGAGGCCGCATGAGTACGCCCATCCGCACCCCCATGATCGAAGCCACCGGCATCAATGCCTGGTACGGTTCGAGCCATGTGCTGCGCGGGATCGATTTCACCGTCGGCGTGGGCGAGACCGTCGGCCTGCTTGGGCGCAACGGCATGGGCAAGAGCACGCTGCTGCGCACGCTGCTGGGTCACGTGCGCCAGCGTGAGGGGCAGATCCGCGTGGCTGGCCGCGATATGTCGCGTGCGCAGCCCTATGAGGTGGCGCGCATGGGCGTCGCCTACGTGCCGGAAGGGCGGGGCATTTTCCCCAGCCTGTCGGTGCGCGAAAACCTGCTGATGGCCGCGCGCAAGGGCTGCAACGGCCGCAATGACTGGGACGAGGCGCGCGTGCTCGACCTGTTCCCGCGCCTGAAGGAGCGCCTGTCGCACGGCGGCCAGCAGTTGTCCGGCGGCGAGCAGCAGATGCTGTCGATCGGCCGCGCGCTGATGACCAATCCCGACTGCCTGGTGCTGGACGAAGCCACCGAAGGGCTGGCCCCGCGCATCGTGCGCGAGATCTGGGAAGTCATTGCCACGGTGCGCGCCACCGGGATCGCTTCGGTGGTGGTAGACCGCAACTTCCGCTCGGTGCTGGCCCACGCCGACCGCGCCGTGGTGCTGGAAAAGGGCCGGGTGGTGCTGGCCGGTCCGGCGCCCGACCTGGCCGGCAAGCCGGAGGCGCTGGATCGTTACCTCGGCGTCTGATCCTCTTTGGGTGCTCTATCAGGCGCAAATGTTGCCATGCCACAACGGCCCTTGCGGGCGCAAGGACACGCTGTTTTGCTTGCCCGGGCCTTGACCGCTGGCCACTTCCCTCCCATGCTTGCTGAGTCACGAAAACGGCATTCGAATCAGCCGGAGTGGTCGTTCACGGGCAGTTCATCTAGAATTGTGCGGGTTTGTGCAATGCAATAGAACGCAAAAAGCGCCGGAAAACGGTCGCAGCAGTCGGCACCCCCGCGCCCGGGTGGCGACTGCCAGAGCCAACAAACTGCCGGCGAGCCGGCCGGGCAGACCCAATCTCATGACTACCCAGTCCACAACCAGCCATTATTTCGTCGAGAGTCCCAGCACGCGTGCCCTGGTACTCGGTGCGGTCGGTGTCGTCTTCGGCGACATCGGCACCAGCCCGCTGTACGCGCTCAAGGAGTGCTTCAGCAAGGAACATGGCATCGCCTTCAGCACCGACGCCGTGCTCGGCGTCATCTCGATGCTGTTCTGGGCCATGATCATCGTGGTCTCGATCAAATACGTGGTGTTCGTGATGCGCGCCGACAACGACGGCGAGGGCGGGGTGCTGGCACTCATGGCGCTGGTGCTGCGTACCGTGGCGCCGCGCTCGGGCAAGGCCAAGATCCTGATGATGCTCGGCATCTTCGGCGCCTGCATGTTCTATGGCGATGCGGTCATCACGCCGGCGATCTCGGTGCTGTCGGCGGTGGAAGGCCTGGAGATCGCCGCGCCGCAGCTGTCGCAGTTCGTGATACCGATCACGCTGGTGATCCTGGCCGCGCTGTTCCTGATACAGCGCCATGGCACAGCCGCGGTCGGCAAGCTGTTCGGGCCGATCATGACAGCCTGGTTCCTGACGCTGGGCGCGCTGGGCGTGTTCAACCTGGTTCAGGCGCCGGAGATCCTCAAGGCCGTCAATCCGCTGTACGGCATCACTTTCCTGCTCGAGCATGCGCTGCAGGCCTTTATCGTGCTGGGCTCGGTGTTCCTGGTGCTGACCGGTGCCGAGGCGCTGTACGTCGACATGGGCCACTTTGGCGCGCGCCCGATCCGCATCGGCTGGTTCATCCTGGTGATGCCGTGCCTGATGCTGAACTACTTCGGCCAGGGCGCGATGCTGCTGCACAACCCTGCCGGCGCCGAGAATCCGTTCTACCTGATGGTGCCGGAGCCGCTGCTGATCCCGATGGTGCTACTGGCCACCTGCGCCACGGTGATCGCCTCGCAGGCGGTCATCTCCGGCGCCTTCTCGCTGACCAGCCAGGCGATCCAGCTGGGCTTCGTGCCGCGCATGCGCGTGCGCTACACCTCGGCCGCGGAAATCGGCCAGATCTACCTGCCGGTGGTCAACTGGCTGCTGCTGGTGCTGGTGTTCGGCGTGGTGATCTCGTTCAAGAAATCGGAGAACCTGGCGGCGGCCTACGGCATCGCGGTGACTACCACCATGGTCATCACCAGCATCCTGGCGGCGGTGTGCATGCGCAATGTGTGGAAATGGAACACGGCGATGGTGGTGCTGGTCGGCGCGTCCTTTCTGCTGGTCGACCTGTCGTTCTTTGCCGCCAACCTGCTCAAGGTTGCCGAAGGCGGCTGGTTCCCGCTGCTGCTGGGCAGCATGGCCTTCTTCATGCTGATGACCTGGTACAGCGGCCGCAAGCTGCTGCGCGCGCGCAGCCTGGAAGACGGCATCCCGCTGGAGCCGTTCATTGCGGGCCTGCTGGCGCACCCGCCGCACCGCGTCGAGGGCACCGCGGTGTTCCTGACCGGCAATACCGATTCGGTACCGGTGTCGCTGCTGCACAACCTCAAGCACAACCGCGTGCTGCACGAGCGCGTGGTGTTCATGCACTTCGTCACGCGCGACGTGCCGTATGTCGACGACGATCATCGCGTCAGCTGCAAGGACCTGGGCGGCGGCGTCTTTATCCTGAAGTCGGAATACGGCTTCAAGGAAACGCCGGACGTGCAGAAGGTGCTGGACCTGGCCGACCGCAAGCTCGGCATGCATTTCGAGCTGATGGAAACTTCGTTCTTCATCGCGCGCGAATCGGTGATCCCGTCCAAGCTGCCGGGCATGCCGATGTGGCGCGAGAGCTTGTTCGCCTGGATGCATCAGAACGGTGCCAAGCCGTCGGACTTCTTCCAGATTCCGGCCAACCGGGTGGTTGAGCTGGGCACCAAGGTCGAGATCTGAAGCGGACGGGCCTGGTGCCCCCCGCTGCAAGCCCCGGGATGGCGCCACAAGGCGTGTCCCGGGGCTTTTTTGTTTGATGCAGTGCGCGCGGACGAGTTGCGCGCCTGCCATGCGCCACCCGCAGGCGCTTCCCCGGGGCGCCTGTCCCGGAAACCCGGGCCTCGCAGCAGGCGGCCCGGGACTATGGCCTCATGCGCGCGCCACCCCGGTCGCCGGACAATGCAACCCTCAACTTGTCACAGGACCCCTTCGTGGCGGTCCGCCTCCTCGAGGAGTTGTGCCATGCGTTCGTTGCAGCAGTGGTCTCGCCCGTCCAGCCGGCATGCCGACGAAGCCCGTCGCGCCCGCCTGCCGCGACGTGCGCTGCCGCCATGGCTGCGACGCACGCTGCGCCAGCGCATCGTGCGCACCGGCGCGGTGCTGCTGCCGCCGGCGCTGCTGCTGCTCTACGTCTTCTGTCATTCACACGCGAACTGGGAGTCGTGGCTGGCCTCGCTGCGCGAGCTGGACCACGATCACGGCGCGCCGGCGCGCGAGCTGGGACGCGCGTTGTCGCTGGCGCGCTCCCTGCGCGGTCGCCAGGCGCCGGATGCGGCGCTCTGGCGCACCGCGGTGCGGCTGGCCGCCGGCCGCGTGTCGGCGTGCCTGGCGGCACGCTGGCGCAGTCCGGCGCGGCTGATGCCGTCGCTGCCGCTGGTGCCGCTGCTCGCAATGTTCGGATGGCTGCACTGAGGTTGAGCGACTGAAGCGGGGCGCCAGGCGCGCCAGCACGCTTCACACCCCATACCCGCATCTTCCTGATCCAGGAGTCAGGCACCGCACCGCTGCCGCGATGGGAGGGCAGCCGGTGCCAGGCAATCGGCCCGCACGGCAAAGGCGATCCCGTGCGGCCCGTGCTTTCCGTTGGTGATCGCCTGCATGAGGGACCGCAGCGGCCACGCTGCAGGCATCCCCGGTTGGAGATAGCAATGCATAAGAAGTTTGCCCAGACCCTGCTCACCGTCACCGCACTTGCCGCCGCACTGGCTGGTGGCGTGACCCCGACCGCGCACGCCGGAGTCGGTGATGATGCGACGCAGACTACCGCGCATGCCCGCCATGGACAGCGCGACGCCTTCACCGACGGAGCACACTGGCCCGCGACCGAGGCCATGATGCTGCCCGTGGTGGCGCGCCAGGGCATGTCCGTGTGCGCGGTCCGTGGCTTTGATCCGAACCGGGACGGCATGCGCAAGCCCGATCCATACACCGACGGCGCGCGCCTGGGCCAGTTCGACCCGTTTACGGAAGGGGCCCGCATCAGTTCGCGCGACGGCTACAGCGACGGCGCGCGCAGCGGCTCGCGTGACAGTGGCGAATGCCTGTCGTCGAGCGGGCGCGCGGGCTCGGCGGCCAGCCGCGCATAAGCACCTGGGCCGGGAGGCGCCATGCCAGCGCATGTGCCGCCATGACACGCGCGTGCCCAGCGCTGGCGCACGCTTATCCCCGCCCATCGGCCCGGTTTCATGCCGGGCCACTGCATTTGCGCAACGCCGTGAGCGCAGGCGCAATCCCTTGCAAAGCTGCACCGATCCTTTCCTACACTAGTGAAGTCACGCGGCGCGCCCGCCTGGCAGGCAAGGCCCGAGGGCCGCGCCGCCGGCGGGCCGTCCCAGCACCGCGCGGCCCGACATGCCGATGTTCAAGCAGCAGATACGCCTGTGCACCAGCCGTGATGGCGTTCGCCTTGCCTACGCCATCACGGGCAGCGGCGCGCCGCTGGTCAAGGCGGCCAACTGGATGAGCCACCTCGAGTTCGACGTGGGCAGCCCGGTGTGGAGCCACATGATCACGGCGCTGTCGGCGCACCACACGCTGATCCGCTATGACGAGCGTGGCTGCGGGCTGTCCGACCGCGATATCGAAGACCTGTCGTTCGACGCATGGCTGCGCGACCTGGAAACCATCGTCGACGCCAACGGTGTGGAGCATTTCCCGCTGCTGGGTATCTCGCAGGGCGCATCGATCGCCGTGGCCTACGCCGTGGCACACCCCGAGCGCGTCAGCCACCTGATCCTGCACGGCGGTTATGCGCGCGGGCGGCTCAAGCGCGACAACCTGAGCCCGCGCCTGCGCGAGGAAGCCGAGCTGATGAACAAGCTCGCCGAGCTCGGCTGGGGCCAGGAGAACCCCGCTTTCCGGCAGTTCTTCACGACCCAGTTCATCCCGGGCGGCACGGCGGAGCAGCATGCGTGGTTCAACGAGCTGGAGCGCGTCTCCACCTCGCCGCTGAATGCCGCACGCTTCATGCGCGTGTTCAATGAGATCGACGTGGTCGCGCTGCTGCCCAGGGTCACGTGTCCGACGCTTGTGCTGCATGCGGTGCGCGACGCGCGCGTGCCATTCGACGAGGGCCGCCTGATCGCCAGCGAAATTCCCGGCGCGCGTTTCGTGCCGCTCGAAAGCGGCAATCACCTGCTGCTCGACACCGAGCCCGCGTGGAGTCGCTGGCTCGACGAGGTGCGCGCTTTCCTGCCGGCCGCCGCACCGGTGCGCGATCCCGCCTTCACCGCACTGACGCGGCGCGAGCGCGATATCGTCGAACTGATCGCGCAGGGCCGCGACAACGCCCAGATCGCCGCGCGCCTGGACCTGTGCGAGAAGACCGTGCGCAACCACATCACCAGCATTTTCGCCAAGCTGGAAGTGGAGAACCGCGCGCAGGCCATCGTGCTGGCGCGCAAGGCGGGGTTTGACCGCGCGGACGCCTAGGGTGGCGCGTTGGGTCCCTTGCGGCTTGCCTGCGCTTACGAGTGGTTCACCAGCGTGCGCGCGTCGGCCACGTGACCGCGATAGGCCTCGAAGATGCGGCGCAGCGACTGCTCCATCGTGACCTCGGGCTTCCAGCCCAGCGCTTCGATGGTGTTGTCGAT
>NZ_JAGIQA010000070.1 GCF_017814975.1 Cupriavidus consociatus
GTGGTGGCGGTGGCCACGCTGGCGCTGACCGTGCTGCTGTACCTGCTGGTGCCCAAGGGCTTCTTCCCGGTGCAGGACACCGGCGTGATCCAGGCCATCACCGAAGCCGCGCAGACCAGTTCGTTCCAGTCGATGGGCCGCAAGCAGCAGGCCGTGCAGAAGGTGGTTCTACAAGATCCGGCTGTCGCCAGCGTGTCGTCGTACATCGGCGTCGATGGCACTAACCATACCATCAATGCTAGCCGCATGCTTATCAACCTGAAGGCCAAGGGCGACCGCGACCCGATCGACGTGGTCATGCAGCGCCTGCAGCATTCGGTGCAGAATCTCGGCAGCGTGTCGCTGTTCACGCAGCCGGTGCAGGACCTGACCATCGAGGACAAGGTCTCGCGCACGCAGTACCAGTTCACGGTGGAAGATCCCGATCCCGAGACGCTGGCCACGTGGGTGCCGAAACTGGTGGAGCGCCTGCGCCAGGAGCCCGAGCTGCGCAACGTCGCCAGCGACCAGCAGAACAACGGCCTACGCGCCTATGTCGATATCGACCGCGACGCCGCGGCGCGCTTCGGCATCACCACCGCGGTGATCGACAGTGCGCTGTACAGCGCCTTCGGCCAGCGGCTGGTGTCGACCATCTTCACGCAGTCGAGCCAGTACCGCGTAGTGCTGGAGACCATGCCAGAATTCCGCAAGAGTCCGCAATCGCTGGCTGAGCTGCGGCTGCCCTCCTCTTCCGGCGGACAGGTGCCGCTGGGCGCGTTCGCACGCATCAACGAGCGCACCGGGCCGCTGGTGATCAACCACCAGGGGCAATTCCCGGCGGCGACGATCTCGTTCAACCTGGCGCATGGCGAATCGCTCGGCGCCGCGGTCGACAAGATCACCAGGGTGGAGCAGGAGCTGGGCCTGCCGATCTCGATGCAGACCAGCTTCCAGGGCGCGGCGCTGGCGTTCCGCGCGTCGCTGTCGAACACGCTGTGGCTGATCCTGGCCGCGGTGGTGACGATGTATATCGTGCTGGGCATGCTGTATGAAAGCACCATCCACCCGGTCACGATCCTGTCGACGCTGCCGTCGGCCGGCGTGGGCGCGCTGCTGGCGCTGCTGGTGGCGGGGATGGACCTAGGCATCATCGCCATCATCGGCATCATCCTGCTGGTCGGCATCGTCAAGAAGAACGCGATCATGATGATCGACTTCGCGCTCGAAGCCGAGCGCGAAGGCGGCATGACGCCGCGCGACGCGATCTTCCAGGCCTGCCTGCTGCGTTTCCGCCCGATCCTGATGACGACGATGGCAGCACTGCTGGCCGCACTGCCGATGATGCTGGGCTCCGGCATCGGGTCGGAGTTACGCCGTCCGCTGGGCATCACGATGGTCGGCGGTCTGCTGGTCAGCCAGATGCTGACGCTCTTCACCACGCCGGTGATCTACTTGGCGTTCGATCGCGTGGCCTGTCGCCTCAGTGAGTGGCGCCACAGCCAGTACGGCAATCCGAACGACGGTGGCGGCGACGATAGCAGCTATGGTCGTCGCGCCATAACACTACCGCCACAGGAGCCGAACGCCCAATGAACCTCTCGGCCGCCTTCATCTATCGCCCCGTCGCCACGGCACTGCTGACCATCGGCATCCTGCTAGCGGGCATTGCCGCATTCCGACTGCTGCCGGTGTCGCCGCTGCCCCAGGTGGATTTTCCCACGATCTCGGTCGCGGCGTCGCTGCCAGGCGCTAGCCCCGAGACCATGGCCGCCACCGTCGCCACGCCGCTGGAGCGCGCGCTGGGCGCCATCGCGGGTGTGAACGAAATCACATCGAGCAGTTCGCTTGGCTTCACAGCCGTGACGCTGCAGTTTGACCTGTCACGCGATCTCAATGGCGCCGCACGCGACGTTCAGGCGGCCATCAATATGTCGCGCGCCACGCTGCCCACGAGCCTGCCGAGTAATCCCACCTATTGGAAGGTGAACATGGCTGACGCACCGATCATGATCATCGGGCTGACCTCGCCCACGATGACTCGCGGACAGCTCTACGACGTGGCGTCGACAATTCTGGCCCCAAAGCTGTCGCAAGTGAAAGGGGTTGGCCAGGTCATCGTTGGCGGGTCGTCACTGCCGGCAGTGCGGGTGGAGCTGAACCCGACGGCGCTGAGCCACTACGGCATTTCGCTGAAAGACGTGCGTAATACGATCAGTGCCACCAATGCGAATCGTCCGCTCGGCATTCTCGACAACGCCAACACCGCGTGGCAAGTTTACGCCAACGACCAAGCGATGGCGGCCAAAGACTACATGCCGCTGATCATTCGCTACGCGACACCGGTCGCCAACTCGTCAACCTCTCCCGGCGTACTGATCGCAGGCACGGCCAATCCCGCTGGGGGCGACAAAGTCAATAACGCAGGCCCCAATTCGTTCGCGGTGCCGGTGCGACTGCAGGATGTCGCCAACGTTGTGGATTCTGTGCAGGACATCCGCAACGCGGGCTCGGCCAATGGGAAGCCCTCGGTGCTGCTGGGGCTGATCCGCTCGCCTGATTCTAACATCAGCGAGACCGTCAACCGCGTAAACGACATGCTGCCAACGCTGCACAAGATGATTCCAGCCACGATTTCGATGGACGTGATGATGGACCGCGCGCCCACCATCCGCGCGTCGCTTCGCGAGGTGGAGAACACGCTGATGATCTCCGTGGCGCTGGTGATCATGGTGGTATTCTTGTTCCTGCGTAATGTGCGCGCCGCTTTGATCCCGAGCGTGGCGGTGCCTGTTTCGCTTGTGGGAACGTTCTCGGTCATGTATCTGGCCGGATTCTCGCTGAACAACCTATCACTGATGGCGCTTACAATTGCCACGGGTTTTGTCGTTGACGATGCTATCGTGGTGCTCGAGAACATTTCGCGCCATATCGAGGAAGGAATGAAGCCACTGGCCGCCGCGCTGCGTGGCGCGCGGGAGGTCGGCTTCACCGTGTTATCGATGAGCCTGTCCCTAATCGCCGTCTTCATTCCGCTGCTGCTGATGGGCGGCTTCGTAGGTCGCCTGTTTCAGGAGTTCGCAATCACGCTCTCGGTGGCCATCATGGTCTCCCTGGTAATTTCATTGACCACCACGCCTATGATGTGCGCACGGCTGCTGCGCCCGGCCCAGGAACGGCCCCAAGGCCGCGTCTATCGCGCTAGCGAGCGCGCCTTTGAGTGGATGCAGAAAGCATACGGCCGCACGCTAGCCGTGGCTCTTCGCCACGGCCCGATCGTCTGGATAGTACTGCTGTTGACCATCGCGCTGAACTTTTACCTGTACCTAATCGTCCCCAAGGGCTTTTTCCCACAGCAGGACACGGGACGTCTGATCGGCTTCATCCACGCGGATCAGGCAACCTCCTTCTTGTTGATGCGAACGAAGCTCGACAACTTCGTTAAGATCGTCCAGTCCGATCCAGCCGTGGTCAACGTGACTGGCTTCACGGGCGGTCGGCAGCGCAACACCGGGCAGATGTTCATCACCCTGAAACCGCTTTCCGAACGCGAGGAGACAGCCGACCAAATCGTGGCACGTCTGCGTACCAGGCTAGCCGGGGAACCCGGCGCCAGCCTGTTTCTTACGTCGATGCAGGACATCCGCTTCGGCAGCCTCCAGAGCAGTTCAGCCTACCAGTTCACACTGCAGTCAGATGATCTCGATGTGCTACGCACGTGGGAGCCCAAGGTACGCGCGGCAATCTCGAACATAAAAGGACTAGAGGACGTGGATACCGACACCAACGACAAGGGCCTCCAGACATCGGTCATCATCGACCGTGATGCCGCATCGAAGCTTGGCGTCACAGCCCGGCAGGTCGACGCGGTCCTTAACGATGCGTTCGGCCAGCGACTAGTCTCGACAATCTATCATCCTTTGAACCAGTACCGCGTGGTGATGGAGCTGAGTCAGGAATACCTGCAGGGCCCGCATGCGCTGCAGGACATCTATGTTGTCACCGATGGCGGCAAGCGTGTGCCGCTGGCGGCCTTCGCGCACATAGAGCCCACCAGCACGCCGCTTGGCGTTAATCATCAGGGCCAGTTCGCCGCGTCGACGATCTCGTTCAACCTGGCAGAGGGCTACTCGCTGTCGCAAGCCACGGAAGCCATCGAGCTCGCCATGGCGCGGATCGGCGCGCCCGAAACGCTTCGGGCCAATTTTTCGGGGGAGGCCATGGCGTTCCAAGATTCGTTCAGCACCGGGCAGCTGTTGATCCTTGCGGCCATCACCATCTATATCGTCCTGGGCATTCTGTACGAAAGCTATGTGCATCCACTGACGATCCTGTCGACTCTTCCGTCGGCCGGCGTGGGCGCACTGCTGGCCCTACTGCTATTCAAGACCGAGTTCAGCATCATCGCGCTCATCGGCGTGATCCTGCTAATCGGCATCGTCAAGAAGAACGCGATCATGATGATCGACTTCGCCCTCGACGCCGAACGGCGCGAGGGCATGAGCCCTCACCATGCCATCTACCGCGCCTGCCTGCTGCGCTTCAGACCGATCACGATGACCACGGCGGCGGCACTGCTAGGGGCGATTCCGCTGGCGCTTGGCGGTAACGATGGCGCCGAGCTGCGCAAGCCGCTGGGCATCTCGATCGCCGGCGGTCTGGTGGTAAGCCAACTGCTGACGCTATACACGACCCCCGTAGTCTACTTGACGCTAGACCGCTGGCGTCTAAAGGTCATTGCCTGGTGCGCACGCCGGCAGTAACGCGGCGCCGCATCGCAACTCGAACACTGAAGAAGGCATCGCCATGCTTCGACACTCCTATTCCTTTTCCGTGATGACCCTGGTCTGTGCCATGCTGGCCGGTTGCGCTGTTGGCCCCGATTACAAGCGCCCCGATGCACCCGTGCCGAAGGCCTTCAAGGAAGCCACCGACGCCATGCCCACATGGAGCGGCGACTGGAAGACGGCCGAGCCGCAGGATGCAGCGGGCCGCCCGGAGTGGTGGCATGTGTTCAACGATCCTGCGCTGGACGACCTCATCGCTCAAGTTCAGGTCTCGAATGAGAAAATCCAGGCGGCCGATGCGATCTATCGTCAGGCTATGGCTAAGTTGGCGTCCTCGCGCTCGCGCCACTTCCCGACCGTCGAAGCCAAGGCCGGCGTATCGCGTGCGCCATCGAAATCAAGCGGTCACATCGACAACGAACATAACGTCACGCTGTCGGGCAAATGGGAGATTGACATCTGGGGCAATGTCCGTCGCAACGCGGAGGCCGCAGAAGCCGAAGGGCAAAGTCGCCAAGCCAACCTAGCATCGACACTGCTGTCGGCGCAGGCCACGCTCGCAGAAAACTACTTCTCTCTGCGCGTGGCCGATGCGAAACGTGCACTGCTAGACCGCACGGTAGCTGACTATGCCAAGTCCCTACAACTTGTGCGGAACCAGTACGAAGCCGGCACGGTGCAGCGCTCAGACGTGCTGCAATCGAAAACGCAGCTCAAGTCGGCCCAAGCGCAGCAACTCGATATCCAGATCAGCCGCGCAAAGCTGGAACACTCCATCGCCATCCTGGTCGGTAAGCCGCCGTCGGAACTGAACGTCCCTCCGGCCGACACCCAAGCTCCTGTGCCCGTGGTACCGGTGGCAGTGCCATCGCAAATGCTCGAACGCCGCCCCGACATCTCCGCCGCCGAGCGCCGCATGGCGTCCGCCAATGCCAATATAGGCGTGGCGCAGGCCGCCTACTATCCGAAGCTGTCGCTTTCGGCCACGACCGGCCTCACGGCCAGCACGCTAGCGCGCTGGCTGTCGCTGCCAGATCACCTGTGGTCGATTGGCGCCGGTCTGGCGGGCACGGTATTTGACGGTGGCCTTCGCAACGCCGACAAGGCCAAAGCGGTGGCAGTGTATGACCAGGAAGTGGCCAACTACCGACAGACCGTGCTCGAAGCCTTCCGGGAAGTCGAGGACAACCTCGCATCGGCACGCGTGCTGGAACAGGAAGCCACAATACAGGGCGATGCCCTGCGCTCCGCGCGCGAAGCGCTATTGCTGGTCAACAACCGCTACAAGGCCGGCACCGCCAGCCTTCTCGACGTGCTGACGGTACAGACTACCGCCTATACCGCCGAAACCACCACGCTGCAAATCATGGATCGCCAGTACACGGCGGCCGTCACGCTGATCAAGGCGCTGGGAGGCGGGTGGCATGGGTACGACGTTGAGGTTGGGAAGGTGGAGGAAACAGCCAGTTGGGGGGCGCCGCCGCAATAGTCAGTCTATTCTGGAGGCGGAATAGAAAAGCGATGCGCCATCATCCATCCGAGGCGATCCAGACTTTCCGCGAAATCGCGTTGCTGGGGCTGTCAGTAATGAGATGGTCACCCCCACCCTGCATGCGGGTACGCTGCAGGGTGTTTTTCTGTGCGCCCGGCAGGGCGCACCTACCTGGGGGTGGAAGTCCCCTACATAGCCGGCAAGGGGAAGTGTTAGCCAGAGGCAAGGGTTCCCCGGGCGACTGGGGGTCTGAAGGAAGCCCGAGGCAAAGCGCTGGCCTGACGAACAGGAAGCGGATATGAGGCGCCGTATCGGGATGAGGCAGCAGAAATTGCCAAAGTCCAATACTTGCACGGATCGATGCGGCGTAAATCCGACAGGCATAAGCGTGAAGGTGGGGGCGTCCATGTACGGGAGATCTGCACTGCTGCCATGGTGTGCTACCGGCGTCGAGAGGCGCTGGGATGGCGGTGCAGAAGTCAGCAGAGGCCATACTAGGCGCGCGGTTGGCGCTGAAGGGCCGAACATGAGCGAGCGCGATTAGGACGATAGACCTCGATGCGAACCGACGAAGCCCAAATGCACGAACGAGTGCAGCCCACAGCGGAGGAAGGCGGGCGGAACCTGCCTGGGGCCGATGGGGGTGCGGAGGCTGGCACGGCGGCTGTTGGGCAAACGAAAGCGCAGGCGCCATCGCTGATGGAGGCGGTGGTCGAGAGAAGCAACATGCGGCTGGCGTACCGGAAGGTGGTCGGCAATGGCGGCGCGGCCGGGGTGGATGCCCTGGAGGTGACGGCGTTGCGGGACTGGCTGAAGGTGAGTTGGCCGAGCGTCAAGGCGGCGTTGCTGGCCGGCCAGTACATCCCGCAAGCGGTGCGTGCGGTGGACATTCCCAAGCCCGCGGGCGGGGTGAGAACACTGGGCATCCCGACGGTGATCTCATAATGCACCTCGCACAGTTATGTGTAGGAATATTGCCCCCGAAGATGCCCTGAAGTGCACACCCAGTCCCGCAGTTGCTGTTCCTTGGCGGGATCCAGCGTGATCCACCATGGGCCCCGCCCGTCGAGCTTTCGAGCAGGGACCACCTGGCGCTCGATCCAGTAATACACGACGTGTGGACTGATGCCCAGTCGGTGAGCGAGTTGCTGTACCGTGAGTTCGTCAGGCCGCTT
>NZ_JAGIQA010000071.1 GCF_017814975.1 Cupriavidus consociatus
CGCAGGATCTTGATCATCAGGTCGGTGCCGATATTGCCCGAGCCGATGATGGCGGCCTTGAGCTTGCGTGTCATGGGGATTCTCCTTGGATGGGTTACTCGACGCTGGCGCCGCTGGCCTTGACCAGCGGAGTCCAGCGCGTGTTTTCGCTGGCGAGGAAGGTGCCGAACTGCTGCGGGCTCATCGGCATCGGATCGAGGCCCTGGTCGGCAAACCGCCTGGCGACTTCCGGTGCCTTCAGCGCCTTCAGCGCGGATTCATTGAGCCGTGCGACCACGGCGTCGGGTGTGCCGCTGCGCACTACCATGCCGAACCACACGCCGGCATCCAGCCCGGGCACGCCCAGCTCGGCCAGCGTGCGCACGTCGGGCAGGCTGGGTGAACGCTTGCTCGACGCGATCGCCAGTGCCTTGACCTTGCCGCCCTTGATCAGCGGCGAGGTGGTGATGACCGGGTCGAACATCATGTCGACCTGGCCCGCCATCACGTCCTGCAGTGCGGGCGCGGAGCCCTTGTAGGCAACGTGGGTGAACTTGCCGCCGGTCTTGTCGCCGAACAGGCCGCCGAGCAAGTGCCCGATCGAGCCGATGCCCTGCGAGGCGTAGTTGACCCCATCCGCGCGCGACTTGGCCAGCGCGACCAGATCCTTCACCGAACCGGCCGGGCTGTTCTGCGGCACCACCAGCACCAGCGGCGAGGCCGCCAGCGCCGTCACCGGCTTGAAATCCTTGAGCGGGTCATACGAGAAATTGCGGTACAGGCCCGGGTTGATCGCGAACATCTCGGTGGCCGCGACGAACACCGTGTGCCCGTCCGGCTCGGCGCGCTTGACCGCCAGCGCGGCGATCTGCCCGCCGCCGCCGGGGCGGTTCTCGACGATCACCGGCTTGCCGAGGTCGCCCTGCATCTGCTGCGCGACCTGGCGCGCGATCATGTCGGTGATGCCACCGGCCGGGAACGGGACCACGATGGTGACGGGGCGGTTGGGGAAGGCGGGCGCCTGCGCCGTGGCCGCGCCGGCGCTGACGGTCAGGGCGGCGAGGGCGGTGCCGATGGCGAAGGCTGCGAGCAGCCTGGCCAGCAGGCGATGGTTGCGATGGGGGCATTGCATGGTTGTCTCCGTTTCTCTGTCGTTATGGGTTCAAAGCTTCCGGGGCGTGTCAGCTGTCGGCGAACTTCGCCCGCACGGTGCCGACGCCGGTGATATGCGCTGCATAGGTCTTGCCGGCCTGCACCGGCACCATCGGACCCAGCGCGCCGGTCAGCACCAGGTCGCCGGCGCGCAGCGGGTCGCGCAGGCTGGCCAGCTTGCGCGCCAGCCACACCGCGGCATTGAGTGGATGCCCCAGGCAGGCGGCGCCATTGCCGCGCGAGACGCGCGCGTCGCCGCACAGCATCTCCATCTCCACTGCTTTCAGGTCCAGGCCAGCCAGCGGCACCGGCACCGCGCCCAGCACCACCAGCCCGCTGGAAGCGTTGTCGGCCACCGTGTCGACATACGAGATATCCCAGTTGGCGATGCGGCTGCCGACCACCTCGATCGCTGGCAGCACGTAGTCCACCGCGCCCAGCACGTCGAGCACGGTGGCATCGGCCACGTCGAGGTCGCGGCGCAGCACCAGCGCCACCTCGGCCTCGGCCTTGGGCTGCAGCGTGCGCGCCATCGGGATTGGCTCGTCGTCGCCGTAGACCATGTCGGCGAACAGGGTGCCGAAGTCGGGCTGGTCAACGCCCAGCTGGCGCTGCACCGCGGGCGAGGTCAGGCCGATCTTGCGGCCGACCACGCGGCGCCCGGCGGCCTGCCAGACGGCGACGTTGGCGCGTTGCACGGCGTAGGCGGTGGCGGCGTCGTCCGCGGCGATCTCGCCGCGCAGCGGCGCCACCGGCGCGCGCGTGCGATCGGCATCGCGCAGGCGGGTGGCGAGGGCGAGGATGGTTTCCTGGTCGGGCATGGCTGTGTCCTTGTGATGGTTGGGTGCGCGGTCAGCTGGCAGCGGCGGCGTGCATCAGCGCAAATCCGGCGATCCATTCCGGGATCGGGCGGTAGTAGTCCAGTTCGGCGCGATAGGCGCCGCTCGCGGCGAGCGCGGCAAAGGCGGCGATCCAGGTGCGCACCTCATGCGCCGACTTGCCGGCGTCGCGCGTGATGCCGTCATTGGTCATGCCGTCGACGCGGGTCAGTTCGCCGCTGGCGAGCAGCGCCAGGAACGCGCGATCCCAGTCGGGATTGAGCGCATGCAGGTGGCTGTCGCCGCCGGCAAAGGCGCGCGCGGCGGCAACGGTGCGCTCCTGCCGCGCATGGCGCGAAGCCGGCGGCGGGTTGCGTCCCGCGATCAGGCGTTCCGCCACCTCCGCGGTGGCGCCGGCGATCTCCGGCACCGGCGGCTCGTGCGAGATCCCGCCCGAGCCGGCCACCAGCACGCGCTTGCCCAGGCCCGACAGATAGCGGCCGATGGCATCGCCCAGCAGCCGCGCGCGGCGGCAGCTCGCCATCGGCGGTGCGACCGAGTTGATGAACACCGGGATCACAGGGTAGCGGTCGAGCGCGCCGGTCAGCACTTCCAGCGCCTGCGCGCAGCCGTGGTCGACCTGCATGCGGTAAGACACGGCCACGTCGAGGTCCTGCGCCATCACCGCTTCGGCCAGGCCCAGCGCCACGTCCCGCGGCACATCGAGCGGACCGGCGAGGCTGTTGAAGTCGCCGATGGCGCTGGCCGCCACGCCGACGCAGAACGGCGGCATCACGTCGTAGAAGAAGCCGTTGTAGTGGTCGGGTGCGAACACCACCAGCAGCTCGGGATCGAAGGCTTCGACGCGGGCGCGTGCCGCGGCCTGCAGGCGCTCGACCTCGGCCACGACTTCCGGCGCGGGATCGTAGTAGCCGTGCAGCGGGGTGTGCGACAGGCATTCGAGATGGATCGGCATGTCAGGCTCCTGCGGCAAGCTGCCGGACGGCGGCAGTCTGCGCGTCATGCGAAGACGCGGCGGCGCGCGCGGCGGCACGCGTGTCGGCTTCCTCGGCCGCCGGGGTGCGCAAGGCCAGCTTGCGCGCCAGCGCCACCACCGAATCCGAGACCTGCTGCGGCGAGCACATGCCCGCGACAAAGCGGTCGGGACGCAGCAGCACCACCGAGCCGGGCTGGTTGCCGAACCAGTCCTTGAGGCGGTTGTGCACGTCGCCCACGGCGATCACGCCATCGGGCACGTCGTCGCGGTATTCGAGCTGCGGATCCGGCTTGGCCAGCACGAACACGCCGCCGAGTTGCCGCCACACCGCGCGTGCCCGCGCCGTCAGGCCAAAGGTGGGATCGGTGCCCCAGCCGACGATGGCGAAGCGGTTGCCGATCACGTCGTCGAGGCGCTCGACGGTATTGGCTTCGGTGCGCACCAGCGGCTGGATGAACATGCGGCCCACCGGCGAGTTGCCGGCCGGGTCGCGGCCATGCACCAGCCGGCCGACCGGCGATTCGCGCTTCTCGCTCATCAGGCCCAGCAGGCGGCCCAGCGCGGAGTTGCCCGAGCGCTCCAGGCAGCGGGCCAGCAGGCCGGGATGCTGGCGGCGCGGGCCTTCGGGCAGAAGCACGACGCCTTGCTCGTAGCGCGGCATCGGCTTGAAGCGCATCTCGACGAAGTACTGCTTGACCGAGGGGAAGCGGTTCAGCACTTTCGTAAGGCCATCGCGTAGCGCCGAGCCCGCGCGGCTGGCGGGCGCGAAGATATCGCCTGCCACTTCCGACAGGTGGATCATCGAACGCGCATGGGCGCGGCGCTCGGCGGTGTAGGTGTCGAGCAGCGCATCGCCTGCCAGGCCCTTGACCACCATCGCCAGCTTCCAGCCCAGGTTGCTGGCGTCGCGGATGCCGCTGTTGTAGCCCTGGCCCTGCCACACCGGCATGATGTGCGCGGCATCGCCCGCCAGCAGCACGCGGCCGGCGCGGAAGTCGCGCGCCAGGCGCGCGTTGTGGGTATAGACGCGCTTGCGGATGTAGTCGACCTTGTCCGGGTCGGCCACGACCTTGCGGATCAGCGCGGCCATGTTCTCGGGGCGCGACAGTTCTTCCTCGGTCTCGCCGGGCATGACCATGAACTCGAAGCGGCGGATGCCGTGCGGCAGCGCGGCCGACACATAGGGCCGCTCGGGGTCGCAGTGCATGTAGATGTGCGGCGTGCCGATCGGGTCGTTGCGCACATCCACCACGATCCACTGGTTGGGCTTGGTGCGGCCTTCGAACGGCATGTCGAGCCTGCGGCGCACGAAGCTGTTGCCGCCGTCCGCGCCCACCATGTAGGCGGCGCGAATGCGCACCGGCCGGCCGGCTTCGTCGGCGGCGTCGACCTGCACGCCTTGCTCGTCATGCGTGAACGACGCCACGCCGTGGCCGAGCAGCGTGCGCACATGCGCAAAGCGCTGCAGGCCCTCGAACAGGATGCGGTCGGCCAGCGGCTGGATAAAGGCATTGCGGCGCGGCCAGCCGAACTCGTCGGTGCGCGGCTCGATCGACGCAAAGCAGCGTCCGCCCGCGGTGACGAAGCGCATCCAGTGGTTGGGCGTGGTGTGCGGCAGCAGCGTCTGCGCCAGCCCGACCGACTGGAATACGCGCAGCGCTTCGTCGTCGAGGCCGATGGCGCGCGGATAATCGACGATCTGCGCGAGCTTTTCCACCAGCACCACGCTGACGCCCTGCAGGCCGAGGATATTGGCGATCATCAGGCCGACCGGCCCGGCACCGACGATGGCGACATCGCAATCGACAGTGTCGGGACGAGCGTCGGCGCCCGCCATGGCGATGGCGTGGGTCATGTCTGTCTCCGCTTTTTGTGTTGTGGGTGTCCGGGCGCGGCCCGGACCGTCAGGGATGTGTGCAGCCCGGTCGTCAGGGATGCGCGCAGCGCATCAGACCGTGGTGGCCTCGGGCACCGGCTTGCCGAGCAGGAAGTTCAGGTGGATGCGGTTGAAGGTGTCGGCATCCTCGAATTGCGGCCAGTGGCCGCAGCCATCCATCACCGTGAACAGCGCGCCGGGAATCATGGTGGCGATGCGCCGTCCTTCCGACACATCCGCGGTGGGATCGTCGGAGGTCCACAGCACCAGCGTCGGCGCCTGGATCCGGCCGTAGTCATCGGCACGCAGGATGTTGCGCTGGCGCGTCTCCATGTCCTGCAGGACCATGTTGCCGCGCTGCGCCTCGACCATGCCGGGCTGCGCATAGATCGCCTGGCGCGTGGCGACGAGGTCGTCGAATACCTTGGACTTGTCGGCCATCAGCCATGCCACGCGCGCCTTGATGAAGTCCCAGCTCGGGTCTTCGACCGCGCGCATCGACAGCGTCTTCAGGCGTTCCATCACCACGGGGTCGGCCTGCGAGCCGCCGGCGGTGTTCAGCACCAGGCGCTCGACGCGCGCGGGATGGTCGATCGCCAGCTGCGAGGCGACCCAGCCGCCCAGCGATTCGCCGCTGAACGAGGCGCGCTCGATGTCGAGCGCATCGAGCACGCGGATCACGTGGTCCACGTAGGCCGACACCTCGCGCGGGCCGTCGGGCTTGTCGGTCCAGCCGTGGCCGATCATGTCGATGGCCCAGACGTCGAAGTGCTCGGCGTGGGCCTTCAGGTTGCGCACATAGGCCTCGGCGTGGCCGCCGACGCCGTGCAGCAGGATCAGCGCGGGCTTGCCGCGGTCGCCGGCGTGCAGGTAGCGCGTCTGGATGCCGCCGGCATCGAGCCAGCCCTGGGTGAAGCTGACGCCGCGCAGGTCGGCCCAGATGCTCTGGAAGGGCTTGGCGGCAGTGGGGGAAGTGATTGGGGCGGTGGCCGGGACGGCTTGCGTCGACATCGGTTGTCTCCAGGTTCTGTGCAGGGTGCCTGCATTCGGGGGGCTTGCTTTGAACGGAAGTCTAGAGACCGCATTGCTCGCGGCAAAAAAAATGTGCAAACTGTGCAAGGAGTGCACAACGTTGATTTAAAAGGATTTTTTATGGCACTGGAGCGGGATGCCATTTACGCCAATGTCAGGGGACTGACGCGGGGCCTGGATGTGCTGCGCGCGCTGAACCGCATGGAAAGCGGGCGCGCGACGGCCCAGCAACTCGCACAGGACACGGGGCTGCACCGCACCACGGTGCGGCGCCTGCTGGAGACGCTGGTGGCGCAGGGCTTCGTTCGGCGCAGCGAGTCGGACGACACCTTCCGCCTGACGCTGCAGGTACGCGCGCTCAGCGAAGGCTTTACCGACGACGAGTGGATCTCCACCACCGCGGCGCCGCTGATGGGCGAACTGCTGCAACAGGTGGTGTGGCCCTCCGACCTGACCACGCCCGACGGCGACGCAATGATCATCCGCGAGACCACGCACCGCTTCAGCCCGCTGTCGTTTCACCGCGCCATGGTCGGGCGGCGGCTGCCGATGCTGCTGACGGCGTCGGGGCGCGCCTACTTTGCCAACTGCACCGAGGCCGAGCAGGAGAGCATCGTCGCGATGCTGCGCGCAGGTGCCGGCGGCGAACGCCAGGCGGCGCTCGCCAGCGATGCGCAGTTCGTGCGGAACCTGGTGAAGCGTGTGCGGCAGGACGGCTTCAGCACCAACCATGGAGACTGGACCGAGCAGCGCAATATCAGCGCCATCGCCGTGCCGCTGCGCGCGGGCGAGCGCGTGCTCGGCAGCCTGAACGTGGTCTACCTGTCACGCGCGCTCAAGCCGGCCGAGGCGGAGGCGAAGTTCGTGGCGCCGCTGGCCGGCATTGCGGGCAAGATCGCTGCGGGTCTGGCCGGGACCTGAGCGGAGTGCCCATTCCGCTACAGCACGTTTACGTCCGCCGTGCCTGCCGCCACTTCAAGCACCCGCGTGCTCGCGGTCGCCGGCAGCGCTGGCGCCACGCCGCCGCTGACGAGCTTCAGCGTATGGAATTCGCAGCTGAGCTTGTCGGGCGTCAGCGTCACCAGCGCATACCCTTCCGCATTGGTGTCGGCGTGGCGGATCCAGGAATTGAAGGCCCGCAGCGTGTTGTCGAACGCGTTGAACAGCACACCGCCCACATCGCTGTAAATCAGCTCGCGCAACGCGGCAAATTCCTGGTCGTTGTCGACGATCGCGCGGAACGAGCTCAGCAGCGTATTGCTCGACAAGCCCGCGGTGACCAGGTCGACCATCACCGGCGTGGGCGAGGCCGCATCGAAGTCGTCCATGACCTGGCCGCCGAAGAACGCATGGATGTCGCCGCTCAGCGCCACCACGTTGCGCACGCCGTTGGTCTTCAGGAACGCCATCAGGTTCTTGCGCTCGGCATTGAAGCCATCCCACTGGTCGGTATTGAGCTTCCCAAGCCCAGCCCGTGCCTGTGCCCGGCGTTCGCGAAGAAACGACTATAAAGGGGAACGGCAGCGC
>NZ_JAGIQA010000072.1 GCF_017814975.1 Cupriavidus consociatus
CGCGACGGTGCGGATGCCGAGCCGGCGGCAGGTGGCGGCGACACGGCAGGCGATCTCGCCGCGGTTTGCGATCAGGATCTTGCTGAACATGGCTCCCTCCTTGTTATGCCGTTATCGGCATCTTACGGCGGGGAGGTGTCCAATGGGTTAATTCCGCGTCGCTATCTCGCGCAACCATGCCGCGTGACTATTCCGCGTGATTACCCCGCGTAACCCTCCGCGCGGATGTCCAGGCGGGCCAGCAGGGCGCGATCGCGGTCGGCTTGCGGATTGCCGGTGGTCAGCAGCTTTTCACCGTAGAAGATGGAATTGGCGCCGGCCATGAAGCACAGCGCCTGCAAGGCCTCGTCCATGGCCTCGCGGCCGGCGGACAGGCGCACCATCGCCCCGGGCATGGTGATGCGGGCCACGGCAATGGTGCGGACGAACTCGAACGGGTCCAGCGCCTCGGTACCGGCCAGCGGGGTGCCTTCGACCTGGACCAGGTTGTTGATGGGCACCGACTCCGGGTACGGGTCCATATTGGCCAGCTGGGCGATCAGGCCGGCGCGCGCCTCGCGCGATTCGCCCATGCCGACGATGCCGCCGCAGCACACGTTGATGCCGGCGTCGCGCACATGGCCGATGGTATCGAGCCGGTCCTGGTAGGTGCGCGTGGTGATGATCTTGCCGTAGAACTCGGGCGAGGTATCCAGGTTGTGGTTGTAGTAGTCCAGCCCGGCTTCCTTGAGTTGCTGCGCCTGCTCCGCCTTGAGCATGCCCAGCGTGACGCAGGTCTCCAGGCCCATCGCCTTGACTTCGCGCACCATGTCCATCACGGGCTCGAGATGGCGGTCCTTGGGGCTGCGCCAGGCGGCGCCCATGCAGAAGCGCGTGGCACCGTTGGCCTTGGCGGCGCGCGCGGCGTCGAGCACCTCGTCCAGCGCCATCAGCTTCTCGGCCTTGACGCCGGCGTCGTGGTGCGCGCTTTGCGGGCAATAGCCGCAGTCCTCCTCGCAGCCGCCGGTCTTGATCGACAGCAGCGTCGACAGCTGCACGGTGTTGGCGTCGAAGTTCTCGCGATGCACCTGCTGGGCGCGGAACAGCAGGTCGTTGAACGGCAGCGCGAACAGCGCGGCGACGTCGTCGACACGCCATTTGGCATCGTCGGGCAGTGCGTGCTGGCGTGCGGTCTGGCGCAGCGATTCGGCGGAGATGGTGGTAACGGTGTGGGCTTGGGTCATGTTTTTGTCAGTCGAATTGTGGTTCAGGCGGCAAGGCCGGCGGCCTCGGCCTGGGAATTGGCGGTGGCGGCGAACAGCGGCGCGAGGTCGAGGCACGTAGCGGCGGCGGCGGGCTCGAGTTGCCAGGGCAGCTCGCCCAGGCACGGCGCGTCCAGCGATGCGTGCAGCGTGGCGATGTTCTCGTCGGCGAGCAGCATGTCGGGGTCGACCCGGTTGGCGATCCAGCCAGCCAGCACCAGGCCGCGCGCGCGGATCGCTTCGGCGGTCAGCACGGCGTGGTTGAGGCACCCGAGCCGAATGCCGACCACCATCACCACCGGCAGGCCCATCATCACGGCCAGGTCGGCGGTGCTCCAGCGCACGGCGCCGGCGTCGAGCGGAACGTGGAACCCGCCCACGCCTTCCACCACCACGGCATCGGCCTGGCGGCGCAGCGCGTCGAACGCGTCACGGATCGGCGCGCGCGTGATGCGCACCCCTTCCTGCGCCGCCGCCAGGTGCGGCGAGCACGGCGTGCGCAGCAGGAACGGGCAGGTATGGCCGAGCGGTACCGTCACCGAACTGACGGCGCGCAACTGCGCCACGTCGTCGTTGTGCCAGTGGCCGTCGCGCCATTCGCTGCCGCTGGCGACCGGCTTCATGCCCGCGGTGCGATAGCCGGCGCCGTTGAGCGCATGCAGCAGCGTGGCGCTGGCGTGGGTCTTGCCGACGCCGGTATCGGTGCCGGTCACAAAGCAAGCGAAATTGCGCGACGCGGTCATGCCGCCTCCTTGCGCGGCATCGCCCCGGACAGCGCGTCGAGCAGGCGGCGCACATCGGCCTCGTCGTGCGCGGCGCACAGCGTGATGCGCAGCCGCGCCGTACCCTCCGGCACGGTCGGCGGCCGGATCGCGCCAACGCGGATGCCGCCGGCTTCCAGCGCCGCCGACAGCGCCAGCGACGCGGCGTTGTCGCCGATGATCAGCGGCTGGATCGCGGTCTGGCTCTCGCCCAGCGACCAGCCGGCGCTGGCGGCCAGCCGGGCCAGGCCTTCGCGCAGCAGCGTGATGCAGCGCGTCAGTTGCGCACGGCGTTGCCGGCCTTCCTCGCCTTCGATGATCGCCAGGCTGGCCAGCAACGCATGCGCCACCGCCGGGGGCGCGGCCGTGGTGTAGATATACGGCCGCGCGGTGTTGACGAGGTGCTCGATCACGGTCTCGTGCGCGGCGACGAACGCGCCCGCCACGCCGGCGGCCTTGCCGAGCGTGCCGATGTAGATAAAGCGCTCGGACGACAGCCCCAGCGCTTCCAGCACGCCGTGGCCCTGTTCGCCCAGCACGCCGAACCCGTGCGCGTCGTCGACGATGATCCACGCGTCGTAGCGCTCGGCCAGCTCCAGCAGCCGGCGCAGCGGCGCGACGTTGCCGTCCATGCTGAACACGCTGTCGGTGACGATCAGCTTGCGCTCGCTGGTGCTCGCCGCCAGCAGCGCTTCCAGCGCGGCGGTGTCGCAATGCGGATAGCGCTGCACGTCGGCGCGTGCCAGCCGCGCGCCGTCGATGAGCGAGGCGTGGTTGAGCGATTCGCAGAACAGCGTCGCGCCGGCCGTGCCCAACGCGGTCAGCACCGCCATGTTGGCCATGTAGCCGGTGCAGAAGTACAGCGTCTGCGCATGCGGGATATGCGGTGCGAACCAGCGTGCCAGCGCTTCCTCCAGCTGTGCATGGGCCAGTGAGTGGCCGCTGACCAGGTGCGACGCGCCGCTGCCGGCACCATACCGGTGCGCACCTTCCGCTAGCGCAGCGATCACCTGCGGATGGTTGGCCAGTCCGAGGTAATCGTTGCTGCAGAAAGTCAGCAGCGGCTGCGGCTGCGCATCGACGGCACCCACGGCCTGGTGCGGCGCGCACGCGGTGTGGGCGATGCGGCGGCGGCGCGTCAGCGCCAGTTGCTGGCGCTGGGCGGCGGCCTGTTTCAGTTGTTCAAGCAGCATGGCGGACCTCCGCGCTGGTGGTGACATCGTCGAGCGTGGCCAGCAGCTGCTGGCCCAGCCAGTGTGCCTGGGCGGCATCGAAGACATAGGGCGGCAGCACGTACAACGTATTGCCGATCGGGCGCACCAGCAGTTCGCGCGCGCGCGCGGCATGGTGGAAGCGCGATGAGAATTCCGCGCCGGCCACGTCGTCGCGCACATCGGCGGCCCAGACCAGCCCGCGCTGGCGCACGTGCTGCAGGCGTGGATCGGCGGCCAGCGGCGCCATCGCGTCGGACAGCCAGCGGGCGCGTTCGCGGTTCTGTTCGATCACGTTGTCCTGCTCGAACAGGTCGAGCGTGGCCAGCGCGGCGCGGCAGGCCAGCGGGTTGCCGGTGTACGAGTGCGAATGCAGGAAGCTGCGCGCCAGTTCGTCGGCGACGAAGGCACGCTGGATTTCCGGGCGCGACAGCACCAGCGACAACGGCAGGTAGCCGCCGCTGATGCCCTTGGACAGGCACAGGAAATCGGGCCACGCATGCGCGGGCAGCGGCGTCTCGGCCGAGGCCTCGCCCCGCGACTGCTCCCACGCGAAAAAGGTGCCGGTGCGGCCGCAGCCGACCGCGATCTCGTCGGCGATCAGGTGGATCCGGTAGCGATCGCACAGCGCGCGCGCGCCGTCGAGATAGGACGGGTCATGCATGGCCATGCCGGCGGCGCCCTGCACCAGCGGCTCGACAATCAGTGCGGCGATCTGGCCGGCGCGCTCGCGCAGCAGCGCTTCCAGCTCCGCCAGCGCGCGCGCGGCCACGTCGGCGGCCGACTCGCCGCGCACGGCCTGGCGCGCGTCGGGCGACATCACCACGTGGGCGCGGCGGATCAGCGGGTCGTAGGCGTCGCGGAAGATCTCCACGTCGGTCACCGCGAGCGCGCCCACGGTCTCGCCGTGGTAGCCGTTGCGCAGGCAGACGAACTCCCGCTTGGCCGGCAGCCCGGTGTTGCGCCAGTAGTGGAAGCTCATCTTCAGTGCAATCTCGACGGCCGAGGCGCCATCGGAGGCATAGAACACATTGCCGAGCGCGCCGGCGCTCAGCGCGGACAGGCGCTCGGCCAGCTCCACCGCGGGGGCGTGCGTGCAGCCGGCGAGCATCACATGCTCGAGCGTCTCCAGTTGCGCCGCCAGCGCGGCGTTGATGCGCGGGTTGGCGTGGCCGAACAGGTTGACCCACCACGAGCTGGTGGCGTCGAAATAGCGGCGGCCGTCGGCATCGAACAGCCACGGGCCTTCGCCGCGCACGATCGCGAGCGGCAGGGCGTCGTCATCGGGGCGCAGGCGGGTGCAGGGGTGCCAGACCGCGTTGCGGCTGCGCTGGCCCAGCGACTGCGTGCCGCCTGGGGAAAGGGACAGGTGATCCAAGGTAGCCCTCCTTTGTTGACCGTCTGCGTGCGCGTTGCTGCGGCAAGGCCGGACAGCATGGCGGCGGACGGGTTGGGAGGGTCATGTTAGGAATGTCACCGCGGGATTGGCAATGGTGGCGATTTATTGGTTTTGAGCGCAGATTCACCGCAATTCAGCGATTTTGCATGGATGAAGACTGAACTTTGGGGTTGCGTGCCGCGATCTTCACGCAAAATGGGTGTTTTTTTGGGTGGATATCTGGGATGGGTATCGGAGAGCGGGGGGCCGGACTCCGTTGAGGCTCCGGCCCTCACCCCCTGCCCCTCTCCCGCGAGCGGGAGAGGGGAGCAAACAAGCGCGGGGGGAAGCCGTTGGAAGGTTCGCCAGCGATAGCGCTAAGCGAGCCCAGCGACGCGTTCCGTGCCTGAGCACATGACCTGGGATGCAGCCGGCGCGCAGCGCAGCCGAAGGCGTTCCTACCACAACGCCAGCAGCAGGGGCCATCCACAGCTCTGGGCTCGTTCAAAAGCCGCTTCAATCCCAGCCATCGTGGCGCACCTTGCGGCAGGCAGTCCTACCTTGTGAGAAAGCCCAGCCCCGTACGAAAGACCCGGCACACTACGATAAGAGTGGCCGTCCGCCCAGGACAATAATGCGCTTTCTGGTGACTCTTTGTCGCTAGGACAAAGCGTTACCCGCCCTTCAGGGCGGAACCGGGCATATCAAGCACCACCAGATGCCAGCCGCAAGGCAACGGCACAACCAACTGCCAACTGACACCTCAAGCCGGCCGCCACGACGGCGACCGCTTCTCCAAAAACGACCTCACCCCTTCCTTCCCTTCCTCCGACGCCCGGATCTTCGCGATACGGTCAGCCGTGTCCGCCAGCAGGTCGTCATCGATCGCCCGGCCCGCAATATCCTGCACCAGCCGCTTGCTCTCGCGCACGGCATTGGGGCTGTTGCCGACCAGCGCGGTCGCCAGTTCCGCCACCTTGGCGTCGAGCGCTTCGGCCGGCACCACCGCATGCACGAAGCCCAGCCGCAGCGCCTCGGCCGAGTCGAAGCGCTCGGCGGTGATGAAATAGCGGCGCGCCGCCTGCTCGCCCATGGCGCGGATCACGTAGGGGCTGATGGTGGCGGGCAGCAGCCCCAGGCGCGCCTCGGACAGGCAGAAATGCGCGTGCTCGGCGGCGACGGCGATGTCGCACGCGGCGACAAGCCCCATGCCGCCGGCGTAGGTGTCGCCCTGGATGCGCGCGATCACCGGGCGCGGGCACGACCACACCGTATGCAGCATCTGCGCCAGCGTCAGCGCGTCGGCGCGGTTCTGGTCGTCGGAGTAGCCGGCCATCTTCTTCATCCAGTTCAGGTCGGCGCCCGCGCAGAAGGCCGGGCCGTTGCCGGCCAGCACGATGGCGCGCACCTCGTCCATGTCGCCGAGCGCGCGGAAGGCGCCGGTGACTTCGGCGATCACGGTCTCGTTGAAGGCGTTGCGCACGTCGGGCCGGTTCAGCGTCACGGTGGCGACGTGGTTGGCGATATTGACGGTGAGGGTGGTGAATTCCATGGTTCGCTCCGTTGGCGGATGTCTGAAAGTTGGCGGAAGGGCTCAGGAGCCGGTCTCGAACGGCAGGCCGAGCGAGTGGAAGAAGGCGGCGACCTCGGGCAGCCATAGCGGGATGCCTTCGCGCGCGCTGAACAGCCGGTGCGAGTCGTTGCCGAAATCGCCCACGTCGACCAGCCACGCCTTGGCCGCTTCTCCCTTGGCCTGCGCCTTGTATGCGTTGAACATGCGGCCGGGCAATGGCACCGGCCAGTAGCTGTCGTTGTCGCCGTACACCCACAGCGACGGGTAGCGCGCCGTGCTGCCATAGCTGGCGAAGGCGTCGACCAGCCGGTCTTCCCAGTCCGCGCAATTCAGGTTGCGCAGCCCGCCGGCAAAGTTGACCACGCCGCGCACGCCGGGATAGCCGATGGTGCTGAAGGCCATCGTGGTCAGCCCGCCGTGCGATTGCCCGATCACCACGATGCGCTCCATGTCGATATAGGGCAGCGTGGCCATATAGTCGAGCGTGGCGACCACGTCGTCGGCCTGCATCATGCCGTTGCCCTCGATGTCGCAACTGCCCCCTACGTAGGCGCCGCCCGAGCGCGCGAAGCCTTGCCGCATCGGCAGCACCACCACGTAGCCGCGGCGCAGGAACTCGGCGCTCTGCGCCGCGAAGCGCGCGCGCCCTTGCATAAACGGCCGGCCCGGCGCCTTGCCGTGGTTGATCACCACCAGCGGGAACGGCCCTTCTCCCGGCGGCTTGAACACCGTCGCTTCGAGGTCGATGCGTGACGGGATCGCGGCCTTGGGCAGCATCACCACCTGCTCGGTGAAACGCATGCGCGGCACGGCTTGCCCGCTGCCGGCACCCGTCTGCGCCGGCGCCGGCAGCGCCGGCAGCAAGGCCAGCACCGCGGCAAGGCAGGAAAGCAGACGGATCACGCAACGCATGGAAGTAGCAGCAAAAAAACCGATGAAGCCGATGAAACCGATGAAACCGATGAAACCGATGAAACCAGTAAAGCAGACAGCGCCGCTGCCGTGACGGCTACATGCGGAACACGCCGAACTTCATATCCTCGATCGGCGCATTCAGGCTGGCCGACAGGCCCAGCCCCAGCACCGT
>NZ_JAGIQA010000073.1:0-1805 GCF_017814975.1 Cupriavidus consociatus
ATGTGCACGCTGGCTTAGTGCTGCCTTAGCCTGCCCAGGCAGCGGTGTCGTCGAGCGGATAGACCGGCCTGCTGACCTGCCGGAACGGGAAGCGCTCATAGCGCGAGCTGGTGACGCCCTCTCCGTCGCACTCGACCACCGCCTTGGCGATCGGGACGAACACCGGGCGACAGTACATTCGCGACTTCAGTAGCAGGAACTTCGCCCGATGCGGATCGATGCCGATATGGGTGAAGATCCCCATGTCCCAGTGCTCTTGGGGGGTCTCGGTCACCACCACCTGCGCCGCGCCGATATCGAGCACGGCGGTGCGCCCCATGCGGATGCGCTGCCCGGTGTAGGTCGGCCCTGTGATGATGTACTCCCCGTCGCTGATCGCGGCAACCTTGCCGGTCAGCGGCTTCGCTTGCGGATAGACGTCCAGCTGCGGCAGCGGCACCTTGTCGCCGACAGGCAGCGTGATACTGGCCCCGACGCCGGCGTCCACCAGCGCTGCCACCGCTTCCGGGTCGCACACGGGCCCGACCGCGATGCCGGTCAGTCCTTGCGCCAGAGCCTCGTGCAGCACCGCCATGTTGTCGCAGGTGCCGCCGGACATGCAATTGTCGCCATGGTCGAGCAACAGTACCGGTCTCGCGTCAGCACTGTCGGCGCCGGCAAGCTGCGCGGCGCGCCCGATGGAACTGGCGAGCGGCTCCGCCTGATAGGCAAAGGCATCGCGCTCGGCCCACGCCTGCGCCGCGATCCGGCTGGCGACCTCGTCGGCCTTGGCCTGGTCGCCGTCGCCAACCACGATCACGCTCAGGCATGGCGCGGCGATATCGGCCAGTCCGAAGCCGGCCAGCACCGACACCGCCAGCATGCCGTCCCGCTCGGCCTCGCGCGCCAGCGCCACGGCGCGCAGCATGGCGCCTTCGTCGGTGCGGCTGCGCAAGGTGTGCGTGATCAGCGGCGGGCGCCGCCACGCCATTACCGGGCGCACGCGGCCGGCAACCATGTCCAGCAGTAGCCGGCCGGCATGCGCGCCGGTCTCATACATGTCGACATGCGGGTAGGTCTTGAAGCTGACTGCGATGTCGGCATGGTCGACGAGCGTCTGCGTGACATTCCCATGCAGGTCAAGGGCGACCGCGACCGGCGCATGCGGCAGCACACTCCGCAGACGCCGCAGCAGGTCGCCTTCGCCGTCGTCGCTGTTCTCAGCCACCATCGCGCCATGCAGGTCGAGCATCACCGCATCGCAGCCGGGGGCTGCCGCAATGATGGTGTCGCACAGGTGCGTGTAGGCGTCGGCGGCAACGCGTCCGCTCGGGTTGGCGCCAGCGATCACCGGCACCACGATCTCGGCGCCGGCCGCCTCGGCCAGGTCGATGAAGGCGGCGGCGGCGGTGCGGGTGCCCTTGGCGGCGCCAAAGGCGGCGTCGCCATAGGCCGGCGCGAATGAAGCCAGCGGCGTCGGCACCGGTGAAAAGGTATTGGTCTCGTGATTGAGTCGGGCAATGAGGATCTTCATTGGGCAGTCCGTTCGGGTGTCATGGCCGCGTGGCGGCATCGAGCATGGCGTGCAGCAGCACGTTGCAGCCGGCTTCAAGGTGCTCGGGCCGCGCGTCTTCGATTTCGTTGTGGCTGATGCCGTCCTTGCACGGCACGAAGATCATCGCGGCGGGGGCGACGCGGGCCAGGTAGACCGCGTCATGGCCGGCACCGCTGATCACGTCCATGGCGGAATGGCCGAGCCGCCGCGCGCCGCCGCGTACTGCCTCGACCAGCCGTGCATCGAACGGCTGCGGCGGGAAGTACACCAC
>NZ_JAGIQA010000073.1:1905-7240 GCF_017814975.1 Cupriavidus consociatus
GGGGGATGCTCCAGCGCGATGCGGTTGACGATGCCGACCAGCTCTGACGCCGCCAGCAGCGCATCCTTGCGCAGCGCCATCGGCGTGGGGCCCGCATGTGCTTCCATTCCGGTCAGCACCACGTCGTACCAGCGCTGGCCGAGCGCGCCGGTAACCACGCCGATGGTCGTGTCGTTGGCCTCCAGCACCGGCCCCTGCTCGATATGCGCTTCAAAGTAGGCGCCGACCGGGCGCGCCCCGACCGGCTCCTGACCGGCATAGCCGATGGCCTGCAGTGCCTGCCCGACGCGGATGCCATCGCGGTCGCGCTGCTGCAGCACGTCTGCCAGCGCAAACTCGCCGATGAACGTGCCTGAGCCCATCATCACTGGGACGAAGCGCGAGCCTTCCTCGTTGGTCCAGACCGCGACCTCGAGCGGGGCATCGGTGACGATGCCGGCATCGGCGAGCGTGCGCAGCACTTCGATGCCGGCGAACACGCCATAGTTGCCGTCAAACTTGCCGCCGGTCGGCTGGGTGTCAATGTGGCTGCCAGTCATCACCGGCGGCAAGGCGTCGTCGCGCCCGGCGCGCCGCGCAAAGATGTTGCCGATGGCATCGACGCGGATCGTGCATCCGGCCGCTTTGGCCTCGGCGACGAAGAAATCGCGCCCCTGGCGGTCCAGGTCGGTCAGCGCCAGCCGGCATACGCCCCCTTTGGGCGTGGCGCCGATTGTGGCCAGGCGCATCAGAGTGTCCCACAGGCGCTCGCCGTCGATGTGCAGGTCGGCGCGCGCGCCGGCGGCCGCCGCTGCCGCTGCCACTGCCGCGTGGGCAGCTTGCAAAGTCGTCATGTCATTCCTCGTATCGGTCGGCCGGCATTGCGGCCTGCATGATCCAGGTTCAGGCCGCCAGGCCGACGCCGAGATAGCGGTCCTTGACCGCCTCATCGGCACGGAACGCGTCGTTGCTGCCGGTGTAGACTACCCTGCCCTGCTCGATGATCACGTGGCGGTCGGCGAGCTGCGTGCAGACCTCGAGGTTCTGCTCCACCAGCAGGATCGGCACGCCGGCTGCCTTGATGACCTTGAGCTGCGCTACGATTTCTTCCACGATCACCGGGGCCAGCCCTTCGACCGGCTCGTCAAGCATCAGCAGGCGCGGATGGTTCAACATGGCGCGACCGATGGCGAGCATCTGCTGTTCGCCGCCGGACAGCTGCGCGCCGCCGTTGCCGCGCCGCTCGCGCAAGCGCGGGAAGATGCGGTAGATGTCCTGCAGTTGCCACGGCGAATCGCGCCGCGCGGCCAGCTTGAGGTTCTCCTCGACCGTCAGCAGCTTGAAGATGCCGCGGTGCTCGGGCACCAGGCACAGGCCTTCGGCGGCAATCCGGTGTGCCGCCATGCCGGCAACGTCCCTGCCGCGGAAGATGACGCGCCCGCCCTTGGGCTGCACGACGCCGGCGATCGCCTTGAGCGTGGTCGACTTGCCGGCGCCGTTGCGCCCCAGCAGCGTCACCAGTTCGCCTTCGCCGACCGCCAGCGACACGCCTTGCAGCACATGGCTCTTGCCGTAGTAGCCATGTATCTCTTGTACGTCGAGCATCATTCCTTGCCCCCGGTAATCATGTTGCCGAGATAGGCGGCGCGCACGCGCGGGTCGCCGCGCACGACCGCGGGCGGCCCTTCCATCAGCACCTTGCCTTGCTGCATGACCGTGACGGTGTCCGAGATATCCATGACGATGTCCATGTTGTGTTCGATCAGCACGACCGTGTGGTCCTGGGCCAGCCCGCGGATCAACCGCTTCATCGCGCCGAGGTCGTCGACGCCCATGCCCGAGGTAGGCTCGTCCAGAAAGATCGCACGCGGCCGCGCGGCCAGCGCCATGCCGACCTCCAGGCGCCGCTGCTGGCCGTGCGACAGCACGCCCGCTGCGCTGTCGGCAACGCGCATCAGCTCCAGTCGTTGCAGCACCTGGTCGACGATCTCGCCGCAGGCAAGCTCGCCAGCCGGCAAGCGCCATCCGTTCATGGCCTTGCGCGGCGAGGTGCCGAGCGCGGCGAGGCGCAGGTTCTCGCGCACCGCCAGGCTCGGGAACAGGCTGGTGACCTGGAACGAACGCGCAATGCCGCGCTGGACCCGCTGGTAGTCGGCTTCAGCCGTGACGTCCTTGCCGTCGAAGACGATGCGGCCGGCGCTGACTTCCTTCGTGCCGGTCAGCATGTGGAACAGCGTGGTCTTGCCGGCGCCGTTGGGGCCGATCACCGAATGGATCGTGCCCGGCATCACGCGCAGGTCAACCCCGCCCAGCGCCATGAACTTGCCATACTGCTTGACGATGCCGGTGGCTTCAAGGATAGGGGTGGTGGTGGTGGTCATGCGCGTTCCTCCTGCGTGACGGGCGCGCGGCGCAGGCCGCGCAGACGATCCCATACGGTGGCACCCAGCCCCCACAGCCCGCGTTGCATGAACAGGCTGACGGCGATCAGCAGGAAGCCGAGCAGCATCAGCCAGCGCGGCCACAGCGTGGACAGCCAGTCCGCCAGCAGTACATAGAAGGCGGCGCCCAGCACCGAGGCGAAGATATTGCTGGTGCCGCCGATCACGGTCATCACCAGGATCATCTCGCTGGCGTGGTAGTCGATATTGGTCAGCGGCGCGATGCCGGTCAGCATGGCATGCAGCGCGCCGGCCAGCCCGGTGACCGCGCCGGAGACCATGAACGCCAGCAGCTTGAACGTCTTGACGTTGTAGCCGACAGCCAATGCACGCTCTTCGTTGTCGCGGATCGCCAGCAGCGTGCGGCCGAGCACGGACTCGGTCACGCGCAGGGCCACAAAGAACACCACCAGGAACAGCACCGCGACAAAGCCATAGAACTGCCACGGCGATGCCAGCGATACCAGCGCATGGCCAGCCACAGACAGCGGCGGACGCGGGATGTCCAGCAGGCCGTTGTCGCCGCCGGTGATGCCGGGCGCCGTGTACGCCAGGAAGTAGAACATCTGCGAGAACGCCAGCGTCAGCATCACGAAGTAGGTGCCGCGCTGGCGGATCGCAAACCAGCCCACCAGCGCCGCCGCCGCCGCGCCGATGACGATCGCCAGCAGCAGCGCCAGCGGCACCGGCAGGCTTGCGCGGGTCAGCGCCAGCCCCACCGCATAGCTGCCCAGGCCGAAGAAGATCCCCTGGCCGAACGACAGCAGGCCGGTGTAGCCAAGTAGCAGGTTGCACGCCATGGCGGCCATCGCGTAAATCAGCACTTCAGTGGCAAGCGTGCCTGAGCGCATCGTCAGCGGCAGCAGCAGCGTGACGGCAAGTGCCAGCCACCAGAAGCGGTAGCGCAAGAACCCTTGTTTTTCCCTAGCCATCATCCCCTCCCCAGCAAGCCATGCGGACGCAGCAGCAGCACCGCGGCCATGGCGACATAGATCATCAGCCGCGCGCCTTCCGGCCACAGCGTGCTCATCAGGCTCTGCACCATGCCGACCAGCAAGCCGCCCACCAGCGCCCCGGTGAAGCTGCCCATGCCCCCCACCACGACCACGATGAATGCCACACCCAGCGCCTCGACGCCCATGAACGGCTCGGCGCCGCGGATCGGCGCGGCCAGCACGCCGGCGATCGCCGCAGTAGCGGCGCCCAGCGCGAACATCAGGCTGAACAGGCGGAACACGTTGATGCCGAGCAGCGACACCATCTCGGTGGATTCGCTGCCCGCGCGCACCGCGCTGCCCAGGCGCGTGCCTTCCAGCAGCCACCACAGGCCGATGGCCAGCAAGCCGGTGAAGCCGATCACGAACAGGCGGTACTTGGGATAGACGAAGTCGCCCCACATCACCACGCCCTGCAGCGCATCCGGCGGCGGTACGTCGACGCCGAGCGGCCCCCAGCCGACGATGATGAGTTCCTGGATGGCCAGCGCCAGGCCAACCGTGACCAGGATGTGGAATTCGTGCGGCTGCGCGTAGACGTGGCGCAGCATGACCTTTTCGGTCAACCAGGCAAGCGCGCCGATCACGATCGGCGCAACCACCAGCGCCATCCAGAAGTTCATCCCGATCTGCAGCGCCTGGAAGCAGAGGTAGGCACCCAGCGCATAGAAGGCGCCATGCGCGAAATTGACGAAGCGCAACAGGCCGAACACGATCGACAGCCCTACCGCCAGCAGGAAGTAGAGCATGCCGATTCCGACGCCGTTGATCACCTGTAACAGATAGACGTTCATGAGTCGTACGGATGTAGGAAGCCGCCACGCCGCGCGGTGTGCGCGGCATGGTGCTTCGGTGTGCTTCAGTGTGTAGTCTGCCGGGGCGGCGGCCCCGCGCAGTGTCAGGGCATCAGGCCATCTTGCACTGGGTCTGGTCGACCGGCAGGAAGGCCTTGCCAATGCTGACCACCTCGGCGTAGTCGTCCTTGTCCCTCATGCGGGACTTGGCCTTGCCCTTGAGCAGGTAGTAGTTCTTCAGGACCTGGTGGTCGGCGGCGCGGATTTCCTCCGGCCCGGTCAGGCCCTCGTACTTCATGCCTTCGAGCGCCGCCACCACGGCCTTCGGGTCCGCGCTGCCGGCCTTGATCATGCCGTCCACCATGAGCTTGGTGCAGATGTACGAACCAGCCAGGCTGTAGTTGGGATTGGCCTTGAACTTGTCGTGGGTGCGCTTGACCAGGTCGCGGTTCAGCGGGGTATCCACGCCGTGCCAGTACTGCGCGCCGAAATAGACTCCCTCGCACAGATCGGCGCCGAGCGACTCGAACTGCTCCAGCCCCGACGCCCACGCCAGCAGGATGGTGGTGTTCTTCTTCATGCCGAAGCTGACGGCCTGGCGCAGCGTGTCAGCGGACTGCGAGCCGAAGTTCAGGATCAGCAGCACATCCGGCTTGGCGGCCAGCGCATTGGTCAGGTAGCCGCTGAATTCCTTCTCGGTCAGGGCGTGGTAGCTGTTGCCCACGTGCTCGATGCCCTTCTCCTTGAAGATTGCCTTCGCCGCCGACAGGAGCCCGTCGCCAAACACATATTGCGGCGTGATGGTGTACCAGCGCTTGGCCTTGGGCATCGATTCGATCAGCGGCCGCACGGTGCGCTCGATCGCGCCGAAGGTCGGCACCGACCAGCGGAAGGTGGCGCGGTTGCAGTCCTTGCCGGTGATCTCGTCGGCGCCGGCAGTGGTAACGAACACGCCGCCGAATTTTTCGGCCTCCTTGCCCATGGCCAGCGACTCGGACGACAGGATGCCACCCGCGAAATATCGCGCCGCCTTCTGCTGCGCCAGTTCCTGCACCTTGCGCACCGCGGTGGCAGGCTTGCCTTCGGTGTCGAGCACGCTGTAGCGCAGCGGCCGGCCCAGCACCTG
>NZ_JAGIQA010000074.1 GCF_017814975.1 Cupriavidus consociatus
GCTTCGTGGGTGATGGTTGCCGGGCGGCCACTGCGCTCGCCCTCACGAATGCCTTGGGCACCTTGCTGAGCAATGCGATTCGGGCCCGCATCACATCTCGCTGAGCGGCCGTCTTCCGCTCGATCAGCGATTGCAATTCTTGCCTTTCTTTCTTCCCCAGTTTTACTGGCGTTGCATGTCGACCTCGGCTCATCCCGACATGATATCGGAGGCGATTAATTATTCAACCTACTTACGGGATGTTGTACTAGCGACCGATAGACCTTGTTCGGTTAGAGCGCTCCCGTTCCGAATTACAGGCTCGGCCATGCTCCTGGCCCATGCTATTGCCGCAGGCAATAGTGATGGCGGTAAAGCTAACATGTTGTATGTCATGTTCCACCTTCTCTCGATTGTGGGGAATTTCTGTATCTTATGTTGGCGTAAGCCGCTTTTTGATTCTAGTTGGATGTTGAGCGGCAGAACTCAAAACCCCGGCTCACCTGGTACAACAAATATGCTGGCATCGACAGCAGCGGCTGGAGCGGCCCCCTGAATCGCCGGACACAGTCCCCTACTTACAATAGCGGGTAGGCATACGACTGTGTTTATGACTAAAACGAAGCAGGAATTGGTGGAAGTGTTGACGGGGCCGGAGCGCCGGCGGCGGTGGTCGCTGGACGAGAAGCTCGCGATGGTGCGCGAGAGCTGCGAACCGGGCAAGACGGTGTCGATGGTGGCGCGCCAGCATGGCGTAAATCCGAATCAGCTCTTTCATTGGCGCAAGCTGTACCAGAACGGCAGCCTATCGGCGGTCAGTGCCGGTGAAGAAGTCGTGCCGGCATCGGAGCTGAGCGACGCGCTCAAGCAAGTCCGTGAGCTACAGCGCCTGCTGGGCAAGAAGACCATGGAGAACGAGATTCTCCGTGAGGCAGTGGAGGTGATGAAGTCGCGAAAATGGATTGCGCGCTCACCCTCATTGCCGGGGGACGACCTGTGAAGCGGGTCTGCGAAGTTCTCGGTGTAGCGCGCTCGAATGTGGCAGAGAAGCTGACTCGTCCTGCAGACTGGCGGGACGGGCGCAGCGCCCGACAAACCGACGATGCAGGGTTGGTCGAGGAGATTCGCAATGCGGTCGCGCATCTGCCCAGCTACGGCTATCGCCGGGTATGGGGCGTACTGCGCAGGGAACGAGAGCATCGTAGCGCGCCTCCCGTCAACGCGAAGCGGGTCTATCGGGTCATGCGAGTGTACGGCCTGCTGCTGCAACGCAGGGTGACCCCGCCACGCCCGCAGCGCAGGCATGAGGGTAAAGTCGCGGTAGCAAAGACGAACCAGCGGTGGTGCTCTGACGGCTTTGAGTTCCGCTGCGACAACGGCGAGCCGCTGCGCGTGACGTTCGCCCTGGACTGCTGCGACCGCGAGGCGATGAGTTGGGCGGCGACCACCGGTGGGCATAGCGGTGACGTGGTCCGCGACGTGATGTTGGCCGCCGTCGAGAATCGCTTTGGAAACGCGCTGAAGACGCCGACGGAAATTGAATGGCTGACCGATAATGGCTCGGGCTACACGGCAGACAAGACCAAGGCGTTTGCGTCGGCAATCGGCTTGAAGCCACTGACCACGCCGATCTGCAGCCCGCAGAGCAACGGGATGGCCGAGAGCTTTGTGAAGACCATGAAGCGCGACTATGTCGCCTTCATGCCCAAGCCTGATGCCGAGACGGCAGTTCGCAATCTGGCCATTGCCTTTGAGCACTACAACGAGCAGCACCCCCATAGCGCCCTGAATTACCGCTCTCCGCGCGAGTTCAGGCGTGCGATGGCCTTATCAACCTAAGGGTGTGACCGTGTCCGGGGACACGGGGGCAAATCCAGCGGCATAGTTTGACACACGTCCATGCGCGCTTCTTTATCGAGTCTCCTCGTGCGAAACGGGCCAAATCGATGCGTGCGAGACCCCCGCAATTGCGCGTCACGAAATGAACAAAGGAATGGCGCGATTGTCGGCTTGAATTCAAATTTCACCGCATTGCGAAAAATATCATACTCTACTTTCATAGTGGCAATCACAATTTGCCCATCTACCGAAAAGTGGCATAGACTTCGCTATATGCATAGCTACATGCATAATTTCATGACGTGTCTCAACCAATGTCGAATGACATCTCATACTAAACTCAGAGATATATAGAATGACAGTCGGCGTCATTGCGTTAGGAAATACCGGCAAATGCTACAAAAAAACGTATCGCGAAAGGAGCGAAGATATATGAAGTACAAGCAGCGCGCATTGCATTTATTTTGGAGCCTGGCTCAGGCAGCGCATATCTATTGTGCTGGCCTCTTGCGTTGGTGACGGGGACGATCCCCCGGCCTCGCCCGACCCGCAGACGATGGCCACCACCACCGCCTCGGTTCCCGTCGAGAAGAGCTGCTCGAACTGCGGGGCGCTGGACGCACACACCTATGCTGGTAGCGGCATAGGTGTTTGGGAAAGCGTTAATAGCACATCCTCGGCTGTGGAGGCTCCCATCAGCATCTCAGGGCTGAACGGACAGGATGTAACGCTCGTTTTCACTAATCAAACCGGAACTCCACAAGTTATGCCGACAATTGCAGTGGCAGAGCGGAACCATTCCTTCGTGGCCGAGCAACTACGATTTGATGACGGCACGGAAGCGCTTAAGCGCCGAATATCGAGTTTTAATCGAGATGGATGGAGAGCGCACGCCAAAGAGAAAAGTTATGCTCCACGCTATTCTTTGTCGCCTAGTAGACTGGATAACGGTAGTGTGAAAATCTGGTATCTAGCGGACGATACGACTCGCTCCACAACCTTGGTTCGTAAGCTCATGACAGCTGACGGCAGCATTGTCAATTTCTGGGTAGAGACAACTGAACTCGATCCAACAAAGGTGAGTCAAGCGGCTCTCGACACGCTAGCAGGCGATTTCGTCTCTCCTGGCAAGATCTACGATATGCTGACTTCAATTGGGGGCCCCACAGCTATAGCAATATGATTAGTGGCCATGATCAGCAAATTGACATCGTAATCGCCAAGTTCACTCGGGGTTCCGAGATGGCCGGATACTTCTACGTGCGTAATGCAATCAAGCGTGAGAGCGAGCCATACTCAAATGAATCGGTGTCGCTTTACCTGAACTCTGAGGAAATGTACCAAAATGGGACCTACGGCTTGAATTACATGCGGTCTACAATGGCGCATTGAAGCCATGCACATGCAGAACTTCTACCGCCGAGGCATTTCCAAGGGCCCGGACTACCAGTTCGAAATATGGCTGGAAGAAGCCACAGCTATGATGTTTGAGGACTTTGTGAGCCAGACCATCGAGAAGAATTTCAATACGATTAGGGACGTCCGCTTCACCAGCTACGTAAGATTTGGTGACCGAATTCACAATTGCAGTCTGTTTGATTGGGACAAAGCCAGTACATGCAACGGATATTCAATCTGGGGATCGCTCGGTGGATTTCTCAACCGTCAGCTCGGATTGAGCTTTTACAAGCATCTTCTTACCAACGTTAGCAGCACTGATTCGATGGCGGTTCTCGAATCTTCAGTTCGGGGCACGGCAGCAACCTCCAGCTTCCAACAGGAATTGCGCCACTTTGCCGCGACATCAGGTGCACTGATGAAGGAACCCGCCCCAGTCGGCTTTGGCTTCCCTTTGCGAGAGGAAGGTGGATTCGTGTTGCCTGAAATTGACGCGGGCGCCTTTCTAAATGATCGTAGTCAGTTATCAATGGTGCCCGCGGAGCTCCACCCCTATGCCAACGTGCCAGTAGTCCGGGAGTATGTGAAAGGTATGTATAGCGAAACTGTCAAGATTCCGCCCCACTCCTCACTGTCCGTCGTGATTCAATGATGCGAACGAAAGTGCCGTCAACCACATCTTCTGTGGACCTATGACTCACATGATTGCTTTGCTAGTTGCCCTTAGCGTTGCTGCATGCGCTGTGGGACCAACGGAGGGACAGCATCTGACGCTGGTCGGTGAGATCTACATCAAGGGCAATGAGCCCTTCCCAAAGGTCATACTTGAGACAGCGACCCATGAAAGCTGGGAACTGGAAGGTGTGCCACTGACTGAGGCCCGATTGGTAAGCCGTCGCCACGTAACGGTACGTGGCGTCGTAATAAGATCGCCGTCCCGGGGTGTGTGGTTACCTTCGTTACGAGTAGAGAGACCTCCACAAGTGGCTGGGCCATAATGATCTTTATCCCACTTTTGCTTTAGTGTATCCCTTCAGTGATCTGTCACGGTAAGCAACAAGGACATCCGATGCCGGTTAGTAGGGGCGTGGCAACAGTTTCCATTGTCAAATTACAGCCCATTGGTGCCATTACTTGATGCCGCTCTACTTGTTTGATGATGTTTATGACTGATTCAATATAAAAATATTGGTTCCTTTATTATCGGCAGTATTGGAATGGCTTCGCGCGATCTTAAACCTATCTTTGGAGTATGTTCATCTTGGTCCCAATTACCACCGCCTCGAATTTCGATCTCCCCGATGACATCGCGAAGCTTTTGGTTGATCCAAAGACTTATTCAAACCGTGAGCTATTGCACTCCGTCTATACGTGGGCGCGTGCCAACAATCCGTTCGGTCGTGCCGTTATTGAGGGCTTCGACCCATTCTGGGTTGCAACGAAGTATGCCGATGTCAGCGCCATTTCACGTGACAGTAGCCTATTTCGCAACGGTGACTATTCTGTTGTTTGTCGATCAAAGGCCGCAATCGACTATATAATTTCGGTCACTGGGTCTCCGCATATTGTCAAGGCGCTAGTTCAGTTCGACGGTGATGAGCACAAGGAAATGCGCGCGCTGGCGCAGTCATGGTTCATGCCTGACAGCCTGCTCAACCTGGATGAGCGTATCCGACGACTGGCCCGTCGCTGTGTTGACAAACTTGCGCATTACGAAGGGGAAGTCATAGATTTTTCTAGAAATATTGCGCTATATTATCCTTTGCATGTAATAATGGATATTCTAGGAATTCCCTCTGAAGATGAGGCCAAAATGTTGGTCCTGACGCAAGAGTTGTTTGGCGGGGAAGATCCAGAACTCAATCGAGGGAAGGCGGAGGTCGCTTCCGGTAACGATGTTTTGGCAAAGAATCTACTAGCAGTAGTAGAAGATTTTCGGCATTATTTCAATAAGCTGACATCGGACAAAAGGACGAGTCCACGTAACGATATGGCAACATTGCTTTCCAACGCGGTCGTAAATGGCGAACCGATTAGCGATGCCAACCGCTTGGGCTACTACATTACTATTGCCACGGCGGGACACGATACCACATCATCGTCCTCCGCGATCGCAATGTGGGCACTTAGCCAGTTCCCTGATCTGCTGCCCCGACTTCAAGCCGATGCGGCGCTGATTCCGCAATTTGTCGAGGAGGCGGTGCGCTTTGCGTCACCGGTGAGTCACTTCATGCGTACCGCGGCTGCGGATACGGAGATCCGAGGACGCACTGTTCGCAAAGGCGATTGGATAATGCTGTGCTACGGCTCGGCGAATCGAGATGAAGATGTCTTTGATAAACCATTCGAGTTCAGCATTGATCGAAAGGAAGTCCACCATCTGGCATTTGGAACAGGGCCTCATATTTGTCTGGGCCAGCACTTGGCCAAGATGGAAATGCGCATCCTGTTTGAGGAAATGATACCGCGCCTTGAACGCGTGGAGTCAGCTGGGGAGCTCGAGATGGTCGCATCCAGCTTCGTCGGTGGGCCTAAGCATCTTCCTTTGCGCTGTTTCATGCGATAGAGTGATTTTTTCTTGGTACATAACTAAGATTAGTCACGGACAGCGTGAGAGGGGACTTATGGGGGGGCTTTTATGTTTAGGACATAACTTGTCACCAAGGAGCATGTAAGCCACGCACCCCCCCGCGGCAGAATAGATGCCGCCCCGATAGAATTTGAACCCTGGGGGCGATAAGAGAGAGAAGTGGCTCGTTACGGAGGCGTTGTTGCATAAATCCGGGGTCGGTCGGGCTGACGTTTACGCGCAACGGCGGGAACGCTGGCTCTGTTAACTTCTGACGAAGCGGCGTAGTGTCTTGGACTTTTTCCGGGACGATGCGCAAGGACAACCGACAGCAAGCCGAGCCCAAGGGGGTCTACCGCGTCAAGAACTGGGCGCAGTACAACAAGGGGCTGATAGCCCGAGGAGATGTCACGATGTGGGTCGAAGAGAGCTTGCTCACTCCACCGCCGAAAGCCAAATCGCCCAAGCGTGGCCACCCGCTCGTATACACGGATGCGCTGATCCAGGGATTGCTCGGTCTCAAGCAGGTGTTCCACCTGCCGCTGCGCGCGCTGCAAGGCTTCGCGCAGAGCTTGCGCACCCTGGCCTTCCCAACGTTGCCAGTGCCGAACTACACGACATTGAGCCGCCGCGCGCAGAATCTGAACGTCGTGCTGCCCGCCTCGCGTACCGGCGAGCCGCTGCATCTGGTGATCGACAGCACTGGGCTGAAGCTTTACGGCGAAGGCGAGTGGAAGGTTCGCAAGCACGGTTGGTCCAAGCGGCGGACTTGGCGGAAGGTCCATCTCGCCATGGATGCGAACACCGGCCAAATCTGCGCTGCACTGATGACCCACCAGGACGTTGGCGATGGCGAAGTGCTGTCCGACCTGCTCGATCAGATCCCGGCTGATACACCGATCGATACCATCGGAGGCGACGGCGCTTACGACAGCAAGCCGTGCCACGCGGAGATAGCCGCGCGAGGTGCACAGCCCTCGATTCCACCACGCGATGGAGCGAAGCCCTGGTCCGAAAGTACACCGGGCGCAGCCTCGCGTAACGAGGCCATTGATATCATCGAGAAGAGCAGTCGACGCGAATGGAAAGCCGCCAGCGGCTATCACCGGCGCTCGCTGGCCGAGACCCTGATGTATCGCCTCAAGACGCTGACGGGACACAGTCTGTGGGCACGCGAAATCGGGTCGCAGGCCACCGAAGTGGCCATTCGCGCGGGCGTGCTCAACAGCATGGTCGCGCTCGCTCGCCCGCAATCCGTACGTATCGCCTGAGTTCAGCCTCACCGAGGAGCCCGTGTTTTCAATCTCGATTTATGCAACAACGCCCGTTACGGACAGGAATTCAAGGACCGGGCAGTAGCACGGTTGTTACCGCCGGAGAGTGCGGCGGTGGAAGTGGTTTC
>NZ_JAGIQA010000075.1 GCF_017814975.1 Cupriavidus consociatus
ATCTCCGAGCCGGCACCGCTGGACACCACCAGCGGCACCACGCCCATGATGAACGCGAACGACGTCATCAGGATCGGACGCAGGCGCAGGCGGCTGGCCTCGATCGCAGCCTCGACCACGGTGCGGCCGTGATGCTCCAGCTCGCGCGCGAACTCCACGATCAGGATCGCGTTCTTCGCGGACAACCCGACCAGCACGATGAACCCGATCTGCGTGAAGATGTTGTTGTCGCCCTGCGTCAGCCACACGCCCGTCATGGCGGCCAGCAGGCTCGTCGGCACGATCAGGATCACGGCCAGCGGCAGCGTCAGGCTTTCATACTGGGCGGCCAGCACCAGGAACACCAGCAGCACGCACAGCGGGAAGATCCACACCCCCGCATTGCCGGCCAGGATGTCCTGGTAAGTCAGCTCGGTCCATTCGAAGCCGATCCCCTTCGGCAGGGTTTCGGCCGCGATGCGCTCGGCGGCGGCCTGCGCCTGGCCCGAAGAGAAGCCCGGCGCCGGACCGCCATTCAGGTCGGCGGCCGTGAAGCCGTTGTAGCGGATCACGCTATCCGGGCCAAAGCTCTGTTTGACCTGCACCAGCGACGACAGCGGCACCATCTCGCCGCTGGCGCTGCGCGCCTTCAGCTGGAGGATGTCCTCGGCATGCTGGCGGTACTGCGCATCCGCCTGCACCTTGACCTGGTAGGTCCGGCCAAACTTGTTGAAGTCGTTGACGTAGGCGGAACCCAGGTAGGTCTGCAGCGTATCGAACACATCGGTCACCGGCACGCCGAGCTGCTTGGCCTTGGTACGGTCGAGCTGCACGTCAAGCTGCGGCACGTTCACCTGGTAGTTGCTGAAGATGCCGGCGAGCTCGGGCGTGGCGCGCGCCTTCGCCATGAACGCGTTGGTCGCATTGAACAATTCATCGTAGCCGAGCGCGGCACGGTCCTCGATCATCAGCTTGAAACCGCCAATCGTGCCCAGGCCCTGAACCGGGGGCGGCGGGAACACGGCAATGAACGCGTCCTGGATCGCCGCATACTCCTTGTTCAGGTCCGCGGCAATGGCCTTGCCCGACAGCTCCTTGCCCTTGCGCTTCTCGAACGGGTCCAGCGTGACAAAGACGATGCCGGCGCTCGGGCTGTTGGTAAAGCCGTTGATCGACAACCCCGGGTAGGCAACTGCCGATTCCACGCCCGGATGCCTGAGCGCGATCTCCGACATGCGGCGCGTCACGTCCTCGGTGCGGTCCAGCGTGGCGCCGTCGGGCAGCTTGGCAAAGCTCACCAGGTACTGCTTGTCCTGCGCCGGCACGAAGCCCTTCGGCACGAGCTGGAACACGCCCCAGGCGGCCACCAGCATCACCGCGTAGATGGCGAATACCGAGCCCTTGCGGCGGATCACACCCTTCACGCCGCGGCCATAGCTTTCGGAGCTGCGGCCGAAAAAGCGGTTGAAGCGGGTAAAGAACTTGCCGAAGACCTTGTCCATGCCACGCGTCAGCCAGTCCTTGGGCGCGTCATGGCTCTTCAGCAACAGGGCCGACAGCGCGGGCGAAAGCGTCAGCGAGTTGAAGGCCGAAATGATGGTCGAGATCGAGATCGTCAGCGCGAACTGCTTGTAGAACTGGCCGGTCAGTCCCGTCATGAACGCCAGCGGCACGAACACGGCGATCAGCGTCAGCGCGATGGCGATGATGGGACCGCTCACCTCGCGCATGGCCTTGTAGGTGGCTTCCTTCGGCGACAGCCCTTCCTCGATATTCCGCTCGACGTTCTCCACCACCACAATCGCATCGTCCACCACGATGCCGATGGCCAGCACCAGCCCGAACAGGCTCAGCGCGTTGATCGAGAAACCGAACGCGTGCATCAGGCCGAAAGTACCGACGATCGACACCGGCACCGCCAGCAGCGGGATGATCGATGCGCGCCACGTCTGCAGGAACAGGATCACCACCAGCACCACCAGCAGGATCGCCTCGAACAGCGTGTGGACCACCGCATCGATGCTGTGGCGCACGAACTGGGTGGGGTCGTAGACGATGCTGTAGGCCACGCCTTCCGGCATGTCCTGCTTCAGCTCGGCCATGGTTTTGCGCACCTCGTTCGAGATTTCGATCGCGTTCGCTCCCGGCGACTGGAAGATGAGCAATGACAAAGCGGATTTGTTGTCCAGCTGCGAACGCAGCGCGTATTCCGACGCACCAAGTTCGATGCGTGCGATGTCCTTCAGGTACGTGACCACACCGTCAGGCGAAGTCTTGACGATGATCTCGCCGAATTCTTCCACCGTCTGCAGCCGACCCTGCGCATTCACCGACAGCTGCAGGTCGGTGCCCGGCAGCGCCGGCGACTGGCCGAGCACGCCTGCCGCCACCTGCACGTTCTGCTCGCGGATGGCGCGCACCACGTCCGACGCGGCGAGCCCGCGCTCGGCGATCTTCTCCGGATTCAGCCACACGCGCATCGAGTAGTCCCCCGCGCCGAACAACCGCACCTGGCCCACGCCCTGGATCCGCGCGATACGGTCCTTCACGTTGATCAGCGCATAGTTGCGCAGGTAGGTCGTGTCATAGCGGTCGTTGGGCGAGACCAGGTGGACCACCATGGTCAGGTCAGGCGAGCTCTTGACCGTGGTGATGCCCAGGCGGCGCACGTCTTCCGGCAGGCGCGGCTCGGCCTGCGAGACGCGGTTCTGCACCAGTTGCTGCGCCTTGTCGGGGTCGGTGCCCAGCTTGAAGGTCACCGTCAGCGTCAGCGTGCCGTCGGTATTGGCCTGCGAGTTCATGTAGAGCATGTCCTCGACGCCGTTGATCTGCTCTTCCAGCGGCGTGGCCACGGTCTCGGCGATCACCTTCGGGTTGGCGCCCGGGAACTGCGCGCGCACCACCACTGACGGCGGCACCACTTCCGGGTACTCCGAGACCGGCAGATTGAACATCGAGATGGCGCCGACAAGGAAAATCAGCACCGACAGCACGCCCGCGAAGATGGGGCGGTCGACAAAGAATTTAGAGAAATTCATCTTGGTCTCGGCAAAAGCAGTCACCGCTGGCGGTCCGCCAAGGCGGAGGCCATGTGCAACCTCAGGGGAGAAATACGGTTCGGGCAGTGGCAGAGGGCGAGACTCAGCTCACCCTGGCCTTGCCGGCCTCGCCGGCCTTCCCGTCAGCCTCGGCCTGCTTGCGGTCGGTCGTGCTGCCACGCGACTCCAGTTCGCTGCGGTAGGCCATCGCCACCGGCTTCGGGGTCACGGTGTCGCCGGGGCGCACGCGCGTCAGGCCGTTCACGACGATGTTCTGGCCCGGCTGCAGGCCCTTGCGGATCACGCGAAGCCCTTCGTAGGTCGGTCCCAGTTCGACTTCGCGGTACGCGAGCTTGTTGGCCTTGTCCACCAGCAGCACGAACTTCTTGCCCTGGTCGGTGCCGATGGCGCGGTCATTGACCAGCGCGGCGGGATACGGCGAGCCGCCGCCGAGCTTGACCTTCGCGTACAGGCCCGGCAGCAGGCGGCTGTCCTCGTTGTCGAAGACCGCGCGCACGCGGATGGTGCCGCTGCGCGTGTCGAGCCGGTTGTCGATCGAATGAATCCGGCCCTTGTGCGGATTGCCAGTCTCGTTGGCCAGGCCCAGGAACACCGGCAGGTCGCCCTTGCCGCCGCCAGCGCTCGGCGCCGTGTAGCGCAGGTAGCTCTGCTCGTCGACATCGAAGCTCGCGTACACCGGCGACACCGATACCACCGTGGTCAGCGGCGGCGATGCCGCGCCAGCCGCCACGAGGTTGCCCGCCGTGATCTCCGCGCGCGACACCCGGCCCGTGACCGGTGCAACGATGCGGGTGTAGCCCAGGTTCAGCTTCGCCACTTCCAGCGCAGCCTGCGCGCCACGGACGTCGGCCGACAACTCGCTGGCCGCATTGACGCGCTCATCGAACTCGCGGCGCGAGATCGCGTTGTCGTCGAGCAGGCGCTGCGCGCGCGCCTTTTCGGTCTGCGCATGCGACGAGCGTACCTGCGCCGCCGCCAGCGCCGCCTCGGCGCGCGCCACTTCGGCCGCATACGGGCGCGGATCGATCGTGAACAGCTGGTCGCCCTTTTTCACGATCGAGCCATCGCGGAAATGCACCGTTTCAATCGTGCCGGACACGCGCGGACGGATCTCCACGCGGTCCACGGCCTCGATGCGGCCCGAGAATTCATCCCATTCGGTGATGGTCTGGCCCACCACTGCCGCCACTTCCACCGCCGGGGGCGGTGGCGGCGTGGTGGCCTGTGCTTCCCCGCCGTGCCTGGGGCGCAGCAGCGAAGCCGCCACGCCGCACCCCAGGACTGCCACGAGGGCGGCGACGAGCAGCGTTTGTCGAGACTTGCGCTTCATCCTTCTTCACTCCATGCATCTTTGAGATTCTTGAGTCGATGCGCCCTTCCCTCGATTCAGCCTCAAAGCTGGAGGTCACCGCCAGTGCGCTGGGTGGCCATACAGGCTCCGATCACTGTTTCAGCGCCGGAAAACATGCAGCCTCCGACATCTACCCCCCGTGCAGCGCACATTGGCATATCGGAAACATCTGAATGACCCATAACTACGATTCTATTGGTCGTAGTTATAAAGCGCAAGATGTTTTTGATGGAGCAATGCTCAGGGCCGGTGCGCGCGCCCAGCCCATCCATTTATCGGGTCCCCATCGCCCGCACGCAGCGGACCAGGCCTCAACCGGGCGAAACCTGGCTTGCAGTGCGCGCTTCTGTCAGGAAGCGGTGAATCTGTGCGACCACGGCCGCACCCTCGCCGACCGCCGACGCGACGCGTTTGGTGGAACCCGAATGTACGTCGCCGGTCGCAAAGACGCCTTGCACGCTCGTCTGCAGCGGCAGGGTCTGCGGCGGCGCGTCGGCGACGTCGGGGCCCGTCAGCACGAAGCCCTTGTCATCGAGCGACACCCCGCATGTCCGGAGCCAGCCCGTGTTCGGCTCGGCCCCGATGAACACAAACAGGTGTGGACGGCCTGGCGCGGTTCGAGGGTAGCGGAGTCTATTACTGGGCAACGCCGCTCGAAGCCAGGTTGTGCCGAAACGAGCCCGTGCTGCTGACCGCGGGCGGCAATTCTGCGGGACAGGCGGCGGTCTTCCTGTCTTCGCACGCCGAGCATGTGCACATGCTCATCCGGGGCACGAGCCTGGACGACAGCATGTCGCGCTATCTCGTCGAACGCATCCGGTCGCTGCCGAACCTGACACTACATACGCGCATCGAGTTCAGTGCGCTGGAAGGCAGGACGCGACTGGAGCGCGTGCATTATCGTGGCGCGGGAGGGGCCGAGGGCAGCATGACGACCCATCGAAATCCTGGAGCACAAGCAGGCGCGAATTGCCGGCAGCGCCGACGATCACGAGCCCACGCCCGCGCTCTACCGCCAGCGCACGGCGCAGGATCAGCGCGCGCATGATTTTCTCGCCGATGTCGGCTTCCCGAATGATCATCGCGCTGAGGTCGTCTGGTCGCAGCAGCAACGCGTCGACATCTTCGTCGACGTACGCATCCACCACGGCCGGCTTGTTGGAGAGTTGCGTGATATCCGGGGTGAATTCGCCGCGCTGCGTATAGATGTGGATGATCCAGGCCTTCGGGCGCAACGATGCGGACCTTTCCCGAAAGGATGACAAGCACACCGGGACATATCTTGCCGACCTGGTAGAGCCTATTACGACGGCGCCCCCACGATCGCCGGATTGGACCGCACTGGCGTGTCCGCGGATCCGGCAGGTCGATCCATACCTTGATGGCAGTTTCGCCTGGGCTCCCGGCGGCACGGCCGGCGGGGCCGGCACCTCATGAGCCACAGCGAATGAATGTCGTACACCCGCGAGGCATCCGCGCTATTGCGCGGATGCCTCGCCTTGTTCCGCTATCGCCCGGCCACACCGTAGCGCACCGCGAACTGCCAGCCCAGCTCGGCCAGCGGCACGGCCTTCCTGCCCGTCTCCACGGCATCGGCCGCGGCGGCGTTGCCCTGCCGGGCGCGCTGGCCGATGCCATGCATGATCGCCGCGAGCCGGAAGAAGTTGTAGGCCAGGTAGAAGTCCCAGTGTGCGAGCGCGTGCGTGCCGTTGCTCTCGCCATACCAGCGCAGGTAGGCCCGCTCGTCCGGAATGCCGAGCGCCTGCAGGTCCAGCCCGCCGATGCCGCGCCACAGTTCGGCCGGGATATGCCAGCTCATGCAGTGGTAGGCCAGGTCCGCCAGCGGATCGCCCAGCGTCGAAAGCTCCCAGTCCAGCACGCCGAGCACGCGCGCCTCGGTCGGGTGGAACACCAGGTTGTCCATGCGGAAGTCGCCGTGCACCAGGCAGGTCCGGTCGGCATCGGGAACGTGGTGCGGCAGCCATTCGGCCAGCGCCGCCAGTGCCGGGTTGCCGTCCATGCCGGCATCGCGGCACTGCCCGGACCAGCGTGCAAGCTGGCGCGTCACGTAGCCGCCGGTGCGCCCGAAATCCTGCAGGCCGGCGGCGTGGTAGTCCACCCGGTGCAGCGCGCCGATCACGCGGTTCATCTCGCGGTAGTGGGCAGCGCGGGCCCCGCGTGCAACACCCGGCAGCGACTGGTCGTAGATGACGCGGCCCTGCAGGAAGTCCATCACGTAGAACGCGCTGCCCAGGACAGAGATGTCGTCGCTGTACAGGTGGACTCGCGGCACCGGCACATCGCTGTCGCGCAGCGCCTGCATCACGCGGAACTCACGGTCTATGGCATGCGCCGAGGACATCAGCTGTCCCGGCGGCCTGGTGCGCAGCACGTACTGCCGCGCACCGCACGCGATGCGGTAGGTCGGGTTGGACTGGCCGCCCGCCAGGCGCTCCAGCGACAGCCGGGGCTGCGCGATCAGGCCTTCGCGGTGCAGCAGGGCCGCCAGCGCGGCGCTGTCGAATCCGGTGCCGCCTGCGTCGGGCGTTACCGCATGGGCTGTTTGCATCGATTCATTCTCCCTGAGGCACGTCGTTGCCGGCCCGCCGCGCGGATCAGGCAGACTTGACCATGTCCTCGACCACCTTCTTGGCGTCGCCGAACACCATCATGGTCTTGTCCATGTAGAACAGCTCGTTATCGAGAC
>NZ_JAGIQA010000076.1 GCF_017814975.1 Cupriavidus consociatus
GTTGTTGGTACTTCGTTCTTGTCATTCACCACACCTTACCGGATGGCAAGGTGTTGCACTTCAGATTTGAGGGCGCCAAAACAAATGCATTTACCTAAAATTCGATTCTATATTTTAGTAACAATGTTTTGAGTTACGTATAGGCTCGCACTGCCTCAGCGACCCTCCCCCCGCCCCGGCAGCAGAATACATCGACCTCGAACACTGCGCCGCTTTGTCGCCTCGATATCCTGATGCCTGGGATATCGCACGCTTACGAAGCATCTCTATCCGTGTCATTCATCTTCAGATGCACGCACAACGCTTTAGCCAGCGGCACGGCCGAGGCCGGACTTTGACCGGACATTAGCGCTCCGTCGATAACCAAATACGGCTCCCAGTTGTTGGCACACCTATACAGGGCGCCACGTCTTTTAAGCTCGTCCTCGAGTGAGTACAACAGATGATTCAGCAGTTTCAGCTCACGGTCTTCGTCGTTCTTGAAGCCGGTGATTTTAAGACCATTGACCAAATACTCGCCGTTGCTCTTCTTGACGTCGCGCAGGATGGCCGGTGCATGGCACACCATTGCTATCGGACGGCCCGATTCATAGAAATCACGAATCAACTTGATTGTGTATGAATCCGAGGCCAAATCCCATAGCAAACCATAGCCACCGGGGAAGAATGCAGCATCAAAGCCGCTGTAATCAATGTTGCGCAGCCTGCGCGTGTTCTGCGCCGCAAACAGTGCAATCGGGTCGTTGAGGAAGCGCTCGGTGTATTCGGTAGTAAATGGCGGCTTCATGCTCAGCAGATCGATTGGCGCTGCACCGCCCGCCGGCGTGGCGAAGACGACTTCAAAACCAGCTTCGGTGAGGAGATAATAAGGTGCGGCCAGTTCGTGAAACCAAGTACCAGACTGCTTGCCGCTGATTCCCATCTCGTCGACCGAAGACATGATAAGAAGAACACGTATTTTTTGGTTATAGCACATGAAAAAATATCCTGCTTCCGCATTGAAGAAATGAATTCTGGAGGCATCGGGGAAACGCCTGGGCCCCCTCCCAATTCGAAGTAATACATCAAACAAAGTCGAAAATATTTACTACGACACAACCTGTGATATCGAGTTCTGGCCCGATTCAATTCGACCGGTCGCGCCAAAGCGGCGTTGTTGCTCCCACCACACCGCTGTCAGCGAACAATGTCATAGCCGTAGTCGGTCTTCGAAACAGCAATCGTATTGGAATCCAGAGTCTCGAACAATTCATCGAGTAGTGCCAGAAGGATTCGCAATCCGCCGGCGTACCCCCACGTCGGGTAACGATGATAATGATGGCGATCGAAGATTGGGAACACGAGTCGCACTAAGGGTGTGCCAACGTCGCGTTCTAAATACTTGCCATATGTGTTTCCGATCAAGAAATCCACCGGCTCTGTAAAGAGCAGCGAGCGCAGGTGCCAAAGATCACGCTTAGGATACACCTTACCCGCTGTGCCGTATGGCGACGCGTCCAGCAGCGCCCTCACTTTCGCCGCCCAATCATCGTTCCCGTTGGTTGCTAGCACATGCACGGGCTCCGCGCCGAGCTCAAGCAGGAACTGTGTATATCCCAGTACCTGATCCGGATCCCCGTAGAGAGCGTAACGCTTGCCGTGCAGATTCGCCTGACTGTCGGCCATCGCGTCGACGAGTTGGCCACGTTCCCTTTCGAGCTCCGCGGGAATCGGCTTCCCAGTCACCCGAGAAATTTCCATAAGGAAATGGTCGGTTCCCCCGACGCCGACGGGCGCGTTAAGCAGGACAACCTCCTGACCGTGTTCAGTGATGAATTTGCTAGTCTTCTCGCAGCAATACTCCTGAAAGATGAACGTTGCCTTCGCATTAAGCGCACGCTGGACGTCTTCTTTCGTCGTTCCACCGTGGTACATTCGGAACTCGCCATCAGTCGGGGTGTTCCATGTATCCGACGGGTCGCAGATGATATTTACGTTCACGCCGAATAGATCGAATATTCGGCGAATCTCTCTCATATTGCCGACAACGAAACCGTCGAATCCCCCGATAAAGTTCACGCTGTCGTCCGACACACGCGTTAGCGGCGTCGAGGTACCTGCCTTGCCATCCCAGAAGTACTTGAGAATTCCGAGCAACGCATTATCGTAGCCTGTCACGTGGCTCCCAACAAACGCGGGCGTGTGTGCAAATGGCACATCGTAGTCCTCAGGTATGCTGCCCTTCTGCTTGCTGTTCTTGATGAAAGCGTCGACGTCGTCGCCGATCACCTCTGCCATGCATGTCGTCGATACGGCGATCATCTCTGGCTCATAGAGACTGTAAGCATTTGCAAGGCCGTCCATCATGTTGTTCAGCCCCCCGAACACGGCCGCGTCTTCCGTCATTGAGGAGCTGACGCACGACGTTGGTTCCTTGAAATGCCGCGAGAAATGCGAGCGGTAATACGCCACGCAGCCCTGTGAGCCGTGCACGAAGGGCAGTGTCTTGTGAAAGCCGTTTGCCACAAACACGGCTCCAAGAGGCTGGCATGCCTTTGCCGGATTTACAGTCAGTGAATTACGGGCAAAGTTTTTCTCCTTGTATTCTTCTGTTTTTGTCCATTCCGCGAACTTCTTCACTACCTCCTCAGGATGGCCTGACTCGAAGGCTTCCCTTTTGTTTCGAAAAAGCGTCTGGTACTCCGGCTCTCTAAAGAGCATTTCATAATCGAGAATTCTATCGGTGGATTGAGGCATGTCTTTCTAACTCCCGTATCAAAAATTCAACAACCGACCGCCTTAGCCGCTACGCTCTTTGGGCCCTTCTCTCTGACCGCATCAAGCCACGGTGCCTTCGAGAGACTCCAAACTGGACTTGATATGGCCATGTCCATGTCACGTGCAAAAATTGCAAATCCATCATAGCCGTGATAGGGACCGGAATAGTCCCAGCTATGCATTTGGCGAAATGGAATGCCCATCTTCTGAAAGACATATTTTTCTTTGATGCCAGAACCGACCAGGTCCGGTTGCATTCGCTCAACAAATTTCTCGAATTCGTAGCCGGTCACGTCATCATAGATTAGAGTGCCGTCCTTTATGTAGTGCGTCGTGCGCTGGTAGTCGTCATTGTGAGCGAACTCGTACCCTGTGCCTACTACATCCATGCCCAGGTCCTCATATGCTCCTATGACGTGACGCGGGCGCAAACCACCTACGAAGAGCATTACCTTCCTGTCTTGCAGACGTGGCTTATACTTGGCTATGACCGCATCCGTTAAGGGGCGATATTTGGCGATCACCTTCTCAGCATTCGCCTTGATCGAATCGTCGAATTGGCTCGCAATCTCACGGAGACTCCTTTCGATCATGGTCGGACCAAAGAAGTTGTACTCGACCCATGGAATCCCATACTTCTCCTCCATGTGACGGCTGATGTAATTCATGGAACGATAGCAGTGCAGCAGGTTCAGCTTTGATCTCGGCGTGTTCTCTAGCTCCGCTAGGGTGCCATCACCAGACCACTGCGCGATCACGCGCAACCCTATCTCTTCAAGGAGGATACGGCTTGACCAGGCATCGCCGCCAATGTTGTAATCGCCGATGATGGCGACGTCGTAAGGTGTCGACTCGAGCGAGGACCGCTTATTTCTGTCAACCGCGTCGAACACATAATCGCGGATCGAATCATTTGCCAGATGGTGCCCGAGTGACTGAGATACACCGCGAAAACCTTCGCAACGCACAGGAGCGATCGTGTGCCCGCTGTGCTGGTTACTCTTCTTCTTCGCGACTGCCTCAATGTCATCCCCAATGAGCCCGATTGGACATTCAGTTTGGATGGAGATGCCTCGGTTGAGCGGAAACAGTTCTTGGATCTCGTCGATGATCTTGTCGAGCTTTTTGTCGCCTCCGAACACAATGTCCTTTTCCTGGAAATCGGACGTGAACTGCATCGTGACAAACGTATCGATCCCTGTTGTGCCAACGTAATAGTTGCGACGCGATCCCCATGAATACTGACCGCAGCCGACAGGCCCGTGACTGATGTGGATCATGTCCTTGATCGGCCCCCAAACAACACCCTTCGATCCGGCGTACGCACACCCTCGAATCGTCATCACGCCGGGCAGCGATTTGATGTTGGACTTAACGCCACAGTCTGGCTTGCCTTCCCCAAAGGAACCCAAATGCTTCGCCCGCCGTTTGGCCGTCTTCTCTGGGTAAGCTCGCAGCACTTCGTCAATGAGGGCGTTGTTCGTTGCCTTGCGTTGCTCTACCGTCGTGGTCATTTCGTATTCCATAAGTGAAGCATGTCATCGTTGAAATCACCCGCCGTGCACCGCACGGCGATCAGCTCCCCTTTTTGCATCAAGCAGTCAGGTCTGCCGCAGTCTTGCCAACTTGTGATTCGTCGACCTGCGCCAGGATTCCCTTCTCCATCAGCAGATCCTCAAGCTGATCCATTGTGATCGGCGTTGGAACCACGCCGTTACCGCCGTTGTGATGAATTTTTTCGGCAAGCGTTCGATACTCACCTGCCTGCTTGCTATCCGGTGCATACTCGATCACGGTCATTCTCCGCAATTCTGCGTGTTGGACGATGTTGTCGCGGGGCACGAAATGAATCAGCCTCGTTCCAAGCATCGTAGCAAGCGATTCAGCAAGCTCGAGCTCCTTGTCAGTCTTGCGTTCATTGCAAATCAGACCGCCCAGGCGCACGCCGCCGCTATTCGCATACTTTAGAATGCCCTTCGAGATGTTGTTCGCTGCGTACATTGCCATCATCTCACCCGACATCACGATGTAGATTTCCTGAGCCTTGTTCTCGCGTATCGGCATTGCGAAGCCACCGCAAACGACGTCTCCAAGAACGTCGTACGACACGTAATCGACGCCGTCATACGCCCCGTTTTCCTCGAGGAAATTGATTGAAGTAATCACGCCTCGGCCTGCGCAACCTACACCAGGTTCCGGCCCCCCCGACTCGACGCAGCGGATGTCCTTGTAGCCAATTTTCATAACGTCATCAATTTCAAGATCCTCGACCGATCCGGCTTCCGCTGCAAGGGAAAGGATCGTGTCCTGGGCTTTCGCATGCAGTATTAAGCGTGTCGAATCAGCCTTGGGGTCACATCCAACGATAAGGATCTTCTGCCCGAGGTCGCTCAGGGCCGCTAGCGTGTTCTGCGAGGTAGTGGACTTACCGATACCGCCTTTTCCGTAGAAGGCAATTTGCCGAAGTTGAGACATTGTTTTACTCCGTTGAAGTTCACGATTGCGAATCAAAGCTGCGAAAACTGCGACAATATGCCTGAGGTGTTGTCCCTAAGAGTCCTTTTTGTGTCAAGTCACGTTTCAGCCGGATTGTGCCCGTGCAAGTAGCCCTGCGCAGATTTCGTGCCATGCGGGGAGAAATGGCGGAAGCCGGCTCCAGTTCGGCATCTAACAGGTTTGCGCGGCTTGCACGACCGACCTTCGAGGCGTCACGTTCCCAACAATCCATGCGCACTTTGTCGGCGAACGACATTTTTCCGTACGGCGTGTGTCCGCTTCACCTTGCCAATATGCCCCCTGACTGGCATTGGCGCTGGTACGGATATTGCAAACCTTCCCGGAACGTTGCTGACGCTGACTATCAGCGCCCGTAGTTAAGGGCGCTCCGTAACCTGCGAACGAGGAATACCGATGAGTGATATGATTACCCGCCACGAACTCGCCGAAACTCCGCTGGCTCGGTTAGAACACGAGGGCCGCCTCCTCAATGCTGTCTTCAAAGGCCGCACCATTACGCCTCACAGAGTTGGCTTCCGCGGCGAACTCGCCCTGAGGTTCGCCCGGCGCCTCGCCGATGAAGCGCGACCGCCCCAGCTCTGTTGCGAACAGATCATGACGGTGGGCACGGTTGGCGACCAGCACATTCCGTTCTTCGCCGGCTGGCTGCTAAGCTTCGAGCATCTGATTGAGGTTGCGAATGTGCTCGATGGCACTCTGTCGCCGCGCGGAAAGTATTTTCTGTTCTGCGACAACATTGACCTGGCGAGGCGCTACAAAGTGCCATACAAAGGAGCAATGTTCTACGTACTGCCTATTCTGGAATCTACGGTTTACAACGAGATGGTGGATCTGCTGCATCTGGATAAGAACGAATTGAAGAAAAAGGGCACCGCCGGCAAGTTGGAGGCAGTCGCCGATGCTGCAATTCGATTCGACTCGCCTTTTGATACGATTAGTTATTCTGAGGGTCTTCGCCTCATGGGAGCGGTGCGTAATCCAAACGAGAATCGCCCAGTTTGACTTAAATCCTAAGCCGGATATTTCGTCTGCCGAGAACCATCATATTATGCCGCTCTACGACTATGTATGTAGCGACTGCAAGTCGCGGTTCGAAGCACTTGTGCGCGGTGCCACGACGCCCACGTGTCCGCATTGTGGTAGTAATGCGTTAAATAAGCAGGTCAGTGCACCATCGCCGCCCGAACGCCGCAAGGCGATTATTGCCGCCGCACGCCGCCGGGCCGCCAGGGAAGGGCATTTCAGCAACTACTCGCCTAGGGACGTTGAGTAGGCGCAGGCAGCGCGTACAGTGCACCACAATCTCACTGCATCAACATAGAATCTATGGGAAATTGAGGCTCTACTTCAATGCAACTTGAAAAGGTTTCATTGGCCCGTCTAGATCATCCCCTTATACGGAAGTAGGACCGTCTCCGCAGCGAGGCATGGAGCCTGAGGCCCTGGGAATTTCGAGGTAAGGG
>NZ_JAGIQA010000077.1 GCF_017814975.1 Cupriavidus consociatus
CCACCGGTATCAAGCCAGGCGCCGAAAACCAACGCCTGGCTGCATGAATGAGGCGACATCTACCTTGACGCGCGCCGGGAGTTCCCGTTGTTCCTCCGCTGTGTAATTGCTGAAATGTCCTTCCTTTTCGGCCTGCCGACGTGCTGCTGCGACGAGCGACTTGCTACGCAGGGGAGGGGACGGCGCAGAGACTTGCCTAGTCAGTGTCACGCTGCCACATTGCGGGCACACGGGCTTTGCGCTTGCGCGTACAAGCGTTTCGTAGCGAAGACCGCATTGGCAGCAAACATAGTCGTAGAGCGGCATAGGCCTATTCTTCATAGAAAATTAGTATCCAACGGAATGGCCTCTGTTCGATGGTCGATGCAATTCCTCATTACGCAATCAGTCATCATTTCCAGAGCGTTTCGCCCGTCGGGTGCAACGAGCCTTTCGTTTTCTCCTAGCGTCATCAAAAATCTCATAACGTCAAGCCGGCCACTTGCAGCGGCCTGCATTAGACACGTGAGGTCATCTCCGTTTGTGTGATCGATATCGAGGCCGGCGTTGATTAACCTGAGGATGGTTTTGGGCGCACCGTTCAAACACGCGTACCAGAGCGCACTATTCTCTTCGTCGTCTAGCATGCCGACGGGTACACCCTCATAGAGCAAAGTCGCGACAATGTGGTCATTCCCCTCTAGCGCTGCCTCCATCAGCGGCGTAATGCCATTTACGCCAAATGAATCTGCATCGGGGAAGCCATGGTTCGACAGCCATATCACAAGGGGCGCATGCCTACGGCATTTCCACGATACTTCGATACTTCGGGGGCGTTCAGTATCTATGATCTCGTACGGGGCAATCGTGTTCTCCAGTGACATCTGGCACTCCGGTTGTATCTCTCTATCACGTTAGACGAATTGTCACAGTTCAAAAGGCCGCAATGAAAAACGTCAGACTGGTCGATTTTCGTGTGGATTGCGCACCGGCCCCATCACTTTGATTCCTTCTTCATAGCTGATAATTTCAAAGGGCAACTCGAATCGGCAACCGGCGTCGGCTATAGCATCCAACTTTGCTGCCGTACGTTGCTTTTTCAGCTCATTTTTTTCCAAGTACAGAAGCTCCAGCATCTCGTTGTACACAGTCGACTCAATGATCGGCAGTACATAGAATATTGCTCCCCTGTACGGTACTTGGTACCGCTTAGTCAGATCGATATTGTCGCAGAAGAGGAAGTACTTCCCGCGCGCGTGCAAGGCGTCACCCAACACTTCGGCGACGTCTCTTAAGTGCTCGAAACTCAAGAGCCAGCCGCAAAAGAATGGCAGCTGCGAATCACCCGCGTGAGCCACAGCCATCATCTGCTCGCAACACAGTTCGGGTGGCCGCGCCTCGTCGGCGCGCCGCGGGGCGAAGCGGAGCGCAAGTTCGCCCCGAAAACCAACGCGCCTTGGCTTCGTCGTTCGACCCTTGAAGACTGCATTGAGAAGACGCCCCTCGTGTTGGAGACGCGCGAACGGGGTGTCGTCGAGCTCATCACGAACAGGTGTAGCGGTCATACATATTCCTCCTTTCAAGCAAAGGCACCCCACACTAACCGAAACGTTGCGTATGGAGCGACGCGACGGCTAAGACCTCCGCAATATCCGTACCAGTAAAAAAATATGCTGAGATGGTATGCGGGCAGGCTTTCGAGGAGTAGCGAGGTATCATTCGCGACAAAAGGAGCAGAGGTTTGTCTTAAAGGCCACCGGCGTGTGTCAAGGTAGTTGTCGCGTCCGCCGCTATGCTGCTTTCCTGTACTCCTTCGGTTCCTGCTCGGCCCGTTCGGGGTTCAGGTAGACCACGGCATCCAGATTCCATTTCCGGATGCCTCGCGACCAGCGCTGCGGATGCCGATCGCGGGCCGCGTGATACACCACCTTTCGTCGCGCCTGCAGGGGTATCGCTTCGCCACTGTGTCGCTGGTTCGGCGTGACGTACTTCAGCCCGCTGTGGCGGTGTTCCTCGTTGTACCAACGCACGAACCGATACACCCAGTCGCGCGCTTGCTGCAGCGTGTCGAACGGCCGCTCAGGCCATAGCGGACAGTACTTGGCCGTGCGGAACAACGCTTCAGCGTAGGCGTTGTCGTTGCTCACGCGTGGGCGGCTGTAGGGGCGGCTTCAGAATTCGGAAAATATTGCCCTCTAAGACCTCGCTCGCGAGTTAGCGCTCGGCTAGACGCCGCAAGGGGCGGAACTTTCCTGCTTCCGGTTTATGGCTTATGCGCCACACGTAGTCGCCGGTCAGGTTAATATGCTCCCACCCCAAGGGCGACAAATAGGGATACAGCGCCGGATCGACCGGCATGCCGCGACTCTCCATTGCCTGCACAGCGCGCTCAAGATAGACGGTGTTCCAGAGAACGATCGCCGCAGTCACCAGGTTTAGTCCGCTGGCGCGGTACCGTTGCTGCTCGAAACTGCGATCGCGTATTTCGCCGAGACGGTAGAAGAAGATGGATCGCGCAAGCGCATTGCGGGCTTCCCCCTTGTTCAAACCAGCATGCGTGCGGCGGCGCAATTCGAGATCCTGAAGCCAGTCCAGGGTGAACAACGTCCGCTCGATGCGGCCGAGTTCGCGAAGGGGTAGTCGTCCTTTTCGTGCATGTATGGACCCGGCGCCTTTAGTGGGCGCGGTGCATCAGGCGGTCGAGGATGGTAGTGGCCATGGTGGTATCGCCCAAGTATTTTGCCCAATCCTGCACCACTCGGTTCGAGGTCACCACGATGCTGCGTTTGAGCTTGTAGCGCTGGTGGACCAAGGTCTGCAGGAGTTCGCCGGCTCCTTGCCCGATACTGCGTGCGAGGAATAGATCATCAAGTACGAGCAGATCTGCTTCGATGAGCGGGCGCAGGCGCAAGCGCACTCGCTGCTCAGCGGGGTCGTCCAGGCTGATCTGCGCGAGGGCACTGTCGGCCTCCAGATAGCGGACGGTGTGGCCCGATAGCGTCGCCTGGTAGGCGACGGCTTTTGCAACATGACTCTTGCCCGTACCGGGCTTGCCGACGATCAACGCATTCTGACCTTCGGCGAGGAACTTCAGGGTGTGCAATTCAAAGCAGGCAGCCCGTGGCAGCTTGGGATTGAAGCGCCAGTCGAAGTCGGCCAGTGTCGCGCGCTCGTCCAATCCGCTTTGTTGGTAGCGGCGTTCGAGCAAGCGAGAGCGTCGCCGGTCCAATTCGTCCTGCAGGATGAGCGAGAAGGTTTCCAGGAACGGTTGTTGACAGGCCTGGGCTTGTACCACGCGTGTTTGCAGTGTGGCACTGATGCCCGACAGGCGTAGCGCGCGTAATGCACGCTCGATTTCGATCATGCTCATACTCATGGAAGTCTCCAGTGCAGTCGGGGGTTACAAGGCCGCGCTGGCTTGCGCGCCCAGTGCAAAGAGGTCGGCGTACGCGTCGCCGTCCTGAATCAGACGATGCTGCTGCGTCAAGTCCAGTTCTCCCTGTATCGGCGCATCCAGGGCAGCCAAAGCTTGCTGCAGCAGTTGTTCGGCGGCGGCCTGCAGCGAGGGGTAGTGCCGCACGCCGTCACGCAACGCACGCTCGCACGCTTGTTCGACGATGCGTCTTGGATAGCGCCGGGCCAGCGCGACAACCCCGCGCAAGCGGAATGGCCGACGCGGCCATCTTGCTCAAACCACTGTTGGCATAACGCGAGGGTCGCCGGACCGATCTGCCTGGCTTGCGCGAGGATGCTGCGCGTCTCGCGGGATGGGTTGTAGGGCCGTTCGTCGGAAGGTAGCAAGACGCTGCCGCGATGCTGGGCACGCGGATGGGTGCGCAGTAGCGCGAGCGTGGTGCGATCGCGGATCTCGAGGTGATGCTCAAATAAGCGCACCAACACCCGGCTACCGATCGTTGCCGGGCGCGCGGCGTAGCTGCTGTGGTCGATGCGAACGCAGGTGGCGTCATCAACGGTGCGCTCGGATTGGACGAAGTAAGCGAAGCCAGTCAGTGGCAGCAGATGAATGCGCTCCTCTTCGAACATCGCCTGGACCTGCCGACAGGCACTACCGTGGATGCGCTGCGCGGCCCAGCGCGTTTCCCATCGCTCGAGGAAGTCGTTCTGCTCCTCAATCGATTCGAAGCGACGGCCTTTGAGCGCAGTACTTTGGGTATGCTGGATCGCGTTCTCGACGCAGCCCTTACGATTGGGGTCACGCACCCGAGTCGGATCGGCCACCGCGCCGTAATGCGCCAGTACCGCGCGGTAGAGCGCATTGAGTTCGGGCTCGTACAGGTCGGGCTTGAGGACGCCCTCCTTCAGGTTGTCGAGGACAACGTATCGGCTTAATCGCGAGGAGCCAGTAATGTGACGCAGAGGTTGCCGGCAGGCTGCTTTCGCCAAGGCGCACCTTCTTGCGAAGGCTTTTCCTGCAGATTTGGCGGGTGTAACACCTTGGTGGGGATTCCCCCCGATCCAAGGAGACACCACTATGTCAGCCCCTATATGCCCGCAGCACATCGCGTTAGCTACGCAGCTGAAGCAGCTTCTTATCGACGCTGGCTATTGCGTCAACGCGGTCAACCGTCAGTCCGCTGTTGCGCGGAAGTTTCTCCGCTACATCGAGCAGCGAGGCCTTGCGATAGCAGCTGTGCAGCCGGCTCATGTGACGATGTACCTGCGCTGTGAACTTCGCCGATTCGGGCGGCGCCACGGATGCACGCCGCGGTCTCTCGAACACTGGCGTGCGTCGCACACTGCCGGCATTCACCAGTTGTTGAGGATGGCCACGGGCAAGTGGCCACCTGCTCCCCAAGCAGGTAGCGCATCCGAGGCGCTCTGCCAGAGGCTATGCGACGAGTATGAACGTTGGCTCGACGATGTGCGAGGCTTGGCTTTCGACACCATTCACGATTTGGTCGAAGAAGCGCGGCGGTTCATGCACTGGTACCTCGACCGCGCGATGTCGGTGGACGATCTCAGACGACTGTCGATCGTAGATATCGACGGGTACATGCAGGCACGATCCGGATCGCTAAGGCGGATCTCACGCAAATCGCTAGCGCAGCGGTTGCGCTGCTTCATACGCTTTGCATATGCCACTGGGAGGATCTCGCGCGACTTCGCCGCCAGCGTGGTGGCGCCCAAGCTCTACGCGTATGAATCGATTCCGTCGACGTTGTCGCAGCAGCAGATCGACGCCGTTTTGCGGATCTGCCGTGCGGATCGTTCACCGAAGGGTCTGCGCGACCACGCGATCGCTTTGCTGCTCGTCAACTACGGGCTGCGCGCGGGAGAGATTGTACGCTTGCGACTGGGCGATATCGACTGGCGAGGCGATCGCTTACACGTCCGCCATTCCAAGACCGACTCCGAATCGGTTATGCCATTGCTACCGGTAGTCGGAGCCGCGTTGCTGGCATACCTGCGTCGCGGCCGACCTGCAACGAGTGCGCGAGAGGTTTTCATCCGAGCACGCGCTCCATATCGTGGTTTTGCCAGCGGCTCGAGCCTGTACACGCCGCTACGCAGGCGGCTCGACGCTGCAGGCGTACAAACCAATGGCAAGCGCGGCCCGCATGCCTTCCGACACGCGCGTGCCATAAGCCTGTTGCGCAGTGGGGTGCCGCCGAAGGTCATTGGGGACGTGCTGGGGCATCGTTCGTCGAGTTCGGTGAGGCAGTACCTGAAGCTCGCTGTCGATGAACTGCGCGACGTCTCCCTGGAGATCAGCGAACTCCTGACTGAGGAGGCGCAATGAACACGTGGCTCGATGATGAAGGAGGCGCGATCGAGCGCCATATACACCACTTGAGGTTGCGCAGTCGCGACGCGGCCCAGGTCTACCGTTGCGTTCTGCGCAGGTTTCAGCGTTTTGTGCGACAGCATGGCGACGCAGCAGTCAGCACCTCCACCGTGCAGGGTTGGCTGCTGGAGTGCGCGCGGCACTGGCCTGTCCACATGGTGCTGCACAGGGCGCGCATCGTTGATCGCTATCTGGATTACCTGCAGTCGGAAGGCATGATCTCGCACAACCCGCTGGCGGAACTGCGCTCCTGCTATGGCCAACGATACGGCACGCCAATCGTGCGTGCACTACTCGCAGCCGACCCTCCACAGGCGCTCGAGTCTCTGCGCCCGCCGGCTCGGTCACTAGCTTTCTCGGCGAGATGCTGCGCGAGCATGTGGAGCTCATGCGCGCGGTCGGCTACCGTTATGAGAGGCAGTCGGGCTGGCTCCTGCGTTCGATCGGTTCCTGCAAGGTCGCCCGGAACTCGCCGGCCAATCGCCGGCCGTACTGTTACAGCAGTGGGCCGCACAGGGTCGAACGCTGAATCACGCCTGGGAGTGCCAACAGGCAGGACGCACCCTTTTGCGCGCATGGCGACGTATCGATCCGAGCGTCGCGTTTCCGCCGCCGGATCGCCGACTGAGGCACCGCATCGAACAGGAACGTCGGCGTCCGTACATCTATACTCCGCATGAGTTGCAGTTGTTGTTCGACACCGCGCGCGCCTTCCCATCCCCTCGCGCTCCGCTTCGCCCACTTGCGCTGTACACAATGCTCGTGCTCGCGCGCCTGGATCTCCGGGACATCGACCTCAGCACGGGCCTGCTCGACGTTCGCGATACGAAGTTCTTCAAATCCCGGAGCTTGCCCCTGTCTGACAGTGTGCTAGCAACGTTGCGCGAGTATCTCGACGCGCGACGACGTGCCGG
>NZ_JAGIQA010000078.1 GCF_017814975.1 Cupriavidus consociatus
CGTCAGCGCACCACTGCCGGTGAACGCCAGCCATGGGCGCTCGCTCTCCTCCCCCTCCCGCGTCAGCGGGTTAGTACTAGCGACACTATATGCCCTTCCTGACTATGTCTTGTAATGAGGATGAGCTTCCGGGCTACGTGTTGTAGAGCCATTCCGTCCGTCATTACCCGACATAGCTTCTTGGCTCTACAGTCCATTCAGGAAGCCGAGAAGTTGATCCGTCGGCCGGTAGCGTCCTGGCTTGCCGTGAGCGAGAGATGTCTTCGCGAGAGCCTGCTCCTTCATCGCAAGTGTCGCTTCGAGATAGATCTGCGTGGTTTCCACCGATTCATGCCCGAGCCACAGCGCAATCACGGAACGATCAACGCCCGCCTGCAGAAGGTCCATGGCCATCGTATGCCTCAAACGGTGAACGGTGACCTGTTTGTGCTTCAACGACGGACAAATTATTGACGCGGTCTCTCGATGCTTGTTTAGCAGATACTGCACGCCATGAACAGTGAGACGTTCGCCCCTCGCGTTTGGAAAAAGCACGTCACCCTCACCGCGCTGGGGTTCACGGAGCCAGGCTTTCAGTACTGTGAGCGTGGATCTGACGATGGGTGTGCAACGCTCTTTCCGACCCTTGCCAATCACGCGCACGTGGGCACCGACTCCGAGAACAAGGTCATCGCGTTGAGTCCAGTCATCTCGGACAGGCGCAGGCCAGTTTGCACCGCGACCAGCAAAAAGGCGTGATCGCGTCGGCCGGACCAGGTACGCTGGTCCGGTGCGGCAAGCAGGGCATCGACTTCCTGACGAGTCAGGAATTGCACCAGGGTGCGGGTAAAGCGCTTGCTGGGGATAGCGAGCACCCGCTGGATTTGAGCGGAATGAGCCGGCGTCTCGAGCGCCGCGTAACGAAAGAAGGAATGAATTGCCGTGAGGCGAAGATTTCGACTGCGAACGCTCACGCCCTGACGCTTCTCCAGGTAGTCGAGAAATGCAACGATCAAAGGGGCATCGATTTCCTCGAAATTCATGCGTGAAGGCTGCCGGTGAAGGCGTTCTTGTGCAAACTTGAGGAATTGACGGAAGGTATCGCGATAGGAACTGATCGTGTGGGGACTCGCCTGACGCTGCTGCATCAGGCGTTGCGTAAAGAAGCGCTCCAGCAACGGAGCGAGGCTGGCGGTAGTAGTCATGGTTGAATCTCCCAGCGCTGTTCGAGACGGCGCATCGCCTCGCGCATCAGCTCCGGTGAGGCGTTCAGATACCACTGCGTATCCGCGATGTGGACATGACCGAGGTAAGCTGACAGGATGGGCAGGCGGCGCTCGGGGTCCTGTCCGGAACGATACCAGCGTAAAAGCGAATTCGTCGCAAATACGTGCCTCATATCATGCAGACGTGGCCCGTGACTGTCGGCTGCGCCACGCAGACCGATCTGCCGGGACAATGTATAGAAGTGTCGATGAATCTCGCCACTATCCAGACGGTTGCCTTGGTTAGACACGAACAAGTAGGAGGACACGGGTCGCCCTGCCCAGTGGCGTTTGCGTCGTGCAATATAGTCTTCGAGCACTTTGCAGGTCGACGCGTGCATTGGAACGAACCGGGACTTGCCAAGTTTGGCGCCGCGAATCGTCAATATTGCCGCCGTCAGATCGATGTCTTGAAGCTCAAGATTGCGCGCTTCGCCCAGACGCATGCCCGATACGCTCAGCAAGCCAAACAGGCAGTAATAGGTCCATGGTTGCAGTTCGTCGCGCGCGTAGCGGCAAGGTATCTGAAGCGCAGCATGGAGTAGTCTGCGAATCTCGTCGCTCGAGTATAGGTATGGTCGGGCCCGCTTCGGCGAGAACGGCAGCAGACCCGGTGCAGGAATCTGTGTGCGTGGGTCAGTCGCACTACGATGGCGTGCAAACTCGCGCACGATACTGAGTCGTCGCGCCCAGTGCGCGGGTTGGACGTTGGAAGGTTGCTGGGCCCACATAAGAGCCAATGCCTGGGTGATGACGGAAGCGCGGTGCTTCTCCATAAACGCGACGAAATCAGGCAATGCCTTGCCGGCCTCTCTAAGCTTGAAGCCCAAGCTCCGCCTGAGGTCCAGATACTCCTGAACGGCCTGCCGCAGCGTGTTCATTGCACACCTCCCGGCCACGGTACGGCCAGCGTACGCAATGCCTCTATGTCGATCTTCGTGTAGATCTTCGTGGTCTGCGGATGATGATGTCCCAACAACTCACCAATTTCACTGAGTGACGCGCCGTGACGGAGCATCTGGCTGGCCAGTGCATGACGAAACTGGTGCGCCCCAGTTGTTGGGGCGTTGATACCGGCGCGCTGGAGCGAATGCCGAACGATGGAGCCCACGCCACACGAACTACGAAAGCCGGTGATAGGCGCCTTGGCACGCAAAAATACACGGCGACTGGTGCTCTGCGGTCTCCCGTATCGAAGGTATGCTGCAATCGCCTTGCCAACATCGGCGGGCAAAGGCAGCCCGTTACGCTGGCCACTCTTGCCGCGCACGCTTAAAACTCCTGTGTTCCAGTCAATATCTTCGAGCTCGAGAAATGCCACCTCCCCAGAACGCAGTCCTAGGCGCGCAAGGAGCAGGATGATGGCGTAATCACGACGACCAACGGCAGTCCGTCGATCAATGCTGACCAGCAGTTGCTGAATCTGCTCTGGCGGAATCCCGCGAGGGATGGACTGCATCGACCAGTTGGCCACGACAGGAACAGCGGCAGCCAGATCGAGGGCCATGTCGCCCCGAAAGCGCGCGTAACGTAGAAAGGATCGCAGCGCGGTAGTCATCAGCTTCGCGCGCTTCAGATGCAGACGCGGTGCCTGACATTGGACAAAGCTCACGACATCGCCAGCACGCAAACGCGAAAGCCTGACGCGCCCGTCATCAAAGCAATGTTCGAGAAACTCCCTAATGAACGGCACGTAGTAGACGATCGTCGCTTTGGACAGGGCGCGCGCCTCGTGCAGATACTCAATGTAAGCCAGGGTACAGGACTCTATCGGGGAAAGCCGACGCGCGGGCATCCTCTGCGCCGAAATCAGCCTCTCACGATCGAGAAAGGCGATGAGATGCCTGAGCGCAGCACGGTCTCCCGTAGCCGGTCGCGCGTGCCGCGCACGATAACGTAAGTATTGCTCGCAGTGAGCCGGACAGACGTTATGCAAGTCAATTCCGTTTCGGCCCAGCCAACGGCTAAAACCTGTAGCGAGCCGAACGTGGTACTTCAGTGACTGCGTGCAGTATCCCTGCGCAGCGATCGAGTTCGCAAAGGCGACGATATGGGCCGAGAGCGGGCCTTCTGGCGCGACACGGTCATGGATGCTGTATCTCATGATGGACTCCTTTCCAGATGCACTGGGGCTGATGGGAGGAGTCCAGACTATCTCTATCTCTGTGCAGCCGTTTGCCTATGAAATAGGAACATCGTTCGATTACAAGACATAGTCAGGAAGGGCATATAGTGCCTCAACACATGCGGCGTTACCCGTTTCTTTCGCAGCGAAGGACATCCCTTGGCAGCCTGCGCTGTGTACTTCTTCAGGAGATGTTGTACCGCGTCCGAACTGAGATGGCCACCTCGAACGCTCGGGAAGAGTGCGTCGCCGTCGGACATGCCAGACTCTTTCATCCAGGCTTTGAGAGCGGTGGCGGTCTGTTTGCTGAATGGAGTAACGCGCTGTTTGCGGCCTTTACCGACAACGTCAACGTGCGCGCCTGTGCCAAGGGTCACATCCTCGCGTTTGAGGCCGGTCATATCCGACACACGCAGGCCTGTCTCTACTGCCAGTAGGAGTAAAGCGTGATCGCGGCGTCCACTCCAGGCGCGTTGATCCGGTGCAGCGAGCAGCGCCTTGACTTCCGGCTGCGTCAGAAAGTGAATGAGCGCGCGATTGTAGCGTTTGCCGGGCATCGACAGCACGCGTTGAATTTGCGCGGAATATGCGGGTGCCTCGAAGGCCGCGTAACGGAAGAACGAGCGGATCGCAGTCAGACGCAGATTGCAGGTGTGAGCGCTGATGGCCCGAGTTTGCTCCAGATCATTCAGAAACGCTGTCACGAGGGGCGCGTTGATGTCCTCGAATGCCAGATGATCCGGTGTTTTGTGCAAACGCTTGTAGGCAAAGCGAAGCAGCAGCCTGAACGTGTCCCGATATGAACTGATGGTATGCGGACTGGCCTGCCGCTGCTGCATGAGACGCTCTGTAAAGAACCTCTGCACTAATGTTGGGAAGCTGACAGTAGATTTCATGACACATTCTTCCAACGGCACTCCAGGCGCTTCATCGCCTGCTTCATGAGCTCTGGGTGCTGCTCTACGTACCAGTACGTATCGCTCGTCCACTGGTGCCCGAGGAAGGTCGACAGCACCGGCAACCAACGCTGCGGATCTTTACCCGATCGGTCTAACCTCACAAGCGTCGTGACCGCAAATAAATGGCGATAGTCGATCAGGCGCGGCGCGCGCCTTGTTGAGGAATCGCGTAGACCAATTTTTCGTGTCAGCGCCGTAAAAGTGTGGGAGACCATATCTCCACTGAGAGGCTTGCCTTGCGAAGTGATGAACACATGGGTTTCCGGGCGCCCAGCAAGACATCGCTCACGACGTCGAAGATAGGCTGCAAGTGCATCTCGGGTGGAGGAATGAATAGGAACCCATCTCGACTTGCCAAATTTGCTTCCCCGAACTGTCAGCACACACTCTCTCAAGTCGACGTCTTCAAGCTCCAGTTTGACTGCTTCACCGGGTCGCAATCCCGTAACGCTTAGCAGGCCTATTAGCGTAAAATAAGTCCACCGCCGTAGTCCCGATGCCGGAGGAAGGGCCAGCGCTGCAGCCAATATCTGCTCGGTTTCCTCATCGGTGTAAAGGTAGGGAGCGCGCCGAAGATATCGGCGTGGTAACAATTCGGCTGGTGGAATCTCTGTGCGCGGATCGAACGCATTCAGATAGCGTGCAAAGCCACGTACCACACCTAACCGCTGAGCCCAGATCGCCAGTTGAACCGTCGGGGATTTTTGTGCCCAGGTCAAGGCCAGCGACGTGGTAATGCGAGACGCCCGACGTTGTTCCATAAAGGAGACGAAGTCTTCCAGACGGCGGCCAGCTTCATGGAGTTTGAATCCCAGATGACGGCGCATCGTCAGGTAGTCTTGCATTGATTTGCGTAACGTACTCATGGTCTGGTGCTCGGCCATGGAAGCGCCAAGGTACGCAGTGAATCCAGATCGACCTTAGCGTATATTCTCGTCGACTCGGGATTCTTGTGGCGCAAGACCTCGCTGATCTCGGCCAGGGAGGATCCTTGACGCAGCATCTGCGTCGCTAACGCATGCCGGAATTGATGCGCCCCTTTTCTCGGCGAATCGATACCCGCCCGCTCCAAGGCGTATTGGACCACATTGCGTACTGCTTTTTCCGTCTTAAAGCCACGAATCGGCGCGTTTATACGCAGGAAGAGACTGCGACTCTCAGAATAGGCGCGACCGTTTTTCAGATAGTCTACGATTGCTTTACCTACCGGCGCGACTAAAGGCAACGACGATTCCTGACCGCCTTTTCCGTGAATGTTCAGCGTACCGGTTTCCCAATCGATGTCATCCAATGTCAGGGACACCACCTCACCACTACGCAATCCTAGCCGAGCAAGGAGGAGCAGAATCGCGTAATCCCGGCGGCCGACGGGGCGACGACGATCGCAACTGGCCAATGCTCGGCTGGCATATTCAGGGGATATTGCTCTGGGAATTGACGCCATAGACCAGTGGGCTACCCAGGGGATCACCCCAGCGAGGTCAAGCTTGATAGAGCCTCGGTAACGAGCATACTGCAAGAACGAGCGCAAGACCTTTGCCATCGATTGCGCTCGCGTGGGACATTGAACGGCCTCATTCTGAACAAATGAGATGATCTCTTGGGCCCTGAGATCCGAGAGCCGCGCCGCCCCGTCACCGAATTGCTTCATTAAGAACAAACGCACACACCACCGATATCTCCTAATCGTCGTGGCAGCCAGGCCTCGTTCCTGATGCAGATACAAAGAGTATTCGTCTACCAACTTTTCAACAGGTGTCTGCGCAACGGGAGCCTCCTTTGCAAGGGATCCATTCTCTTGGAGTAATTGCACAAAGCGTCTTAGTGCATATCTTGCGCCCTTGCGAGGACATCGGTGATGTGCTCGGTAGTGTAAGTAACGCTCCGCAATTTCGTGCGTGACTTCCTCGATCGACATCTTCTTGTGCTTGAGCCACAAGCTGAAATCGGCAATGAGACGCAAGTGTCTGCGAACAGATTCCCGCGCATAACCTTGCTCGTTGAGCAGACGTTCAAATGCACCGAGGTGTTCAGCCAAGGGTCCCTCGGGCGCATCGAGCGAGTGCGACCGCGTTTTCTGGCACAACTTCTCCATGACCTGCTACGCCTCTCTTAAAAGCGGGCGGACATTGGTTAGACTATGCCGAACGCCTTTCCGTTCAGTCGCCTTGAATTTGCCATCGCTTTGTCCAAATCAACCATAGTTAACGATGCGGCATAGTTGAAGTTGTACTAACCCGCTGACGCGGGAGGGGGAGGAGAGCGAGCGCCCATGGCTGGCGTTCACCGGCAGTGGTGCGCTGACG
>NZ_JAGIQA010000079.1 GCF_017814975.1 Cupriavidus consociatus
CACTCGACGAGATGGCCCAGTTGATCGTCACGCTCCTGGAGCCGTATTTACAACCCGATAATTATTAAAGCTATTTGCGGGATGTGGTACTAGTGCCTCTGGCCACTGTGTTGCCGCCGGCCCGTAGCTGCTCCTCGTACGCGCTTTGGTGGCGGCTTCCTTCAGCGCGTTGACGAGAGGGTCCAGCAGGTTGCGAAGTCGCGCGTAGTCCATTGACGTGCGACTCAACCTCGCAGGGCCATGGCACGCATCAGCGCGTCGATCTGCCCGAAAGCATCTTGCTGCCATTGTTCTGGCGTGCGATCGCCTAGCGCATGCGTGTCCTCGACGAAACGCCTTACGCAGGTGGGTCCGTAACCCTCGAAAGTGTCGAACTTGTCGGCGATGTGTCGGAAACCGCGCTCGCCACTGGCATGCCCCAGCAGAAGGCGACATTCCTGTGCCAGCACCTCGATACCGCCTGGGTAGTTTCGCACGCAGTAGTAGATGTCGTAGGCGTCCTTCTGCTTGTAGCGGCCCGCCAGTGCGTGACCTTTCATCGCAAGAAGAGCTGGAATTGAGCACACCGCGATCTCCACCCGGTTGGTTCCTCCGTCCGGCATCGGCCCTGCCACAGCGACCAGCTGGTAGAACCGCATCGCCAAGTCGGCGCCGTCCGCCCGCTGCACAGCGAAGTCGCTAATCAAGGGGGGATTGTTCTTGACGATCTCCGCGTCGCGCGGCATCAAGAAATCGACCACGACGTCGATCGCTCCCCCACCATCTCGCGTCGTGACTTGGCGAACCAACTGGAAGCGCCGAAGCCCTTCGCGCTGTGCGTATCCATGGCCTTGAAGCGCGCCGATCAAGGTCGCATACTCGCCATCGCCGAGTGCTTCCGCATCCAGTCCTACGTCCACGTCGAGCGTGCCGACGTGCGGCATATCCTCGTTGGCCAGTAGCAGCCAAGGAACTGCACCGCCAATGATGGCGAACTTGCCCTTGAAGCTACCAAGGATCTGGCCGATCTCAATCAGCACCGACTTCACAGCTGCGGTCGTCCGGTCATCGTACTCGGCGGCCGACTGTGGTTCCTGGGGTGTCATCTGGACCATGAGAGCTTTTCTTGGCGCAGGTGCTCGGCGGCCTCAGCGCCGCGTTCGCCCGCAATGGATAGATCAAGGTAGGTCTGGACGGGGCTCGTGCAAATCGCGCCCGGTGCAGGTTCAAGTGTGTCTGCGAGCAGGCCCAAGTCCTTGGGAACGGTGACGACCACGTTCTCGCCCTTAGAGACAGTCGAGAGCTTTAGTGCGGCTTGGAGCTTGCGCAGACCATTTTCGTCAGCGAAGAAGTAGTGGGTGCCGGTTCGCCCATAAGGTGCAAGCCACTGTGCGGCCGAAAAGGATGCAAAGGCAGCATGTCCCTGGCCGTCTTCTGTGCCCAACGCATTGCGGGCCGCGCCTTCCAGCGCGTTGCCATGCAATGGCGTGTAAAACCGCAGCCGCTCACCTGACGGCGGTGTGTAGCTGTCCCGCCATGCGTCAAGCAGCGCGCCGGGCGCTGAGAGGACGAGGCCATCGTCCGACGCGCTCGCCCATTCCCGATCAATCAAGCCGTTGCGCACATTGCTGACGTGCCCCAGGCTGACTCCGGAGATTTCCGACAACTCGGTGACGCGCCAAGCACGGTCGGGATCGCGCAGCATAGCGCGTAGAACCTGGGCCGACTTCGGCCTGAACAGCGACTTTAGTTCGCGTTGTTCGGCGGCGGGCTTGTCTGCCACCATGCGTTCGATGAACACGCCGCCGAAGGCTATCCGGGCGTTTCCCTCCAGGTCGAGATAGCCGACGCCCATTTCTGCGCACAATTGCCTCACCGCAGGTGAGAGGTAGGGTGCGATGAAGACGGGCGTCGCCTGCGGGGCTCGCTGTGCCACGAAATTACGCAGTTCGAGAAGGGCGGAACGGGCGTACCGCGGCTGGCCGTTCGACTTGTACTCGCATATGAGCAAGTGCTCCCGCCCGTCCACGAGTAACCGGGCGATAAAGTCCGGCCGCCAATCGCCGGACACAGCGGGGGCTTCGATGTCTTCGATTTGAAGGATCGGGATCTTCTCGAGCAGCCGTCGCAACGCCTCCCCAACATGGGCTTCCGCCTCTTTCATTAAATGGCCCCCTTTCAACATCCGCTGAAAATATCATAAATCTTGAAGAGCGGCCGAAATTTTCACTGAAAATGGCGTTTTCACCAATTGGTGAAAGAATATGATTCAGTGAATGCGGCGTTATGGGCACAAAGAGAGCCGTACAGATGGCTCGGCACTGCCTGCCGGCCTTGAGTTATCTGAGGCCGTGGCCGCGATCGCCGATGACTGAACGCGGGATAGCCTGGGCGAGCTCGCCGTGTCCGCATCGAGTGGCTGGCGAGCATGACAAAGCAGCCAGCGTTGGCGCGTGTCACTGACACCGACCGTGAAGGCAACCCAAACCCCTTTCTAGACTGATCGCATAGCTTGGATCGAATCGTATGGCTCGCGACACATCCGCGTGCTAACCAAGGGCGACAAGGGGGCGTTATCGGACCTTATTGCCTCGCCGCAACCTCTGCCACGGCCCTCCCCCGCCCGCATCAAGCGGGGATGACGTAAAGCGCAATGACGGTAGCCGGCCATGAGCGGCCATCCTCCGACATTCCCTAGCGTCATATGAATGGCCGTTCCTGCACCCCAAAGAGCCTTTCAGACCTCAGATTGGTGGTAGCCGGGTCCCCGCGTCTACCGGACGTTATGCGTTGTATTTCTCCGGCCACCAAAAAACGCGAAACTCACGCATTTAACACAACGACAGACCTCACGTTGAGGTACGCCTCGAGAGCCTCCGGCCCCCCCTCGGAACCATACCCTGAATCCTTGATGCCGCCGAACGGCAGCTCGGGGCTTGTCGAAGCCGGCATGTTGATCCACATCATGCCAACTTCTACCTTGCGGGCAAGCAGGTCAGCGTTCTTCAGCGAGCGAGTGAAGCCGTACCCCGCGAGCCCGAACGACAGGCGATTCGCCTCCGAGATAGCCTCCTCCATGTCGCTGAAGCTTCGGATGGCAGCGATGGGGCCAAACGGCTCTTCATTGAAGACTTTGGAATCGAGAGGAACGTTGGTCAGCACCGTCGGTGCCCAGAAGTTGCCCACCTCTCCGATCCGCGTTCCGCCTGTCAATACGTTGGCGCCTTTTTCCCTGGCATCGCGCATGAATTCGGCCATAGCATCCAGGCGACGGCTATTGGCGAGTGGTCCCATTTGGGTACCTTCCTTCAGACCGTCGCCAACCTGGAGGCCGGCAGCGTGTTCGCCAAGCGCGTTCCCGAACTCGCGTGCAATGCTCTTGTGAACAAGAAACCGTGTCGGCGAAATGCAGACTTGGCCAGCATTGCGGAACTTCGCGAAGCCGGCGGCTTTCACGGCTGCGTCAATGTCGGCGTCCTCACAGACGATCACCGGAGCATGGCCCCCGAGTTCCATCGTCGCGCGTTTCATATGGGCGCTCGCCAACGCAGCCAATTGCTTGCCGACCGGCGTCGAACCAGTAAAGGTTACCTTGCGGATGACTGGATGCGTGATGAGATACGTGGAGATTTCGGCAGGGTCTCCATACACCAGGCCTAGCACACCTGCCGGGATGCCAGCGTCAGCGAACACTTTCACAAGCGCCGCTGGCGCTGCAGGCGTCTCCTCGGACGCCTTGGCCACAACTGAGCATCCCGCGGCAAGCGCGGCGCTCACCTTCAGTATCATTTGATTGATCGGGAAGTTCCAGGGCGTGAATGCCGCGACGGGTCCTACCGGATCCTTTACCACCATCTGGCGAATAGCCGGATCCTTGCGCGAGGGCACCAGACGACCGTACACGCGGAAACCCTCCTCTGCAAACCACTCGATGATGTCCGCTGCTGCCAGCACTTCAATCCGTGCCTCAGCGAACGGCTTGCCCTGCTCCGTCGTCAGAATCGTTGCAATAGCCTCAGCCCGCTCCCGAAGCAGGGTGGCTGCGCGGCGCATCACGCGACTTCGCTCCGCTACGGTGCTGTTACGCCACAGTTGGAAGCCTTTCTCGGCTGCTTCAACGGAATTCTCGAGTTCGGCCTTTCCCGCTCTCGCCACTCGGCCGATTTCCTGCCCTGTTGCGGGATTAAGCACGGCCAGTGTCCTGCCATCGACAGCGTCTTGCCACTTGCCATCGATGAACAGTTGGGTATTTGGATAGTTCATATACTTTGAATCCGTGACAGCGACTTAGACCATGAACTCGGTCAGTAACCGGCCGTTTTGTTATGGTATTCACCCATGATCGGGGCGAGGTGGCGCAATTTTGGCCTCGGTCTGTCCACTCGCGTCCAGGGCCTGGCGCACGAGACCAGATACCTTGGCATCCTCTACAAATTGTCGAAGATACGTCATCGCGAGGTCTCGACCTTTCGGCATGGCCATCGCCTGTTCGATGGACATGAATCTGTCACCGGCGAGCCGTAGACCGTCATGCTGACGACTTGCAACTTCGAGAGGCTGAAGAATTCCTGCGGCGACATCGGCCTGCCCGTCGAGGAATAGCTCGATCGCTTCGGAGGAAAGTGGAGCATAGACCAATTGCGCGTGCTTCAACTCGCGCCGCAGGTAGAGGTCGTATGCCGTGTTCAGTCCCGCGGCAATACGAACACCCGGCACATCGATGTCTACAATGTCGAAAAAACCACTGTCGTTACGGACCAGGAACGCACCCTCAATCAGAACGTAAGAGGCCGTGTAGTCAATAGCCGTGCCGCGCACTGGATCGATAGCAAGGAAGCCGATGTCGCATTTGCCGGCGCTCAGTGCGCCGAAAGCTTTACCGGCGGCATCGAAAGGCACCAGCTCCAGTGGCACCTCCAACCGGCGGGCAAGCTCCGTGGCCAAGACCACTGACACGCCTGTCAATTCGCCCGCTGGGGTTCTTTGCGCCAGTATCGGATTGCCGTAGTTGATCGAGGCCCGGAGCGTTCCTGTTGGGGCGAATTGATTACGAGCCTCTGCAGTGAGCTGTTCTGCATTGCGGATCATATTCGCGTCTCCAGCCATCAGGCGGGATCGCCGTGATCGGCCTGCAAGCCCGCCGCAGCAATTCCGGCGAGGGCGCACGCTTCATCTTTCAACGATGCGTCTCCGCTTACCCCCACCGCACCGAGCACCGCGCCGTCGTCGTCTCGGATCAACACGCCGCCGGGCACGGGCACAACCCTGCCCAACGTCATGTCAGACAAAGCGTTCATGAAGGCTGGATTCTTTTCGGCACGGCGCGCCAATTCTCGTCCGCCGAATCCCATCGCGAGGCAACCATATGCCTTTCCAGTCGCGATGCCGGGTCGCAAAATGCTGGCGCCGTCTTCGCGCTTTGCGGCGATCATATAGCCGCCTGCATCAAGTACTACAACGCACAGGGGCTCGAGTTCGAGTTCACGGCCCTTCGCCAAGGCAGTGTCAATCAGCAGGGAAGCCGCGTTGAGGTCAAGACGTGTCATAGAAAATTTGGAGATCAGTTGAGAACTGCAGAATCTGGGTACGCGACTTTCAACGGCTATCCTGCGGGGGATTCCACACCACATGGGCCCGCACATCCTCGCTGCCGTTGCGGATCCAGCCATGCTTGCGAGCGAATTCAATCATGCCGGTCAAACCGTCTTGCCAAGCTTGGTGGCCTGCACATGCCGGGGCTTGGCGTAGCCAGGCCTGCGAGACCCACATCGTGTCGGCATCGACTAAGTCGCCGGCCACGTTGGCGGCAGCCTGGATACGTGGCAAATCTTCCCTGCTGCCTTCGATCTCCACGCTGAACCGTTTTAGGTCTTCAGGGAATCGTAGCGTGACGTTGAGGGACGCATCGATGTGCACCAGCATGTCGTAACTCCGGTTTGGTATGTATAAGTCGGATGATCAGGCAGCGAGCGCCTCGAGCTCGTCGGCGCCAACGTGGTGGTAGCCGCGACGGAAATAGATCAGTCCCCCACAATCCTTCGATGCATAGCGGGTCTTTACCACTTCAGCGAAGAAGACCGTGTGGGTACCCTTTTCGACACTGTCCGTGATAACGCAGTCAAACGACACCACGGCGTCGTCTAGCACGGGTGCGCCAGTCAACTGCCGAGTCCAGCTTCCGGTTTCAAACCGCGCTTCCGCAGCGCACTTCGTCGCGCCTGCGAACACAGCCGAAATATCCTCCTGCTCCGCGTTCAACGTGTTCACGCATAGCACCCCATTTTCCTTGAACACGACGTTGCTTTGGCTTGCGCGGTTCACGCACACTGCCAGCGTCGGGGGGTCATCGGTGATGCTGCAAACGGCGCTGGCAGTCATGCCATAACGGCCCGCACGGCCGTCAGACGTGATTACATTGACGGCGGCACCCAACTCAGACATGGCATTGCGAAAAGCCTGGCGGTCGATAGTCATGACAGTCTCCCTGGTGCGTTATCAGACTGCTGCGAGTTCAGCGGGGCTGGATTCGATGAGTGGGTCGCGGCCGAACTCGGGCATGATCTCGGTGGCGAAGCGGTGCAGCGTATGGCGCGAGCCGCCGAGGATG
>NZ_JAGIQA010000007.1 GCF_017814975.1 Cupriavidus consociatus
ATCTCGCCGGCGCGCGGGGCCAGTTCGGCCTGGGCCCACGTGCGCACGGAATCGCGCAGCATCTCGATGTCTTCGCCGAGGTCGAATTTCAGGCCGGGCAATGTAGTCATGGCAGTGTCTTCTCGAAAAATCTATGTCGTACTAGGGCGGCGCGATCAGGCCGTCTTCGATTCGCTGAGGTTCAGGTCACGCACCATCTGGTCGCGCATCACGAATTTCTGCACCTTGCCGGTCACCGTCAGGGGCATCTCGTTCACGAAGCGGATGTAGCGCGGAATCTTGTAGTGGGCGATCTGGTTGCGGCAGAACTCGCGGATCTCTTCCTCGGTGGCGCTTTCGCCCGGCTTGAGCACGATCCACGCGCACACTTCCTCGCCGTACTTCTGGTCCGGCACGCCGAACACCTGCACCGCCTGCACCTTGGGATGGCGGAACAGGAATTCCTCGATCTCGCGCGGGTAGATGTTCTCGCCGCCGCGGATCAGCATGTCCTTCACGCGGCCGACGATATTGCAGTAGCCTTCCTCGTCGATGGTGGCAAGGTCGCCGGTATGCATCCACCCGTCGCGGATGGTCTCGGCGGTGCGGGCGTCGTCGTCCCAGTAGCCCAGCATGACCGAGTAGCCGCGCGTGCACAGCTCGCCCTTCTCGCCCACCGGCACCGTGGCGCCGGTGGCGTCCACCAGCTTGACCTCGAGGTGCGGCTGGATGCGTCCCACCGTGGCGGTGCGCTTGTCCAGCGGATCGGTGGTGCTGCTCTGGAACGAGACCGGGCTGGTCTCGGTCATGCCGTAGGCGATCGTCACCTCCGACATATGCATCTGCGACACCACGCGCTTCATGGTCTCGATCGGGCACGGCGAGCCGGCCATGATGCCGGTGCGCAGCGAAGAGAAGTCGTAGTCGCCGAAGCGCGGATGGTCGAGCTGCGCGATAAACATGGTCGGCACGCCGTGCAGCGCGGTGCAGCGTTCCTCGCTGACGGCCTGCATGGTCGCTTCCGGTTCGAACGCTTCGCCCGGGAACACCATCGCGGCGCCGGTGGAGACGCAGGCCAGCACCGCCAGCACCATGCCGAAGCAGTGGTAGAACGGCACCGGGATGCACAGCTTGTCCTGCTCGGTGAAGCGCATCGCCATCGCGATGAAGCGCGCGTTGTTGACAATATTCCGGTGCGTCAGCGTGGCGCCCTTGGGAGCGCCCGTGGTGCCGCTGGTGAACTGCACATTGATCGGGTCGTTGCGGTCGAGCTGTGCGGTGATGGCGTCTAGCGTTGCGCGCGCCACACCCGCGCCGCGCGCCACCACATCGTCATAGCGGATCATGCCCGGGGTCTCGCCCTCGCCCATGCGGATCACCCAGCGCAGCGACGGCAGCCGCGCGGCCTGCAGCGCGCCAGGCTCGCTCGTGGCTAGCTCCGGCGCCAGCGCCTGCAGCATTTCCAGGTAGCGCGACGTCTTGAACGCCTCGGCCGCGACGATGGCCTTGACGCCGACCTTGTTCAGCGCGTACTCGAGTTCGGACAGCCGGTACGCCGGGTTGATATTGACCAGCACCAGCCCGAGCCGCGCGGTGGCGAACTGCGTCACCACCCATTCCACGCGGTTGGGCGACCAGATGCCGACGCGGTCGCCACGGACCAGGCCGAGCGCATGCAGCCCCGCCGCCAGCGCATCGATGGCCTCGGCGAACTGCTGCCAGGTCCAGCGCACGCCCTGCTCGCGGAAGGTGACCGCGTCGCGCTGCGCAAAACGGGCGACGGTCTGCGCCAGCAGTTCCGGCACGGTCTGCTCGGACAGCGGAATACTGGTTTCGCCGCGCACATGTGACAGCCCGCCCATGGGCAGGATGGTGGGTTGGGACTCGCCCTGCATCGTCATACTGGTCTCCAAAGCTCGGTGTCGTTCCGTGCGCCGGCGTTTTGTGAGTATCACTCAATTCACGCCGTGTTCATTGTCTGTGGTGGGCTGCCAGCGAATATCGTCAGGGAAATCCCCTAAATTTATCCCGCCTTTCACTACCCGATGGTGCGGACCGTGGCGCCGACGAGTGAAAAGTACACGCTCGGCAGGCAGAACGCAATAATAATTTTGAGCTTTACTCAAGTTCTGGCCGCCGGCGCACTATAATCCTCGGCACCAGAGAGACGTCCACACCCCCGACAGCATGGAAGACACCAGTTCCCGGCGCCGCGTTCCGGCCGGAGCCAAGGCCGAGCAGCGCATCCGCGACATCCTGCGCGTGAGCCGCGACGTGTTCGCCGAGCTTGGCTACGAGCGCGCCACTACCACCGAGATCGCGCAGCGGCTGGGCGTCTCCGAGGGGACGGTCTTCACCTATTTCCACAGCAAGCGCGAGCTTTGCGTGCGCGTGATCGAGGACTGGTACGACGAAATCATCAGCACGCTGGAACAGGGCATGCCGCATGGCCAGCCCACCAAGGCGCAGCTTGAGTTCTACGTGAAGACGCACCTGCGCCTGTTCCTGATCCAGGGGACCGGGCTGTGCGCGCTGGTACTGTCGGAAGGCCGGGCCAAGGGGCCAGGGCTGGGCGAGGTGTTCCTGCCGCTGCAGCGCCGCTATACGGCGCCGCTGATGGACCTGCTGGCGCGGGCGCGCAGCAATGGCGAAATCCGCAGCGACTTGCCGTTGAGCCTGCTGCGCTCGGCCATCCTGGGGCCGATGGAGCACATCCTGTGGGACGCGATCGCGCGGCAGCGCGAGGTCGATATCGAGAAGACCGCGCGCGACATGGTGGCGCTGCTGTGGCCGGCGCTGCAGCCGGTGGACCTGGAGCTGGAAAAGCTGCGGGGCTTCTACGGCGAGGTCAGCGCGGCGCTGCGCAAGACCGTGGAAGACTGAGGCACGCCGGCGCCAAGCCGGCGTACTGGCTGGAGCAGCGCAAGGATTGCTTGCCAGGCGCGGGCCCGCGGCCCTCGCGGGCCGCAGGCACGGCGCTCAGGCGCTGAAACCACCGTCGATCATCAGGCTGGCACCCGTGACGAAGCCAGCTTCCGGACCCGCAACATAGGCCACCATGCCGGCAATCTCCTCCGGCGTGGCATGCCGCTGCAACGCCATCAGGCTGTGCAGCGCCGCGCCGAACTCCCCGGCTTCAGGGTTCATGTCGGTATTGGTTGGTCCTGGCTGGATGTTGTTCACGGTGATGCCGCGCGGGCCCAGGTCGCGTGCCATGCCTTGCACCAGCCCCAGCAGCGCGGACTTGCTCATCGCATACGCGCTGCCACCGGGGAATGGCATGCGTTCGGCATTGGTGCTGCCAATGTTGATGATGCGGCCGCCCTCGCCCATGTGCGGCAGCGCTGCCCTGGCCGCGACGAACACCGCGCGCACGTTGACGGCCAGGGTCTCGTCGAAGTCTTCCAGCGACAGGGTCTCGACCGATCCCAGCCGCAGCACGCCGGCGTTGTTGACCAGGATGTCGAGCTTGCCGAACTGGCGCGCGGCGCCGTCGATGGCGCGGGTCAGCGCGGCTGCGTCAGCGGCATCGGCCTGAAGTGCCAGGGCGCGTCCGCCAGCGGCCTCCACCTCCGCCGCCAGCGCGTTGGCGCCGGCCGCGGAGTTCTGGTAGGTGAAGGCGACGGCCGCGCCTTCGCGCGCCAGCCGGCGCACGATAGCCGCGCCGATGCCGCGGGCGCCGCCGGTAACGAATGCAGTTTTTCCCATCAGGGTGGCCATGGAATGCTCCTGAAAATGGTTGGTTGGCAAAGCCAGTATCGTTTGCGGATTGCCCCTTCGATAGCCATGAGTTGGCATCAGCTTTTTCAACCACTGGTATAAGCTGAGGCCATGGAAGCCCTGAACCTGCTCGAATCCTTTGTCCGGAGTGCCGAAGCCGGCAGCTTTTCCGCGGCGGCGCGCCAGCTCGGCATGACCCCCGCGGCGGTCAGCAAGAACGTGGCGCGGCTGGAGTCGCACCTTGGCGTGCGGCTGTTCCAGCGCAGCACGCGCCAGCTGACGCTCACCGCCAGCGGCGAACAGTTCCTGCGGCAAGTCTCGGACCCGTTCTCGACCCTGCGCGATGCCTTTGCCAGTGCGTCGCAAGATGCAGGCAAGCCCGCGGGCACGCTCAAGGTCAGCATGGCCCTCGCCTTCGGCCGCGAACACCTGGTGCCGCTGCTGGGCGAGTTCCTGCAGCGCTATCCGGCGATCGTCCCGGACTGGCATTTCGACAACCGCCCCGCGGAACTGATCCATGACGGCTTTGACGCGGCCATCGGCGGCGGCATCGAACTGACCGACGGGGTGGTGGCGCGCGAACTGGCGCGGACCTGCATCGTCGCGACCGCATCGCCGTCCTATATGGCGGACAGGCTCATGCCGAGCCACCCCAGCGAGCTGGCCGCGATGGACGGCATCGTGCGGCGCTCGGGCCCGACCGGCAGGCTGCGCGCATGGACGCTGCGCAGCGAGTCGGGCGAAGAGGCGCCGGTCACGCAGCGTACGCGCATGATCTTCGACGACCCCGAGGCCATGGCGCACGCGGCCATGCTCGGCTACGGCGTGGCGCTGCTGCCGACGCCGCATGCGGCGCGATGGCTGGAAAGCGGCGCGCTGGTGCGGCTGCTGCCCGGATGGCACGCCGACAACGGGCCGATCTCGCTGTACTACCCGAACAGGACGCTGCTGCCGCCGAAGACGCGCGTGTTCATCGACTTCGTGGTGGCGGCGTTCCGCGACCGGGGGCTGGCCTCGCGCTTTGACGCCGGCATCCAGCCAGCGCATTAAGGCGCGTGCGGCGCGCGCGCTCACGCGCCACGCGCCACGCGCCTCCAGCGTGACGAGAACGGCCCTGCGCCGGCATGCCGGCCCGTTTGACTAGGGATAGAGAACGACCTAGGCTAAGTACGCTCGAAGTCCACTTCCGTGCGCGGACGCTGCCATGCCGGCCTGCGCGATCTCGCGGCATGTGACCGGCGTAGAACCAGGAGGGCTAACCATGAACATGCGGCCGGATCCCACGTTTTACCCGTCGCCCCAGCTCGCGATGAGCGCGCCACCGGAAGAATTCGCCTACACCCTGCTGCTGAGTCCCGACGGCTCGCGCCCCGACGCGCTGGCCGTGATCGACGTCAAGCCCGGCTCGCCCACCTACAGCACGGTGGTGCATACGGTGCCGATGACCAACAAGGGCGACGAGCTGCACCACTTCGGCTGGAATGCCTGCTCCTCAGCGCTGTCGCCGCTGACCGGCCACGCGTTCCTGGAGCGGCGCTACCTGATCATTCCCGGCATGCGCTCGTCGCGCATCTACATCGTCGACACGAAGCCGCATCCCACCCAGGCGCGCATCCACAAGATCATCGAACCGGACGAGATCATCGGCAAGACCGGCTACTCGCGGCCGCACACCGTGCATTGCGGCCCGGAAGGGATCTACGTCAGCACGCTCGGCGGCGCGGGGCAGGCCGGCACCGACGGCCTGCCCGGCATCTTCATCATGGACTGCGAGACCTTCGAGGTGCTTGGCCGCTGGGAAATCGACCGCGGCGAGCAGGAGAAGCATTACGACTTCTGGTGGAACCTGCCGCGCGACTACATGGTGTCGAGCGAATGGGCCTTGCCGCCGCAGTTCGAGAACGGCCTGGTGGCGGAAGACCTGCTCTCCAACAAGTACGGCCACAAGCTGCATTTCTGGGACCTGCGCGCGCGGCGCAACGTGCAGACCATCGACCTGGGCGCCAATCACCAGATGGCGCTGGAAGTCAGGCCCGCGCACGATCCGGTGCGGGAATACGGCTTTGTCGGCGTGGTGGTCGACACCACCAACCTGGAAGGCTCGATCTGGACCTGGTGGCGCGAAGGCGGCAAGTTCCATGCGGAAAAGACCGCGACCATCCCGCCCGAGCCGGCCTCGGCCGACCTGCTGCCGCCGCTGCTGCAGGGCTTCGGCGCGGTGCCGCCGCTGATCACCGACATCGACCTGTCGCTCGACGACAAATTCCTCTACGTGTCCTGCTGGGGCACCGGCGAGATGCGCCAGTACGACGTCACCGATCCGCGCAAGCCGAGGTTGTCCGGCTCGGTCCATCTCGGCGGCATTGCACGGCGCACGCCGCACCCGAACGGCAAGGCCTTCGCCGGCGGCCCGCAGATGGTCGAGATCAGCCGCGACGGCAAGCGCGTTTACTGGACCAACTCGCTCTACTCCACGTGGGACAACCAGTTCTATCCCGACGGCGTACCCGGCGTGCAGGTGATGGGACGCGCCGAGCCGGAGGGCGGGCTGGCGCTGGCCGATGACTACTGGCTGGAATTCCCCGACGGCTACCGCGCGCACCAGGTGCGGCTGGAAGGCGGCGACTGCTCGACCGACTCGTTCTGCTATCCGTCGGTCCGGTCTTGACGGCGTTCTCCTGGGAGCATGCCGGCCTGTGGTCGGCGGTCCTGGCAAGCGGCATCTATCACGGCCTGAATCCCGCGATGGGATGGCCGCTGGCTGTATCGAACGGGTTGCTGGCGCGGCAGGACCGCGCCGTGGTGTCGGCGCTCGGATCGTTGGCGTTGGGCCATCTGCTGGCGATGATCGCGGTCATGCTGCCATTCGGCGCGCTGGCCATGGTGGTCCGCTGGCAGGCGCCGCTGCAGTCTGCGGCGGGGCTGCTGGTGATCGGTTGGGGGCTGGCGCTGCTGGTCTGGCGCCGCCATCCGCGCACACTGGCGCGGATCCCGCCGTCGCGCCTCGCGCTGTGGTCCTTTGCCGTGGCAATCGCGCATGGTGCCGGGCTGATGCTGGTGCCGATCTACCTTGGGCTGTGCCGCGCCGACGAGGATCCCGGCCACCAGGCGGCCGCTACGCTGATCGGCGCCAATGTCTCCATGGCGCTGCTCGTGTCCGTCGTACATGCCGCGGCCATGATCGCGACCGGCGGCCTGGTGGCGTGGCTGGTCTACCGCTATGTCGGGCTTAAGTTCGTGTCGCGCAGCTGGTTCAACCTCGACGTGGTGTGGGCGCTCAGCCTGGTCGTGGTGGGCGGACTGGCGCTGGTGTTCAGCGGCGTCCGGCTTCCGTGGCTGCGCTGACTCTGCTCGAGTGCGCGGATCGAGCCGTAGCGCCTCACACCGCCAGCGTCTGCGCCACCACCGCCGCGGCGCCGACGCTGCCCATCATCACCGCAAGCCAGCATCCCAGCAGGCAAGCGCCGCGGCCAGGCCTTTCACCGATATTCATGTTGCTCTCCTTGTCCGGGATGCCTGCGGTGTCATCGATCAGACCGCGGGAACCGGGGCCAGCGACACGTGCTGCGTCGCGGTGCGCTGCGCTGCCTTGTGCACCATGGTGTAGGCGTAGTCCACGCCCATGCCGTACGCGCCGGAGTGTTCCTTGACCAGCGCCATCACGGCGTCGTACGAATCGCGGCGGGCCCAGTCGCGCTGCCATTCCAAGACCACCTGCTGCCAGGTCACCGGCACCACGCCGGCCTGGACCATGCGCTGCATGGCATAGTCGTGCGCTTCCTTGCTGGTGCCGCCCGAGGCGTCGGCAACCATGTAGATCTCGTAGTCGCTGTCATGCATCGCCGACAGCGCGAAGGTGGTGTTGCAGACCTCGGTCCACAGGCCGGCGACGATGATCTTCCTGCGGCCTGCGGCGGCCAGCGCGTCGCGCACTTTCTGGTCGTCCCATGAGTTCATCGAGGTGCGCTCCAGCGTTTCCTTGCCGGGGAATACGTCGAGCAGTTCGGGATAGGTATAGCCGGAGAACGAGTCCGACTCGACCGTGGTGATCGTGGTCGGGATGTCGAAGACCTTTGCCGCCTTGGCCAGGCCGACCACGTTGTTCTTCATCAGCTGGCGGTCCATGGACTGGACGCCGAAGGCCATCTGCGGCTGGTGGTCGATGATGATCAGCTGGCTGTTTTGCGGGGTCAGGACTTCCAGTTTGGCGTTCGACATGATGGGCTCTCCATAAGCTGTGTTGGTCAATTTCCCGCAACGTCCTTTTGTGTGTGGCGCTGCGATGGGATGAACTATACGGAACGAAGTGCCTGCTCAATTACTCATATCATCACATAGTTATTCAAATATTTTGATGATTGGTTCCGAGCAAAAAAGAGCGGCTGTTTCCAGCCGCCCGCTCAAGAGCCATGAATCGTCGTCTCTCCTCCGCAGCAGCCGCCGCGAAAGACCAGCAGCCATTGCCTCAGGTCACCGGCGCCGGATTGAACAGCACCAGCGCGTTCTTGATCTTCCAGTGTTCCGCCCAGGACTTTTTGCCGCTGGCCACCGCCAGCAGCGTGTGGAACAGCTCCCAGCCCACCTCTTCGATGGTGGCTTCCCCGGTGGCGATGCGGCCGGCGTTGACGTCCATCAGGTCGTGCCAGCGGCGTGCCAGGTCATTGCGGGTCGAGACCTTGATCACCGGCACCTCGGCCAGCCCGTACGGTGTGCCGCGCCCTGTGGTGAAAACATGGAGGTTCATGCCGGCGGCCAGCTGCAGCGTGCCGCAGACAAAATCACCCGCCGGCGTGGCGGCGTAGATCAGACCCTTCTGCGTGACCTTCTCGCCCGGACCGCTGACGCCATGGATCGGGCCGGTGCCGGACTTGACGATCGAGCCCATCGCCTTTTCCACGATGTTGGACAGGCCGCCCTTCTTGTTGCCAGGCGTGGTGTTGGCGCTGCGATCGACCTTGCCTTTCTCGAGGTAGGCGTCATACCAGGCCATCTGCTTCATCAGCGCCTCGGCCACTTCGGGCGTGGCCGCGCGCGCGGTGAGCTGGTCGATGCCGTCGCGGACCTCGGTGACTTCGGAGAACATCACCGTGCCACCGGCGCGCACCAGCAGGTCGGTGGCAAAGCCCACCGCGGGATTGGCCGTCACGCCCGAGAAGGCATCGCTGCCGCCGCACTGCACGCCCACCACCAGGTCAGATGCGGGACAGGTCTCGCGCCGGCGCGCATTCAGGCGCTGCAGGTGCTTCTCGGCCGTGGCCATGATCGAATCGATCATCGAGGCAAAGCCCACGTGCTGTTCGTCCTGCAGGCAGACCACGTCAGGCTCGCCTTCCTTCTGGATCGGGATGGTGCCGGCGCTGACCAGCCGCGTGGGCTGCAGCTTTTCGCAGCCCAGACTGACGATCATCACTTCACCGCCGAAGTTGGGGTTCAGCGCGATATTGCGGATCGTGCGGATGGGGATGCCGGCGTCCGGCGCGTCGATCGCCACGCCGCAGCCGTAGGTATGCTCCAGGCCCACCACGTCATCGACGTTGGGATACTTCGGCAGCAGTTCTTCCTTGATGCGCCGCACGGCAAACTCGACCACGCCTTCCACGCACTGCACGGTGGTGGTGATGCCGAGGATATTGCGCGTGCCGACCGAACCGTCGGCATTGCGGTAGCCCTCGAAGGTGTAGCCCTCCAGCGGCGGCAGCGGCTTGACGCGCGTGCCCACCGGCAGGTCGTGCAGCTCCGGCGCGGCCGGCATGCGGATCACGCGCTCGTTGATCCAGCTGCCGCGCGGCAGGTCCTTCAGCGCGTAGCCGATCACCACGTTGTAGCGGACCACCTCCTCGCCTTCGCGCAGGTCCGTCAATGCCACCTTGTGGCCCTGGGGCACGCCTTCGACCAGCGTCAGGCCGCACGGAAACGTGGTGCCGGCCGGCAGCCCGCCGTCGTTGGCGACGATGGCGACGTTGTCGTCGGGGTGCATCGTGATGTAGAGGGGGCGCGATGCCGGCGCTTGGGTCGCTTCACTCATGATTGCAGGCTTTCTTCAGGGAGACGGCAATCTTGCCGCTTGGGTGTTACGTTGTCTGATGACATTGTATAGGGTTCAATGCGGGCCGGCGCCCGGGCTTACCCTGATTATGTGTGGATAAACCGCCACAAATAACGTCAAATTACAGGCATAACCCCATCCGCAAGCTGATGCCCAAGGGTCCCCGGTCACTGTTGTACGACAACCATCGTGCCCCGACCGTCAAATCGCATCAATTTCATCCGGCAAAACTTTTTTGCAAAGCAGAATGACGGGCATTCACGGATGGCCTATAACGGCTCCAACCGGTTTCACGTGACGAAAACCGGACCAGGAGACCACCGGCGTGACCACCCCGAGCACCTCGCTGCAAAAGGCCTGCCGCCTGCTGCGCGCGCTGACCGATGCCCGCAACAGCCGCCTGACCGACCTGGCGCTGGCCGCCAGCGTCGACAAGGCTTCCGCGCTGCGCCTGCTCGATACCCTGACGGCCGAGGGTCTGGTGCAGCGCGATCCCGCCACCAAGGCCTTTGCGCCGGGACCCGAATGGCTGGCACTGCATGCCGCCACGCTGGCGCGCACCGACCTGCGCCCGCTGGTGCGCCCGGCGCTGATCCGGCTGGCCAATGCCTTCGAGGACAGCGCCATCCTGTCGGTGCCGAGCGGCTGCGAATCGGTCTGCATCGAATTGCGGCTCGGCACCTTCCCGATCCGCGCCAACTACCTGGACATCGGCAGCCGCCGGCCGCTGGGCATCGGCGCCGGCAGCCTGGCGCTGCTGGCCGCGCTGCCTGATGCCGAGGTCGAGGCGGTGCTCGACGGCATCGCCCCGGCCATGCGCCGCTACCCGCGCTTCAGCCGCGACATGCTGCTGGGCCATGTGAAGGCCACGCGCGAGCGCGGCTACGCCGTATTGCTGGATGTCGTGGTCGAGCGCATGGGCGGCATCGCCATCGCCCTGCCCGGACCCGACGGCTACCCGCTGGGCGCGATCAGCATTGCGGCGCTGAACGATCGCATCACCAGCCGGGAGGCCGCGATGGCGCGAGCGCTGCGGCGCGAGGCCGACGCCATCTGCCAGCACTGGCTCTCGCACGCCGGCGGCGCCAAACCTGACATCCAACGGCCGGCCGCCCGGCCACGTACGCGAGAGGAGGCATGACATGCGCTGGAAGCAACGTCCGCAAGGCTCCAACTGGGGCGATTTCGGCCCCGACGACCAGCTGGGCCGGGTCAACCTGATCGGCCCCGAGCAGGTTGTCAGGGGCGCGCGCGAGGTGCAGGCCGGCATCAGCTTCTGCCTGTCGCTGCCGCTGGACTATCCGGGCGGCAACAAGCTCAACCCGCGCCGCCACCCGCCGCAGCTGCGTCCCACCTTCCGCGACGACAGTCCCTACCTCAACTTCCCGCTGGCCCGGGTCGATCCCGCCGCCACCGACGTCATCAGCGACGACCAGGTACTGATGTGCCTGCAGTACAGCACGCAGTGGGATGCGCTGGCGCACGTGGGCGCGCTGTTCGATGCCGACGGCGACGGCCGGCCCGAGCGCGTCTACTACAACGGCTTCCGCGCCAACGAGCATATCGTCGGGCCGGTGGACTACGCCGACGACGACCACTTCGCCGCCCATCCCTGCGGCCACGACCACAGCGCCGCGCAGGCGCTCGGCATCGAGAACTTCGCGGTCAAGGGCATGCAGGGCCGCGGCGTGCTGGTGGACCTGGCGCACGTGTACGGCCAGGATTTCCGCAACATCGGCTACGACGAGCTGATGCGCGCGATGGATGCCGGCAAGGCCGAGGTCGAGCCCGGCGACATGCTGCTGCTGCGCACCGGCTTTGCCGAGGTGGTGCTGTCGATGCAACGCGAGCCTGACGAAGCCGTGCTGCACCACAGCTGCTGCGCGCTCGACGGCCGCGACGACCGCCTGCTGCAGTGGATCACCGATGCAGGCATCGCCGCGCTGATCGCCGACAACTACGCGGTCGAGCGCTACCCGGCCCGGCCCGCGCCCGATGGCGACCAGCGCCACCCGCTGCTGCCGCTGCACCACCACTGCCTGTTCAAGCTGGGCCTGCCGCTGGGCGAGCTGTGGTACCTGCGCGAGCTGGCCGACTGGCTGCGCGCCAACGGCCGCACCCGCTTCCAGCTGACCGCGCCGCCGCTGCGGCTGCCGGGCGCGGTGGGCTCGCCCGTAACGCCGATCGCCACGGTCTAGCCAGGACCAAAAACCACAATAGCCAGAGGAGACACCATGAAGCTTCGCCTTTCGATCCGACGCCGGGCCGCCGGCGCCTTCGCCCTGGCCGCCGCGCTGGCCTGCGGCGCCGCCCACGCACAGCCCAGGGCAGCGATCTCCGACGACGTGGTCAAGATCGGCATGCTGCTCGACATGAGCGGCCTGTACGCCGACGTCACCGGCCGCGGCAGCGCCACCGCGGCGCAGATGGCCATCGACGATGTCGGCGGCAAGGTGCTGGGCAAGAAGATCGAGCTGGTCGTGGTCGATCACCAGAACAAGGCCGATATCGCCGCCAACAAGGCGCGCGAGTGGTACGACACCGGCAATGTCGATGCCATCCTCGACGTGGCCGCGTCGGCGCCGGCGCTGGCCGTGCTCGAAGTGGCGAAGCAGAAGAACCGCATCGTGGTGTTCTCGGGACCTGGCACCGAGCGCATCACCAACGACCTGTGCACGCCGGTGTCGGTCCATTACGCCTATGACACCTATGCGCTCGCCAACACCACCGCGCGCGCCACGGTGCAGCGCGGCGGCAAGACCTGGTTCTTCCTGACCGCGGACTACGCCTTCGGGCATACGCTGCAGGACTCCGCCACGTCGGTCATCAACGAGACCGGCGGCAAGGTGCTGGGCGCCGCGCGCCACCCGATCGGTGCCAGCGACTTTGCCTCGTACCTGCTGCAGGCGCAGGCCAGCAAGGCGCAGGTCGTGGGATTGGCCAATGCCGGCGGCGACACCATCAACGCGATCAAGGCGGCGTCGGAGTTCGGCCTCACGCGCAACAACGCGCAGCGCATGGCGGGCCTGCTGCTCTATATCAACGATATCCACGCCATCGGGCTGAAGACGGCGGGCGGCCTCGTGCTGACCGAGGCCTTCTACTGGGACATGAACGATGCCACCCGCGCGTGGTCGCGCCGCTATTTCGAGAAGCTGAAGAAGATGCCCAACATGAGCCAGGCCGGCGCCTATTCATCGGTGATGCACTACCTGAAGGCCGTGCAGGCGGCGGGCACCGACGAGACCGCGGCGGTGATGAAGAAGATGAAGTCGATGCCGGTCAACGACTTCTTCGCCAGGAACGGCCACATCCGGGAGGACGGCCGCATGATCCACGACATGTACTTGTTCGAGGTGAAAACGCCGGCCGAATCGAAATACCCATGGGACTACTACAAGGTCGTGGCGACGGTGCCCGGCGAGCAGGCCTTCATGCCGGCATCGAAGTCGCAATGCCCGCTGCTCAGGCACTGACATGAGCGCCACCTATACCAGCTTTATACGCGGCACCGGCAACACCCGCTTCGGCCGCATCGACGGCAGCACGCCGCTGGCGCTGATGGCGCAGGCCGCCGATGTCGCGCTGGCCGATGCCGGGCTGGCGCGCGCCGACATCGACGGCGTACTGTGCGGCTATGCCACCACGCTGCCGCACCTGATGCTGGCCGACCGCTTCTGCGAATACGCCTCGCTCACGCCCGCCTACGCCCACGGCGTGGCCGCGGGCGGTGCCACCGGCGGCGTGATGGCGATGCTGGCGCATGAGCTGGTGCGCGCCGGACGCTGCCGCCATGTGCTGGTGGTCGCGGGCGAGAACCGCCTCACCGGCCAGAGCCGCGACCAGTCGATCCAGACGCTGGCGCAGGTGGGCGAACCGCATGCCGAAGTGCCCAACGGCGCCTCGGTGCCGGCCTACTACGCGCTGCTGGCGTCGCGCTACCTGCATGAGACCGGCATGGATACCAATGCGCTGTCCGGCTTTGCGGTGCTGATGCGCGAGCATGCCGCCGGCCATCCGGATGCGCACCTGCGAGAGCCGCTGTCGCTCGCGCAGGCACGCGCCGCCCGCCCGATCGCCACGCCGCTGCGGCTGTCCGACTGCTGCCCGATTTCCGATGGCGCGGTGGCGGTGCTCGTGTCCGCCGAACCCTGCGCCGGCACGCCGGTGCGCATCGCCGGCGCTGGGCAGGCGCACTGCCACCAGCACCTGGGCGCTATCGACGACGTGATGCAGACCGGCGCCGCCGAGGCCGCGCGGCGCGCCTTTGCCGAGGCGGGCGGCGGCGTGGATGGCATCGACTGCCTGGCGATCTACGACTCGTTCACCATCACGCTGGTCATGCTGCTCGAAGAACTGGGACTGGCGCCGCGCGGGCAAGCGCATGCACGGCTGCAAGCCGGCGATTTCAGCCGTGGCGGCGCGCTGCCGCTCAATACGCACGGCGGGCTGCTTGCGTTCGGCCACTCCGGCGTGGCGGGCGGCCTGATGCATCTTGCCGAGGCCGCACGCCAGCTCGCGGGCCGCGCCGGCGAGCGCCAGCTTGGCAAGCGCCGCCGCGCGCTGTTCCATGCCGACGGCGGCGTGCTGTCGTCCCATGTCAGCCTGGTGCTGGAGGCCGCGCCATGAGCCATCCCACAAGCCATCCATACACCGACGGACTCGATGCCGGCGTGGTGCGCTACCAGTGCTGCGGTGACTGCGGGTCCTGGCAGCCGCTGGAGCGCCATGCCTGCCGCGCGTGCGGCAGCCTGCAGCTGCAATGGCGCGATGCCGGCGGACTCGCCACGGTCTATGCAGTCACCGAGATCAGCCGTGCCCCGGCCGAGGCCTTCCGCGCCCTGGCGCCCTACACGCTGGTGCTGGCCACGCTGGATGAAGGCCCGCGCGTGATGGGCCATGCCGAGCCCGGCGTGGCGATCGGCGACCGCGTGCGCGCAGGCTTCCTGCGCTTCGGCGAAGGGACACTGCTGCGTTTCCTGCGCGAATAGCGGCATTAGAACCCGTTTCATAATGAAAAAGGGGACCCTTTTTCATTATGAAACGGGTTCTTAAGGCGCCAGCCGGCGCGCGCCCGACTTCCCATCCCAGCCGGCACCCACAACCGGAGCACCCCCTTGGCACCGAATCGATCCCGGCGGCACGCGCTCGCCCTGCTTTCCTGCCTCGCCCTGTCCGCGGCGGCCATGCCGCCAGTGCTGGCGCAGTCCTTCCCGGTCAAGCCGATCCGGCTGGTGGTGCCCTACCCGCCCGGCGGCCCCACCGACATCGTCGCGCGCGTGGTCGGCCAGAAGCTGTCGGACAAGCTCGGCCAGCCGCTGGTGGTGGAGAACCGTCCCGGCGCCGGCGGCAATATCGGCGCCGAGGCGGTGGCCAGGGCCGCGCCCGACGGCTACACGCTGCTGGTGGCCACCACCGCGCATGCCATCAACATGACGCTGTTCCGCAAGCCCGGCTACGACACGCGCAAGGACTTCGCGCCGGTGAGCCTGCTCACGCGCGGCCCGCTGGTGCTGGTGACCGCGCCCGCCACGCCAGCGGGCAATGTCGCCGAGCTGATCGCGCTGGCCAGGAGCAGGCCCGGCCAGGTCACCTTTGCCAGCTCCGGCAACGGCCAGTCCACCCATCTGGCCGCGGAGCTGTTCAACAGCATGGCCGGCGTGCGCATGACGCACGTGCCATACAAGGGCAGCGCTCCCGCGCTGACCGACGTGATGGGCGGACAGGCCACGGTGATGTTCGACACCATGCTGTCGGCCATGCCATTCGTGCGCGACGGCAAGCTCAAGGCGCTGGCGGTCACGGGCGCGGCGCGCTCGCCGGCCGCGCCGGACACGCCGACCGTGGCGCAGTCAGGCTTGCCGGGCTACGAGGCCAGCGCCTGGAACGCGATGCTGGCCCCCGCCGGCACGCCGCCCGCGGTGCTCGATACGCTCGGCACGGCACTGAGAGCCGTACTCGACAACGCCGACGTGCGCGCGCGCTTCGCCACGCAGGGCTTTGCCGCGGAATGGACCTCGCCGCCTGCCACCGCACGGTTCCTCGAACACGAAATCGACAAATGGGCCGGCGTCGTCAAGGCATCCGGCGCCACCATCGACTGATCGCCCACACATCACCCACGCCCCTTCCGTCATGACCGCCCCCCTCCAGTCCCTGCTCGCCCCCCGCTCCATCGCCGTGATCGGCGCCTCCGACAACATCCACAAGATCGGCGGCCGCCCCATCCACTACATGCAGGCGCACGGCTACGCCGGCACGCTCTACCCGGTCAACCCGCAGCGCGACACTATCCAGGGCCTGCGCGCCTTCCCGACGCTGGACGCGCTGCCGGAAGTCCCCGAACTCGCCATCATCATCGTCGCCGGCGACGCCGCGGTGCAGGCCGTGCGGGACTGCGCGCGGCTGGGCGTGGCGGCGGCCATCGTGATCGCGTCGGGATTCGGCGAAGCCGGTGCCGAAGGCCGGCGCCAGCAGGACGAGATGGTGCGCGCCGCGCGCGCCAGCGGGCTGCGGCTGGTCGGTCCCAACAGCCAGGGGCTGGCCAATTTCGGCAGCGGCGCCATCGCCAGCTTTTCGACCATGTTCATCGAGGTGCCGCCGCAGGACGGCCCCGTCGCCGTGGTCAGCCAGAGCGGCGGCGTGGCGGCGATGGTCTACGGGCTGCTGCGCGGCCAGGGCATCGGCGTGCGCCACATGCATGCCACCGGCAACCAGGCCGACATCACCGTCAGCGAGCTGGCGCTGGCGGTGGCGCACGATCCCGGCGTGCGGCTGGTGCTGCTGTACCTGGAAAGCCTGTCCGATCCCGAGGTACTCGCCGAGGCCGCGCGCGTGGCACGGGCGCGCCACGTGCCGGTGGTGGCGGTCAAGGCCGGACGCTCGCAGGACGGGCAGCGCGCCGCCGCGTCGCACACCGGCGCCATCGCCAACGAGGACCGCGCGGTCGATGCCTTCCTGCGGCGCCATGGCATCTGGCGCGTGGACGATGCGCACGCGCTGGCGCGCTGCGCGCCGATGTACCTGCGCGGATGGCAGGCCGCGGGAAAGCGGCTGGTAGTCGTCAGCAACTCAGGCGCGAGCTGCGTGATGGCCGCCGACACGGCGCCGTCGTGCGGGCTGACGCTGGCGCCGCTGTCCGATGCCACGCAGGCCGCGCTGGCGCAGCGCCTGCCCGGTTTCGCCGCCACCGCCAACCCGGTCGATGTCACCGCCGCGCTGCTGACCAACAGCGCGCTGTTCGGCGAGGTGCTGCCGGTGGTGGCGCGCGATCCCGCCGCCGACCTGTTCCTGCTTGATATCCCCGTCTCAGGCATGGGCTACGACGTGCGGCGCTTCGCCCGCGACGCCGCGGCGTTTGCCGATACCGCGGGCAAGCCCATCGCGGTCGCCGTATGGCAAGCGCCGGTGGCCGACGCATTCCGGCAGGCCAACGTTCCGACCTACGCCAGCACAGCCGAAGCGCTGGCGGCGTTCTCGCAACTGGTCTCGCACCAGCAACGGCTGCGGCAGATCGCGGCCGAAGGCGAGCCACTGCTGCCGGCCGCACCTGCCATGCCAGCCTCCGCAGCGAAGAGCGCGACGCTCAGCGAAGCCGCCAGCCTCGCACGCCTGGCGGCAGCAGGCATGCCGGTGGTCGAACACTATCTCTGCCGCAACGTGGATGCCGCGGTGGCTGCGTGGCAACGCATCGGCGCACCGGTGGCGGTCAAGGCAAGTTCGCCGCAGGTGCCGCACAAGAGCGAGCACGGGCTGGTCGCGCTGCACTGCAATGACCCGGAGGCCGTGGCGAGCGCATTCACGGCCCAGACGCGCGCGCTGCAGGCCATGGAAGCGCATTGCGAAGGCATCGTGGTCGCCCGCATGTCGCGTGGCCAGCGCGAATGCATGATCGGCGCAAACTGGGATCCCGTATTCGGCGCGGTACTGGTGATCGGTGACGGCGGAAAATATGTCGAGACGCTGCGCGACACCGCCGTCCTGCTGGCGCCGTGCAGCGAAGCCGACGTCGCCCGCGCGCTGGACGGTGTTCGCATCGCGCCGCTGCTGCGAGGCGTGCGCAATGAGCCGGCGGTCGATATTGCCGCGCTATGCCGGCTGGCGGTGCAGGTCGGCAACCTGGTTCATGCGGCCGGCGGTGCGATCCGCTCGGTTGACCTCAACCCGGTGATGGCGAGCGCCGACGGGGTGGTCGTGGTCGATGCGCTGATCGAGGTGGCAGAGGTGGCGGAAGTGCAGCGCTAGCGCGCCCTTCGCTTCGGCCCAGCCCTATTCGGAGAACAATGCAATAAACTCGTTGCGCAGCCACTGATTCGCAGGATCGCGGTGATACCGGGCATGCCAGAAAAGGTTGATCTGAATGGCCGGCAGCGCGAACGGATGGTTGACATACCTGAGGCCGAAATACCTGGCACATCGTTCCGCGAACGTCCAGGTGACGGTAGCGACCAGGTCGGTGGTGGCAATGATGTCCGCCAGGGCCACGAAGTGCGGCACGCGCAGCCGGATGCTGCGCTTTACGCCGCCTTTGGCAAGGAGTTCGTCGACCCGGGCATGCCCCGTTCCCGCCGCCGTGACCACGACATGCTCGGCGGCTTCGAAGTCCCGCATGCTGACCTTCTTCTTGTCCATCGCGTGACCGGGCCGGAACAGACAGACATAGCGCTGGCGGAACAGGCGCCGTTGAAAAAATTCCGTGCTGAGTTCGGGCAGATGGCCGACAGCGAGGTCGATCTTGCCCTGGCTCATCTCCGCTGCCAGGTCAACCGCCGTATTGCGCACCGTGGCCACGGTCACGCCAGGCGCGCATTGCCCAAGCGCACCCATCAGCGGCGGAATGAAGTGCACCTCGCCGATGTCCGTCATGGCGATGCGGAATGCGCGATCGCTGTGCAAGGGATCGAATGTCATCTTGCGGCTGAGCGTTGCCTGCAGCGATTCCAGAGCATGGCCGACCGGCTCAGCCAGCTCCTGTGCAAGTGGTGTCGGCAGCATTCCCTTGCTGCTCCGCACGAACAGCTGGTCGCCCATCAAGGTCCGCAAGCGGCCCAACGCATTGCTGACAGCCGGCTGGCTCAGGTTCATGGCTTTGGCCGTGCCGGAAACAGTCCCCTGCCGCAACAGCTGATCGAACACGACGAGCAGGTTCAGGTCGACGTCCTTCAGTTCCATCGCGTACCTTCATTGATTCTGTGAATATCAACTATAGCCGGGATTCTATTGGTTTATTTCAGTCGATGTCCGATGATCCTTTCCATACGAAAAGACATAGGGAGACGCCCCATGAACCTCACCCTCCTCTGGCGATAGCCCGCTCCCAGGGAATCCTTCCCTACTGAAGTCCCCCAAGCACACAGACGTCGCACAGGCCCACCGGGCCCGCGCGCGGACTCCGTTCGCCCCTATGGAAACAGCCATGGCATCCGCCTCCCATGAAGATCGCCCCGTGTGGGCCGACGACAGCATCAGCCGCATCCCGTTCCGCGTCTATACCGACACGCAGCTCTACCAGCGCGAACTCGAACGCTGCTTCTACCAGGGTCACTGGAACTATGTCGGCCTGGAGGCCGAAGTCCCGAATCCCGGCGACTTCAAGCGCACCACGCTTGGCGAGCGTTCGGTGATCCTGGTGCGGGACCAGGACGGAGAGATCAACGTGATCGAGAACGTATGCGCTCATCGCGGCATGAAGTTCTGCCGGGAGCGCAGCGGGAACCGGAAGGATTTCCACTGCCCCTACCATCAGTGGAACTATGACCTGAAGGGCAATCTGCAAGGGGTGCCACTGCGCCGCGGCGTCAGGCAGGACGGCAAGGTCAACGGCGGCATGCCCGCCGACTTCAAGCCGCAGGAGCACGGGCTCACGCAGCTGAAGGTCGCGTCGCGTGGCGGGGTCGTGTTCGCCTCGTTCGACCATGGCGTGCCCTCGCTCGAGGCCTACCTCGGGCCGGATATCCTCGGCTACTTCGACCGCCTGTTCAATGGCCGCAAGCTGAAGGTCCTTGGCTACAACAAGCAGCGCATTCCGGGCAACTGGAAGCTGATGCAGGAGAACATCAAGGATCCCTACCACCCCGGGCTGCTGCATACGTGGTTCGTCACGTTCGGGCTCTGGCGGGCGGACAACAAGGCCCGGCTGGTGATGGATGCCGAATTCCGCCATGCCGCGATGGTCTCGACCCGCGGCCAGGGCGGCAAGAGCGACGTGACCTCCGGCGTGTCCAGCTTCAAGGACCACATGGCGCTGCACGACGACCGCATCCTCGACATCGTCCACGAGCCCTGGTGGGGCGAGCCGAGCGCGGTGATGATGACGGTGTTCCCGGGCGTGATCTTCCAGCAGCAGGTCAATTCGGTGTCCACGCGGCATATCCAGCCCAACGGCCCCGACTCCTTCGACTTCGTCTGGACGCACTTCGGCTTCGAGGACGACACCGAGGACATGACGCGGCGCCGCCTGCGCCAGGCCAATCTCTTCGGGCCCGCGGGCTTCGTGTCGGCCGACGACGGCGAAGCCATCGAATGCTCGCAGGAAGGCTTCACCCAGAAGCCCTGGCATCGCGTGATTGCCGAACTGGGCGGCAAGACCGCCGAGAACACCGAACACATGGTCACCGAGACCCTGATCCGGGGGATGTACGCCTACTGGCGCAAGGTGATGGAGGTCTGAGGCCATGAACTTTTCTGACTACTACGCGCTGCTCGCCCTGTACGCCGACTACACCAGCGCCGTGGACAGCGGCGAATGGGACCGCTGGCCGGGATTCTTCACCGACGACTGTCTCTACCGGATCCAGCCGCGCGAGAACCACGAGCGCGGGTTGCCGCTCGCCACGTTGTCGCTCGAAGGCAAGGGGATGCTGAGGGACCGCATCTATGGCATCCGGGAGACCCTGTTCCACGACCCCTACTACCAGCGCCACATCGTCGGCGCGCCGCTGATCCGGGAGGGAGGGGCCGACAGGATCGTGGCCGAGGCCAGCTATGCCGTGCTGCGCACCAAGCCGGACCAGATGACCGATGTGTACAACGTTGGCCGCTACCTCGACACCATCGTGCGCACGCCCGAAGGCTGGCGCTTCGCCTCGCGCATCTGCGTGTTCGATAGCGAGATGATCCCAAACTCGCTGATCTACCCCATCTAGCAGGAGCCATTCATGACTGAAACCTGGATCGAGGCAGCGCTGCTGTCCGCCGTCCCGCAGGATGATGTGATCGCCGTGGCCGTCGAGGGCAAGGAGATCGCCCTGTATGGCGTCGACGGCGGCGTCTATGCGACCGACAACATCTGCACGCATGGCCACGCGCGCCTGTGCGACGGCTTTCTTGAAGGGCACGAGATCGAATGCCCGCTCCATCAGGGCAGGTTCGACATCCGCAACGGCGCAGCGATGTGCGCCCCGCTGACCGAGAGCATCCGTACCTATCCGGTCCGCATCGAAGGCGGCAAGGTCTACCTCGACCTGGGCTGAGAAGCGCCGGTCACGCAACCACAAGGGACGCACATGACTTCCGCACCACCACCTGGCGCGACTGCCATATCTGCCATATCGCAGGCCGCCACCATCGTCATCGTCGGCGCGGGCCAGGCCGGCGGCTGGGCCGCCCAGACGCTGCGCAGCGAGGGTTTCGCCGGCCGGCTCGTGCTCATCGGCGACGAGGCCCATCCACCGTACGAGCGGCCGCCGTTATCCAAAGCCGTCCTTGCCGGTGAAGCGGCTCCCGCCAGCACGTGGCTGCATAAGCCGGAGGCGTTCGAAGCGCTCAGGATGGAGTGGTGGTTGGACACGCGGGCGGCCCGCATCGACCGCGGCGCGAAGTGCCTGGAGATGTCCGATGGAGAGAGGCTGTCCTACGACAAGCTGATCCTGTGTACCGGCGGCAAGGCGCGCGCGCTTGCCGTGCCGGGCGCGGATACGACGCCGAGCCATACGTTGCGCACGATTGGCGACGCGTTGTCGCTGGCGCCCGAGCTTCGGCCGGGCCGCAGCCTCGTCATCGTTGGCGGCGGCTGGATCGGGCTGGAAGTCGCCGCCACCGCGCGGCAGAAGGGCGCGGATGTTACCGTCGTCGAAGCGCAAAGCCGGCTGTGCGAGCGCACCGTGCCGCCGGAGATCTCCGAACACCTGCTCGGGCTGCATGGTGCGCACGGCACCCGCGTCTTGCTCGGCGCCCGCATCACCGGCCTCGCGCAAGGCGCTGACGGCCTGTCGTCGGTGACGCTTGCCGATGGCAGCACGCTGGCGTGCCACGCCATCGTCGCGGGCGTGGGTCTCGTGCCCAATGATGCGCTGGCTCGTGACGCCGGGCTGGCGTGCGATGGCGGCGTGATCGTCGACCAGGGCTGCCGTACTTCCGACCCCGATATTTTCGCCGCGGGAGATGTGGCGGTGACGCCGAATCCGTGGGCCGGACGCCGTTTGCGGCTGGAATCCTGGCAGAACGCGCAGGACCAGGGTATCGCCGCGGCACGCGCGGCGCTCGGCCTGCCCGTTGACTATGCGCCCCTGCCGTGGTTCTGGTCGGACCAGTACGGCATGAACCTGCAGATCTACGGCATCCCCTTGCCGTCGCATCGTGTCGTGGCACGCGGCACGCCGTGCGGGGACAGTTTCCTGCTGTGCTACCTCGACGGCGATGTGGTCCAGGCAGCCATCGGTGCCAACGCGGCGCGCGACCTCCGCTTGGCACGCCGCCTGATCGAGCAGCGCAGGCAGGTCGATCCCGATCGCCTCGCCGACCCGAACGTTCCCATGGCAAAACAGTAATTCACCAGATAAAAAATACCGGAGACAAGCCCCCATGTCGCACATCGACGTCCACAAGCTGGCCGACGAGGCCCAATTCAATCGCTTCCATGCGCGCGTGCTGTTCTGGTGCGCAATCATCATCATCTTTGACGGATACGACCTGGCGGTCGTAGGCATCGCACTGCCTTCGATCATGAAAGACCTCGGCGTGGCACCGGCTCAGGCCGGGCTCATGGTCAGTTCCGCCCTGTTCGGCATGGTGTTCGGCGCGATCTTCCTCGGCACCCTGGCAGACAGGATTGGCCGGCGCCGGGCCATCGCGCTCTGCGTCATCCTGTTCAGCGTGTTCACCGCTGCGGCCGGCCTGGTCAGGGATCCCGTGCTCTTCGGCGTCGCGCGCTTCCTCGCCGGGCTCGGCATCGGGGGCGTCATGCCCAATGTCGTCGCGCAGATGACAGAGTACGCACCGAAGCGGATGCGGGCGACGCTCGTGACCCTGATGTTCAGCGGCTATGCCGTCGGCGGGATGGTCGCCGCCATCCTCGGCAAGGGCCTGATCGAAACATACGGCTGGCAATCGGTCTTCCTCGCTGCGGGCCTTCCGGTCCTGCTGGTTCCCGCCATCCTCAAGTCCCTGCCCGAATCGATGCCCTTCCTGCTGGCAAGGGGCGACGACGAGGCATTGCGCCGCATTGTTGCCAGCCTCGCGCCAGCCCGCCAGTGGTCTCCAACCGATCGATTCTCCGTGCCGGCCCGGGACAAGGCCGACAGCGCGCCGATCCGGCACCTGTTCCACGACGGCCGCGCCTTCAGCACCGTCATGTTCTGGATCGCGTTCTTCATGTGCCTGTTCATGGTCTACGCCCTGAGCTCATGGCTGACCAAGCTGATGGCGACCGCGGGCTACAGCCTGGGCTCGGCGCTGACGTTCGTGCTGGTCCTCAACCTCGGCGCGATGATCGGCGCCGTCGGGGGCGGATGGCTTGCCGACCGCTATCACATCAAGTACGTGCTTGCCGCGATGTATGCGCTCGCCGCGGTCTCGATCACGCTGCTCGGGCTCAGGCTGCCCGCGGACCTGCAATACCTTGTGGTGGCCCTTGCCGGCGCGTCGACAATCGGCACGCAGATCGTGGCGAACGCCTACACCGGGCAGTTCTATCCGACCGCCATCCGTTCCACCGGGCTCGGGTGGGCGCTGGGCGTTGGTCGCAGTGGGGCTATCCTGGCTCCCATCGTCATTGGCGTACTCGTCGCCATGGATCTGCCGCTGCAGCAGAATTTTGTAGCGATTGCCATGCCGGCCTTGATTGGCATGGCCGCGGTCCTGCTGATCGATCACGGGCGCTCGGCATCGGCGGTCCACGCCGGCCACGCCGAAGCCGCGACCGGCGAGCCACAGGTCCGCCTCTCCATCGCGGACCGAAACTAGTCCGGGTAATCCAACTGCCCGAAGAAGCCATCAGGATGCCCGGCCGGCGGTCTGGGCATCGGAGCCCGACTCGTCCTTCCAGTCACCACCCAACGCCAGCAGCAGCGCAATGCGCTGGTCGAGATGATCGGCCTGCACGTTGACGAGATCCATCTCGGCGGCCACGAGTGCCTGCCGCTGCTTCAGCAGGCTGCGCGTATCCGAGGCGCCGATGCCCGCGCGCGCCTCGGCTCGCCGCACCAGGACGCGGCTTTCATCTACCCTCTCCTGCAACTGCCTGGTGCGCCCGGCATAGCCGGATTCCGCCTGCAGTCCCGCCTCCACCTCGCCCAGTGCCTGCAGTGCGGTGTTGCCATAGGCGATCAGGGCGGCTCTCTCCTCGGCGCTGTAGTAGTCCGCCCTGGCCCTGAGCTCCCCGCCCGTGAAGATCGGTGCGACGAACGAACCGTTGAGCCCCGTGATCGGGGTGCCGGCCTGGTTGAGCAGGAACACGTCGCTGCGGATGCCGGTGATGGCTGCGCTGATGGAGATCCGTGGCAGGCGCGCTGCCTGCGCCGACTGCCGCATGTCAAAGGCCGCCGCGACCCGGTGCGCCGACGCCGACAGGTCCGGCCGGCGCTCGACCAGGTTCGCCGGCAACCCCGCAGCCGGGGCCGGGGGCATGGCCGGCAATTCCGGCACCGTCGCGATGTCTCCGGCGGGATAGCGGCCCAGCAGCAGTTCCAGCGCCTGCGCGGCCTGGCTTCTGGCGAGTTCGGCTTTTCCGATGGCGTCGCGTTGCGCGCGCAGGACGTTGCGCGCTTCCAGCAGCTCGGTGTCCGGCGCTGCCCCGATCTCGACGCGCTGGGCGGTGATCCGTACCAGCTCTTCCTGAATGGCGGCGGACTGCCGCAGCCGATCCTCCAGCTTCGCGTTCCGGATCAGCGTGAACCATGCCCTGGCAGTGGCCGCGGCAACCACGCGCCGGGCCCAGAGGTAGTCGTCCCTGGTGGCCTCGTATTGCGATTCCGCCGCGCGCGACTGGGCGCGGATGCGTCCCCACAGGTCAATCTCCCAGCTCGCACCGAGCGACAGGATCTGCGTTTCCGAATTGCCTGCCCTGCCCTTCGCGCCCGCATCCGGCAGCAGACCGCTGCGCTGGATGGCGACCAGCGCCTGCGCCTGCTGCACGCGCACCGCGGCCAGCCGGAGATCGCCGTTGTGCGCGATGGCCTCGCGCACCAGCCGCTGCAGTTCGGCATCGTCGAAGGTGGCAAGCCAGGCATCGGCGGCGTCACCGGCCGTGGCCGCGTTCGCCCACGTGGCGTTTCCTTCGAGCACAGGCACGGCCTGGCGCCGAAGGTCCGCGCCCTCGGGTGGTGTCTTCAGGGCGCAGCCGCAAAGCATGGCGACTGGAAGTGCCAGCAGCAAGGTCTTCATTGGTTGAAACGACGACACGGACTTCCCTCTTCCAAATTTCTGCCAAATTTCTGCCAAATCTCTGTCGAACCCCGGATCCGGCGAACCTAGTGAAGCTTGAACACCAGGTAGTTCAGCTTGGAACTGACGCGCAGGAAGACCATGCGAATGATGTGGAACACTTCCATATGCTTCGTATAGATCGCCCCCGCCCCGATTGCCCCGACCGGCAGCATCCGCCCGCGGGATTCGTCGCGCAGGTCGAACTTCACCGCGAAGCGGTTCGGCACCGCATCGGTGGCGCCGGTGTTCGGAATCATGCCGCCCTGCGCTATCTGGCCTTGCGATTGCGCCCAGACGATCGAGTTGACTTTCGCCTTGATGATCTCGCCCGGGCTCGTAGGCAGATAGATCTCGGCGAGGTCGCCTTCCCTGACGTTGTAAAGCTCGTTCTGCCGGTAAAGGGCAATGACTTCCTGCTGGTCCTCGACAAAGCTGAACGCCGGCGAGAAGGGGAACGGCACGAGCATGGTGCCCACCCGTACCTGCAGGTTCACGACCGTGCCATCGGAGGGCGCCCGGTAGACGGTCTGCTCAAGTTCCCAGCGGGCGTTCTCGAGCATGACTTCGGTTTCCGCCCGCTTCGCGCGCGCCGTGGCAATGACAGCAAACTCCCCCTGGCTTTTGGCCGACAACTTCTGCCGGGCCTCATCCTCGGCGGCCTGCGCACTGACCAGTTCGCCTTCCAGTTCACGCTGGCGGGCCAGCGCGTCTTCCCGATCGAACTTCGACCCGGCCCCTGCCGCGAGCAACGCTTCATGCTCCTTGACGCGCTGGCGGGCAAGCGACAGCCTGGCCTGCACCGTGCCGACCCGTCCAGCGGCGCCGCGAACCGATTCGCTGAGCTGGCGCGCCGATGACTCGGCTTCGGCCAGCGCGGCATCGTCGGCCCCCAGCCTGACTTCGAGTTGCCTGACCGCGGCCTGATAGGGCGTCGGATCGATCCGCAGCAGGACTTCGCCCTTGCTGTAGCGCCGGTTGCCTTCGGCCGGCAGCTCGACGATGCGGCCGCGGACCTGTGGCACGGCCTGCAGGACCTTGCCGACCACCCGTACGTCATGGGTCGACGGAGCCACCACGTTGAGCGTCAGGATCAGCAGCGTTATCGCAACCACGGGAATCGTGAATACGATGACCATCGACGTCGTGTTCCACGGCAGCCACTTGAACTTGAAGAAGATCAGCCAGACCGCCAGCGCGTAAAGACCGAGCAGCAGTGCATCCATTCAGATCCGCTCCTTTCCGCCGTGCATGGCGCCGGCGACGTCCATCGCCGCGGAAGGCTGCCGGGTGACGATGCTCCCCGGCCTGCAGGAGGCTTCATGTCCCGCTCCCTGCGTCAAAGGGCCCTTGCCGTGGTCGGGAGCGTCATCGTCGTCTGGCGCCTTGTCCGTGCCGTACGCGGCACGGTAGAACACGGGCTTGGTGTGAGCCCAGAGCCAGGCCAGAGGCCACAGCATCCCACCGAAGAAGAGCGACAGCAGGCATAGTGAATGGATGGCTTCCTTCTGCGGATGCCGCTTGCGATGCGCGATCTTCTCTGGCCAGATATGGAGCATCCAGAACAGGTAGCCGCCTGCCACCGGAACGAAGACCAGAACCACCCAGGAAATGGCATTGGCCGCGGTCTCCAGGGCCTTGCCACTGAGTACGGAAGCGAAAGCAGGTTCGCTCGATGCGAGCAGGCCGATGCCTGCCAGCAGATAGGGGCGCAGTTTCATCGAATTGTCTTGAGAGGGAGCGTTGGCGCTCGGTTGCACAATGCACCGCCCCGGTCAGGAGCCGGTTGGTTCGTTGCGCGAGCCGCCCTGGTAGGCGTCGCCGCGCGCGCGTCCTGCTGACCGGTGGGATGCTGCTTTGACTTCGCCTTCGTCCGCTGACACATCGTCGGCGTACAGAAGGTTGTACTTGCTGCTGACGGTGTCGCCGGCAGCGTGGCAGCCGGCGGGCTTCGAGGCAAGGGCGGCTCCCGCGCACGCGTCCGGCTGCTCTCGCGTCCCTTGTGACTCCAGTCCGCGTGTGTGCTGCGCATACGCCTGGCCAGCACCCGCGATCAGCAGCGCAGCGCCAAAGGCCCGGAGGGCCGGGCGGCAGTTGTTTGTCATGTCTGCAGGTTCCTTCGAATGGATTCGGATGTCATCGACGTGCGTTTGGCATTGCCGCACATCCGATGAAGCGGACACGTTATGGCAACGCGTCAGTCCCGGCTATCAAAGAACTTGGAAAGTGCGGGAACGCGGCATCGATCCGCTCCCGGTACGGCGGCGCTTTTCGAATTCCTTGGATAGCGCTCACGGCGCGAGCGGCCTAAGCTGTGCGCCGTCGTACATCGCTCGGGTGCAGTCCAGGCTTGCCCGATCCGCAGAGCCCCATGAATCTTGCTTTCCCGTTCGCCGCCAGCCTCGTTGCCGTCGCCGCCGCAAGCGCCCTGTCCGGGTGTGCAATTCCAACCGCCGAAACCATGAGTCCGTTCCAGGAACCGTGGCCCTGGACGAAAATCGTCGCCGTCAATCGCAGCGATCACGATGTGCTGGCGGTGCGCGCCGGCAATTGCGAAACCGGAGGTGCGTTGCGGCAATCGCAATCCACGCCTTCATACTGCTTCCTCGGCACGAAGCCCGAGGGACCGATCTCAATCACCTGGAACGATGCAAGTGTCGGCGGGAAGCACACCTCCACGGTGCCGTTGCCGCCGCTGTGGCACGAAGACCCCCGCCCCGAGGACATGGCGGGCGGCTACCTGTGCGTGCTGTTGCGCAATGACGCGCGAGCGAGCCTGACCGTTGTCGCCACCGCGCAAGCCTGCGCTGTGCTGTAGTGTTTCGCGCCGGCAGGACGTCAGGACGCCACCGACATGCGCCCGCACAACTGCCTGAGACTCCGCGCGATATACGCTGACTGGGTTTCGATCTCGTCGTCCCAGCCATCCGCATCCGCGGCGTACTCGCGCAGGTCTTCGCACAGCTCGGCCAGTTCCGACGGACCGACGACCGCCAGGCTGCCTGCGATGCGGTGCAGCAGTTGCGCCAGCCTGCGCACGTTCCGTCCGGACCGGATCGCGTCGTACTCATCGAGATCCGCTCCGGTCTGGGCGAGGAAGGCTTCGGCATACGCGGCGGGAATCTGCGGCAACTCGGGGAAATACTCGTCACCGGGCGATGGGGCTGTCCGCTCCACATCCTCATGGCCCGCGCCACCCTCGCGGCCTGCAAGTACCGACGCCAGCTCGGCGAGAGACACCGGCTTGGTCAGGTAGCCCGTGAATCCCCTCGCCCGCCCCTCGGCGACATCCTCGGGCCGCGCGCTTGCGCTCACGGCATAGATGGGGACGTCGATGCCGGCGTGCTTCATCTCCCGGAGCAGACCGAAGCCGTTCATGACCGGCATGTCGATATCGGTCAGGACCGCGTTCACGCGATGCCCCGTCAGCGCCGCCATCGCCTCGCTGCCATTGCCCGCGACGATGACGCTCGCGCCCAGCGCACGAAGCTGGTCGCGCAGCAGGTTCCGGTTCAGCACGTTGTCCTCGGCAATCAGCACGGCGTGGCCCGCAAGCGGCGATGCGGGTTGCCCGACAGGGGCTTCCTCGCTCCGCTTCGGTGGCTGTGCCCCGGTGATGACCGCCAGCGCTGCCGCATGGATGCCGGCAAGGCTGTAGCTGGAAACCTCGCGACCGCCATCCGGCCGGATGGCGGCAACCAGCGGCCCCAGCTGCTTCAGCCAGACGACCGAGGCCGGCTTCGGCCACCAGGCCAGGACGTGCCCGGGATCAAATGCCTCGGTCACCAGCAGGCAGTCAAAGCTGTCTCCGTCCACGGGCTCGTCCAGGCTTGAGCGCGCCGATGGCTCGCACGCGCCCCAGTCGAAATGCTCCAGCAATCCCTCGATGCACTCGGCATCGAGCGACAGCACCAGCGTCCGGTTTCGCGGCAAGACCGGGCGCACCGGCGACGGCGCCGCATCGGGCACGCCCAGTGGCAGACAAACCGTGACGCGCGTGCCCACGCCCAGGGTGCTGTCCAGCATGATGCTGCCGCCCATCCGTTCCACCAGCCGCATGCAGATCGACAGGCCCAGCCCGGTGCCGCGCGCCTGGGCAATCCGATTGTCGGCGACCTGGGAGAACGGCTGGAAGAGCCGGTCCTGGTATTCATCCGGTATGCCGATGCCGGTATCGGCAATGACAATCTCAAGATTCCCTTCGACCCATTGCGCGCGCAGGACGATCTTTCCCGCCTGGGTGAACTTGAACGCGTTGCCAAGCAGGTTGTTGACGATCTGGGTCAGGCGCACCGGATCGAGCTCGAGCTGCGAGGGGATCCCGCTGCCGTACACTGCATGGAAGCTCAGGCTGCGCTGCGCGGCAAGCGGGGCATGGGCGATCGCGATGCGGCCGAGAAGCTCCTTGACGGATACAGGCTGCTCCTCGATGCTCAATGCGCCCACGTCGATCCGGGAGAAATCGAGCACCTCGTTGACGATCTGCAGCAGCCCATCGGCGGACACCTGCATCGCCTCCACCCTCATCCGCTGCTCCGGCTCCAGAGGGCCCATCGCGACGAGCTCCATGTTCCCCAGCAGCGAGGCAAGCGGCGTGCGTATCTCGTGGCTCATCGACGCGAAGAATTCCACCCGGGCCCTGGCGGCCGCTTCGGTCGCGAGCCGGGCTTCGTGCAGGAGCCGCTGCGCACGCGCCGCTTCCGCATAGGTGCCGGTCAGGAAGCGATAGTTCCAGTAGCGGTACATCGCGAACAGCAGTGCAAGCAGCACGGCGGTGATTGCGCCGATGACAATCAGATCCTCCATCATCACCCGGCCCTGATGCCCGATTGGAAGCGCAAAGATGAGGTGCCCGAAATCCGCCACGAGTGGCGGGCGGCGCAGTGCCCAGCCATAGTCCGGGACCCAGTGGAACATGCCATCCTGCCGCGCTTCCAGCCTGGCATCCAGGCGCTGCGCGTTGGCCCGTGCGCCGGCCGCGACCAGCGGAGTGCCAAGCCTGTCGAACACGATCGGCTCGGGGATCGACAGGTTTGGCCCGGCAGGCTGCAGCAGTCCGTACAGCGGGATGCGCGTCAGCACGACCGCGTAGAGCTTGTCGCCCTTCGCCACCAGCGATGCGCCAACCATCTCCGGTACGGAGCCGGCCGCACTGCCCGGGACGCCCAGCCATTCGACGCGCTTTTCCCGCGCGGCCTGCAGCACGTCGATATCGCGGCTGCGGAAGCGCTCCAGGATCATCCCGGTGATGAGCCCGGGCGGCATCGGCGGCGGCATCGGACGCACCCCTGTTCCCGACGCATCGGGCGATTCATAGCGATACGTCGCACCGCTGGCGATCGAGATCATTTCGATCGACGGCCTCTGGCTGGCGGCAATCAGCGTGCGGACCGACTGGTCGCAGCTCTGGTGCAGAACGTCGTCGGCCGGCGCGGACGGAAAAACCTGCGTGCAGAGGCCGCCCCGACTGTCCGGTGAGAGCGGAAGCGTGCCATTGGCACGCAGTTCCAGGATCAGGTTGCTCGCGGCCAGTGTGCTGCGGCGTTCGAGCACGGCATCGACCACACCCTGCTCATACAGGCGGGCCACCTGCTCCTGGCCGCGCAGCGAGCCATTGAGCCGGACCAGTGCGCCCGTGCAGGCGATTGCGACAGCGAGCAGCCCCAGCAACCCAATCACCATCGAGAAGACCCGGCGTTCCCGCTTCAGGTTCTGTTCAACGGTGCGGAGGTCGGGCGCAGGCTCGTACGTGCCCTGCATCAGGCCAGGCCGTTGTCGCGCGCGTACGCGACGAGGTCCGCGTTGCTGGTGATGTTCAGCTTGCGCATGGCCGAGCGCTTCTGTGTCGCCACGGTTGCCAGCGTGCGGTGAAGGTATCCGGCAATTTCGGTGACGGTGCTTCCCGCGGCAAACATCCGCACGACTTCGATCTCCTTCGGAGACAGCGCGCTGGCGCTTGCGCCGGCCGGCGCGCCGGCGCTCGACATCCTGGCCGCTACCCCCGGCGACAGGCGCAGGCCCTGGCCGGAGATCGCATCCATGCAGAGCTGCCGCAGGATACGTGGGTCCTCATTCTTTCCCACGATGCCGGCGATACCTGTCTCCTGGAGGCGCGTGAGCAGACCGCCGTTGGTCAGCATCGTGAAGACCACAATCGGCGTACCGGGGCTGGCCTCCTTGAGGCGCCGGATCAGGCGAAGTCCGTCATCGCTCTCTTCGGAATGTCCCATTGTGAAATCCGTAACAATGAGATCCGGCTGGTGCGCCTCCAGCGCAGCCAGAAGCTCCTTTCCGGAAGAACATGTTGCGGAAACCTGGACATTCGGAATTTCGCTCAGGGTGGTCTTGACGGCGAGTTGAATCACCGGGTGATCGTCCGCGATCACGGCGGAGATGGTACGTGGTGGCATGCGGGTTCAATTCTCCACATCCCGGACCGGCGCCGGGAGGGTATCTGCTTCCGCAGCCGGCAATGGATGGTGCGCCTTGAAGCGAAGGTCTTCGTTATCCGGCGGCGCAATGTATGAACCGGGATGGCGCGACCAGCCAGACCGGGCTGCATAGGGCTCGCGATTGTACCAACCGGCCCACACGTCCATTTGGCAAATCGGGACAGTTACTTGGCTGATTGTCCCACGCCCCGCACAGGGAGCGGCCTCTCAACCGGTTGGCGAAGACGCAGAGCGTCAACGACATCCGCAAAACCGTGTTTTCAGTGCCCGCGCACGCCTTGATGCCATTTGTAATCCGCGGGTGGCCCGTTACATCAACAGCCCGCGCGGGCGGCCCCGTGTTAGGCACGGTACCGCCGGCGCAAGCGCTCAGCCGGTTTGCGACGCATCCAGGGTGTCGCGCTTGATCTTCCTGGCCAGCGACCATTTGTGGACTTCGGTCGGGCCGTCGTAAATCCGGAACCCTCGTACTTCCCGGAAAATCTGCTCGACGATGGTGTCGCGTGACACGCCCGTTCCCCCCAGGATCTGCACGCAACGATCCGCCACACGGAACAGCGCTTCCGAGACGGCCACCTTGGCCATCGAGCTTTCCGCGGTCCCGGACGAACCGCCGTCGAGCACGCCCGCACACCAGTCGATCATCAGGGCGGCCTGTTGCAGGTCGATCAGGTTATCGGCCAGCATGAAGCCAACGCCTTCATGGTCGATCAGCAGCTTGCCGAAGGCCTTGCGTGTGGTGGCATACGCGCGCGCGATCTCGTCCGCCCGCGCAGCGCCACCGAACCAGCGCATGCAATGCGAAAGCCGCGCCGGCGACAGGCGAACCTGCGCATAGCGGAAGCCCTCGTTCACCTCGCCCAGCACCTGGTCGTGGGGCACGCGCAGGTCATCGATCACGACCAGCGCATGTCCGCCTGGCATGGAACTGTCGATGGTGTCGATCAGGCGCTCGATGCGTATGGCGGGGTGTGGCAGATCGACAAGAAACATCGTGGCCTGGGCGCGTTCGCCATCTCCCGTGCGGGCCATCACGATACCCACGGCAGCGCCTTCCGCTCCGGTGATGAATTTCTTGCGGCCGCGAATCACCCATTCGTCGCCGTCCCTCTGCGCCGTGGTCTGGAGCATCGACGGGTCCGAGCCGGCGCCGCCGTCCTCCGCGGGCTCGGTCATGAAGAACGCGGAACGCGCCTCGCCGCGGACCAGCGGTGACAGGAATCGTTGCTGCTGCGCCGTGGTGGCCACCTTCCCCAGCAGGAACATGTTGCCTTCGTCGGGCGCCATCGTATTCACGGCGACCGGGCCGAGCGGTGACAAGCCCGAGCGCATCAGCACGGCGGCGGTCTCGCGCTGGCTCAGGTGAGAACCGTCCGGGAGGATATGCGGCGTCATGACGCCGGCGGCGCGCGCCTTGTCACGCAGTTCGGCGACCAGTTCCGGCGTCGGGCCATGGGATTCGCAACGCGGGTCACGCTCATAGGGCACGACAACGTCGCGGACAAAGCGCTCGACGCGCTCGCCGATGCTGCGGCTTCTTTCGGTAGGGTAGTCGGTGAACAAGATGCAGGTCTCCTTACAGCGTATTGACCAGGTGACCGCCGTCGACGGCGATCACGGTGCCCGTCATGTATCGGGACGCATCCGAGGCCAGCAACAGCAACGGCCCGTCGAGGTCCGCCTGTTGCCCGAGCCGGCGCTGAGGGATGCGCAGGATCAGCGCCTTGCCGGCATCGGTCTGCCAGAAGTCCCGGTTGATGTCGGTGTCGATATAACCTGGCGCGAGGGCATTCACGCGAATGCCGTAGCGCGCCCATTCCAGTGCCAGCGTCTTGGTGAGCTGGACTACGCCGGCCTTGGAAACAGCATAGGACAATACGCCTCCCGCCTGTCGCAGTCCCAGGATCGAGGCGATATTGACGACGCTGCCGCCGCCTCGTTCGCGCATGCCGGGGACCAGCGCCTGCGCGAGAAAGAACATGCCCTTGAGATTGGTGTCCATCACCACATCCCAATCGTCCTCTGAGTGCCCGAGCGCGGCGCCCTCGCGCACCAGCCCGGCATTGTTGATCAGGATGTCAACGGGCTCGATGTCGCGTACGAGTGCCGCGCGCGACGCGCCGTCGGTGACATCGAGCGCCACGCACTGCGGACGGGCATCCGTTCCGATCTTTTCCGCGACGGCTTTCAGCGCATCAATGCGCCGGGCCGCAAGCACCACCTCGGCACCGCGGGATGCCAGGACTTGCGCACAATGCGCGCCCAATCCGCCCGACGCGCCTGTCACCAGCGCGCGCTTGCCCCGAAGATCCAGCAATGTGTCCTGCACGGTTGTCTCCCGATCCATTGGATTTGAGGATCAGATTGTAGGATGATTTCATCCCATGTCAACGTCCGACAGCTTGCTGTTAGAATACCCACGTGACGCCTGCGACATCCCTCCCCCCTTCTTCCCCCGCCGCCGGCACCGGCGAGCCTGACCGAAGCGCCTCCGCCACCGTCTTTTTCGGCATCATTGGCGGGCTGGAACTCGGCAGCTTCGTGCCGGGGCAGCGGCTGGTCGAAACCGATCTGGTTACGCAATTCGGCGTTGGCCGCAATTCCGTGCGGGAAGCCTTGCAGCGGCTTGCCGCCGAGGGCATCGTGGAATTACCCCGCCATCGCGGCGCGGTCATTCGACGGCTGACCTTGCAGGACACCCTGGATGTCCTAGACGTGGCGGAACGCATGACAGGACTGCTGGCACGCGCGGCAACCCGTGGTTGCACCGATCGCACCCATGCCCAGGCCTTGCGCGCCACGGTTCAGCAGCTGGGCGCCGCGGAAAAGGCGCACGATACCGCGGCATTTGCGGGGGCGAGACGGCAGTTCTACCGGACATTGCTGGAAATGGGCGGCAACCGCGAGCTGAATCGCTTGTTTCCCACCATTCAGATGCCGATCGTCCACGCCCAGCATCGGCTCGCGTCGCTCCAGCAGATGCGGCTGGCGGACTACCGGCGCATCGCGACGGCCGTGCTGGCAGGCGAGCCGGACGAGGCCGAGGCCACCGGGGTGGCGCATGTCAGGAACGTGCGGCAGGCGATACTGGCCGAACTTTCAGCGTAGCCGGGCTATCAGACGGGCGCGCTGCTCCTCGATTGGCGTGGAATCTATTCGCCACGCAGCGGTGCCAGCCAGAGTTGGCGTTCCGTCTACCCAGGTTTTTGCGCACTCTCAAACTTGGCGAACATGCGCGCCTGAACTGCCTCCATGACTTCCAGGACCTGCGGATCGGCCGGGCCGCTGGCCGTGACGCCCGTCGCTTTCCTGGGCTTCGCGCCCAGTGGGTAGAAGACAAAGACCGTGTCGAACCTGCCTGCCGACTCCTGCATCTGCGCCCGAATTACACGAAGCTCACCCCGCAAGGCGGGCGTCCGCGCGCATAGGCCGATCAGAGCTGGACCGATGCATGCCCAATGCCCTCGAACTCGGCAGTCACGAGGTCACCCTCCGACGCGGGAAGGATGCCGACCCAGGTGCCGGTGGTGACGACCGTCCCGGCCTCCGCACGCCGCCCCTCTCGTGTGGCATGGCGCAGCCAGGCCAGCAGCCCGTGAGCGGGATCGCCCATTGAATGGGTGCCGCGGCGCTCGATTGCTTCGGTGCCGATCATTACCCGGCAACGCTGTGTTGCCCAGTCCCGGTCTGCATAGGCTTGCCACGCTCCGAGCACGAGTGCGCCATGCGACTGCAGGTCGGCCAGCTTCAGCAGTGCCGGCGCCGCGAGACCTTGCTGCCAGCGCGAATCGACGACTTCAATCGACACCGCCATTGCGTCAACCAGTGCCGCCGCGCCGGCGTGGTCAAGACTGGCCGCTTGCGCCGCATCGACACTGTGTCCCAGCCGCAGCGCAATCTCGGCCTCGATGCCGCGCCATGTGAAATGCCATTTGCCGGACCGCGCCGGGCTGGCCCAGACACCGGCCGACGGGAGCCGCGCGTGCGTCAGCGTGGCGTCACGCGAAGCGCCTCCGGATTTCCAGTACGCGGTGCGGCCATCTTCCCAGCCCAGCGATCGCGCCACGATCGCCTGAACGGCATAGGCCTGGCCTGCGTTATCCAGCGCGGTGGCGAAATGCTCCGCGTCGGCGCAACGGCCCTCGCGTCGCGCGATGAGCAGCGCCTGTGCAACCCGGTCAATGTTTGATGAATTCATGCCTTTGAGGTTCTCGATAAGAATGACAAATATGGGACGAACAGCCGCCCCCCGTGTGCACGCAACGCACACCGGGGGAGCGGACCGCTGCCCTTACAACCTGCTTGCACTGGCTGCACTCTCGCCGACTGCCGTGTCGGCCTCATCGTCGGCAGCGGTTTCTCCCATCGCACGCCCGAACGTCTCCGGCGCGAATTGCACGCTCAGCGCGAACACGGCGTACATCGCAGCGAGCATGCTGAACATGCCGCCAACGCCGTAGCTTTCAAACACGCGGCCACTGACAAGCGGCGTCAGCGCTCCCGCCAGCGTACCCAGGGCCAGGATCAGCGAAGTGCCGAACGCACGCACGTGGGTCGGATACTGCTCCGGCGCGAAGATCCAGATCGAAGTGTTCAGCAACACCACGCAGAACGTAAAGGCAGCGCCGAACAGCAGCACCAGCGCTACGTTATACGTCAGGAAGCCGAAGCACAGCCCGGCCGCGCAGGCCAGCCCAGCGCCGAGCGTCAGCACACGCTTGCGCGGAAAATGATAGCCACAGTATGACGCCGCCAGCGCCCCGAACAGACTGCCGCTTTGCATCACCATCGTAAAGAGAAAGCTCTTCGAGATGGTGTAGCCCTGCGACATCAGGATGGTTGGCATCAGGGTCAGCACCGAGATCTGCGCGCCGTAGGTCATCGATACCGCGATGCCCAGTGCGATCGTGCGGCGTCCCAGCCGGCCCTTGAAGATATCGCTCAGGCCCACCCTGGTGCGCGGGGCATCATCGTGAATCGCGGCCTTGATATAGGATGTCGGCTCCCCGCGGAGCTTGCCCAGGCGGCCGGATGCCAGCACTGACAGCACGCGGTTAGCCTCATCCACGCGCCCCTTGGACAGCAGGAAACGCGGCGTCTCGGGGATAAATCGCCGGTAGAACACGACGAAGAATGCCGGCAGGACCAGGCACGCAAACAGCCAGCGCCAGCTATCCGGTCCCGGGAACATCGCGAATACGGCCAGGCCGAAGGCCGGTGCGAGCATATTGCCCAGGCCGCCGCTGCCTACGCTGACCATGCCCACCGCGGTGCCGCGGAATCGCGTCGAACACAATTCGGCCAGCATGGTCACGGCAATGGAGATCTCGCCGCCCAGGCCGATGCCGACAATAAAGCGGCCCGCCGCCAGCACGCCATAGTTCGGTGCCAGCGCGCAGATGATGGCGCCCAGCGTGAACAGAAGCAGGTTGGCGCTCAGCATCGTGCGCCTGCCATAGCGGTCCGCGATGTAGCCCGAGCCGATGCGCCCGAGCGCGGCCGCACTGAAGGTCAGCGTATTCAGGAAGCCGATTTCGGCGACCGAGATTCCCCACTGCTCTCGCAACATCGGGCCGATCAGGCCGACGGCGTTCTGTTCGAACACGTCGAACATCACCCCCAGCATGATCAGGAAAATGATCTTCTTGTGCGAGGCCGTTACGCCGATGCCGTCCATGGCCCGGTCGAGTTCGTGCTGCTGTGGGGAATTCGGCGATTGAACTACGGTTTCTGCGCCCATCTTTGTCTCCTCCTCGTATCGAGGTAGTCGTCGCGGTGTGTCCACGACCTTGTCGCCGCCATGTCTGGCTGGCGTTTGCAGAGCATCGATAAAACTTCGTTCCGGCGCGTGCCGCTATTCCAGCGCGGGTGTCGATTGCGGCGGCCGGCGGGCGCGCAAGGCCTGCTCCGCGGCATAGGCGAGCCGTATCAGCACGGGCTCCGAGTAGGGGCGGCCGAAGAATTCCAGCCCGACCGGCACCCCCTGCGGTGCATGGTGGTCCGGCGGCGAAAACCCGGCCGGGATGACAATGGCCGGAAAGCCGGTGGCCGATGCGAGCACTCCATTGCGCTCTGCCTGCGCCTCGCCAACCGGCACGACCAGGCGACGCTGGTGGGGGAACACCAGGGCGTCAAGCCGATGACGTGCCATCAGGTCCAGCAGCCTCTCCCGCAACGCCTGCTGGCGCTGCAATCGCAGGCGGTACTCCCCTTCCCGCCCGCTTAGCGCGGCAGCGGTATTCAGCGTTCCCGCCACGCTCGGATGGACATTGCCCGCGGCGATGATGTCCTTCATGGAACCCACCGGCAGGCGGGTCGAAATGCGCGTCAGGTAAGCATCGAGATCGCGCTCCATCTCGTAGTGGTGCACAAGCGTGGTCGCCAGCAACTCGTCCGGGCTGATGGCGTCTTCAATCGCGACAAGCTCGCCACCCTGGGTGGCGATAATGCCCAGCGACGCCTGCATGACTGCGTTGACAGGACGGTGCACCTCCTGGTCGCCAAAGAAATGGCGCAATATGCCGATCCGGGCGCCCTTGAGTCCGTCGCGGTCAAGGCTGGCGGCATAGCTCGCCGGCATGTGGGGCGCACCCTCGCTGGTGACGGGGTCGGCTGGATCATGACCGGCAATGACATCGAGCAGCCGCGCCGTGTCGGCAACGGTGCGGGTGATCGGGCCAATGGTGTCCTGCGTCAGGCCGCACGGGACCAGCCCCGTCCTGCTGATCAGCCCCATGGTCGGACGCAGGCCGACCAGGCCATTTGCCGAGGCCGGCGAGCGAATCGAATTGACGCCGTCGGTGCCGATGCCCAGCACGCCGAAGCTGGCGGCAATGCCGGCGCCGGTCCCCCCGCTGGAGCCGCCGGGCGTGCGTGTCAGGTCATAGGGGTTCAGGGTCTGGCCGGACAAGGTGCTGACGGTCTCGCCACCGGAGGCCAGCTCGTGCAGGTTGGTCTTGGCCAGCACGATCGCGCCCGCCTCGCGCAGGCGGCGGATGACAAAGGCATCTTCGGTGGAGAGGTTATCGCGCAGGCAGGCGGCACCGGCAGTGGTTGCCATGCCGGCGCACTCGATGTTGTCCTTGACCAGCACCGGGATGCCATGCAGCGGCGCCAGCTGCGAGGGATTGCGCCCAGCCTGGGCATCGATGCGTCCGGCCTCGCCCAGCGCGTCCGGGTTGAGTTGCAGGATGCTGCGCAGGGCGGGACCGGTTTGGTCAAAGGCCGCGATGCGGTCCAGGCATGCGCTGGTCAGCTGGCGCGCCGTCAGCCTCCCGTCGCGCATCGCGGCATGTACATCGGCCACAGTGGCTTCCACCACGCTGAACGGCGCGTGCCGGCCCGGCTCGTCCGGCACCGGTTCATACGAGTTTGTCATGAGGGGATCCCTGCGCCGGCAAGGGCGCGAAAAGGTTGGCGAAAGGATGGATCGACGGGGCCGCGGCACGGTGCGCGCGCCCCGCTTTGCCTGGCTATCGGTTGACCAGCCGGGCGGGTATCGTCCAGATGCAGAAGGCACCCAGCATCAGCATCCCGGCGATCATGAAGTAAGCACTGTTGCCGCTCTGGGTCACGTCGCGCAGGTAGCCGATCATGTAACCGCTGGTAAAGCCGGCAAGGTTGCCGATCGAGTTGCTCATGGCGATGGCCGTGGCGGCCGCCGCGCCACTGAGGAAAGCAGTCGGCAGGGACCAGAACAGCGGCGTGCAGGTCAGGATGCCGGCTGCCGCGATCGACAGGAACACCAGCGACAGCGCGGTGTTGTGCATCACCCAGGGCAAGGCCAGGAAGCCGATCGCACCCATCATGCACGGGATGATCAGGTGCCAGCGGCGCTCGCGATGCTTATCGGCACTGCGCCCGAAAAAGTACATCGAGACGATCGCCGCCATATAGGGAATCGCGCTCAGCAGGCCGATATGGAACGGGTCGCTGACCCCGGTGGACTTGATGAACGTGGGCAACCAGAGCGTGATGCCATACTGCCCCGTGACATAGCAGAAGCAGATCAGGCTGATCAGCCAGACGCGCGGATCGGTGAAAACCCTGCCGACGCGTGCCTGCGGGTCCGCCGCCTTGACGTCCTCCGTCTTGGCCAGCTCAAGGACCTGCTTCTCCTCGCCGGTCAGCCATCTGGCCTTGGCAATGGAGTTGTCCAGGTAGTAGAAGCAGAAGCACCCCAGCAACACCGCCGGCACCGCCTCGACGATGAACATCCATTGCCAGCCGCCCCAGCCGGCCACGCCTGCCATGCTTCCCATCAGGTAGCCGGAGAGCGGGTTGCCGATGATGCCTGACAGCGGCGACCCCATGCAGTAGATGGCCATGATCTTGGCACGCCGGTGCGAGGGGTACCAGCAGGACAGGTAGTACACGATGCCTGGCGTGAAGCCCGCTTCGGCCAGCCCCAGCAGGAATCGAAGCGTGTAGAACTGGGCCGGCGTCTGCACGAACGCGAAACACGCGGAGAGGATCCCCCACGTGATCATGATCCGCCCGATCCATACCTTGGCGCCGAACTTGTGCAGGGCCAGGTTGCTTGGCACCTCGAACAGGAAGTAGCCGATAAAGAAAATACCGGCGCCCAGGCCGTAGACGGTTTCGCTGAAGCCCAGCTGCTGCGACATCTGGAGCTTGGCAAAACCTACGTTGACACGATCGAGATAAGCGATCAGGAAGCAGACCATCAGGAATGGCACCAGTCGCCAGCTCACCTTGCGATAGGTCGCGTCCTCGAACGACCTGATCCTTGCTCCTGCCTGCAGGGTTGTATCCACAGCGTCTCCTCTGTTTTTTTGTCAGGTACGGCAGTGCTGCGCTGATCCGTTGCGATCAGTCGGGCGGGAGGCGCTGCACAAGCGATGCGCCCCTCCGGCCCGGGATGGAAGTGGCTGTGTCAGGCAGCGGCCTTGAGCGACAGCGGCGTGGTATGCGCGGCGAGGTAGTCCATGGCGGCAACCGTGCCGCTTGCGGCAATCGGCACGCCAGAGATCTTCAGGCCCATTTCGCAGCCGGCCAGTGTCGCCATCAGCGTCAGGTCGTTGCAGTCGCCCAGATGGCCGATGCGGAACATGCGGCCCTTGACCTTGCCCAGGCCGGCGCCGAGCGACATGTTGAAGCGCTCGTAGATGTTCCTGCGCACCACGTCGGCGTCGATGCCGTCAGGCATCATCACGCCAGTCAGCACCGGGCTGTAGACGGCGGGGTCCGCACACTGGATCTGCAGGCCCCAGGCCTTGACTGCGCGGCGGCAGGCTTCGGCCAGGCGCTGGTGACGCGCAAAGACGTTGTCGAGCCCTTCTTCCAGGATCATGTCGAGCGCTTCGGACAGGCCATAGAGCAGGTTAGTACTGGGCGTATAGGGCCAGTATCCGGTGCGGTTCATCTCGATGATCTCTTCCCAGCCCCAGAAGCTGCGCGGCAGCCGGGCCTGGCGAGACGCTTCGATGGCCTTGGGCGACACCGCATTGAAGCTGATGCCCGGCGGCAGCATCAGGCCTTTCTGCGAGCCTGACACGGTCACGTCCACGCCCCACTCGTCATGGCGGTAGTCGGCGGACGCGAGCCCCGAGATGGTGTCGACCAGCAGCAGTGCGGGATGTCCGGCCGCGTCGATGGCGCGGCGCACGGCGCCGATATCCGACGTCACGCCGGTTGAGGTTTCGTTGTGAACCACGCACACGGCCCTGATCGCATGCGCGGTATCGGCGCGCAGCCGGGCTTCGATCATGTCGGCCTGCACCCCATGGCGCCAGCCTTCCACGCCTGGCATGCCAAGGAACTCGGGCCGGATGCCGAGGTTCTCTGCCATCTTCTTCCACAGCGTGGCGAAGTGGCCGGTCTCGAACATCAACACCGTATCGCCGGAGCTCAGGGTGTTCGACAACGCCGCTTCCCAGGCCCCGGTACCCGAAGCGGGATAGATCACTACCGGATGCTCGGTCTTGAAGATTTTCTTGATGCCATCCAGCACCTTCAGGCCCAGCGCGCCGAATTCCGGCCCCCGATGATCGATGGTCGGGTAGCTGATGGCGCGCAGGATGCGATCGGGCACCGGGCTCGGTCCAGGGATCTGCAGGAAGTGACGGCCAGCGGGGTGAAAGTTGAGATTGAGCATTTGACTCCTCCGATTGAGTTTTGAATGCAAAATACTTTATCAGAGGAAATTCGTGAAAAGCGGGCTGTACCAGGTAGTGTTTACCCCGCAAATATGGCTTTATTACAAGGGTTTACGCTGATTTTTGAGTTCCGATGAAGCGTCTGGTAGAATCGCATGCAAACGCATGCAAGGAATTTTGAATGCCAAAAGAAGACGCCCTTGGTCCGGAATCACCAGCGCCGGTCCTCCCCAGGCTCGAACGCCAGCGCCTTCATGACACCGTGGTGGCGCACCTGCGGACATTTATCGTCGAGGGGGTGCTGGAGCCGGGCCGCAAGCTCAATGAACGGGAGTTGTGCGAGACCCTCGGCATCTCGCGCACGCCGCTGAGAGAGGCGCTGAAGGTGCTTGCCGCCGAAGGGCTGATCGATATCTCTCCCAACCGCGGCGCGACCGTATCCCGGCTGTCGACGGACGAAATACTGGATACCTTCGAACTGATGAGCGGGTTGGAAGCCTTGTCCGGCGAGCTGGCCTGCGCGCGCATCACCGCTGTCGAGCTGGCGGAAATCAAGGCGCTTCACTATGCAATGCTGGCGTGCAGGGCAAACGAAGACCTGCCCGGCTACTACAGCCTGAATCACCAGATCCATGACCGCATCAACCTTGCGGCACGTAATACGGCACTGCGCCAGACCTATCTGTCCGTGAACCGGAAGCTGCAGGCACTGCGCTTCCGCTCAAACCACCAAAAGCCGAAATGGGACAGCGCCATCCATGACCACGAAGAGATGCTGGTGGCCCTTGAAGCCCGCGATGGCCAGCGACTCGCCGCAATCCTGCGCCAGCACCTGCTCGACAAGCGCGATGCCGTGCTGCTGATCCAGGCGGGCGCAGCCAGCGGCATGCCACAGGCCTAGAGCGCCAGGGCGAAGCTCAGGCACCGCACCGTTGTCTGGCGGCGCGCGTGCCCTCATCCTCCTCAGACACAGCATTGAAATTGCCGGCATCTTCGATGGCGACTGACAAGTCCAGCTCCATGCGTATCGCCCTCCTGAATCCCAACTCCAGCCAGCACATCACCGACCGCATGCTTGCAGAAGCAAGGCGGGCCACCGGCGACACGTGCGAGATCTTCGGCCTGACCAACGCGGCAGGTCCCACGGTCATACGGTCGCGCGTGGACAATGCCGCTGCCATCGATGGCTTGCTGAACATGGCCAGGACGCTGGATGCCGATGTCGAGGCCGTGATTCTGGGGGTTTCGATGGACACTGCCCTAGACGCACTGCGGCAGATGCTTGAAGTGCCCGTCGTCGGAACGACCGAAGCGGCCCTGGCGACGGCAGGCATGCTCGGCGGCAGGATCGGACTGTTGACCGTCGGCCGTGCCTTGACGCCGTTGTACGGAGAACTGGCGACGTCATACGGCTATGCCGGGCGCGTGGCAGGCATCCGCGGCATCGAAACGGCAGCCCCATATGGCGCCGGACTTGCGCAAGAGGTTTGCGCAATGATGCTCGATGCCGTGACGTCACTCAGCCGGGACGACGGCGCGGACGTGGTCGTCACCGTGGCGGCTGCCTTGTGCGGCTATGTGCCGGCGATTGCCGCGCAGGCAGACGTGCCGGTTCTGGACGGCATCGCTTGTGCGGCCGTACAGGCAGAAGCGCTCGCAAGATTGAGACCGCGCAAGGCGAGCTACGGCAGCTTCGCCACGCCCGGACGCTGAATCAGCTGGCACTATTGCGCGGCCGTCGGCCAGCAGGCCGTCTCGCGTGCGTCAGGATCAGGATGCCGCCGTCTGCAAGAGTTCCTCGACGCCAGGCTGCTCTTTTGTCCGGCTTTGACTGGTCTTGTTGGCGCAGCCCTCAGGAGCGGACTCGCCTGGCGTAACGCCTTGGTTGCGAAGGTGGGCTGCGACCATCTCGCACCAGTTGAGCAACTGGTGCTTGTCAAGATCCGCGACCACGTCTTCACCGAAGAGATTAGTAAGCTCCAGCGCGACGCCTGAAAACTCGGCGCCGTCATCTCGAATGGTCAATACCCCGTCGCCATCCTGGTCGCACATCTCAATCCTTGTGGCGGACATAGCCATTACCTCCTGGAGCTTCGTAACCGTCACCTGGCATGTGACAGCGCTATCAGGCGCTCCCTGCCTTGTCGGTCGCTCGGCCGGCGTATCCATCCTAGAGGATCGGCCTCCCTGGCACCAAGGGGAGTAACGGCGTATTCGCCGCTCCTCCACCTGGGTGCGAAGATGGCGGCCGCCGAAGCGGCGCCCATGGTGCGCAGACTTTTCTTGCATCCACCGGAATACTGTATATATTTACAGTACCTGTATGGATGAACAGTGGGAGTCTGGCCATGGAACACCTGATCCGCGTGCAAAACGACTACGACCGCCAGGTGCTGGCCTGGCTGCGCGGGCGCATCGGCGATGCCGCGCTGCAGACCGTGGCGCTGCGCCTGGGCCGCGAGCGCAAGCCCTATCTGTCGACAGTCTGCCGCAGCCTGGGCATCCGCCCGCCAAGCCGGCGCCAGTTCGCCGCCGAGGCCACGCGCATGCACCGGACCGTGGGCGACCAGTACCTGGTCCGCATCCGCGAGATCCTGGGCCGGGGCCCGGGCGATTCGGCGAAGGACGCCACGATCCGCTGAGCCCTGCGGCGCCGGCGCAGCACGCGACCAGCCCCGCTGCCAGCACTGGCGCGGGGCTTATTCTTTGGTCCGGCCATCGCACCTATCCGCAGCCTTGCCGGCGTGCGACTGACTATGATCAGAGATGCGGCCGCCCATGCGCGGCGCTCCACGCAACCACCGGACACTGTCATGAGCAAGATCGGCTTTATCGGGCTTGGCGTGATGGGCAAGCCCATGGCGCAGCACATCGTCGACGGCGGACATACCGTGTTCGCCCATACCCGCAGCGGCGTGCCGCAGGACCTGCTGGATGCGGGGGTGCAGGCCTGCAGCAGCGCCGAGGAACTGGCGCGGCAGTCGGACACCATCATCCTGATGCTGCCCGACACCCCGGACGTAGAGCAAGTGCTGTTCGGCAAGGAAGGCGTCGCTGACGGCCTTGCCGAGACCGCGGGCGGCGTCACGGTGATCGACATGAGTTCGATCTCGCCGATCGCCACGCGCGAGTTCGCGCGCTGCATCGAGGCGCTCGGCGTGGACTATGTCGATGCGCCGGTGTCCGGCGGCGAAGTTGGCGCCAGGGCCGGCACGCTGTCGATCATGGCCGGCGGCAAACAGGAAGTGTTCGAACGCGTGCTGCCCCTGCTGCAGCTGATGGGCAAGAACATCGTGCGCGTGGGCGAAGTTGGCGCGGGCCAGGTGGCCAAGGTGGCCAACCAGGTGATCGTGGCCCTGACCATCGAGGCCGTCGGCGAGGCACTGGTGCTGGCCGCGCGCGCCGGCGCCGATCCCGCGCGTGTGCGCGAGGCACTGATGGGCGGCTTTGCCAGTTCGCGCATCCTGGAGGTCCATGGCGAACGCATGATCAAGCGGACCTTCGATCCGGGCTTCCGCATCGCCTTGCACCAGAAGGACCTGGAACTGGCGCTGTCCACCGCGCGCCAGCTGGGCGTGGGCCTGCCGAACACTGCGTCGTGCCAGCAGCTGTTCAATGTCTGCGGCGGCCTTGGCGGAAGCGGCTGGGACCATTCCGCGCTGGTGCGGGCCATCGAGCACCTGTCGTCGTTCGCCATCGGCGACACGCCGCCGGCAGCCTGAACCCCGGCCGCGATACCCCGGTCGCTATGTCGAGCGTACATACACCCCTGGCCCGCATGCCGAGTGCGAACACCGTCGTGCTGACCACACTGGCCATGCTGGCTTTTGCCGGCAATTCCCTGCTATGCCGGATGGCGCTGGAAGGCACCACCATCGATGCGGGCAGCTTTACGCTGGCGCGCGTCGCCGCGGCGGCTGCGGTGCTGTGGATCATCGTGGTGGTGCAGCACCGCCTGCTGCGAGCGGACACGGGGGCATGGTTCCCGCCGCTGGCCGGCAACTGGGTCTCCGCGCTGGCGCTGTTCTGCTATGCCGCGGCGTTTTCGTTCGCGTACCTGCGCCTGGGCGCCGGCACCGGCGCGCTGCTGCTGTTCGCTGCCGTGCAGGCCACCATGACGGGCTATGGGCTGGCGGCCGGCGAGTCGCTGCGCATGCAGCAGTGGATCGGCCTGGCGCTCGCGCTCGCGGGGCTGGTGTGGCTGTTGCTGCCGGGACTGGCCACGCCGCCGCTGTTGTCGTCGCTGCTGATGATCGCGGCTGGCGTCGCCTGGGGTATCTATTCGCTGCACGGGCGGCGCAATGCCGATCCGGTAACGACCACGGCCGGCAATTTCCTGCGCGCGGTGCCGCTGGCACTGGCGCTGGCCGCGGTGATGCACGCGCAGCGTTCGCTGGACCGGGCCGGCCTGGTGTACGCGCTGCTGTCCGGCGCGGTGACGTCCGGGCTTGGCTACGTGGTCTGGTACGCGGTGGTGCCGCGCCTGCGCGCGGCCACCGCCGCAACGGTACAGCTGAGCGTGCCGATCATCGCCGCGGCAGGCGGCATCGTGCTGCTGGATGAAACGCTGACGCTGCGGCTCGCCGTCAGCGCGGTGGCCGTGCTCGGCGGCATCGCGCTGGTGATTGCCGGCAAGGCCCGCGGAGCACAGGTGCTGCGCTAGTGACCTGTCCCGGAACCAGCTTGCCAAGCTGAAATCGTCCAGTTGGCCGTCAGGCTAGGCGCGAGGAGGCGCCAGAGCCGTAGCTATGGCAACGACGAGCAACGACGCATGGCGGACAACTGGGCGATTTCAGGGCGAGCTATTTGCGGGACAGGACACTATGCCGCGCCGGCGTCGATGCGCGCCATTCCTTCGCTGAAACCGCCGCCATGGAACACCAGCGGCGCCCCCGGCGCGGTGCCATAGGCCACTACCTCGACCACAAACACCATGTGGTCGCCGAGGGAGCGCACCGAGCGGTGCCGGCAGATAAACGTCGCCAGCGCGCCGGCGAGCAGCACCGTGCCGCACGGCCCGGGGCGGCAGTCGACGCCGGCAAAGCGGTCGATATCACGGTCAGCAAAGCGCCGGCACAAGGCCAGCTGCCCGCTGCCCAGCACGTTGATCGCATGACAGGGCGCTGCGCGCAGCGCCGGCAGGCTGGCGGAAGCGCGCGCCAGGCACCACAGCAGCAGCGGCGGCGCGAGCGATACGGAAGTGAAGGCGTTGATCGTCACGCCCACCGGCCGGCCCTGCGCATCCGCGGCGGTCACCACCGTCACGCCGGTGGCGAACTGCCCGAGCGCGTCGCGCAACGCGCGCCGTGCGCGGGCATCGTGGCCCATGCCGCCGGAGGCCCCGCCCAGGTCATCGCAGCCGCTGTCGTTGCAGGCCTCGGTGGCATACGGCAGCGGGGCCAGTGCGGGCATCATTGCGCGGCCTGCCGCACTTCGCCGGGAGGCGCATCGATATCCAGGCCCAGCGCCATGCGTCCCGAGTACTCCTGCTGGGCACCGGCCTGCAACGGATGGAAGCGCGCGCCTTGCGCATCGCGGAAGCGGCGCTCCAGCCCGGCGTCGCGATAGAAGCCGGCACCGCCGGCCAGGTCCATGGCCGCTTCCACGGTCGCCAGCACCGCGCGCGCCGCGAGCGTGCGCCCGCACATGATGCGGTTGGTGGTCACCGCGCCCGGCGCCTGTCCCGACGCTGCGTCGAACATCGTATCCAGCGCCATGCTCGCGGCTTCCGCTTCATTGCAAAGGCGGCCGGCCGCTTCCACCGCATGCGCGTTCAGGCGGCGCTGCCGCGCCAGTTGCAGGGCAATGTCGCGCGCCGCTTCGGCAATGCCGACGTAGACCGCATAGATCAGCGGCAGCGCAATCATCGAGACGGTATGCATCATCGGATGCCACACGCCTTGCGGGCGGCGCGCGGCGACGGCGGTGTCGGGCACCAGCACGCCTTCGAGCAGCACATCGTGCGAGCCCGTGCCGCGCATGCCCAGCGTGTGCCAGTTCGACATCACGCTCACACCGGGGCTCTTCATGGGCAATGCGAAATGCAGCACCGTGGGCCCGGCTTCGGGATCGTCGTACACCGCACAGGTCATGAACAGGTCCGCCACAGGCGCGCCGCTGGCGAAGATCTTGCGCCCGTCCACGCGGAAGCCGCCATCGACGCGCGTGGCCCTGCCGCTGCCCTGCAGCCAGTCCGAGCCACCGCTGCCCAGCAGTACCATCTGCTCGCCCGCCACGCGCTTGAGCAGCCCTTCCACCGGCGCCTTCTGATTGCGCCAGCGCCATGCCGCGGTGGCCACTGGGTGCGTGTGCATGGCAAAGGCCAGCGCGGTCGATCCACAGTACTTCCCCAGCTCGCGCAGCACGGTGCCAAGCTCCTGGTGCGACAGGCCGGCACCGCCCAGTTCCTGCGGCACGGCGGCGGCAAAGAATCGGTGCGCGCGCAGGTCGTCGTAGTTCGCGCTGACGAACTGCCCGCTCGCGTCGATCTCGGGGGCGCGGGTGTCGAAGGTGCGGCCCAGCGCCGCGGCAAGTGCGAGCCAGTCGGCCTGCGCACCTGCGCTGGCATCGGGGGCGGTAACTGTTTCCATGGTGTTGTCTCCGGCTTGTCTGATCCGTGCCCGGCTGCCGTTGTCCGGCCCGTGGCACGGTGCTAGTATCGGAGCCCGGTCCCCTTGCCCGTATGATCGGGCGTCCGGCTTTCTTGCGCGAAACACCGGATCTGGAGGAAAGTGACCATGGATGCCTTGTCCGACCTGCTGCGCGCCGTGCAACTGAGCGGCGCGGTCTTCCTCAACGGCGAATTCAAGTCGCCGTGGTGCCTGGTGTCTGAAGCGGATGCTGAATTGCGCGCCGCCTTCCTGCCTGGCACCGATCGCGTCGTTTCCTACCACCTGATTACCGAAGGCGTGTGCTGGGCCCGGCTTGTCGGCAGCACGGGGCCGGGCGTGCGCGTGGAGTCCGGCGAGCTGCTGGTGGTGCCGCAGGGCGAGCCGCACGTGCTGGGCAGCGACCTGCACCTGCAGCCGGTGCAGTCCGCGCCGCTGGTCGCGGACATGCTGCGCAACAGCCCGGGCGAAGTCATGCGCGTGTCGTACGGCGGCGGTGGCGAGACCACGCGCATGGTGTGCGGCTTCCTCGGATTCGACGACACCATGGGAAATCCGCTGCTGACCTCGCTGCCGCGCCTGTTCAAGGTGGGACTCGACAACGGCATCGAATCTGCGTGGCTGGCGACCGCACTGGCCTTCGCCACCTCGGAAGCGGCCGAGCCGCGAGCGGGCACCGCCACGGTGCTGGCCAAGCTGTCGGAACTGCTGTTCGTGCAGGCGGTGCGGCGCTGCATCGACACGCTGCCGGACAACGAAAGCGGCTGGCTCGCCGCGCTGCGCGACCGTTACGTGGGGCGTGCGCTGTCGCGCATGCATGCGCGCCCCGCCTACCCGTGGACGGTGGATGAACTGGCCGGCAACGTCGGGCTGTCGCGCTCCGCGCTGGCGCAGCGCTTTACCGACCTGCTCGGCCAGCCGCCGATGCAGTACCTGGCGCACTGGCGCCTGCGCACCGCGGCGGCGGAACTGCGCAGCGGCAGCCGCTCGATCGGCGAGATCGCGGGGGCGGTCGGCTATGACTCCGAAGCGGCGTTCAGCCGGGCGTTCAAGCGCGAGTTCGGCCTGCCGCCGGCAAGCTGGCGCCGCAGCCGCGCCGACGACGAACGCATGGCGGTTACGGCTGCGCACTAGACCCGCGCCCGGAAATTCCCTGCGAACGAAAACGGCCCGTGCCTGGAGCACGGGCCGTTGCTTTTCTGCGCCTGCGGTCCGCAGGCGATTACATTTTCTGCTTGGTGTTTTCCGCCGCGCCTTGCACCTTCTCGCCGCCGCGTTCGATATCCTTGCCTGCACCGGCCATGGTGTTGCAGCCCGTGACCAGCATCACGCCAGCGAGGGCAAACAGTGCGAATAGCTTTCTCATGACGATCTCCTTGCTTCGTGTGGAAGCGGCATGCGCCGCCAGGATGGAATAGCTCGGAATGGCTTGACCGGGCAGCTTCATGCCCAACCGGCAATTGGATCGTAGCAATCGTCAACCGCACGAAAAGTCGGCTTTCGTCCTACCCCGATGTCAGCCGACGGCGCGACATGTCGCCGGGATGTAGGACAGCGACCGATATCCGCATGCCGAGGCTTCGCTTAGAAATGTAGGTCCACACCTGTCCACTTCACGGGAGACCGCCATGACGTCACGCAGCATCCACGTGCTTCCTGCCGCCACCGATAACGACAATGCCACCCGCGACGGCGAATGGGCCCTGTCCATCGAAGGCATGGATGGCACGTGCGATGGCGCGGAAGCCACGGCGCTGCACTTTCCCACCCAGGAAGCCGCCATCGCCGCGGGCTGGATGCGGGCGCGCCAGGACGGCGTATCGCTGTGCATCCACGGGCGCGACGGCCTGGTGCGCGAGCGCAGGATTTACTGCCGCGACCCCAGGGCCATGGCCCGCGTGGGGCAGTGAATCTGGTATGGCAGGCTGGATACGCCAGCCCGCGCCCGGCATTGGCGCGTGCATTTCGCCATCGCCGGGCAACACTCCATTGCGCGATCAACGTTAAGTCAGACGAACGGCGCCGAAATCGCTGCATGCAATTGACGGGTTCAGTGCCAATACTAAGACCAGGCACTTACAGAGACCCGTCATGTCCCGAATCCTCAGGTACCGTCCGCTCGACATCTATACCGACCCGCTCGAGGCCAGGATCGCCGAATTGCACGAAATAGCTACCGACGTGCACGCCAGGCAGGCCCGCAGATGGCGCCGACAGAACGCCGGTGCCGGGGTGGCCGGCGGCCCGGAACACCGGTTTCCTTGCGGCAACCCGCAAACCCGGCACTGAAGGCCTTCCCACCACGCTCCTCAGAATGTGAACAACTGTCATATCGGGTTGGCAAAGACATGACCCCTGCGAAAGAATGGATTCCCGCATCGCGACGGCCCGAAAGGGTCAGGCAGATGCTCCAATCCTCTACGCAGCGACATGGATCGAACCACCCGGGAATGCGTGCTGGCGCTGATGAACTGCCTGCGTGCCAAGGGGCCAATGCCCCGGCACGGGCTTGCCGCCGCCAGCCGCCTGAGTGCCGCGGAACTGACCCGCGCCCTGAAATCCGCCCGCCAGATGGGCGTCGTCGCTTATGCGGGCGAACCAGACATTGCCGCGCAGGCCGACAGCTTGCTGGTACTGACCGGCAGGCCGTTGCCGCCGCCTCGCAAGGTCACGCCGGCCACGCGCGACAACACGCCGCACTTCCAGCCGTTGCTGGACGCCTGGGGCATCGCCCGCCCGGCGCGCCGCCACGTATCGTAAGAATTGCCGGCGCCACATGCGCCGGCAGTGCGGTTCTTACAACCGCCGGTAAGGCAAACAAGGGACGATCAAGCATCGACCAGACGGCGCACAAACGGGACATAAAGCTCCCCACATGTGTCGCAGATGCGTCCTACCCGCGGCGCGCCCGCCTCACCGTCAATCCCGTAGCGGCGTACGCCGCTTTCCCATGGCGGCAACGCTCTGGCGCCTCCCCTGCCCGCCCTCCGGTATGGAACTTGCGCGACGCTTGAGGCTTACCCCTGAGCGCGCGACATGAGGCCAACGAATCCGCCCCCGACGCAGCCAACGCCGGACACTCTGCAGGCATTGCAGGAACCGCCCCCCTTTACGCTGGAACCGGGGCGCAACTGCTGGCGTGTCGAACCTTGCCAGCGCTTTGCCATGCTCGTCGACGGCGATGCCTATTTCCGTGCGCTGCGCGAAGCGTTGCCGCGCGCCGAGCACACCATCTTTATCCTCGGCTGGGACATCGACAGCCGCATGGAGCTCGTGCCCGAAGGCGCGCAAGACGGCCTGCCCCAAGGGCTGCGCGACTTCCTCTGCACGCTGGCCGACCGCCGTCCCGACCTGCGCATCTACATCCTGAGCTGGGACTACGCCATGGTGATGGCGATGGAGCGCGAATGGCTGCCTTCGGCCAGCGCGCACTGGCAGGCGCATCGGCACCTGTCGTTCCGACTCGACGGCAACCATCCTCCAGGCGCCTCGCACCATCAGAAGGTGGTGGTGATCGACAGCAAGGTGGCTTTCGTCGGCGGGCTGGACCTGACGCTGCGCCGCTGGGACGACAACAGCCACGCGCCAGGCGCGCCGCTGCGCGTTGCCGAAGGCAAGCCCTATCCGCCTTTCCATGACGTCCAGTGCGCCCTCGATGGCCAGGCCGCCGCCGCGCTCGCCATGCTGTGCGCGGCGCGCTGGCTGCGCGCGACGGGCCGCAAGCCGCGTCCGCCGGCGGCAACATCCTCGGATCCCTGGCCGCCCAGCCTGGCGCCGGAACTGACCGACGTGCGCGTCGGCATCGCCCGCACCATGCCGGTGTGCGAGGACGAGCCAGGCGTGAGCGAGATCCGCATGCTGATGCGCGACGCCATCGCCTCGGCCCGGCACAGCATCTACATGGAAAACCAGTACTTCAGCTCGGGCGTGATCGCCAAGGCGCTGGCCGGACGGCTGGGGCGCGACGACGGCCCGGATATCGTGCTGGTGTCGCGGCGCAACGAAAGCGGCTGGCTGGAGGCGCACAGCATGGGCGTGCTGCGCGCGCGCCTGTACCGGCGCCTGCGCGCGGCGGACAGCGGCGACCGCTTTCACCTGTACTGCCCCACGATCCCCGGGCTGCTGCCGGAATGCGTCAACATCCACAGCAAGGTCACGGTGATCGATGACGATTTCCTGACCATCGGCTCGTCCAACCTCAGCAACCGTTCGCTGGGGCTCGACACCGAGTGCAACGTGGTGGTGACCTCGGGCGGCGACCCGCGCGTGCGCAAGGCCATCGCGGCCATGCGGGCGCGGCTGCTGGGCGAGCACCTGGACGTCGCGCCCGAGGCATTCCAGGCCAAGGTGGCCGAAACGCGCAGCCTGCTGGCGGCCATCCGCGCGCTGCAGCGAAGCGATGGCCGCACGCTCGAAGACTACGCGCCGCCCTTGCCGGACGACCTCGATGCCGCCTCCCCGGCCGACCACCTGCTCGACCCGATCGAGCCCATCGACAGCGACCAGGTGCTGGCCGAGTTCGTCAGCCACGAGGCGCGCCCGCGCGTAATGGGCCGTGTCGGCGTGATGGTGGCGCTGGCGCTGGCGCTGGCGGGACTGGCCTTCGCCTGGCGCTATACGCCGCTGCGCGAATGGGCGGATTTCCGCGCGCTGCTGGCCGTGGTCGAGCGCCTGGACGACATGCCCATGGCGCCGCTGGCGATGATGGGGATATACCTCGCAGGCGCCGTGACCATGCTGCCAGTGACGCTGCTGATCCTCGTGACCGTGGTGGTGTTCGGGCCGCTCTACGGCGCCGCGCTGGCGCTGGGCGGCACCATGCTGAGCACCGGCACGGGCTACCTGGCAGGCCGCCTGCTCGGCCGCAATACGGTGCGGCGCTTCGGCGGCCGGCGGCTGAACCGGGTCAGCCATCAGTTGGGCAGGCACGGCGTGCTGGCGATGGTGGTGTTGCGCCTGGTGCCGATCGCACCGTTCTCGCTGGTCAACCTGCTGGTCGGCGCCTCGCGCATCAGCCTGCGCGACTGCCTGGTGGGCACGGCGCTGGGGATGCTGCCGGGCATCGCAATCTCGGCCTTCCTGGTCGACCGCGTTGCCGCCGCGGCGCGCGACCCGGGGCTGGCGACTTTTGCCCTGCTGGTGCTGGTGCTGTTGCTGCCGGCCTCGCTGCTGCTATTGCTGCGGCGCCGGCGGCGGCGCAATGCCGAGCGCCGCAAGGCGGAACGGCACCGGCAAGTGAATCAACAGGACAGCCAATCGGGCAGCCAGCAGGACGGCAAACAGGACAGCCAGCATGACGACCAGCATCACGGGCCAGGCGGTCCCGGGCGCCGGATGGCGCGCGTCGCCCACGCCGCAGGCGAGCGCACCTGAGCGTCAGGCACGGGAGCCGCACTAGCGCTTGCGGCGGTAAGTCGCCTTCATGATCTCGGTCCACTCGCCGTTCTCGCCTTGCATGAACGACGTCAGCGTCCGTTCGCCGTCATCCTTGAAGGCGATCACATCGCGGTACTGGACGGTGCGGCCATTGCCCGAACAGTCCGGGCCCTCGGCGCGCAGCGTCAGTTGCTGGCCGCCGGCATCGAGGTCGCCCTCGTAGACCCACAGGTGGGTCATCATCGAGCCGATAAAGGTACCGACGAAATGCTTGCGCGCCGGGTCGTAGCCCAGCGTCATCACGGTGGTGGCGGGGCCGCAGCCCGGCATGTCGCCCTGCGCCGTGCCCTGTACCCAAAGCTCGCCAATACCGGTCACGCGCTCGGGGATCTGCCACTTCTGCGCAGGCTGATCCGGTCCCATCACGGCCTCGCCTTCGGCCATCCATTCGCCCACCAGCCGTTGCAGCCAGCGGTGTTCCTTCTGTGCTTCGGTCTTCATTCAGGGTCTCCTGGCGTTTGCGGCCACCACGCCCCGGCACGGGCGCTTGTGGATGCCGTACACATAGGTTAGCAAAGAAAATGGACAGCGTACACATTTCTTTACGGCACGCCGCGCACGGCGGCAGTGCTCGGCTGCCTCGGCCGGACTTACTGCGGCAGCCGCACCTTGGGCACAACGAACTGGTTGCCTGGCGCGCGCATGACGTCGCACTGGACCTTGGCCTTGCGCACGGCGCCATCCTGCGCGAGGTACTCGACATCGCCCACCACGCTGTAGGCGTCTTCCGCGACCTTGCGGGTCTTGCCACTGACCCACTTGAAGCTGCCGGGGTTGGGCAGCGCGGCCTTCACAGCCTTCATGCAGGCGATCGGGGCTTCGGGGGCCTCGTCGCGCCCGCGCGGCTTTGGTGCCTCATTCCCCGCCTGCGCGGCCTGCACAATCGCCGTGCAGCCAAGCGACAACACCAGCACGAGTCCGGCGGACAGGGAACGCGGGGAAAGCGACGAGCGCGGCGAAAGCATCTTGGAGACTCCTGGACCGGGGGCAAAAACTGCACGGGCGCCACATTTTAACGCCCGCGCCAATGCCGGTCAGTCCGCCGGCGCATTGTAAAAGTTCCCAGGTCGCCACTGGCGCCCGGCGTGCTACAGTGACCCGCGCATCCTGATCTGCCCGCAAGCATGAAAACGCTGTTGATCGTCTACCACACCATGACCGGCGGCACCCGCCAGATGGCCGAGGCCGCCGCGGCGGCCGCGCGCACGCAGGAAGGGGTCGCCGTCGTGCTCAAGCGTGCGGCCGAAGCCGGCCCGGACGATGTGCTGGCCGCCGACGGCTACCTGTTCGCCACGCCGGAAAACCTCGCCGCCATCGCGGGGATGATGAAGGACTTCTTCGACCGCTGTTATTACCCCGCGCTGGACCGCATCAACGGCCGCCCCTACGCCACCATGATCTGCGCCGGCAGCGATGGTCAGAACGCACTGCGCCAGCTCGAGCGCATCGCCACCGGCTGGCGCCTCAACCCGGTTGCGCCCGGCCTCATTGTCTGCACGCACGCACAGACGCCGGAGCGCATCCTTGCGCCCAAGCAGATCGAAGCGGATGACCTGGCGCGCTGTGCGGCGCTGGGCGAAGGCCTGGCGGCAGGACTGGCGCTGGGCGTGTTCTGACCGGGCCGGGAGCCTGTGCCAGCGTGATCCCCGTCCGGGAACGGGAATTGCACCACTATGGCATCCGCCCCCTGAGCGCACCCGAGCGCCGCGCCATGGAAGACCCCGAAGTCACTGCCGCCGAAGCCCGCCGCGATCCGCTGGACAGCACCGCCCGCGGCCCCATGCGCGTGGTCGAGGCGCTGACTCAGACCGCCCTGGTACTGATGGCGGCCACGCTCGCCTGGGTGCTGTGGCGGCGTACCGATGCCTTTGCCTGGTTCGGCTCGCTCGCCCCGGCGGCATGCGCGGCGCTGGCGCTGCTTGCGACGATCGTGGCACTGCTGGGCGTCTGGTTCGGCCTGCATGCCTGGCGGCGCGTGGGCTGAGGCAAGTCCGGGCTGGCGCCATGTGTCGCTAAACCTTACAACGCGGCGGTAAGAATGCCCTCCGCTGCCCGTCCCCGGAGGCCATCGTGACTGATATTCCCTCTCCTTCTCCATCACCGGTCCGCACCGGCCTGCTTGCCGTGGTCACCGGTGCCTCGTCAGGCATAGGCTATGAACTGGCGCGCTGCTGCGTTCAGCACGGCTATGACCTCGTCATCGCCGCCGATGAGCCGCAGGTTGAAATTGCGGCCGCGCAACTGCGCGACGAAGGTGCCCAGGTGGAGGCGATGGTGGCGGACCTCTCCACGCCGGCCGGCGTTGAGCAGTTGTGCGCGGCCGTCGACAACCGCCGGATCGACGTGCTCTGCGCCAATGCCGGCCGCGGCCTCGGCCACGCGTTCCTGGACCAGGATTTTGCCGACATCCAGCGCGTGGTCGAAACCAACGTGACAGGCACGGTCCACCTGTTGCACCGCATGGGCCAACGCATGCGCGAGCAGCGCAGCGGACGCATCCTGATCACGGGTTCGATCGCCGGTTTCATGCCCGGCACCTACCAGGCGGTGTACAACGCCACCAAGGCGTTCCTGGATTCGTTCTCATACGCGCTGCGGCACGAATTGCAGGGCAGCGGCGTCACCGTGACCTGCCTGATGCCCGGCGCGACGGAGACCGAGTTCTTCGAGCGGGCCGACCTGCTCGACACCAGAATCGGCCAGCAGAAGAAGGCCGACCCGGCCGATGTCGCACGGAACGGCTTCGATGCGATGATGCGTGGCGACGGCGAGGTCATCACCGGGTGGCAGAACAAGCTGCGTGCGGCAATTGCCATGGTCACGCCGGCCGACGTGCTGGCCGAGCAGCATCGCCGCATGGCGCAGCCGCACAGCGAGCCGGACGATCGACTGCCGCCGGAGGAACCTCCTGAAGGAACGCGCCGCGACGCCTGACCCTGGCGGCAGAGGGGCCGCGCCAGCGGCGCAGCCCCTTCTCACCTCATGGCACGGCAAATCAGATGCGCCTCGTGCCGCCGGTGCTGTCCCGGCCGGCACCCGGGCCGCCGCTGCCCGCCTCCATGCCGCCGCCATAGCTGCTGGCGGTCGACCCGGTCGCGCTGCCTGCACTGCTGACGCCGCTGACATGTTCGCGCCCGCCCGCGGCCGACCCGGTGCGTCGCGTATCCCCGACACCCTCGGAAATGCCCGAGACGCCGAATGGTCCGGCCGAACCCATCCGGATCCCGTTATGGACCTCGCGTACGCCAAACACGTCGTCGGCGATGTCCTCGATGCAGTATTTCTCGCGGCGATCGCGCACGTTGCCGCTCAGCCGCACCACGCCGCCCTCCACGTCGACCTCGACGTCCTGCACGTCGACATGGCGCGCATGGGCCAGGCGTTCGCAGATTTCTTCGCGGATGCGTTCGTCGCTGCGCTGGTAGCCCTTCGGGCCGACGCGGTCGCGCCCACGCAACGGCTGGCCATACCTGCCTGCACCCGGGCCCCGCGTGCCGAAATCGCCGGCGCTGCGCCCGGACGAACCCAGCCGCTCGGACATGCCGGTCCGGCCGGCGTCGTCCTCATCCCGGCCGCTCTCCCAGCCATAGGAAGTGGTGGACGACGATCCGCTGCGTGCCCGGCGCGTCTGCGCGCCGGGTGAGGCGTAGTCCGAAATGCTATAGCCCTGCTCATATCCGCTTCGGCGCGAGGTCATGCCACCCTGGCGGCCGGTCATGGCCTGGCCGCCGCGGCTTTCGCCCCACTCGTCGCGCACGTTGCCGCCCTGGTCCGAGGCGCTGCCGCGCCACGCTTCATCCTCGTCCCACGGCGCGCGCCGGCCGGAACGCTGCCAGTCTTCGCTCTCGCCTTGACGGCTGCCGTAATAGCCTTGCCCGCGCACGTCGTCGCCGTGGCGCTGGCGGCCTTCGTATCGTCCCTCGCCATAGTCGCGGGCCGGTCCGCCCGACTGCCCGTAGCGGCCTTCGCCATAGCCGCGCGGGTCGTCCGCGCCTTGACGGTGCGGCGCCTCTTCGTCGCGCCACCACGAGCTGCTGCCCTGATTCCGGAATGGATGCATGGTTGGCCTCCTGCCGATCGGAACTGCTGAATGGGAACTGCGGCGCCGCATGGAGCCGCGCCGCACCGCTTGCCAGAGGGCGCAAGTTCCGTACCACTGCGGCAAGCATCTCGCGCCGCCGCGCGCGGCTTGCAGTTCACGCAGGCACAAGCCAACGCAACGGCGGGCGCCCTGTAAAAAGCGCCCGCCGTTGTAAGGCATCCTTGCGATGCCTGGGAGACCCCAGAGTTTCGTCCGAGCGGTCCGGCGCGGATGCCGGATGATGCGCCGCCTCAGGCGGCAGCGAGTGACTCCGCAAAGCCCAGTGCGGATTCGCCGTTCTGGTCTTCCTGCATGATCAGCCCGACGCCACGCCGCTTTGCCGCGGCCTTGCCAATGTTGACGGCGACGTCCCGATCCTCGCAATGAACCAGGCCCTTGCGTGCGCTTTCGACCGTCAGTTCCCAGCCCTGGGGCGTCTGCCTGATGAGGAAGTTCGCAGCCATGGGTCGCTCCCGAGTCGTTTACGTGTTCTTGAAGCGTAGCGCATGGGTGCGAGGGCAAAATCGGCGTCCGTCCTATAGCGTGTGGGCACTTCTCCTACATGCCCGATCCAAAGCGCCTCTTGATACATATCAGAGCTATAACTAAACGGAGTTTCATAAAATTCGTCGCAATTTAGCGAACACAAACGCAGGAAACGATGGATTTGCGCACTGCCACGGCCCCACCGTCCCCCGGCAAGAGCGTGCTGCATGACGTAGAGCAAACCCAGCTGGCAATCGAACTGATCGGGCTGGGCGCGCGCCTGCAGGTGCTGGAATCGGCACTGACGTTGCCGCGCGGGCGTCTGGTCCGGCTGTACAAGGAACTGCGCGGGACTTCGCCGCCAAAGGGCATGCTGCCCTTCTCGACCGACTGGTTCGTGACGTGGCGGCCCAATGCGCATGCGTCGATGCTGCTCAATGCCTACCGCTTCATGCGCGACGCCGGCGGGCTGGCGGGTATCCGCGCGGTACTGTCGGGCTACCGCGTCTACCGGGAGCAGCTGTCCATCACCGGCGAAACCGCGGAACTCAGCTTTACCCGCGCCTGGACGCTGGTGCGCTTCCATGAGAACGGCATGCTGCAGCTGGCGCGCTGCCGGAGCTGCGCAGGCAACTACGTGGTCCAAGCCCATGGCCGGCGCAGGCATGCCGTTTGCGGCCTGTGCATGCCCCCCGCACGGGCCGGCAAGGGCCGCAAGGCGGTCGCGCGCACCGCGGCCTGAGCGCGCCGGTGGCAGGCATTGTCTCCTGCCGCACCGTCAGCGCTGCCGCGGCCTCCCAAGATAGGCAAGCCAGCCAGACCGGCTAGCCGCGCGCTTGCACGCGGTCTTCACGATTGTCCTCGGGGAGCCCCGCCGATGTTCAGGATCAACCTGCTGTCCCGCATACTCGGCGCCGCGGCGCCACCCCAGGCCGCCAACGATGCAAGCAACCTGGCGCCAGCGCATACCGTGCCGCCCGCGCCAGCCGTCACCGCGCCGGCCTACCCGGATCCGCTGGCTACCAGCCTCAAGACCCAGGGCGATGCCATGGTGCAGTACGGCGCGCGCCTGCTGGTGATACGGGAGCTGCTAGGCGCCCTGGCTGCCGGGCTGCCGCCGGCCGCCCAGGCCGGGGTGGAACGGCGCTTCCGCGTCCGCGTCGACCAGCTGCTGGCGCTGACTGACGACCGGGGGCTGCCGGCGGAATTCCACGACACCTTGCTGGCTGAAATCAACTACTACCTGGGCGAACTGAAGCGCTGAGGGGCAGCGCTTCAGCCAGGCGCCAGCGCTGCCATGCGTCGTGTGCGCGTTGCGTGGCGGGCACTTGTCATCGTTGTAACACCTCGGTACAAGCCAGCGTGGCGCAACGTGCTACAGTGCGCCCTCGCACCGGGACAGCGCAACTGCACGCTATCGCCCAGGTCCGACCTTTCCGACGCGCACACCGTGCGCGCCAGGTGTTGCCCATCGACGTGCCGGGCCGCCAGCCATCGCTCTTGCCGACCGCGCGCGCCCCGCCCGCCCTCGTCCGCCACCTGTCGTGGCGCCCAATCATTGCTGTGCAGCCGCGCGCCGGGACGCCGCGCTGCCGCCACCGCTCCACAGGATCCTCATGACCCATCGGCTCTGGGCCGCACTCGTCGTCGCTGTCTTCAAGTTCTTTGCCGCGCTGCCTTACGGCGTGACCGCGCGCCTGGGAGACGGCATCGGCAAGCTGCTGTACCGGATACCCAGCCGCCGGCGCCGGATCGTACTGACCAACCTGGCCCTGTGCTTCCCGGACATGGATGAAGCCGCCCGGCATCAGCTGGCACGGCGCCATTTCGGCCATGTGATGCGCAGCTACCTGGAGCGCGGCGTGCAGTGGTTCGGCAATGCAGAGCGGCTGGACAGGCTGATCGAACTGGACAGCCGCATCGACCTGGCGACCTGCAACGAGCAACCCACCATCTTCCTGGGCTTCCACTTCGTCGGCATCGAAGCCGGCTGCATGTTTTATTCGATCCGCCACCCGGTCGCGTCGCTGTACACCAAGATGTCGAGCCCGATGCTCGAAGAGATCGCGCGCACGCAGCGCGGGCGCTTTGGCGCCGAGATGATTCCTCGCAGCGGCAGCGGCAAGCAGGTGGTGCGCACGCTGCGTGCCGGCTGCCCGGTGATGCTGGCGGCGGACATGGACTTCGGCCTGACCGATTCGGTGTTCGTGCCGTTCTTTGGCGTGCCGGCGTGCACGCTGACGTCGGCCTCGCGGCTGGCCAGCATGACGGGCGCGCGCGTGGTGCCATTTACCACCGAAGTGCTGCCCGACTACCGGGGCTATCGCCTGCGCGTGTTCGATCCGCTGGAAGGCTTTCCGTCCGGCTCCGTGGAGGAGGATTCGCGCCGCATGAATGCTTTCCTGGAAAAGCAGATCGCGACCATGCCAGAGCAGTACTACTGGGTCCACCGCCGCTTCAAGAACCGGCCCGCCGGCATGGCGCCGGTGTACTGAGCCGGCGCTAGCCGTCGCCGGCGCGCTGCCACGCCGACTGGATATCGTCCATCAGCCGCGCCAGCTTCGCCGCATAGCGGGCGTTGTCGCGCCTGCGCTCGCTGGCTGAATACGGGAAGCTGATATTCAGGCCATAGAGCTGTTGGTCGGGGCCATGGAAGGCTGCGCCCACCGCCAGCAGATGCCCTTGCTGGTAGGCGGCTGTACAGAAGCCGCGCTGCTGCGACTGCTCGATTGCCCGCAGCACGCGTGCGCGCATCTCCGGCCAGGCCCCTGCCTGCCGCGCCGCAATGCCTGCCAGCAGGTCTTCCCGCACGCTACCCGGCTGAGCCCCCAGCCATGCCAGCCCGATCGATGTCAGCTCCATCGGCACGCGCGTGCCCGGCACCACGCGCCGCGTGCGCGAAACGCTGTCGCGGCTGTGCCGGATCGAGGCCAGGTACACCATGTCGAGCTTGTCGCCCACCGCCAACCCCACATTGACCTTGTCGGCCTCGGCCACCTTGCGCATCAGCGGCAGGGCGATATCCGCGGCGCGGTTGGCGTGGCGGAACGCATCGGCCAGGCTCAGCACCACCGGCGCGAGCCGATAGGCGCGTTCGTTGACGTCGTAGCGCAGGAAGCTGGCATCCACCAGCGAGCGCGTCAGCCGGCTGACCGTTGGCCGCGGCAGGCCGGTGCGCGCCGCCAGTTCGGCATTGGTCAGGCTGGTGGTCCCGACGCGGAAAGCCCGCAGCAGCACCAGCCCCCGTTCCAGCGACTGGCTGCCTGCGGTGTCACGGGTAAAGCGGCCGGTCTGGTGGGTGACGCGGCGCGTCGACACTTCCTCCGGTGCTGTATCGGCCATCTCCGCATAATTTCAGTAAGCGAAATCCGAGTATAGCGGCGAGGCGCCACTGCGCGAATACTGTGAGTTCCGCCGGCCCTTGTCGCCGGACCACACTACAGAGGAGCGCCCCGCATGTCATCCGCCGCCGATATCGAGCTCAGCCGCGACGGCCACGTCGCCCGCATCGTGCTGTCCCGTCCGCCGCACAACTTTGTCGATGCCGAGGTGATGCGCCGGCTCGCGGATACCCTGCTGGCGCTGGACGACGACGCCGGTTGCCGCGCCATCGTGCTGGCCTCCGGAGTCAGCGCCTTCTGCGCGGGCGCAGACTTCAGCGGCGCCGGCCAGGGCGAAGTCGCCAACGACCCGGCCAGCTTCTACGTGCATGCGATGAAGCTCTACCGCAACCGCAAGCCCATCGTCGCCGCGGTGGAAGGCGCCGCCATCGGCGCCGGGCTGGGCCTGGCACTGGTGGCCGACTTCCGCGTGACCTGCGCCGAGGCGCGCTTCAGTGCCAACTTCAACCGGCTCGGCTTCCACCCCGGCTTCGGCCTCAGCGTGACGCTGCCGCGGCTGGTCGGCGAGCAGCAGGCCGCACTGCTGTTCTACACCGGCCGCCGCATCTCCGGCACCGACGCCGTCGCCATCGGCCTGGCCGACGAGCTGGTGGCCAAAGCTGAAGTCAGCGACCGCGCCATGACGCTGGCGCAGGAGATCGCTCACTCTGCGCCGCTGGCGGTGGAGACCACGCGCGCCACGCTGCGCGAAGGACTGGCCGACCGGATCGCCGAGGTCAACCAGCGCGAGCTGGCGATCCAGCGCGGGCAGTTTCGCAGCGAAGACTTCCGCGAGGGCGTGGCCGCGATGGCCGAACGCCGCACGCCGGTGTTCCACCGCCGCTAAGGAGCCAACCGTGCCTGGACAACACACCCATGCCACGCCCGCCGGCCCGCTCGACGGCATCCGCGTGCTGGACCTCACCGCGGTGGTGCTTGGCCCGCTGGCCACGCAGGTGCTGGCCGACTTTGGCGCCGACGTGATCAAGATCGAGGGACCAGAAGGCGACCTGATGCGCGCCAACGGCGTGTCACAGCACGCCGGCATGAGCTCGATCTACCTGGCGCTGAACCGCAACAAGCGCTCGGTCGTGCTCGACCTGAAGACTTCCGAGGGCGCCGAAGCGCTGCGCGCGCTGATCGCCGGCGCCGACGTGCTGGTGCACAACATGCGCGTGGCGGCGATCGAGCGGCTGGGCTTTGGCTACGAGGCGGTCGCTCGCATCAATCCGCGCATCGTGTACTGCGTGGCGACCGGCTTCGGCCAGGACGGCCCGCACCGCGACAAGCCCGCCTTCGACGACATCATCCAGGCCGGTTGCGGACTGGTGGCGCTGGGTGCCGGCAATGGCGAGCGGCCGGAATACGTGCCCAGCCTGATCGCCGACAAGACCACCGGGCTGGCGCTGGCCAACGCAGTGCTCGCCGCACTGCTGCATCGCGAACGCCATGGCGTGGGCCAGTCGGTCGAAGTGCCGATGCTGGAGACCATGGCCGCCTTCGTAATGACCGAGCACCTGGGCGGCCTGACCTTCGAGCCCGCGCCGGCCGGCGCGGGCTATGCGCGGCTGCTGCAGGGCGGCCGCCGCCCCGCGCCGACGCGCGATGGCTGGATTTGCGCGCTGCCCTATACCGAGCGGCACTGGCAAGCCTTCTTCCGCGCGGTCGGCCGCGACGACCTTGCCGACCGCTATGAAGTCGGCGACCGCGCGCAGCGCAATGCCAATATCCGCGCGCTGTATGGCCACCTGGCCGAACTGACGCCTGAGCGCGGTACCGACGAATGGATGGCGCTGTTCGAATCGCTCGACATCCCCGCCACGCCGATCTACGGGCTCGATGCGCTGGTCGATCACCCACACCTGCAAGCCGTGGGCCTGTTCCAGGCCACGCAGCACCCCACCGAAGGCCCGCTGCGCGAAGTGCGCCCCGCCGCGCGCTTTTCAGCCACGCCGCTGTCGTTGCGCCGCCATGCACCGGCGCTGGGCGAACACACCGCCGAGGTGCTGCGGGAAGCCGGCATTACCCTGCCCGACGCACCTGCCGTCGTTCAGGAATAACAAGGAGACAGACATGAATTTCCAGCTCGATGAAGAACACCGCATGCTCAAGGACCTGGTCGCGCGCTTCGTGCGCGAGCAGCTGATCCCGCTGGAGCCGGCGGTGCTGGCCCGCGAGGCCGAGGGCGGACAGCACGCGCTGCTGCCGGAAGAACACGCACGCCTTGACGGCCTGTCGCGCGAGCTTGGCCTGTGGGGACTGGATGCGCCCACCGAGATGGGCGGCGCCGACCTGCCGGTGGTGGCGATGGTCGGCGTCAACGAGGAACTCGGCAAGACCATCACGCCCTACGACCTGCCGCCGGATTCGCCCAACCTGCGCATGCTGATGCTGACCGCGAACGACGCCCAGCGCGAGCGCTACCTGGACTCGTATGCGCGCGGCGAAACGGTATCGGCCATTGCCATTTCCGAGCCCGGCGCCGGCGGCGACCCCGCCATGATGACCACGCGCGCCGAACGTGACGGCGACCACTGGGTGCTGAACGGCCGCAAGATCTGGATCAGCCGCGCGGCGCGCGCCGACTGGACCATCGTGATGGCGGTCACAGACAAGGCAAAAGGCGCGCGTGGCGGCATCTCGGCCTTTATCGTCGACCGCGGCACGCCCGGCCTGCGCGTGGAGCGGCGCATCCCGATGATCGGCGGCCATTCCACCTACGAAGTCGTGCTGGAAGACTGCCGTGTCCCCGCCACGCAGTTGCTTGGCACCGAAGGCCATGGCTTCGCGCCGATGCAGGCTCGCCTGTCCACGCGCCGCGTGCAGATGGCCGCGTGGTGCATCGGCCGGGCGCAGCGGGCGCTCGACATGATCTGCGAATACGCGCCGCAACGGCAGACCTTCGGCGCCCCGCTGGCGCAGCGCCAGGCGATCCAGTGGTGGGTGGCGGACGCCGCCACGCGCATCCACGCCTGCCGCCTGATGACCTACGAAGCCGCCAGCCGCATCGATGCCGGTGAGGAAGCGCGCACGCAGGTCTCGATGATCAAGGTCTTCGCCACCGAAATGGCGTGGGAAGTGATCGACCAGGCAATGCAGACCTTTGGCGCGATGGGCATGACCAAGGAACTGCCGCTGCAGCAAATGGCCAACGAGACCCGGCTGATGCGCATCTACGAAGGGCCCAGCGAAGTGCACCGCTGGGTGATCGCGCGCGACCTGCTCGGCCTGCGCCGCTGAGTCTGACCGACCTCTTGCACCGGCGGAGAACACGCCGGGCTTGTTCCGACCGAAAGGAGACACCATGCAACAGCCTTACCGTTCGCGCCGCCGCTTCCTGGGGCTCGCCGCCGCGGCACTGGCAGCCGGCATCGCACCGCTGCCGGCGCTTGCCGCCGAAGACGCCTTCCCCTCGCGCCCCATGCGCTTCATCGTGCCGTTCCCGGCGGGCAGCGGCACCGACACCACCGCGCGTATGTTCGCCAAGAAAATCGGCGAACTGACCGGCCACGGCGTGGTGGTCGAGAACAAGCCCGGCGGCAACGGCTTTATCGGCGTGCAGACCGCGCTGAACGCGCCGGCGGACGGCTACACCGTGTTCATCGGCAGCAACTCCACGCTGTCGACCAACGCCGCCACCTTCCGCAAGCTGCCATACGACCCGCTGACGGATTTCGCGCCGATCACGCTGCTGTCGCGCGGGCCGTGCGTGGTGATCGTGCCGGCCGGCTCGCCCTACCGCACGCTGGCGGAATTGCTGGAAGACGCGCGCAAGCGGCCCGGCGCGCTCAATTACGGCACCGGCTCGATCTCGTACACGCTGTACAGCGAATGGCTCAACGAACTGGCAAGGATCAAGACCACGCCGGTGCCGTACAAGGGCGCGGGCGACGCCATCAACGGCGTGATGGCGGCCAACGTCGACTTTGCCGTGGTCGATGCCACCGGCGCGATCGAACTGGTGCGCGGCGGCAGGATCCGTGCGCTTGCCTATACCGCGCCGCAGCGCTCGCCGCTGTTGCCGGACGTGCCCTCGATCGTCGAGGCCGGCCTGCCCGATTTCCTGGCCTACAACTGGGTAGCCGCGGCGATTTCCGCCAAGACCCCGCCCGCGGTGGTGAAACGCCTGCAGGACCTGTTCACGCAGGCCGGCAATGCGCCCGACGTGCGCGACTACTACACGCGCCAGTCGACCAAGCTGATCCTGTCTTCGCCGGCGGAAATGCTGCAGTACCAGAAAGACGAGATCGTGCGCTGGAAGCGGCTGGCGGCGGTAGCCAAGATCCCGCTGCAGTAATCCGCAGAAGCCGGCTCAGCGGCTGTGCTCGCGCAGCAGCGTCGTCAGGCGCTGCGCCAGCGGCGACAGATATGCGCCGGCGCGGGTCAGCACGCCGATGCGCCGGCGCAGGTCCAGCTCCTCCACTCCCAGCGGCAACGTGCGCAGGCCGTGCTGCATGGCGTCGCCGCCGGCGTTGGCGATGCTCAGCATCTGCGTGCCCTGCATCAGCGCGAACAGCGAGGGGCTGCCGAAGTCGATCTCGACGCGCGGCTGCGGCGCCGGCAGGCCGCGCTGGCGGAAGGCGGCGTCGACCTGCTGCCGCAGCGTGATATGCGCTTCCGGCAGCAGCCATTCCTGGTCCGCCAGGTCCGCCAGCCGCAGCTTGCGCCGGCGCAGTAGCGCATGGCCCTCGTCGGCGACCACCACCAGCCGGTCGTCGAACAGCAGCTCCACGTCGAAGTCCGTCGAAGCCTGCACCGGCGCCACCGCGAGATCGAGTTCCCCCGCGGCAAGCAGGTCCAGCAGGTCCCGCGCCAGCCGGCGCCGCAAGCGCAGCCGCGCCACCGGGCGCTCGCGCATCAGCTGCTGGCACGCGCCCAGGATCACGCCTCCCGGCATCGACGGCGAATAGCCCACGCGCAGCACGCCCTGCTCGCCGGTGCGGATACCAAGCATTTCCTTGATGCCGTCCTCGTACTCCAGCCGGATGCGCTGCGCCCGCTCCAGGAAGCGCGCGCCGGCGTAAGTCGCGCTCATGCCGTTGGCAGTGCGCTCGAACAGCGGCAGCCCGGCCTGCGCCTCGACCCGCTGCACCGCCTTGGTCAGGGCCGGCTGGCTGATCCCCAGCGCTTCCGCCGCCCTGCCGATGCCCCCGTGCGCCGCCACGGCAAGGATGTATTCCAGGTCCCGAGTCTCCATTGCCTCACATTCCAGATGGTTATGGGCTTATAGCCAATGCCGCATTGTGGTGATGCCCATGATCTTACAGACTTAGCCGCAGAGCCGTAGCACAACGACATTCGCCCATATCGAACACGGAGACAGCATGAGTTTTGCGTACTTCCTGCGCCGCGCCGCGCGCTACTGGGGCGACCAGCCCGCCATCCTTTACCAGGAGCAGGTGGTGACCTACCGCCAGCTGGAAGAGCGCTCCACCCGCCTGGCCAACGCGCTGCTGGCACTGGGGCTGCAGCGCGGCGACCGCGTGGCGGTGCAGGCGCGCAACCGGCCCGAGCTGGTTGAGCTGGAGTGCGCGCTGTACAAGGCAGGCCTGGTCAAGGCAGCGCTGAACCCGCGCTTCACCGCCACCGAAGCCAGCGACGTGGTCGAGAACTGCACGCCGCGCGTGCTGATCGCCGGCCCCGGCTACACCGGCTATTCGCGCGCCACGCCGGGCTTCGGCAGCGTCGAGACGTTTATCGCCATCGGCGAGGCGCCCGCAGGCTATGTCGGCTACGAATCGCTGCTGGCCAACGCCGGCACCACGCCGCCCGATATCGCTCCCGCTGCCAGCGATCTTGCCGTGCTGCACTTCTCCTCCGGCTCCACCGGCAAGATCAAGGCGGCGATGCAGACCTACGGCAACCGCATGGCGGCACTGCGCAAGATGGTGGCCGGCATGGACCGCCCTGCACGGCCCGGCGACCGCCTCGCCCTGATCGGCCCGGTCACGCACGCCTCCGGCATGCTGATGCAGCCCTACCTGTACCTGGGCGCGACGCTGGTGCTGTTCGACAAGTTCGAGCCCGCGCACTTCCTGGCCGAGGTCGCGCGGCTGCGCATCACGCACGTGTTCATGGTGCCGGCGATGATCAACATGCTGATGGCCGAGCCCACGCTGGCGCAGGCCGACCTGTCCAGCCTGAAGACGCTGGCCTACGGCGCCGCGCCCATGGCGCCGGCGCGCATCCGCGAGGCGTGGGAGCGCATCGGCCCGATCCTGTCGCAAGGCTATGGCGCCAGCGAATCGACCTCCGGCGTCACGCGCCTGTCGACCGCCGACCACGCCGATGCGATCGCCAACCACCCGGAGCGCCTGGCCTCGTGCGGCCGCGCGCTGGGTGAGACAGAGGTGCGCGTGGTCGACGAGCAAGGCCGCGAGGTGGCAGCGGGCGAGATCGGCGAACTGGTGATCCGCGGCGAAGACGTGTTCCGGGGCTACTGGGGCGAGCCCGCGCTCACCGCCGAGACCATCGTCGACGGCTGGCTGCACACCGGCGACATGGCGCGCGTGGACGACGCCGGCTACCTGTACCTGGTCGACCGCAAGAAGGACATGATCATTTCCGGCGGCTTCAACGTGTACCCGACCGAGGTCGAAGCCACGCTGTACCAGCACCCCGACGTGCTCGAAGCCTGCGTCATCAGCGTGCCCGACGACACCTGGGGCGAAAGCGTCAAGGCCGTGGTCACGCTGCGCCCGGGCCGCGCAGCCAGCGCGCAGCAGCTGATCGCGCACTGCCGCGAGCGCATCGCCGACTACAAATCGCCGCGTTCGGTCGACTTTGTCGCCGAGCTGCCCAAGAACGCCAGCGGCAAGCTGGCCCGCAAGATCGTGCGCGAACGCTACTGGCAAGGCGTAGCGCGCCGCGTCAACTAAGGAGCACGCCTGTCATGTTCGATCACCTGACCAACCCCGTGCTGGTGGAAACCCGCGCCGGCATCCGCCGCTTTATCGACGAAGAACTGCGCCCGCTGGAGCAGGAACTGGGCCTCGGTTCCGAAGATCCGTGGCCGCGCGAGGTGTTGCGCAAGGTCTGGCGCCGCTCATATGAACTGGGGTTCTATGCCGCCTGCCTGCCGGAATCGCTCGGCGGCAAGGGGCTGAACATCCAGGAGCAATGCGCGCTCAAGGCCGACCTGGCCGCCAGCGGCTCGACGCTGGCCGCACATGTGCTGGGCGACCTGGGCGGACCGCCCCGCGTGGGCAACATGCTCAAGTACGCCACGCCGGCGCAGCTGAAGCAGTACTTCGAGCCGGTCATCCGCGGCGAGAAATCGACCTGCTTCGCGCTGACCGAAACGCATTCCGGATCGGACGCGCAGAGCATCAAGACCAGCGCGGTCGCCCACGGCGACGAGCTGGTGATCAACGGCGGCAAGCACTACATCAGCGGCGCGCCGTTCGCGGACTTCGCCATCGTCATGTGCGTGACGGATGCCACCACTACGCCGCCGGCGATCAGCGCGGTGCTGGTCGACCTGAACCTGCCGGGCGTGACCGTGACCAATGAATACGTGCCGATGTCGGGCCAGCATATCGACGGCGATATCCGTTTCGACAACGTGCGCGTGCCGCGCGCCAATATCTTTGGCGGCGAGGGCAACGGCTTCAAGCTCGGCATGTCGCGCATCAACGTGAACCGCTTGCTGCACTGCCCGTCGATGCTGGGGCTGGCCATGCGCGCCTACGAGTCGTCGGTGGAATACGCCGGCAAGCGGCGCCAGTTCGGCGGCCCGATCGCTCGCTTCCAGGCGATCCAGCACATGCTCGCCGACATGGCCGCGGCGCTGTGGGCCTGCGAAAGCATGATCGCGCACACCGCGGCGCTGGCCGATGCCGGCGCGGACCTGCGCATGAAGGCCGCGGCATGCAAGCTCTTTGTCTCGGAACGCTGCTTCGAAGTGGCCGACAAGGCGGTGCAGATCCACGGCAACGTGGGCGTCACGCGCGGGCATCCGGTCGAGCAGACCTTCCGCAAGCTGCGCATGTTCCGCATCTTCACCGGCACCAGCGAGATCCAGCGCAACACCATCGCGCGCGCGATACTGGAGCCGCTGCAGCAGCAAGCGCAGCCGCCGAAGCAGCAACAGGCTTGACCGTGCCGGCGGCACGGTCGCCGCCGGCATCAGGACAATACAACAAGACCACGGAGACCTAGCATGAACCGCCGAGAATGGCTCGCCACCGCTGGCGCCGCCGCCCTGGGAAGCGTCCTGCTGCCCGCGCGCGCTGCCGCGCCAGCCAACTACCCCAGCCGTCCGATCCGGCTGATCGTCCCGTTCATCGCCGGCAGCACGCCGGACAGTACCGCCCGCACGCTGTCTGCGGAGCTGGGCCAGAAGCTCGGCCAGCCGCTGGTGGTCGAGAACATGCCTGGCGCCGGGGGCATCATCGGCGCCACCGCGCTGCGGCGTGCGGCCCCCGACGGCTACACGCTGGGCATCCTCGCCAATACGCACGTGATCAACGTGCACATGTACCGCAAGATGCCCTACGACCCGGCGCGCGATTTCACGCCGATCACGGCGCTGTCCGGCGGTCCGACCGCGCTGGTCGTGCCCGCGTCGTCGCCGTACAAGACCGCGGCCGAGCTGGTCGCTGCGATGAAGAAGGCGCCGGGCAAGTTCAACTATGGCTCCGGCGGCAAGGGCAGCATCGCGCATCTGGCGGTGGAAGCCATGCTGCACCAGACCGGCTGCGACGCGGTGCATATCCCTTACAAGGGTGCGCCGGAAATCATTACCGCCATGCTGACGGGGCAAACCCAGTTCGGCATGCCGGTGCTCGGCACGGCCACCCAGTACGTGCGCAACCAGCAGGTGCGCGTGCTGGCCGTCACCGCCGCGGCGCGCTCGCCGTTCTTCCCGGACGTGCCAACAATGGCCGAAGCGCTGCCGCCCGGCTTTGTCATCGACAACTGGAGCGGGCTGTTTGCGCCGGCCAATTTCCCGGCCGAACTGGCGCAGAAGCTGCATGCCGCGGTCGCCGCGCTGCAGAACGCAGGCGTGTTCGACGCGCAGCTCAAGGCCAGCGCGGGCGAACTGCGCCGCAGCGCCACCCCGGCCCAGTTTGGCACCGTCGTGGCCGCGGACAACTCCCGCTACGGCGAGTTGATGAAGTCGATCGGCATGATCGGCGATTTGGGCTGAGCGCACTGCTTTTGAACCGGGATTACTCATGAAGCCAGAATGGTCCTGCCTGAAGGACGTCACCATCATCGATGCCAGCCAGCTGCTGCCCGGCCCGCATGCCTGCAGCCTGCTGCGCCAGTTGGGAGCCGATGTGATCAAGGTGGAGCAGCCCGGCAGCGGCGACTCCATCCGCCAGCTCGGTCCGTCGGCGTATGCGCAGTTCAACCGCGGCAAACGCTCCGTAGCGCTCGATCTCAAGACCGAGGCCGGCCGCGAAGCCTTCCTTGAACTGGCCCGGAATGCCGACGCCGTGGTGGAAGGCTTCCGCCCGGGGGTCATGAAACGGCTGGGACTCGACTACGCGGCATTGGCCGCCGTCAATCCGGCCATCGTGCTGTGCTCGGTCTCCGGCTTCGGCCAGACCGGCCCTTACGCCAGCCATGCGGGGCATGACCTCAACTACCTCGCACTGGCCGGCTACTGGGCGACGCCGGTGCAGGTGCACGACAAGGTCTCGCGCCCGCGCGTGCGGGTATCCGACTACGCGGCGTCGGGCTATGCCGCGTTGTCGCTGGCCGTTGCCATCATGAGCGCTCGGCAGCACGGACGCGGGCAGCATCTGGACGTGTCGATCCACGACGCCATCCTGTCGTGGACCGCCCACGGCGCCTGGGCCGCGCGCGGGCACGAAGCCGCGCCGCGGGAATCGCCGACGGTGATGCCGGAGAACGATCTGTTCGAGACGCGCGACGGGCGACATCTGGCGATGGGAATTCTGGAGAACAAGTTCTGGCTTAACCTGGGCGAGGCGCTGGGGAATGAGTTTCCGGCGCTGCGCGACCCACGCTTTGCCACGCGGGCGGGGCGCTATGGGCAAAAGCTGGCGGTCAATGACCTGCTTGCGGCGGTCTTTCTTACCCGTGATCTGGCAGAGTGGGAGGCATTCTTCGGGCCCCTGGATATACCGTTTTCGCCTGTGCTTGGGGCGGCGGAATTGTTTGAGGATGCGCACGTGCAGGCGCGCGGGGTGGTGCGGCGCCCGGCAGGAGAAGCTGGGATTGCGGTGGACTTCCCGGTCAGGTTCTCTTTAGGATTGCCAACGGGGGAGGACTTTGTGGCCGCTGTTGGAAAAGGGGCTGCGGGCTAAGAAGTTCTCGAGGCGACAAAAAGGTATCTTTTTAATCACTTCCCTCTGCGCGCAGAGCCGGCCAACCCCATCAATTAGCAAGAATTATTCTCTAGCTATAATTATTGGGATTCCATAATTTCCAATAAGTGCGCCATGACACACATCTATCGTCGGCCGGCCCTTGCGAACCAGATGGCGCAGCAGTTGCTCCGCCCCAGCGTACTGGACGAAGGGCTACGGTCGGGCTTGTTCCTGTCCGGTTTACGGCGCACGGGGAAAACGACGTTTCTTATCAACGACCTCGTCCCTGCCCTGGAGGCCGAGGGTGCGATCGTCATCTACGTCGATCTCTGGAGCGATACGCAACGCAGCCCAGCGTCCCTCATCCTTGCCGCGGTAAAGAAGACGCTTGCCGAGCTGGAGCAGCCGGGCTCAGCGGCCCTCAGGCAGCTCAAGCGGGTGTCGGGTGCCGACTTTGGCGCCTTTGGCCTCAAGTTCGTGTTCAAGCTGGAGAGCGTTGGCGAGCCCGGCGGCGCCACGCTGGCCCAGGCCCTTGCCGAAGTCATCGACAAGGCCAGAACCAACGTGGTCCTGATCGTGGACGAGGTCCAGCATGCCATTACCTCCGAGGAGGGCAATCGCATGCTCCTGGCCCTCAAGGCCGCCCGCGATGCCGTCAATCCGCGCCCCAATACGCCAGGCTACTTCATCTTTGTAGGCACCGGCTCGCACCGTGCGCTGGTTGGCGAACTGACTGCGCGCCGCAACCAGGCCTTCGCAGGCGCCACCTCCGTCTCCTATCCCGTGCTCGGAGAAGACTACGTCGCTCATCTGCTGGAACGCTTGTCGGCAGAAGAATTCAGCGCCCGACCATCGCTGGACGTTGCCGTGCAGGCGTTCCGCGCACTGGGCAACCGGCCGGAAGAGATGATCAAAGCCTTGCGGCAACTGCATTTCCATTTGCCTTCCGGAAGCAATCCGGACGAGCACTTGCCGGTCATCGCCAACACGCTTCGCTCGACTGCCGCCGATCTTGAACTGATGAAGCTCGAGCAACTGGGCGGATTGGCTATCGCAATTTTCGATCGCATTGCATGCGCTGAAGGTGATGCCCGCGGCCTGTTTTCAGCCGAGTCCGCCGCTGCCTACTCCGCCGCGCTGGGACGTGAAGTCCGTATCGAGGAAGCGCAGCCTGTGGTCAATGAGATGATGGCGACCAACCTGATCATGCGCAAAGGGCATGGGGTTTATGGCGTGACTGACCCCTTTGTGCAGGAGATCTGGCTGGAGCGCAAGTCGCTTGAAGGCAAGCTGTAGCGGGCGGCGAGATAGCCGCTGCCTTTCAGACACTGGCCGGGTGGAAATCCGCAGAACTGTTCCTGTCCGCTACCCCCCTTCCCTGCTACTTTTCTCCAAATCAAAGGGCCAGTTGCGCAAAGGGAGTACAGCATGAAGACCATCGGACTTATCGGCGGCATGAGCTGGGAGTCATCCGCCGAGTACTACCGGGTGATCAACCAGGGCATGAAAGCTCGGCTCGGTGGGCACAACAACGCCCGCAGCCTCATGGCCACCGTCTGCTTCGAAGAGATCAAGGCATTGCAGCACGCTGAGCAATGGGATGAGCTGGGCCGGCTTATGCAGCAGGCCGCGCGGCAGGTCGAGGCCGGCGGTGCAGATTTCGTGCTGCTCTGTACCAACACCATGCATCGGGTAGCGCCGGCAATCGAGTCAGTGCTAAACGTGCCCTTCATCCATATCGTCGACCCGACGGCGCAGGCATTGCGCCACGCCGGCATCCGACGCGTCGGCTTGCTCGGCACGCGCTTCACGATGGAGCAGGATTTTCACCGCGGGCGGATGCGCGAACTGCATGGCATCGACGTGGTGGTGCCGGAGCAGGCGGACCGTGACCGGGTACACGATGTGATCTATGAAGAGTTATGCCACGGCATCGTGCGGGATGAGGCAAGAGCCGAATACCAGCACATCGTCGCCGCGCTCGCGGGGCAGGGCGCCGAAGGCGTGATCCTCGGCTGCACGGAAATCACGCTGCTGCTCGAGCAGGGTGATGTGGCGCTGCCGGTGTTCGATACCACGGCGCTGCATGCGCAGGCGGCGGTAACGCTGGCGCTCGGCTGAGCTGTTGTTCCCTTCTTTTGGCAATCTCTGAAGCACTGGCGGCCTGCGTGAGCCCTCCACGCTTGCCGCGCCAAACCTAGCCGTACCTCCCTCCCCGCTCGCCTGTACCATTTTCAGGACTCAGCGATTTCCCAGGAAACCGCGTTCCTGCAAGCTTCGCTTTCCCAACTGGAATGCGACGACTCTTATCGCCTTTGATGTCTCATCCAGGAAATTCTGGCTTCGTCTCCGGCGCGCCGGTGACCGGGCGTGGAAACCCGAGCAATTGACGCGAACACTTAGTGAGGTGTCAGGCACGCACAAGAAGCCCTTCCTCGGGGCATTCGCGCACGCCGGAGGCGCTGCGGTTGATGCGGCTGCTCAAGCGGTCGACCCGAACGGGATTCTTCCGGGGCGGGTGATTGGCGTGGAGTGACAAGCTTCATGTCACGCCTCAAGCCTTGAAATTTCCCATTTAGGTGCTCCCTCTCCCGCAAGCGGGAGAGGGGAGAAAACCGAGCGGCTTGGCGTAGTCAAACCGCCAGCCGCCCCGCCACCCTCTCCCGCCTGACCACTCCCAGCGAGAACATCGACACCCCCGCGATCAGCGCCGGGATGCCGACCAGCACGAACAGCGCCGGCATCCCCAGCCCCATCGACAGCATTGTCGCGCCACCCATGGACCCGACCACGGAACCGATGCGTCCCACTCCGTTGGCCCAGCTCACGCCGGTGGCACGGCAATCCGTCGGATAGAAGCTGGCTGACAGCGCGTTGGCCCCCACCTGTGAACCCGAAATACAGAACCCCGCCAGGAACACCGCAATGCCTGCTGCAACCGGCTCGGACGCAAAACTGCCCACCGCCGCGATGCACACCGCCGCCAGCGAATAGCTGGAAGCCAGCACGTAGTGCGGATTGATCCGGTCCATCAGCCAGCCCAGCGCGATGGCGCCCACGGTGCCGCCGACCTGGAACATGGTGGTCACCAGTGCCGCCGTGCGCAGCGAATGCCCGGTGCTGCGCAGCAGCGTCGGCAACCAGCTCGACAGCAGGTAGATCACCAGCAGGCTCATGAAGAACGTCAGCCAGAACAGCAGCGTGCCGCGCAGCAGCTCGGCGCGGAACAGGTGCCGCACCGGCGAGGTGGTAGCGCGCTGCTCGCTGACCGCGAAGGTGGCGCTGCGCAGGTCTTCATGCGGGGCGATCTTCTGCAGCGTGGCGACGATGCGCTCGCGCGACTTGCCGGTCATCATCAGGTAGCGCACCGATTCCGGCAGCATCCACACCAGCGCCACCGCCAGCAGCAGCGGCAGCACGCCGCCGGCCACCAGCACCGAGCGCCAGCCAAAGGCGTCGATCAGCCCGGCCGAGGCCAGGCCGCCGAAGGCGGAGCCCAGCGTGAAGCCACAGAACATGGTGGTGACCAGGAAGGAGCGGCGCTTGTCCGGGCAGAACTCGGAGGTCAGCGTGATCGCGTTGGGCATGGCGCCCCCCAGGCCCAGGCCGGTCAGGAAGCGCAGCAGCACCAGGGTCCACAGGTCATTCGACCACGCCGAAGCCAGGCTCGCCGCGCCAAAGAACAGCACCGACAGCACCAGCACGCCCTTGCGGCCGAACCGGTCGGCCAGCGGGCCGAACAGGAAGGCGCCGGCCATCAAGCCGCCCAGCCCGGCGCCGAACAGCGGCGCAAGCTGTGCCGGCGTCAGCTGCCATTCCGCGCGGATGGCGGGCGCGATAAAGCCGATCGCGGCGGTATCGAAGCCGTCGACGGCGACGATCAGGAAGCACAGTACGACGATGGTCACCTGGAACGCCGACAGCGGCTGGCGGTCGATGAACGCGGTGACGTTGAGCGGTTGGCTGGCAGGCATGGTGTCTCCTCCTTGTTGCCAGGATCAGGGGCGAGAGAGGGCCGGCGGCTTCGTCGGCCGCCAGCTCGCTGTCAGGGTTTTCAGCGCGGGAAGAAAGCCGCGCTCAGTGATTTACAGCCAGGGCGTGGGGCTCAGGCATTTGTCGGCGCGCCAGCCGTGCAGCCACTGCAGCGCGTCGTAGAACTGGGACTGGCTGCGGCCGGTCCACAGGCTGTTGCGCACCAGGCGGTCGACGCCCCTGGCGTGGTAGACACGGCCCATGTCGCGCGCGGCATAGAGCACGCGCGCGGTGCGCGGGATGCGTGCCTGCTCGTACAGCTTGAAGGCCGCTGCGTAGTCGCCATCCGCGGCTTTCACCGCCGCGCCGAGCGTCACGGCATCTTCCAGCGCCTGGCAGGCGCCCTGCGCCACGTACTGGGTCATCGGGTGGGCGGCATCGCCGAGGATGGTGGCGCGGCCGAAGCTCCAGCGCTCGACCGGGTCTCGGTCGGCGGTGGCCCAGCGCTTCCAGGAGGTCGGGCGGTCCAGCATCTGGTGCGGCAGCGGGTGGATGCCCTCGAAGTACGACAGCACTTCTTCCTTGCTGCCGTCGCGCACGCCCCAGGTTTCCTGTTCGCGGCTGTGGAAGGTCACCACCAGGTTGTACTGCTGGCCGCCACGCAACGGGTAATGCACCAGGTGGCAGTTCGGGCCGGCCCATACCACCGGGGCGTTGACCTGCAGGTCTCGCGGCATATTGGCCACGTCGACCACCGCGCGGTAGACCACGTGGCCGGTCACGCGCGCTTCGTCGCCGATCAGCGCCTGGCGGATCGCGGACTTGACGCCGTCGCAGCCGATCACCGCATCGCCGCGGTGGTGTTCGCCATGCTGGTCGATGACGGTCACGCCGTTGTCGTCCTGCAGCAGTTGCTCCACGCGCGTGCTGGTGCGGAAGGTGATGAGCGGATGATCCTGCACCGCTTCCAGGATCGACAGGTGGATGTCGGCGCGGTGGATCACCGCATAAGGGTTGCCGAAGCGCTCGCGGTACGCCTGCCCGACATCGACTTGCGCGATGACGCTGGTGTCGATGGCGTCGCGCAGGCTGAGGTAGTCGGTAAAGACCGCGCGGCCGCGCGCGGCCTCGCCCACGCCCAGCGCATCGAGCGCGGCGAAGGCGTTGGCGGCCAGCTGGATGCCGGCGCCGATCTCGCCGATCTGCTCGGCCTGTTCCAGCAGTTCGATGCGGATGCCCTGGCGTGCCAGCGCCAGCGCCGCGGCCAGGCCACCGATGCCGCCGCCGATGATGAGGACCTTGCCGGTCGCGTTGTTGGTCGCGTTGTGGGTCGCGTTGTGGGTGCTGCTCATGTCAGTCTCCTGGCCTGCGCCGCTGGCGTCAGGCGGTGTAGTCTGGCTGGCGCGCGGGCGCAGCCTGGGCGAAGGCGGGATGGGCGCTGGCGTGGGCGTAGACGGCCATCGCGCGCTCGTAGCGGCCCAGGTCGCAGCCCATTCGCAAGGCGTTGGCCACCTGCGGCACCAGCGCGACGTCCGCCAGCGTTGGTGCATCGCCGAAGCACCAGTTGCCGTGGCCCTGGCGCGCCAGCAGCCGCTCGACGCCGGCCATGCCTTCGTCGATCCAGTGGCGGTACCAGGCGTCCTTCTGCCCAGGCGTGACCTTCAGCGTGTCCTGCAGGTAGCGCAGCACGCGCAGGTTGTTGACCGGGTGGATATCGCAGCCGATCAGCATCGACAGCTCCAGCACGCGTGCGCGCTGCACAGGATCCTGAGGCAGCAGGCGCGGCTCGGGATGGCGCGCGTCCAGGTAATCGATGATCGCCAACGACTGGCCCAGCGTGAAGTCGCCATCGACCAGCGCGGGCACGGAAGCGGACGGATTGATGCCGTCGACATATTCCGCCACGCGGTGCTGGCCGGTGCGGATATTGACGCCCAGGTAGTCATACGGCAGGCCCTTGAGGGCCAGCGCGATGCGCACGCGATAGGACGTCGAGCTGTTGAAGAAACTGTAGAGCTGCATGGTCGGATTGCCTGTGTGCTGTACCTGCGGCTGGATCAGACCACGCGCACGGTCAGTTCGCCCAGGCCGTCGACGCCGGTGACCATGGTGTCGCCGGCCTTGACCGCGCCCACGCCTTCAGGGGTGCCCGTGAAGATGACGTCGCCCGGCTCCAGGCGGAAGAACTGCGACAGGTAGGCCACCGTCTCGGCGACCGACCAGATCAGGTGTGCCACGGTGCTGCGCTGTTTGGTCTCGCCGTTGACCGTCAGCCAGAGGCCGGCCTGCTGCGGGTGGCCAATGTCGCTGGCGCGGTGGATCGGGCCGACCGGCGCCGAGGCGTCGAAGGCCTTGCCGATTTCCCAGGGACGGCCCATCTCGCGCATCTTCATCTGCAGGTCGCGACGGGTCATGTCGAGGCCGACGGCGTAGCCCCACACGTGCTCGAGCGCCTGCTCGACGGGGATGTCCGAGCCGCCCTTGCCGATCACGGCCACCAGCTCGGCCTCGTAGTGGTAGTTCTGGGTCTGCGCCGGATAGGGCAGGTCGAGCGTGGTGCCGGCCTGCATCGGGACGATGGCATCGGCCGGCTTGCAGAAGAAGAACGGCGGCTCGCGGTCGGGATCGAAGCCCATTTCGCGGGCGTGGGCGGCGTAGTTGCGGCCGACGCAGTAGACGCGGCGCACGGCGAACTGGTCATCGCTACCGGCAACGGGGATGGCAACGGTGGCGGGGGGCGTGAAGACGTAGGACATGGTCAAGGCTTCCAGGGATTTGTCATGTGAGCGCCGGCCCGGCGGTGCCGGCCGGCACCGCGCGCGGCGGCTGTTGTCAGGGGTTGGCGGGCTCAGGTGCGCGACTCAGGTGCGAGACTCGCGCAGCAGGTTCAGCGCGGACAGCACCGGCCGGTCGGAATAGCTGAACAGCACGGCGTCTTCCAGCGCGCCGAGCTGCACCGGCGCCCATGACGGCGCCACGAACACGTCGCGCGGTTCGAACTGGAACTGCGCATCGCCGATGCGCACCGTGCCGCGCCCTTCCACCACGCTGTACACGGTGGCATCGGTGCTGCGGTAGGTCTTGCCCTGGAAGCCCGCCGGCAGGTACTGCATGAAGGTGGCGATGGTCGGCATCGGCCAGCCGCCGGTGGCCGGGTTGACATAGCGCAGCTTGACGCCGTCCCAGGGATCGAGTTCGCCGTTGCGGTAGAGCTGGTCCAGCGCCTCGCGCGACCGCGCATACGGGTAGCTGAAGATCGGCGAAGTGGGATCGGTCACGCGGTGCCGCACCGGCACCATGTTGTGGCCGAAACGGGCAAAGCTGTCGCCTTCGGCGCGGGTCACGGGCTGCTGCGACTCGGGGTAGTTCTCGGCAAAGCCGGCGTCGAACTGCTGCACCAGCGGGATATCCAGGCCGTCGAGCCACACCACCGGCTCGCCGCCGTCCTCTACGCTCGGGTTGCCATGGTCATGCCAGGTCCACGACGGCGTGATGATGAAATCGCCGGGATGCATGGTGGTGCGTTCGCCGTTGACGGCGGTCCAGGCGCCCTTGCCTTCGACGATAAAGCGCAGCGCCGACTGCGTATGGCGGTGGCTGGGTGCGATCTCGCCCGGCAGGATCAGTTGCAGGCCGGCATAAAGCGTGGAGGTGATGCTGGACTTGCCGGGGATGCCGGGATTCTCCAGCACCAGCACGCGGCGCACCGCTTCCTCGGCGCTGATGACGCCGCCGGCCTGCATCACCAGCGGGCGAATCTGCGCGTATTTCCAGATGGCGGGAACGATCTGCGGACGCGGCTGCGGCGGCACCAGGGCGTGCAGCGACTCCCACAGCGGGGTCATGTGGCTGCGGCCGATTTCTTCGTAGTAGGCCACGCGGGCCGGGTCTGGGGTGTGCTCGGACATGCTGTCTCCGTAACTTTGTACAGGGCGTTTTGAGAGCGCTTTAGGTGGATGCCTGGATCACTGCGCACCGTCTGTGTTGTCGTTATACGCCGCGCCCTATAATATTTGAAATGAACTTTTAATCTTATCGATACGATTTACCGTATAGGTCACGCCGATGGATTGGACCCAGAGACTTCGCCTGCGCAACCTTCAAATGCTGCTGAGCCTGGCCGAAACCGGCAACATGAGCCAGTCCGCCGCCATGCTGAACACCACCCAGCCCGGGCTTTCCAAGTGGCTGAAGGATCTGGAGGACGATATCGGCCTGCCGCTGTTCGAGCGCCAGGCGCGCGGCCTGCGGCCCACGCCCTACGGCGAGTCGCTGATCGAGCACGCGCGCCGGATCGAGGCCCAGCTCGATACCGCCCGCGATGACCTGGAGGCCATGCGCGACGGCGGCAGCGGGCTGGTGGTGGTGGGCACCTCGGGCGCCTCGGCGGCGGACACGGTGCCCCTGGCCGCGCTGCAATTGCTGCAGCAGATGCCGCGCGCCAGCGTGCGGCTGCTGGAGACCACCATGGACCGGCTGATGGGGCAGCTCGCGCGCAGCGAGCTGGATATCGTGGTGGGCCGGTCGGCGCCGGAACTGCAGGATGCGCAGATGCGGACCGAATCGCTCTACATGGAGCCGATCCACTTCGTCGCCCGGCCGCGGCACCCGCTGCTGCAGGGCGGCAAGGTGGCCTGGGACGACCTGTACCGCCACCGCTGGGTAGTCTGGCCGCGCGGCACGCCGATCCGCAATGCGCTGGAAGGCGCGCTGGCCAGCGCCGGGCGCGCGCTGCCGGCGGACTGCGTGGAAAGCAATTCCACCGTGCTGAACCTGACCCTGTTCAACAACAGCGACATGGTCGGGCTGGCCTCGCACCGCACTGCGCGACGGCTCGAAGAGCTGGGCGCGCTGCGCATCGTGCCATTGCGGCTGGCGGGGTTCGGCTCGGTGTCGATGTACTGGCGCGCGGATGGCGAGTCGCGCGCGGCGGTGGCGGCGATGCTGGATTGCCTGCGGCGGGCGGCCGGGGCGCAGCACGTGCCGGCGGAGGCGCCGCTGGCGTAGCGGCGGCATCCCCGGCGTTGGCGGATCAGTGGCCCGAGGCGCGATGGACCGCCAGCGCGGCGGCCACCAAAGCCTCGGACGACTCCAGCGCGCGAGCGGATTCGTCGCGCTGGCGCACGCCGGCGGCGCTGGTCGGGCGCGCGGCGTTGTCCGGGCTGGCTGACAGCTTCACCACGGTCAGGCCGAGCCGTGGATTGATATAGATCTTCTGCCCGAAGCGCCCACTCGCCTCGATGGCGCCATCGCCGTCATTGCGCTGGAACCAGTAGTTGCGGTAGCTGTAGCCAGCGCGGCCCGCCGCGAGGTTGCCGCGGGCAAAACGCGCCTGGTTGCCGGCGGCCTGCAGGGCGATGCGCGCGGCGCCGGGCGAGATCCCGGCCGAGGCATCCCCTGCCGCGGCCCGGCGCACCGCCTCGGCAAAGCGCGCCGCGTCGCGCAGCGTTGAGTTCAGCCCGCCGCTGGCCATCTCGGTGCCTTGCCGGTCGATATGGGTGTATGCATCGTCCTCGGCAAAGCGTGACCAGAGCCGTTCGGTGACGAGCTGCGACCAGCTCTTGCCGGTGATGCGCCGGATGGCCCATGCGACGGCTTCCGGCGATCCGTTCTGGTAATACCAGGTACCACCATCGCCTCCATCGTGGGTCGCGTGGACCGTCTTCAGGAAGTCATAGATATTGTCCGGCGCGTCTGGCTTGCGCGGCACGAGGCCGACCGCGCCGAACAAGCCGAGGTCAGGGGGCAGCGATTCCGCGTAGCCGACCTGCACCTCCATGTCGAGGTTCTGCTGCACCGTGGCCTCGCCGAACGGGTTGCCCGCCAGTTCGGGCACATACTGCGCCAGCCGGGCCTGCGGATCGAGCTTGCCCTCCTCCACCAGCATCGCCGCCAGCAGGCCCGTCACCGACTTGGTCATCGATGCCCAGATATGCGGCTGGTACGGCCCGAAGCCGCCGAAATAGCGCTCGTACACGATGCGGCCCTGATGCAGCACGATAAAGCCATCGGTATGGGTAGCGCGCAGGTAGTCGGCCAGCCGCACGGTATTGCCCGCTACGCGGAAGGTGGTGCCATCCAGCCCGTCGCCCGCTTCACCGGCCAGCGCCATGGGGTGCGCGGCATGCCGGATGCCGGCCGTCGGCGACATCTCGCGCGCGTGGCTCAGCGCCCAGCGCATGAACGGCGGGCGCAGGCCGCTGCCGCGGCTGACCTGCTTGTCGGGCGGCGGCGGGAAGCCTTGCATGATGCCGTCGCCGGCCGCGGCATCCTGCGCCATATGCTGCGCCATATCCCGTGCCAACAAGCCGCCCGCAGGCAGCGCCAGCACCATTGCCGCCACCCATGCCGGCCCCAGCCCCAATCCAGTCTTGCGCCATGCCGATTGCGCCCGCATGCTGTCTCCTGTCTTTTTTGGGGGCGTCCGCACGCACGGTGCGACGCCGCTGTCTGCGTCGATACGGCCCCGCATGAGGCAGTCCGCGGGCGCCATATTGCGCGCGGCAAGTCATGGCCACAATGACGCATCCGGCATAGCGCCATAACCCGTAGGAATGTCGCCGGCGTCTGCTGCCCTCAAGGTTGGGCGGCCAGGGCCGTCATTGGTTGCTGGCGGCAGCTCCGTCCCGGCCACCGGCGCGGCGGCTGTCCGCCGTCTCTCTCCCAACCTTCACCAAGGAAAACGATTCATGGAAATCTCTAACGTCACCGCCGGCCTGGCGGGCGATCCGGGCGCCGATCCGGTGAGCCTGCTGATGCTGCGCAAGTCGCTGGACATGCAGGCACAAGGCATGGCTGCACTGCTGCAGTCCATGCCCCAGCCGGTTGCGGCCAGCAACCCGCCGCACCTGGGCCAGACCATCGACATCAAGGTCTGATTCCGCGCGGCGCAAGCCGTCGCGGCGCGGGCGCTGCCGGTACCGCAGGCCGGGCACTGGGGCGCCCGCCGACGCATAATGTCGGCACCTGCCCTCTCGGTGCCCGCCATGCAGCTTCTCGACGCCCGCGTCCGCGACCTGCTCCGTCATCCGGGGCGCTTCCTGTGGCGCACGCTGGTCCAGTTCCGCGCCAACCAGGGCCTGTTGCTGGCCGGAGCGGTGGCCTACTACGCGCTGCTGTCGATCGTGCCGCTGCTGATCCTGATGGTGATCGCGCTGTCGCATGTGATCGACCCGCGGCTGTTGCTGTCGACGCTGGCGCGCTACCTCGAGTGGGTGGTGCCCGGACAGTCCCGGGCGCTGGTGCCCGAGCTGGCGTCGTTCCTGCGCAACCGCGCCACCGTCGGCTGGGTCTTGCTCGGCACGATGCTGTTCTTCAGTTCGCTGGCGTTCACGGTGCTGGAAAACGCCATGTCGGTGATCTTCGTCCATCGCGTCGCCATCCGGCGCCGGCATTTCCTGATCTCGGCGGTGCTGCCTTACTGCTATATCGCGGTGCTGAGCCTGGGGCTGCTGCTGGTGACAGTGGTCTCGGGCGGGCTGATCGCCATTGGCGAACGGCATGTGGAAGTGCTGGGCCATGACTGGTCCCTCGACCGGCTTTCCACCACGCTCCTTTACCTGCTCGGCTTCCTGGGCGAGATCCTGATGCTGACGTCGATCTACATGGTGATGCCGGTCGGCCGGCTGTCCTTGCGGCATGCGCTGTGCGGCGCGGTGCTTGCCGCGGTGCTGTGGGAGATCTCGCGCCATGCGCTGGTGTGGTACTTCACCACGCTGTCGCAGGTGGGACGGGTCTATGGCTCGCTGACCACGGCGATCGTGGTGTTGCTGAGCCTGGAGATCGCGGCGACGCTGCTGTTGCTCGGCGCGCAGGTGATCGCGGAATTCGAGCGCAGCGGCTGGGAGCGGCCACCTTCTGCGGATGCTCCCACCGGGGAGTTCCATACCTGATACGCTCCCTTGGGAAATTACGGGCCCGGCGCTGGCTTATGCGAATCCTCCGTTTGCGCGCAGCACCTGCCCGTTGATCCAGCCACCGTCCTCGCCAGCAAGGAACGACACGACGCGGCCAATATCCTCGGGCGTCCCGAGCCGTTCGAGCGGAGCGAGCCGCGCGATCTGGTCGATTTGCTGCGCACTCTTGCCATCGAGAAACAGGTCGGTGGCCACCGGCCCCGGCGCCACGGCATTGACGGTGATGCCGCGTCCGCGAAGCTCGTTGGCCAGTACGCGGACCAGTCCCTCCACGCCCGCCTTGGATGCGATGTACGGGCCATAGGAGGGGAAAGACTTGGCGATGACGCTGGTTGACACCGCAATGATCCGGCCACCGGCGCCAAGGTTTTCGGCCGCTTGCGCCAGCACCAGGAACGTGCCACGCAAGTTGGTCGCAATGACCTTGTCAAAGTCGGCCAGGCTACCAGGCACGATCGGTGCCATCGGCATCACGCCGGCGCAATTGGCCACCACGTCGATGCCGCCGAACGCGGCCTTCGTTTCCACAAACAGCCGGGCCACATCCTCGGGGCTTCCGATATCGCCCTGGATCGCGATGGCCCGGCCACGGGCCGCTTCAATCGCCGCGACGGTGTCCTGGGCGTGCGCCACATTGCCCGCATAGCCGACCGCAACGGCAAAGCCATCCGCCGCCAGACGCAAGGCGACGGCCCGGCCTATGCCACGCGATCCGCCGGTGACAAGGGCCGCTCTGGTGGTGTGCGTAGTGAGAGAGTTCATGGGAATGCTCCGGAAGGGACAAGGCGACATGCCGATGGAGCAAATTGTGGTTGTTCGTGGAGGCTAGATAAATGGTGCAGAATCGCCATATCAATTCAACCAGCCTCAACAATAGCTGCTTCCCGTGGACCGCTTCGATTCCCTGCAATTGTTCACCCGCATCGTCGAATTGGGCAGTTTCAGCCACGCCGCGGCTGCGCTCGATCTCCCGCGCGCCACCGCTACCCATGCGATCAAGGCGCTCGAGATGCGACTCGGGGTACGGTTGCTCGAACGCACGACGCGGCAGGTCAGGCCAACACTCGACGGCCAGGCGTTCTATGAGCGCTGTGTCCACCTGCTGGCTGAACTCGACGATGCCGAGTCGTCTCTGCAGCACGTGGCGGCGAATCCGCGTGGTGTCTTGCGAGTCGACATGCACGGTACCCATGCCACCAGGATCGTGCTGGCGCGAATCGACGAATTCCGCGCGCGCTATCCGCGCATCGATCTGGTGGTATCCGGCGGTGACCGCCTGGTGGACCTGGTACGGGAGGGCGTCGATTGCGTCATCCGCGCGGGCACGCCGCGCGATTCTTCACTGGTTGCGCGGCGCCTGGCGCTCATGCCGCAAATCGTGTGTGCCAGTCCGGCCTACCTGGAAGCGTTTGGCCTCCCGCAACATCCCGACCAGCTCTACACGCACCAAGTCGTGAAATTCTTCTCGAGCAGCGGCGCGGCCAGCTATCCGCTGGAGTTGCATGTCAATGGGCAGCTCCAGTCGTTCTCACTGGCCGGATGGATGTCCGTCAACGATGCCGAGAACTACGTCACGGCCGCCTTGCGCGGCTGCGGGCTGATCCAGGTGCCGCGCTTCCACGTCGACGACGACCTGCGCGAGGGGCGGCTGGTCGAGGTCCTGACCGATTGGCCTAGCCCGCACCTGCCGGTGTCGGCACTGTATCCGCATCACAGGCAGCTGTCTCCGCGCGTGCGCGTGTTCGTCGACTGGCTGGTGGCTCTTTATGCGGAGAGGTTTGGATAGTGCCGGCGCCGGTGGACGGCGCGTCGGACCAGCCGCTCCCCATGGGAGCATCGACGCGAAGGTCAAGGCGCGCGCCGCTGACCTGCCCATCTCCGCTGATGTATGCTCCGCCCTGATCCCCAGCTCAAACCCGGCATGACCAATTCCACGCCTGGCCGCCCCCGCCGCCTCACCATCCACGACGTCGCCCGCGCCGCCGGCGTGTCGCTGACCACGGTCTCGCACGCGCTGAACGACCGCGGCGTGCTGGACCCGGCCACGCGCGCACGGGTCAAGCGCATCGCCGCGGAACTGGGCTACCGGCCCAGCGTGCGCGCGCAGCGGCTGCAGTCGGGGCGCGCCAACTGCATCGCGCTGCTGTCGTCGATGCCGTTCGCGGTAGCGGGCGGCACCTCGCGGCTGGGTTTCATGATGGAGGTGGCCGCGATCGCGGCGGAAGCGGCGATGGGCCGCGGACTCGGCGTGGTGCTGGTGCCGCCGCTGGAAGGCGCGGGCGGATTGCTCGATACGCTCGATATCGACGGCGCCATCGTGATCGAGCCGATTGCCGGCGATCCGCACATCGCACGGCTGCGCGAGCGCGGCGTCAGCATCGTCTCGATCGGGCGCGAACCTCTGACCGAAACGCCGGTGCCTTGCGTCGACCTGCAATCGGCCGCAACCGCGCGCCTGCTGCTGGAACACCTGCACGGCCATGGCCGCCGGCATATCGGCCTGATGATCGGCGCCGCGCCACGCCAGTCATACGTGGAAACCGAACGCGCCTATCGCGAGTTCACGCAGGCGGCCGGCCTGCCCTGCCATATCGTCAAGGCGCCCGAGGAACGCGGCGAGGCAGGCGGCGCCGATGCCTGCGCGCAGCTGCTGGCGCAGCTGCCGCAGCTCGATGCGCTGTGCGCGCCGGTGGATGCATTCGCGGTGGGCGCGATGGCCCACCTGCAAGGCCTGGGCAAGCGCGTGCCGGACGACGTGCTGGTGGTCACGCGCTACGACGGTATCCGCGCCCGCGGCGCGCAGCCGCCGCTCACCGCGGTCAACCTGCACCTGGAACGGGTGGCGTCGCTGGCGGTGGAGCTGCTGTTTGCCCACCTCTCCGGCGACCGCAGCCGCACGGTGATCGCCGGGCCCGCCCCTGAACTGGTGGTGCGGGCCTCGTCTGCGCCAACTGCCTGACTGCCTGACTGACTAGCCGCGCAGCAACACCACCGCACCCGACACCAGCGCGAACACCAGCACGCCGATGCGCAGCATGCGCTGGTTGATGCGCCGGTGCACCAGGTGGCTGGCGACCATGCCGACGCCCAGCACCGGCAACAGGCCGGCGGCGTAGAGCACCTGCTCCATGCCGAGCTTGCCGCTCAGCGCCAGCACCACCAGCGAGATCACCTCTCCCACCAGGAAGCACAGCGCCACGGTCGCGCGCAGCGTCGCCACCGGTGCATGCTGGTAGGCCAGCGCCAGCGGCGGCCCGCCCACGCCGGTGGCGGTCTCGGTGACGCCGGTGATCAGCCCGGTCGAGGCAAAGGTCAGGCGCCCCGGCGTAAAGGCCGGCGCCAGCAGCGAGGCCAGCGCGGCGGCGATGGTGCTGCCGCCGACCAGCGCGTTGAGCCACGCCATCGGCATCGCCACCAGCACCCACAGCCCGCCGAAGGTGCCCGCGAGCCGCCCGGCGCTGATCCAGCCCGCGCCGCGCAGGTCGATGGCGTGGCGCTCGCGCCAGGCCACGTAGGCGTTGAGCGGCAGCATCGCCAGCAGCAATGCGCCGGGCAGCATCGCCGGCGCGGCCAGCGCCAGCACCGGCACCACGATCAGCGCGAAGCCCATGCCGGTCGCGCCCTGCACCAGCGCGCCGGTGAAGACCGCCACGCCGACACTGAACCACGTCATGTCCATCGTCACGCTGCCTCGCCGGTTGCGGTGGCGGCACCGGCGTTGCGCGCGCGGTGCACGTCGGCCGCTTCGTGCAGCTTGCGGATCGGGGCATTGGCGACGGTGTCCGCGGCCATCGCGTGGATGGCCTGCATCAGCGCGCGCGCATCCCAGTCGGTGGGCCAGCCTTGCCACAGCCGCAGGCTGCCGTCGACAAAGACCGCGCGGATCTGGTCGCGGTTGGCCAGCCGCACCAGCTCCCAGGTCAGGTCCCATGACGGCGCCAGCTCGGGCACGTCCAGGTCGACCAGCAGGAAGTCGGCGCGCTTGCCCGCGGCGATCTCGCCGGTCAAGGCGCCCAGTCCCGCGACGTCTGCGGCATCGTGCGTGGCCATGTCGACCCAGCGCCAGCCTGCGCCGCACGACGAATCGCCCACGCCGATGCCGAAGGCAAAGCGTTGCGCCGACTCGGCGTAGTCGAGCAGGCGGAACGCGTCGCTGCGGGTGCCGTCGGTGCCCAGGCCCAGGCGCACGCCGAAGGTCGCCATGGTTTCGGCGGGCGCCACCGCGTTGCCTTTCCACGCGCTGGCGACGGGATTGTAGGCCACCGCCGCGCCGGTGTCGGCCAGCAGGCGGATCTCGTGCGGCGTCACCAGCGTGGCATGCGCCAGCAGCGCCGCCGGGCCCAGCGCGCCGACCGCGGCCAGGTGTTCGATCGGCCGGCGGCCGCAGGCGTTGAGCGAGCGCTCCACCGCCACCAGGTGCTCGTTGGCGTGGGTCTGGAAGATGCGGCCGGATTCTGCGCAGAGCTGGTAGACGTGGTGCAGCATCGCGTCGGAGGCGACCTCGGGGATCGAGATCGCCAGCGATGGCGCCACCAGCGGGTCGCCGGCGTACTTGTCGAGGTGCGCGGCGGCGCGGCGCAGGATCGGCGCGGCGTCGAGCGTTTCGGCGCCCGGCTTGTCATTGCAGATCAGCCCCAGCACGCAGCGCACGCCGGCATCGGTGACCGCCCGCGCGATCGCATCCAGCCCGGCGTCGCTGCGCGTGCCGGCATCGACCACGGTGGTAAAGCCGCCGCGCAGCGCTTCCAGCGCCGCCAGCTTGGACGACAGGTACAGGTGCTCCGCCGTCAGGCTGCCCTCCAGCGGCACCCAGACGCGGCGGAAGATCTCCGACGGCTCGCCGAACACCAGCGACTTGCCAAAGGACTGGGTCAGGTGGTGGTGCGTGTCGATCATGCCCGGCATCAGCAGCATGCGCGGCAGCGGCAGTGTTTCAAGCCCGGGGAAGCGCGCCTTCACCTCATCGGCGCTGCCCGCGGCGGTGAAACGGCCATCCTCCACGACCACGGCATGCCCGCGTACCGCGCCCTGGCGCAGCAGCGTCCATTCCGGCAGCAGGATGCGGGGTTGCCTGAACAGCTCCGGCTGCAGTGCCGGAGTATTTTCGCCGGGCCAGGCCGGCAGGATTGCATCGTGTCGAGTCATTGCGATTCAGGAAACGGGATCAGTGCGTGGCGGCGGCATCGTCGCCGACCGCCGGGGCAGGTGCCGCGGCACGCAAGCCCGTGTGGAAAAACAGGAAGTTGAGCAGCGCGGCGGTGATGGCGCCCATTGCCACGCCGTTGCCGACCAGGATGCGCAGGTTGGCCGGCAACCCGCCGTAGATGCCGGGCACCAGGATCGGCAGCAGGCCCACGGCCAGCGCCACCGCGACGACATACATGTTGGCGTGATGGCGCAGGTCGACCTTGCGCAGCATGTCGATGCCCATGGTGCCGACGATGCAGAACACCACCAGGCCGGTGCCGCCGACCACCGCCTCGGGGATCGCGCTGATCAGCGACGACACCGGCACCAGCAGCCCGAACACCACCAGGATCGCGCCCGACACCGCGGTGACGAAGCGCGAGCGCACCCCGGTCGCACGGACGATGCCGATGTTTTCGCCGCTGGTGATGATCAGCGAGGTGCCGAACATCCCGCCCACCAGCGAGGTCAGCGCATCCGCGCGGATGGTGCGCGGCACGTCGCGCTGCTGGTCCACCGGCTTGCCGACCGCGTCGCTGATCGCCAGCGTCTGGCCGGTGGCCTCCACCATCGAGATCACCGCAAATACCATCAGCGGGATCGCGGCCACCACGTCGAAGGTCGGCATGCCGAACGGGAACGGCGTGGGCAGCGCGATCACCGGCGTCATCGACACATGGCCGACGTGGAAGCCACCGGTCAGCACCGCCACCAGCGCTCCGCCCAGCAATCCCAGCAGGATCGCCAGTTGCGCGAGCATCCCCCTTAGCAAGCGCGAAGCGGCGACCGTGCAGGCGATGGTGGCAAACGCCAGCAGCAGGTTGAGCGGATCGACCGTGGCGCCCGCGGCAGGATGGCCGGCGACCAGCCGTCCCGACACCTGCGCCAGGTTGATCGCCACCAGCAGCAGCATCGTCCCCACCACCACCGGCGGGAAATAGCGCAGGCAGCGCCGGAACACCGGCAGCACGCAGAAGTAGAAGACGCCGGTCAGGATCACCGCGCCGGCCGCGGTCTGCACGTCGGTCTGCTGCGCGATCAGGATAAACAGCACGATCGGCGCGCCGCCGGGCAGCATCACGAACGGCAGCCTGGCGCCGACGCCGCGCTTGCCCAGCGACTGCAGCAGCGTACCGAGGCCGCAGATCACGAAGGTGGCGCTGAGCAGCTGCACCGCCAGCGCCGGCGGGAAGTTGAGTGCCTTGCTCATCAGGAACACGGACGCGATCGGCGACGCGGCCATGACAAGGACATGCTGGAGGCCGAAGACGAACAGGCGCCGCCATGGCAGCAGTTCGTCCACCGGCGCGGGGGCGGCGTGGGACATGAATAGGCTCCTCGTTTGGTGTGCCGGGCGTTGTGCGGCGGCCGAAGGCCAGCCGCTGCGTCTGTGCGCAGTTCGCCTCAGATGATATGAATTTCCGCTAACAAAAACGTTTTTGTAAGTGTAGGGAAAGCGGATTCACCGCGCAAGCGGTTTGTGCCGGCGCCAACGGCGGTGTTCCCCTATATCGACTTAATCGATAAGTGCTAGCAGGAAAACCCGTTTCACAAGCTAACCCGCGTGGGTGCAAAGTGAGCGCCACACCGCATCGCGCATGCCCCGCTAGCGCCAAGGAGACCGCCCCCATGCGAGACAAGAACACGCCCGCCGACCTTGCCGGCGCCCCGCACATGCCCACCCGGCCCGCCCGTCGCCGCTTTGTCCGCCATGTCGGCGGGATGGCGCTGGTGGCCTCGCCGCTCGGCGCCCTTGCCGCGAAGGCGACCGACGGCGTCACGCTCGCCGACGGCCCGCGCCCGCTGGTGCGCTATCCCGGCAAGCGTCCGCTGGTGCGCGTCAGCACCCGCCCGCCGCACCTGGAAACGCCCTTCTCCGCGTTCAACGAGGGGCCGATCACGGCCAACGACGCCTTCTTCGTGCGCTATCACCTGGCCAACATCCCGCTGTCGGTGGACCTGAACACTTACCGGCTGAGCGTCGGCGGCCATGTCGGCAAGCCGTTGCGGCTGTCGCTGGACGAGCTCAAGAAGCTGGCCGATCCCGTGGAGGTGGTGGCGGTAAACCAGTGCTCGGGCAACAGCCGCGGCTTTGCCGAGCCGCGCGTGTTCGGCGCGCAGCTGGCCAACGGCGCGATGGGCAATGCACGCTGGACCGGCGTGCCGCTGCGCAAGGTGCTGGAGCATGCGGGCATCAAGGCCGGCGCCAAGGTGGTGACCTTCAACGGCATGGATACGCCGGTGCTGCCGAGCACGCCGGACTTCCGCAAGTCGCTCGATATCGCGCACGCGATGAACGGCGAGCCGCTGCTGGCCTGGGGCATGAACGGCGAGGACCTGCCGCTGCTCAACGGCTATCCGCTCAAGCTGGTGGTGCCGGGGTATTTCGGCACCTACTGGATCAAGCACCTGTCCGAGATCGAAGTGCTCGACCACCCCTTCGAGGGCCATGACGCGTTCTTCATGACCAAGGGCTACCGCGTGCCGGACAACGACTGCCAGTGCGTGGCTCCCGGCACGCCGGCGGCCAAGACGCGGCCGATCTCGACGCTGGCCGTGCGCAGCTTCATCACCAGCGTCGAAAGCGGCGCCAGGCTGCCGGCCGACCGTACCGTGGCACTGAAGGGCATTGCCTTCGACGGCGGCTCCGGCATCCGCACCGTCGAGGTTTCCGTCGATGGCGGGCAGAACTGGCAGCCCGCGAAGCTGGGCGAAGACCTGGGCCGCTTCTCGTTCCGCGCGTGGCACTTGCCGGTGAAATTCGCCCGCAAGGGGCCCGCGGTGCTGATGGTGCGCGCGACCAGCAACAACGGCGAGACCCAGCCGGCCAAGGCCAACTGGAATCCCGCCGGCTACCGCCGCAATGTCATCGAAGCCACGCCGGTCACCATCGCCTGAGGAACGCGCCATGAAAGCAACCATCGCCCCCGCGCTGCTGGCGCTCGCCTTGCTCGGTGCCGGCCATGCCGGCGCCGCGCCGCAAGACATCAAGCTGCCGGCGGAGAACGTCAAGCTCAAGCCAGCCAGGCTGCCCGGCTATGGCATCGCCATGCAGAAATGCGCGATCTGCCATTCGGCCGACTACGTCTCCTACCAGCCGCCGGGGTTGAGCCTGGCGCAGTGGACCGCCGAGATGAAGAAGATGCAGCAGGCCTACGGCGCGCCGATCGACGACGCCGAGGTCGAGCAGCTCGGCGCCTACCTGGCCGTGGCCTATGGCTCGGCCAAGGCGAAGGATCCTGAGATCGTGGCGATCGCGCAGAAGGCCGGCAAGCCGGCCGCGGCTGCGCCCAGTACCACCGCAGCCAGCGTCGACGTGCAGGGGCTTCTGGCAAAGAATGCCTGCCTGAGCTGCCACAGCGTGACGCAGAAGGTAGTCGGTCCGGCCTACCATGAGGTCGCCGCGCGCTACAAGAACGATGCGCAGGCCCAGGCGAGGCTCGAAACCAGCATCCGCGGCGGCAGCAGCGGCAAGTGGGGCGCGGTGCCGATGCCGCCGTTTGCCAGCCTCAAGCCGGAAGAAGTACGCGCGTTGGCGGCATACGTGCGCCAGCAATAACTCTCACCGGGCAACGAACTGCGCAAGCTTTCGGCGTGGCTAGTCGGCACCAGTAATTTTCACACTTCCATCACGGTTTTACCGCGACTCCCGCCACCCTCGCCCCTTCTCGGGGCGATTCAAAAGGCCCCGCTTGCAACGTGGCAAGCCCCACGTCACCGGATGCAACACACCGCGGCGCTGGGCACGGACGTTGCAGCGGCTAAGCGTCGGCCGGGCCGTCATTCTTCCTCGCAGCATGCCGCAACGAGCACTGGCTCCCCCGCCTTACACCAATCGGAGGAACCACCATGCTCACGCACAGCAAGCGACTACCGACACCGGAAGCGGCGGTGCCGCCCGTACCGCTGCGGCGGCCGACGATGCGGCTGGCAAATGCCCTGATGGCGGCGATCACGGTGGGGGCAGTCACGGCATGCGGCGGCAGTTCCGGAGGGGGAGGAACCGACGCGGCCGGCACGGAAGAGACACAGAAGGCCCTGGTCGAGCAGGGCAAGCAGATATTCCGCTTCGATACCTTCGGGGATGAAGTGCGGTGGACCGATAACCTGAGGATGCACGAGGTCATCGCCAGCGCGGTGGATCCGTTGACCGCCCTTTCCGTCGGGCTAAAGGTCGACGCCGAGGCCTTGCCTGACGCTGTCGTGAGTGGAATCCGCGATGGCTCGGTCGATCTCAGGAGTCCGGCGACGACGGTGACTCTGCTCAAACTGAACGCGGTGGTCGGCCTCCAGGGGACCGTTGAGACAGTCAATGGCGTAGACAAGCTCATGCGCGTCGGCATTACCTGTGCGCTCTGTCATTCGACAGTGGATAACTCGTTCGCGCCCGGCATCGGCAAGCGGCTGGACGGATGGCCCAATCGCGATCTCAATCCCGGCGCCATCATTGCGCTGTCACCAGCCATTGACGAGCCCATGAAGAAGGTCCTGAACGCGTGGGGCGCGGGCATGTACGACCCCCGGCACAATATCGACGGCCTCAGCAAGCCTGTCGTGATACCCCCCGCCTTCGGGCTGGCCGGCATTCATCGCATCACCTTTACCGGCGATGGGGAAGACATCATGTACTGGAACCGGTATGTCGCCGTCTCCCAAATGGGCGGACTTGGCTCGGTTTCCGAGCCTCGGCTGAATATTTCCATCACGCATGGTTCGGTGGACCTTGTCACCAGCAAGCTTCCGGCCCTGCAAGCGTATCAGCTATCCCTGAGTGCTCCGCCGCCACCTGCCGGGAGTTTCGACGCCGCGGCGGCACTGCGGGGCAAGATGGTTTTCGAAGGCGCAGGCCGATGCGCCACGTGCCATAGCGGCCCGGCATTTACCGATGCCAACTCCCGCCTTCATCCACCCAGCGACTCCATGGCTGAACCGGAAAGCCCAAGCTACGCCTCGCGCTCCGCGACCAAGGAATACCGGACCACGCCCCTGAAGGGTGTGTGGCAACACCCGCCCTATTTCCATGACGGATCCGCGGCGACTTTGTCGGACGTCGTCACGACCTACAACACAAGGCAGGGACTGGGGTTGAGCAGCCAGGATATTGCCGACCTGGCGGAGTATCTGAAGTCGCTGTGATCGCTATTGCGCTATTGCGGGGGGACGAATACGTGCAGGCGCCCCGGCCATCGCCGGGGCGCCTGCATTGATTCCTTGCCAGATACAAGGTCATCTCTATACTTAGCCACATGGCTAACCATTCCGTCCCCCAATCCGCCTTGCCCGCCGTTCCCGAGCTGTCCGACGTCTTCTACGCGCTGGCCGATCCCACCCGGCGAGCCGTCGTCACCATGCTCGGACGCGGGCCGGAAACGGTCTCGGCACTGGCAGCCCCGTTCGCGATGGCCTTGCCCTCGTTCCTGAAGCACCTGCAGGTGCTGGAGCGCAGCGGCCTGGTCCGCTCGCGCAAGACGGGGCGCGTGCGCACCTGCGAGCTGGTGCCGCGGCCGCTGTCCGAAGCGCAGCAATGGCTGGCCGATCAACACGCGCTTTGGGAGGCCCGCACGGACCGCCTCGCCGCCTTCGTCGAAGCGCTTCACCAGGAGGAACTGTCTGATGCCGAACGGAAACAACGCAAGCCCTGAAGCCGCCCAGGACCTGGTCATCTCGCGCCTGCTCAAGGCCCCGCGCGCCAAGGTCTGGCGCGCATGGAGCGATCCGGAACTGCTCAAGCAATGGTGGTGCCCCAGGCCCTGGACCACCGAGGTGCGCGCCTTCGACATGCGACCGGGCGGGGCCTTCCATACCTTCATGCAGGGCCCTGACGGCGGCACCAGCGACAATCCCGGCTGCTTCCTGGAAGTGGTGCCGATGGAGCGCATCGTCTCCACCTCGGCGCTGGTGGCGGGCTATCGCCCGGCGAAGCCATGGCTGTCGATGACCGCGGTCATCACCATGGAAGACGAAGGCGACGGCACGCGCTACACCGCGCGCGTGATGCATCCGGACGAAGCCACACGCAAGCAGCATGAAGAGCTGGGCTTCCACGAGGGCTGGAATACCTGCATCACGCAGCTCGAGGACTTCGCCTCGCAGCTGAAGTAGCGCACGCAATCGCTCCCGGATTTGTGGGAGCCGGCGGCGTTCAGTGGGAGAACAGCACCGGCACGGTCATCGACTGCAGCAGCACCCGGGTCACGCCGCCAAGGACCAGTTCGCGCAGCCGGCCATGGCCGTAGGCGCCCATCACGATCAGGTCGGCGCCAAAGTCCGCGGCGCGCGACAGGATCAGCTCGCCAATGGTCATGTCGGCGCCGCCGGGACCGTGCTCAACCTCGACCGAGGCACCCTGCCGCTCCAGCACCCGCACCGCGTGGCTGACCGGGGTGGCATCGGCGCGCGACTCCCTGGCCGCGGTATGGGCGCCGAGTATGCGGACTTGCGCGCCAGCCAGCAGAGGCAGCGCGTCGTGGAGCGCACGCGCGGCCTCGCGGCTGCCGTTCCAGGCCAGCAGCACGCGCGTGCCGATGGTGCTGAACTCGCCGGCGCATGGGACCACCAGCGTGGGTCGGCCGGACTCCAGCAGCAGCGCTTCCAGCAGCTGTCCGGCGACCGGGCCTTCGACGTTGTCGCCATCGTACTGGCCGGACACGATCAGCCCGGCCTCGCGCGCTTCGCGCAGCGCCAGCGTGACGGGGTCGCGATCGACCGCACGCCACTCGGCCACGCCCCCCAGTTCGCGGGTGACGGCCTCGAAGGCGCAGTGCATGTTTTCGCGCTGCAGCCGGCGGCGTTCCTGGTCTTCGGCCAGCCAGCGCCAGGCGCTGTCCATGCGGTAGGACCAGCCGGGGTCGGGTACGCGCCCGGCCAGCAAGCCGATCAGCGGGCAGCCGACGGCGCTGGCGAGGCGGCCGGCAAGGTGCAGGCGGCGGGAGGCCTGTGGATTGCCGTCCAGATGGACCAGGATGCTGTCGTAGGCCATGATGCGCTCGCTTCGGTCTTGTTTGGATCCAGTCTAGGCCGCAAGACCGACTAGACCTTGACCCGAGTCAAGGCGGCCGGAACCCGCGCTTCATCCGGCCGGCACCGAACGCGGCAAGAAGCGGAGAGGATCGGCCGCGATCTGCCGCATCTGCCGTCGGCATCACTCAGTCGTCGTAGCCTTCGTGCCAGCGGCGCCATTCACGCTCGCGCCGCCTCTGCTCGCGCCATTCCCGCTCGCGCCACTTGCGCTCCCGCCATTGCTGTTCGCGCCAGGCGCGGGCGCGCCAGTCGTCGTCGTAGGCAGGCGCCACGACCACCGGTTGCGGTGGTGCCACATAGACTGGCGCCGGCTCGTAGTAGACCGGGGGCGGCGCCACGGCATAGGCCGGAATGCCGATGCCGATATCGACGTTGACGCGGGCCTGGGCTGTGCCCGGCCCCATGACTGCCACGCCTGCCAGAGCGCAGGCCGCCAGGATGCTTCGCATGGTGATGTCCTCCTGGACGGCAATGTAGCGGCGCCCCGCGGCCGCAGGTGTTCGCAGAGCGTTAGCCACGTAGCAACGTGTAACCGCGCTGGCACTTTCCGCGCTAGCGGCCCTTGACGTCCGGCCGGCCGCGTTGCCCGCCGCCCAGCGCCTCCTCCAGGAACTGCATCAGCGCCTGCACGCGCGCCGTGCGGCCGCGCCGCGTGGGCACCAGCAAGGTCACCGGCGCGCTGTCGCACTCCCAGTCGGCGAGCACCCGCACCAGCGCGCCGCGCGCGATGGCATCGGCGGTATCCCATTCGGAGCGCAGCACCAGCCCGAGCCCCTGCTCCGCCCACTGGCGCGCGACGCTGCCGTCGTTGCTGGTATAAGCCGGCACCACGCGCACGGTTTCCCGTGCGGGCGGGCGCCTGACGGCATGGGTTGCCTGCCGGCGGAAACGCCATAGCGTCACGTCCTCGTCGTTCTCGCGGATGCAGATGCAGGCATGGTTCAGCAGCTCGCGCGGCTCGGCGGGCGTGCCGTGCCGGCGCAGGTAGCCAGGGCTCGCGCACACCCAGCGCGCATTGGGCGCGAGCGTGCGCGCGATCCATGAGGAATCGCGCACCGCGCCGATGTGGATCACCGCATCCGAATCATGGCGGTCAGGCCATGGCGTCTCGCGCAGGTCCAGCTGCAGCCGCAGTCCCGGATGGCGCTCGGCAAAGCGCGCCAGCAGCGGCGCCACGTGGTGCCGGCCGTAGCCGAACGGGGCGGCGATGCGCAGCGTGCCCGTGAGCCGGCTGTCCTCGCGCCGGAACGACTCCGGCAATGCCTCGAGCTGCGCCAGCAGCGCCGCGCCTTCGCGCGCAAAGCGCTCGCCCTCGGGGGTCAGGCTCAGCCGCCTGGCGGTGCGGGTGGCCAGCGCCAGCCCCAGCGTCGCCTCCAGCTTGCGCAGCCGCGCCGACAGCGCGGGCGGCGTCACATTGAGCGAACGCGCCGCCGCGCTCAGCGACGGCGACTGCACGAGCGCATCCACCAGGCGCAAGTCCTCGATCTGGATCATTCACTTCAGCTTAACGATTGATGTTCCGCCATTTAACCACGGGCTACTGTTTGCTTCCTACACTGGGAACCTCTGGCCGCGGCACTGCACCGCCCTGCCGCCCGCCCAGCCAACCTGAAGGAGACCCATGGACTTGCCCCGACCCGATGCCGCGCCCGCCTGGCCCCATGCCGTGCTGTTCGACCTGCTCACGGCCCTGCTCGATTCCTGGACTGTGTGGAACGCCGCCGCCGGCGGCGAAGCCGAGGGCCGCGCCTGGCGCGCCGAGTACTTGCGCCGCACCTACGGCTGCGGCGCCTACGTGGGCTACGAGCAATTGGTACGCGAGGCGGCGCAGCACGTCGGCCTGCCGCCATCCGCCGCCGATGCGCTCGAAGCCCACTGGGATTCGCTGCCGCCGTGGGACGGCGCGCGCGAGTTGTTGCAGGCCCTGCGGCCGCATTGCCGGCTGGCCGTGGTGACCAATTGCTCGGAGCGGCTGGGCCGCCGTGCCGCCGCACTGCTGGGCATCGACTGGGACATCGTGGTTACCTCCGAAGCGGCGGGCTACTACAAGCCAGACCCGCGCCCGTACCAGTTCGCGCTGGACCGGCTCGGCGTGCAGGCACGCGATGCGGCGTTCGTGGCCGGCTCCGGCTACGACCTGTTCGGCACCTCGGCGGTGGGGCTGCGCACCTACTGGCACAACCGCGTCGGACTGGCGCTGCCCGCCGGTGCGCCACTGCCCGAAGCCGAGCACCGCACGCTTGGGCCGGCGCTGCCATGGCTGCAATCGTTCCATGCCACCGGCCGGTGAACGGGAGTGACGTCATGACTGTGCAGATCCCTTGCCGTTCCACGCGCAAGTCCACCCCGCGTCGGCTACGCCGCCTGGCCACCGCCGCAATCACCGCAGCCGTCGCGGCCACACCCGCGCTGGCGCAAACCGCGGCATACCCGGCCCGGCCGATCGCGCTGATCGTGCCATTCCCCGCAGGCGGCCCCAGCGACGCACTCGCGCGCGGCATTGCCCGGCACATGGGCGAGCAGCTCGGCCAGACCATCGTGATCGAGAACCTTGCCGGCGCAGGCGGCACGGTCGGCCTGGCGCGCGCGGCAAAGGCCACCCCTGACGGCTATACGCTTGCGCTCGGCACCATCGGCACGCACGTGGCGAACGTGGCCCTGTACAGGAAGCTGCCCTATGACCCGGTGGCCGACTTCCGGCCGGTCGGCATGGCCGGCTCGGCGCCGCTGCTGCTGCTTGCGCGCGCCGGCCTGCCCGCCAGCAACCTGCAGCAATTCAGCGCCTGGCTGCGCAGCCACGCCGGCAAGGCCACTTACGGCAGCGCCGGCGTGGGCTCGGTCTCGCACTATGGCTGCGGCATGCTGCTGGCGGCGATGAAGCAGGAAGTCACCCACGCGCCGTATCGCGGCGTGGCGCCGGCGATCAGCGACCTGATGGGCGGCCAGATCGACTTCATGTGCGACCAGACCACCACCGCCCTGCCGCAACTGGCGGGCGGCAAGATCAAGGCGCTGGCGGTGCTGTCGGGCGAACGCCTGAAACAGCTGCCCGCCGTCGCCACCGCCAAGGAGGCGGGCTATCCGCTGGACCTGCGCTCGTGGAATGCGCTGTTCGTCCCCAAAGGCACGCCCGACGCGATCGTGGCGCGCCTGAATACCGCGCTGGCAGCCGCCTCGGCCGAGCCGTCGTTGCGCCGGCAGATGCAGGCGGTCGGCGTCGAGCTTCCCGCGCCGGGCACCACCGCCCCGGACCTGGTGTCGGACCAGATCGCCCGCGGCCTGCGCGACGACGTGCCAGCCCTGAAAGCCAGGGGCCAATTCCTGGATTGAACCTGGATTGAACCTGGATTGAACCTGGACTGAACCCGGACTGAACCCGGATTGAACCCGGACTGAACCCAACGTGAACGACATGACCATTTCCCGCACCCCGCTGGCGCAACTTGAAACGCCCGCGGCAGTGATCGACACCGTACGCATGCAGCGCAATATCGACCGCATGCAGGCGCATATGGATGCGCTCGGCGTACGCTTCCGCCCTCATGCCAAGACCAGCAAATGCATCCCGGTCGTGCGCGCGCAGATCGATGCGGGCGCCAGCGGCATCACCGTCTCGACGCTGAAGGAAGCCGCGCATTTCCTTGCCGATGGCATCACCGACATCCTCTACGGTGTCGGCATGGTGGCCAGCAAGCTGCCGCAAGCGCTGGCGCTGCGGCGCCAGGGCTGCGACCTCAAGATCGTCACGGACAGCGCCGAATCGGCGCGCGCCATCGTTGCCTTTGCCGCGGCGCATGGCGAGGCGTTCGAGGTCTGGATCGAGATCGATACCGACGGCCACCGCTCGGGCATCCGTCCGGACGAGCCGGCGCTGATCGAAGTCGGCACCGTGCTGCATGAAGGCGGCATGCGCCTGGGCGGCGTGATGACGCACGCCGGCTCCAGCTACGACCTGGACACGCCCGACGCGCTGGCAGCGATGGCCGAACAGGAACGCGCCGGCTGCGTGCATGCGGCGCAGCGTCTGCGCGAGGCCGGCCTGCCGTGCGCCGTGGTCAGCGTGGGCTCGACGCCCACCGCGCTGTCCGCGCAAAGCCTGGAAGGCGTGACCGAAGTGCGCGCGGGGGTCTACGTCTTCCTTGACCTGGTGATGCGCAACGTGGGCGTATGCGCGGCCGGCGACATCGCGCTGAGCGTGCTGACCACGGTGATCGGGCACCAGCCGGAGAAGGGCTGGGCCATCGTCGATGCAGGCTGGATGGCGATGAGCCGCGACCGCGGCACGCAGAAGCAGAAGCGCGATTTCGGCTACGGACAAGTGTGCGGGCTCGACGGCGCGGTCATTGACGGGTATGTGCTCAGCGGCGCCAACCAGGAGCATGGCATCCTGTCACGCGAGGGCGAGCCCGATCGCGATATCGCCGCGCGCTTCCCGATCGGCACGCTGCTGCGTATCCTGCCCAATCACGCCTGCGCCACCGGGGCGCAGTTCCCCGCGTACCACGCGCTCGCCGCCGACGGCGAGACCACCGAATGGAGCCGACTGCATGGCTGGTAATCCCGATACAAGCGAGCGTCCGATCCAGGCGATCTCTCCTGACCACACTGGCCACCCCGGGCGGTCACTACAGCCACGCGACCGTCGCCAACGGGCTGGTCTTCATCTCGGGGCAACTGCCGATCACGAAGGACGGTCGCAAGCTGGTCGACGCACCATTCGCCGAGCAGGCCATGCAAGCACTGGCCAACGTCGAAGCCGCGCTGGTCGCCGCCGGCAGCGGCATCGGCGCATTGGTGCAGGTACGCGTGTATGTCGACAGCATCGACAACTGGCCTGCCTTCAATGCGATCTACGCCGCGTGGGCCGGCGCAGCGCGGCCGGCACGCGCGGTGGTGCCCACCGGTCCGCTGCACTTCGGGCTCAAGGTGGAGGTGGAAGCGGTGGCGCTGGCGTCGCGCGCGTAATTAACCTGCTCACGCGGGCTTGGCAAGGCTGGTAAATCACCGTTGCAAAAACAAACAGAATGTCAGGTGCCTCGGCGCTAAAGTGGCCCTTCCCATGCCTGAAGGCTAATTTGGAGGTACACGCATGAAGCAACATCTGGCGAAATCCCTGTTGATGGCTGGCGCGATGGTCGCGTCCTACCCGCTGTTCGCACAGCAGGCCCAGCCCCTTCAACCGGCCCAGCCGATGCAAGCCACGCAACCGATGCAAGCCACCCAGCCGGCGTCCGCGCAACCGATGCAGGCCATGCCGGCCACCGCACCGTCCGCCCAGGTCGCGCAGGCCCCGGGCGCAGCCAGCCCGTACGCACCGGCAGGCCAGCCCGCGCAGCCGGGCATGGCCCCGGCCCCGGTCGATCCCATGCAGGCCGCCGCGCCTGCCAGCGCCGTCGATCCCGCCAGCATGAGCCTGGCCCCCGACGCACTCGGCAGCCGCCTGGGCCAGCGCAGCGCCTTCCTCGACGGCGCCTGACGCCAGGCTCCCGTGCGTCCCGCGCGCCTGCGGCGCGCGCAAGCTGTGGTAGCGTAGCGCCCTGCCGACTGGACGCTACCATGACTCCGTTCGATTCCGACGCACTGAAGCGGCTGGTCAGCGTCACCATGCCCTATGGCAAGCACAAGGGCACGGTGATCGCCGACCTGCCTGGCAACTACCTGAACTGGTTCGCCCGCGAAGGCTTCCCGCCAGGGGAGATTGGCGGGCTGCTGGCGCTGATGCACGAGCTCGACCACAACGGGCTGTCGCATCTGCTGAAGCCGTTGCGCGGACGCGGCTAGCACCGCGCCGCCTACAGTCCCAGCGCGCGGCCGTCGCTGCGCGGGTCGTGCGCGCCGGCAAGCTGCCCTTTCGGTCCGATGCTGATCGCGCCCGGATGCCCGGCAAGCTGGCTCTGCGCCGGAATCGGGCTCAGCTGGTGGCCGCGCGCCGCCAGTTCACTGAACACCTGCCTGCCGGCGTCCTGCTCCAGCTTGAGGCTGTCGCGGCTGTCCGAGAAGGTCTTGCCCAGCAGGAAACGCGGCCGGCCGAGCGCGGTCAGCGGGTCCATGCCGTAGTCGATCATCCGCGTGAGCACCGCCGCCAGCGTCTGCGGCTGCCCGTCGGCGCCTTGCGTGCCGTACAGCAGCCGCGGGCGGCGGTTCTTCAGGTAGATGCCCGGGTTCAGCGTGTGGAAGGGCCGCTTGCCGCCCTGCAACACGTTGGGGCTGGCGGGATCGAGGCTGAACGACGCGCCGCGGTTGTGCCAGAGCACGCCCGTGTCGCCCACCACCACGCCGCTGCCCCAGTCGAAATACACCGTCTGCAGCATGCTGACGCAGCGGCCCTCGCGGTCGGCCGCGCCGATATACACCGTATCGCCGTGCTGGTAGGCATGCGGCCACGGCATGGCCCGCGCCATGCGGATGCGTTGCGCCTGCGCATCCAGGTGCCGGCGCGACAGCAGCCGGTCCACCGGCACGTCGACAAAATCGGGATCGGCAACGTAGCGGTTGCGATCCAGGAACGCCAGCTTCACGGCTTCGACCAGCAGGTGATAGTAGTCGGCGCTGCCCTCCGGGATGGCCGACAGGTCGAAACGATCGAGGATCCCCATGATCTCCAGCGTCGTCACGCCCTGCGTGGGCGGACGCAGGCCCAGCAGTTCGCCGCCACGGTAGGCAACGCGCAGCGGCACTTCCTCGCGCGCCTCGCAGCGTGCCAGGTCGCTGGCGCGCAACGGCGAGCCCGCCTGCGCCAGCCCTGTCGCGAGCCGGCCGGCGATGTCGCCCTCATAGAACTCCCGTCCGCCCTGCGTTGCCAGCCGGTCCAGCGTGCGCGCCAGTTCGGGCTGGCGGAACATTGCGCCCGGCTTCGGCATGCGTCCGTCGGGGGCAAACACGCGGCCGAAGCCGCCCCAGCCCGGCAGGTCGGCGGCGCGGAACTCCTGCCAGAAGCATTGCGACGGCGTGACCGGGAAGCCGTTGGCGGCGTACTCGGTGGCACGCCCCAGCAGGCTCGACCACGACTGGGTACCGCCCCACTGGCTCTTGCTGAAGGCAAAGGCACGGTCCCAGATCGCGACCGTCGCGGCCGCGGTGAGCGCGGCACCCGGCCCGCGCAACGGTATTGTGCCGCTGTAGCCCGGCGTTTCGGCGGCGGCCTGCCCGATCCCGGAGAACGAGCGCACATTGCCGTCGCGGTCGCTGATCACCAGGAAGGCATCGCCGCCCAGCCCGGTGAAATGCGGATAGGTCACGCTCAGTACCGCGCCGATCGCAATCGCGGCCTCGATCGCATTGCCGCCGGCCTTCAGCACTTCCAGCCCGGCCTGGCTGGCGAGCCCATGCGGGCTGGTGACCATGCCTGCATCCGAATGCGCCAGTCCGCTGCGCGCCGTGGGCGCGGCGTCCTGCGCCGCCTCGGCGCTTGCCGGCGCGAGGATCGTGCTGCCCGCCAGCGCTGCCGAACCTGCCAGGAAAGCCCTGCGCGAGGTGCCGCCGCAGGGATCAACTTCAATCGCATGTTCCATGCCGCCGTATTCCATGCCCATTCCCCGTAACCGGCTGCGCCGTGCTGTCGCCGCGCGGGCAGCCGCGATGATGATGAAGATGCGAAGCGGCTCAGGCCTCGCGCTTGTGCGCCTGCCATGGGCGCTCGACCAGGCTTTCCGGCGCCGAGTAGCGCGCCTTGATCCAGGCATAGGCCGGGCCCATGGCATTCATGGCGACGACGGCACCGAGCGCGGCGACGGGATCGCCCGGCGTGGGCCCGAAGCCGCCGAACAGCGTGGCGAAGTACGAGGCAAAGCCGAAGAACATCCCGGGAATGAAGCGCAGCGTGTAGAAGGCGCGCGCCAGGAACATCATGCCGGCGTTGAGCAGGAACAGCATCACCATCTCCGCCACGATCAGCGCCGGCCCGGAGAACTGCTCGGCGGCCTGCCGGAAGCACAGCACGATCACGAACGCGAATAGCGACCCCACCGGCAAGGTCGGCCAGATCTTCTTCAGGTTCTCAGGCGTGGGCCCGCCCATGGCAAAGGTCGCGGCCCAGCTGATAAAGATGGCCCACGGCGGCAGGTGCGAGGCATGCGCGGCAATGGGAACGGTGGTGATGGCCAGCAGCGAGGCCACGACTTCGGCGGGCAGCTTCTTCATGATCGTCTCCTTGTGGATTGGGGCGGTTCAGTGCGCGCAGCAACGGTGCCGGCGGATGTCGCAGCGGTGCTGCGTCACCACCGTGATCCGCCCGCGCTTGACCACCCACAGGCGCGGCGGAATGTCGATCAGCGCGTCCGCCACCTTGAAGGTGTCGAGGATCACGATATCGGCCTGCCGGCCCGCTTCCAGGCCATAGCTGTCCTGCAGCCCGATCGCGCGCGCGGCGTTGTGCGTGCCCATGCCGAGCACCGCGAGCTGGTGCTCCGGCACGCCGAACTGCGCCACGTGCGCAAGCATGTTGCCGATCTGCAGCATGTCGGCCTTGCCGAACGGCGTGAAGGCATTGCGGATGTTGTTGGACGAATAGGCCACGTTGACCCCGCCGTGATGCAGCGCCTTCACCGGCGTGAGCCCGCGGCGCTGGTTCCGCGCGTCCTTGCGCCCGCCCAGGTACAGATCGGTGGCGGGCAGGGTCACGATGCTGATGCCGGCCTCGCGCAGTTGCGCCACCAGCGGCTCCAGCTGCGCCGTGTCGAGTGCGCCCAGGCTGGTCACATGTCCCAGCGAGACGCGGCCCTGGTAGCCGCATTCGATGGTCTTCCGAGCGATGTAGTCCACCGCGGCAAAGCGCTGGTCGGCGGTGTCGTCGGCAAAGTCGGCGTGCATGTCGACCGGCGCGTCATAGCGTTGCGCCAGCTCGAACACCATGTCGATATGGCGCACGGTATCGGTCCAGCTCAGCTCGTTGTACGGGCAGCCGCCGACCACGTCAGCGCCCATGTCCATGGCCTCGATCATCAGCTCGCGCGTACCCTGCGACTTCAGGATGCCCTCCTGCGGGAAGGCCACGATCTGCAGGTCGAGCAGGTCCTGGTACTCCGCCTTGAGCTCCAGCAGCGTCTCCACCCCGATCAGCCCCTGGATCAGGTCGACGTCGGGATGGGCGCGGATCGCGACGGTGCCATGCCTGACCGCCATGTCCAGCACCTGGCGCGAGCGGTCCAGCACATCGTGCCGCTGCTGCTTGCATTTCAGGATGCCGGTGACGCGGATGGCCTCGTCCAGCGTGCCCAGCCGGGCGGGCAGCCGGCGATGCAGCAGCGCCTTGTCCAGGTGCAGGTGCGGTTCCACCAGGCCCGGGATGGCGGCGCGGCCGCCGGCTTCGATCACTTCGTGCGCCGGCGCGTCGATGCCGGGTTCGATGGCGGCAATGCGCCCGTCGCGGATGGCAATATCGGTCAGGGGCGCGTCGTCGCGGACGCACGCATCCCGGATCAGCAGGTCCAGCTGCATGGCGTGTCTCCTCAGGTCTTGTCGTTCTGCCGGAGCCGCTGCCCCGTGACCTGAAGCGTAGGTGCCGGCGCGTGCCGGCTGCATCAGGATCGGCTGAATTCGACCTAAGGATCGGCCTAGCTGCGCTGCACCATGCTATGGGATATGGCTCGCCGCGCCGACCTCTCCCGCTTCCGCCAGGAGCCCGTGCCGGATGGCGTAGTGCACCAGGCCCGCGGTCGAAGAGAGTTCCAGCTTGGCCAGGATGTTGGCCTTGTGCGTGCTGACCGTCTTGCCGCTGAGCGACAGCGTCAGCGCGATCTCATTGATGCCCTGCCCTTCGGCCAGCATCTGGAACACCTGCAGTTCGCGCGCCGTCAGCCGCGCATGCGGCAACACCGCCAGCTGCCGCGCCTGGCCGATCAGCTTGTCGGCGATCGCGGGCGACACCGCGGTGCCGCCGCGCGCCACCTTGCGGATGGCGCCGATCAGCTGGTCCGATTCGACATTCTTGGTCAGGTACCCGGCGGCGCCGGCGCGGATCGCCTGCACCGCGTACTGCGACTCGCGATACATGCTCAGCACCAGCACCGGCAGCGCCGGATAGCTGGCCTGCAGCTGCTGGATCAGCACGATGCCGCTGCGGCCCGGCATCGACATATCCAGCAGCAGCACGTCCGGCAAGCCGGCGCGCAGCAGCGCGAGCAGTTCATTGCCATCGGCGGCCTCGGCCACTACCTGCATGTCCGGCACGGTGGACAGGATTTTCTTCAGCCCGTCGCGGATGATGGTGTGGTCATCGGCCAGCAGGATGCGGATCATCTGGTGTCTCCTCCGGTCGCTCCGGTAGCCTCGCTAGCCTCGATAGCCCCGGCAACGCCGGCGTCACGCGGAATCAGCGCCTCGATGTGCGTGCCGTGGCCCTTTTTGCTGGTCACCACCAGCTTGCCGCCCAGCATCAGCGCACGTTCGCGCATGCCGAGCAAACCCAGGCTGCGCCGGCGGCCGGTAACGGAGGCATCGATGCCGCAGCCGTTGTCGGCGACCACCAGCCGCAGCCTGCCACCCACCTCGCACAATTCGACGCGGACGCGATCGGCCTGGCCGTGGCGGCAGGCATTGGTCAGGGCTTCCTGTGCGATCCGGAACACCGCGGTGCTGACTTCCGCACCGAGGTCCGCCACTGGCTCAAGCGCCCTTTCGCAGGCAATGCCGGTGCGCTCCGCCAAGGACTCGATCAGCCAGTCGATCGCCGAGGCCAGCCCCAGCTCGTCCAGCACCGGCGGGCGCAGGTCGGCCGCGATGCGCTGCACCGCTTCCACGGTCGAGTCGGCGATCTCCTTGAGCATCTGCACGTGCCTGCGGTACGCATCGTCGGCAGCCGGCCCCTGCTGCGCCTCGATGAAACTGAGCCCCAGGCGCAGCGCCGTCAGCGACTGCCCCAGCTCATCGTGCAGCTCGCGCGAGATACGGGTGCGCTCGGCCTCGCGCACGGATTGCAGGTGCGCGGACAGTTCGCGCAGCTGCGCGCGCGAGGCCAGCAGTTCCTGCTCGGAGCGCTTGCGGTCGGTGATATCGCGCGAGATCCCCACCGTGCCCATAACCTCGCCGCGCGGGTTGCGGATCGGCATCTTGATGGTGTCGAACCAGCGCACGCTGCCGTCCTTGCCATGCCGGCTCTCCTCGTAGCGATGGCGCTCGCCGCTGTCGACCACCGCCTTGTCGGTATCGAGGTAGACCCGACCCCATTCCGCCGACCAGACCTGGTCCGGCGTGCTGCCCACGATCTCGGCCTCGGTCCGGCCGCATGCGGCCATGAAGGCGTCATTGACCAGCACGTAGCGCGAGCCGGCGTCCTTCAGCCAGGCCTGGTCCGGGATGTTGTTCAATATGGCCCGCTGCAGTTCGACATCCATGGCTCCCCTTTTGCAGGGCCGTCCGCCGCCCCGCCGCTCCGGTCATTCGGATTGATTCGGGACGCGCATGCATTCATGTCGATTGCGCATGAGTTGCGCCCCTGTCCCAGCGCTGACTATAACCAGCGGCGGGCGGCGGCGCCCTTGTCGTTTTCCTGAATGGGCGGGATCGCCGGATGCGGGCGGGCGTCGTGGGGCGCCCTCCCTGCGTCCCTTACCCCAGCACCGCGCGCGCGATCACCGTGCGCTGGATCTCCGACGAGCCTTCGTAGATGCGCAGGATGCGCGCATCGCGCACCAACCGCTCCAGCGGCATCTCACGCGTGAAGCCGAAGCCGCCGTGGATCTGCAATGCGGTATCGGTGACAAAGGCGACCGTCTCCGAGGCATAGAGCTTGGCCATCGATGCATGCTCGGTGAAAGGCTCGCCGTCGCGGCGCCGCACCGCGGCCTGCAGCGTCAGCAACCAGGCCGCTTCCAGCCGCGTGCGCATGTCCGCGAACATCCACTGCAGGCCCTGCTTGCGCGCCAGCGGCTCGCCGCCGACCTGGCGCTGCCTGGCCCAGTCGACCGCGCACGCCAGTGCCGCTTCGCTGATGCCGAGGCTGGTGGCGGCCACGTCGAGGCGGCTGTTGTCGAGCACCTTCATCGCGGTGCGGAAGCCGCTGCCCTCCGGTCCCAGCCGGTTTGCGGCGGGGACGAAGCAGTCCAGCGCCACCTCGTGGGCCGGCGCGCCGCGGATGCCCATCAGCTTCTCGGCGGGCGCGACCTCCACGCCGGCGCTGTGCCGATCCACCACGAAGGCGCTGATGCCGCGCGTGCCGGCCGCGGGATCGGTCTTGGCGTACACAACGATAAAGTCGGCGGCGTCGGCGTTGGAGATGAAATGCTTGACGCCGCGCAGGCGGTAGCCGTCGCCTTCGGGCGTGGCGCGCGTGGCCATGTCGGCCGGGTTGGAACCGGCGCGTGGCTCGGTCAGCGCGAACGCGCCCAGCTTGCGGCCGGCGGCGGCATCTGGCAGGTAGCGTTCGCGCAGCGCGTCGTCGCCGCCGATCAGGATGGAGTCGGTGGCCAGGTAGTGCGCCCCGATCATCGACGAGGTCGAAGCGCAGGCCTTCGCGACTTCGGCCAGCGACAGGATCAGCGCGACCGGCGAAGTCTCGGTGCCGCCCCAGCGCTCCGGCAGGTTCATGCCCATCAGGCCGAGTTCGGCAAGCTGCGGCACGTAGCGCGTGGTGGAAGTTTCGGCGCGGTCCACTTCGGCGGCGTTCGGAGCGAGTTCGCTCTGCGCGAAGCGGCCGATCGCTTCGGCGATCTCCAGGTCTTCCGCCTCGACGCCCATTCGCTTATGCATGTTGCTTCTCCTTGTCGAAATCGTGCGCGGCCAGGATGGCCTCGGTGTGCTGGCCCAGTGCCGGCGCGGGCGTCACGCGGTTGGCGCCGTAGGCGGAAAACTTGACCGGCTGCGATGGCAGGCGCACCGTGCCGCCGCCCGTGTCGGGCACCTCGGTCAGCAGGCGGCGATGCGCCGCGTGTTCGCTTTCCAGCGCTTCCCTGACATTGCGGATCGGCGCGACCGGGATGCCGGCAGCGCCGAGCACTGCGTTCACCTCCGCGACGGTGCGCGCAGCCGACCAGCTCTCCAGCATGGCGCGCAGTTCGGACTCGAAGCGGCACCGCGTCTCGTCATCGGCAAAGCGCGGGTCGTGCGCCATCGCGGGCTGGCCGATGGCGTCGGCGAGCGCCTGGAACAGCTTGTTGTTCAGCACCGCCACCACGTAGAAGCCATCCGCGGCGCGATACGCGCCAAACGGCGCCGACGACGGATGGCGATTGCCGACGCGCCGCGGCGCCGCCCCGGTGGCCGCGTAGCGCGCGACCAGCGTGGCGCTGAGGCTGAGCGTGGCGTCGAACATTGACACATCGACATGCGTGCCGCGCCCTGTCTTCTCGCGCGCCAGCAGCGCGGCCAGCACGCCCCACGAGGCGAACAGGCCGCTGACGGCGTCGGACACGGCTTCGCCGAGCATGGTCGGCGCGCCGTCGGGCGCGCCGGTGGCGTCCATCAGCCCGCACATCGCCTGCAGGATGATGTCGTAGGCCGGGCGGTGCGATTCCGGGCCGGTCTGGCCGAAGCCCGACACGCTGGCGTAGACCAGCGACGGGTTCAGTTCGCGCAGCGTGGCGTAGCCGATGCCGAGCTTGTCCGCCACGCCGGGACGGAAGTTTTCCACCACCACGTCGGCACCGCGGCACAGCGCGCGGGCGACATCCCGGCCATCCTCCGTCTTCAGGTCGATCACGATGCTCTGCTTGTTGCGGTTCATCGCGGAGAACAGGCCGCTCTTGCCGTCGGCGAAAGGACCGACCGCGCGATAGTCGTCGCCGCCGGGCGGCTCCACCTTGATGACCTCGGCGCCGAGATCGCCGAGCAGCGCGGTGCAATAGGGGCCGGCGAGCACGCGCGAGAAATCGATCACGCGCAGGCCGGCTAGCGGGAGATCGGGCGAATCGGGCGAATCGGGCGAATCGGGCAGGTTGGGTTGCGTCATGGTCTTGCTCCTCCAGAGGCTGGTGGGCCGATTCTGCGCAGCGCAGGCTATCAAGTAAAATATTGATTTCGAGTAGCACCTATAGGATTTTCTGATGGCATCGCAGCCAACTTCGTCGCGCTCCTCGCGCATCTCGCTGCGCCTGTTGCGCTACTTCGCCGCCACGGCGGAAACCGGCAGCACCACGGCCGCGGCACGGCTGCTGAACGTCTCGCAGCCTTCCATCTCGGTCGCCATCCGCGAGCTGGAAGCCTTGTTCGACGAAGCCCTGTTCGCCCGTGATGCGGGCACAAGGCTGGCCTTGACCCGCTTCGGGACACGCAAGCTGGCGGAAGCGCGCCAGATCCTGGGCGCGGCAACGGCTTTCGAGATCGACCAGCGCGGCGACGGCGACGCCGGCGAGGTGCGCATCGGCGTGTTCCGCACGCTGGCGCCGGCCTACCTGCCGGCAGTGCTGCGCGTGGCGCGCGAGCGCTATCCCCGGCTCGCCGTGCGCTTTGTCGAAGGCGACCTGGCCCAGCTGGAAGACTGGCTGCGCGGAGGCCAGATCGAGCTGGCGCTGACCTACGACGTGGGGTTGCCTGCCGAGATCGACCGTGAGGTGCTGGCGGAACTGCGGCCCTACGGGCTGGTGCCGGCGGGCTCGAAGCTGGCCCGCGGCAAGGCCGCGATCTCCCTGCACGCGCTGGCGCGCGAGCCGCTGATCCTGATCGACCTGCCGCACAGCCGCGAATTCCTGATGGCGCCGTTCTGGCAGTTCGGCCTGCAGCCGGAGGTGCGCTACCGCGCCACCTCGCTGGAACTGGCGCGCAGCATGGTGGCGAACGGCCTGGGTTCGGCGCTGCTGATCACGCAGGCGCCAGCGTCAGGCCAGCCGGCCAGCGTCGTGGAAAAGCCGATCCTGGAAGAAACAGTGCGCCAGCCGCTGGTGATCGCGCAGGCAGGCACCGGCCAGACGCGCGCCGCGGCGCTGCTGGCGCAATGCGTGCGCGAAGCCGTACGCGAAACGATGGCGGCGCGGACGGCTGCGCCGGCGCGCAGGCAGAAGTCTGGCACTGACGCTCCGGGGAAATCCGGTACTGCGCCAGCGCGAAAACTAAGGTAGAAAGCAAGCCAGGGGGGGCGTTGCCCGCACCACCCCGAGCAAATCGCCACAACCAGCATGTCCAAGCCCCAGATCCTGACCTATGTCGACGCCGGCGCCTCTGACTGGACCGCCTGCCTGATGCGCACCATCGGCCACCAGCTGCAGGCCGGCGCCTACGAAATCCGCGCGGTCATGGCCGACGATATCCGCCACGACGCCACGCTGTTCGACGACGCGGTGATGTTTGTCATGCCAGGCGGAGCCGACCTGCCCTACTGCGCGGCGCTCAATGGCGCACCCAATGCGCGCATCCGCAGTTTTGTCGAACGGGGCGGCGTCTACCTCGGCATCTGCGCCGGCGCCTACTACGCGTGCCGCGAACTTGCCTTTCACGCCGGCACCTCGGGCGCGATCTGCGGCGCCCGCGAGTTGCGCTTTGTCGACGCGGTGGCGGTCGGCTCGCTGCCGGACCTCACCGGCGGGCGCCTCTACGACGGCACGCCGCGCACCGCCGCCGCCGTGGAGATCCGCACCACCGGCCACCTGACGCCGGCGCCGGTCTCGCTCTACACGCACTACCACGGCGGCTGCCTGTTCGATTTCGGGGGCGAGCCCGGTCCCGATACGCAGGTCTTGGCGGTCTACACGGGCATGGCCGGCACGCCGCCGGCGATCGTGGCCGCGCGCGTCGGCTACGGGCGCGCCATCCTGACGGGGGTCCACCTGGAGATCTCCGAGCGCGAGTGCAAGGACGCGCTGCGCGGCCACAGCGACATGGATGCCCATGTCCACGTGTGCCACCGGCTGGCCGAGACCGGCGCTACCCAGCTGGCGGTCTTCCGCCAGCTGCTGGCGCATGGCGGGCTGGCGCTGGGGTAGAAGGAGATCGAAGGCCGCGCCCCTATCAGCGGGCCGTTCTGCGCATGGCGCGCGGCTGGTCAAGCAGCTCGATCATCAGCCAGGCGTACAGCGTGACGCCGATAAACAGCCCCATGCGCACGACAAAGGCGGTATAGACGTCCTTGCCGGCCGCGCTGTCCTGCACCGACTGCCCCAGCAGGATGACCAGCGTCACCAGCGTATTGAGCCAGAATCCCGGCGCCTGGCGCGTGGGACTGAGCCCGTAGAGCTTGCGCGCCACCAGCAGCGCGAACAGCAGCATCCACAGGAAGTACATCCACAGGTGCACGAACAGGCTGAGCGCGCCCCAGAACGCGATCGCCAGCAGGCCGCCGAGCAGCGTCGAGCCCAGCAGCTCGCGGCCCGCGTTGCGCGCCGAGGTGGTGCAGCTCTGCCGGCCGAGGCTGACCGCTTTCATGATGATCGGCATGTAGGTGGTGGGATCGGTCATCGTGAGCAGGAAGGCGGGCATCACCACCAGCGCCGCGCGCAGCGCCACCCATGCCGCCAGGTCGTCCGGCAGCGCGCTGGCCGGGGGCGCCGGCGGCACGCCTGCGGGCTCGGGAAAGAGCCAGTGCCCGAGCGCCAGCGCCAGCACCGCCAGCAGCAGCCCCTTGACCAGCGCGGCAATGACCGTCACGGCCAGGCCGAAGTCGAAGGTGCCTGCCGACGAGATCATGGTCAGGCCGACCACCAGGAAGGTCGACACCAGGTTGTTGCCGCCGCGCAGCCCGTAGCGGAATGCCAGGAACAGGCACAGGCCGGTCAGCAGCACGCCGCTCGCCGGATAGTGGCGCAGCAAGGGAATCAGCAGCAGGCCGCTGCCGGTGGTCAGCATCGTCACCAGCGCCAGGCCCACGCCGGCCTTGAACGCCAGCGGGCGGTTCATGCTGGCGAGCAGGAAGATGGCCAGCACTGGCGCGAGCATCGGGATCGGCAGGCCCAGGCCGAAGCTGGCGGCCAGGCACAGCGCGGTGCCGGTGGCGAGGCGCAGCGCGCGCCGGGCACGGGGCGAAGGCGGCGAAGGCGGCGAAGGCGGCGGCCGTGCCGAAGGGGCCTGAGCCGTGCCCTCAGTAGACATAGGACAGCCAGCTCATCAGGTACAGGAAGGCGCGGCCGAGCGGGTTGAGCGGATTGCCTTCCGTCGGAAACGCCATGACTTCCGCCTGCCCGCCCACGCGCACGCCGCGCAGCGACGACAACTGGCCAGGATCGAACTCCACCGTCACCGGGAAACGCTGGGCCGGGCGCAGCCAGTCGCGGCTGTTCTGCACCGTCGGCAGGCTGCCCGGCTGCGTGGGGGGCCCGCCGACATTGACGCCGTAGCCGACGCTGCGCACGCGCCCGGTGAAGATCCGCCCCGGCAGCGAATCCAGCACGATCGCCACCGGCGTGCCGGGCACCACGTGGCCAAGGTTGTTCTCGGTCATCTCCGCGTTGATCCACACGTCGTGGATGGTGATCAGCGTCATGACCGGATGCCCCGCGGCGGCAAACTGGCCGGTCTCGGTGCGCAGGTCGGTGACCAGCCCGGCCGAGCGCGCGCGCACGCTGGTATTGGCCAGGTCCAGCTCGGCCTTTTCCAGCGCGGCGGCGGCGCTGCGCAGCTTGGCGTTGTCTTCCGCGCTGCCGCCTTCCTGCTCGCGCGCGCGCTGGACCTCGGCGCGCGCCGCGGCCACCTGTGCGGTAGCCGCTTCCAGGCTGGCACGCGCGATCTCGAGCCGGCGCAGCGATATGGTGCCCTGATCTTCGCGGTACAGGCGCTCCAGGCGTTCGCTGTCCTGGCGCGCCTTGACCTCGTTGGCGCGCGCCGCGCGCAGCGCCGCCTGCGCCGATTCGATGCCGGCGGTGCTGGCGCCGATTTGCCGGCGTGTCGACTCCAGGTCGGCGCGCGCGCGGTCGGCGGCAATCCGGTAGTGCTGCGGGTCGACCTCGAACAGCACCGTGCCGGCCGCCACGTCCTGGTTGTTGCGCACAGGGACGCGCGTCACGCGACCCGCCACCTCCGACGCCACCGGCACCACGAAGGCCTGCACGCGTGCCTGCTGGGTATAGGGCGTGAGCCGGTCCGCCAGCAGGTACCACACCAGGCTGACGGCGATCAGCACGAGCACCCAGCGGATGCCTTTCCTGGCCGGATCGGCCGCCGGTGCCGCTGCGGGCGGCGGGGGCGCGGGTGGCTGCGCCGGCGGCGGCGGAACTGCTGCAGGCTGTGGCGTGTCGCTCATCGGTCCTCCACGTTGGACACCTGTCGCGGTGTCGCCGGAACGCCCGCCCCGTCGGGCGCGGCCGGCCGCCCGGCTTCGTCGAACAGGTCGCCCCAGTTGGTGCGCTGCTGCATCTGCTGGCGCGTCGCCGGGTCGACCAGAGGCAGTTCGCTGTGCCAGCCGCCGCCCAGCGCCTTGTACAGCGCGATCAGGTTGCTCACGGCGCTGCTGCGGTTGAGCACGTAGGCATCCTGCTGGGCCGCCAGCGCGCGCTGCGCGTCCAGCACGCGCTGGAAGTCGGAATAGCCTTCGCGATAGAGCGAGTTGGCCAGCGACAGCGAACGGTTGGCGGCAACGGTGCCTTCGCGCAGGATCCGTTCGCGCTCCAGCGACTTGAGCAGGCCGCTGGCGGCATCGTCGGCTTCGCGCGCGGCCTGCCGCACCGCGTCCTGGTAGGCCACGATCAGCTGCTGCAGGCGTGCGTCCTGCACCCGCACGTTGTTGCGGATACGGCCATAGTCGAACACGTTCCAGCGCAGGCTGGGCCCGCCGACCAGCGCCAGCGTGTTGGGCGTGCCGGCCAGCGTGCCGGCGGACCAGACGATGCTGCCCAGCAGCGACAGCGACGGGTAGAGATCGGCCTCGGCCACGCCGATCAGCGCGGACTGCGCCGCGATCTGCAGCTCGGCGGCGCGCACATCCGGACGGCGCACCAGCAGGCTGGCCGGCACGTCCTGCACCACGGCACGGTCGATCAGCGGGAGGGCCCCTTCCCGCTCCGCGAGGTCGGGCAGCTCCGGCAGCGCGCCGGGAGGGTGGCCCGCCAGCACCGCGAGCGCATTGCGCGTGCGCAGGATCTGGCCCTCGAACTCGGGAATGCTGCTGAGCGTGCCCAGGTACTGCGTCTTGGCTTGCTGCAGGTCGAGTTCGTCGGTCTCGCCGCTGCGGAACAGGCGCTCGGTGATTTCATAGCTGCGCTGCTGCAGCCGGGCATTGTCGCGGGCGATGCGCAGCCGCGCCTCGGCGGTGCGCAGCGCGAAGTAGGTCTCGGCCATCTGGGCGCGCAACAGCACCAGCACATCCTCGTGGTTGGCGCGCGCGGCAAAGTATGCGGCATCGGCCGATTCGATGGCGCGGCTGAAGCGCCCCCAGAAGTCCAGCTCCCAGCCGATGTCGAAGCCCGCGCTGAACTGCCAGAAGCGGCTGTTCTGCGGGTTGCGCCCGCCGGCCTGGCGGGTGGAGGTGTACAACGCGTCGGTGCTCACCTGCTGCAGCTGCGGGTAGCGGCCACTCTGGGCGATGCCGAGCTGCGCGCGCGCTTCCATCACGCGCAGGCCGGCGATGCGGAGTCCCGCGTTGTTGGCATCGGCCTCGGCGATCAGGCGCTCCAGCGTCGGGTCGCCGAATATCTGCCACCATTGCCGCAGGTCGGGGGCGGGGCGCTGCTCGGTGGCGCCCTGCAGCGCAGGGCTGTCCCATGTGGGCGTCCAGGCCTCGCGCTGCGGCTGGAAGTCGGGCCCCACCCGCGCGCATGCGCCCAGGCACAGCACGCCGGCCAGCAGCATTCCGTTCGGCCGGTTGCGGACGGGCATGAGGCGAACCGGCCTGCGCTATTCCGCGGTCTGCTCGATCGATTCGTGCACCGGCTGGGCAGGCTGCGGTGGCGGCTGGTCTTCGACCCATTGCCAGAACAGCCGGTAGGCCACGGCCAGCATCACAGGGCCGATAAACAGCCCGATGACGCCGCCTGTCACCATCCCGCCCAGCGCGCCGATCAGCACCACCGGCATCGGCACGTCCACGCCGCGGCCGAGCATCAGCGGCTTGAGCACGTTGTCGGCCAGTCCGGCGATAAAGGTGTAGACGGCAAATACCACGGTCGCCCCGGTGGCACCTTCGGCGGCAAAGACAAGGATAATCACCGGAATGGTGATCAGCGTCGCGGGCAGCTGCATGATGCCGAGCAGCAGCACCGCCAGCGCCAGCAGGCCGGCGCCGGGAATGCCCTTGATCACGAAGGCGACGCCGATCAGCAGCATCTGGATGAAGGCGATGCCCACCACGCCCTGCGCCACCGCTCGGATGGTGGCGGTGCACAGCATGGCCAGCCGCGGGCCGCGCTCCGGGCCGAACACGCGCGAGGCGATCTGCCTGGCGCTGTGCGTCCCTTCCTCGCCATAGGCCATGATGATGCCGGCGATGATCAGCGCGAACAGCAGGACCAGCAGGGCCACGCCGACGCCGGCGAGCTTGCCCAGCAGCGCCAGGCTGAAGCCCTTGAGTTGGGGCATCAGCTTTTCCATCACCGCGGCCATGTCAGTGGCGGCCTGGAGCCAGAAGTCGTAGAGCCGCTCCCCGACGAATGGCCAGGCGGCGACCGACTCCGCCGGCATCGGGATACGCACGCGGTCGTCCCTGATCATGGCGATGGCGTTCTCCACGGACTCGACCAGGGCGTTGCCCAGCAGGTAGGTGGGCACCAGGATGATGGCGAGGACCAGCACCACGATCAGCGTGGCGACGCGCCCGTCATGGCCGCCCAGCCGCGCGCGCAGCCTGACCTGCAGCGGGTACATGGTGACCGCCAGGATCACCGACCACAGCAGCAGATCGACGAACGGGTGGAAGATCTGGAAGCAGAAAACCGCCAGGACGGCGATCAGCCCGGCGCGGATCAGGACGTCAAGCAACCCGCGGGACAGCGCCTTCTCGGAAATGGGCGTAGGCAACATCGATCGACTCCCCCGGGTGCAAGCCGCAAAGGTTCACATCGGTACGCCAGCCTTGTACTCAGCGCCGGCCGCAATCCAGTCTAGGCGAGCGAGGGTGCTCGGGCAACCTTTTCGTCACCCGGACCACAGGCGCGTGCCCGCCCGGGCACGCACAGGCTTACGGTTGTCCGGGCTTGCGCAGCATCTTCTCGACCTCGCCGGCGTGCAGTTCTTCCAGCTGGATCGACTCGCGCGCATATTCTTCCAGCGCCACCGAGCGGCCCTCGACCAGGGCCAGCAGCTGGCGGTACAGCTCCAGCGCCTGCCGCTCGGTCGCCAGCGATTCGCGCAGGATGGTGCCGATGTCGGTGGTGTGGCTGTCCAGCAGCGCGGCGATGCCGAGCGAGGGATACGCGCCCAGGGTGGTGATCCACTCCCCGGCCTGCTGCGCATGGAGCAACGATTCGCTGGCTTGTTCGCGCAGCCAGGACACCACGGGGATGCGGCCGAAGCCGAACACCAGGAAAGAATAGTGCGTATAGCGCACGACCCCGGCGAGTTCGGCTTCCAGTATCTGGTTCAGCACCCCGACGACCTTGTCTTTCTCGATTTCCGCCATGGCATCTTCCTCACGGGTTGCAGGGACAAAAGCAGGCTGATTCATTCTAGTCGGCGCCGCGCCACACCTGAGCGTTCGCGCACTGGCTGCAAACGCGTGCGGGGCAGCAATCCGGCATTGGAATTCCTATCATGCAGACGTGGCGCGCGCCTGAGGTAGCCGGGCGCGGCCCGCCCGGAAAACTGACAACATCGCCGGTGATGCAAAAGGATCCAGGTTCGCCAGCCGACCAATGCGACGGCGCCGTGATGTTCGCGGACATCTGCGACAGCACGCGGCTCTACGACAAGGCCGGCGATGCGGTGGCACTCGCCGCGATCCGCCATTGCCTGGGGCTGATGAAGACACGCGCCGCGCTGGCGCAGGGGCGCGTGGTCAAGACCATCGGCGACGAAATCATGGTGCTGTTCCCCGCCGCCGATCATGCGATGCAGGCCGCACTCGACATGCAGGAAGGCGTGGCAGGGCTGGCGCCCATCGCCGGCTTTGCCTTGTCGATCCATATCGGTTTCCACCATGGCCCGATCCTGTCGGACGAGGGCGGCGACGTGTTCGGCGACACGGTCAACCTGGCAGCGCGGCTGGTCAAGCTGGCCTCGCGCGGGCAGATCATCACCAGCAAGCATGCGGTGGAGCAGCTGTCGGCACCGCTGCGGCAGATGACGCGCGCGCTGTATCCGATCCAGGTGCGCGGCAAGCACCAGCTGGTTGAGCTGTACGAGGCGATCTGGCAGCAGAACACCGAGCTGACCCTGGTCGCGCCGGCGGACGTCGCCGTGCGGCGTTCGCTGTTCCTGTCGCTGCGCTACCGCGACACCCTGTTCGAGATGGACGCCACCTCGGCGCCGCTGACCATCGGCCGGGACTCCACCATGAGCATCGTCATCCTGGACCGGCAGGTGTCGCGCTTCCAGGCCACCGTCGAGCCGCGTGGCGGCCGCTTCGTGCTGATCGACCGCAGCTCCAACGGCACCCATGTCCGCATCGACGGCGAAGACAGCCTGATGCTGCGCCGTGACGAGATCACGCTGCGGGGCCACGGCTGGATCACGTTCTCCCCGCCCGGCGATGCCGGCCAGGAGGCGATCGAGTTCTTTGTCGAGGAAGACTGAGGCGGTCACCGCACAGCTGCAGGATAGCGTGGAAATTCTCCTTGACTTCAGTTGTTCCGTATCCCATCATGCTTTCCATCGCATGCGATTTAAACGCTTGCGACAGATCAGCGAGAGCTGGTTGTTTTTTGCCGACATATATCGCATGCGATTAAATCTCATACGATTATAAAAGCCCAACCCCACCGAAAGGAACCCCACCATGAGCAAGATCGCCAAAGTCCTGGCCAGCGGCAAGACCTACACCACGTTCAGCGCCGCCGGCAACACGCCCCGCGGACATGACGGCACCGTCGACATGCGGCTGTCGTCGCCCGGCACCGAGGCCAACCCGACCCATGTCTTCGATGGCAGCGACGCGCATCCCACCGCCGAGCGGCTGTTCGCCGGTGCGTGGTCGGCGTGCTACATCAGCGCGGTGGCACTTGCGGCCAAGACGCACAAGCTGACGCTGCCCTCCGATCTTGCCGTCGAGATCGAGGTTGACCTGGGCCAGACCGGCAGCGAGTACCTGCTGCAGGCCCGCCTGAACGTGCGCATGCCCGGCGTGCCGCACGACGTGGCGACGGCGGTGGCGCATGCCGCCGATGAAATCTGTCCGTACTCCAAGGCCACGCGCGGCAACATCGACGTGGCGATCAACGTCATCACCGGCTGACGCAGGCGCGCGGCGCCGGTCCGTACCCCCCGGGGCGCGGACCGGCGCCCATAGGTCCGGGCCGGTTATCGCATCTACGATACAATCGCATACGACCTATAATTTCCCGCAGCGTCACATCCAGACACGGGAGCCAGACCATGAAAGCCACCGACAAGGCCGCTGCTGCGGACCCCAAGTTGTCCGATTTCCTCTGCTTCGCCGTCTATTCCGCTAACCTGGCATTCGGCAAGGCGTACAAGCCCGTCCTCGAACAGCTGGGCCTGACCTACACGCAATACATCACCATCGTGGCGTTATGGGAGGAAGACGACCAGACCGTGGGCAGCCTGGGCGAGAAGCTCTTCCTGGAATCGAACACGCTGACGCCGATCCTGAAGAAGCTCGAAGCCATGGGCTACGTCGAGCGGCAGCGCGATCCCGAGGACGAGCGCCAGGTGCGGGTCAGCCTGACCCGCAACGGGCGGCGCCTGCGCGAAAAGCGCCTCGAAGGCAGCCTGGCCGGCGCCACCGGCCTGGCGCCGGACGAGTTCGCACGCCTGCAGAAGGCGGTGGCGACGCTGCGCAACAACCTGATCCGGTCGGTCAGGCCCGGCGACTGAAAACGCGCCGGCGACCGCCCTGCATTGCGAGCTACTGACATGACCCACGCATCCACCCCGTACATCCCGATCAGCTGCGAATTCCACGATCGGCTCGAAGCGCTGGCCACCGTGCGCCGGCCCGCCGTAATCCATTATCGCGACCATGATGGCGCTGCGCAGCAAGTGACGGCAACGATCACCGATGTCTTCAGCCGCGAGCGGGAGGAGTTTGTCTCGCTCAGCTCGGGCGAGGCGCTGCGGCTTGACCAGCTCGTCGAGGTCAACGGCGACAAGCTCAGCGACTACTGAGCCCCTCCCCCGGCATTACCCCCGGCATTACCCCCGGCATTACCCCCGGATTACCCCCGGATTACCCCCGGGCTTTACCCCATCCTTGCCCTATCCTTCGAAGGAAAAACACCGGGCAAGGTGGGCAGCATGCGCGCATTGATCTTCTGTTCCGTGCAGTTCCTGCTGGCGGTCACGTGGACCCTCTACGTCGCGTTCCTGCCGCAACTGGCCACGCAGGCCGGCATCCCGCGCGCGCACGTCGCGTGGATCCTGGTGATGGACCAGGTGATCTTCGTCGCCATGGACCTGGCGCTGGGCATCGCCGCCGACCGTGTCGCCAACGGCATGCGCCGGCTCGGCGGCTGGATCCTGGCGCTGTCGGTGGTTTCCGCGCTGGCGTTCGTGCTGCTGCCTTCGGCTTCCTCGCCTGTGCTGCTGCTTGCCCTGACCGCGTTATGGGCCGCCACCTCCTCGGCCTTGCGCGCACCGCCCATGGTCATCATCGCGCGACGGCTGCAGGGATCGGCTTCCTCGTTCCTGATACTGGTGTCGCTGCTCGGCATCGGCCTGGCCGGCGCGGTCGCACCAGTGCTGACGGCGCGGCTGCGCGAGGCTTCGCCGTTGATCCCCTTCGCCGCTGCCAGTGCGGCGCTGGTGCTGGCCGTGGCGGCGCTGCGCTGGGTTGAACCGCCGCCGGCAAGCCAGCGTGGCAACGCGGCGCCGACTGCCAGCGCCGGCCCGCGGCGCCTGTGGCTGCTGTTCGCGGCGGTCTGGCTGCTCGCGCTGGGCTTCCAGGTCCACACCGCGATCAATTCGGGACCGGCCTACCTGCGCTTCGTTGCCAGCACCGAGCTGGTGCGGGTGATGCCGGCGTTCTGGATCGGCTTCGCCCTGTGCGTGCTGCTGCCCGAGACGCCATGGCTGCGGCGCTTTCCTGCCTGCGTGCTGCTGCTCGCCGCATCGGTGCTGGGCACGCTGGCTTTGTCCGGCTTCATTGGCGCCGCTTCGCTGCAGGCGGTGCTGGCCGCGCAATGCCTGGCCGGCGGCATGTGGGGCATCATGTTCGGCGCGGCGGCCAATGCCGCGCTCGATGCCGGGCATGTGGGCCGCGAAGGCAGGCTCGCCGGACTGGTGTTTGCCGTGCTCGCCATCGCCGCTTTCCTGCGCATTGCGATGGTGGCGACGGGCGCCGCCAGGGGCGCTGTGCTGGCCAGCCTGATGCCGTGGGTGCCGGCGCTCGCATGGAGCGCGGGCGCGCTGCTGCTGGCGCTCTTCGTCACGGCAAACCTGCCCTATCTCGCCGCCCGCACTCGCAACTTGCGCCAGCAGGCTCGCTCCGGCTAGCGTGGCCGGCGACCGTTCACGGGCGCCACGGCAGTTCGACCACATGGCCGCGCAGCAAGCGGCCCGGGGCGGCCTGGCAGCAAGGCCACCGGCGTGACCCCGCAGCAAGGCCGCATCGGCGCTGCGGCTACGTCCCTTCCGCGTAGCCGCGCAGCCCGGTCACCAGCGCGGCAAAGGTCACAGCGCAGCGCGCACTGCCGCGCAAGTCCTCATGCATCGCTACCCAGGTATCCATCGCCACGGAAAACTCGCTGCGCAGCACCCTGGCCAGCCGCGGGTCGCGCGCCGCCAGCGCGCAATGGCACACGCCGATGCCAAAACCGGCGCGGATCGCGCCCAGCTGGGCCAGGTCGCTGTCGGCGCGAAAGGCCAGGCGCTGGCGCGACAAAGCCGGAAAGCGCTCCAGCAAGCGGCGGATGAACAGCGTCTCCCGGTCGAAACCGATCACGGCAAAGCCCGGCAGTTCCTCCAGCGACTGCGGCACCCCGTGCGCCGCCAGGTACCGCTCATGCGCATGCAGCCCCAGTTCGATGCCGCCGACGCGCTGCGCCACCAGCGCATCCTGCTCGGGCCGGAACATCCGCACGGCAATATCGGCTTCGCGATGCAGCAGGTCGTCGACACGGTTCGACAGCGCCAGTTCGATCTCCAGCGCCGGATGGGCTTCGCGCAGTGCGGCCAGGATCGGCGGCAGCACTTCGACGCCGACGACTTCGCTCGCCGACAGCCGCACCGTGCCGCGCACGCCGGCGCCGTGCCCGCTGGCGGCGCGCCGCATGGCCGCGGCCGTGGCGGCGAGCCCGGCGGCATAGGGCCGCAGTGTGTGCGCGGCGTCGGTGGGGGCGAAGCCGTCAAAGGAGCGGGTGAAGAGCTTGAGGCCCAGCGCGGCCTCCAGACTGTCGATATGACGGCCGACGGTCGGCTGCGTCAGCCCCATCGCGCGCCCGGCGGCCGACAGCGAGCCGGTTTCCAGCACGTGGAGGAAGGTGCGGTACCACTCCCAGTTCGGTTCGCCGGCCATGCTATGCATTTTTGTTTAGCGACCAGCCGATTATAGGTAATTTTCTTTTTGCTCCGGTGGCCGCAAACTGGCCTGCATCAAACCACGGCAGTACCCATGCAAAGGAGAATCCCATGTCCAGGATCGCGCTCTTTGGTGCCGCCGGCGCCATCGGCCACAGCATTGCCGCAGCGCTGGCAAGCCGGGGCGAGCCGTACCGCGTGGTCGGCCGCGATGCGACGCGCCTGCGCCAGGCCTTCGGGGCCGACCCGCTCGCCGGGATCGTCACGTGGGATCCCGAATCGCCGGCCTCCATCCAGGCCGCGGCGAGCGGCATCGACACGCTGGTCTACATGGTCGGCGTCGACTACTGGCGCTTCGATCTGCACCCGGAACTGCTGCGCAAGACACTGGATGGCGCGGTCGCTGCCGGCGTCAGGCAGTTCGTCCTGATCGGCACGGTCTACCCGTATGGGCGCGTCCAGGGCGGCAATCCGGTCAGCGAGAACCACCCGCGCGCGCCGCATACCTTCAAGGGCCGCATGCGCAAGGCGCAGGAAGACCTGCTGATGCAGGCCGACGCCGCCGGCCGCATCCGCGCCACGGTGCTGCGGCTGCCCGACTTCTACGGTCCGGGCGTGCAGGCCAGCCTGCTGCACCGCGCCGCGCAGGCTGCCGCAGGTGGCGGCACCGCGGACCTGATCGGGCCGATCGATGCGCCGCACGAGTTCGTCTATGTGCCGGATGTCGGTCCGGTCGTCGCCCGCCTGGCCGGCACGCCGGCGGCCTTCGGCAGGATCTGGCACCTGGCTGGCGCCGGCGTCACGACACAGCGCGAACTGGTGTCGGAGATGGAAAGGCAGACCGGCCGCAAGCTGAAGCTGCGCATCGCCGGCAAGGGCATGCTGCGCCTGCTCGGGCTGTTCAACCCGTTCATGCGCGAACTGGTCGAGATGCACTACCTGATGACCGATCCGCTGATCCTGGACGATGCCGCGCTACAGCGGCTGATCGGACCGATCCGCAAGACGCCGTACGCCGAGGGCATCCGGCAGACGCTGGCGGCATGCCAGCCTGGCCGGCGCGCCCCTGACCTGCCTGCTTGCGGAACGCCCAGCGCCCCGCGAATCGATCTCGCGCACGGCTCCGCCGGGCGCGAACAGAAAACCGCTGACCAGGCCGACCGGGTCCGATCCATAGCCCGCCTCGACAATGCCCGCTTGCATGCCTGCTCCCTTCACATGGAATTTGCCTCGCGCGACGTTATCACGCCGCCATGACAGCGTCGGGAAAAGAAGGCGCAGGCATCTGGCGCGGCTCTGCCCTACCGGGCCCTACAAGACCGCCGCGTACTCCAGCGTCTTCGGCGTCTTTACGATCACCTCCGGCTCCTCCCCGACGATGACGGTGTCATCGAGCCGGAATCCGCCCAGCCCGTAGACGTACAGCCCCGGCTCCGACGAATACACCTCTCCCGCCAGCAGCGCGCGCGTGTTGAAAGCCATGTCTTCGGGATACTCGTGCAGCAGCAGCCCGACCGCATGCCCGGTGCGGTGGAACACGTACTGTCCGCAGCCCGCGGCTTCGATCACCGCTTGCGCGGCGGCGTCCATGTCGCAGACGCGCCGGCCGGGCACCGCGGCGGCGACGGCGGCGTCGGTCGCGCGGGCCGCGACCTGGTAGAGACGTGCCTGTTCGTCGCCGGGCCGGCCACAGAACCATGTGCGTTCGTTCTCGACATACAGGCCGTTCAGCCGCGGCAGTATCAGGTTGACAATGGTGTCGCCCGCGGCGACGCGCGATCCGCACGCGGCGCCGTCGCCGTGCGGCGAGGCCGAGGCCGGACCCGTCAGCGTCCAGCACTTGAGGATGTCGAAATCCTCCCCCGGGAAGCGCCTGGCCGCTTCCTCCACCATCAGCGCCGCCATCGCGTGATCCAGTTCCTGCACCAGCCGGCCGGGGCGGATGTTCTCGCGGTAGCGGTCCTGCACCCAGTCGGTCAGCGCACCCAGCTCGCGCATCACCTGCAGTTCTTCCGCATGCTTGACCCAGCGCAGGCTGCGCATCTCGGCCAGCGACGGGCGCAGCATCAGTTCGGGCAGGTGGCGTTGCGCGCCGGCGAGGATGGAATGCGGCACGTCGACGGCGATGCGCGACATGCCCAGCCCTTTCGCCGCCAGCAATGCGGCAACCACCTCAGGCAGCTGCGCGGGTAGCGGCAGGCGGTTGGTGACGCGCGGGTGCTCGGCATACCAGGTGACATCGCGCAGCCAGACCGTGCCCTTCTCGATGGCAAAGCGCATGTGGTTGATCGACAGTTCGTTCATCACCGCGAAGGTCTCGCCGTTGCGCGGCACGACCACGAACACGGGCCGCTCCCACGGCCAGACGTCGAGCTGGAAATTGGTGGCGTACTGGAAGAAATCGGGCGTGCCGAATACCAGCGCGTCCACGCGCAGCCTGTCCATCAGCTGCTGCATGGCCGACAGCCGGTCGTCGTGTACTGCCTTGGTCAGATGTGGCATGGCAGGTTCTCAGAGGGAAATGTTCAGGCGCTTGATGATGGGGCCCCAGGTCTCGGCGTCGCGCTTCATGTAGCGCTCGACTTCCGACGGCGGCCCCTTGATCGCATCGAGGAACTGGAAGCCGAGCTTCTCCCTGAACTGCGGATCGTCCAGCACGCGATTGATGTCGGTGTTGACCTGCTGCACCACGCTTGCCGGCGTGCCGGCGCGCGCCACGATGGCGTACCAGCCCGGCACCTGCACGTCGTAGCCGAGTTCCTTGAAGGTCGGCACGCCCGGCAGCGCGGGCAGGCGCTTGTCACCGGTCACGGCCAGCGGCACCAGCTTCTTGCCGGTGATAAAGGGCTGCACGCCGGCAACCACATTCATCATCACAGGCGTCTGCCCGGTCATCAGGCTGGTAGAGCCGCCGGCGCCGTTAAAGGGCACATGCTGCATCCGCACGCCGATGCGCTCGGCCACCAGTTCCATCGCCAGGTGCGTGGAGTTGCCGATACCGCCCGAGGCAAAGCTGATTTCGCCCGGCCGCCCCTTGGCCATGCGCACGAAGTCCTGGAACGTGTCGACCTTGAGCGCTGGCGCCGCGACAAACACGAACGGCGAGTTGGCCAGCATCGCCACGCCGGTCAGGTCCTTTGACGGGCTGTACGGCAGCTTCGGATACAGGAAGGGATTGAAGGCAAGGTTGGAAACGCCGGCGAAGAACAGCGTGTAGCCGTCGGCCGGCTGGCCCAGCACGTATTGGATTGCCAGCGTGCCGTTGGCGCCGGGCTTGTTCTCCACCACCACCGGCTGCTTCCAGGCCTGGCCGAGCTTCTCGGCCAGCGCGCGCGCCAGTACGTCGTTGCCGGTGCCGCCGGCCTGCGGCACCACCAGCCGCACGGGTTTCATCGGAAAGCTCTGCGCCTGCGCGATACCCGGCAGCGTCATCGCCACCGCGGTACCGGCAGCCCATGCCAGTAGTTGTCGCCGGTCCATATTGCACCCTGAATCGTTCACCAGGCCGCCCCGGCCATCGGGGCGTCGACGTGACTGTACCACGTGGTACACGATGGGGTGAAATCAGGGTTTACGCTGAATTTTCGCGAAATCCATGCGATCCTGACTTTGCGCGGGAAGGCTACTTGCGGGTCTTGCGAGTGGCGCCGGGCAGCGCGGCCATCATGCTGGCGAAATATTTCAGCGCGTCGGTGGTGCCATTGCGGTCGCCTGTGGTAACCAGATCGAGCAGCAAGCCGCGCATGGTCGCCAGTTCGACGCGGGCGCGCAGCCGCGCCTCGGATTCGGTGAGGCCCATGTCGTGGCGGAAGCGTTCCGCCAGCATCGTGGTCCAGCTGCCGACCACGTCTTCCAGGAAGCCGCTGAAGCGCTCGCGGTCGCGGATGGCCTTGCCGTAGATCTCGAACAGCAGCTGCATGATCGGCAGATAGGACGGCGCGGCATATCGCTCCCATGCGGCTTCCATCGCAGCCTGCGGGTCCATGCCGTCGACCACCACGTTGTGCCGCGCGTCCTGCTCGGCATGCCGGATCCGGTGCAGCAGGGCCTGCCAGAAACCATCGGCCGATCCGAAGTAGTAGATCAGCATGCGGTGGCTGGTGCCGAGCGCGTCGGCGACGCTGCGCAGCGACAGGTCGCCGAGGCCGTTGGCGAGAACGTGTTCGGTGGCGGCGTCCAGGAGCTGGAGCGCCTGCTCGCTGGCGGAGCGGTCGGGGACGGTGGCTTTGGCTTTCGGCATGGAGGGACTGTGCTGGGGCACCGCCAGCAAGCCGCGGCAGTGTAGCGGCTACGGATTCTACGTCATGGATCGGCGTCGCCCCGCGCGCTCGGTTCGGGCGCATCGGCGCCGTGCTCGGGCCACTGATCGGCAGGTGGCTCGCCGGCGCGAACCCGGGGGATGCACTGGAAGATTCATGCGTTCATCGTTCCCGCGGGAATCGCGGCGCTGTTCGCGCCGCTGGTTCCCAAGACCCGCTTACCACCTGCTTGCACCCGATCAGCGCTGGCCCGCATCGAAGGCCTTCTGCCAGACATCATGGTCCGGCGGATAGACCGCGTCGAAATGCTCGCGCAGCGCGGCGATCTCCTGCACGATCGCGAACGAAAAGCCCTGGCGGCCACCGCGGTCATCGAACTGCAGGCCGTTCAGGTACTGCCGGCACCCGACCGCATCGAACCACTTGGCGGCGATGGTATTGATGATCCGGGGAAAGGCACGCCCGAGCTCTACCGGACGGACGGCTTCGGGCAGCTCGGCCATCCAGCGGATGGTTTCGCGGCGCAGCGTCAGGTCATCGTCGGTGGCGGTCTTGCGGTGGAAGGCTGGGTCTTGCGTCACGTGAGTCTCCGGGTGCAGCCGGGAGGATAGCCGATTGTGGCCGGACCATGTCAGGTCCGGCCAGCCCGGGCTTTCCCCCGGTTGCACGCCGGCAAGGCTCAGGCCGCGGCCCGGCGCGCCGCCCCGCGATACTGCGCCAGCAGGGCTTCGCGGCGCGCGGCCGCAGCCTGCATGCTGGCTTCCTTGACGTGGCCGTAGCCGCGGATGTCGTCGGGCAACGCTGCCAGCGCCAGCGCGGTGTCGAGCTTGTCGGCGCCCAGCGAGGCGGCGAACTCGTCGACCATGGCCAGGTAGTCGGCCACCAGCGCGCGCTCGGCGCGACGCTCCGCGGTCTTGCCGAACACGTCGAACGCGGTGCCGCGCAGGCCTTTCAGGCGGGCCAGCAGGCGGAAGGCGGTCAGCGTGCGCGGGCCGAAGCGGCGCTTCACGGGATGGCCCTTGCTGTCGGTCTTGCCCGCATTCGCCAGCGTGGGCGGGGCCAGCCAGAAGTTGAGCTGGTAGTCGCGGCCGGGCTCGCCTTCGAACTGCGCGCGCAGCTTGTCGAGGAACGCCGGATCGGCGTACAGGCGCGCCACCTCGTACTCGTCCTTGTAGGCCATCAGCTTGGCCAGGTTGCGCGCCACCGCTTCGGTCAGCGGCAGCTTGCGGTCGGCGCCCAGCTTCTGCTCGGCGGCGCGGATGCGCTCGACCGCGTCGCGGTAGCGCCGGGCGTACGCGGCATTCTGGTAGTCGGTCAGCATTGCCTCGCGCTTGCGGATCAGCGTGTCGAGGGTCTGCGGCAACGCCACCACCTGCGCAGCCGGCGCACTCGGCGCATTCGGCAGCAGCGCCTTGACCGCTGCCTCGCCGTGGTGCGCGAGATACCGGCCCCATTCAAAGGCCTGCCGGTTCTTGTCGACCGACACGCCATTGAGTTCGATCGCGCGCAGCAGGCTGGCATGCTGCAGCGGGATCCAGCCCTTCTGCCAGGCAAAGCCGAGCAGCAGCGGGTTGGAGTAGATGGCATCCGCCAGCAGCGTCACCGCCCAGGCGCTGGCGTCGATAAAGGCGCTGGCCTCGCCCACGCTGTTGCGCAGGTCCTGCTCGGCGCTGGCGCCGGGGAACTGCCACTTCGGGTTCTTGATGAACTCGGCGGTCGGGGTGTTGGCGCTGTTGACCACCGCGGCGGTCACGCCGTGCCGGGTCTTGGACAGCACCTCGGCCGAGGCCGAGACGATGGCGTCGCCGCCGATCACCAGCCGCGCATCGCCGGTGGCGATACGCGTGGCATGCAGGTCGTGCGGCGCCGGTGCGATCTGCACGTGGCTGATCACCGCCCCGCCCTTCTGCGCCAGGCCCGCCATGTCGAGCACGGTGACACCCTTGCGCTCCAGGTGCGCGGCCATGCCAAGCAGGCCGCCGATGGTCACTACGCCGGTGCCGCCAACGCCTGTCACCAGCACACCGTACGGCCGTTCCAGCGCGGGCAGCGAAGGCATCGGCAGCGCCTCGAAATCGGCGCCTGCACCCTTGCCGCCCGCCGCCGCCGGCTTGCGCACCTGCGCGCCCTCGGCGGTAACGAAGCTGGGGCAGAAGCCGTTGACGCAGGAGAAATCCTTGTTGCACGACGACTGGTTGATGCGGCGCTTGGTGCCCAGTTCGGTCTCCAGCGGCTCCACCGACAGGCAGTTGGACTTGGCCGAGCAGTCGCCGCAGCCTTCGCAGACCGCATCGTTGATAAAGGCGCGCTTTGCCGGATCCGGATACGTGCCGCGCTTGCGGCGCCGGCGCTTCTCGGTGGCGCAGGTCTGGTCGTAGATCAGGATGGTGACGCCCTCGGTGTCGCGCAGCTCCAGCTGCACGGCATCGAGCTGGTCGCGATGGAACACGGTCACGCCGGACGGCAGCATGCTGCCGTCACCATACTTCTGCGGCTCGTCGGTGACGACGACCAGCTTCTTCGCGCCCTCGGCCAGAACCTGGTGGGCGATCTGCGGCACAGTCAGCACGCCGTCGATGGGCTGGCCGCCGGTCATCGCCACCGCGTCGTTGAACAGGATCTTGTAGGTGATGTTGGCCTTCGCCGCGATCGAGGCGCGGATCGCCAGCAGGCCCGAGTGGAAATACGTGCCGTCGCCCAGGTTGGCGAACACGTGCTTGTCACCGGTGAAATGCATCTGGCCGGTCCACGCCACCCCTTCGCCGCCCATCTGGCTGAAGGTGTCGGTATTGCGGTCCATCCACAAGGTCATGTAGTGGCAGCCGATGCCGGCCAGCGCGCGCGATCCTTCCGGCACGCGCGTGGAGGTGTTGTGCGGACAGCCCGAGCAGAACCAGGGCTTGCGCTCGGCCGAGATGCGTGGCTGCGCGGCCTCGCGCTCCTTGGCCTCGATCACCGCGACGCGCGCGGCAATGCGGGCGCGCACGGCTTCCGGCAGGTCGAAGTGCTCCAGCCGCCGGGCGATGGCCTTGGCGATCAGCGCCGGCGACAGCTCGTAGTGCGCCGGCAGCAGCCAGTTGCCGCGCGGCACTGACCATTCGCCGCCGTCGTTGCCGCGCTGGTCGAACTTGCCGAACACCTTGGGCCGCACGTCCTCGCGCCAGTTGTACAGCTCTTCCTTGAGCGCGTATTCCAGGATCTGGCGCTTTTCCTCCACCACCAGGATTTCTTCCAGGCCGGTGGCGAATTCACGCGCCCCGTGGGCCTCCAGCGGCCACACGCAGCCTACCTTGTAGACGCGGATGCCGATGCGGGCACAGGTCTCGTCATCGAGGCCGAGGTCGGCCAGCGCCTGGCGCACGTCCAGGTAAGCCTTGCCGGCGGTCATGATGCCGAAGCGCGCATTGGGCGAGTCGAGCACCACGCGGTTCAGGCGGTTGGCGCGGACATAGGCAAGCGCCGCATACCACTTGTGGTCGAGCAGCCGCGCTTCCTGTTCCAGCGGGGTATCGGGCCAGCGGATATTGAGGCCGCCGGCCGGCATGGCAAAGTCTTGCGGCAGCACCACCTGCACGCGGTCGGGGTCGATCTCGACCGAGGCGGTCGACTCGACCACGTCGGTGACGCACTTCATCGACACCCACAGGCCGGAATAGCGGCTCATGGCCCAGCCATGCAGGCCGTAGTCGAGGTATTCCTGCACGTTGGCCGGGTACAGCACCGGGATGCCCGCAGCCTGCAGCACGTGCTCGGACTGGTGCGCGACCGTGGAGGACTTGGCGGCGTGGTCGTCGCCGGCCAGCAGCAGCACGCCGCCATGGCGCGACGAGCCGGCGGAATTGGCATGCTTGAGCACATCGATGGACCGGTCCACGCCCGGGCCCTTGCCGTACCACATCGAGAACACCCCGTCGCGCGAGGCGTTGGGGAACAGGTTGACCTGCTGCGAACCCCACACCGCGGTGGCGGCCAGGTCCTCGTTGACGCCGGGCTGGAACACCACGTCGCTGGCAGCCAGGTGCGCCTTGGCCTTCCACAGCGCCTGGTCGACGCCGCCCAGCGGCGAGCCGCGGTAGCCGGAGATAAAGCCGGCCGTGTTCAGGCCGGCGGCGCGGTCGCGCGCCTTCTGCAGCATCGGCAGCCGGACCAGCGCCTGGACGCCGCTCATGTAGACGCGGCCTTTGTCGAGGGTGTACTTGTCGTCCAGGCTGGCGCTGGCCAGGGTGTCGAGCAGGGCGTGGGGTAGGGGTGCGTTCACGATGTCTCCGTGCTTGTATTCTGATGTCCGGAGCAGTGTAGGAATCCCGCTGGCTATCGTAAAATCAAGAATTCAAACACCTGATATCTGCAAAACGGATATCCCGGAGACGATCATGGCCAAGGCGCGCGAAGCCCCGGAGAGACTTGCCAAGGAAATCACATTGCGGCAGTTCCGCTACTTTGTCGCGGCGGCGGAAACCGGACAGTTCTCGATGGCGGCCACCGCGGAGCACGTGTCGCAGTCGGCGGTGACCAATGCCGTGCTGGCGCTGGAGCAGCGGCTCGCGGTGCGCCTGTTCGAGCGGCGCCCGCATGGCGTGACACTGACGGCGGAAGGCCACCTGTTCTACCAGCATGCGCGCCAGATCCTGGATTCGGTCGAGGATGCGCTGCGCGAGCCGCGCTTCCAGGTGCACGGCCTGCAAGGCAGCGTGCGCCTGGCCGCCTCCTATACCGTGCTCGGCTACTTCCTGCCGGGCTTGCTGGCGCGTTTCCGCACCAACTACCCGGACATCGAGCTGGACCTGCTCGACATGGACCGGCCGGATATCGAGCGCGCCGTGCTGGCGGGCGAGATCGAGCTGGGGATCGCGCTGCTGTCCAACCTGGAACGGCCGCAGCGCTTCAAGCGCCACACGCTGATGCGCTCCCGCCGCCAGCTGTGGACCTCGGCCAGCCATCCGCTGCTGGAAATCGAGCGGCCGTCGCTGCGCGACATCGCGGCCTACCCATACATCCTGATCACGGTCGACGAGGCCGAGGAATCAACCATGCGCTACTGGCGCAGCCTGAGGCTCTCGCCCAGTATCGCCTTCCGCACCGGGTCGATGGAGGCACTGCGCGGACTGGTCGCGCACGGCTTCGGCGTCACCGTGCTGTCCGACATGGTGTACCGGCCGTGGTCGCTGGAGGGCAAGCAAATCGAAGCCCGGCCGATCGCCAACGCGGTGCCGGACATGGAGGTCGGCATGCTGTGGCAGCCGGGGCGCAGGCTGGGCAAGCCGGCCGATGCGCTGCGGGAGTTCCTGATCCATGCGTGCGGCAGCTGAAGCGCCATCGAAGTGCGCAAATCACCGTATTGTCAAGCTCCAGAGGGCTACCGCCAAAAAGAAATTAGCGCAGCTGCTAAAAAACTTCACCCAGCCATTGCCGCGCCTTGATGAGCCTTTGCCTTACCTTCATGGAATGGGAATGGACAAGGCGAGGAGATGCGATAAAGGCACGACTGATGTCCGTGGCCGCGGCGGGCTTGCTCATGCTTGCCGCCGCTTGCAGCACGCCCAGCCAGCCAGGCCCTGGCGCTTCAGGCAAGGTCGTCTGGGACATGGAGCAGTACAAGAGGGGCACACGCCCCTTCGTACTTACTGCGCAGCGCCGCACTACTTCACCGGCGTCAGGATCGGCGCCCCCTTGTTCTTCAGCAGCATCACGAGGAACTTCGCCGGCTGGGTGTTGCTGGCATTGCGCCCCACCGAATGGATATCGTCAGGGCCCTCGTGCCAGGTCTGGCCAGGGGTCAGCGTGACTTCCTTGCCGCCCCTGACGCCCATCACGATGGTCCCTTCCAGCACATAGATAAACCCATGCGCATCGTGGCGATGGATCGGGTCGGCACCGCCTGGCGGGTATTCCACCATGATGATCTGCACTTCCTTGCCGGGGTATTGCGGCAAGGGCTCGGTCGTCAGCAGCGTGACCTTGGCTTCCGGGGGTGCCGCCACCGCCGGCTGCACGGCCAGCAGGCCGCTGAGCATCAGCGCGGCGATGCCGTATTGTCGGGCGCGTTTCATGATGGCTATTCCAGGTTGGCCTTGTCGAGGCCGTAGGCTTTGTCGGAAGAACCCGGCACGGTACGGAAGGCCACGTTCACGCGGTTCCAGCCGTTGATGGACATGACCAGGAAGGTCAGGTCGGACAGTTCCTTCTCGGACAGATGTTCGCGCACGCGCTCATAGACGTCGTCGGGCACGCCCTGCGCCGGGAGGTTCGTCAGTACTTCGGTCCATGCCAGCGCGGCGCGTTCGCGCGGCTGGAACAGCGTCGATTCGCGCCAGATCGCCACATGGTGCAGGCGCAGCTCGCGCTCGCCGTGGATACGGGCCTGCTTGACGTGCATGTCGAGGCAGAAGCCGCAGCCGTTGAGCTGCGAGGCACGGACCTCGACGAGGTCGCGGATCGACGCCTCGATCGCGCTGTTGTCGAGCAGCGTGGAGAATTCCAGGTACTTCTTGAACAGCTCGGGGGATTGCTTGATGTAGTTGATGCGTTGCGTCATGGTATCTCCTGCTCGATTGGTATTGCGGTGCCTTGGTGGCCCCTTCGCGGCGCGGCGCCGCCTGCAACAAAAGCCTAGCTGGCCGGCATCGCCGGCGCCAGTTCAAAGTCATGCCGGCTCGGGCCGGCACTGCGTCCGTCTCGCGCCGGGCATGGAGCGCGCGTGCGACGCGGGAAATTGCTGCGAACGCAGCTTAGTTGCTTCCGTCCGGTTGAGCAGCCCCCAGCGCTTGCACGCAGCTTCCAAGACTGCCGAACGATCGCGCCGGCACGGCACCATGGCAAGGCGCGCATCGGGGTCACTGCCCTGCTGCGGCAACCCTGACTGCGGAGGCATGCGTGCGGCATTCCGGACTAGGCCAGCCCGTCGGCCGCGCCTAGAATAGGCTGACACCACGGCACACGGCACGGACGCCGCTGCCATTCCCGGATCCGGATCCCGACAGACGGAGGCGCGAATCATGAAGCCAGAACCCTTTGTGGTCACGCCGGACACGTATGCCCGCGCGCTCAACGTGGTCGGGGAAAAGATCACCGTGCTCGCTTCCAACGCCGCCACGCAGGGCTACGAAGTCTTCCTGCAGCAAGGCGACGAAGGCACCGGTCCGCCGCCGCACTGCCATGACTGGGATGAATCGTTCTTCGTGACCAGAGGGACGATCGAGATCGGCTACGGCGGGCAGGTCTTCCAGGCGGTTGCCGGCACCTTTGTCCATGTGCCGGCGGGTACGGTGCACTACTTCCGTTTCGGCGCCGGGGGCGGCGAAATGGTTTCGGTCACCAGCCACAACGGCAACGCCTCGCGCCTGTTCACGCAGCTGGATGAAGAGATCCCACCCGGCCCGCCGGACTTCGAAAAACTGCTGGCCGTGGCGCAGGCGTGTGGCGTGACCGTGCCGCTACCTGAACACTGATACCACCGACCCCGCTGCTAATTTGCACCGACCTCGGCCAGATCCCTCGCCGGGGGCATATGGTTCTGCGCATACCTTGGTTCCCTTGCCCCCATGGCTCGACTATGGTGAAAGCATTCCCCCGCGCATGCCAGTCGCCGGGGGCCGCGAGGAGGGTTATGGACCTGCTTGACTGGATAACCGCCGTGGCAACCGTGGTTCTGGTGTATGCCGCGTTGCGTCATCCGCTTTATCCGCCCGGCTGGAACCGCCGGGAAAACGACCGCTCGTGACGGGGCCGCCGCTTGGCGGCTCTTTTGTGTTTGCCTCATGCCACTGCCAGCGCGTCGGTCTCGCGCTTGCGCTCCTTCTTTGCATCGGCCGCATATCGAATGATGAAAGCTCCCCAGGCCGCGCGCGAGTGGTACAGCTCTTGCAGCTGCCCTGCTAACCATCGGCCTGCAGAGGAGAGTCGCCGTGCGCACACCTGCCAGTATTGCCAAACACCCGATTCATCCGATGCTGGTCGCCATCCCCATCGGTCTCTGGATCCTTTCCTTCGCCTGCGACCTGATTCGCTATTTCGGCGGCACCAGTCCCAACTGGGGCGTGGTCGCGCTCTACAGCCTCGTCGGCGGCATTATCGGCGCGCTGCTGGCCGCCTTGCCGGGCCTGATCGACCTGCTCTCGCTGCGCGGCGGCCTGCGCCGCATTGCCTTGATGCACATGGGCATCAACCTCACCGTGGTGGCACTCTATGTCGTCAACGCCTGGCTGCGCATGCGCGGGACGGACACGCTGGCCGTCCTGTTGTCGGCCGTGTCGATCGGGCTGCTCCTTGTTTCAGGCTGGCTGGGCGGAAAGATGGTGCATGTGCATGGCGTCGGCGTGGTGACGCCGCCTGACCCGGTCCGCTGAAAATTGGGCGCGGCGTGGCGGGCGTGTAAATCTTGCACGGCGTGCAATCTCCCCGGTACGGTTTGCGGCGCCGCAGGCAGTGCGGCACCCTGGCGCTCGCCGCCGCGGCATTCGGCACGACCTGCGCGGCACAGGACCTCGATGAGGTGGAACGTCCGCTTTGGGAAATCGGCCTTGGTTTCGGCGGCATTACCTTGCCGCATTACCGCGGCTCGGACCAACGCGCCAGCCTGCTGTTTCCCGTGCCCTATTTCATCTACCGTGGCGAGCACCTGCGCGCCGACCGCAATGGCGTGCGCGGCAAGCTGTTCGACAGCGACCGTGTCGAACTCAACGTCAGCCTGGGACTCTCCCTGCCGGTGAAGAGCGGCGACGATGAAGCGCGCCGCGGCATGCCCGACCTGAAGACCGCGGTGGAAATCGGCCCCTCGCTGAACCTGACGCTATGGCACTCCGGCTCGGACCGCACCCGCCTCGATCTGCGGCTGCCGGTGCGGCTGGCATTGACAGTGGAATCGTCGCCCCGCGCAATCGGCTGGATCTTCTCGCCGAACCTGCATCTCGATATCGCCGACGTGGGCGGCTTCGCGGGCTGGAACCTGGGCGTCACGGCCGGGCCGCTGTTCGCTACCGCACGCTACAACCAGTACTTCTATGCGGTCGACGCGCAGTTCGCGACCGCGACGCGCCCGGCCTACGTGGCCCATGGCGGCTACGCCGGCAGCATGGCGACGGCAACGCTGTCGCACCGCTTCCGCCACGTCTGGCTGGGTGCGTTCATGCGCTATGACCGGCTCGACGGCGCGACCTTCGAAAACAGCCCGCTGGTCCGGCAAAAGGACGCGCTCGCGGCCGGCGTGGCACTGACCTGGATCTTCGGCGAATCGGCGACGCGGGTTCCCAGCCGGGAATAGCGCGCCAAACCCGGCACACCGGCGCATGCGAAGTCAATGTGACGATCGACGATGCCGGCAACGCGATGCGCTGCCGGCGGAGCTTTGAATCATTCCTCGCTGGTCCACTCGACATGAACGCCGAGGCTGCGCAGGTTCTCGACAAAACGCGGATGCGCGCGCCGGATCGGCGTGGCGTTGCGGATTTCCGAGCGGCCTTCGATGCTGGCCGCGACCATGAACAGCGCGATCGCGACGCGGATGATGTACGGGCTTTCCACCACCGCCGGGGTCAGCGGGTTGCCGCCGAAGGTGATCAGCCGGTGCGGGTCCGACTGGAACACATGCGCGCCGAACTTCGACAGCTCGCCGGTCCAGCCGAGCGCGCCGTCGTAGATCTTGTTCCAGAACATCGCATTGCCCTGCGCACGCACGCCAAGCGCGATAAAGATCGGCAGCAGGTCGACCGGGAAGTACGGCCACGGCGCGGCTTCCACTTTGGTCAGCACATTGCTGGTGAAAGGCGTCTGCACCTTCAGCGGCCCCTGCAGCAGCGCGCGCGACCAGCCGCCCTCATGCACCACCTGCACACCAAACTTGGCAAAGGTGCGGTCGATCAGCGGAAAATTGTCCGGCGTGCTGTTGCGCACCACCACGTCACCGCCGGTGATCGCGCCCAGTGCGAGGAAAGTGGTGATTTCGTGGAAATCTTCCTCGAAGGTGAACTCGCCCCCGCGCAGCCGGCCACCGCCGCGCACGGTCAGCCGCGAGGTGCCGATGCCGTCGATGTCGGCGCCAATCATCTGCATGAAGCGGCAGAACTCCTGCACATGCGGCTCGGACGCGGCATTGGTCAGCGTCGATTCGCCTTCGGCGGCGGCCGCGCACAGCACGAAGTTCTCGGTGGTGGTGACCGAGGCATAGTCGAGCCAGTGGTGCGTGGGCTTCAGCGGGCCGCCGCTGCGCACCAGCAGCGAGCCGCTGGCGCGCTCCACTGCGCCGCCGAACGAGCGGAAGATGTCGACGTGCGGGTCGATTTCGCGCACGCCCAGCGTGCAGCCCTTGACGTTGTCTTCCAGCCGCGCCACGCCGAAGCGGGCCAGCAGCGGCGGCACCAGCATGATCGACGAGCGCATTTCTTCCGGCAGGCGGTGCGTGGCCGCGTCGAAGATGGTGTCGCGGTGGTGCAGGTCGAGCGTGCCGGTCGCTTCATCGAGACGGACATCACTGCCCAGCATGCGGAAAATATCGAGGATCTTGCGGACATCGGTGATGTCCGGCACGCCGTGCAGGCGCAGCGGCTGGTCGGTCAGCAGCGTGGCGCAAAGCACCGGCAGCACTGCATTCTTGTTGGCCGAAGGGATGATGCGGCCGCGCAGGGGCGTGCCACCGTGGACGATGAGATTGGACATGGGCGAAGCGGTCGGGTGGCGGAAAAGGCAGATCCGGTAAAACAAGCGTCCGGCATTGTACTGTCCCCGGGCGCCGCGCCGGCTCGCGCAGAAAAACGCCGCCGGCCCCGCCGGCTATGAGATGACCCTTACTGGCCCTTACTGACCCCTACCCCCGTCACGGCGTGACGCAGCCTGCGCTTGTCCGCGCCGGTCAGCGCCGGAACCACAGCAGCGACAGCGCGGATGCCAGCACCAGCAGCAGCACCGCCGCCGCCGACAACAGCGCACTCAGCTCGGTTTCCCGGCGTTCCAGCGCAAAACGGGCGCTGAGCTGGCGATAGACCTTGGTCAGGTCGGCGGCCGATCCCGCCTGGAAGTACTCGCCGCCCGTCAGCGTCGCCACCGCGCGCAGGGCTGGTTCGTCGAGTTGCATGAAGTACGCGAGGCTCGACTCCGGCACGCCGCCGCCCTGGGGCGAACCGAAGCCCACGGTATAGACGCGCACGCCGCGCTCGGCCGCCATGCGCGCGGCGTCGATCGGGTCCGGGCCGGTGGTGCGGCGGCCGTCGCTGAGCAGGATCACCGCACCATGCCGGTATGCGCCCGGCTGCATCGGCTGGCGCGCCTGCTCGCGCTTGCGCGCGGCCTCCGCGGCAGCAGCCTCGTCGAGCGAGGGCGCGCGGCCGAACAGGGTCGCGCTGTCGCTGAAGAGAATCGCCTCCAGGTCGATGCCGTCGTCGGGAAACAGCACCGCCAGTGCCTGGATCAGTCCGCTGCCGGTGGCGGTGCCGCGCTGCAGCTGGACCCGATCCAGCGCGTCGAGCATGTCCTGGCGGTTGCTGGTCGGCGGCAGCACCACGGTTGCGGTGGCGGCGAAGGAGACGATGCCGAGCCGCACGCTGGCCGGAAGTCCCACGATCAGGTCACGCGCGGCCTGCTGCGCCGCGGCGATGCGCGTGGGCGGCACATCGGTGGCCTCCATGCTGCGCGAGGTGTCCATGGCCAGCACCAGCGTGATGGTGTCTGACGGCAGGGTGACCGTTGCGGTGGGTCGCGCGCACGCCAGCAGCGCCGCGCCCAGCGCGACCAGGAACAGCAATGGAGGGAGGTGACGCCGCAGGCGTTGGCGCGGGCCGAGCGCGGCGCGGGGCAGCGCAAGGCTGGCATACAGCAGGGCGGATTTCTTGCGCCGCGCGAGCAGGTACAGGTAGGCAGCTGCCAGCACCGGGAGCGCCAGCAGCAACCAGAGCATCTGCGGCCAGAGAAACTGCATGCCCTGCTCCTTGGCGCGTGGTTAAGAGGATGGTACTGTATTTTTTAAGGCGGGACGGGACCTGGGGGGCTGCGATGAAACGGGTGACGATCTACGGGCTGGTCTCGGCGGCGGTCGTCGTGGTCATCGCAGCGGGCACGGCCATCGCCCTGCGGTCGCAGACGCCAGCCCGCGTGCTCAAGCAGGCAGACATCGACGCCGCGGTGCTGCACACGCTGCAGACCAAGAGCCTGCCGTCGCGCACCGCCAGGGCGGCCGAGGCGGTCCGCGAATCGGTGGTCGAGATCCGCAGCTACACGCTGGAAGACGATCCCGTGGAAGCGGCCTCGGCGCCGAAGGCCAAGCGTGATCCCCCTGCCACACGCCGCAAATCGTCGCCAGCCTCGCAGCCTGCGCCACAGGACGAGCTTGCCAGGCGCGAACCGCCCGCCGGCAAGGATCCGGCCGGCGGCAAGCGCGAAGCGCGCCACATCGGCTCGGGCGTGGTCGTGACCGAAACCGGCATGGTGCTGACCAGCTACCACGTCGTCGCCGATGCCAAGCGGCTGGAGGTCAGGTTCCACGATGGCCACATGGCCGAAGCCACCGTGGTGCAGGCCATCCCCGAAAAAGACCTTGCCGTGCTACGGCCCAAGTCCATTCCCGACGACCTGCCGGCGGCGACACTCGGCTCCAGCCGTGAACTGGCGCCCGGCAGCGAAGTCGTGGCGGTCGGCTTCCCCTTCGGCATCGGACCGTCGGTGTCGGCCGGCGTGGTTTCCGGGCTCGACCGCCATTTCGTCTCGCCCGACCGCAAGCAGAGCCTGGACAAGCTCATCCAGTTCGACGCAGCCGCCAACCCGGGCAATTCGGGCGGGCCGCTGGTGAACATGGACGGCGAAGTGATCGGCATCGTCACCGCCATCCTCAACCCTAACCAGAGCGGCACTTTCCTCGGTATCGGCTTTGCCGTCACCATCGAGAGCGCCGGCGTTGCCATCGGATCTTCTCCTTTCTGAAACGTGGGGGCCTATGAACGACCAAGCCAGGGACGCTGCGGACAGCGCAGACTTGATGGAACGCCTGCTGTACGAGGTGAAGCGCGTGGTCGTTGGCCAGGACCACTTTCTCGAACGTGTGCTGGTGGCGATGCTCGCCGGCGGGCACCTGCTGGTCGAAGGCGTGCCGGGGCTGGCCAAGACGCTGACGGTCAACACGCTGGCGCGGACCATGAGCGGCACGTTCAAGCGCATCCAGTTCACGCCCGACCTGTTGCCCGCCGACCTGATCGGCACGCGCATGTATAACCAGGGCACCGGAGAATTTTCCACCGTGCGCGGCCCGGTCTTCGCCAACCTGCTGCTGGCCGACGAGATCAACCGCGCGCCGGCCAAGGTGCAGAGTGCGCTGCTCGAAGTCATGCAGGAGAAACAAGTCACCATCGCCGGCGAGACGCACCGCGTGCCTTCGCCCTTCCTGGTCATGGCCACGCAGAACCCGATCGAGACCGAAGGCACCTATCCGCTGCCCGAGGCGCAGGTCGACCGCTTCATGATGAAGGTGCTGGTGGGCTACCCGAGCGAAGAAGAAGAAGTCGTGATCGTCAATCGCGTCACCGGCCCGCGCATCAACGTGGGCGCGGTCGCCACGCCCGAGCACCTGGCCGAGCTGCAGGAGGCGTGCCGCAAGGTCTATGTCGATCCCGCGCTGATCCAGTACGCGGTGCGCGTGGTCGCGGCCACGCGCAAGCCCGGCAGCTACGGCGTCGAGGACATGGACCGCTACATCGCTTTCGGTGCCAGCCCGCGCGCCACCATCGGCCTGATTGAAGGCGCACGCGCGCTGGCCTTCCTGCGCGGCCGGCACTATGCGCTGCCGGAAGACGTGGCCGACCTGGTGCCCGACGTCTTGCGCCACCGCCTGGCGCTGTCTTACGAGGCCATGTCCGATGGCGTCACGGCCGACCAGCTGATCGGCCGCATCCTGCAGGCACAGCCGGTCCCCGAGCGGCCGCTGGAATCCCATGTTCGGGCGGCTGAGCGCTAGGCGCCGCCGGCAGGCGGAGGCCGCCGCGAAGGCCTCCGCGGCCCCCGCGGCCGCCAACGCGGCAGTGGCCGCGGTCGGGTCGAAGCAGACCGAGGCGCTGCTGCGCCGGCTCGAATGGACCGTGGTGCGCCGCCTCGACGGGCTGCTGCAGGGCGACTACCGCACGCTGTTCCGCGGCTTCGGGCTGGACCTGGCCGACCTGCGCGAATACCGCCCCGGCGACGACGTGCGCCATATCGACTGGAACGTGACCGCGCGGCTGCAAACCCCGCACGTGCGCGAGTTCCAGGAAGACCGTGATGTCTCCGCGTGGTTCGTGCTGGACCTGAGCGGGTCGGTCGAATTCGGCTCGGGCGCGGTGCGCAAGCGCGACCTGCTCACCGACTTCACCACGGTGATGGCGCTGCTGCTGACGCGCTACGGCAACCGCGTCGGCGCCGTGCTCTATGGCGGCGCCACCGGCAAGGCTGCGACCGTGATCCCGGCGCGTTCGGGCAGGCGCCAGCTGCTGCACGTGCTCGACCGCATGCATGCCACGCCGCCGGCCTGCCCTGGCGAGACCCGCCTGCGCGACCTGCTGGAGCAGGCACGCCTGGTAGCCAGGCGGCGCTCGGTGGTGTTCGTCGTGTCCGACTTCATCAGCGCGACGGGCTGGCAGGCATCGCTCGGCATGCTGGCGCGGCGCCACGAAGTGGTCGCGGTGCGGCTGGTCGATCCGCTCGAACTGGCCCTGCCCGACCTGGGCCTGGTCGTGCTGCAGGATGCCGAGAGCGCCGAGCAGATCTTCGTCGACACGCATGACCCGGCTTTCCGCAAGCGCTTCGCCGCGGCCGCCGGGGCGCGCGAGGCCGAGCTGCACCAGGCCTTCGCGCGCGCCGGCGTGCAATGCCTGACGCTGTCGACCTACGCCCGGCTGGACCTGGCGCTGCTGAGTTTCACGCGCCAGCGGCGCCACCGGCAAGGCACCGCCAGGGGGGCGGCATGACCGACACGATAACCCGCCTGCCCGTCTTCAGCTTCCTGTGGCCGAGCATGCTGTGGGGGCTCGCGGCCGTGCTGGTGCTGGCGGGCGGCTACCTGTGGCTGGACGCGCGCCGCCGGCGTGCGACCGTGCACTATCCCGCGCTGAAGTCTGTCGGCGTGCCCCTGCGCGGCGGCGCGGGCTGGCGCCGCCATGTGGCACCGGCCCTGACGCTGCTGGCGCTGACGGCGCTGCTGGTCGCCATCGCCCGGCCCCAGGCCCTGCTGACGCTGCCCTCGCGCATCAAGACCGTGATTTTGGTGATCGACCTCTCCGGAAGCATGCGCGCGCAGGATATCAAGCCCACCCGCATCCGCGCGGCGCAGCAGGCCGCCCGGGTCTTGCTCGAAGACCAGCCCGCCAGCGTCAGCGTCGGCGTGGTGGCGATGGCGGGCACCGCGGCCGTGGCGCAGGCCCCGAGCCGCAGCAAGGACGACGTGGCTGCCGCCATCGAGCGCCTGAAGCCGCAGGGCGGCACGGCGCTGGGCAATGGCCTGCTGATCGCGCTGACTGAGCTGCTGCCGCAGGCCACCAACGACGCCGAACGCCTGATGAACGACGACACCCCGCAGCCGAAGAAGCCGGCGCTCCGGGGCAGCGCTTCCTCGTCCGCCGGCGACAGCGATTCGGAGCCCGTCACGCCCGGCTCGTACGGCGCGGGCGCGATCGTGGTGTTCTCCGACGGCGAGAGCAACGCCGGCCCGGGCGCGCTGCAGGCCGCGGAGCTGGCCGCCACCTACGGCGTGCGCGTCTATACCGTGGGCGTCGGCACGCCAGAGGGCGTGGTGCTGTCGGTCGACGGCATGTCGGCCCGCGTCAGGCTGGACGAAAAGGTGCTGAAGCAGGTCGCCAACGCCACCGGCGCCGAGTACTTCCGGCTGGAAGACACGGCCCAGCTGAAGAAGGTGTACAGCGCGCTCAATGCGAAGCTGGCCTTCGACAAGCGCGACCAGGTGGAGGTCACCGCGTTCTTCACCGCGCTGGGCGCGCTGCTGGCGGCGATGGCGGGACTGCTGTCGCTGTGGTGGTTCGGCCGGGTGATGTAGTGCGGCGGCTTGCGCCAGGCGCTGCGCGTCAGGCCTGCTGGTCAGGCGCAAGGCTCCGGTGCCAGTGCCCGGCATGCCGCGGCGCGCGCCGCGTCGAATTCGCGCCGCGTGCGCGCCACCAGTTCCGCCACCGGCTCCACCTGCGCGACACCCGACACCGAGTGCCCCGCGCTCCAGATATCGCGCCAGCGCCTGATGCCGGCCGAGCCCTGGCTGCCGTAGAGCGCATCGGCGCGCTCCTGGGTCATGTCGGTGGGCAGGTTGGCCGGGTCGAGGCCGCTGGCGATGATCGACGGACGCAGCGTGTTGGTCTCCAGCCCGGTGAAGGCACGCGACAGCATCACGTCGTCCAGCTCGCTGCTGACCAGCATGTCCTTGTACCCGTCGGCGGCCATGCTTTCGCGCGTGGCGATGAACCGGGTGCCCATGTAGGCGAGGTCGCAGCCAAGCACCTGCGCCGACAACAGGCCTACGCCGTCGGAGACACCTCCGGCCAGCACCACCGGCCCGTCGAAGAATTGCCGCACCGCGCGCACGAAGGCGAAGCCATTGGCCCACCCGGTCTGCCCGCCCGCGCCAGCGGTCAGCAGGATCAGGCCGTCGGCGCCGGCCGCCACCGCCTTGCGCGCATGCCGCACCGAAGCCACGTCGGCCAGCACCAGGCAGCCGATCTCGTGCAGCGGGCCGACCACCGCATCGGGGGCGCCCACGCTGGTGATGACCATTTCGACCCGGTGCCGCAGCAGGCAGTCCAGCTCCTGCTGCAGGGCCTCGCGGCGCATGATCAGGTTGGGGCAGACCGGCGCGTCGTCGGGCGTCAGCTCAGCGCCGAAGCGCGTCATCCACGCGTCGAGTTCCTCGGTCGAGCGGCAGTTGGCCGTGGGGAACGAGCCGATCACCCCGGCACGGCATGCGGCCAGCACGAGGTCCGGTCCCGACACGCGGAACATGGGCGCGGCGATCAGCGGCAGCGACAGGCGCCGGGTGATCGATGGCGGCAGGCGCTGGCCGAATTCAGAGATGGCAGTCATAGCGATGCAGGTAGAAAAAGTTTGCGGGATCAGGCTACGTTGCGGCCCTGGCCGCTCCAGTGGCGCGCGCGCAGCGCCTTCTTGTCGAGCTTGCCCAGCGCCGTCAGCGGCAGCGCCGGGACGATCTCCACGCGCTTGGGCGTGTTGACGCTGCCCTTGAGCGCCTTGACGTGGTGGATCAGCTCTTCCGCCGTCGCCGACCTGCCGGTGCGCAGCACCACGTAGGCGGTCACGGCCTCGCCCCATTTGGCATCGGGCACGCCGATCACCGCGCCCAGGCTGACCGCGGGGTGCGTGGCCAGCGCGTCCTCGACCTCGCGCGGATAGACGTTGAAGCCGCCGCTGACGATCATGTCCTTCTTGCGGTCGACGATGTACAGCCGCCCGCAGTCATCGGCCACGGCCACGTCCCCGGTATGGAGCCAGCCGCCGGCAAAGGCCTGCTCCGTCAGTTCCGGCTGGCGCCAGTAGCCGCTCATCGCGGCAGGGCTGCGCACGCAGATCTCGCCGTGCTGGCCGGGTGCCACCTCGCGGTTGTCGTCGTCGAGCAGGCGCACCTCGCAGCCGGCCAGCGGGAAGCCGCAGGCGTCCATCAACGCGGGCCGCGACAGGTCGTGGTCTTCCTTGCGCAGCGCGGTCATGGGCGAGCATTCCGACTGGCCATACAGCTGGCAGAACACCGGGCCGATGCGCTCGATGCCTTCGATCAGCCGCTGGCGCGAAATGGGCGCGCCAGCGTACAGCAGCGTTTCCAGCGCAGACAGGTCGAAGGCATCGAAGCGCGGATGGTCGAGCAACCCGTAGACCATGGTCGGCACCATCATGGTCGCGTTGATGCGTTCGCGCGCGATGGTGGCGGCCATCTCCTCCGGGTCGAAGCGCGCCATCAGGTGGACCGTGCCGCCGCGCAGCAGCGTCGGCACGACATTGGTGCCGGTGACGTGCGTGATCGGTGCCACCGCCAGGAAGCGCGGCGCCAGCGGCATGTCGAAATGAGCGAGCATCTGCAGCGCGACATGGCCGTTGGCGCCGCCCGACTTCATCACGCCCTTGGGCCGGCCGGTGGTGCCGCCGGTATAGGACAGCGTGCCCATGGCGCTGGCCGACGAATGGTCGACCGGTTCGGAAGCACCGGCCGCCTCTGCCAGCGCCGCCAGGTCGGTGCCGGCATCAGCGGCGCCCAGCGTCAGGATGCGGCTGCCCGGCAGGCGCGCCGCGATCTCGCCGGCGCGGTGGCCGTAGCTGGCGGCATCGACGATGACCGCCACAACGTCGGCGTCCTCGACCTGGAAGCAATGCGCGTCCAGCGAGCCCATCGGGTGCAGCCAGCTGGTGGCCGCGCCCAGGCCCTGCACGGCCATGCCGGCGCACCAGCTGTCGGCACGGTTGGCGCTGAGCAGGGCCACGCGCGTGCCGGCGCCGATGCCATGCCGCGCCAGCACGGCCTGGTAGCGGCCGATCAGGCTGGTGGCGTGCCGGTAAGTCAGCCGGCCGCCGGCCCACTGGAACGCGATGCGATCGGGATAGCGGCGCAGTGCCGCCAGCGCTAGCGAGAAGAAGGAAGGGGAAGCGTGGATCATCGTCAGGGTCCCGGATCGGTCGGCGCCTCAATCGGCGCGGATGGCGGCATGGGTAATGACGGTGCGCCACTTCTCTTCGTCGCGCCGCAGCTTGGCCGCGAATTCCTCGGGGCTGTTGCCGACCACGGTCACGCCCAGCTCTTCCATGCGCCGGGACACCTCTGGGTCGCGCAACGACTTGCCCACGGCCGCCGACAGCTTCTGCACGATGGCCGGGTCGGTCTTGCCCGGCGCGAGCACGCCGAACCAGCCTTCGAGGTCGAGCCCGCGGATGCCGAGTTCGCCGAAGGTGGGCGTCGCCTTGAAGTACGGCGAGCGTTCGCTGCTGGTGATCGCCAGCATCTTCATGCGCTCGTTGCCGGCATTGGCGCGCGCGCTGGCGAAATCCAGGAACGCCACCGGGATATGGCCCGCCTGCAGGTCCGACAGCAACGGCGCGCCGCCGCGGTACGGCACATGGACCATGCTGATGCCGGCGCTCTGCTTGAACAGCTCGCCGAGGATGTGCGACGAGGTGCCGTTGCCGTACGAGCCGTAGCTGTACTGCCCCGGCCGCTGCTTCGCCGTCGCAATGAAATCCTTCGCGCTGCCGGTCTGCGCAGACGTCGCGCCAATCAGCACGAAACTGGAGCGGGCCACTTCAGCAACCGGCGCCAGGTCGGTGAAGACGTCATACGGCGGCCTGGTCTTCTGCACCGACGACTGGATCAGCGCGGTCCAGGTGAACAGGATGGTGTAGCCGTCCGGCTGCGCGCGCGCCACCGCCGTGGTGCCGATCACGCTGCTGGCGCCCGGCTTGTTCTCCACCACCACCGGCTGGCCCAGCGTCTTGCCGAGCTTGTCGGCGACCAGCCGGGCCAGGATGTCGGCGCCGGCCCCGGCGGTCGAGGGCACCACCATGTGGATCGGCTTCTTCGGGTAGTCGGCGGCCTCGGCCGGGTTGGCCAGCGCCGGGACGGCGAGCCACCCGAGCGCGCATGCCGTCATCGCCACGGCACAGGCTTTCCTGCTTGAAACGCTTACGGTCACAGCTGTCTCCTGGTCGTCTTCTTGTCATGACGGGCCGGTCTGTCCGTGGGTCGGGCATGCCCGCCGGAGAATCTTATAACTTGCTTGTTGATTAACAAGTAAGTGAAATCCCGAGGCGTCGCGGCAGGGTTATGCCTGCATCACTGCGTTACCATCGGCGTGTCCACGGCGGATTCCCACGGAGAACACAGATGACGACCGAAGTCGGGGCCGCGCCGGCCCCCGCCCGGCGCCGCACGCAAAAGGAGCGGCGCGACGAGGCCGCGCGCCGGATCATGGACAGCGCCATGGCGCTGGTATGCGAGAAAGGCATCGCCGGCCTGACGCTGGGCGAGGTGGGCGAACGCGCCGGCTATAGCCGCGGCCTTGCGGCGCACCACTACGGCCACAAGGAAGGGCTGCTGGTTGCGCTGGTCGAGCAGATCGGCAAGGATGTGCGCGACGTGCGCCAGCAGGTAGCCAACTGGGCTCCGGGACTGGAAAGCGTGCTGGGGATCGTCGGCTTCTACGTCGGCCGCCACCCGTCGCTCGACACCGCGTTGCGCGCGCTGCACGTGCTGCTGTCGGAAAGCGTGGTCACCCGGGGGGCGGTGGCGGACGCGCTGGACCGGCTCAACCGCGAGTCCGTCTCGATCCTGGAAGGGCATATCCGGCGCGGCATCGAAGCGGGCAATATCCGCGCCGATGTCGACCCGCTGGCCGAATCGGTGGCTATCATCGGCGCCATGCGCGGGGTGTCGGCGCAGTACCTGTTCGGTATGAGCGATGCCAGTGCGAAGGCGGTGCGCAATGCGCTGGTGGAGACGCTGCGGCGGGGGTTGCGGCGCGAACCCGGCTGAGCACCGCCGGCATCCCGAGCCGAGGCATGCGCGGCGCGCATGCCCTGCGCCAGCATCAGGGCAAACCCTGATATCCGCTGTTTCGCCCTTGCCAGCGGCGTGGCACAAGGCTTTCCGGCCCGCGGCCCGCCAGCCCTGCGCTGGCGCGGCTTGGCCGCGACCCACCGCCCGCTCCGCCCGCCCCGCCATGCGCTACGCGCATGCCTCCATGCGCAGATATCGTTTTTTTCATCATCGGGCCGACACCTATCATCGGCTTGCCTACCGATGCCTGCCGCCCCCATTTCACGCGCGCCCGGCATCCCGTTAGCCCTAGCCCCTGATCTGTCGCCTGGAGTGGAGTGACATGCAAGCCAACCCAACCCTAGACCGCGTGAGCGCGCCGATCGGCGCCAGCCAGCGGCGCCGCGCCATCGTTGCCACCGTGATCGGCAACGGTCTCGAGTGGTTCGATTTCACCGTCTACAGCTTTTTCGCGGTCATCATCGCCCGGCTGTTCTTTCCCACCGGCGACGAGCTGTCGTCGCTGCTGCTGGCCGTCGCCACCTTCGGCGTCGGCTTCTTCATGCGGCCGGTGGGCGGCATCATCATCGGCATCTATGCCGACCGCGTCGGCCGCAAGGCGGCGCTGTCGCTGACCATCCTGCTGATGGCGGTGGGCACCACGCTGATCGGCATCGCGCCCACCTACGAGCAGGTGGGCCTGTTCGCGCCGATGCTGATCGTGCTCGCGCGCCTGCTGCAGGGCTTCTCCGCCGGCGGCGAGATGGGCGGCGCCACCGCCTTCCTGACCGAATACGCGCCCGAGCGCGAGCGTGCCTACTACTCCAGCTGGATCCAGGCCAGCATCGGCGTGGCCGTGCTGCTGGGCGCGGCGGTCGGCACCTTCGTCACCTCCTCGCTGCCGCCCGAGGCGCTCAACAGCTGGGGCTGGCGCCTGCCCTTCCTGATCGGCATGCTGATCGGCCCGGTGGGCTACTACATCCGCCATCACCTCGACGAGACCCCGACCTTCCGCGAAGCCAAAGACAAGACCGATTCGCCGCTGAAAGAAGTGCTGCGCGACTACCCGCGCCAGACCGCCGCCAGCTTCTCGATGGTGATCCTGTGGACGGTGTGCACCTACGTGCTGCTGTTCTACATGCCGACCTATGCCGTCAAGGTGCTGAAGGTGCCGCAGTCGTCGGGCTTCGTGGCCGGCATGGTCGGCGGCATGGCGATCCTGGTGTTCGCGCCGCTGGTGGGCCGCCTGGCCGACCGCTTTGGCCGCCGCATCCTGCTGTCGGGCTCGGCGGCGCTGATCTTCGTGCTGGCCTGGCCGATGTACGTGTACATCAACCAGGTCCCCGGCCTGTTCTCGCTGCTGGTGTTCCAGCTGGTCTTCGGCGTGCTGATCGCCGGCTATACCGGCCCGATCCTGGCGGCCTTCTCCGAACTGTTCCCGGCCAAGGTGCTGTCGACCGGCCTGTCGGTCGCCTACAACCTGGCGGTCACCATCTTCGGCGGCTTTGCCTCGTTCATCATCACCTGGCTGATCGCCACCACCGGCAGCACCATGGCGCCCGCGTTCTACGTGATGATCGCCGCCGCCATCAGCTTCGCCGGCACGCTGCTGGTGCGCGAACCTGCCTACCTCCGCAAGCAATGACCATGAACCAGATCCTGTTGAAGGGCGGCAACGTCCTGGACCCTGCCCGCGGCACCGCACTGCCGCGCGCCGATGTGCTGATCGAGGGCGAGCGCATCGTCGAAGTCTCCGCGCAAGGCATCGTGGCGCCGCACGCGCGGCAGATCGATGTCGCCGGCAAGACCGTGATGCCGGGCCTGATCGACTGCCACGTGCACGTGCTGGCGGCGCTCGCCAACCTCGGCGTGAACGCGGTGCAGCCCAACGTGCTGGTGGCCTTCCGCGCCATGCCGATCATGAAGGCGATGCTGGAGCGCGGCTTCACCACCGTGCGCGATGCCGGCGGCGCCGACTGGGGCCTGTCGCAGGCGGTGGCCACCGGGCTGATCCCCGGGCCGCGCATCTTCCCGTCGGGCAAGGCGCTGTCGCAGACCGGCGGGCATGGCGATTTCCGCCCGCGCGCCGACGTGCTGGAGCCCTGCTCGTGCGCCTTCCGTGCCGGCGCCATCGCGCGCGTTGCCGACGGCGTCGATGCGGTGCGCCTGGCCGTGCGCGAAGAGATCCAGAAGGGCGCCACGCAGATCAAGATCATGGCCTCCGGCGGCGTGGCCTCGCCGACTGACCCCATCGGCAACACCCAGTACAGCGAGGACGAGATCCGCGCGATCGTGGCCGAGGCCGAGGCCGCGCAGACCTACGTGATGGCGCACGCCTACACTGGCCGCGCCATCACGCGGGCGATCCGCTGCGGCGTGCGCACCATCGAGCACGGCAACCTGGTCGATGCCGCGGCGGCGCGCGTGATGCGCGAGCACGGCGCCTTCGTGGTGCCGACGCTGGTCACCTACGATGCGCTGGCCCGCGACGGCGCGCGCCTGGGCCTGCCGCCGGAGTCGGTCGCCAAGATCGAGACCGTGCGCGAGGCTGGCCGCAACTCGCTGGCGATCTACGCCGAGGCCGGCGTGCCGATGGCCTTCGGCTCCGACCTGCTGGGCGAGATGCACCACTACCAGTCCGACGAGTTCCGCATCCGCGCCGAGCTGCTTGGCGCGCTCGAGACCATCCGCTCGGCCACCTCGATCGCCGCCGCGGTGCTGCAGCGCGAGGACGAGCTGGGCACGGTCAGGGCCGGCGCGCTGGCCGACCTGCTGGTGGTCGACGGCGACCCGCTGCGGGACATCGGCCTGCTGTGCGGCCAGGGCGAGCAAATCTCCCTGGTCATGCAGGCCGGGCGCATCCACGACAGGGCCAAGCATTCCGGCTGAGCCTTCTGCTGGCTTTCCCTTAAGATGGGCGGCTGGTTCCCCGACGTCCGGCCGCCCCATGCGCATCTCCCCGCTTCCTCCCCTTCCCTGCCTGGTCGCCTTCGAGGCGGCCATGCGGCACGGCAATTTCACCCGCGCGGCCGCGGAACTGCACCTGACGCAGAGCGCGATCAGCCGGCAGGTGGCGCAACTGGAACGCTTCCTCGGCAAGAAACTGTTCGAGCGCGGCCCGCGCGCGCTGAGCCTGACCGTCAGCGGCCAGCAATACGCCGAGCAGGTCCAGCGCCTGCTGGTCGACTGCGCCGAAGCCACCGAAAGCGTGATGCGGCGCAAGGGCAGCACCGAGCTGACGGTGGCGGCGTCGTCGGGCGTTTCCACGCTGTGGATCGCGCCGCGGCTGGCGCAGTTCCGCGCCGAGCATCCCGACGTGCAGGTGCGGCTGTTCGTCAGCGATGGGCTTGCGTCGCTGGTCGATACCAGCTTCGATGTCGCGCTGTACTACCTGCGCGAAGGCCCGCCGCAGGGGCTCGCCGCACAACGGCTCTATGACGAGGAAGTAATGCCGGTCTGTGCGCCCGGCTACCTGCGCGGCCGGCGGCTGGCCGTGGCCGACCTGCCGGGCGAGACGCTGCTGGTGCTGGAAGACGCGCAGCGCCAGTGGATGTCGTGGCCGGCGTGGCTGGCGCAGAACGGGCTGGGCAAGGCGCGCGTGCAGAACACGGTGGTGTCGAACGCCTACCCGATCCTGGTGCAGCTAGCGATCGAAGGCCACGGCATCGTGCTGGGCTGGCGCCACATGATCGACGGCTGCCTCAAGGACGGCAGGCTGGTGCGCGCGTGCGAGGCCAGCGCCACGCTCGGCGGCGGCTACTACGCGCTGTGGCACCGCGACCGGGTCGAGACGTCGGTCGCGCGCACCTTCCGCCAATGGCTGGTGCAGCAGAGCGGCAGGCCGGCCTAGGCGTGCGCCGCGTTCACCGCGTTCACCGGCCAGGGCTGGTCCACCAGGAAGCGCTCGCATAGCAGCGCCCAGTACGCCGCGCCAACCGGGATATTGCCGTCGTTGAAGTCGTAGCCGGGGTTGTGTACCATGCAGCCGCCCTCGGCTCCCTCGCCATTGCCGATCCACAGGTAGCAGCCGGGCACCGCCTCCAGCATGAAGGCGAAGTCCTCGCTTGCAGCGATCGGCGGCGCCTGGCAGTCGACCTGGCCGGGCCCCAGCAGCTCCAGCGCAACCTGGCTTGCCAATGCCGTTTCCGCCGGCGTGTTCACCAGCACCGGATAGCCGCGCTCGTAGTCGATCCGCGCCTTCACGCCGTAGCTCTGTGCCTGCGCGGCAACCAGTTCGCGGATGCGCTGCTCGAGCTGGTCGCGCACGCGGCGGTCCAGCGCGCGCACGCTCAGGCTCAGCACTGCCTGCGCGGGAATGATGTTGGAGACGGTGCCCGCCTGGAACGCGCCCACCGTGACCACTGCCGTTTGCAGCGGATCGACATTGCGCGCCACGATGGTCTGCAACGCCATCACGATCGAAGCGCCGGCCACGACCGGGTCGGCCGCGTTGTGCGGAAATGCCGCGTGGCCGCCGATGCCGGCCAGCGTGATGGTCACGCTGTCGGCCGAGGCCTGCGCCGCGCCCTGGCGCAGCAGCAACCGCCCGGGCGCCGTGCCGGGGACATTGTGCATGGCGAAGATGGCATCGCACGGGTACTTGTCGAACAGCCCCGCTTCCATCATCCGCCTGGCACCGCCCAGCCCTTCCTCCGCCGGCTGGAAGATCAGGTTCAGCGTGCCGCTGAAATTGCCTTGCCGCGCCAGATGCCTGGCGGCGCAAAGCAGCATGGCGGTATGCCCGTCGTGTCCGCAGGCATGCATCACGCCGGGATGGCAGCTGGCATAGGGCAGCCCGGTGGCCTCGGCCATCGGCAGCGCGTCCATGTCGGCGCGGATGCCGAGGCGGCGGCCGCCGTTGCCCCGCCGCAACCGGCCAACGACGCCGGTGGTGCCGAGCCCGCGCTCCACCTCGTAGCCCCATTCGGCGAGCAGGCCGGCGACGATGTCGCTGGTGCGGTGTTCCTCGAAGCCAAGTTCCGGATGGCGATGGATATCGCGGCGGATGGCAACGAATGCTTCTGCGCTGTCCCGCAGCGCTGCCAGGAGAGGATGCATGGCGGCCTTCATTGCGGCTGCAGGCCGATGGCACGCGCAATGCCGCGGTACTGGTCGATGCTCTGCTGGTACGCCTTCTGGCTTTCCGCCAGCGATGCCGGACGGGATGCGGGCAGGTTCGCGCCATCCAGGCTGGCACGCACCGCCGGGTCGGCCAGCGTCTGCGCCAGCGCCTTGTGCAGCGCCTGCACGACCGGCTCGGCAGTGTCCTTCTTCACGAAGACGCCGGCCCAGGTCGAGTAGTTGAAGCCGCGCAGCGCCCTGCTTTCATTGACGCTCGGCACGGACTTCACCGCGTCGAGCCGCGTCGGCGACAGCACCGCCAGCATCCTGACCTGGCCGGTGCGCATGCGCTCGATGTCGGGCTTGCCGAACGGCGAGACAAAGATATCGACGATGCCGCCCACCAGGTCCTGGATCACGGGTGCGCCGCCCTTGTAAGGCACGTGCGTCATCGGCGCGCCGATGGTCTGCGACAGGTGTGCCCCCAGCAGGTGGTAGAGCGAGCCGACGCCGACGCTGGCATACGTCAGCGGCTTGCCCGCCCGGGCCGCCTGCGTGGCATAAGCCGCGAGTTCATCGACATCCTTCACCGGCAGGTCCTTGCGCACCAGGATGGCCAGGTCGACCGCGCCGACCATGTGGACCAGCCGGAAATCCTCGCTCTTGTACTTGATCGCCGCGTTCGCCAGCGGGGTCGTGATCAGTTCGCCGGGACCGGCCTGGAACAGCAGGTGCCCGTCGGCCGGTGCATGCAGGACCTTCTGCGCGGCGATCGCGCCGCCGGCCCCGCCCAGGTTTTCCACGATGACCGGCTGGCCGAACTGGCGGCCCAGCGGCGCATTGAGGTTGCGGGCGACCACGTCCGACAACCCGCCCGCCGGAAACGGCACCAGCAGCGTGACAGGCCGGTCGGGATAGGCGTAGGCCGGCGCCAGGCCCGCGCACAGCAGGCCGGTCGCCGCCGCGCGCAGCAGCCGGCGGGCGATGTTCTGGAATCGGATTCGGGTCATGGCAGTCTCCTTGGCGCCTTGCGTCGCTTTGTGTGTGTTTGTGCGACGGATCGTATCGGCCAGCCTGCTATGTGTCCAATGCATTACTCGTCTAAAATTTATTCACAAAACTCATTCACAAGCCATCGATGCACCTCAAACACCTGCGGCACCTGCTCATGGTCGCGGACGTGGAATCGTTCAGCCGCGCGGCGCAACGGCTGCACCTCACCCAGTCGGCGCTGAGCCGCAGCATCCAGGCGCTGGAGGACGAGCTTGGCGGCAAGCTCATCGACCGCCATGGCCGGCGCAATGTGCTGACCCCGCTGGGCGAACTGATCGCCGAGCGGGCCCGGCGCATGCTGTTCGAGGAAGCCGAACTGCATCGCAGCGTGGAACTGTTCCACCGCCATCACCTCGGCGCCATCCGCGTCGGGCTGGGCGCGGGGCCCGGCGCGGTGCTGATGACGCCTTTTCTGCGCCACATGGCCGTGCACCACCCTGGCATCCAGGTGGCGGTATCGCTCGGCACTTCCGACGCGCTGATGATCCAGCTGCGCCAGCGCACGCTGGATGCGGTCATCGTCGAGGTCACCAGCGTGGCGCCGGCCACCGACCTGCGCCACGAATTGCTGGCGCAGCTTCAGGGCCGTTTCATCTGCCGCGCGGGCCATCCGCTGCTGCTGCAGGCCGCCGTCGGCGAGCCCGTGACCTTCGACGATGTCATGCGCTATCCGCTGGCGTCGGCACCGCTGAGCCCGGAAGTCGCGCGCGGGCTGGTCAAGCGCTTCGGCCCGCGCGCCGACCCCGAGCATTGCCTGAGCCTGCGCTGCGAGAACGTGCGCAGCCTCGTGGAGGCCGTGCTGGTGTCGGACGCCATCCTGTTCAGCATCGTCGCGGCGGTGCGGGCGGAAATCGCCGAGGGGAAGCTGTGCGAACTGGCGACCACGCCGGCGGTCGACGACGGCCCCCGCTATGCGTTCTTCACGCTGGCGGGCCGGACCGAGGCGCCGAGCATGGCGCTGTTCCGGCGTTTCGTGGACGAGCACCTGCACGACTGACACCGGCACGACTGACACCGGCACGACTGACACCGGCACGCCGCCGCATTGCTGGCAAGTCAGGCTGCCAGCAATGCGGCGCGGCCGGCGGCCAGCACCTCGCGGCTCAGGCCGTCGAGCAGGCCGGACGCGGCGCGCGCGTATTGCCAGTGCAGCGGCACGTCCAGCGGCGTGCCCGGCACCAGTTCGACCAGCGCGCCGTCGTCGAGATGCTGCGCGATCAGCGACTGCGGATGCAGGCCCCAGCCCATGCCGGCCAGCGCCGCGGTCACGAACGCCTGCGAAGAAGGCAGCGTGTGCCGGGGCAGCTCCACGTGCCGATGGCACAGCCGCCGCGCCCAGCGCACCTGCAGTTCGTCCTTGGTGTTGAACATCAGGCTCGGGGCCTTCGCCAGCGTGCCGGCTCCCACCCCGCCGGCAAAATGCTGCCGCACGAAGGCCGGGCTGGCGGCCGCCAGGTAGCGCATCGCCCCGAGCGGCTGGCTGTTGCAGCCTGCCGCCGGGCGCGCCGTCGCGGTCACCGCGGCCAGCACGGCGCCGCTGCGCAGCCACTCGGTGGTGTGATCCTGGTCATCGACGGCCACTTCCATCAGCACGGGGCTGGCCGCGGCGAAGGCTGCGATGGCCGGTGCGGCCCAGGTCGCAAGGCTGTCGGCATTCACCGCGACCGGCAGCGCGACGCGCGCGATGCCCTCCGGCGCCAGCGCCGGCAACGCGCCCTGCAGATCCTGCTCGAGCAGCCGCACCCGGTCGACGTGCTGGCACAGCCTGCGCCCCGTCTCCGTGGCACGGCAAGGCTGGTCGCGCACCACCAGCGCGCAGCCCAGCCGCTCTTCCAGCAGCCGGATGCGCTGGGAAATGGCCGATGGCGTGACATGCAGCGCGCGGGCGGCGCGCTCGAAGCTGCCTTCTCGCACCACGGCGGCCAGGGCGGAGAGCGCGGAATAATCCAGCATCGCCTTAAGTTTTCCTAAACTGGATAAAGTAAAGATAGTTTGTCTTCATTTGCGCAGGCAGGCAAGCTGCGCCAATGATGACGCCATTCGCCACCTCTTCTCTCCTGTTTCTCCCGTTATCGGTCTCGCTCCAGGGCATGGCCCTGGGCCTGGGCCTGATCGTCGCCATCGGCGCGCAGAACGCGTTCGTGCTGCGCCAGGGCCTGCGCCGCGAGCATGTCGTGAGCGTGGTGCTGTTCTGCGCCGTTGCGGACGCATTGCTGATTGCGGCAGGAGTCATGGGCATGGCGCAAGCAGTGGGCGATAGCCCCGGCCTGGCGCGCGCGCTGGCGCTGGCCGGAGCCGCCTTCCTGGCGTTATACGGCTGGCGGGCCCTGCGGCGCGCGCGCCAGCCGCACCAGCTGCGCGCAGCGGCCGGACAGGATGGCCTGAGCCGCGGCGCCGCGCTGGCGCAGGCGGCGGCGTTCACGCTGCTCAATCCCCATGTCTATCTCGACACGGTGCTGCTGGTCGGCAGCATCGGCGCGCAGCAGCCGGCGGCGCTGCGCGGCTGGTTCGTGGCGGGCGCGAGTTCGGCCAGCCTGTTCTGGTTCGGGCTGCTGGGATTCGGGGCGCGCTGGCTGGCGCCGTGGTTTGCGCGGCCGTGGGCCTGGCGGGTGCTGGACGGGCTGATCGGCATGACGATGTTCGTGCTGTCGGCACTGCTGCTGCGTCACGCCCTGGCCGCGATCTGAAGGTCATTCCCGCGCAAGCGAGAATGACCGAGGCGATGCGCCTGAGGGCCGTCAGGCGATCCAGTTGCGGATCGATTGCGCCACCACGCCCGCCGAGATGCCATAGCGGTCGTGCAGCGTGGGCAGTGCGCCGGCATCGAGGAATGCGTCGGGCAACCCGACCTGCCGGAACGGCACCATGGTGCCCGCCTGCATCAGCGTGGCCGCGACCGCTTCGCCAAGGCCGCCGACCACCGTGTGGTTCTCGGCCACCACCACCAGGCGCCCTTGCCGCTTCGCCTCGCGCAGGATGGTCTCGGTATCGAGCGGCTTGATGGTCGGCACATGCAGCACCGCCACGCCGATGCGGTCCTTCTCCAGCGCCTTGGCCACCTCCAGCGCGCGCATGGTCATGATGCCCGACGAGATCACCAGCACCTCGGCGCCGTCGCGCAGCAATTTTGCCTTGCCAAGCTCGAACTTGTAGTCGTACTCGTCCAGCACCACCGGCACATTGCCGCGCAACAGGCGCGCGTACACCGGGCCGTTGTGCGCGGCAATGGCCGGCACCATCTGCTCGATGTCGATCGCATCGCACGGGTCGATCACGGTCATGTTGGGCATGGCGCGCATCAGCGCCAGGTCCTCGGCGGCCTGGTGGCTGGGGCCGTAGCCGGTGGTCAGCCCGGGCAGCGCGCAGACGATCTTCACGTCGAGGTTGTCCTCGGCAATGGTCTGGTGCATGAAGTCGTAGGCGCGGCGCGTGGCAAATACCGCGTAGGTGGTGACGAAGGGCTGCGCGCCTTCATGCGCGAAGCCGGCGGCGGCGCCCATCAGCAGCTGCTCGGCCATCCCCATCTGGTAATAGCGCTCCGGGAACGCCTGCGCAAAGATATGCAGGTCGGTGTACTTGCCCAGGTCGGCGGTCATGGCGATCACGTTCTGCTTCCGGCGGCCCATTTCCACCAGCGCGTGGCCGAACGGGGCGGACCTGGTGGCCTGTCCTTCGCCGGCGATGGAGGCGATCATGGCCGAGGTCTTCAGCTTCGGCTTCGGCGTGGCGTTGGTGGTGGCGATGGTATTGCTCATGCTTGTCTCCCGGCTTCCAGGGCCTGCAGTGCGAGTTGCCATTCGTCGGCATCCACGCGGATAAAGTGGTTCTTCTCGCGCTGCTCGAGGAACGGCACGCCGCACCCCATGCGCGTATCGCAGATGATCATGCGCGGCTGCGCGCCGCGGTGCTCGCGTGCCGCGCGGAAGGCGGCGGCGACAGCGTCGATGTCGTTGCCGTCGACGCGCTGCGTGAACCAGCCGAATGCCTCCAGCTTCGGCACCAGCGGCTCGAACGCCATGATCTGCGTGGACGGGCCGTCGGCCTGCTGGTTGTTGACGTCGACGATCGCGATCAGGTTGTCCAGCTTCCAGTGCGCGGCGGACAGGATGCCCTCCCAGATCGCGCCCTCGTCCAGCTCGCCGTCGGAGAACAGCGTGTAGACGAAGTTGTCGGAGCCCTTGCGCTTGAGGCCCAGGCAGCGGCCCACGGCGATGGTCAGCCCCTGGCCCAGCGAGCCGCCGGACATTTCCATGCCGGGCGTGTAGCTGGCCATGCCCGACATCGGCAGGCGGCTGTCGTCGCTGCCATAGGTCTCCAGCTCTTCCGCGGGCAGGATGCCGGCCTCCAGCAGCGCCGCGTACAGCGCGATGGCGTAGTGGCCGTTGGACAGCAGGAAGCGGTCGCGCCCTTCCCATTCGGGATCTTCGGGGCGGTAGCGCATGGCGTCGAAGTAGGCCACGGCGAGCACGTCGGCGATATCGAGCGCCTGGCCGATATAGCCCTGGCCCTGGACTTCGCCCATCAGCAAGGCGTTGCGGCGGATGCGGTAGGCGCGTTCCCGCAAGGACACGGCCTTGTCGGTGGTTGCTTGTTGCATGGTGTCTCCAGCAATCGGTTCGATCAGAGTTTCAGAAGGTCGGCAAAGAGGGGGGCTTCAGCGGTTCACTTCAGCGGTTCACGGACCTGGCCGGGACCAGGAGCACCAGCATCGCGCCGAAGACCACGGTGCCCGAGATGAACACCAGGCCGGCGGTGGACTTCCCCGTCAGGTCGTTCAGCCAGCCCACGATGGCGGGCGAGAAGAAGCCGGCCAGGTTGGCGACGCAGTTGACCGCGGCGATGCCCGCTGCCGCCGACATGCCGCCAAGCAGCGCGGTGGGCAGCGCCCAGAACTGCGACGACGACGCCAGGATGCCGGCGGCGGCGATGCACAGGCACACCAGCGACGCGCTGACACTGCCCAGCAGCGGCAAGGTGGCAAAGCCGGCGGCGGCGACCACCATCGGCACGATCAGGTGGAAGCGGCGCTCGCGGCGGCGGTCGGCGCTCATGCCCACCAGCGGCAGCGCCACGATGGCGCACAGGTACGGCAGCGCGGTGTAGATGCCCACCCACAGCGGATCGGCAACGCCGGCCTTGCGGATGATCGTGGGCAGCCAGAAAGTCAGCCCGTACTGGCCCAGCACCACGCAGAAGTAGATCGCTGCCATCAGCCACAGGCGGCGGTCGCCCATGAACGAGCGGATCGACATGTGCTCCATCTTGTGCGCGTTATCGCCTTCGATATTGCGCTTGAGCAGCGCCTTCTCGGCGTCGGTCAGCCAGTGCGCCTGGTCGATGCCATTGTCGAGGTAGTACAGGATCGCCACGCCCAGGCACAGCGACGGCAGCGCCTCGATCAGGAACAGCCACTTCCAGCCGGCCAGGTCGCCCACGCCGTGGAAGGCATGCATGATCCAGCCCGACAGCGGCCCGCCCACGATGCCGGCCAGTGGAATCGCCATGAAGAACATCGACAAGGCCTTGGCACGCCGCTCGGACGGGAACCAGTACGTCATGTAGAGAATCACGCCCGGCGCGAAGCCGGCCTCGGCCACGCCCAGCAGGAAGCGCAGGATGTAGAACTGCGTGGGCGTGGTGACGAACGCGAAGCAGGCCGAGATCACCGCCCAGGTCAGCATGATGCGCGCCAGCCAGCGCTTGGCGCCGACCCGGTGCAGGATCACGTTGCTCGGCACTTCGAAGATGAAGTAGCCGAGGAAGAAGATGCCGGCGCCGAGGCCGTAGATGGTTTCGCTGAAGTGCAGGTCGCTCAGCATCTGCAGCTTGGCGAAGCCGACGTTGACCCGGTCCAGGTAGGCGCCCAGGTAGCACAGCATCAGGAACGGGATCAGCCGCTTCACCACCTTGGCGTAGGTGCGGGTCTCGAAGGTGGCGGAATCGGCGTGCAGCGTCGCTTCGCCGCCAATGGGCGAAGCCGCGTATTTGGTCTTCATCGGTTGTCTCCTGCCTGGTGGCGCCGCGCTGCGGTGCCCCGGCTGTTGAAGGTCCCGCCTCTTTCGGGCGGCATCACTTGAATTTAGTGGATCAGCATGCCGCCGTTGACGTCGAGCGTGATGCCGGTCAGGTACGCGGACATGTCGCTCGCCAGGAACACGCAGGCGTTGGCCACGTCGGCGGCATTGCCCAGGCGGCCCAGCGGGATGCCCTTGATGATGTCGGCGCGCATCTCGGGCGTGAGCTTGTCGCCGGTGATGTCGGTCTGGATCAGGCCCGGCGTGATCGAATTGACGCGGATGCCGTCCGGCCCGAACTCGCGCGCCATGGCGCGAGCCAGTCCCAGCACGCCTGCCTTGGCGGCGCTGTAGTGCGGCCCGCCGAAGATGCCGCCGCCGCGCTGCGCCGATACCGACGACATGCACACGATGCTGCCGCGCTTCTGCTCGCGCATCTGCGGCAACACCGCCTGCGACATGTACAGCGTGCCGCGCAGGTTCACGTCGAGCACGGCGTCGTAGTTGGCCGCCTGGATATCGAGCGTGCGCACCGGCTGGGTGATGCCGGCGTTATTGATGAGCGCATCAATGCGCCCGTAGCGCTGCAGCACGGCTTGCGCCGCGCGTTCGCAGGCGGCCTTGTCGGTCACGTCGCAGGCCAGGCCCAGGTGCTGGTCACCCAGCTCACCGGCGGCTGCCTGCGCGTCTTCGAGGCGCAGGTCCAGAATCACCACGGTGGCGCCCTGCGCGGCGAAGGCTTTCGCGGTGGCCTTACCGATGCCGCGCGCCGAGGCGGCGCCGGTGATGATGACTACGTTGTTCTCGACCAGCATCTTTGTCTCCTTGCAATTGGACTTGGGATGTGTCGAGTTTTGTCGCTGGCGGCCTGACGATCAACGCGGTCTGCCTCAGCTATTGCTGAGAAATTTTCAAACGTCGGCGGCGGCGCTCCCGAAGCGCGCCGCTTGGTTCACTCGGCCGGCCGCGCCGGGGCTTCGCGGGTTCAGCGCCGCGCCGGCAACTGTCGGTCGAGCCAGGCCAGGAAGCGCGCCACGCGCGGCAATTCGGCGTTCTGCGCCGGGTAGACGAGGTGATGGCTGCCCACCTCCAGCGCATGACTGTCGTCGAACACGGGCACCAGCGCGCCCTTGCGGATCTGCACCGATGCCAGCAGCGTGCTTTCCAGCGCCACGCCCAGCCCCAGTGCTGCCGTCTCCAGCGACATGTAGGAGCGGTCGAAGCTGAAGTCGAAGGTCTTGTGCGAAGCCGGCACGCCGAACCGCGCGAACCACTGTTGCCACTGCACCAGCGGCGTTTCGGAATAAATGAGCCGCTGCGCGAGCAGATCCTCGGGTGTACGGATCGGATGCTTTTCGAGATAGGCGGGAGAAGCCAGCGGTGCGATCGTCTCGCGCCGCAGCGTCTTCACCTGCAGGTCGCGCCAGTGCGCGTAGCCATGGCGGATATCGACATCGTAGTAGCCGCTGGTGAACGACACGTCTTCATACGAGCACGACAGGTTGAGCTGGATATCGCCATTGTCGGCCTGGAACGATTCCAGCCGTGGCAGCAGCCACATCAGGCCGAAGCTCGGGCTCGAATGCACGCGCAGGATCTCGATATTGGCCGGGCTGGAGGCGCGTTCGGTAGCGCGATTGAGGTCGGCAAGCACCCCGGTGATATCGCGCAGATACTGCTCGCCCACCGACGTCAGCGCCAGCCCGCGCCCTTGCCGAAAGAACAGCGCCTGGCCAAGGATCTCTTCGAGATTGCTGAGCTGGTGGCTGACGGCCGACGCGGTCAGGCCGAGTTCCTCCGCGGCGCGGCTGACGCTCTTGGTCCTGGCAACGCTTTCGAAGGCGATGATGGCCTTTACCGGAGGAATCCGCATGGCATGTTAATGGAATGGAGTCGCAGCGATTCTACTGGTCGTGCCGCGGATCTCCTCAGTCATTGGTCCCGCAATGCCGCTGTGTTCCCGAACGCGCCACCCGGAATGCCAAACGAACACGAAAAAACAAATTCGTGCAGAAACGCCGAAACTATCGGGGAATCCCCTTAGATTTGCGGGGCACATTGTTTAGAGTGCTTACTCTAGAATTGGGCGCGAATGATGCAACGCAGCACGCCGGGCGTCTCCTTCGACGCACACCACCGGCCGTGCGTCCACCAGCAAACCTGTCGTCGGGCATCAAGCCCTCGCAGATCCAAGGAACCATTGCATGCCCGAATTCGCGCCCGATCCGTTCGCTGCCAGCCATGGCAGCGGCTTCGCTGACTGCTTCGCCTACTCCAGCATCCTGTTTGCCGGCTTCCAGCGGATCGCCGAGCTGAACCTGCAGGCCGCGCAGGCGGCCTTCGACGAAAGCCAGCAACGCATGCAGGCGCTGCTGGCCAGCAGGGACCTGCGCAAGGTCCTCGACACGCAGAACGGCCTCACGCCCGTTGCCGCCGACAAGGCCTGCGCCTACACGCGGCAGCTGTACGAAATCGCGTCCGAAACGCAGGCCGGGCTTGCCCGGCTGGCGCAGGCCCGCTTCCAGCAGGCGGTCGAGCTTGCGCAGTCCAGGCTGAGCCACGCCACCGCGTCGGCAGTCGCAACGCGGGTCGCCGCCTAAACCACGGCCCGGACGTGCCGCGCCGCCTGCCGCTCCCTGCCGCGGCAGCGGTACCGCGTCCGCAATAGAGAAGTGTGCAATGAAGGTGCTGTTGATTGAATCCCACGCTTTGATGCGGGTGGCGTTGCGCAGGACGCTGGAAGAATTCGACGCCGTCGGCGAGGTCGTTACCGCCGAACCGGCGGAACTCGCGGGGCGCCGCGCTGCCGGCGAAGCCATCGCATTGATCGTGCTCGGCCTGCCGGACGATCCGGAGGCAGCATGGCATCTGCTGTGCCAGGTCGGCAGGACCTGGCCCGCGGCGCGGCTGCTGGTACTGTCCGACATCGCGCCCCGGAACTGGGTGGATGACAAGGTCACGGCGGGCGTCGTGGGTTGCCTGCCGAAATCGGTGCCGCCCGATGTGCTGGAAGCAGCGATCCGGCTGGTCGCCAGCGGCTACCAGGTCAGCCTGGGTCCGTTCAGCCAGCGGCCGGGGATTGCACCGGCATCGCACGATGGCCCGCGCCAGGGCAGTGCCAACGGCAGCGTCGAGCGCCGCGCCAAAGGCAGCACCGTTGCGGCCACGGAGACCGTGGCCGGCTCCCGTTCGCCCGGCGAGGCCCACGTGCTCGGCCTCACGCCGCGCCAGTACGAAATCCTTGTACTGCTCGCACGCGGCTATCCCGCCAAGACCATCAGCCGGCAGTTGAACGTTTCAGTGGCGACGGTCAAGTGCCATTGCAACGCCCTTTACAAGGCGCTCGGCGTGCGCAGCAAGGGCGAAGCCGTCCACGTGGCGCTGCAACGCGGTGCGCGCCTGGGACAGGCAATGGGTCCCGGCCCCGGGCAAGCGGTACCGAAGCCCGTGGCAAGCCCACCCAGGCCCGGGCCGCGCGCTGCTGTCGCCGATCCCGAGGATTGCGCCGCGCTGTAAGGGGCGGAAAAGAAAAAAGAAAAGGCCCGCCGCAAGCGACGGGCCCCCGGTGCCAGGCGCGTTGCCTTAGTTCAGCGTCGCTCCCGCCTGCTTGACGATCCGGGCATGCTTGTCCAGCTCGCTGCGGAAGAACGGCACAGCCGCGTCGGCACCCGTGGCCGCCACGACCACGCCCTGCCCCGCCAGATGCTCCTGCACGTCGCGCTCCTGCAGCGTGGCCTGGATCCTGGACTGCAGCGCCGATACATTCGACTTCGACAGGCCCGCGGGGCCCACGATCGCCAGCCAGGCATCGAAGCTGTAGCGCGGCAGGCCGGACTCCGCCAGCGTCGGCACCTCCGGCAGCGCCGGCACGCGCTGCGCGGTCGAGACGGCGATGGCCTTCAGCTTGCCGGCTTTGAGCAGCGGCAGCACCGCCTGCACCGTCAGGAAGCCGACCTGTACCTGGCCGCCGACCAGGTCCGTGGTGTAGTTGCCGGCGCCCTTGTATGGCACATGCCGGATATCCACCTTCGCTTCGCTGGCAAACAGCTGGCCGGCCAGATGCAGCACCGTGCCGTTGCCCGACGAGCCATAGTTGAGTTCGCCCGGCTTCGACTTGAGCAGCGCGACCAGTTCGCGGGTGCTTTGCGCGTTGACGGAAGGATTGACGACCAGCACCAGCGGCAGCGTGCCAATCACGGTGATCGGCGTGATGTCCTTGAGCGAGTCGTAGGGCAGGTTCTTGTAGATAAACGGGTTGATCACGTGGTTCGACGAGATCAGGCCCAGCGTCGACCCGTCTTTCGGCGCCCTGACGATCTGCTGCGTGCCCGGCACGCCGCCGGCACCGGCGACATTCTCGACCACCACCGACTGGCCCAGGTGCTTGCCCAGCGGCTGGCTCAGCGCGCGCGCCACGGCGTCGGCCTGCGATCCCGGCTGGGTCGGCACGATCAGCCTGACCGGCCTGGTTTCCTGCGCATTGACCGCGCCAGGCAGGCCGCCCAGCACGGCCAGTGTGGTGATGCCCGCAAGCGCATGGCGCGCCCGCCGAAACAGCGTTGTCCGCATTCCTTGTCTCCGTCTATTGAAATCGCACCGTGGGCGGTGGCTTTGCGTCGGAGTGTAGTGCTGCGCCGCTGCGCGGCAGAGTGCTAATCCGCTGGACCGGATATCTCAGGCTGGCATAGCCTCGGCGGTGCCTGGCTGGAGCGCGCGGATCATGGCCGCGATCGTGCGCAGCCGCGGTTGCTTGTAGGGCGCGTAGATCAGCAGCTGCCGCTCGCGCCACGGCTCGTCGAGCTGCACGCGCACAAAACCGCGCGTGCCGGCATAGGCAGCGCCGGCGCTGGCCGGCAGCACGGCGATGCCCAGGCCGGCCTCGACCATGCGGCATGCGGCTTCGAAGCTCGACACCGTCACGCTCTGGTTGAACGGCAGGCGCAGGTTCGCCGCCTGTTCGCGCAGCTCCTGGTCGAGCGCGCCGCCGGGCTGCACCACCACCAGCGGATGCTCCAGCACTTCCGCGTAGCGGATGCGCTTGCGCCGCGCCAGCCGGTGCGACGACGGCAGGACCACATTGAGCGGATCGCTGGCGAACGGCCACGACTCCAGGCCAGCAGGCGTCTTGGCCGCGACGCCGATGCCGATGTCGACGCGGTCATCGAGGCAGGCGCGGATCGATTCGGCCGTGGAGCGTTCGTACAGCGCGATCTCGACCAGCGGATGCGCCGCCTTGAACGCATGCAGCCGCTCCGGCAGGAAGCCGATGATGGCCGACGGACTGGCCGACACGCGCACCACGCCGGCAACCTGGTCCCCCAGATCCTGCACTTCGCGCGCGAAGCTGGCGATGTCTTCGTTGAGCTTGCGGCCCAGTTCGAGCGCGCGGGCGCCGGCATCGGTCAGCACCACGCCGGCGGGCGATCGCACGAACAGCACCACGCCGAGGCTGCGCTCCAGTTCGGCGATGCGCCGGCTCAGCGCCGACTGCGCAATGTGTTCGGTTTCCGCCGCGCGCTTGATCGAGCCTTCGCGTGCCGCGGCGAGGAACAGTTGGATATTGACGGGGTCGATGCGGTGCATGGTCTTCGGGATGCGGGGCGGCGTGTCGCGTGTCGCGTGTCGCGTGTCGCCCGATACTAACGCCTGCGCACGTGCCTGCCGCATGCACCACAGGAACACATGGGTTAACCCTGATATGCCCCCGGCAGATAGCAGACATGCCGGATCAGCGCTTCGTGCCGGCGCAATGCAGCCAGTAAAGTGCCGCCAATATGCCACTGGAGACCCGCATGAGCGCCCCCGATTTCCCAGGCCGCATCCTGTTCCTCGCCGACTCGGCGGATGCCATGGCGCGCCAGCTGCACGGCGAGGCCCTCACGCTCGAACAAGCCGGACCCCTCCGTGACGACGTGTCCACCGACGAGATCACGCCGGTGCCGATCCTGACGCACTACGACGACAAGCTCGGCCGCTATCCCTATACCGGCTACAAGGTCGGCGGCGCCTGCCCGGTCGCGCCTGGCGCGATCCGCGAGGGCGGCTTCTCGGTGACGGTCGCGGGCAACCGCTACGGCAAGGGATCGTCGCGCGAGCATAGCCCGGCGGCAGAAAAGCTCGCCGGCATCCGGCTGGTGATCGCGCGCAGCTTCGAGCGCATCTACCGCCAGAACGCCGACAACATCGGGCTGTTCACCTCGACCGACTTCGGCCTGCTTGAGCGCCTGCAGGCCGGCGAGCCGATCGCCGCGGAAACGCTGGTGGCCGGGCGCGACGCGCTGGCCGCCGCCATCCTGCTGAGCGGCGGGTTGCTGAAGTTCGGCCAGCAATACCTGGACAAGGTCGAACCGGCACCAGCGACACCGCCCGCGGCACCGCAAACCCTGTTCGAGAAGATCGTCCACCGCCACCTGCTGGCGACGCCCGTGACGCCCGTATCCCCGGCGGGCCCGCAACCCGGCGACGGCATCTTCGTGCGCGCCGACTGGCGCTTTATCCACGAGTACTACACCGGCATGTGCGCCCACATGCTGCACGCCACGTTCGGCAAGCCGCTGCGACTCAAGGATGCCGGGCGCATCGTGGTATTCGAGGACCATACCTCCTACGTCAATGAAAGCCCCGCGCATGTGCGTGGCGGGCTGGTCGACAACGTTGCGCGGATGTGCGCGGCGCAGCGGCAGTTCGTCGACGCCTACCGGCTGCGCTGCCATCGCACGCTGACCGAGGAAGGCTCGCGCACCGACGATGGCAGCCATGCCGCGGGCATCTCGCACGCGATGATGGCCGAGCGCTATGCGCTGCCGGGACAGGTCGTGGTGGGCACCGACTCGCACACCCCGCATAGCGGCGCGCTCGGCTGCGTGGCGTTCGGCGTCGGCACGACCGACATGGCCAATGCGTTCGTGACGGGTGCGGTCCGCATGACCATGCCGCAGGGCATCCGCGTCGCGCTCCACGGTGCGCTTGCGCCGGGCGTCACGGCCAAGGATGTCGTGCTGCATCTGCTGGCGCAGGCTGAGATCAAGGCAGGCGCCGGGGTTGGCAAGGTGTTCGAGTTCACCGGTCCCGTCGTGCGCGCCATGTCCATCGACGAACGGGCCACGCTGACCAACATGTGCGCCGAGCTGGGCGGCTTCACCGGCATCGTCGCGCCGGATGCGCAGACCGTGCGCTTCCTCAGGGAGCGCCGCGGCATGGATTTCGTGATCGAGCCGTGGATGCGCAGCGACGACGATGCCGCCTTCGCGGCCACCATCGAACTTGACTGCGGCACGCTCGGCCCGATGGTGGCGCGCCCCGGCGATCCGGGCAACGGCCTGCCGCTGGCCACGCTGGACCAGCGCGTGCGGGTGGATATCGCCTATGGCGGCTCCTGCACCGCCGGCAAGCGCGAGGATTTCGACCTGTACCACGAGGTGCTGCACTGGGCGGTGCAGCGCGGCCTGCGGCTGCCGTCGCATGTCACGCTCTACCTGCAGTTCGGCACCACCGACGTCCGCGACTATTGCATCCGCCAGGGCTATATGGAAACGTTCCATGCGGTCGGCGCGCGCATATTGCAGCCGTCGTGCGGGGCGTGCGCCAACTGCGGCCCGGGTTCGTCGGAACAGGCCGAGCAGGTGACGGTGAGTTCAATCAACCGGAATTTCCCCGGGCGCTCCGGGCCGGGGCAGGTGTGGCTGGCCAGTCCGCCCACCGTGGCCGCCAGTGCGATGGCGGGCGAACTGCTGTCATTCCATGACCTGCAGCGGCGCCACGGGTAAGCGCGCCATCAGTACGGAGGATTGACCACGACGTACTGCGCGCCCTGCGGCATATACCAGGTACTGCCGCACTGCTGGTAGACCATGCCGCCGTAGTTGACCGGCACGCAGCTCGGCGGGACCGTGCGCACCATGGACCCCACCACCGCCGACGTCACGGCGACGGTGGCGGTCACCGCGGCGGCCGTCGCCACCGGGTGGTAATCGTTGTCCCAGCCGCAGCAGCCGCCGTGGCTGTCGACGTTCACGTTGACGTTGCGGCTCGTATTGACGTTGACATCGCGGCTGGCGTTGACGTTGTTGACGCTGGTGTTGCGGACGTTGTTGGTGCGCGCGTCGGCACGCTGGTTGTTCACCTGCCGCGTTTCGCGGCTGGCGCCGCCGGCAGCGGCGCGCTGCCCGCCTGCGGCATGTCCGCCAGCAGCGGCATGCCCACCCCCCCTGTCGCCGCGGGCGGCCTCGGCCACCGATGTCCAGCCGGACGCCACCAGCACGAGCGCGGCCGTGTACACCGCGAGCGGCTTTGCGAATGTGTAGGTCATGGCAATGCTCCTTTTGTCCATGGCCCCGTTACCGGGTGGCCTTCAGGGGAACGAACTCCGCCTTCCTGGCGTCCTTGGGCGGCATGAAGGCGAACGCTGAATTGCCGAACTTCGGATTCAGGTTCCACTTGTAGAGCGTGACCGATTGCGGCCTGGCCTCGTCGGACCGGTTGGTGATGACGAGCTTGCGCGGCACCGGACGGTTGCCGGCGGCGATCCAGATCTGCCAGTCGAGCTGCCCCTGGCGGAAGGCATAGTGATCGCACAGCTCGCCGCCAACGATGTCCTGCCCGGCATTCATCGCCGATTCGATGTTGTCCACCGGCGCCGCGGGCGTGCCCCACAGGAACAGGTCGGCCGAGGGGATTTCCACGCCGAAGCGTTCGCGCAGCCGCTGCGCCAGCACGCCCAGGTTGTCGCTGAATTCGGCCTGGGAGTACGACTTCTGCGCAGGCGAGTACAGCGTGACCAGCTTGCCGTCATAGATCAGGTCGCGCTGCGAGCGCGCGCTGCGCATCCGCGCACGCAGCCGGTCCGGCCGCTGTACATCCAGATCCGCCGTGGCGGTGTGCTGCAGTTTCTGGCCGTCCTGCAGGACCCGTTCGCCCGACAGGTCGATAAACACCTCGAACTGGCGCAGCGACTGCAGGTACTTGCCCATGTCGTTGAGCGCCTGGATCACCGCGGGGTCGACTGCCTTAGGCTGGGGTTGCGCCTGTGCCTGCGCGCTGCCGGCCGGTGCCGCGGCAGATGCAGCCGATGACGCAGGCGCAGCGGGGGGCGGCGCGGGCGGCGTGCTGCTGCAGGCCGCGAGCGCGATGACGAGCAGGGTCAGGGCCGGTATGCGTGCCATGGTGAACTCCCGATTGACTGGACAATCGCCAGGCCGCGTGCGGTTTGAGGCCAGCGATGGAGATGCTGGGGAATCTTCTATGACGGGAGGGGGGAAGTGAAGTGAATCTTTTTGTGGTGGCGGTAAGCGGTGTTGTAGCGAGTTGCAATTGGTCGCGCCAACGGGCGGATGGCAATCCGAACTTGACTGGAATGCCGCGCAAGTGATGTCGGACCCACCCCCTTCCTGCTTTGCTGCCGCGAATCCGTACCCTCGATGTCACCGCGCCGTCTGATACGCCATGCGGAATCCGCCAGCATTCTCTTGCGCAAGGATGTTGCTGACCACGCGAGGCGTCAGCGGTCCCGACACGCTCAATTCAATCCACGAGTCAGACATCTCTCGCGCGATGTACAGCGCCGCATCGTGCTCGCAGAAGTACGCGAACGCGAGGCCCTGACCGATGGCGTGCTCGCTTCCTGCCTGGAGGCGTGCGAGGCAGTGCGGGCATACCCGCTCGCGCGCACCCTCGAGGCCGTCCAGGCTTTCGACGTAGAACTGCAGCAAGTAGGCTGGTATCGACATGGGACTGCGGCCCATGATGACAAGCCGCTTTTAAGCGCTCATCAGGCTGACCGCGATGGTGAATTCATCGAGTTCTTTCGCCCCTATCCCTTCTCCGAACTGCCGGCAAATCGCTCGATCTTGCTGGTCAGCCCCGACACCACCAGCAGGTCGCCGGGCAGGACCATGGTGGCCGCCGTGGCGTGCTCGAACTCCGCGCTGCCGCGCTTGATGCCTACCACGGTCACGCCGAATTGCTCCCGGACATGGGACATCAGCAAGGTCTTGTTATGGGTGGATGCGGGCGCGTGGATCCTCGCGATGGCGAAGCCGTCGTCGAACTCGATGAAGTCGATCATCTTGCCGGTGATCAGGTGGGCTACCCGCGCGCCCATGTCCGCTTCCGGATAGACGACGTGGTGCGCACCGATACGTTGCGCGATCTGTCCGTGCTCGGCCGTAAACGCCTTGACCCAGATATCCTGGATCTGCAGCTCGGTCAGCGCCATCAGCGTCATCAGGCTTGACGACATGTCGGTACCGATGCCCACGATGGCGTGCGAGAAATCCGCCACGCCGAGCTGGCGCATGACGTTGACATCGGTCGAGTCGGCCTGGATCGCGCAGGTCAGCACATTGGACCACCGCTGCACCAGGTCGGGATCCCGGTCGATGCCCATCACGTCATGCCCCAGCCGCATCAGCGACTGCGCCACGGAACCGCCAAAGCGCCCCAATCCGATCACGGCCACACTGTCGCCTGCCGAGAAGGCGAACTGTTCGGAAAACAATCTAGCCAACAATTGGATGCTCCTCGGGGTAACGGTACGGCGTACGGCGCTCGCCCATGGCAAGGGACACCGCGAGCGTGATGGTGCCGACCCGGCCGGCATACATCAACGCGGCCAGGATCAACTGGGCGGAAGCCGGGAGTTCGGCGGTGATGCCGGTCGACAGGCCCGCGGAGCCGAAGGCCGCGATGACCTCGAAGATGACCTGGTCGGTCGGGAATTCCGTGACAAACAGGATGGCCAGCGTCCCGATCGTCGTCAGCGCGCTGCCCAGCACCAGCACCGTGATCGCCTGCCGCTGCGCCGAACTGCTGACGCGGCGCCCGAAGGCTTCGCTGTCGCCACGCCCGCGGATCTCGGCAATCACCAGCAGCGCCAGGATCGCGATGGTGCCAACCTTGACGCCGCCGGCGGTACTGGCGCTGCCGCCACCGACAAACATCAGGAAGTAGTGCAGCGCCATGCTTTCATGGGTCAGGCCGCCGATGTCGATGGTGTTGAAGCCGACGGTGCGCGCGGAGACCGAAGCAAAGGCCGCCGACAGCAGCTTCTGCCCCGCCGCCATCGGGCCGAGCGTGCGCGCATTGGTCCACTCGAACATCAGCACGCCGGCCATGCCCGCCAGGAACAGCACCCCGGTGGTGGCCAGCGTCAGCTTGCTGTGCAGCGACCAGCGGTGCGGGCGGAAGGTCTTGTTGCGCAGGTCGTGCAGCACCGGGAAGCCGATGCCGCCGACCAGCGCCGCCACCATCACCGGCAGCAGCACCCACTGGTCGGCGGCATAGCGGACCAGGCTGTCGGCATGTGTCGAGAAGCCGGCATTGTTGTAGGAGGATATGGCATGGAACAGCCCGTTCCAGGCGGCGTCGCCCCAAGGCGCGCCATAGACGGAGTGCAGCCGCCACGCCAGCCAGGCGGCCAGCAGCAGTTCCATCCCGATCGTCACCACCAGCACCAGCCTGGCCACGCCGACGATATCGCCCAGCCCGATCGCGCGGGTCTCGGCCTGGGTCAGCAGCTTGGTGCGCAGCCTCAGCGAGCGGTTGACCATCAGCCCCAGCAGCGTCGACGCCGTCATCATGCCGAATCCGCCAAGCTGGAACAGCACCATGATGACGGCCTGGCCAAAGCCGGACCAGTACGTGCCGGTATCGACCACGATCAGCCCGGCCACGCACACCGCGGACACCGCCGTGAAGAACGCGGTCAGCCACGGTACGCTGCCCCCGCCGTCGCGCGACCAGGGCAGCATCAGCAGCACGCTGCCCGCCACGATGGCCAGCAGGAACCCCATGGCGACGGCGCGGGCAGGATGCAGGGACGCTCTCATGCAGGCATTGTGTGCCTTGGCGCGCCACAAATCCATGTGTGCAGCGCAGCACCCGTGTCCCGGCGTCGGCCGCGACGTGGCAGCGCGGGCCCCGCTGGCCTAGCGCGCAGGCGCCGACCGCAGGAAGCCGGCCGAAATCTCTCCTGCCAGCTGGGCGATCGCTTCGAGCTCCTCCCCGGTCAGCGCCCCGGTAAAGCGCGCCTCGCCCCAGTCGCCGCAGATCAGGGCCACGCAGCGATTACGCACCCGCACCGGGATCAGCAGCAGCGCGCGGGCATCGGGCATGGCCTGGCGATACCAGCGCGGCACGCGATGCGCGGCCTCCTTGTCAAAGGAGTCTTCGATCAGCAACGGCCGGTCTGCCAGCGTGGCGAAGTGGAATACATCCGGAACGAAGCCCTCCTCGAAGGACAGCTGGTCGAGCTTGTCGCGCATGCCTTCGCCAAAGGCCAGCCGCGCACCGAAGCGCCTGGCCGACGGATTCAGCAGCATCAGGAAGCAGCGCGAGAAGTTCAGCGCGCGCATGGCTGACTCCAGCGCAAAGGGCGCAAGCTCGGCAATGGACATCGCCTTGCCCTCCTGCCGGACTTCGGCGACGACCCGTTGCAGCCTCGCCAGCGCGTCGGCTGGCTTGCCGCCTTGCTCGCCGGGATCACCCCCGGCCTGGCTGGCGGCGTCGGTGGCCGCCATCGAGGTCGTGAGCACCCTGGCCTGCTCCAGCGCCCCCCCGAGATGCCCCGGTTCCAGGCCCACCCGTTGCGCCTCGGCCAGCAACTGACTGTCCGCCGTTGGGTCGTCCTGGCCCGCCAGGATCGACGCGGCGGCCTGCGACGACAATCGGGCGACGGCGCCCAGCCAGTCGGCGTGCGTCTCCGGCATGGCGCCTTCCGGCAACGGGGGCGCGCTCATGGCGCCGGCAATCAACGGGGGCAAGCGCCATTTGATAGCAGCCGCCCGGGCAATCTCGCCGAGCGACACGCCCAGGACTTCGCGGCAGGCCTCGTCTTCGCCGATCTGCTCTCCGGCCTCGCACATTGCGGTAATGCGGTCCCACGCCTCCGGCACATACAGGATCAGCAGCAGCCGGCTCACATGGTGCATCAGGGTGCAGACCACGGCCTCTTCCCCGTCAGCGATGCCCCGCGCTTCTGCCAGGGTCCGGGTGAATTCCGCCGCGACCATGGCCTGCTTGAGCGCTTGCGCGGCCCGTGGCCGGTTCTCCGGCACGGTCTGGAAAAAGTCGAGCACGCGCACGCCCAGCGTCAGGTGGATGACCGTATCCACCCCCAGCACCATGATCGCGCGCGAAACGGTGGTGACCTCGCCGCCGAACGACCGGTACATGGCGGAGTTGGACAGCCGGATGATCTTCTGCGACAGGCTGAAGTCCGACAGGATGCTGCTGGCCATTTCGCCGACGTTGCGCTCCGCATCCAGCGAACTGAAGACATGATCGATGCAATACTGCAGCGTCGGAAAGTCGCCCTGCTCGGCGAGCCTGGCCCAGAGTTGGTCGAGGAATGCCTGCATGTCCATGGCCATGCCTCACCGCGGCAACAGGGTCGGGGCGTCCAGGCGCCACCTGCCCTCGGCGAATGCCGCCTCGAGGTCGGCGGGAGTCATGGCGTGCCCATAGTGCCAGCCCTGTGCCATCTCGCAGCGCTGCGCGGCCAGCAGCTCGCGCTGGCATGCGGTCTCGACGCCTTCGGCGATCGCCGCCAGCCCGAGCTCGCGCGCCAGCGAGAGGACTGCATAGACGATGGTCTGCGCGTGCGGCGAATCGACCATGTCGGCGACAAAGCTGCGGTCGATCTTCAGTGCCGACAGCGGAAACCGGCGCAGGTACGACAGGCTGGAATAGCCGGTGCCAAAATCGTCCACCGCAAAGCGGATGCCCAGCGCCCGCAACTCGGTCAGGACATTGCCCGCCGCCTCGGGATCGATCATCAGCGCGCCTTCGGTAATCTCCAGCACCAGCCGGCCGGCGCAGACACCGGTATCGCGGATCGCACTGCGCACCTGGTCGGCAAAGCCGGGATGACTGAACTGCACCGGCGACACATTGACCGACACGTAGCCGACCTGCGCGCCCTTTGCATCCCACATGGCAAGCTGGGCGCAAGCGCAACGCAGCACCCAGGCGCCGAGATGATGGATCAGGCCGTTGTTCTCTGCGACCGGCACGAAGATCCCGGGAGACACGGGGCGGCCGGCCCGCTCCCATCGCATCAGTGCCTCCACCGCGCACAGGTTCCTGCCATCGAGACTGACGATGGGCTGGTACTGCAGGGACAGCTCGCCGTTATGCACGGCCTCGAACAGGTCTTGCTCGATGCGGAACTGCTCGTTCAGCTTCTCGTCGAACTCCGGCGAATAGCGGAAATAGCGATTGCCGCCCAATGCTTTCGCCTCGTACATGGCCCGGTCGGCGCGCCGCAGCAACTCGGCGTCGGAATCCTCGCCGCCGCTGGCGAAGGCCAGCCCGATACTGGTGGTGACGCGGATCTGGCGCGCCGACAGCTGGAACGGCTGCCGGCAAATCCGCATGACCTGTTCCAGGATGTCGGCGGCGGCCTCCTCGGCTGCGATGTTTTCGAGCAGCAAGACGAACTCATCGCCGCCCAGCCGCGCCACGGTGTCCGTGCCGCGCAGCACGCCGCGCAAGCGGGCCGCCATTTCCTTCAGCAAGGCATCGCCGGCGCCATGCCCGAGGGAATCGTTGATCTTCTTGAACCCGTCCAGGTCCATCAGCGCCACCGCGAGCCGGCGTCCTGCCGGATGCTCTCCGGCCAGGTATTGTTCAATGCGGCGGCGAATGAGGTCGCGGTTGCCGATCCCGGTCAACGGATCGACCAGCGACTGTTCGGTCAGCTGCTGCAGCCTCTGCATCCACGCCGTGACATCGGTCCCGAACAGCAGCAGCGACGCCTGCCCGGCTTCGTCGATGTCGCGGCAGATATGCAGCTCAAGGTACCGGTTTCCCGCCGAGGCGTCGGTGAAGCGGACGGTTGCCCGCCGGGCCTGGCCATCCAGCAGGCAGGCCTGCCACAGTGCCGCGGTGCGTTCGTATTCGCCGATGGGGAGAATGTCGCGCAGGGACGCGCGGCACAGATAGGCGTAGGGAAGGCCCAGCAGCGCGCCCGACGCCCGGGTCGCGTTCAGGATCTGGCCGGTGACACTGACATGCAGCGCCAGCCCTTCCGACGTTTCCAGCAAGGCCCAGCCGTGCCGCCCGGCGGGTGCTGGCATCGCGCCATCCGCCTCGTCGTCGCGGGTCCATTCCGCTCCGTCGTTCGCCAGGACGGCGTCATACGTGAATGCGTGCATACGGTGTGAATCGACCCGCCCTGCCCGGCCACGCTGTCGCCGGAAATTGTTGTCATGCCAGGACCTTGACGACAGGACGCGTCAACCCTGTCGGTACCCGGCACGGTATTTGTAAAGTCCCGATTCTATTACGGTGCACGGCGAATAAGGAAGCGCACTGCGCAGGCTGTGGAAACGCCGCGACGCCATGCAGCCGGGGGAGGCTTGCGCCCGGATTTCCGGCCGCGCCGGATGTCGCGAAACCCGCCAAAAACGTACAGCGAGCTGTCGCCACGGTGGACAAACCCGTTCGGATTGTCGAGACTTGGCCAGATCCGCGTGCATTCATCCTGCAGCACCTTTGCCATGCCACCGTTGCCCTCGCCTCCCTTGCTCGATGCAACGCTGCGCGCCGTCGCGCGCCGCTATCGCCTGCCGGCAAGCGCCGCCGCGATTTCCGGGCAGCAGGCCGCCGGCGCGGCAACGGCGCTCGCACTCGCGATCGAGGAGGCCCGCGCGGCGATGGCACGAGGTGAAACGCCGGGCGCGGCACTGAAAGACCGCTTCATCGACGCGCTCGCGCGCCTGATCCGCGAAGCGCTGCGCACGGACGCCGGCGACCCGGTGTTCCAGGCCATGATCATGCGGCACCGGGCGGCGCACGTACGCGAGTACGCGTCGCTGTCCGCGGGCGCCGACCAGGATCGCCGCCAGGTCCGGATGGCCGTCAATGCGATCGCCCATCCGGGCCGGCAGCAACGCCTCGTGCCGGGTCCGCAACGCGAGGCATTGGCCCGGCTTCATGCATCCACCTCGGCGTCATCGTGGTCCGCGCTGCACGATACCGGACGCGGCCTGCTCGGCATGCCGGAGATCGCGAATGAAGCGCCGGGCCTGGCGCGGCTGCTCGACAGTCCCGCGCTGAAGCGCTTGCAGCGGCTTGAAGCGCTGGAGGCCGATGACCTGGTGCGTCAATACCGGACGCTGTGGGACCGGCAGGGCCCGCGCCCGGGAAGCGCCACCGCCAGTGCGCAAGGCGTCGCCGCCCGCCGGCGTGGCGCTGCCACCGAAGCACAGGCCGCGCAGGCACTGGAGGCACTGGCGCAGCGGCTCAACCAGGCCGAGGGAGCGCCGGCCTCATACCGCGTCGTGACCTCGATGCGCGTACCGGCCTCGATCCCCGCCACGCATGATCGCGCCAAGACCGAATGGGACGCCGTCCTGCTCAGGCAACTGCCGCCAGCCGATGCGGTACCGGCCTGGGAAATCTGCCTGCTCGCGGAGGCCAAGGCCTCCGTCGATGCGGCCACGACCGACCTGCCGAAGCTGCTGCGCGGATTGCGCTTGCTGGCACATGCGGACCCGGACGTGGTCTATGCGTTCGAGACGCAGCAAGGGACAGTGCGCCTGCACGGCGCCTCGCTCAGCGCGCTGCATACCGAAGAGGCCGGCCTGCCCGGCCTGGTGCTGTATTGCTGCGATGCGCCTGCCGAAGCCAGTCCGCGCCTGCTCGGTGCCGCCAGCCGCATGCAGCTGCTGTCGGCGCAGGCCAGCCTTGAGTTCGCCGGCAAGCTCGAGGAAGGCCAGGCCGCGGAAGCCCCCGCGCTTGCGCCTGTGTGGCACGAGCTGCTGGAATCGCCCCGGTGGCGCGGCGTGCTCAACCAATATCCGACGCTGTGGCAAGTCCGCGAACTGATGGTCCATCCTGGCGACCTGATGGCCGCGATCGACAGGGCTGGTGCCTGACGTGCCAGGGGCGGCAACGCTGGCCTACTGCGCGAACAACGTCATCTGCCCCGACAACAGCCGCTCGAAATCATCGTCCAGGAACGGCAGGATCGCATCGGCAATCGGCTGCAATTGCTTGCCGACGTAGTGGTCATAGTCGATCGGCGCGGAACGGCATTCCAGCGGCTCCGGTCCTGCCGTGGTCATCAGATAGCTGATCCAGCCGCCCTGCTGGTACTGGCGCGGGCGCCCGTGGCGCTCGTTGTAGTCATCGGCGATGCGGGCGGCCCGCACGTGCGGCGGCACGTTGCGCTGGTATTCCTCCAGCCTGCGCCGCAGCCGCTTGCGATAGACCAGCTGCTCGTCGAGCTCCCCCGCCAGCGTGCGGCGCACGATGTCGCGCACATAGTCCTGGTACGGCTCGCGGTTGAAGACCTTCTCGTAAAGCGCCTGCTGGAACTGCTGCGCGAGCGGCGACCAGTCCGTGCGCACCGTCTCGAGCCCCTTGAACACCATCTCGACCGTGCCGTCGGCCCGCTCCACCTGGCCGGCGTAGCGCTTCTTGCTGCCGAGGTCGGTGCCGCGGATGGTCGGCATCAGGAAGCGGCGGAAATGGGTCTCGAACTGCAGTTCAAGCGCGCTTTCCAGGCCATAGGTTTGCCACAGGTGGTCGCGCCACCAGTCGTTGACGTAGGCCACCAGGCTGCGGCCGATCTGCTGCGCATCGGCTTCGGTGCGCGCGCGGCGCAGCCAGACGAAGGTGGAATCCGTGTCGCCATAGATCACCTCGTAGCCGCGCGCCTCGACCAGCGCCCGCGTCTGCCGCATGATCTCGTGCCCGCGCATGGTGATCGACGACGCCAGCCGCGGATCGAAGAAACGGCATCCGCTTGACCCCAGCACGCCGTAGAACGCGTTCATGATGATCTTGAGCGCCTGCGCGAGCGGCTTGTTGCGGTCACGCTTGGCCGCCTCGCGGCCCTGCCAGACCCGGGCGACGATCGCCGGCAGGCAATGTTTGGTCCGCGAGAAGCGCGCGCCGCGAAAGCCGGGAACCGAGTCGGCATCATCCGGATGCGCCAGTCCCTCGACCAGTCCGATGGGATCGATCAGGAAGGTGCGGATGATCGACGGATAGAGGCTCTTGTAGTCCAGCACCAGCACCGATTCATAGAGCCCCGGCCGCGAATCCATGACGAAGCCGCCGGGGCTGGCCTCCGGTGCCAGCTCGCCGAGGTTGGGCGCGACATAGCCCTGGCGGTGCATCAGGGGCATGTAGAGATGCGTGAAGGCGGCAACCGAACCGCCACTGCGGTCTGCCGCCAGGCCCGTGACCGTGGCGCGCTCGAGCAGGAACGACAGCAGCTCCGTTTTCTCGAAGATGCGCGTCACCAGCTCGCAATCGCGCAGGTTGTAGCGCGCCAGCGCCGGCTTGTCCTGCTCGAACATGCGGTCGATGGCATCCATGCGGTCGTACGGATTGTCGATCGCCTTGCCCTCGCCGAGCAGCGTCTGCGCCACCGATTCCAGGCTGAACGACGGGAAGCTCCACGTGGCCGACCGCAGCGCCTCGATGCCGTCGAGGATCAGCCGGCCCGGCGCGCTGGCGAAATAGTGCTGCTGCGCGTTGTGCTCGCGCCATTCCATTTCCGCGCCGCCGCGGCCGAGGCGCAGCGGCAACTGGAAGCGCCGCGCATGCTCGACCAGCACGCGCAGGTCGAACTGGACCAGGTTCCAGCCGATGATCGCGTCGGGGTCGTGACGGGCCAGCCACTGGTTCAGCTTCTCCAGCAGCTCCGGCCGAGTCGCGCAGTATTCAAGCGAGAAATCGGCAGCGCCCGGCTCCTGCGGCGCAGCGCCCAGCATATAGACCTGGCGCTGGCCGCAGCCTTCGAGCGCAATCGAATACAGCTCGCCAAAGGCGTTGGTTTCGATATCGAGCGACACCAGCCGCAGCGTGGGCCGGTAGTCCGCCGAAGGCTTCAACTGGGCGTTGCGCATGACGCCCTCGCCGTCCGGCTCCCCTTCGAACCACACCGGCGCCGTGATGAAGCGCTCCATCAGGTAGCGCTCGGGCGGACGGATATCGGCTTCGTAGACGTCGACGCCGGCATCGCGCAGCGAACGGCCGAGCTGGATCAACTGCCGATGCTGCCGGCAATACAGGCCGATGACCGGCCTGCCGCGGAAGTCCTGCAGCTGCAGCGGGCGCAACTCGACCTCGCGCTCGTGGCGCAGCAGCGCCTCGGCACGCTCGCGTTGGGCCTCGGGGATGAATGCGACCGACGGCTGATACGGCAGGCGCAGCCGGCGCGGCCCCTCGTCGGTGGCCAGCCAGACCTCGACCTCGGTGCCGGCCGGGGTATCGCGCCAATGCCGGGTCAGGATGAAACCCTGCTGGAGTGCCACGCTCAGGCCTTTAGAGTCAAACCAATATCGACGTGATTTTAGCGTTACAGCATGCGCGCGGCCTCATCGAGCAGCTGCATCGGCGACAGCATCCCGGCGCGGGTCACGCACACCAGCGAAAAAGTGCGGACCAGCGGCGGATTCCCCGGCACCCGCGCGGTCATCAACTGGAGGTCAGCGGCGGGGCCGGCACTGCCCGGTGCCAGCACGATGTTCATGGGGCTCAGCCGCACGGCTTGCCGCTCTACCGTGAAGCTGGCTTCGGCATGCGTCAGCACGTCGACCAGCGCCTGCAGCTGCCTCTCCGGCATGCCGGCCCGGCCGTCCTGTGGGTCGGGTGCGTCAGGTGCGTCAGGCCCACTCAGCGCGGCGAGCGCGGCCTCGTTCTGTGCCACCTGCTCGCGCAGCCGCTCGGACTCGTCGGCTTGCGTGTCGTCGTGTTCGCCAAGCACGCTGCGCATGCCGACGCCCTGCTGCTCCAGCAGGTGCAGCCGCGTGGTCAGCAACGCCTGCTCGCGCTCGATGCGGTCGCGGCGAGTCGTGCCGCCCGCGACCTCGGCCAGGGCCTGCAGCGCGAACTGGTCGAGCATGCGGCAGGCGATTTCCTCGCGCAGCGCCGCTTCGGTCGCCGCGCAGATCCTGACCCGGTGAGCGGTGAAGCTGACCGTGGTCCGGGGCACCTCCGTGCGCATGACATCGCCTTCCAGCGCCACGCCCAGCGTGTGGCGTTCCTGCTTTTCCATCCCGAGCACGCAATAGGCCTCGGTGGCGGACGCCGAGCCGCTGAAATAGTCGCGCAGGTCCGACGACCGGCTGAACACCGGCATCACGTCCTGTGCCGTAGCAAAGAAGGCATGGATGTACGGATCGCTGTTCCAGGTCGCTTCGCTTGCCGGCGAAGCCGGCGGCAGGCCCGCCACGACCTCGCGCACGTACCGGTCTGCGATAGCCAGCGCCGGGGCAAGCCGCTTGCGATAGCCGCCTGCCAGCCGCACGTACGGACACAGCCGGGTCACGCGCTCCGCCAGCGCGGCGCGCTCTGCATCGCGCGCCCCGTCATGATGCTTGCCGCGACGGCGCAGCCAGTTCAGGACAGTCATCGCATGGCACCTCCGTGGCGCGATCGGTTGGCTTGCGGCGCAGGCGAGTCCGGCAGTCTACGGGCCATCCGCTTCGGCCTGGCGCGGTGCCGCGTGGCTGCGCGGCAGCTTGCGGTGGGCGAGCAACAGCAGCGGTGTCGTGGCCATCGACAGCGCAACGACGACCGTGACGACGGAGAGTTGCTCGGCATCGATCAGGTTTGCCGCCTGCGCGGCGCCCATCACGACAAAGGCGAACTCGCCGCCCTGCGACAGCAGGATGGCAAAGTAGACGCGATGCTGGCGCGGCAATTCGATCCGGTTCGCCAGGTACATCAGCGCCAGGAATTTGCCAACGACCAGGGCGACCACCAGCACCGCCACCAGCAGCGGCTTGTTGGCCAGCACCGAGAAATCGATCGACATGCCGACCGCGATAAAGAACAGGCCAAGCAGGATGCCCTTGAAGGGCGCCATGTCCGATTCGATCTCGTGGCGGCATTCGGAACCCGCCAGCAACAGGCCGGCCAGGAATGCGCCCAGCGACATCGACAGGTGCACCACGTGCATCAGCAGCGCGATGCCGATGACCCAGAGCAGCGCGAAGATGGTAAAGATCTCGCGCGTGCCGCTGCGCTGGATCATGCGCAGCACATACTTCAGCACAAGGCGACCGACCACGACGACCGCCGCGATCATGGCCAGCGCCTTCGCCGCGGAAACCCAGCCGCTCGACATGCCGGCGTCCACCGCAACCGGCGCAAGCAGCGGCAACAGCGCGATCATCGGAATCGCGGCAATGTCCTGGAACAGCAGGATGCCGAAGCTGGATCGCCCGACGGGCGCGTCCATCAGCCGGTTCTGCTCCAGGATCGCGATCACCATCGCCGTCGAAGACAGCGACAGCGCGAAGCCAGCCGCCACGCCGACGCGCCACTGCACGCCAAAGACAATGAAAATCACTGCAAGCAGTGCCGCGCACAGCGCGACCTGGATGCCGCCATAGCCGAAGATGGAGCGGCGCATCGCCCACAGCTTCTCGAATTCCATTTCAATGCCGATGATGAACATCATCAGCACGATGCCCAGCTCGGACACGTCCATGATCGAGTTGACGTCCGTGACCAGCCTCAGCCCCCACGGACCGATCACTGCGCCGGCAACCAGGTAGCCCAGCACGGAGCCAAAGCCCAGGCGCACCGACAGCGGCACGGCGACCAGTGCGGCGGCGAGGAAGATTACCGCGTCAACCAGCAGTTGTTCCATCAGTCCCCTCCCGATGAGATGACGGGGCGAGAGCCCGGGTCATTTGGCGATGCCTCGCTGCCAGGCGGGAAAATGCCGGCTTCTGCGCGAGGTAGCGGACTGGATACGTAATACATCAGTTCCACGCCGAAGTACAAGCCGGACGGCGCCGCCGGCTCGCGTTACGTTATGCACCCGGCGGCACACGCGGCAGTCGTGGCAGCCGCACCACCGCTCAGTCCAGCCGCTCTAACAACGTCTTGCCGAATTCGTGCAGCAGCCCGATCAGCCTGTCCGCCACCGGAGAAAGTGGCGCGCCCTTGCGGAATGTCACGCCGAAGTTGCGCACCAGCGTGGCCGCCGGCAGCGGCACTTCCACCAGATCGTCATCGCTTGCGCGCAAGGTGCGCCGCGAGACAAAGGTCAGCAGTTCGGTATCGGCCACCACGCGCGGGATCAACGGGATCGAGTTGGTCTCGATCTGCACCACCGGCCGCGGCAGGTTGCGCGATTCCATGGTCTGGTCGAGCCAGTTCCGGCTCGGCACCGCGCGGTTGGGCAGCGCCCAGCGATAGCCGGCCAGCGCCTCCAGCCCGGGCTTGCGCACGCGGAAGATCGGGTGCCCCTTGACCGCCGCGACCACGACGGTGTCCTTCAGCAGCGTCTCGCAATGGAATTCGTCATCCTGCTGGTCCGGCACGAAGCCGAGGATCACGTCCACGCGCCCTTCGCGCAGGTCGTCGCGCAATTCGTAGTTGTGACGAATGCTCAGTTGCAGCACCACGTTGGGGGCTTCGCGCAGCAGCATCCTGCAGATGGGCGGCAGCAGGTATTCCGCGCCGAGCGGTCCGCTGCCCAGCCTTACGGTGCCTGCCACGCCCCGCGCGATGGCGCCGACCTCGTCACGGACCAGGTCCGCTTCCTGCAGCAGGCCGGCGGCGCGGGCGCGCAGCGCAACCCCTGCCGCGCTCAGTTTCTGGCCCCGGCCGTCGCGCTCGAACAGCGCCGCGCCGAGCGAGGCCTCGAGCCGGTCGACCGCCTTGGTCAGCGTCGGCTGGCTGCGGTGCACCAGTTCGGCGGCGCGGCGGAAGTTGCCGGCGTTGGCCACGGCCAGGAAGTACTTGAGGTCACGCAGGTCCATGGCGCTCCGTGGCATGCAGCCGGCCGCAGCACGACTGATTACTTTCGTTTATCAAAACCAAAAAATTATAAGCTGGACGGCATCGAACCGGCGGGAAAGAATCGCTGCATTCCCCTAACCGCTCCGAGTCATGCCCTACACCGTCCTCGTTACCGCACCGCGCCTGGCAGGCGCCGGCGTCCGCCTGCTGGAAGCCGCCAATGCCAGCGTCCACTACCTGCCCGACGCCGACAGCCCGCAGGCGCTGCATGGGTTGCTCCGGACGTTGCCGGTGGATGCGGGGATCTCGCGCACGGTCGCACTGACCGGCGCGGCCATCGACGCCTGCCCGACGCTGAAGGTGATCTCCAAGCATGGCGTCGGCGTCAGCAACATCGATGTCGCCGCCGCCACCGCACGGGGCATTCCGGTCTATGTGACACCAGGCGCCAATGCGCAGTCCGTGGCGGAACTGACGCTGGCGCTGATGTTCGCGGCGGCGCGTCGCGTGCCGTGGATGGATCGCGAGCTGCGCGCGGGCCGTTGGTCGCGCGCGCAGGACGGCGTGGAACTGCAGGGCCGCACCATCGGGCTGGTCGGCTTTGGCCAGGTGGCGCAGCGCGTCGCGCGGGTGTGCCTGGCGCTGGGGATGCGCGTCGCGGCATTCGATCCCGCACTGGCCGGGGCCGCGGCACGCCCCGCCGATGTCGACTGCTGCGATTCCCTGGATGCCCTGCTTGCCGCCAGCGACGTGGCCGTGGTACTGGTCGTGCGTCACGATTCACCGTTCCACACCCTCGCCGACTTCCTGCGGCAAGCCAGGGCGCGCAGCGGCGAGACGGGAATCGCACAGGCCGGCAACGGCACGGTCGGACACCTGGCCGGTGAAATGCTGGCGCGGCGTGCCGGGGTCCGGGTCATGCAGGTGCCATACAAGGGCGCGGGCCCGGCCATGAACGACCTGCTGGGCGGACAGGTGCCGGCTTACTTCGGCAATACGGTCTCGGTGATGCCGCAACTGGCCGCGGGCAGTATCCGTGCGCTGGCGGTGACCTCTGCGCAGCGGCTGTCGGCGCTGCCGTCGGTACCGACTGTCGCCGAACAGGGCTTCGCCGGCTTCGAGGCCACCACCTGGCTGGGCCTGGTCGCGCCGGCAGGCTTGCCGGCGGACATCACGGCGAAGCTGTCCGCCGCCACGCTGCAGGTGCTGGCGCGTCCTGACGTCCAGCAGCGCCTGAAGCAGGAAGGCAGCGTCGCGACGCCGACCTCGCCAGCGGCTTTCGCCGCGCATATCCGCGCCGAACACGCCAAGTGGGGCGCGCTGATCCGAGAGGCGCAGATCAAGCTGAGCTGATGCGCGCGCTTGCCCGACTCCCCCTCTTTTCAGGTATGACCGTGGACACGAACCTGCCGCCCTACTCCTCACTCCTGCAAGCCGTGACCGACATCTTCGCGGCCTACCTGCCCGCCGGCGATGCCGCCTACGTTGCCGGGTGCCTGGTCGACGCCGACGCGCGCGGCGTGGCCTCGCACGGCATCGGGCGCATCCCGGTCTATACCAGGCGGCTGCGTCTGGGCCTGGTCAATCCCACGCCAACGCTGGCGGTGACGCCTGGCGACGGTGCGACGGCGCATGTCGACGGGGACAATGGCATGGGCTACATCGTCGCCCGTAAAACGATGGATGAAGCGATCGCGCGCGCGCGCCGGCATGGCATCAGCCTGGTGCTGGCCTCGCGCAGCAATCATTTCGGGATGGCGGCGACGTACCTGCAGCAGGCGCTCGACGCGGGGCTCGGCGCGCTGGTGCTGACCAACGCACCGCCGCTGATGCCGGTGTGGGGCGGCCGCACGCCGTTCCTCGGCACCAGCCCGTTTGCCTTTGCCGCGCCGGCGCGCGGTACGCCAATCGTGCTGGACATGGCGACTTCGGTGGTGGCCTTCGGCAAGATCCGCCGCGCCGCGCGCCGCGGCGAAGCCATCCCGCCGGACTGGGCGCTCGACGCCAGCGGCCAGCCCACCACCGATCCCAAGGCCGCCATCGACGGCGTGGTGCTGCCGATGGCGGGACCCAAGGGATCCGGGCTCGGGCTGATGATGGAGTTGATGGCGGGCGTGATGTCTGGCGCTGCTTTCGGCGGCCAGGTGCGCAACCAGAACAGCGACTTCACGCAGCTGCAGGACGTCGGGCATGCATTTATCGCATTCAGGCCCGATGCGGGGCTGCCGCTTGGTGACTACTTCACGCGCGCGGACGAACTGGTCAGCCGCGCCAAGGCCTCGCCCCTCGCCGACGGCTTCGATGCGATCGCGATGCCCGGCGAGCGCGAAGCGGCACAGGCGCTACGCGCGCGCAGCGAGGGGCTGCAGGTATCGGCGCTGGACCTCGAAATGCTGGAAGCCGAGATCGGCCTGGCGCGAGCTATCGCAACACCCGGCACTGCTCGCTCAACATGAGCGGCGCCGCACTCAGCGCCGCCACCGCATCGAAGGACACGCCTTCGGCCAGGCCGGTGACCAGCAGTCCGCCGCCCGGCTGCACGTCGATCACAGCCAGGTCCGTATAGATGCGGTCCACCACGCCGAGGCCGGTAAGGGGATAACTGCAGTGCTCCACGATCTTGGGCTGGCCGTCGCGCGTGACATGCTCCATCATCACGAAGAGCCTGGCCGCCCCCGCCACCAGGTCCATGGCGCCGCCCACGGCCGGGATCGCGTCGGGCTCCCCGGTCGACCAGTTGGCCAGGTCGCCCCCGGCGGAGACCTGGAAGCCGCCCAGCACGGTGACGTCGAGATGACCGCCGCGCATCATGGCAAAGGACACCGCATGGTCGGAGATGGAAGCGCCCGCCAGCAGCGCGATCGGCTCCTTGCTGGCGTTGATCAGGTCGGGATCGGCCGCGCCGTCGCGGATCACCCGGCCCATGCCAAGGATGCCATTCTCGCTGTGCAGGATGATCTCCCGGTCCGGCGGTAACTGGTCCGACACCAGGGTCGGCATGCCGATGCCGAGATTGACGTAGCTGCCGTCCGGAATATCGGCCGCCACAATGCGCGCCATGTCATGGCGGCTGAGCCGGGGCAGTTGCTGGAACAGCGGCATTTCACGCGGCATGGCGTTCTCCGGTCTGCACCACGGCATGGACGAAGATGCCAGGCGTCATCACTTGCTCGGGCATCAGCGTGCCCAGCGGCACGATTTCATCGACCTGGACAATGGTGTGGCGCGCAGCGGTGCACATCACCGGCCCAAAGTTGCGGCCCGCATAGCGGTAGACGAGGTTGCCCCAGCGATCCGCGCGATGTGCCTTGACCAGCGCAAAATCGCCGCGCAAGGGTTGCTCCAGCACATAACCTGTGCCATCGATCTTGCGCGTTTCCTTGCCCTCTGCCAGGGCCGTGCCATACGCGGTCGGCGTAAAGAACGGCCCCAGCCCGGCGCCGGCGGCGCGCATGCGCTCCACCAGCGTGCCTTGCGGCACGCATTCCAGCTCGACCTTGCCGGCGCGATAGGCTTCGATAAAGGCTTCGGCATTGCTCGAACGCGGATGGGAGCAGATCACCTTGCGCACAGCCCCGGCGCGTATCAGCGCCGCAATGCCCGTGTCGCCGTTGCCGGCATTGTTGTTGACGATGGTGAGATCGCGCGCACCGCATGCGAGCAGCGCGTCAAGCAATGCACCGGGAATGCCGGAGCCGCCGAAGCCGCTCACCAGCACGGTGGCACCGTCAGTGATGCCGGCCACCGCTTGTTCCAGTGATGCCACAGTCTTGTCGATCATGTTGATGGCCTCGTAGCGGCCAACGTAGCCCCGTTGGCCTGTTGGCTTATTGCTGCGGAATGCCGGTGTCCTTGACTACGCGCGCCCAGCGCTCGCGCTCGCTCTTGATGAAGTTGCCGAAGTGAGCGGGCGTATCGCCGCCGGGCATGCCGCCCAGATCCGCCAGTCTTGCCTTGACCTCGGGCTCGGCGAGGATGCCGGCCACGGTCTTCTGCAGCCGGCCGATGACCTCCTGCGGCGTGCCGGCCGGTGCCACCAGGCCGAACCATGCGGTCACCTGGAAGTCGTCCACGCCGGCCTCCTTCATCGTGGGCACGTCAGGCAACTCATGCACGCGGCTGGCGCTGGTCACAGCCAGCGCGCGCAGCTTGCCCGACCGGATATGCGGCAACGAACTGGGCAGATTGTCCACCATCATGGTGACCTGTCCGGCCACCAGATCGGCCACGGCCGGTGCTGCGCCTTTGTAGGGCACGTGGATGAGGTCAGTGCCAGTGCGCTTGCGGAACAGCTCGCCGGAAAGGTGGACCGACTGGCCGGTGCCTGAGGAGGCGAAGGAATACTTGCCGGGCTGCGCCTTGGCCAGTGCGACCAGTTCGGCCACGGTACGGGCCGGCACGTTGGCATTGACCACCAGCACATTGGGCACCGACACGACCATGGTAATCGGCGCAAAGTCCTCCGCGCGGTAGGGCAACTGGCGGTACAGGCTGTAGTTGATGGCATTGGGCCCGATATTGCCCATCATCAGGGTATAGCCATCGGCGGCAGACTGCCTGAGCGCCTGCGCGCCGATGATGCCGCCTCCGCCGGCGCGGTTTTCCACCACCACGGGCTGGCCAAGCAACTCGCCCATGCGCTTGCCGACCAGGCGCGACGCGATATCCGTGGTGCCACCCGCGGCCGCCGGCACGATCAGCCGGATCGGCTTGTCGGGATAAGCCGCCAACGCTGCGCCTGGAGCTACCGCAACGGCCACGCCAACCGCCCCTGCCACCCGGGTCGCCACAAGTGCCAGCCCGCCGAGAGCCTGCTTCATCCTTCGTCTCCTTTATCGGTCACACCGTGATTCGATGATGGGGTTCCATCACGACATCAGGGACGATAGATCGACCGTGAGGGCAATGTGAATTCACGATTCGCAAAAGAAGCCTTCGGTCTGACGAAACCCGCGCACCGATTTCCGGCCTCATTGCAGCGACTTCTGCAACTGCGGACGGATTTGCCTCAGCGACTGCGCGCGCAATGCAAAAAGGGCGATCCACCGGATCGCCCTGCTTGCACTCTGCGCCCCCTCAGGCAACAACGATCCGGCGCGGGTCAGCCAGCGCCAGCGCTTCCGCGCGATCCGCGCTCGGCGGGTAGATCCACTCGCTATTGATCCGTGTCTTCAGCGCCTTGGCGACGCCTCCGGTCAGCTTGACCTGCCGGTTCCAGCCTTCCGTGTAGACAGCACCCCACGGCCCCAAGTCCAGGCAGGTCACATACTTGGGCTGGCTATACGGGAGCAGCGCCTCGCCCACGAGGTCCGCCGCCACGTTGTGCCCTGCCGAACGGCCAAGGTTCATCGCGTGCTGACAGGACATCGCCGCGAAGTTGCCTTCGTCATCGGTCGCGGCGTAGGCGCAATCGCCGGTGGCGAACACCGAATCGACACCCCTTACCCTGAGATCGCGGTCGACGTGCAGTCGCCCAAAGCGATCGCGCTCCGCCGGAATCTGCGCGGTGAGTTCGCTGGCGCGGGCGCCGGCGGTCCAGATCACCGTATCCGCCTCGATGCGCTCGCCGTTCTCGAGGGTGACGCCAGTCGCATCGACGGCCGCGACGCCGGAGCCAAGCTTCCAGGTCACGCCCAGTTCGGTCAGCGCCTGCGTGATCACCGGCCGCGGCCCCGGGCCCAGGTCAGGTCCGACCTCGGCATTGCGCTCCACCATGATCACCTTCACCGCGGCGTCTTCGCCCAGCACGTCGCGCAGGCGGGCCGGCATTTCCGCGGCAGTCTCGATACCGGTGAAGCCGGCACCCGCAATCACCACGGTATTGCGCCCGGCGCGTTCCGGGCGACTGGCCAGGCCATGGAGATGCGCTTCGAGCTCCGCCGCGTCGGCGACCTGGTCGACATTGAATGCATGCTGGTCCAGCCCGGGAATCTGCGGACGGAACAACCGGCTTCCCGCGGCAAGCACCAGGCGGTCATAGCCCACGCGCTGCTGCGAGCCATCCGCACCGACGCCCGCAATGCTCACTTCGCGGCTCGCGACATCGATGTGTTCCACCTTGCCCCGGATATACCGCACGCCGACGGCCTTGAAGATCTCTTGCAGCGGCGCCTTCATCCCGTTCGGGTTCTGCTCATAGAGACGCGGGCGGACGTGTAGTACGGGTTCCGGTGCGACCAGCGCGATTTCCACGTCGGTGCGCCCGACCTGGTCAAGCAGACGGGCCGAAGCCAGTGCGCTCCACATGCCGGCAAAGCCGGCGCCAATGACAAGAATACGTTTGGACATCTTCAAACTCCTGAATCAAACCTCGGTGTCGTGTAACAGGGTCGCGGTCAAGCGCGACCCATAACTACGATCATATTAGTCGCAGTATTAAAGCGCAAGATCTTTTTTCGCCAGTGACGCGAAGCCAATCCGCGCGCCTGGACTTGCGCTTTCGCGAACGATCCACTATCTTTACTACGACTATCGTGATCGTAGTTACAAAGTCTGGTTACAAGCCAGAGGCTCTACCAAGGAGATAGGCATGAAACCCCAACGCATCCTGTTACCGCTTATGGCGGCAGCCGCCCTAAGCTTCAGCGGCATCGCGGCCGCGCACGGCCCCACTGAAACGGTGAAGGAAAACCTCTCGCGATCGATCCCGAACATCCCGGGGAAATCGATCGTCGCCGTGGAAGTCTTGTACCCGCCGGGCGGCGCCTCCCTGCCGCACTACCACGCCAGGTCGGCGTTCATCTATGCCTACGTGGTCTCGGGCAGCATTGCGAGCAAGGTGGACGATGGTCCGGAGCGCGTCTACAAGGCTGGCGAAAGCTTCCACGAGGAGCCGGGTTCGCATCACCAGGTCAGCCGCAACGCGAGCCGCACAAAGCCGGCGAAGCTGTTGGCCGTATTCGTCATGGATAGCAACGAGAAGGATCTGACTACGCACGAAGGGAGCGCGAAATGAGACTGGACTACACGAAAGCATCCCCTGGCGGCGTCAAGGCATTTGGCAACGTCTATGGCTACATCCTGCAGTCGGGGCTCGACAGCACCTTGGTGGAGCTGACCTATCTTCGCGTCAGCCAGATCAATGGCTGTGCCTACTGCCTCGACATGCACACGCGCGACCTGGTGAAGAAGGGCGTGTCGGTCACCAGGCTCGCACTCGTGCAAGCCTGGCGCGAGGCCGGCGAACTCTTCAGTGAACGTGAGCAGGCCGCGCTCGAATGGGCGGAGTCTGTGACGCGCGTAGCGGAATCGCACGTTCCAGACGAAGTGTTCCAAAGGGCCGCAGCAGTGTTCAGCGAAAAAGAACTCACCGACCTGACGATGGCGATCAGCCTGATGAATGCCTTCAACCGCCTGGCAATCAGCTTCCGCCGCCCGCCGGAAGTGCAGCGGCAGGACTAGGAGCCATGGTGCGTGCCTCGGCAAACCTTTCATGCGGCATGGACCACCCTTCACTTGGGCGGACTGTCCTTGACAAAAATACCGATTGGTATATTCTGGCCTCCATGAACAAAGCCGAACGCACCCGCCAGCTGATCGTCGAGAAGACAGCGCCCATTTTCAATACGAAGGGCTATGCCGGAACCTCGCTCGCAGACATGACCGAAGCCACCGGCCTGACCAAGGGCAGTGTCTACGGCAACTTTGCCAACAAGGAAGAAGTGGCGCTGGCCGCATTCGATTACAACTGGAAGCAGGCGCAATCGGCGGTTCGGGACCAGATGGCCACCAGGACCACCAGCAAGGACAAGCTGCTTGCGCTGACTGGCGTGTTCGAGGACCTTCCCGCGTGCTTTCCGAAAGGAGGGTGCCCGCTGCTTAACACTGCCATTGAAGCCGACGACACCCACCCTGCCCTGCGCGACAAGGCCTTGGAGGCGTTCCGGGGCTGGAAGGCGAATCTCGTCTCGGTCATCAAGGCGGGCAGTGCCTCCGGGGAGTTCCGGAAAGACGTCGACCCCGAGGAAACCGCGATCACGCTGATCGCAATGATCGAGGGCGCGATCATGATCTCCCGGCTCACCGGCAACGCCGCTTACAACCAGGCCGTCATGTCGGCGGTGAAGAAAACGGTTATCGATCTCGCCTGATATTTTTTGACTCGAAATATACCACTTGGTATTTTTTACGCAAGGAAATAGCCATGAACGTGCAACTGAAACGGAAAGTCGCCTTCGCGCTGTCGATGGGTGTCGTGACCACTGGGATCATCTCGTTCGCCCTGCTTGCTCTCAACATGGGGTTCTCGGAAGGTTTCGCGCTGACGTGGCTGCGCTCGTGGGGCATCGGCTATGTGATCGTGATTCCCGCCATCCTGCTGGTCGGGCCGCGCCTGCAAGCGCAGGTCGAGCGCTGGGTCCATTGATGCGGCATGCCGATTCCACGATCTACTGACATGCCCAGACTCCTGCTGCAGCGGCTGCTTGCCTTCGTTTTCGTCCTTGGCGCTGCCATGGCTTCGCCCATCGCCCATGCTGCGCCCAGCGTCAGGATGCAGGCGCAACAGCCCGATATCGGATGGATCGAGATCGATGCTGACATCTCGCTGAGACGGATGGTCGTGCACCAACCCGGCGCGAAGGGAACCGTCCTGTTCCTGCATGGATTCCCGGAAACCCTATACGCATGGAAGGACATCGCCCTGTCGCTGGGCGATGACTTCGAAGTGCATGCCATCGACTGGCCTGGCTACGGGCTTTCATCGCGTCCGACTGCGGACAAGTTCTCCTATGCGCCCCGGGACTATGCCCGAGTCCTGCAGGCATACATCCGCAAGGCGGGCATCGACACGTCGCAGCTGACCATCTACGCAACCGATATCGGCGCGCTGCCGGCCTTGCTCCTGGCGCTCGAGGTGCCGGACATTGCCAGAACGATCATCGTGGGCGACTTCGCGCCGTTCGACAGGCCGCAGTACATGTACGAAAGCCTGCAAAGCCTGAAATCGCAGCCCTCGGCCGAACTGGCTCGCGCCCAGCTGAACAAAAACCGCGACGATGTTCTGCAGAACGCGTACCGGCGCGGCCTGCCGCCGCAAGCGCAGTTCGACATCTCGCCCGAACTCCGGGACGACATGGCGCGCGGATGGAGTCACGGCGCAATGACGTCTGCCGATGCCTTCTATCACTACTACTCGCACTTCACGCGGGACCAGGCCTGGCTGGAGGCGAACCTGCACCGGCTCAGGACACCGGTCAAGGTGGTCTGGGGCGAGAAGGACCTCTATATCCGCAAAGAAATGGGCATCGAATTCGCGCAGAAGGCGCATGCGGAATTCACCGTGCTGCCGGGCATCGGGCACTACCCGCATCTGCAGGATCCCGGTCGAACCGTGGCGGACGTTCGCGCCGCATTTCGTTGAATCGCATCAGCAGGCGGCACACGTCAGCAGTCCGGGCCAGTCCCGCTTGCATCGCGCCGCCGGTACACGCCACGCCGGCGACGCTCGACTCCACGTGGCAACCACACTCTCAATCTGGACCCATCCTGCATATCCTATCCAAGCCTGCCTCATGAACATTTCCCGACTCATCGCCTCCGCCCTGCTGATTGCCGGCAGCAGCCTGCCTGTGCTGAACGCCCGGGCGCAGACCGACATCCAGCGCACCGACCTGGTTCACCACGCACTCAGCATTCCCGGCCGTGATGCCATCCAGGTACGCGTCGACTTCGACCCCGGCGCGCTTGCGCCGAAGCATTCGCACCCTGGCGAAGAAATCGCCTATGTACTGCAAGGCACGCTGGAATACCAGCTTGACGACAAGCCGCCAGTGACGCTGAAGGCGGGAGAGGCGCTGTTCATTCCGGCCGGCAGTGTGCACTCGGCACGCAATGTCGGCAGCGGCAAGGCGTCGGAACTGGCGACCTACATTGTCAGGAAAGACGTGCCGCTGCTGGTGCCCGCCAAGCCGTCCCGCTCGACGAACGCGCAATGAAAGAGCACTCCATGAACGCCAAATCGTCGAATGACGCCATCGACCCGTCGCGCCGGTCCCTGTTGCTGGGCGGCGCGGCGGGCGCGGCGCTCTCGCTGTTTTCGTCACGCCTGGCTTTCGCCGCGCAGCCCGCGCCAGCGCGCGCCTTGGCGTCGGACGCGATCCGCCCGTTCCGTGCACGCATCCCGCAGCCGGCCCTCGACGATCTGCGCCGCCGCCTGATGGCGACGCGGTGGCCCGATCCGGAAACCGTCCCGGACCGGACCCAGGGCGTACAAGTCGACAAGCTGCGGCCGCTCGTGCGCTACTGGGCCACTGGGCATGACTGGCGCAAGGCCGAGGCAAGGCTGAATGCCTGGCCCCAGTTCGTGACGAACATTGACGGTGTGGATATCCACTTCATCCACGTCCGCTCGCGCCATGAGAACGCGCTGCCCCTGGTCATGACGCACGGCTGGCCCGGCTCCGTGTTCGAACTGCTCGACAGCATCCGACCGTTGACGGATCCGACCGCGTACGGCGGCAGCGCCGGCGATGCATTCCATCTCGTGATCCCGTCGCTGCCGGGCTTCGGCTTCTCACAGAAGCCCAAGGATACCGGCTGGAACCCGGATCGCATCGCGCGCGCGTGGGACGTGCTGATGAAGCGGCTTGGCTATGCGCGGTACTTGTCGCAAGGCGGCGACTGGGGCGCAATCATCTCCGACGCGCTTGGGCGGCTCGCGCCCCAAGGGCTGCTCGGCATCCACGTCAACCGCATCGAACGCGCCACGACACTGCCGCCCGCGCTCGCGATGGCGCTGAAGACCGGCGAACCCGCCCCGTCAAACCTGACCGCCGAGGAAAAGCAGGTATTCGACGAGGCGAGGGATTTCCTCAACAAAGGATTCGGCTACGCCGCCCTGATGCAGACGCGGCCGCAAACCATCGGCATTGGCCTGGCCGATTCGCCGGTGGGGCTGGCGGCCTGGATCTATGACAAGCTGGCCGACTGGGTCTACACGCGCGGCGATCCCGAACGGGCGCTGGGCCGGGACGCGATTCTCGACAATATCTCGCTCTACTGGCTGACGAACACCGGTGAATCCAGCGCACGGATCTACTGGGAAACGAGCAACACACCGGCAAAGGGCGGCCCCGTTACGGTTCCGGCGGCAGTGACCGTCTTTCCCGGCGAGGTTTACCGGCCTCCGAAGGCCTGGCTGGCGCGGGCGTATCCCAACCTGATCTACTACAACCAGGTTGCCAGGGGCGGTCACTTTGCGGCCTGGGAAGAGCCGGAGTTGTTTAGCGCGGAGTTGAGGTCTGCATTCCGCCCGCTGCGCGAAACAGCCCGATAGAGCCGGATTTGGCCGTGTCGTGAGACCAGAGGGCGTCAGGCCCTCTGCCGCGTTTACCGACGCCTGGGAGCGCGTCGGCACGGGCCGCCGGCCCAGGATGGAGTCCTATGGTAAGGTTGTGCGGATGAGTTAGCGGAATTCAACTGGTGATGTATGGGCCGCATCGAATGTGATGCCGGAGGAGTGATGCAGCGTGAGTGATGCGAAGCAGGAAACGCGGCGCACGCTGGCGGAGAAAGTTTCAATCAGCAGGGCTTTGCGCCTGAGCGTGCCGCCAGAGGCCAGGCCTGCGCCGGTCAACCGCAGGGACTGGCTGCGGCAGAAGAAAGAGCAATTGCAGGCTGCCCGCGCCGCCGCCAGGCAAAGGCGCGAACTGTTGAGAGCCGAGATCCTGTCGGCGGTGCAAGATATTGCCCGGGAGGAGCGCACTGCCGCACGGCTGGAAGCTGAACGCCTGAAGGCGGAAGCCAGGACCGCACAGACCTACGCGCGGGAGGACGCACGTGCCGCCGCCAAGTTCGAGCGTGGCCAGCCAGCCCGCTCGACGTCCAGGCGAAAAACCCTTTCCAAAGAGAAACGCAAGCTGGTCTCCTACGATGATCTGTTGCGGATGCGCGGGTGATTCGACAGGGGTTCGACAGGGTCGACAGGGCGGCAGCGGCTTCTCGCCCGCCATCCTGTCCCGCAGGGTCTGCGGGACAAGTCAAGCCATGGCCGGTTCCTGGCAAACCACTTCGATGTTGTGCCCGTCCGGACCAATGACGAAGGCCGCATAGTAATTCGCGTGGTAGTGCGGACGCAGACCGGGCGCACCGTTGTCCTTGCCACCGGCGTCCAGCGCCGCGCGATAGAAAGCGTCGACCTGCTGGCGATTCTCGGCCGTGAATGCCAGGTGAAGATGCGCGGGCTTCTCCTCGGTCTGGAACAGGCACAATGAAGCCTTGCGCTTCGCGCTGAGCTCGACGCCATACATCGGCGGCCCCTCCGAGACAACGGCTACGCCGAGCGGTTCGAGTGCCTTGAGGAAGAACGCCTTGCTCGCTGCATAGTCGCTGACTCCGAACTTGACGTGGTCAAACATGAGTTCTCCTGAAGAGTGGTGCCCGCGCTGAGGATTCTAATTCTCTCATCGAGGGGACGCAGCGCCCGCCTTGGCCGCATGCTGGCCATGCTCGAGACGGGGAGCGAACACGCCGGTGTTGGTACCGCGCCCATCCCCGATCGCACCTGTGTACGGCGCCACCCAACACCGCACATGGTCGCCGCGCTGTCAGCATCACCCCCCAAGCCGTTTGCATGCCGAAAATGCTCTAATTCCCGACAGGCATGAGGATTGCAATTTCCCTGTCAGAGCACCCCGCTCGCCAATCCTTGGGAGAACCATCATGAGCACCCTGATCATCCGCGACCTTGCCGGTCACCGCCCCCTCGACGCCAGCGCCATGTCTGCGATTCATGGCGGCATCTATCGCACGCCGCCGCAGATCCTGGCGTTCGAACTCACCCATCTGCCAGCGACGCCCGATGGCCGTGTGCTTGGCACGGATGGCCAGTTGCATCTCCCTGTGATCTGACGGCACCTGCCGGGCGCGGTGACGTAACGATGGTCAGTTAAACACGTCTTGCCGGTAACGCCCGGCCGCTACCAGCGCCGCGAGCCAGTCCGATGCCGCCGCTTCCGTCATCCCGCCCTGCTCCGCGGCGATCCGGATCAGCGCCTGCCTGACCGCCGGCGCCATTTGCCGGCCGTCGCCGCACACATAGAACACAGCGCCTGCGTTCAGTTGCGCCCAGACGTCTGCGCGGCGCTGCCAGAGCAAATCCTGCACGAAGCACGGCGCGCCATCGACGACCGAATACGCCGCATGGACTTCGGCCACGCCCTGCTCTTGCCAGCGCGCGACGTCCTCACGGTACAGCCAGTCGTGCGCAGGATGCCGGCAGCCGTAGTAAAGCTGCACCGGCCTTACCGCCTTTCCCGCGGCCTGCTGCGCCGCGCGTTCCTCGAGGAAGCCACGGAACGGTGCAATGCCTGTCCCTGGCCCGACAAGGATCATCGGCACATTCGGCGCCTCGGGCGCGAAAGGCGGATTGGGCGTGCGGATCGCGCCCGCGATCACCGTACCGGGTGCGAGGCCCTGCAGCCAGGTGGAGGCCACGCCGCGGAACAGCCCGCGGCCCGACAGCGCCGGCGCGCGGACCGTGCCGACGGTGATGGTCGCCATGTCGGGCGAAACCAGCGGCGACGACGCGATGGAGTAGAACCGTGGACGCATCGGCACGGTGCAGGCCAGCAGGCCAGCCAGGTCCAGTTCGATCGCAGGAAACCGGTCGAGCACATCGCCCAGACCCAGCCTGCGCTGCGCGACCTGTGCCGCATGGCCGGCCGTTTCGTCGTCCGAGGCAAGCTGCTGCAGCGACTGCCGCGTGAACGGGCAACGGGTGGCTTGCGCCAGGCTGCGCAGCGTCTGGCGCGAAACGACATCCTGCAGCTCCACGAAATGCGTCAGCAGTTGCCGCACGGACAGCGCCTCGCCAACCGGCAGCCCGCGTGCCGCACCGCGCGCGGCGGACAGCGTGACGATGGCGTCCGGGTCGACATGGATCCGCTCGCAAATCGCCGTGACAATATCAGGCTGGTTCTGCGGATAGACGGCCAGGTGATCGCCGGTGTTGTAGCGCACGCCTTCCGGCAACCGCAGCCGGATGTCGCGCGTGGATGTCCGCGGCGCCTCGCGCGTGAAGTCCCACAGGCCGTCGGGATCGTTCACCAGTTCGAGGTTCGACAGGACCGTGAAGCCCTGTGTATTGGTCGGCAGCGTCGTCGCGCGGATCTCGGCCACGCCTCGCAACTGTACCTGCACCGCTGGCGCTTGTGGCGATCCGCCGGTGCCGTCGCCCCCCTGCAGCGCTTGCCACAGCAACGCCAGCCATCGTTCCGCCGCCTGGTCGAAGTCGCCGTTGCCATCGGCCTCGCCACGCGGCAGCAGTGGCGTGGCGCCGGCGCCGGCGAAGAATTCGAATACCCGGCGCGGGAAAGCCTGGTACGTGGGCCATTGCGAATTGCCGCAGCCCAGCACCGCAACGCGCAGGTCCGGCGCGCGGTATTCCTTGGCTGCGCCGCTGTCGAGCAGATCCTCGAAGCGACGCGCCGAGTCCGGCGCACGGCCGTTGTAGGTGGCGGCAACGATGACGGCCAGGCCGCTGGTCGGCAACGCATCGGCAATCTCGTCGAGGTCGCGCAGGGTAGCGTCGAAGCCCGCGGCAAGCGCGCCGGCGTGGACCTGCTCGGCCAGTTCACGCGCGGTGCCCAGGCTGGATCCGCACAGCACGGCAAGCGGCCGGCCCGCGCCCTGCACTTCCGCGCCAGCCAGCGGCGCCTGTTCTTCTCCGGCGACCGGTATCGCGACGATGCGCTCGTGCGGCCGGCGCCGGCGCGCGCGGACGGTGAAGCCGTCTGGCTTGATCGTCAGCGTTTCCTTGATACGGAACTGGTAGTCGTGCGCATCGGTGAACTGGAAATTGCGCAGCATCAGCGCCAGCGCCAGCTTGGCCTCGGTCAGCGCGAACTGGCGGCCAATGCAGGCGCGCTCGCCGTTGCCGAACGGCATGTAGGCGTGGCGCGGCAGCCTGGCTTCGTTCTCGGGCAGGAAGCGGTCGATATCGAAGCGCTCGGGATCGGCCCAGACCTTGGGGTCGCGGTGCAGCGCGGTCAGCACGACGGAAACGCGGCGGTCCTTGCGGATCAGGTAGCGGCCGTCGAGCAGCGTATCCTGGTACGGCGCGACGGCGAAGGCTGGCGCGGTGGGCCACAGTCGCAGCGTTTCCTTGAGCACGCGGTCGAGCACCGGCAGCCGTGCCAGGTCGGCATACACCGGCGCGGCGTTGCCGGGCAGTACCGCATCCACCTCGGCGTACGCCTGCGCCATCACGCCGGGATTGCGCAGCAGCTCGTACAGGGCGAAGGTCAGCAGCCCGCTGGTGGTTTCATGGCCGGCAATCAGGAAGGTGATGACCTGGTTGCGGATGTTCTCGTCGTCCAGGCGCTGGTCCGTGTCGGGATCGCGCGCTTCGAGCATCAGCCCGAGCAGGTCCATGGCGGCGCCCTGCCGCCCGCCTTCGTCGGCCGCGCGGCGGCGCTTGATCACGTCGTCGACCAGTTCGCGCATGAAGCGCGTGTCTTCGTCGAACTTGCGGTGTGCCGCATGCATGAAGCGGTCCTGCACGCCAAGGCGCGTGAGCTTGGACATCGCTTCTTCCAGCGCGCCGACCATGGCTTCGATAAACGGGTGCAGCTGCGCACTGGCGAACGAGTCGAAGTCATAGCCGAAGCCGGACAGCGCGATAGTGTCAAGCGTCAGCCGCGTCATGTCGTCGGCCACGGCGATATCGGCGTCGGGGCCCTGCCGTTCCCATTTGTCGACCAGCCGGTTGGCCACGCGCAGCATCACGTCGAAATAGCCCTTCATCGCGCGCTGGCTGAACGCCGGCATCAGGATGCGGTGCGCCTTGCCCCAGTTGGCCTCGTCGGTATGGGCGGTGAACAGGCCGTCGCCCGCCATGCCGCGCAGGTAGGACAGCGGCGGACCGATGTACTTGCGGAAGCGCGCCGCGTCGCACACCTCGGCAGCCAGCGCGACCGACGTCACGAACGGCACGCGCCGGCCGGCGAAGTCCAGTTCGAAGATGCCGTCATGGTGGCGGCTGCGCGCCAGCAGGTGCTGGCCCACCGCGCCCGGCTTGATCTGCAGCAGGTTGCCGACCAGCGGCCAGCCGGGATCGCGCGGGATTGGCCCGACCGCTGTCAGCGCGGCGGGATGCGTTGGCTGGGCAAGGGCGTCGGTGCCCGGTGACATGGTTGGCTGCGGCATGGCTCGGGGGCGTGTACGGTGAGGTCCGGGGGGCCGGCGGCGCGATTGCCATCTGCCGCCGTTTCGTCTAACGTAGACAACTGTCTACCCCGGCGAAGGGTAGACAAGCGTAGACACCGTGTCAACGCAGCGTGTCGACCAAAAACCGAGCATCACTACTAATCCGCATGGAAGCCATTGCCGACGGCAAACGCCGCCTGATCGACGCCGCGCTGAAGCTGGCCGCCGCCAGGCGCAGCTTCGCGGCCTTGAAGCTGCGCGAGATCGCGCGCGAGGCCGGCCTCAACCCGAATACGTTCTACCGGCATTTCCAGGACATGGAAGACCTGGCGCTGACTGCAGTGGCCGAGGTCAGCGCCGAGTTGCGGCCGATGCTGCGCTCGGTGCGCTGGGCGGTCGCGCGCGACAACCCCGGCGAGGTGGCCAGCCGCGCATGCGAGGCGCTGTTCCTGTATGCCCGGCATCACCCGGATGCGTTCGTGGTGGGAGTATGCGGCATCACCGGTCCGCAGCCGGCGCTGCGTGCGGCAATTCGAGCGGTGCTGGACGACATTGCCGCCGAGATGGCCGACGACATCGAGCGGCTCGAACTGTGTCCGCAACTCTCGCGTCCGCTCGTCGATGAATTCTGCGCCTATGTCGTGCCCTACCTGTTCCACCAGTGCATCGACTACATCGAAGCCAACAGCGCCGGCCGGCGCCGCCTGATGGAGCGTTCGGTGCAGCTGTGCTGCTGGCTGCTGGTCGGGGCAGCGGGACCCCACCCCGGGGGGCAACGTGCGCAAGGCCGCGCACAGAAGGCAGCGGCCCATTAGCAAGCATGCAGGACTACGGGGTCTTGGGCGGCACGATCGTCGCACCCGGCTCCACCGTGCGCTCATGATGCATCTTCGGCATCATGTTGCTGTTCAGGTGGAACATCACCCACAGCGATCCGGTCAGCGTGATCACCACCAGCGTCAGCGTGAACATCAGCGACAGCATGTTCCACCCGCCTTCCGATTTGGCGTTCATGTGCAGGAAGTAGATCATGTGGACCACGATCTGCACCGCGCCGATCAGCAGGATCACGATGGCGGTGGTGCGGGAATTCTCGAACACCCCGCCCATCACCAGCCAGAACGGGACCGCGGTCAGGAAGACCGACAGCACGAAGCCGGTCAGGTAGCCACCGAGCGTGGCGTGCGGCCCTACATCTTCCTCGTGCTCGTGGCCATGCCCGTGGCCGTCCAGCGTCTCGTCGTGTGTGCTCATGGCAGCGCCCCCATCAGGTAGACGAAGGTAAAGACGCCGATCCAGACGACGTCCAGGAAGTGCCAGAACATCGACAGGCACATCAGCCTGCGCTTGTTGGCGGTGATCAGCCCGTGCCGCGCCACCTGCGTCATCAGCACGATCAGCCAGATGATGCCGAAGGTCACGTGCAACCCGTGCGTGCCGACCAGCGCGAAGAACGAGGTCAGGAACGCGCTGCGCTGCGGCCCGGCGCCCTGGTGGATCAGGTGCGCGAACTCGTACAGCTCGACCGCCAGGAAGGCCGCGCCAAACACCCCGGTGATCGCCAGCCAGATTTGCGTGCCGGCGATGCGGTTCTGCTGCATCTGCAGCATGGCGAAGCCATAGGTGATCGAAGACAGCAGCAGGAAGGTGGTGTTCAGCGCCACCAGCGGCAGCTCGAACAGCTCGGCCCCGCTCGGCCCGCCCGCGTATTCGCGGCCCAGCACGCCGTATGCGGCGAACAGGCACGCAAAGACCAGGCAGTCGCTCATCAGGTAGAGCCAGAAACCGAGCAGCGTGCCGTTCTGCGGGTGGTGCTCTTCGGTGAGGTGGAAGGTAAAGCCCCCCGGCGGCACGTCATCCGCCGCGGAGGTGCCGCTCACGTACTGGGGATAGGTGGTCTCAGCCATGGCCCGCCATCACTTGTGTGCGCGCCGACTCCGTCCGGACCACTTGGTCGGCCGGAATGTAGTAGTCGCGCTTGTAGTTGAAGGTATGGATGATCGCGCCGATGATGATCGCCGCGAACGACGCCACCACCAGCCACCAGATGTGCCAGATCAGCGCAAAGCCGCACAGCGTGGACAGCCCCGCCAGTACGATCCCGGCCGCGGTGTTCTTCGGCATGTGGATGGGGTTGAAGCCCTGCAGCGGCCGTGTGTAGCCGTTCTGCTTCATGTGCCACCAGGCGTCGGTGTCGTGCACCACCGGCGTGAAGGCGAAGTTGTATTGGGGCGGCGGCGACGAGGTGGACCATTCCAGCGTGCGGCCATTCCACGGGTCGCCGGTCAGGTCGCGCAGTTCCTCGCGGCGCAGGAAGCTGACCACCAGCTGGATGATGAAGCAGGCGATGCCGATGGCGACCAGCGCGGCGCCGAAGGCCGCGATCTGGAACCAGATCTGCAGCGACGGATCGTCGAAACGGTTCATCCGGCGCGTCACGCCAAGCAGCCCGAGCCAGTACAGCGGCATGAAGGCGAAGTAGAAGCCGGTCAGCCAGAACCAGAACGAGGCCTTGCCCCACGACGAGACCAGGCGATAGCCGAACGCCTTCGGGAACCAGTAGTGGATGCCGGCCATCAGCCCGAACACCACGCCGCCGATGATCACGTTATGGAAGTGGGCGATCAGGAACAGGCTGTTGTGCAGCGAGAAATCCGCCGGCGGCACCGCCAGCAGCACCCCGGTCATGCCGCCGATGACGAAGGTGACCATGAAGCCGATGGTCCACAGCATCGGCGCCTCGAAGCGGATCTTGCCGTGGTACATCGTGAACAGCCAGTTGAAGATCTTGGCACCGGTCGGGATCGAGATGATCATCGTCGTGATCCCGAAGAACGAATTGACGCTGGCGCCCGACCCCATGGTGAAGAAGTGGTGCAGCCACACCAGGTAGGACAGCACCGTGATCACCACCGTGGCGTAGACCATCGACGCATAGCCGAACAGGCGCTTGCGGCAGAAAGTGGCGACCACTTCGGAAAAGATGCCGAACACCGGCAGCACCAGGATGTAGACCTCGGGGTGGCCCCAGATCCAGATCAGGTTGACGTACAGCATCGCGCTGCCGCCCTGGTCGGCGGTAAAGAAATTGGTGCCGACGTAGCGGTCGAGCGACAGCAGCGCCAGCGCGGCGGTCAGCACCGGGAAGGCGGCGATGATCAGCACGTTGGTGCACAGCGCGGTCCAGGTGAAGATCGGCATGCGCATCAGCGTCATGCCCGGCGCGCGCATCTTGACGATGGTCACCAGCAGGTTGATGCCGGATAGCAATGTCCCGACCCCGGCCACCTGCAACGACCATATGTAGTAGTCGACGCCGACATCCGGACTGTGGATGATCCCGGACAGCGGCGGATACGCCAGCCAGCCGGTGCGCGCGAACTCGCCGAGGAACAACGACATCATCACCAGGATGGCGCCGCCCGTGGTCATCCAGAAGCTGAAGTTGTTGAGGAAGGGAAACGCGACGTCGCGTGCGCCGATCTGCAGCGGCATGACAAAGTTCATCAGCCCCGTGACCAGCGGCATGGCCACGAAGAAGATCATGATCACGCCGTGCGCGGTAAAGATCTGGTCGTAGTGGTGCGGCGGCAGGTAGCCCGCGTTGTCGCCAAAGGCGATGGCCTGCTGGATGCGCATCATGACCGCGTCGGCAAACCCGCGCAGCAGCATGATGATGCCCAGGATCACGTACATGATCCCGATCTTCTTGTGGTCGATGCTGGTGAACCACTCGCGCCAGAGGTAGCCCCACAGGCCGTACTTGGTGACCGCGCCGACCAGCACCAGCCCGCCCAGCACGACCGCGATGAAGGTGCCGATCAGGATGGGCTCATGCAGCGGGATGGCTTCCCACGTCAGCCGTCCGAAGATCAAATTGGCGAGTTCCGAGCGCTCGGGCATGTTTGTCACCTGGGGCCTGAAGTAACCAACCGTGGCCGATGGTAGCTGGCCAGTACCGCTGGGAAAAATGAAAAACCGGGAGATCCGCGCCTTACTGCAGCAGCAGCCGGCCCTCGTTGCGGGCAACGCCGGCCGCGAAGGCAGGCGCAACCGCCTGGGTGTTGCTCGCGGTGCAGATCTCGCGTGACGGGTCGAACTTGCCGCGGCTGCGGTCGAGTGCCATGGTGTCGGCCATGCACCGGCCGCCGCTCACGCAGCGGTTCAGGATCAGGTCATAGAGTCCGGGTGCCACGCTGGCGTAGCGCTGCACCGGCACGCGCTCGCTGGGCTGCGCGAGCTGCAGGTAAGCATCCGTCGACAAGCCCTGGCCCGAGGACTTGACCTGCTGGATCCAGCGGTCGAAGTCTTCGTTCGACAGCCCGTGGAACTTGAAGCGCATGTTGGTGAAGCCCTCGCCGCTGTAGTTCGCCGACATGCCTTCGTACTCGCCGGGCTTGTTGATCACGGCATGCAGCTTGGTTTCCATGCCTGGCATGGCGTAGACCATGCCGGCCAGCGACGGCACGAAGAATGCGTTCATCACCGAGGTGGCGGTGATGTGGAAGGCAATGGGCCGGTCCACCGGCGCAGCCACCTCGTTGACCGTGGCGATGCCCTGCTCCGGATACAGGAACAGCCACTTCCAGTCCATCGCCACCACCTGCACCGGCAGCGGCTTGACGTCGGCGGTGACGGGCCGGTTGGCGTCAATGCGCGTGAGCGGGCGGTAGGGATCGAGCTGGTGGGTGCTGACCCAGGTCACCGCGCCCAGCGCGATGATGATCAGCAGCGGCGCGGCCCAGATTGCCAGTTCCAGCACCGTGGAATGGTCCCAGTCGGGGTTATAGGGCGCGTCGGTGGCGCTTTCGCGGTAGCGCCACGCGAATGCCAGCGTGAGGATGATCACCGGCACGATGATCAGCAGCATCAGGCAGGTGGCGATGATGATCAGGTCGCGCTGGCGCACGGCCATGTCGCCGGATGGCGAAAGCAGCACCGCATGACAGCCGGAAAGGCACGCTAGCACGACTACCGCGCCACATCCTTGCAGTAGTCTTCTCGGTACACGGGAATGCGGAACTGCAATGTCGAAGTGGCCCATAGTCACGGAAGTGGCGTCTGAGGAATATCGGCATGCACCGATGAATCCACCTTTCGATTTTCTATGGCAGTTTAGGCGCTATTCTTGTGACTGTGCGAGATTAAGTGCAGTATCGAAGCACTCCTGTCGAGAGGAGACTGACGATGGCCAGCCTGACCCACCAGCACCGAGCGTCGCCGACTGCACCTCCGGCCCCAGGCCACCATGAGGTGGCACCTGCCGAAATCGCCACAGGCGTGGTGATCGGGCGGGCATCGGAGTACTTCGATTTCTTCGTCTACGGCATCGCTTCCGTGCTTGTCTTCCCGGCGGTCTACTTTCCGTTCGCGAGCGAGCTGGCCGGGCTGCTGTACAGCTTCACGATCTTTTCCTTCGCGTTCATCGGACGGCCGTTCGGCACGGCGCTGTTCATGCGCATCCAGCGACGCTGGGGCCGCGGCATCAAGCTGACAGCGTCGCTGTTCCTGCTTGGCACCGCCACGGTGGGGATTGCGTTCCTGCCATCGTACGCGTCGATCGGGGCCGCATCGATCTACCTGCTGGCACTGTTCCGCTTCCTGCAGGGCATTGCCTTCGGCGGTTCATGGGACGGCCTGCCGTCGCTGCTGGCGCTGAACGCGCCGGAAGACAAGCGTGGCTGGTATGCGATGGTGGGCCAGCTTGGCGCACCCTCCGGCTTTATCATCGCCGGGTCGCTGTTCCTGTTCCTGCATGTCAGCCTGACGCCGCAGGAATTCATCGAATGGGGCTGGCGCTATCCCTTCTACGTGGCCTTCGCCATCAACGTGGTGGCGCTGTTCGCGCGGCTGCGGCTGGTGGTCACGCACGAATACACGCAACTGCTCGAAGAAGACGAACTGGAGCCGATCAGCACGCTGCAGATGGTCAATGCGCAGGGCTTCAACATCTTCCTGGGCGCGTTCGCAGCGCTGGCCAGCTATGCGCTGTTCCACCTGGTCACGGTGTTTCCCCTGTCGTGGGCGGTGCTGCACCAGGAGCAGACCATTTCCGAGGTGCTGGCCGTGCAGATCGCAGGCGGCTTTATCGCGTTTATCGGCACGCTGATCTCGGGCTGGCTGGCGGACCGCATCGGCCGCCGCACGACGCTGGCAACGATGGCGGTGCTGATCGGTGTCTTCAGCCTGGTCACGCCGTGGCTGCTGGGTGGCAGCGCCACTGGCCAGAATATTTTCATCCTGGTCGGATTCGGCCTGCTGGGGCTGTCGTACGGGCAGGCCGCGGGCGTGGTGACGTCCAACTTCGAACCCCGCTTCCGCTACACCGGGGCGGCGCTGACCACGGATTTCGGCTGGTTGTTTGGCGCCGCGTTTGCGCCGCTGGTGGCGCTGGGACTGTCTTCGCTGTTCGGGCTGGTGGCGGTGAGTCTCTACCTGCTGTCTGGCGTGATCAGCACGCTGGCGGCACTGCGCATCAGCCGGGCGCTGGGGACGCCGGAGCTGTAAGGGCGCGCCCGGTACGCGCCCCTCAGGACAAAAGGGAAGGGAAGAAAAAGGCGAAGAAGTTGGCGCCGCCAGGGCGGTGACGAACCGCGGCAGCGCCAGGCGAGTGCCAGCTGTCGATCAGCGCAGGCCGAAGAAGCTGAGCACCGCGAGGATGATGACAACCGCGCCAACTAGCCAGACGATATTCATGGCGGCTCCTTGGTGATGTCCGTAGGGACGTGGATAGGTGACGGGCCGGATGGCTCACCTGCCCTTGTCCAGCAACAAACGTGCCGTAGATCTGCACGCACTTTTTCATGGTACGCGGGCAGTATGCTGCGCAGGCGTGACGGCCGCGGCGCGAGCGCGCCAGGGGCCAGTGCAATTGCGTTAGGCGGTTATTACAAATACGTTTCAACCAGCGTGGCGGATGCGTGGCAGGTCTGCTAAGTCGCCCGCTAAGTCGACCAGCTGAATCGACCAGCTGAGTTGCCCGCTAAGCCGCCTGCGGTTCGACGCCGCGCGCCAGGCGCCGGATCGACTGCGGCGGTTGTCCAAAGGCCCGCAAGAACGCGCGCCGCATGCGCTCGCGGTCGCCGAATCCGGTATCCCGCGCCACCACGTCGATGGCGTGGCGCCCGCTCTCCATCATCAGCCTCGCGGCTTCGACGCGCAGGTGTTCGACGGCCTTCGCCGGCGTCTGGCCGGTCTCGTCCCGGAAAGCGCGCGCGAACTGCCGCGGGCTCAGATGCGCCGCCTCTGCCAGCTGCTCCACGGAAAGTTCGGCTTGCAGATTCTGCCGGGCAAAGTCCAGTGCGGCACGGATCCGGTCGGAGCGCGGCTCCAGGTCGAGCAATGCCGAGAATTGCGATTGTCCGCCGGCACGGCGGTGATACACGACCAGCTTTTTCGCCACGTCGCGCGCCACCGCGCCGCCGGCGTCCTTCTCCACCAGCGCCAGCGCCAAATCGATGCAGGCCGACATGCCGGCCGACGTCCACACCGGGCCGTCGATGATGAAGATGCGGTCCTCTTCCACCCCCACGTTGGGGAAGCGCCGCCGCAGCTGCTCCGCGTAGTACCAGTGCGTGGTGGCGCGGCGGCCATCCAGCAGCCCGGCCTCCGCCAGGTTGAAGGCACCGGTGCAGGTGGCCCCGATGCGCCGCGAGGTGCGCGCCGCACGTTGCAGGAAACCGACCAGCGCCGGCGGCGTGGGCGTGATGTCGTTGTCGCCGACCACCAGCACGGTATCGAAGCGGCGCCTGCCGAATGGCTCGGTGCTGACGGCGAAGCCGCCCGAACACATCACCGGTCCGCCCTGCTCCGAAAGCAGATGAACCTGGTACAGCGGCGTGCCGAGGGTCCGGTTGGTGAACTCCAGCACCGTTGTGACCGCCAGGTTCATCGCCTGGAAGCCGGGGTACAGGGCGAGGGCTACGTGATGCATGGTCGGCGTCCTTGCGTGGCAGTAAAAGTGGCATCTCGGGCTTTGATGCCACGCCATTGTGCCCCCTATCGCAGGATTGCGCGCGACGTGCCGCCGTTCCGCACTGAACCCGGACTGCCATGCATTCGAAGCCGTGCGCAGCGAACTTCAGCCGGCCCTTGTGACAGGCACGCCGCCCGGTACGGCGTGGGCCCCCGCCAATTTCCGCTCGCCAACGGCATCCCGGGCACGCGTTTGTACCGCTTTGTATCCGCGGGCAGCATCGATACGCGCCCTCACAGAATTGCCTTTAACCCGCTACAGGGCAGATACACCGGTCTCCTTTAATGCTTCTCGTGGCCGGCGGCAAAAAGCGAAGCCCCGGCCCCGCAGATACGCAAACCCGACGTAATCCACTGAACTGAAGGAAACCCATCATGGCTACCCAATTCACCCAACACATCGTCTTCGCCATCGCCCTGGCCGCTGCCGCCGCCGGCGCACAAGCCGCACCGGGCGCGCGCGACCCGTTCACCGATGGCGCTCGCGCCGTCCACGATGCACGCAGCCCGTTCGCCGATGGCGCGCGCAGCGTGCAGGACGCTCGCAGCCCGTTCACAGATGGCGCTCGCGGTGTGCAGGACGCACGCAGCCCGTTCGCCGATGGCGCACGCAACGTCGATCCGTACAGCGATGGCGCACGCACCCTTGCTGGCCTGGACCGCACCGGTCCCTCCGCCGATCCGGCGCGCGCAATCGATCCCTACCTGGACGGTGCGCACGCGTGAGTGCGCGGCACCGCCGTCGCGCTTCCGGGGCATGACAGTAAAGCTCGGTATCCGTTGCATCGCATGCAACGGTGGATGCAACGATACCGGGCCCTGCCCGTCAGATCTGCGGGAATGCTTTCATCACGTGCCGCAGCATGCTGCCGGCCACCGGCGAAAGGTGCCTGCCCGCCCGCGTAATGATGTGGATGCGGCTGTTGTTCAGGATCGGGTTGGCCAGCGGCAGCGACACCAGCTGCCTGAATTGCGCGCCCTTCAGCGGCACCGAGCGCGGCGTCAGGATGTAGCCCAGCCCCATCGCAGCAAACTCCCACAGCACCTTGAATGAGTTGGTCACCAGCATCGGCTTCAACGTGATGTGCTCGTCCAGCTCGGCCGCCTGCACGTGCTTGCGCACGCCGAACGATTCCGACAGCGCCGCGCCCTGGTGCGCCGCCAGGTCCGCCAGCGTCAGCGCGCGCCGGCGCCGCGCCAGCGGATGGTCCTTGCGCACATGCACGCGGATCGGCGACAGCCGCGAATAGTGCGAGCGCAGGCGCACATCGTCGGGCGGCTGGAAGGCGAAGCCGATATGCGCGAGGTCTTCCAGGATATGGCGGACGGTTTCGTCGGTGCCAGCCACCTGGATACTGCAGGTGACGTCCGGATGCTTGCTCAGGAAGCCGTGCAGCACCGGCTCCAGCACGAGGTCGACGAAGCCCTCGCCGAAGACCAGCTCGACATGGCCGCGCTGGGCATTCTTCAGGTTGTTGACCTCGGCCAGGAAAGTGTCGTTGAGATCCTGCTGGCGCCGCGCGAACAGCGCCAGCAGGCGCCCCGCGTCGGTGGCAACCACACCGCGCCCGCGCCGCTCCAGCAGTGTCAGACCGGTATCCTGCTCCAGCCTGGCCACCGCGCGGCTTACCACCGACGGGTCCAGCTCGAGTACCTCGGCTGCGCCGCGCACGGTGCCGGTTTCGATGATCTGCAGCAGGCACAGCGCCCGTTTGCGGTCCAGCACGTCATCCATGTCTTTGCTCCCCCTTTGCCTGGTCATGCCCGGTCATGCCGGGTCGTTATCCGGATTGTTGCTATTTATACAACGTTTCCGCCCCAGCATTGTCATGGATGCCGCGACCAAGGGCGTGGAGAATAGGCCGAAGACCACATACGCCGACAACCATGACCCAGTCCCCCACCGCCAGCCTGCGGCAGGCCGTCCAGGCCATCGCGCCGGAGTTTGTCCGGATCCGCCACCAGATCCACGCTCATCCCGAACTCGCCTTCGAGGAGCGCCGCACCAGCGACCTGGTCGCCGAACAACTGGTGGCATGGGGCTACGCGGTGCATCGCGGCCTGGGTACGACCGGGTTGGTCGGCACCCTGCGCAAGGGCAACGGCACCAGGGCGATCGGCATCCGCGCCGACATGGACGCGCTGCCGATCCAGGAGCAGACCGGCCTGGCCTACGCCAGCACCATCGTCGGCAAGATGCACGCCTGCGGCCATGACGGGCACACGGCGATCCTGCTGTGCGCGGCGAAATACCTGGCCGAGTCGGTCGATTTCAACGGCACGCTGAACCTGATCTTCCAGCCAGCCGAGGAAAACGAAGGCGGCGCGCTGCGCATGCTGGAGGACGGCCTGTTCGAGCGCTTCCCGTGCGACGAGGTCTACGCGCTGCACAACTCGCCGGGAATGCCGGTCGGCCAGATCGGCGTGATCGCCGGCCCGGCCATGGCATCGTTCGACCGCGCCACGGTCACGCTGCGCGGCCGCGGCGCGCATGGCGCCATGCCGCACCACGGCATCGACCCGATGCAATGCGCGGCCAGCATCGTGCTGGGCCTGCAGTCGATTGTCAGCCGCGAGATCGATGCGCTGAAGTCCGCCGTCATCACGGTGGGCTCGATCCACGCCGGCAGCACCTACAACGTCGTGCCGGAAAGCGCGACCATCAAGATCGGCGTGCGCACGCTCGACCCGAAGGTGCGCACGCTGGTGGAAACGCGCATCCGCGAGTTCGTCACGGCGCAGGCGCAGAGCTACCAGCTCCGGTCCGAGGTGGTCTATGAGCGCAAGTACCCGGTGCTGGTCAATCATGCCGCGCAGACCAAATACGCGCGCGAGGCCGCCATCCGGCTGGTCGGCGCCGACAATGTGGTCGAGCGCCCGCCGGTCATGGGCAGCGAGGACTTCGCCTACATGCTGGAACAGCGGCCCGGTGCCTATATCCGGCTCGGCAACGGCCTGGGCGAGGACGGCGGCTGCATGGTCCACAACCCCCTGTACGACTTCAATGACAAGGCCTTGCCCGTGGGCGCCGCATTCTGGGCGCACCTGGCACAGAGCTACCTGGTTTGAGCATCGCTTTTTTCGGGAGTCTTCATGTATTCACTGAACCGCCGCCGCTTCCTGCAACTGGCCGGCTGTGCCGCCGGCAGCCCGGCACTGGGCGCACTGGGCTCATTACCCGCGCTTGCCGCTGAAAACTTCCCCGCCCGGCCCCTGGCGCTGGTGGTGCCGTATCCGGCCGGCGGGGCCAGCGATACCTCGGCCCGGATCTTCGGCGAATCGATCGGCAAGAGCGTCAGACAGCAGGTCGTGGTCGAGAACTACGGCGGCGGCACCGGCCTGATCGGCGCCAACAAGGTACTGGCGGCACCTGCCGATGGCTACACCTTCTTCCACGGCTCGATCAATGAAGTATTCCTGGCCCCGCTGCTGAACCCGGCCGCACGCTACAAGCCGCAGGACTTCATGCTGACCGCGCCGATCAGCGATGCCAATATCGTGCTGATGGCCAGGAACGGCCTGACCGCCGACAACCTGGACAAGTTCCTCGACCTGGCGAAGCAGAGCAAGGCCAAGCCGCTGACCTATGCGACCGTCGGCATCGACTCGATCTATCACCTGATGGGCGACGCGCTGGCCGCCAGGCTCGGCGCACCGCTGCTGCACGTGCCGTACAAGGGCGGCGCGCCGGCACTGCAGGGCCTGGCCGGCGGCGAAGTCGACTTCGCCATCCTGCCCTACCAGTCGAGCTTCGACGCCATGCAGCAGCAGGGCCGGCTGCGCATCCTGACCAGTTTCTCCAGGGCGCTGCCGCCGGCGCTGAAGCATATCCCGCTGATCTCGCAAAGCAAGCAGATTCCCGACTTCGAATACAGCATCGGCGGCGGCTACTTCGTCAAGGCAGGCACGCCCGCGGAGCGGGTCGCCGTCCTGCGCAAGGCGATCTGCGAAGCGCTGGCCAGGCCGGATATCCTGGGCAAGCTGGAGGCGGAAGGACGCACCGTCGCAAAGCCCATCGACAGCCAGGCCCAGGCGAACCAGGCGTTCGACCAGTACATGACGCGGGTCACGCAGCTGATCCGCAGCGTGGGTCGCAAGACCAACGCCTGATTTTCGGTCCCGCCGCTGCGGACCGTGCCGGTGTTGGCGGATAATGCGCGATTCGCCAACATCGCCTTAACCATGCAAGCTAGCCGCGCCGGCTCCGGACGCATCGACTGGACCACCCTGTTCCTGCTGACCTTCCCGCCGCTGAGCTGGGCCGGCAATGCCATCGTCGGGCGCATCGCCGCCGGCACGATTCCGCCGATCACGCTGAACGCCGTGCGCTGGGTGCTGGCTGGCCTGCTGCTCGCGCCATTTGCCTGGCGCGGCGTGCTGGAGCATCGTGCGGCGCTGCGCCGGCACGCCGGCGTCATCATGGCCATGGGCGTGCTGTCCATCGGCAGCTATAACGCGCTGCAGTACCTGGCACTGACCACGTCGACCCCGATCAACGTAACGCTGATCGGCGCGTCCACGCCGCTGTTCCTGATCGTGATCGGCGCGCTGTTCTTCCGCGAACGCGTCAAGCCAGTGCAGGTCGCCGGTGCGTTGCTGTGCCTGGTCGGCGTGTCCTTCGTGCTGGTGCGCGGCGAGCCGGCGCGGCTGGCCCAGCTCGACCTCGTGCCCGGCGACCTCTACATGCTGGCGGCCACCATTGCCTGGAGCGCCTATACCTGGCTGCTGCGCAAGCAACGGCCCGACGTGCCGCTTCCGGTGCTGTTGTTCGCCCAGATCGTCGCCGGCGTGCTGGCGAGCGCGCCGGTGACGGCATGGGAACTGATGGCCCAGGACCAGCCGCTGCCATGGAACGGCAAGGTCGCCGCAATCCTGATGTACGTGGCGACGATTCCCTCGCTTCTGGCCTACTTCGCCTGGGACCGTGCCATTGCCCGGGCTGGCGCGCAGCTGCCAGTGTTCTTCATCACCCTGACACCGGTGTTCGCGGCGCTGCTATCCACGCTGCTGCTGGGCGACTGGCCGCGGTGGTACCACGGGGTCGGGCTGGCGACAATCGGGGCGGGGATCTGGCTGGCGCAGCGGCGGTAGGAAGCTGCGCGACGACTGCGGTCGGGTCAGGTTGTGTTGTGTCCCCCCGGTGCGCACGGGAAAAGCCGTAGAATCCGCGCTGACCTATCGATCCGAACCCGTGAATCCGTTCAGCACCCCGAAGATGAAGAAGGCTCTCCCTCTCTGCGCCGCCCTGCTGGCCGCGTTTGCAGCTTTTGCCGCGCATGCCGCACCGCCCGCGGCCGCCAATGCCACCGCCGCCACCGCTCCCACCACCAGCACCACCGCTGCCGCCTCCAACACCGCGGCACCGCTCGGCCTGGAGCTCGGCAAGTCGAAATGCGCACGGCTTGCCCCGGCGGAAAACCACGTCCGCACCGGCAAGTCCGAATGGGCCGGCGGCGATGCGGTGGAACTCAAGCGCCTGGAGCGGTTCCACCTGCCTGGCCTGACGCGCGTGACGCTGAACTGCGACGCGCAGGATACGGTGGCGTTGATCACCATGACCTTCGACCGTTCTGCGCTGGACGACGTCCGCGGCAAGCTCGATGCGCGCTACGCCTCGCTGCGCAAGACCGAAGCCTCGGCGGAGAACGGCTATGCGGAATGGGCCGCGGCCAATGGCAGCCTGGAACTGCTGTACGGCCGTGACGGCAAGCACTTCACCGTGGCCTACTGGGCGCGCAACGCCAAGGCAAAGTATTTCTCCTACAGCGGTGCCGGCAGCAAGCCGGCCGCTGCGTCCGCACCTGCAGCACCGGCGGCGGCGCAGCCCGCGCCGCTGTAACGCAACCCCGGGGCGCGCCGCTCAGTAGCCGGCCTGCCGGTCGACCTGGTTCAGCAGCGGCCGCCCGTCGCGCGCGCGGCGCAGGTTTTCGATGCACTGCTGCGCTACCAGCTCGTACGACGGATCGGCAGCGATATGCGGCGTCGCTTCGATGCGCGGGTGAGTCCAGACCGGGTCGTCGGCTGCCGGCGGCTCCTTGGCGAACACGTCCAGCGCCGCGCCGGAAAGGTGGCCTTCGTCGATCAGCGCGAGCAGGTCGGCTTCGACCACATGCTCGCCACGCCCCACGTTGATAAGGTAAGCGCCCTGCGGCAGCCGCGACAGCGTCCTGCGGTCGAGCATGCCGTCGGTCTGCGGCGTCAGCGGCAGCGTGCAGACCAGGATATCGGTCTGCGCCAGCATGGCATCCAGCCCGTCCTCGCCGGTGAAGTCCGCCACGCCGGGAAGGTGCTTGGGGCTGCGGCTCCAGCCCGCCACCGGGAAGCCGATGGCCGCGAACATGCGCGCCACCTCGCTGCCGATCTCGCCCAGCCCCAGCACGCCCACGCGGCAGCCCGACAGCGCGCGCCCGCGATGGCGCTTCCATTCGCCGCGGCGCTGCTGCCCGGCATACACGCCCAGCTCGCGGGTATGGCGCAGCGCCATCGCCAGCACGAAGTGGGCGATGCCGGTCTGCTGGCCGGGATCGACGATGCGCGTGACCGGCATGTCCTGCGGCAGGTCCGGCGCGGCCAGCAGCTTGTCGACGCCGGCGGTGGCGGCGCAGACCAGCCGCAGCTTCGGGTAGGCCGGCAGCACGCCCGGCTTCAGGCCCCAGGCGATGATGGCCTCGACCTCTTCCGGCACGGCGGCTTCGCGGCCGTTCCAGACGGTGATATCCGGCGCCGCCTCGCGCAGCAAGGCGGTGATGGGGACCGCCATGAAGGACGGCAGGTGAACAAGGATGGCCATGGTCGGTTGCAGCTCAGTAGCGGCTCAGTTGCGATAGTCGGGGTTGATGCGATCGAGCCGGCGCAGCAGGCCCGGCCAGGCCAGGTTCGAGCCCTTGCCCTTGGTGGCCTGGCGCGCCTGCTGGCCCATGTTGGCGCTGGCGGATTCCGGCACCATGGTCAGCGGCGTGCCGCCGCTCTGCGCCAGGATCTGGATGCGGCAGGCGGACTCGAGCGTATACATGGTCAGGAACGCATCGGACACGGTGCGCCCGCACGTCAGCAGGCCATGGTTGCGCAGGATCATCTGCTTGCAGCGGCCCAGGTCGGCCACCAGCCGCGCCTTCTCGTCCTCGCGCAGCGCCACGCCTTCATAGTCGTGGTAGGCCAGGCCGGTCAGCGCGAACATCGATTGCTGCGAGATCGGCAGCAAACCGGCCTGCTGCGCCGAGACGGCAACGCCGTGCGAGGTATGGGTATGCATCACGCAGCCGACTTCGGGGCGCGCTTCGTGCACCGCGCTGTGGATGATGAACCCGGCCGGATTGACGTCGTACGGCGTTTCCAGCACGGGCTCGCCCTCATGGTCGACCTTGACCAGGCTCGACGCGGTGATCTCGTCGAACATCATGCCGTACGGATTGATCAGGAACTGGTCCGGCGCATCGGGCACGCGCGCCGAGATATGCGTGAAGATCAGGTCGTCCCAGCCGAAGTGGGCCACCAGCCGGTAGGCCGCCGCAAGGTCGACCCGCATTTGCCATTCCGCGTCGGAAACGCGGTCTCTTACTGAATCGACGAGCTGAATCTGCGCCATCTGCGTGGTCTCCCGGGGGGTGAGGTGTGTGACTGGACGCAGGCATTGTCGCGGCGCACCGTGCCAAAGTCTGTTAAGTATTAGACAATCTCGGCTCAACCGGAACGGCAATGAGAGGGCAGGTGGCGAGCAAAGTGAAGCGCATCGAACCCGCGCGGGCGCTGCCGCGCGGCGTGCTGGCCAGCGGCTGGCTGCGCAATGCGCCGCCCGGCGTGCTCGACGCCGTGGCCGGCGCGGCACGCCGTCTGCGCTTCGCCGATGGCGAGATGGTGTTCGCGCGCGGCGATCCGCCGACTTACTTCTGCATGGTGGTGTCGGGGCGCGTGCGCATGAGCCGGGTCAGCAGCGGCGGGCGCGAGTCGGTGTATTCGGTGATCGGGCGCGGCCGGTGGTTCGGCGAGATCTCGCTGCTCGACGGCAAGCCGCGCACGCATGACGCCTTCGCGGTCGGCAATACCGAGTTGCTGGTGCTGGACCGGCGCGCGTTCGACCGGATCCTGGCGCAGCATCCCGAGGGGATGCAGTTGATCGTGCAGCAGATCTGCGCGCGGCTGCGTGTGGCCTTCGACCACGCCGAGAGCGCGGCGCAGGCGCCGGTCGATGCGCGCATGGCGGCGCGGCTGCTGGAGCTGGCCGACCGCACCGACCATGTCGTGCACATCAGCGCCGAAGACCTGGGCGACATGGTCAACCGCTCGCGCCAGACGGTGGCCAAGTATCTGCAGGCATGGGAAGACGCCGGGTGGATCCGGCGCCAGTACCGGCACATCGAACTGCTGGAGCCGGGAGCGCTCAAGCGCCTGGCGCGGGGCTGAGCGCTGCAAACGGAAAGGCGCTAGCTGACGCCCCTCGCAGTGGCTCCCCTCTCCCGCGAAGTGGGAGAGGGGTTGGGGGTGAGGGGCGGAGTATCCACGAAGTGAGCTGGCATCGTCCTTGCCAAAAGCCCGCCCTCACCCCCTGCCCCTCTCCCGCAAGCGGGAGAGGGGGTGCAATCCAGCGGGAGCAATCCCGCGGGGCGCTCAGTCAGCCGTGATCTTGCCCACCTCGATCACCTTTTTCCAGCGCGCATACTCCGACGCCTGGAACGCCGCGAACTGCTCGGGCGTATTGGCGACGATCTCGAAGCCCAGGTCAAGCAGCTTGGGCTTGACCGCGGGATCGTTGAGCGCCGCGACCACGGCGGAATGCAGCTTGGCCTTGATCTCCGGGGCGAGCCCCTTCGGCGCCGCCACGGCCTGCCACGAATAGACCGTCACGCCCTTCACGCCTGCCTCATCCATCGTCGGCACGTCAGGCAGGATCGGCGAGCGCTTGCTGCTGGTGATGGCCAGCGCGCGCAGCTTGCCAGCCTTGATATGCGGAATCGCGGTGTTGATGTTCATGAAGGTCGCATCGACCTGCCCGCCCAGCAGGTCGTTCAGCGCCGGCGCGCCGCCCTTGTACGGCACGTGCAGGCCGGTGGTGCCGGTCTGCTGCCAGAACAGCTCGGCGGTCAGGTGGTCGCTGGTGCCATTGCCGGCCGAGGCGAAGGTCATCTTGCTGGGATGGGCCTTCTCGTAGGCAATCACGTCCTGCAGGCTCTTGTGCGGCGAGCTGGCGGGAACGGCCAGCACATTGGGCGCCTGCACCGCCACGCTGATGTAGTCGAAGTCCTTGAGCGGATCGTAGCCGGCGTTCTTGGTCAGGTGCGGCCCGATCACGAACGGGCCCAGCGACGACACGAACACGGTGTAGCCGTCCGCCGGTGCGCGCTTGACCATGGCGGCGCCGATCATGCCGGCCGCGCCCGGCTTGTTGTCGACCACGAAGCTGCCGCCGAACTGCGACTGCATCTTGGCGCCCAGGATGCGGGCGACGTTGTCGCTGGAGCCGCCCGCGGGGAATGGCACCAGCAACGTGACGGGCTTTTCCGGCCAGGCGGCGTGCGCGGTGGCCATGGCTGCGCCAAGCAGCAGGGATGCGATCAGCTTTTTCATGGGTTGTCTCCTGTATTGCTGTGTGTCTTGTATATGGGTTAGTCGGGGTTACGGCTGCTGGCCGAATTCCGCCTGCTGGCGCGTCCAGGCCCGGGCCTGCTCGCTGAGGCTGAGGCCCAGCCCCGGCGCGGTCGGCACCTGGATACGGCCGTTGCGGATCTGCAGGCGCTCGTTGAAGAGCGGCTCGAGCCAGTCGAAATGCTCGACCCACGGCTCGCGCGGATACGCGGCGGCAAGGTGTACGTGCAGTTCCATCGCAAAATGCGGCGCAAGCATCAGCCCCGCATGCTCGGCCAGTGCCGCCACCTTGAGGAAGGGCGTGATGCCGCCTACCCGCGGCGCATCGGGCATCAGGTAGTCCGCGGCGCGGTGGCGGATCAGGTCCCAGTGCTCGGCAGCGCTGGTCAGCATTTCGCCAGTGGCGATCGGGGTGTCGAACTGCGTCGCCAGCGCGGCGTGGCCTTCGTGGTCATAGGCGTCGAGCGGCTCTTCGATCCACACCAGGTTGAACGATTCAAAGGTGCGGCACATGCGCTGCGCGGTCGGGCGGTCCCATTGCTGGTTGGCGTCGACCATGATCGGCACCGCGTCGCCCAGGTGCTCACGCACCGCGGCCACGCGCTTGATATCGAGCGCACCGTCGGGCTGCCCCACCTTCAGCTTGATGCCGCCGATGCCGCGCTCGACCGAAGCCGAGGCATTGACCATCAGCTGGTCCAGCGGGGTATGCAGGAACCCGCCCGAGGTGTTGTAGCAGCGCACCGCGTCGCGATGCGCGCCCAGCAGCTTGGCCAGCGACAGGCCGGCGCGCCGGGCCTTGAGGTCCCACAGCGCCACGTCGAAGGCGCCGATGGCCTGCGTCGACAGGCCGCTGCGGCCGACCGACGCGCCCGCCCAGCACAGCTTGTCCCACAGCCGCGCGATATCGCTCGGGTCCTCGCCGATCAGCGCCGGCGCGATCTCCGCTGCGTGCGCGAACTGGCCGGGGCCGCCCGCGCGCTTGCTGTAGCTGAAGCCCAGCCCCTCGTGGCCGTTGGCGGTGCGGATCTCGGCGAACAGGATCGCCACCTCGGTCATCGGCTTCTGGCGGCCGGTCAGCACCTTGGCGTCGCTGATCGGCGTGGCCAGCGGCAGGTAGCTCGAAGACAGCCGGATCCAGGCGATGCTGTCGGCGGGTTGGGTGGCCAGTGTGGTTGCAGTCATGTTCAGGATCCGATTTCGTGGTTGGCCATCAGCTCCAGCGCGCGCACCAGCGCGGAATGGTCCCAGCCGGCGCCGCCGTGGCTCACGCAGGCGTTGAACAGCTCCTGGCAAGTCGCGGTATTGGGCAGCGACAGGCCCATCTCGCGCGCATTGGAGAGCGCGAGGTTCAGGTCTTTCTGATGCAGCCCGATGCGGAAGCCGGGCTCGAAGGTGCGCTTGATCATGCGCTCGCCATGCACCTCCAGCACCCTGGATGAGGCAAAGCCGCCCATCAGCGCCTCGCGCACGCGCGCCGGGTCGGCGCCGGCCTTGGCGGCGAACAGCAGCGCCTCGGCCACGGCCTCGATGTTCAGCGCCACGATGATCTGGTTGGCGACCTTGGCGGTCTGGCCGGCACCGTTGTCGCCGACCAGCGTGATGTTCTTGCCCATCAGTTCGAACAGCGGGCGCACGGTCTCGAACGTGTCTTCCGGGCCGCCCACCATGATCGAGAGCGTGGCGTTGCGCGCGCCGACCTCGCCGCCGGACACCGGCGCATCGAGGTACCGGCAGCCCAGCGCATTGATGCGGCTGGCGAATTCCTTGGTCGCGATCGGCGAGATCGAGCTCATGTCGACCACGGTCTTGCCCTCGCTCAGGCCGGCGGCGATGCCGTCTTCGCCGAACAGTGCCGCTTCCACGTGCGGGGTATCGGGCACCATCAGGAAGATGACGTCGGCGCCCTGCGCCACTTCGCGCCCTGACGCGCAGGCGATGCCGCCGAGGTCCGCCAGCGCCTGCGGCGCGCCGCTGCGGCTCGACAGCCTGACTTCATGCCCGCCGGCGATCAGGTTCTGCGCCATCGGGCTGCCCATGATGCCGAGGCCAATGAATCCGAGTTTCACGTTTTGCTCTCCTTGCGTTTGGTACGGTTCGGTGTTGTCTGGTGCCCGCTGGCCTAGTAGCCGCCGCTGTCTGGCGCCGGTGCCTGCGGTGGCTGTCCGGCCCGCATCTCGGCCATGACCTGCTGCGCGCCCGCGGCCATCAGTCGCGCATCGGAGGCCACCGTGACGAAGCTGAAGCCTTGCCCGATGCGGCGCAGCGCCGCCGCCGGCGCGCCGTTATGGACGCCCGCGACACGCCCGTGCGCCCTGGCACGGGCAACCACGTGCTCGATGGCCTGTGCCACCGGCGGGTCCACGTCGTCGAAGGTGGGCCGGCAGCCAAGCGCGAGCGACAGGTCTGACGGGCCGATATAGACGCCGTCGAGGCCATCGACCGACAGGATCTCGTCCAGGTTTTCCAGCCCTTGGCGGGTCTCGATCATCGCCAGCACCATCACGGTGTCGTTGGCGTGCTGTGCGTAGTCGGCGCCGCCGTACAGCAGTCCGCGGATCGGCCCGAAGCTGCGCGTGCCCAGCGGCGGGTAGCGCGTGGCGGCCACCAGGCGCTCGGCATCGGCGCGTGTGTTGACCATCGGGCAGATCACGCCGTACGCGCCGGCATCGAGCACCTTCATCAGGATGCCGGGCTCGTTCCATGGCACGCGCACGACCGGCACGGTGTCCGTGGTCGAGATCGCGGTCAGCAGTGCCAGGGCATCGGCGTAGTCGAGCGCACCGTGCTGCAGGTCGATGGTGAGCGAGTCCCACCCCTGGTGGGCCATGGTCTCGGCGGCAAACGCGCTGGGGATGGACAGCCAGCCATTCACCACGGCCTGGCCTGCCGCCCACATCTTTAGGATCCGGTTCTCGCGCATATCGCCTCCACTTGCTCATGTAATACGTTGTCGTACAACATTTTACGAGGTTGGAGCAAAGATTGTGCTGGGGATTACCCCGGGGCCGCTGAGATGCGAGTGGCAAGGTGTGCTAATAGTCGCACATATGCGCGCCAGCAATGGCCTATGTGAACGCCTGGTCCGACCAAGATCATCGCGGCGTCGCTTTGCGCAACGTTATAGGATGACTGATAACAAGGGATGCGTTCACTCTGGCCAATCGTGCCGGAACTCGTCGCCATCGCCAGGCACAGCCCGAATGAGAGCCAGCTGAGGTCCGCCGGATAACAATCGATTACACCCACGCCCCGGGAGCTCGGCTATGCTCCCGTCGCCCGCACGAAGCCGCGACACATCCCCCTGTCGCGCGCCGTACTGCACCGACGACCGGAACCTTCCATGCATCGCTTCCCCGCCCTTTCCCTTGTTGCCGCCGCGCTGCTGGCCGCGGCCTCCGGCGCCCATGCGCAGCACGTCACCGGCGGCATGGGGGAGCCCGTCAGGATCGGGGCATTCTCCGCGCCGGCGGAGCGCATCGACGGCGACCGCCGGCTGGCTGCGCCTCGCGGTTCCAGGCAGGCCAGGACTGGCATGACGCGCCGGCAAGGCGCGGCGGGCCAGGCGGCGCGGCCCAACGGCGCGCCGGCGGCCCGGCTGCCCGGCCGGCACCTGCCGTAGCGCCGCGTGCGGGAATATCCCCGCACACATCTGCATCCCCTCCCCCGCGCCACGCGTCGCATGCCTGTTCACGATTCCTTACAATTGACGACAGGCCTAAGCATTATCCTCGGGCGCATCCAGATCCGCACAATAAGGAAAATCAATGAAACCAGTCCTCGCCTTGCTCGCCGCCTGTACCTTCCTGCTCGGCGGCTGCGTGGTCGCGCCGTATGACACCTATGGCGGCGGCGGTCCCGGCTGCCCGCCGGGGCAGGCCAAGAAGGGCAATTGCCGCGTCGACCCGTATGGCAATGAGTCCTTCTGCCCGCCGGGGCAGGCCAAGAAGGGCCGCTGCTGATCGTCCCGGCGGCACCCGGCGTCCAGGCACGCCAGGTACCTGTTGCGCCGGCCGTCGCACTGGCCGGAGAATGGCGGATGCGGGCATGACGCCCGCAGGAGAACGCCATGCAGCTTCGCATGCAACTTCGGCTGGCCGGCCGCCTGTGCGCGGCCGCATGGCTGGCCGGCGCGCTCGGGGGCTGCGCCACGCTGCAGCCCGTTCAGACCGGCCAGAAGCTGATCGGCAGCCCGGAAAGTACCGTGCGCCAGACTTTCGGGCCACCCACCGAGACCTTCCGCCTCGCCGACGGCACCACCCGCTGGCTGTGGTCGCGCCAACCTTTCGGCCACGAGGTCTACGCCGCCGATTTCGATGCCGGCGGCAAGCTCACCAGCTACCGCCAGATGCTGACCGAAACGGAGGTCTACCGTGCCCAGGTCAATGTCTGGACCAAGAAGGACGTGCAAGAGCATTTCGGCATGCCCCGCGAACCCATCCAGTACTATCCCCTGATGAAGCGCGAAGCGTGGTCGTGGCGGATGTACAAGGACGGCCTGCAGTCCGCACATTTCAGCGCCTACTTCGATGACGGCGGGGTGCTGCGCCAGACCATGATCATCGTCGACCCGCTCGGCGGCGACGCGCGCCGCTCGCGCTGAACCGGTACGGGGCAACCCACGGGCGCGTTGCCCCGGGGCACGCCTGGGTCAATGCCGGTGTCATTGCCAGCAACAGGGACTCCCGGCCTCCAGTGCCGTTTTGCGCGCAGAATAGAGGGTATACCCATCCCTCCAGGCGGAAAACGAACGTGACCACTGCGATCCTGCTCGAGAACATCCACCAGAGCGCCACCGCACGGCTGGCAGAAGCCGGCCTGCAGGTCGAGCGCCGTACCGGCGCACTGGCCGGCCCTGAATTGCGCGAAGTGCTGGCCAGCCACGACATAGTCGGCATCCGCTCGGCCACGCACCTGCGTGGCGAGGATATCCGCAGCGCCCCGGACCTGCTGTCGATCGGCTGCTTCTGCATCGGCACCTCGCAGGTCGACCTGGACGCCGCCACGCACGCGGGCATCCCGGTATTCAACGCGCCCTTTTCCAATACCCGCTCGGTGGCCGAGCTGGTCGTGTCCGAAGCGGTGATGTTGCTGCGCCGGATCCCGGAGAAAAATACCCTGGCGCATGCCGGCAAGTGGGCCAAGGGCGCCAGCGGCGCCTTCGAGGCGCGCGGCAAGACCATCGCCATCGTCGGCTATGGCAATATCGGCTCGCAGGTCGGCGTGCTGGCCGAATCGATGGGCATGCGCGTGGTCTACTACGATGTGCTGGCGCGGCTGTCGCACGGCTCCGCGCGTGCCGCGGGCTCGCTTGAAGAAGCGGTGTCGCAGGCCGAAGTGGTGACGCTGCATGTCCCGGCCACGCCGCGCACCAAGAACATGATCGATGCAAGCGTGCTGGCGGCGTTCAAGCCCGGCGCGATCCTGATCAATGCCTCGCGCGGCAGCGTGGTCGACATAGCCGCGCTGGCCGCGGCGCTGCGCGAGAAACGCCTGGGCGGCGCCGCCATTGACGTATTTCCGCAAGAGCCCAAGACCAACAACGATCCGTTCGTCAGCGAGCTGCAGAACCTGCCCAACGTACTGCTGACCCCGCACGTCGGCGGCAGCACCGAAGAGGCACAGGAAAATATCGGCGCCGAGGTGGCGGCCAAGCTGGCGCACTTCCTGGCGACCGGCGGCACCATCGGTGCGGTGAACTTCCCCGAGGTCGATCCGGGGCCGCTGCAGGCACCGGCGCGCCTGCTCAACGTGCATGGCAACGCGCCGGGTGCGCTGGCCGCGCTTAATACGCTGCTGGCGCAGGAGGGCGTTAACATCACCGGCCAGCACCTGCAGACGCGCGGCACCACCGGCTACGTGGTGACCGATCTCGACCGCGTGCCGTCCGAGCAGCTGATGCAGGCGCTGCGCACGCATGCCGGTTTCGCCCGCTCGCGACTCATCGTGCGGCAAGGCACTGGCGAGCCTGGCTGAAGCCACGCAGGGCACCTTCGCGCCCTGCGCCCCGCTCGCCGGAACAATGGTCACAGCATTGTTCCAAATCTCAAAAAATCACGATTGCGGCCACTAAGATCAGGTGGCGCATGTACTGTCCTTCCGGTCGCGCAGTGGCCGCACCGCATCGCTCGGGGACTTGCATCCGCACTACACCGACAGCGGAGTGATGACATGAGATCCATAAAACGAAGCGGGACAGTTCCCGGCATCACCGGGCAACTGATAGCGGTCGGAGTCCTGGCGCTGGCGCTGAATGGCATTGCGGCGGGACAGACCGGCACGATCACGTTCCGCGGCGCCATCGCCAATCCGTCATGCGCCTTCAAGCCAACAGTGGCACATGTGCAGGCGCACTGCGTCGACGTTTCGGGACAGACGGTCACGGCGCCAGTGCCTGCGCCGCCGGCGCGCGCCAGCGCGCGTGTCCATGTCGCGACGGCGAAGTTGCGCGTGGAACCGCTGTTCCGCAGCCAGCCCGGCGCGCGGCGCGACAAGCCGGATGGCTTAGTGATGGAGGTGACTTACCAGTAGCGGCTCAGCGTGGCGCGCTGCCGCCTCGCCATCGAGCAAAGCGGGTTCGCGCGCGCCGCGCTGCTGTGCGACTGGGCCGCCACGCACCTGCGCCCAGGGGCGGCGCTGTGCGTGGCGGCGCCATACCGCAATCGGGTTATCGCGCAGACGCAGAAGCTGTTCGTCTCGGAACTGGCGGTCAAGTCGCAACTTCGCCGCAGCCAAGCCGGGCGCGCAGAACCACACAGAGGCCGTCCGCTGGCGCGTGCGCGGGCTGATTGCAAGAGCCGTTGAAGGACATTGCAAAAGCCGCCAGAACGCCGCACGAGTGCAGTCTTGACACCTTGGGCCGCGCTTCCTTTAATGGTGTTACGCATCAGGTGCATTGACCTGACCATGTTCACGGATTACGTCGAGCCATGATGGAAACCGGGGAAGTCCACGATCCGCAGCGCAAGAAGGAAGAACTGCGCAGTTTCCTGTTTCTGACCGCCGTGATGGTGCCGGTGCTTTCGGTCATCGTCGTGGCAGGCTATGGGTTCATTGTCTGGATGACCCAGCTGGTCAGCGGCCCCCCAACGCACTGAACGCGCGGCGCGCCATTGGCGCGATGTTGCAAAATAAAAAGCAAGCTGCAGCACAGACTGAAACGGCATTGAACCGGAGCTTCCGCATGCCCGCAGCCAGATGTGCAATCCCCATCCAGCCGCTGCCAGCCAGTGACGAGTGGCATATTGCCGGCATCGTCGTGCACGCGCATCCGGCCAGCGTGGCGCAGGTACGCAGCGCCATCGAATCTCTCACCGGCGCAGAGGTCCACGCCGCCAGCGATGCCGGCAAGCTCGTGGTCACCATCGAAGCGCCCACTTCGCGCGCCATTGCCGCGCACCTCACCTACCTCCACCAGCTCCCCGGCGTGCTGTCGGCCGCGCTTGTCTACCAGCACAACGAAGACGCCGAAGCCATGAGCGAGACCATCTACGAGGAGGGCGCAAGATGAACATCTCCCGCCGCGATTTCATCAAGCAGACCGCCGTCGCCGCGACGGCGTCGGTGGCCGGCGTCACGCTGCCGGCCGGGGCCGCCAACTTTGTCACTGACAGCGAAGTGACAAAGCTGAAATGGTCCAAGGCGCCGTGCCGCTTCTGCGGCACCGGCTGCGGGGTCACGGTGGCGGTCAGGGACAACAAGGTGGTGGCCACGAACGGCGACCCGCAGGCCGAGGTCAACAAGGGGCTGAACTGCGTCAAGGGCTATTTCCTTTCGAAGATCATGTACGGGCAGGACCGGCTGACCAAGCCGCTGCTGCGCATGAAGAACGGCAAGTACGACAAGAACGGCGAATTCGCCCCGGTCACGTGGGAGCGCGCCTTTGACGAGATGGAGCAGCAGTTCAAGCGCGTGCTGAAAGAGAAAGGCCCGACCGCGGTGGGCATGTTCGGCTCGGGCCAGTGGACCGTGTGGGAAGGCTATGCCGCGTCCAAGCTCTACAAGGCCGGCTTCCGCTCCAACAACATCGATCCCAATGCGCGCCACTGCATGGCCTCCGCGGTACAGGGCTTCATGCGCACCTTCGGCATGGACGAGCCGATGGGCTGCTATGACGATTTCGAGGCCGCGGATGCCTTCGTGCTGTGGGGCTCGAACATGGCCGAGATGCATCCCATCCTGTGGACCCGCATCACCGACCGGCGCCTGAGCCATCCGAAGACGCGCGTGGCGGTGCTGTCCACCTTTACGCACCGCTCCTTCGACCTGGCCGACATCCCGGTCATCTTCAAGCCGCAGACCGACCTGGCGATGATGAACTACATCGCCCACTACATCATCAAGAACAACAAGGTCAACAAGGACTTCGTCAACAAGCACACGGTCTTCAAGGAAGGCGTGACCAACATCGGCTACGGCCTGCGCCCGGATCATCCGCTGCAGAAGGCGGCCAAGAACGCGGCCGATCCCGGCGCCTCGCGCCCGATCACGTTCGACGACTTCGCGCGCTTCGTGGCCAAGTACGACGCCGATACCGTCAGCAAGCTGTCGGGCGTGCCCAAGGCCAAGCTCGACCAGCTGGCCGAGCTCTATGCCGATCCCAACATCAAGGTGATGTCGCTGTGGACCATGGGCTTCAACCAGCATACGCGCGGCAGCTGGGCCAACAACATGGTCTACAACCTGCACCTGCTGACCGGCAAGATCGCCACGCCGGGCAACAGCCCGTTCTCGCTGACCGGGCAGCCGTCGGCGTGCGGCACCGCGCGCGAAGTGGGCACCTTCTCGCACCGGCTGCCGGCCGACATGGTGGTGACCAATCCCAAGCACCGTGAAGAAGCCGAGCGCATCTGGAAGCTGCCGGCGGGCACCATTCCCGACAAGCCTGGCTACCACGCCGTGCTGCAGAACCGCATGCTCAAGGACGGCAAGCTCAATGCGTACTGGGTGCAGGTCAACAACAACATGCAGGCTGCCGCCAACCTGATGGAAGAGGGCTTGCCGGGCTACCGCAATCCTGCCAATTTCATCGTGGTGTCGGATGCCTATCCCACCGTCACCGCGCTGGCGGCGGACCTGATCCTGCCCAGCGCGATGTGGGTCGAGAAGGAAGGCGCCTACGGCAATGCCGAGCGCCGCACGCAGTTCTGGCACCAGCTGGTCGACGCGCCGGGCGAGGCGCGCTCGGACCTGTGGCAGCTGATGGAGTTTTCCAAGCGCTTCAAGGTGGAAGACGTCTGGCCCGCGGACCTGATCGCGAAGAAACCCGAATACCGCGGTAAGACCCTGTTCGACGTGCTCTACCGCAACGGGCAGGTCGACAAGTTCCCGCTCAAGGAAGTCAGCGCCGAGTACAACAATGCCGAGGCCAAGGCCTTCGGCTTCTACGTGCAGAAGGGGCTGTTCGAGGAGTACGCCACCTTCGGCCGTGGCCATGGCCACGACCTCGCCCCGTTCGACGCCTACCACCAGGCGCGCGGCCTGCGCTGGCCGGTGGTCAACGGCAAGGAAACCCGCTGGCGCTACCGCGAAGGCAGCGACCCGTACGTCAAGGCCGGTACCGGCTACCAGTTCTACGGCAACCCCGACGGCAAGGCGGTGATCTTCGCCCTGCCCTACGAGCCGCCAGCCGAATCGCCCGACAAGGAGTACCCGTACTGGCTGGTCACGGGGCGCGTGCTGGAGCACTGGCATTCCGGCTCGATGACGCGGCGCGTGCCGGAGCTGTACCGCGCCTTCCCCAACGCGGTGGTGTTCATGCACCCCGAGGACGCCAGGGCCATGGGCCTGCGCCGCGGCGTGGAAGTGGAAGTGGTGTCGCGGCGCGGGAGCATGCGCTCCCGCGTGGAGACCCGCGGGCGCGACGCGCCGCCGCGCGGGCTGGTGTTCGTGCCGTGGTTCGACGCCAGCCAGTTGATCAACAAGGTGACGCTGGACGCGACCTGCCCGATCTCGCTGCAGACCGACTTCAAGAAGTGCGCGGTCAAGATCGTCAAGGTCTAGCACGGCCGATACATCAGGGAGACGCCATGAAACCGAGTCGATCCTGGCTGACACTGCTGGCCTTGTTCACGCTGCTGCTGGCGGTGCTGGCGGCATTGCCGCTGCCGGCGCACGCACAGCAGCAACAGCAGCAGCAGGGCCTGGTCGATGCCATGCGCGGACCCACCCCCATCGGCAACGAGAGCAAGGCCCCGATCCTGTATCCGACCGAGAACAAGGACATCCGCCGCAACCGCAACTACACCATGCAGCCGCCAACGATCCCGCACAAGATCGACGGCTACCAGGTCGACAAGGACTTCAACCGCTGCATGTTCTGCCACGCGCGCACCCGCACCGAAGAAACCCAGGCGATCCCGGTCAGCATCACGCACTACATGGACCGCGACAACAACGTGCTGGCCGAGGTGTCGCCGCGCCGCTATTTCTGCACGCAGTGCCACGTGCCGCAGGCGGACGCCAAGCCGCTGGTGGGCAATAGCTTCATCGATGTCGAGCAGATGCTCAAGCGCAAGCCCGGCGCCAAGGGAGCGGCCGACACCAAGGGAGCGGCCAAATAAGGGAGCGACCAAATAGCAGCGCCCGGCCACGACATCAACCTCATTGCGGATGCGCGCCATGCTCGACCTGCTCAAGCGCTACTGGCGGACCATCAACCGGCCCAGTGCGTATTTCAGCCTGGGCTTCCTGACGCTGGGCGGCTTCATTGCCGGCCTGGTGTTCTGGGGCGCGTTCAACACCGCGCTGGAACTGACCAACACCGAGCAGTTCTGCACCGGCTGCCACGAGATGCGCGACAACGTCTACCAGGAACTGCAGGGCACCATCCACTTCACCAACCGCAGCGGCGTTCGCGCCAAATGCTCGGACTGCCACGTGCCGCACAACTGGACCGACAAGATGGCGCGCAAGATGCAGGCGTCCAAGGAGGTCTGGGCCAAGATCTTCGGCACCGTCGACACGCGCGAGAAATTCCAGGCGCACCGGCTCACGCTGGCGCAGCACGAATGGGCGCGCTTCAAGGCCAACGATTCGCTGGAATGCCGCAACTGCCATGACTACCAGTCGATGGACTTCACGCGGCAGAGCCCGCGCGCGCAGGCCATGCACTCGACCTACCTGGCCAACAAGGAAAAGACCTGCATCGACTGCCACAAGGGTATCGCGCACCACCTGCCGGACGTATCGAAGGCCGAGGAGAAATGACGCGTGCTGCGACCCGCCGCCCGGCCAGATACTGCGCCCGCACTGAGTGGTGAAGGGCTCGGCCTGTCGCGCGCCGGCCGCCCGGTGCTGCGCGGCATCGACCTGGCGCTGTCGCCCGGCTACCTGCTGCAGGTCCTGGGCGCCAACGGCAGCGGCAAGACCAGCCTGCTGCGCGTGCTGTGCGGCCTCGCCGTGCCGGACGAAGGCAGGTTGCGCTGGCACGGCCGGCCGCTGCGCGCCGGCGATCCGGCCTACCTGCAGGCACTTGCCTATGTCGGCCATGCCAATGGCATCGACCCGGACCTGAGCCCGGCTGAAAACCTGCGCTTTGCCGCGCGCATGGCCGGCAGCGACGCCGGCGCGGTCGCGAGTGCCTTGGCCGCGCAGGCGCTGGAGCGCGTCGCGCACACACCAGTGCGCGCGCTGTCGCAAGGCCAGCGTCGGCGCGTGGCGCTGGCGCGCCTGTCGCTGGCGCGGCGCGCGCTGTGGCTGCTCGACGAACCGGTGGCGGCGCTGGATACCGACGCCTGCGCGCGCTTCGACGCGCAGCTCGACGCGCACCTGGCAGCGGGCGGCATGGCGGTGATCGCCACCCACCAGTTGCTGCGCGCCGGCGGCCCGGTGCTGCGGCTGGAGGCGGTGGCATGACCCGCACCCTGGCCGCCATCGTCGCGCACGACGTGTCGCTGTCCTGGCGCCGGCGCGGCAGCCTGCTCGGCAGCGTGGTGTTCTTTGTCATCGCGGCAAGCCTGTTCCCGCTGGCGATCGGCCCCGAGCCGCAGCAGTTGCGTGCGCTGGCGCCCGGAATCCTGTGGGTCACGGCGCTGCTGGCGTCGATGCTGTCGCTGTCGCGGCTGTTCGCGCAGGAGCACGCGGATGGCAGCCTCGACCAGCTGCTGCTGTCGCCGCACCCGCTGGCGCTGCTGGTACTGGCCAAGATTGCAGCACACTGGCTGACCAGCGGCCTGCCGCTGTTGCTGCTGACACCAGTGCTGGCGCAGCAGTACGGCCTGCCGTGGAATGCATCGCTGCTGCTGTCGGCCTCGCTGCTGGTCGGCACGCCGGCGCTGAGCCTGATCGGCGCGGTGGGCGCCGCGCTGACGCTGGGCGTGCGCGGCGGCGCGGTGCTGCTGTGCATCCTGGTGCTGCCGCTGTGCGTGCCGGTGCTGGTGTTCGGCGCCAGCGCCGCGGCGGCCGCCGACGCCGGGCTCGACGTGGTGCCGCAGTTCTCGCTGCTGGGCGCGTGCCTGGCGCTGTCGCTGTTCCTGTGCCCGCTGGCCGCCGCCGCCGGGCTTCGCATCGCCATGGAGACGCCGGCATGACCCAGCCGCTGCCCTCGCTGCACACTGCCGCGGCGCCGCGGGCGCGGAGCGCCTGGACGGCATACGCGGCGCCGGTACGGTTCTATCCGCTGGCCGGACGCATGGCGCCGTGGTTCTTCGCCGCGGCGGTGGTGTTCGCCCTCGCCGGCTTGTATGTCGGCTTTGCCGTGGCGCCGACCGATGCGCAGCAGGGCGAGGTCTACCGCATCATCTTCATCCACGTGCCGGCGGCATGGATGTCGATGTTCATCTACCTGGTCATGGCCGGCTATTGCGCGCTGGCGCTGGTGCTGCGCACGCGGCTGTCGTCGATGATGGCCTCGGCACTGGCGCCAACCGGCGCGCTGTTCACCGCGCTGGCGCTCTGGACCGGCGCGCTGTGGGGCCAGCCGACATGGGGCACGTGGTGGGTCTGGGATGCGCGGCTGACCTCCGAGCTGCTCCTGCTGTTCCTGTACCTTGGCTTTATCGCACTGGAATCCGCCATCGACGAGCCACGCCGCGCCGAACGTGCCTGCGCGGTGCTGGCGCTGGTGGGTGTGGTCAATATCCCGGTGATCTACTTCTCGGTGCAGTGGTGGAACACGTTGCACCAGGGCGCTTCGGTCAGCCTGACGGCGGCGCCGTCAATGGCCATCACCATGCTGGCCGGCATGCTGCTGATGACGCTGGCGTGCTGGATGTACACCATCGCCGTGGCGCTGGTGCGCGTGCGCTGCATCCTGCGCGAACGCGGCGAGGTGCCGCTTACCGGAGAGACATCATGACCCTGTCGCTGCTCCCGCATGTGCTGCCATACGGGCACCATGGCATCTTCATCGCCGGGGCGTTCGGCATGAGCGCGCTGCTGCTGGCGCTCGAACTGGTGCTGCTGGCGCGCCGCTGCCGCGCCAGCGCGAAGCAGGCCGGCACGCGCCGATGACGCCGCGCCAGCGCCGCTTCGGCATGCTCGCCGCGGCCCTGGCCTGTGGCGGCGTCGCGCTGGCGCTGGTGCTCAATGCCTTCCGCTCCAACCTGGTGTTCTTCTTCAGCCCGAGCCAGGTGGCCGCGCAGGAAGCGCCGGTGGCGCACAGCTTCCGGCTTGGCGGACTGGTCGAACCCGGCTCGATCCGGCGCGAAGGCGACGGCATGACCGTGCGCTTCGTCGTCACCGACACCGCGCGGCAGGTGCCGGTGCTCTACCGCGGGCTGCTGCCCGACCTGTTCCGCGAGGGCAAGGGGGTGGTCGCGCGCGGCAAGCTGGAAGCCGACGGCACCTTCATCGCCAGCGAGGTGCTGGCCAAGCATGACGAGAATTACATGCCACCCGAAGCCGCCGATGCGCTGAAGCAGGCTGAACAGGTGAACCGCCGCATGGCCGGTGCGCCGGCGCAGGGAGCGCCCCGATGATCGCCGAACTGGGACACTTCGCGCTGATCGTCGCGCTGCTGGTCGCACTGGTGCAGGCAGCCGTGCCGCTGGCGGGCGCGGCGCGCGGCAGGCTGGGGTGGATGGCGGTGGCGCGGCCGGCGGCGCGCGTGCAATGCGCGCTGGTGGCGTTGTCGTTCGCGGCGCTGGCATGGGGCTTCGTCGCCAACGACTTCAGCGTGCGCTATGTCGCCGCCAACTCCAACAGCGCATTGCCGCTTGCCTACCGTATTGCGGCGGTATGGGGCGGGCATGAAGGTTCGATGCTGCTGTGGACGCTGATGCTGGCGCTGTGGTCGCTGGCGGTGGCGAGCTGCAGCCGGCAGCTGCCGCTGGCCGCGGTGGCGCGCGTGCTGGGCGTGATGGGGGCGATCAGCGCGGGCTTCCTGCTGTTCCTGCTGTTTGCCTCCAACCCCTTCGTGCGGCTGCTGCCGCCGGCGATGGCGGGCCGCGACCTCAATCCGCTGCTGCAGGATCCCGGCATGGTATTCCACCCGCCGCTGCTCTACATGGGCTATGTCGGCTTCTCGGTGACCTTCGCCTTTGCCGTGGCGGCGCTGCTGGCCGGGCGCGTCGATGCCGCCTGGGCGCGCTGGTCGCGGCCGTGGACCACGGTGGCGTGGGCCTTCCTGACGCTGGGCATCATGCTGGGCAGCGCGTGGGCGTATTACGAGCTGGGCTGGGGCGGCTGGTGGTTCTGGGATCCGGTCGAGAACGCCTCGTTCATGCCTTGGCTGGCCGGGACCGCGCTGATGCATTCGCTGGCGGTCACGGAGAAGCGCGGGGCGTTCCGCGCGTGGACCGTGCTGCTGGCGATCTTCACGTTCTCGCTGAGCCTGCTCGGCACCTTCCTGGTCCGCTCCGGCGTGCTGACCTCGGTCCACGCGTTCGCGGTCGATCCGAAGCGCGGCATCTTCATCCTGGCCCTGCTCGGCCTGGTCACCGGCATCGCGCTGGCGCTGTATGCCTGGCGCGCGCCGCGCTTGTCGCGGCGTGTCGAGTTTGCCGCGATCTCGCGCGAATCGCTGCTGCTGGCCAACAACGTGCTGCTGGCGGTGGCGGCGGCAACGGTGCTGCTCGGCACGCTCTACCCGCTGCTGGTCGATGTGCTGGGACTGGGCAAGATCTCGGTCGGCCCCGCCTACTTCGAGCAGGTGTTCGTGCCGCTGATGGCGCCCGCGGTGCTGCTGATGGGCGCGGCACCGCTGGCGCGCTGGCGCCATGGCAGCCTGCCCGACATGGCGCGGCGGCTGCGCTGGGCCGGCATCGCCAGCGTGGCCATTGGCCTGGGGCTGCTGCTGGTGCTGCGCAGCGCCTCAGCCATGACCGGACTGGGCCTGCTGCTGGCGGCCTGGTGCGTACTGAGCGCGATGGCGAGCCTGGCGGCAAGGCTGCGCCACCAGCAGGGACGCCGGCTCGGCGCGCTGCGCCAGCTCGCGCCCGGCTACTGGGGCATGCTGCTGGCGCATGCCGGCGTCGGCATCTTCATCGCGGGCGTGACGCTGGTCAGCGGGCAGGAAAGCCTGCGCGAACTGCCGATGCGCGCGGGCGATACCGTCAGTGTCGGCGGCTACGACTTCCGCTTCGCCGGCGTGAGGCAGGCCGCCGGCCCCAACTACGACGCGCTGCGCGGCACGCTGACCGCATCGCGCGACGGCAAGCGCATGGCGGTGCTCTATCCCGAGCGCCGCATCTACCGCAGCCAGGACATGCCGACCACCGAGGCCGCAATCGACAGCGGCCTGACGCGCGACCTGTACGTGGCGCTGGGCGAGAATATCGACGGCAGCGCCTGGGCCGTGCGCATCCACGTCAAGCCCTTTGTCGACTGGATCTGGGCCGGCTGCGTGCTGATGGCGCTGGGCGGCCTGCTGGCGGCGTGCGACAAGCGCTACCGGCTGCGCCGCCGCGTCGCGGCCGAATCCGCTCCGGCACCGACGAATGCACCCGCGGCCCCCACACTTGCCTCCACGCGCGAGGAGACGCCGGCATGACCCGCTTCCTGCTGCCGCTCGCCGCCTTCCTCGCGCTGGCCGTCGCGCTGGCGGCTGGGCTGCGTCACGATCCGCGCGAGCTGCCATCGCCGCTGGTCGGCAAGGCCGCGCCGGCCTTCACGCTGCCGCTGCTGGAGCCGGAAGGCCGCACGCTGGGGTCCGCCGACATGCGCGGCAAGGTGTGGCTGCTGAACGTGTGGGCCTCGTGGTGCGCGGCCTGCCGCACCGAGCACCCGGTGCTGGTCGACTTTGCCGCGCGCGCGCCGGTGCCCCTGTACGGCCTGAACTACAAGGACGAGGCCGGCGCCGCGCGCGACTGGCTGCAGCGGCTCGGCAATCCGTACACGGCATCGCTGGTCGACGCCGACGGGCGCGTGGGCATCGACTACGGCGTCTATGGCGTGCCCGAGACCTTTGTCATCGACCAGCACGGCGTGGTGCGCTACCGCCAGGTCGGCCCGGTCACGCGCGAGGTGCTGGAGGAGAAGCTGGTCCCGCTGATCGAACGCCTGCAGAAGGGCGGCGGCCATGCGTAGCCTGCGCTCCGCGCTTGCCCTGTGGCTGTGCTGCCTGCCGATGCTGGCGGCTGCCGCGCCGACCGATGCCGAACTCGATGCGCGCGTGCATGCGCTGTCCAATGAACTGCGCTGCCTGGTGTGCCAGAACCAGACGCTGGCCGATTCCAACGCAGACCTGGCCGTCGACCTGCGCCGCCAGATCCGCGAGCAGTTGCGCGGCGGCGCCAGCGACCAGGCGGTCAGGGACTACCTGGTGCAGCGCTATGGCGACTTCGTGCTGTACAAGCCGCCGCTGCGGCCGCTGACGTGGCTGTTGTGGTTTGGCCCGCTGCTGTTGGTCGCCGGCGTCGCATGGGCGATCGTGCGGGCCCGCGCACGTCATCGCGGCACGGGCGCTGCACTCGACGACCGGGCGCGGCGCGACCTGGAAACCCTGCTCAACAACGACGCCGATCCCGCCGGCCCCCGACAACCATGACGACCTTCTGGCTGCTCGCCGCCGCGCTGATCGCCGCCGCCATGGCCAGGCTGCTGTGGCCGCTGCTGCGCCGCCACGCCGTTCCGGACCCTGGCACGCCGGAGCGCACGCTGCTGGTCGACCTGTACCGCGACCAGTTGCGCGAACTCGACGCCGACCTGCGCACCGGCACGCTGAGCGCAACCCGGCATGCCGAAGCGCGCGACGAACTCGGCCGCCGGCTGCTGGATGAAGCCGCGGACACCGCCACCGGCACGCACCGCGACAGCACGTCTCCGCTGCTCGCCGCGGCGTTGCTGGCGGCATTGCCGAGCGCCGCCATCCTGCTCTACCTGCACCTGGGCAACCCGGTCGCGCTCTGGCGCGCCGACGACATGCCGCAAGCTGGCGGCAGCCAGCACCAGCTTAGCGGCGCGCAGGTCGAAGGCATGGTCAACCAGCTGGCACAGCGGCTGCGCGAAGCCCCGGCCGATCCCGAAGGCTGGGCCATGCTGGCGCGCTCCTACAGTGTGCTGGAGCGGTATGCCGACGCTGCGGCGGCCTACGCCCGCGCCGTCGAGCTGGCGCCCGAGGTGGCATCGCTGCGATCCGATTACGCCGACGTGCTGGCCAGCCTCAACAACGGCTCGCTCCAAGGCCGCCCAATGGCGGAGATCAGGCGGGCGCTGGCGCTGGATCCGGATGACCCCAAGGCCCTGGCGCTTGCGGCCAGCGCGGCGGTGGAACGCGGCGACATGCAGGCGGCGATCGGCTACTGGGAACAGCTGCACCGGCTGCTGCCAACGGACTCGCAGACCGCGGCCCGCATTGCTGCCAATCTCGCCGCGGCAAGCGGCACTTCCACTGCGCAGTCAACGAAGATTACCGGCATGGTCACGCTCAGCGAAAAGGCCGGGCGCACGCCGCAGCCGGGCGACACCCTCTTCGTCTACGCCCTGCCGGCCGACGGTTCGCGCTTGCCGCTGGCGGTGGTGCGCCGGCAGGCGCGCGACCTGCCGCTCACGTTCACGCTGGACGATGCGATGGCGATGCGGCCCGACCACAAGCTGTCGGCACATACGCAGGTGGTGGTGGAAGCGCGCATTTCCGCGAGCGGGAACGCCATGCCGCAGTCGGGCGACCTGGTCGGGCGCAGCGGTCCGCTGGCAGTCGGCAGCGAAGGCGTGCGGATCGCGATCGACGCTGCCGTGCCGTAGCGCTCAGGCAGCGAGCGTCGCCCTCAGGTTGGCCAGCATGTCCGCTACCATTTCCTCCAGGCCGTACTGCGCCTTCCAGCCCCAGTCCGCGCGCGCCACCGAATCGTCGATCGAATCGGGCCAGCCTTGCGCGATGGCCTGGCGGTAGTCGGGTTCGTAGCGGATCTCGAAGTCCGGCACATGGCTGCGGATCGCCGCGGCGATCTGCGCGGGCGTGAAGGTAATGCCCGCGATGTTGTAGCTGCCGCGCTCGCCCAGCCGTTCCGCCGGTGCCTCCATCAGTTCGATGGTGGCGCGCAGCGCGTCGGGCATGTACATCATCGGCAGGGCCTCGTCTTCCTTCAGGAAGCACGTGTAGGGCTCACCCTTCACCGCCGCATGGAAGATGTCGACCGCATAGTCCGTGGTCCCGCCGCCCGGCGGCGTCTTGTGCGAGATCAGCCCCGGATAGCGCACGCTGCGCACGTCGACGCCGTGGTTGGCGTGGTACCAGCGGCACCAGCCCTCGCCCGCCTGCTTGGAGATGCCATAGACGGTGGTCGGCTCCATCACGGTCTTCTGCGGCGTATCCACGGTTGGCGTGGTCGGGCCGAACGCCGCGATCGAACTGGGCCAGAACACGCGTTCCAGCCCGGTCTGCCGCGCCAGCTCCAGCACATTGAGCAGGCTCGTCATGTTCAGGTTCCACGCCCACTGCGGCGCCTTCTCGCCGGTGGCCGACAGCGCCGCCGCCAGCAGGTAGACCTGCGTGATGCCATGGCGCTCGACCACGGTGCACAGATCGCCGCGGTCGGTGGCGTTGAGCATCTCATGCGTGATGTGCACGTGGCGGCCAGTCGGCACCACATCGGAGGTGATGACGTTGGTGCGTCCATAGCGCTCGGCCAGCGCCAGCGCCAGTTCCGAGCCGATCTGGCCGTTGGCGCCGACGATCAGGATCTTGGGAGTGCCGTCGGCCATCAGATCAGCCCCAGTTCGCGGCCGGCCTGGCCGAACGCATCCAGCGCCGCCTGCAGCGCCGCCTCGTCATGCAGCGCGCTCATCTGCACGCGGATGCGGGCCTGGCCCTTGGGCACCACGGGGTAGAAGAAGCCCACCACGTACACGCCCAGCTCCAGCAGCCGCTGCGCGAGCCGCTGTGCCTTCTCTGCGTCGTAGACCATGATCGGGATGATGGGGTGATCGCCCGCCTTGACGTCGAAGCCCAGCTTGTCCAGCCCGGCGCGGAAAATCTTCGTGTTCTGTTCCAGCCGGTCGCGCAGCTCGGTGCTGCCTTCCAGGATATCGAGCACCGCGATCGATGCCCCGACAATCGCCGGCGCCACGGTATTGGAGAACAGGTACGGCCGCGAGCGCTGGCGCAGCAGCGCCACGACTTCCTGGCGCGCGCTGGTGAAGCCGCCGGATGCGCCGCCCAGCGCCTTGCCCAGCGTGCCGGTGATGATGTCGATCTTGCCGAACACGCCGCGCAGCTCATGCGTGCCGCGCCCGCGCGCTCCCAGGAAGCCAGTAGCGTGGCATTCGTCGATGCCAAGCAGCGCGCCATACTCGTCGCAGATCGCGCGCATCTCGTCCAGCCGCGCGATGGTCCCGTCCATCGAGAACGCGCCGTCGGTAAACACCAGCATGAAGCGCGCGCCGTCCGCGCGCGCCTGCGCGAGTTGCACGCGCAGGTCGTCGAGGTCGTTGTGCTGGTAGCGATAGCGGCGCGCCTTGCTCAGGCGGATGCCGTCGATGATGGAGGCATGGTTGAGCGCATCACTGATGACCGCGTCCTCGGCGCCCAGCAGCGTCTCGAACAGCCCGCCGTTGGCATCGAACGCCGAGCCGTAGAGGATGGTGTCCTCGGTGCCGAGGAACGCCGCCAGCCGTGCTTCCAGCGTCTTGTGCAGGTCCTGCGTGCCGCAGATGAAGCGCACCGAACTCAGCCCGAAACCATGCGTGCGCAGCGCCTCGTGCGCGGCCTCGATCACCTGCGGGTGCGACGACAGCCCAAGGTAGTTGTTGGCGCACAGATTGATCACCTCGCGGCCGTCGGTGGTGCGCACCCGCGCGCCCTGCGGCGTGGCGATCACGCGCTCCTGCTTGAACAGCCCGGCCTCGCGGATCGCGTCGAGTTCGGTGCGGATGGATGCGTAGAAGGCCTCGGCATTCGACATGGCTGGCTCCCGGTGATGTGCAGTGGTGTGCGGGGGATGTGCTAGGATTCGATCGATAAATCGAACGTGTTCTGTATATCGAACATTTTGCGCAATATAACGAACATCCATCCATGACGCAAGCCCCGGCCCAGACCCCGCAAGCCGAAGGTCCGCCAGCGGTCGGCCTGGCGCTGCAGGCACTGCGCCAGCAGCAGCGGCTGTCGCTCGACGAACTGTCGCGCCGCGCTGGCGTATCCAAGTCGATGCTGTCGCAGATCGAACGCAACCTGGCCAACCCGACCGTTGCGGTGCTGTGGCGGCTGGCCAATGCGCTGGGCGTGAGCCTGACCGACTTCCTCGCCGGCGGCGCCGCCGAGCGCCCTGGCGGCGGCATCACCGTGGTCCAGCCGCACGCGATCCCGTCGCTGAAAAGCCCCGACACCCGCTGCGACCTTCGCATCCTTGGCCCGATCGAACTGGCGGGGCGCTTCGAATGGTATGAACTGACCATCCAGGCCGGCGGCGTGCTGGCCTCGGAGCCGCATGAGGCCGGCACGCAGGAACACCTGACGGTATTGGGCGGGTCGATGACGGTGCGCGCCGGCGCCGACGAAAAGAAGCTGCGGCACGGCGAGACCGCGCGCTATGCGGCTGATGTCGCACATGCGATCTCCAATGGCGGCAAGACCACTGCCACCGCACTACTGGTTGTAGTGCATCCGGGGTAAGGCGGGCAAGGAAGGCGGCAAGGGAGGCCTCGCCCTCGCCCTTGCTTCCCCCGGCCAGCGTTGTTCAGCGGGCGCCGCACAAGCGCTTCACACGCTCCCACAGCACGCCGAAGAACATTGCCACCGGGTTCAGGCGCACGGCCTGGTTGCGCTCGGCATCGGAGAGCGTGGGGTCCATCCTGCGCGACACCGACCTGCCGAAGTCGGCGATCATCCTCCGCACGAAATCGCGCACCAGCCCCGAGCGCGAGAACTGGGCCAGCGGCCCTTGCAGCGAATACTGCAGGTCGACCGCGACTTCGGTCTCGCCGGCGGACAAGGCCTTGAGCGCGTACGCAATATCGCCCGCCGCCTTGGAATTGCTGAGCGAGTCCTGTCCCGCACCCTTCAGCACGCCACGCTTGTTGGCGTCATCGCGCTGCAGGCGCGCGGCGCCTTCGAACCTTGCCGACATGGGGCCGAACTTGATGGCGATATGGCCCCTGACCTTCTCCCCGGCCACTTCCGTCAGCACCGCACCGGGCAGGCAGCCCGCCACGGCCGGCAGGTCCGCCATGAAGGCCCATACCTCGTCCAGTGCATAGGGCACGGTGAAGCCGCCTTCGATGCGCGACCAGCCCTTGCGGTCGGCCGAGCGTTCCGGCTCGGCACTGCCCGCCGTCGCCAGATGCGGCTGCGAGCCGAGCACCTCGTCCGCGACCGTGAAGCCCGCGAACGGCATGGGGGCGGTGGCCGTGCTGGCGTGCCGTGCAATCACGCCGGCGGACGCGCGGCGTGCGTCCAGCACCGAACGGATCGCTGCAACAATGCCCATATAGCCGGTGCAGCGGCACAGGTTGCCCGACAGCTCATGGCGGATGACCGCTTCGTCGGCATCGGGCAGGCGCAGCACGATATCGCGCGCGGTGGCCAGCATCCCGGGCGTGCAGTAGCCGCATTGCAGCGCGTGGTGCCGGTTGAAGGCGGCGCGCAGGTCGGCCATGACCGGGTCATCCTCGTAGCCCTCCACCGTGACGATATCCGCGCCCTGGCAGGCGGCGGCAAAGGTGATGCACGAGCGCACCGGCTTTTCGTCCACCAGCACGGTGCAGGCCCCGCACACGCCGTGCTCGCAGCCAAGGTGGGTGCCAGTCAGGCGATGCGTGTCGCGCAGGTAGTCGCCCAGGTGCGTCCGGTCCGCGCACGCGCCGGACACCCGGCGGCCGTTGACGGTGAATTCGATGGTCTGCACGGGACGCTCCTCAGTTCAGCAGTTGAGTGACGCAGCGCATCACGACGGTTCGGTACAGCTTGCGGTCGATCGCGTCCTTGCCCGGCGCGGCTTGCGCGACGGCTTCTGCGACGGCATCGGCCGTCAGCGCGGCCGCGCCCTGCGCCGCGACGGCACGTGTCAGGCCCGCCAGCACCATGGGCGGACCGTCCAGCGCACCGAGCACGATGCGGGCGAAGCGGCGGCTAGCGTCGAAGTACGCGGCGCAACTGGCCTCGGCGAACTCTCCGGTCTTGCGGCACAGCTTCTGGTAGCCCCAACGGGTGTGCGCGGTCTTCTGCGGCACACGCACCGCGGTGATCAGCTCGCCGTCGGCCAGTATCGTGGTGTAGGCGCCGAGCATGAACGACTCCATCGGCACTTCCCGCGTGCCGGCGGCGGACGCGATCTCGATATGCGCGCCCAGCGCGGTCATCGCCACCACCCAGTCGGCGGCCGGATCGGCATGCGCAAGGCTGCCGCCGACGGTACCGCGGTTGCGGATCGCCCGATAGGCAATGCCGCCGGCAACGGCCTGCAGCATGGTGCCGCGCAGCGGTTCGAACACGCCGTCCTCGATCTGCGCGTGGGTCACGCAGGCGCCAATGCGAATGCCGTCAGCGGTTGCGGTCACATCGCACAATTCGCGCAGCGCCGACACATCGACCACCGTATCGGGCCGGGTCAGGCGCAGGTTCAGCATCGGTCCGAGCGATTGCCCGCCGCCCATGGCCTTGGATACATCGGTACCCGCGCCCAGGCGCGACAGCGCCTCCGGCAGCGAGCCGGGCGCGTGGTAGGAAAATGCAATGGCTTTCATCGGTCAGGCAGCCTTCCGGTTATGCGCATCGGCCTCGGCCGCATCCAGCGCTTCCAGGATCCTGCGCGGCGTCAGCGGAGTCTCCTTCAGCTCGACGCCGAAATCGCGCAATGCGTCATTGACGGCATTGAAGATGGCCGCCGGCGGCGCGATCGCCCCGCCCTCGCCCATCCCCTTGGCGCCGAACTCCGTATGCGGCGACGGCGTCTCGAAATGATGGATGCGGATCGACGGAATCTCGGTCGGTCCCGGCAGCATGTAGTCGGCCAGCGTCGACGCCAGTGGCTGGCCGTTGCCGTCGTAGTGCATCGCTTCGAACATCGCGGTGCCGATGCCCTGCGCCACGCCGCCGTAGGTCTGCCCTTCCACCACCATCGGGTTGATCATGGTGCCGCAGTCCTCCACCACCACGTAGTCGAGGATCTCGACGTGGCCGGAGTCGATATCGACTTCCACCGCCACGGCATGCGTCGCGTAGGTGAAGCTGCCGGTGTCGACGGCGGGCTTGAAGCCCATCGTGACTTCCAGCCCCTGTGCGTCGACGTCCGGCGGCAACAGGTGCGGGTTGATGTACCAGGCGTTGGCGATGCGCGCGATATCGGCGGTGCCTGCATCCCCGGCTGCCACGGCGCCGTCCCGGAACGCCACGGCATCCTGCGGCTGGCCCAGCATGTGCGCGCCGATCTTCAGCAGGCGCGGCAGCAGCGCCTTGCACGCACGCGACACCGCGCCACCGGACATCACCAGCGAGCGCGACGCATACGTGCCCGTCGAGAACGGCGTCAGGCCGGTATCGCCGTGCACGACCTTGATCCGCGCGATATCGATGCCGAGGATCTCGTGGGCGATCTGCGCGAAGGTCGTCTCCATGCCCTGCCCGTGCGAATGCACGCCCACGCGCACCTCCAGCCCGCCGTCCGGCGTGATGCGCACCGTCGCAGAATCGAAACCCGGGATCACCGGCGTCCCCCACGCGGCGAACACCGACGTGCCGTGCGCCGATTGCTCGGTGTAGGTGCCGAAACCCACGCCGACATAGGTGCTTCCCTGCGGACCCGCCTTCTGGCGCGCGCGGATCGCCGGCAGGCCGATCATCTCCATGGCCTTGCGTACGCTGGCCGGGTAATCGCCACCGTCGAAATGCTTGTTGGTGACGTTGACATAGGGCATGGCCTCGGGCGGCACGAGGTTCTCGCAGCGGACTTCCCACGGCTCGCGTCCCACTTCGCGGGCGATGGCGTCGATCATCAGCTCCATCGCAAAGCAGACCCCGGTGCGCGCCACGCCGCGATAGGGGACGAAGCCGGGCTTGTTCGTGGCCACGCAAGTGGTTTCGCAGCGGTAGCCGTCGAAGGCGTACGGCCCCGGCAGGTTGCCGATCGCCTGCCCCGGTTCCAGCCCGATGGTGAACGGCCACACGGAATAGGCCCCGCCATCGATCTCGATTCTTGCATCCAGCGCCAGCAGGCGGCCGCGCGCATCGGCATACGCGGTCAGCTCGTAGTGGTGCTCGCGCGAGTTTGCGCCGGCGGTCAGGTGCTCGCGCCGGTCTTCGATAAACCGGAACGGGCGCTTGTAGGTCAGCGCCAGCCAGGCGATGCACAGCTCCTCCTGCTGCAGCACGCACTTGTAGCCGAAGGCGCCGCCCACGTCGGGCGAGATCACCCGCACGCGCTCCTGCTCAAGCCCCAGGCAATGCGCCAGGATCGTGCGGATCATGTGCGGTACCTGCGTCGCGCTGTAGACCACCAGCTGGTCGAACTGGTGGTCCCAGTAGGCCAGCACTGCCTTGCCTTCCATCGGCACCATGCACTGCCGCGCGAGGTCGATCTGGCGGCGTACCACCACCGTGGCCTCGCGCTGGCGCGCCTCGAAATTCTTGTCGGCGCTAAGCACCAGGAAGGTGTTGTCGCGCCAGTGGTCGTGCACGCGCACCTCGCCGGCAAGCTGGCGGGCCTGTGTCACGTCGGCCAGCGCGGGCAGTTCGTCGAACGACACGGCGACCTGCTCGGCGATATCCTCCGCCTCGGCGCGTGTGGGCGCGAACGCCATCGCCACCGGCTCGCCGACGAAGCGCACCTTGCCGCTGGCCAGCGGCGGCTGCGCCGAAGGCTGATAGGACGGAAAAGCCGAGTCGGCGACGATATCGCTGGCAGCCGTCATGTCTTCACGCACGATCACCGCGGCGGCGTGCCGGGACGGCTTGGTCACCGACAGCAGCCTGGCGTGTGCGACCGGGCTGCGCAGGAACGCCACTTCCTGCAAGTCCGGCATGGCGATGTCCGCGACGAAGCGGCCCTTGCCGTGCAGATGACGGGCGTCCTCCTTGCGCGCCACGCGCGCGCCGACTCCCTGGCCGCGCGCGCTTTCCGGGTGATGCGGTTCGATCGACGATGTCATTGCCTTGTCCGTTCCGATGATAAGCGTGGCTTATTCAGCATACTGACCAAAATCCTATGAAAATGCGGGCGACCCTGTCAATGGCGGCTTTACCGCATCCCGGCAGGGCCGCCATGCCCTTGCGCGCCTAGTCCCGCACGCCGATGGCGGCAAGCCCGTCCGCCCGCGTAGCGACCGTTGCGTATTTCTGCGCCATGTCGAACAGGTTGGCCTCGTGCGGCGCCAGCGCGCGGTCGCCCACGCAGTCGGACAGCACCAGCGGCCGGAAGCCGTACTGCATCGCATCGACCACGCTGGCGCGCACGCAGCCGCTGGTGACGGCCCCGGCCACCACCAGCGTGCGCACGCCGCGCTGCGTCAGCCACGCCGCCAGCGACGTGCCGAAGAACGCCGACGGCACGGTCTTGCGCACCACCAGTTCGCCCGGGCGCGGCGCCAGCTCTGCCACGATGGCGCTGTTGAAGGCATGCTCCTTTAGCGTCAGCATGTTCGGCACTTTCATCGAGAACACGTTGTGGTCGGCGCCGTCGTCGGCATACACGATGCGGCTGTGCGCGATGGGCCAGCCTTCGCGCCGCGCCACCGCGAGCAGCGGCACGGTGTGGGCGATGGCGTCGCGGATATTGCCACCGCCGAAGACCGCCGGATCGGCGAAGCCGTTGACGAAGTCCACGATCAGCAGCCCGAAGGGGCCGGCCAGCTCGAGCATATTGCCGAAGCCCTGGCGCTGGTACGCGCCGCTTTCCTTGTGCATCACGACTTGTTCTCCGGGTAGTGGAAACCGTCGGTCACCTTGCCCGCAGTCACCACGTCGACGCTGTCCAGGCGCACGGTGCAACGGCGCACCGGGATGTCGATATGGCATGCCGTGGTGCGATGGCCGCCGGCCTCGTTGTTGGGGCCAAGCGAAAACAGGAAGTTGCCCTCGAACGCGCGCGCATCCATGCCGATGGTGGCCTCGCGGTCATACAGGCCCAGCGTCGACCAGTGCGCGCGCGGCTGCAACCCCCAGCCGATATGCGAGATGGCATAGGCTTCGGGATCGTTGAATGACGCCATGTATTCGCTCAGCAGTTCGGCATGGAGCCCGCCTTCGATGCGCGTCGCAAAGCCGGCTTCTACCGTCAGGCGGATCGGTTCGGTGACGTAGGTCTTCTGCGGCAGCAGGATGTCGCCCTTGTCCAGCACGATGGTGCCGTGGGCGGCGCCTTCATTCGGCCAGGTCAGCGCGAAGCCGCTCGGCCAGTGGTCCCACCGCCCCGGCTCGTCAACAAACCCATACTCGCTGATCGCGGGGAATTCCCCCAGCGGGCAGCGCAGGTCGGTGCCGGCGGGCGAGACAACGTGCATTTCCCTTGCGCTTGCCAGCCGTTGCGAGGCCGCTTTCACGCGTTCGCGATCGGCCTCGCAAGGCACCATGCGCGCCAGCACCTCGGGCGGCTCGACGGCCAGCAGGATCCTGGTCCCGCCCTGCAGGATCTCATGCTGCTCGGGCGAGAACAGCAGTGTCATCAGGTCCAGCACCAGGTCGCTCGCCTTCAGTGCAGCGATGGCCGCCGGATTGCCCGTCAGGGGCGTGGTGCCGAGGTAGGCGAGCGCATCGCGGCTCAGTGCCTTTTCGCCGTTGACGGGCGGCAGGTCAAGCCGGTTGACGATGGCGCCCATCGACTGCGTGGCGGTGAGCGCGGTGGACAGCGTCTGCGGGTGGGTGGCGGCACTGGTCAGGATGGTAACGGTCTGGCCCGGCTCCAGCCGGGACAGCCGCAGCACCTTGCGCCAGGCCTCGATCATCTGGTGGTCGCTTACCGGCATGTCGGCTCCTTGTTCGTCATTGCAACAGCGGCGCGCCGAGGAAATCCTCCAGCGCCGCGTAAAAGCCCGCTTCGTCGTCCCACGGGATCATGTGGCCCGCATTGGCGACGTGACTGACCAGCACGCCTGGCAGCAGCGTGCGAATCTCCGCGACGTCTTCGGGCCGCACCACGTCGCCGCGACCGGCGGTCATCAGCAACGTGGGCACCCTGACCCGCGGCATGTCGGCGTGGATGTCTTCACGGTGGAAATCCTCGAAGCTGCGCACCACCGCCTCTTCATTGCAGGTGTGCAGCCATTCGGCGCGCAGGCGCAACTGCTCGTCGGTCCAGGTCGGGCAGAAGCGGCGCATGCCATCCAGATCGGTGCCGTGCCGGGACAGCCGGATCGAATCGACGTACCACGGCAGCTGCGCCGGATACGGGCGGCGCCCGGGCCCAGAGACGGGCGGATCGACCATCACCAGCCGCGCCAGTCCGCCCGGCTGCCCCGCCGCGGCGCGCAGGCCGATCCGTCCGCCCATCGAATGGCCAACCACACTGTAGCGCGGCAGGCCCAGCGCTTCGGCAAAGGCCGTTACGTCGCGCGCCTGCGCATCGAGGCCGTAGTCGAGCTCCGGCTCCGCCGACGACAGCCCGCGGCCGCGCACGTCGAGGATGTAGGTGTCGAAGCGCGTGCCGAAGTGCTCGCCGACAAAGCCCCAGGTGATCGCGGGGCTGGTGATGCCCGGCACGATGACGACGGCGTCGCGTGCGGCGCGCTTGCCCTCATTGCCGCCGTAGCGCAGGTAATGCTGCCGGATGCCGTTGGCGTGGACATGGCCTCCGTACTGGAAGGTACTCATGGTCGCTCCTCAGTAGGCGCCGGACAGCAGCGCACCCGCGCCCGGCACGACCGGCTCCAGGTCCAGTGCACGGAGCATTGCGTACGTCGTGGCGATGGCGGCGGTAAGCACCGGCTTGCCGGTCATCGCCTCGACCTTTGCCACGGCCGGAAGCGACGGCATCTGCACGCAGGCAGACAGCACGATCACGTCGGCGTCCCGCGTGTTCATCTGCGCGACGATACCAGGCAGGCGCGCGGGGTCGTGGCGGCCGACTTCCAGGTTGTCGGGGATTTCCAGCGCGCGGTAGTCGACGACTTCATAGCCCTCGTTGCGGATGTAGTCCACGACCAGTTCGGTCAGCGGCTTCATATAGGGCGCGACCACTGCAATGCGCTTTGCGCCCATCACCTTGAGCGCATCCACCAGCGCGCCGGCACTGGTGATGACCGGCGCCTCGCCGCCGTTCGCCGTGGTATGTGCCTTCAGGCGCTGTTGGGACTGCCGGTGGTAGCCATGGCCCATCGCCATGATCGCGACCAGGCAGGCATAGCCGAGCACATCGACGCGGGCATCGCTCAGCTCCACCGCGCAGCGGTCGGACTCTGCGTCCATTGCCGCCAGCTCTTCCTTGACCACCTTCTTCATCCGCATGCGGCTTGAATGGAAGGTGAAGCGTTCCGGGCGGATCTGCTGGCGCGCCGTCAGCATGGCGGGGATTTCGGTTTCCATCGTCGTGTTCGAACTGGGGACGATCTGGCCGATACGAAAGACTTTTTGCATTAGGGTTCCCGGTTGGTGCGCTCAGAGCTTGAGCAGGCGTTGCGCGTTGCCATGGCAGACCAGCGCGCGCGTGGAGTCGTCGAGCGGTGCGCTGTCGATGAACCGCGCGGCCGCTTCGGTGGATTCATAGGGATAGTCGACCGAGAACATCACCGCCTCGGGTCCCAGTTCGGCGATGGCGCCCATCAGCGCGCCGTGCGAGCACACGCCCGAGGTGGTGATGACGATATTGCTGCCGATGTATTCGGACGGCGCACGCTCCAGCTTGACGCCATGCGAATAGACCGCGAAACGGCTGTCGAAACGCCAGCGCTGGTACGGCAGGCCCTCGCCCATATGGCCGAGGATCAGCTTCAGCCTCGGGAAGCGGTCGAACACGCCGCTGAACAGCAGCCGCAGCGCGTGCGAGGCAGTTTCCACGCCCCACCCCCACGCGGCCCCGGCCAGCTCCGGATGGCCGGCGAGCACTTGCGGCGACACGAAAGCGTCGGTCGGATGCAGGTACATCGGCACGTCCAGCGCCTGCATGCGTTCCCAGAACGCGTCATAAGCGGGGTCGTCGTAGTAGCGCCCATGCGTATGGCCGTTCACGAGCGAGCCCTTGAAGCCGAGCCGGAGCACACAGCGTTCCAGCTCGGCCGCCGCCTGCAGAGGATCCTGCATCGGCAGCGCGGCAAAGCCGGCGTAGCGCGTCGGATGGCGGGCGATCTGCGCCGCCAGGAAGTCATTGCTCTCGCGCGCCCGTGCCAGCGCCAGGCCGGCGTCGGGCTCGCCCTGCACGCCCGGGCCGGTTTGCGACAGCACGGTGATGTCGATGCCGCACCGATCCATCTCGGCAAGCCGCTCTTCGTCGAAATCGGCAAGGCGGCGGCCGAGCTCGGCGAACACCGCGGGATCGATATGCTGCGTGAACCCTTTGGAGTAAGCCTGGAAGCCGGGGGTCATGAAATGCTCTTCCAGGGCGATCTTCTTCACGTAGGTCATGCTGGTGGGGGCTCCTGATGGATGGAATCGCTGCGTGCCGAGCTTGTCCCGCGTGCGCAAACGCGTTGCTTCGCCAATTGCTCAGTACACTGATTAATTTCGGATTCTAGTCAGCGGGTTTTCAAAAGTCCAGACGCCGCGCGGAGGGTTAACACCTATAACGATGGCCGGAGGCGCTCAGTACACTGATTCCATATGCTCAGTATGCTGACAATATGAAATAACCATTTAAATCGGGCTTTCCGGCGCCTTCGCAAGACACCAGGCGGCGTCGGCATTGGCCCGTATTTTGCTCAGCATACTGCGTTTCTCATCAGCATACTGACTGATGCACCGACAGGATGCGGCGCCGCACAGTCTCGGGTCCTCAACGACCCGCGCCACCGACGCCGGCACCAGCCGGGAAGCAAACAAACAATAGAGACATACGGCCTGACCAAGAGGAGCCCCCGCCATGACGATCAGCCTGACCCGCGCCGAGACGCGCGCCCCAGCCTCCGGCATGACCGCCGAAGAACGCAAGGTCATCCTTGCCTCATCCTTCGGCGCCCTGATGGAGTGGTATGACTTTTACATCTACGCGGCGCTGGCTGTGTACTTCGGCGCACTGTTCTTTCCGCCAGGCAATGAGACGGCCGCCTTCCTGGCGAGCCTGGCCACTTTCGGCGCCGGCTTCCTGATCCGCCCGGTGGGCGCGCTATTGTTCGGTCGCCTGGGCGACCTGATCGGCCGCAAGTACACCTTCCTCGTCACCATCCTGCTGATGGGCGTGGCCACGGTGGGCGTGGGCGTGCTGCCGACGTACGAGCAGATCGGCATCACCGCCACGGTACTGCTGGTCCTGCTGCGGCTGTTGCAAGGCCTGGCACTTGGTGGCGAAGTGGGCGGCGCGGTCACATACGTCGCCGAGCACTCGCCGACGAGCAAGCGAGGCCTCTACACCAGCTCGCTGCAGACCACCGCCACGCTGGGGCTGCTGTCCTCGCTGTTCGTGGTGTACCTGCTCAAGACCTTCCTGACCGAAGCGGAATTCCGCGCGTGGGGCTGGCGCATCCCGTTCATCGTGTCGCTGGTGATGCTGGTGATCTCGGTCTATATCCGCGGCAAGCTGCATGAATCGCCGGTATTCGCGCGCATGAAGGCGGGCAACGCCACCTCGAAGTCTCCCATCCGCGAGAGCTTCACCCAGTGGAAGAACCTGAAGTCGGTGCTGCTGCTGTTCGTGGTGGCCGCCGGACTCGGCGCGATCTTCGGCACCGGCCACTTCTACAGCATGTTCTTCCTCAACAAGACGCTGCACGTACCGATTGAAACGGTGCACAAGCTGATCGCGGTCGCACTGGTTGTGGCCACACCGTGCTACCTGTTCTTCGGCTGGCTGTCGGACCGCATTGGCCGCAAGTACATCATGATGGCGGCGTGCCTGCTGGCTGCGCTTTGCACCCAGCCGGTGTTCAAGGGACTGACCCACTACGCCAATCCGGCGCTGGAGCAGTTCCAGCGGCAAGGCACGGTGCAGGTGACCGCCGGCGACTGCAAGGCACGGATGTTCGGCGAGCCGGTGTCGGCCTGCGACAAGATCCGTGGCTACCTCACCGACCTGGGCGTTGGCTACACTTTCGTGCCGGCCAGCGACCCGGCACAGGCGGAAGTGCGGATCGGCGAGCGCACGCTGCAGGGCTTCGACCGCGCCGCCATCAAGGCCGCACTGATCGAGGCCGGCTGGCCGGAGCGCGCCGATCCCGCCAGGATGAATACGCCGATGGTGTTCATGCTGCTGCTGGTGCCGATCCTGTTCCTGGCGATGGTGTATGGCCCGATGGCCGCCTTCATGGTCGAACTGTTCCCCGCGCGGGTGCGCTACACCTCGCTGTCGCTGCCCTTCCATCTTGGTGCCGGCTGGGTCGGCGGCATGCTGTCGTTCGTGGTCACGGCAATGAACGTGTCCAGCGGCGACGTGTACTTCGGCCTGTGGTATCCGGTGGTCATCGCCGGCCTCGCCTTCGTTATCGGCATGGTGTTCGTGCCGGAGACGCGCGGGCGCGATCTGTCGACCTGAGCACCGTCGCCGGCGCATTGACAGGGCGGAGAGGTCCGCCCTTTTTACCCGCATATCATCAGCATACTGAGTATTTACGGCGCGAGCGCAGCGATGGCGCCTGCGTCGGGTGAATGCAGCCATCGCCAACTTCCGTCCTTTCGCGCAGACAACCTGGAGCCCCCATGTCCACCTCTCGCATCCTCCGCACCCTTGCCGCGTCATCCGCCCTGCTCGGGCTGGCGCAGGCCACGCCCGCCCTGGCCGACGCCAGCGGCGTGAAGATCGGCGTCATCACCGATATGTCCGGCTCCTATGCCGACCTGTCCGGCAAGGGCTCGGTCATCGCCGCCCAGATGGCCGTCGAGGAGTTCGGCGGCAAAGCGCTGGGCAAGCCCGTCACGGTGCTGTCCGCAGATCACCAGAACAAGGCCGATATCGCTTCGTCGCTGGCGCGCCGCTGGTTCGATACCGATGGCGTCGACATGGTGATCGACTTCCCCAACTCGTCGACCGCGCTGGCGGTGCAGGAAGTTGCGCGCCAGAAGCAGAAGATCGATATTGTCTCCACTGGCGGCGCCATGGCGCTGACCAACCAGAACTGCTCGCCTACGGGATTCCACTGGGCCTGGGACACCTATTCCGTGTCGTATCCGCTGGTCCGGCGCCTGATCGATCAGGGCCGCAACAGCTGGTACTACATCACCGTGGACTACGCCTTTGGCCAGTCACTGGAAGCCGACTTCCGCAAGGCCGTGGATGCCGGCGGCGGCAAGAACGTGGGCAGCACGCGCCATCCGCTCAATGCCAGCGACTTCAGCAGCCCGGTGGTCGCGGCGTCGGCCTCCAAGGCCAAGGTTGTGGTGTTGGCCAATGCCGGCAATGACATGATCAACGGGGTCAAGGCCGCCGGCGAGTTCGGGCTGATCAAGGCGGGGCAGACGGTGATCACGCCATCTACCTTCATCACCGATATCAAGAGCCTGGGCCTGCCTGCCGCACAGGGCCTGACCTACGTCGACCCGTTCAGGCTTGACCTCGACGCGAAATCGAAGGCGTTCGTCGAACGCTACTACAAGCGCCACAAGGCATATCCCACGCACGGGCAGATCGGCGTCTATTCCGGCGTGCTGCACTACCTGAAGGCAGTGGAAGCCGCCAAGACCGTTGAAGGTCCCGCGGTGGCGGACAAGATGCGCGCCCTGCCCGTCAACGATGCCTTCGTGCGCAATGGCAAGGTCCGGGTCGACGGCCGCATGGTGCACGACATGTACCTGGCCCAGGCCAAGACGCCGGCGGAATCGAAAGGCGCGTGGGACCTGGTCAAGTACATCGGCACGATCCCTGGCGACGAAGCCTTCCGCCCGCTGTCCGCCAGCGAATGCCCGCTGGTCAAGAAGTGAGCGCGCCAATGTCCGAGCAAGACGTGATCCTGCGCACGCAGGGGCTGACCAAGGCGTTCAAGGGCTTTACCGCCGTCAGCGATGTCAGCCTGTCGGTGCGGCGGGGCTCGATCCATGCGCTGATCGGCCCCAACGGCGCCGGCAAGACCACCTGCTTCAACCTGCTGACCAAGTTCCACGCCCCGTCATCCGGCTCGATCCATTTCAACGGCACCGACATCACCGCACTGCGGCCGGCGCAGATCGCCCGCATGGGCGTGATCCGTTCGTTCCAGATTTCGGCGGTATTCCCGCAGCTGACCGTGCTGGAGAACGTGCGCATCGCGCTGCAGCGCAAGCTGGGTACGTCGTGGCATTTCTGGCGCGGCAAGCGCTCGCTGTCGGGGCTGGACAAGCGCGCGATGGAACTGCTGGACGACGTTGGCCTGGCCGGCTTCGCGCACCTGGGCACGGCCGAACTGGCCTACGGGCGCAAGCGCGCGCTTGAGCTGGCCACCACGCTCGCCACCGATCCCGAGCTGATGCTGCTGGACGAGCCCACGCAGGGCATGGGCCATGAGGACGTCGAGACCGTGACCGCGCTGATCAAGCGCGTCTCGGCGGGACGGACCGTGCTGATGGTGGAGCACAACATGGGCGTGGTGTCGTCGATCGTCGATCGCATCACGGTGCTGCAGCGCGGCGCCGTGCTGGCCGAAGGCACGTATGACGAGATCTCGCGCAATCCGCAGGTGAAGGAAGCCTATATGGGAACCACGGAAGACCAGCAGGAGGCCGCATGACCGCAACCGCCACCCCCCCCCTGGAATTGCGGGGCCTGCACGCCTGGTACGGCGAATCGCACATCCTGCACGGCGTCGACCTGGCCGTCCAGCCGGGCGAAGTGGTGACGCTGCTGGGCCGCAACGGCGCGGGCCGTACCACCACGCTACGCGCCATCATGGGACTGGTTGGCACGCGCAAGGGCTCGGCGCGAGTCTTCGGCCAGGAAACCATCGGCATGAAGACCCACCGCATCGCGCCGCTGGGGCTGGGGTATTGCCCGGAGGAACGCGCCATCTTTGCCAGCCTGTCGTGCGAAGAGAACCTGATGCTGCCGCCTGCCTTCGAGGCAGCGCCGGGCGCGACGGGACTACGCGAGCCCATGTCCGTTGCCGAGATCTACGAGATGTTCCCCAACCTGCACGAGCGGCGCAAGAGCCAGGGCACGCGCATGTCGGGCGGCGAGCAGCAGATGCTGGCAGTGGCGCGCATCCTGCGCACCGGCGCCAGCGTGCTGCTGCTCGACGAGATCTCGGAAGGGCTGGCGCCGGTGATCGTGCAGAAGCTCGCGAAGATGATCGCCACGCTGCGCCGGCGCGGCTACACCATCGTCATGGTGGAACAGAACTTCCGCTTCGCGGCGCCGCTGGCGGACCGCTTCTTTGTGATGGAGCACGGCCGCATCGTGGAGGCCTTCGCCGCCAGCGAACTGGAACGGAAGATGCCCGCGCTCAATGCCCTGCTGGGCGTGTAAGGAGACCTTGTCATGGAATTGTCTGGAGTGCCCCTGCCCGCGCTGCTGAGCCAGCTGCTGCTGGGGCTGGTCAACGGTTCGTTCTACGCGATCCTGAGCCTGGGGCTGGCCGTGATCTTCGGCCTGCTCAACGTCATCAACTTCGCGCATGGCGCGTTGTTCATGCTGGGCGCCGTGCTGGCCTGGATGGGCCTGAACTACCTTGGGATCAACTACTGGCTGATGCTGCTGCTGGCGCCGCTCGCGGCCGGTGCGCTGGGCGTGGTGCTGGAGCGCACCATGCTGCGCCACCTGTACCGCTTCGACCACCTGTATGGGCTGCTGCTGACGCTCGGCATCTGCCTGCTGATCGAAGGCCTGCTGCGTTCGGTCTATGGTGTCTCCGGCCTGCCCTACCCCACCCCGGAAATGCTGACCGGTGTCAGCCAGCTGGGCTTCATGGTGCTGCCCAACTACCGTGCCTGGGTGGTGCTGGCTTCGCTGACGGTGTGCTTCGCCACCTGGTTCATGATCGAGAAGACCCGGCTGGGCGCCTACCTGCGCGCCGGCACCGAGAATCCACGCATGGTCGAGGCCTTCGGCGTCAACGTGCCGCTGCTGGTGACGCTGACCTATGCCTTCGGCGTGGGCCTGGCGGCGCTGGCGGGCGTGCTCGCCGCGCCGGTGATGCAGGTGTCGCCGCTGATGGGTCAGAACCTGATCGTCACGGTGTTCGCGGTGGTGGTCATCGGCGGCATGGGTTCGATCCTCGGCTCGATCTTTACCGGGCTGGGACTGGGTGTGTTCGAAGGCATTACCAAGGTCTACTACCCCGAGGCCTCCGCAACGGTGGTCTTCGTCGCCATGGTCTGCGTGCTGCTGGTGCGACCAGCCGGCCTGTTTGGAAAGGAGAAATGATGGCAAGCCCCACTTATGCAACGCGGCCGCTGCTCGCGTACGGACTGCTGCTGGCGGCCCTGCTGCTCGCGCCCTGGCTTGGCGCCTACCCCGTGCTGGTGATGAAGCTGCTGTGCTTTGCCCTGTTTGGCTGCGCCTTCAACCTGCTGCTGGGTTACACCGGGCTGGTTTCGTTCGGCCATGCCGCCTTCTTCGGCGGCGCGGCCTACGCCTGTGGCTACGCCATGAAGTCGCTGCAACTGACGCCGGAACTGGCGCTGCTGGCCGGCACCGCGTTCGGTGCCTTGCTGGGACTGGTGTTCGGCGCGCTCGCGATCCGCCGCCAGGGCATCTACTTCGCCATGATCACGCTGGCGCTGGCGCAGATGTTCTATTTCTTCTGCCTGCAGGTACCGGTGACCGGCGGCGAAGACGGAATGCAGGCAGTGCCGCGCGGCGAGCTGTTCGGCGTGCTGCCGCTGGCGTCCGACCACACGATGTACTACGTCGTGCTGGCGCTCACGGCCGCTGCCTTCCTCGGCATCATGCGCATCGTCAACTCGCCCTTCGGGCAGATCCTGCGGGCGATCAAGGAGAACGAGCCGCGCGCGGTGTCGCTGGGCTATGACGCGGACCGGTTCAAGCTTCTGGCATTCGTGCTGTCGTCGGCGCTGGCGGGGCTGGCGGGCGCGCTCAAGACGCTGGTGCTGGGCTTCGCCACGCTGACCGATGTCCACTGGATGATGTCGGGCTCCGTGATCCTGATGACGCTGGTCGGCGGCATGGGCACCCTGTCCGGCCCCCTGGTCGGCGCGCTGGTCATCGTCGCGCTGGAGAACAAGCTGGGAGATGCGGGCAACGCGCTGGCGGCGATGACCGGAATCGGCTGGTTCGATACGCTGGGCGAGTCGGTCAGCATGGTGACCGGGCTGATCTTCGTGGTCTGCGTGCTGACGTTCCGCCGCGGCATCATGGGCGAGATCCTGGCGCGGTGGCAGGCACGTCCCGCGCGACAGCACAGTGCTGCGGCCAGGCCGGGGACGCCACGCGCCCGTCAGGGTTAACGAGGATATTTCGCGCCCGAAACATCAGTACACTGATTTTATATATTCAGCATACTGACAAATTAGATTCACGGAGATAACCATGGCATGGATTCACATCGATGCGGCCGATACGCTGCAAAACGACGAGGTGATGCCGCTGACGCTGGGCGATCGCCAGCTTGCCGTCTATCGCAGCGACGACACGTACTTTGTCACCGACAACGTCTGCACGCACCAGTACGCCCTGCTGTCCGACGGCTACCTGGAAGACGGCTGCATCGAATGCCCGCTGCACCAGGCGCGCTTCGACATCCGCACCGGCAAGGCAATGTGCGCGCCCGCCACCGGCGATATCCGCACCTATCCGGTCAAGATCGAAGACAGCCGGGTGTGGGTCGAGCTGTAAGGGAGCCGCTCATGACACAGCACACGCCCATCCTGATCGTCGGCGCCGGCCAGGCCGGGGCCATGGCCGCCGCGGCGCTGCGAAGCCTTGGCTACGGTGGCCGCATCCTCATGGCAGGCGGCGAACGGCACGCGCCGTATGAGCGCCCGCCGCTGTCCAAGTCCGTGCTGGCCGACGTCGAACAGGACGGCAAGATCGGCGTGCACCCCCCCAGCTTCTATGCCGACCAGGACATCGAGCTGCGGCTGGGCGCCTGCGTCACAGCGCTGGAGGCCACGCGGCGTGTCGCGCAGCTGGCCGACGGCAGCGCCATCGGCTACGACGCCTGCCTGCTCGCCACCGGCGGAAATGCCCGCGTGTTGCCGACGCTGCCGCCGGGCACGCCGCATGTGCACTACCTGCGCTCGTTGGACGACGCGGCGCGCCTGCGCCATGCCATGCAGCGCGCTGGCGAACTTGTGGTGATCGGCGGCGGCTTCCTTGGCCTGGAAGCCGCTTCGACCGCCGCGGGCATGGGCCTGAAGGTCACGCTGATCGAGAGCGCGGGGCGCCTGCTTGGCCGCGCCCTGCCTCCGGAGCTTGGCACCTGGCTGGCAGACCGGGTGCGGGCACAAGGCGTGACTTTGCACCTCGGTTGCAGCATCGAGGTTTTCGGCACCAGCGGCGACGGCGTGCATCTGCAACTGGCTGGCGGCGCCGTGTTGCGCGCACCGCTGGTGGTGGTCGCCATCGGCCTGGCCCCGGAAGTGACGCTCGCCGCCGGCGCAGGCCTGGCGCTGCATCCGCAGAACGGCGGCATCCAGGTCGATGAACGGTGCCGCACCAGCGCGCCGGATATCCACGCCGCCGGCGACTGCTGCAGCCAGTACCAGCCGCTGTTCGACACCGAAATGCGGCTCGAGTCGTGGCAAAGCGCCAATGAACAGGCACGCATCGCGGCGGCATCCATGCTTGGCGTGGATGCGGAACCCGCGGCGCTGCCGTGGTTCTGGACCGACCAGTTCGGCTGCAACGTACAGATGCTCGGCGCCGCGCACCCGGATATCCGCTATGACTGGCGCGGCTTCGCTGCCCACGCTGACGCGACCCCGAAGTTCATGCTGCTCGGCACCTGCAACGGCCGCCTGCGCCACGCCATTGCCGTGAATGCCGGTGGCGACCTGCGCCAGCTGCGCTCACTGGTCGGGCACGACATCTCGGCGCATCTGGCACGCCTGTGCGACGACAGACTGCCGCTGCGGCAGGTCGTCCGCGAACGCCAGGCCGAAGCAGACAGCTCCATCACACTCTGAGAGGACCCCACATGTACCAGACACAAGCGGTGATCCAGCACAAGCTGGGCAAGAAGAACCCGGGACTGGATGAATGCCGCTGGCCCGAGGATGGGCTGCACTACATCCCGGACTGGGTCTACACCAGCCACGCCGTCCATGACCTGGAGCTGCAGAAAATCTTTCGTGGCCGCTCATGGAACTATGTTGCGCTCGAAGCAGAAATCCCGCACGCCGGAGACTTCAAACGCTCGTATGTCGGCGCAACTCCGGTGGTCGTGTCGCGCGCCGAGGATGGCTCGATCAACGTGTTCGAGAACCGGTGCGCGCACCGGGGCGCCGAGTTCTGCCGGCATAGCCAGGGCAATGCAAAGGAATTCGTCTGCCCTTACCACCAGTGGTCCTATGACCTGAAGGGCAACCTGCAAGGCGTTCCGTTCAAGCGCGGCGTGAACCGCGCCGGCGGCATGCCCAAGGACTTCCGCAACGAAGACCACGGGCTGGTGAAGCTGCACGTGGCGGCGCGCAATGGCGTGATCTTTGCCTCCTACGCGCCTGACATGGAAACCCTGGAAGACTACATGACGCCGGAGATCCTGAAGGACTTTGACGTGGTCTTCAACGGCAAGCCGCTCAAGGTGCTCGGCTATTACAAGAACGAACTGCCGTGCAACTGGAAGATGTACCACGAGAACCTGAAGGATCCGTACCACGCGACGCTGCTGCACTCCTTCCTGGTGGTGTTCGGCCTGCTGGTGGCGGGCAATGAATCCGCGATGATCGCCGACCCCGTCCATGGGCGCCACGGCACCATGGCATCGGCCAAGAAGGAAGACAAATACGCGGCCGTGAGCGACGAGAACAGGAAGGAGATGCGCTCGTACCACGAAGGCATGCGCCTGGAGGATGAACGCTTCCTGGAGTACGTGCGCGAGTTCGACTCGCCGTGGTCAGTGACGATGCAGACGATCTGGCCGAACCTGATCGTGCAGCGCGAGATGAACACGCTGGGCGTGCGCCAGATCGTGCCCAACGGCCCCGACAGCATGCTGATGCTGTGGACCATGTTCGGCTATGAGGACGATACCGAGGAAATGACGCAGCACCGCTTGCGCCAGGGCAACCTGATGGGCCCCGCCGGCTTCCTGGGACTCGAAGACAACGAGGCGATGAAGTTCGTGCAGGAAGGCGTGCGCCGCTCCAGCAGCGACCTCAACGTGCTCAAGCTGGACGCGCAGCAGATCGGCACTTCGAACTCCCTGATCTCCGAATCCGCCATCCGCGCGATGTACCAGTACTACCGCGGCGTGATGGGGTTCTGAACGCAGCCTGACGGGAATCCAAACGCAAATGAAACCGATGAACTACTCCCTCCATCGTGAGAGCACCCTCGGCACCGCGCGCGCGATCGAACTGCGGCTGGAGATCGATGCCTTCCACGCTGACTATTGCGCAGCACTGGACGCCGGCATGGTCGAGGACTGGCCGGACTTCTTTACCGACGATGCACTCTACCGCATCACCGCACGCGAGAATGCGGAACGCAACCTGCCCGTGGGACTGGTGTATGCCGAAGGCATCGGCATGATGCGCGACCGCGCCGCGGCGATCGCCAATACGCAGATGTTCGCGCCGCGCTACAACCTGCACCTGGTGACCAACACGCGGATCAGCGATGAAACTGCCGACGGCGATATCGTGGCACAGGCCAACTTCATGCTGTTGCAGACGCTGGTCGAAGGCCCCACCACGATCCACCTCGCGGGGACCTATCATGACCGCTTCCGCCGCCAGGCCGGAAGGCTGCTGCTGCGCGAGAGGCAGGTGGTGTACGACACCACCATCATTGCGAACGACCTCGTCTATCCGGCCTGAGCCACATCGCAATGAGAAGCGGCGGGCATTGCGCCCGCCATTCTTGCTTACATGCTCCGCAGCACGGTGCGGCTGTACTGGTTGTTGGCTTCCACCAGGGTCGCCAGCAACTCCATGAACACCTCCCGCTGCGCCGGCTTCAGCGGCGCCAGCATGCGTTCCTGCGCGCGCGCCATGTCGGCACGCAGCGACGTGACCACGCTCTTGCCTTCGCGCGTCAGGTGGACATGGCGCGTACGCCGGTCCGCAGGGTTTTCGCGGCGCTCGACCAGGCCGCGGTCTTCCAGCCGGCGCACCACGTCCATCGTGGTGGTCCGATCCAGGCCCACTTCCTGCCCAAGCGAAGTCTGGTCGAGTCCCGGCAGCACCGACAACACGGTCAGGATGGCGTACTGCACCGGCGTGATATTGGGCGCCTGGCACTCCTCGAAGAACATCGCCACGTGGATCTGGTGAAGCCGCCGCACAAGAAACCCGGGACGTGCCCAGAGCAGTTCCTTGGCCGGATCCGCTTCCGGCACCGCAGTTGCCGTACTGCCCCTTTCACTCGTTTCGCTGCGTTTTGCTCTCGGAGACATCGCCTTCACCATTTTGTATGCACACTGACAGTATATATGAGGCACGATGGTGGCGATTCGCCTGAACGGGTCACGGTTCCTCGCGTGAATTTCCCGGAGCGCCGGTGCCTCAGCGCGCGCCAGCGGCGCCGAGAATGTGCTCGATCTGCGCATAGCCGCGCTGGCGCGCATGCTGCAGCGGACTGATGCCCTCGCCGTCGGCAAGGTTCACGTTGGCGCGCGCCTGCACCAGCAGGCGCACGATTTCGGTATGCGCGGCGCCGCCGTTGCCGAGGATGATGGCCTCGAGCAGCGCCGTCCATTTCAGCCGGTTGACATGGTCGACATCCACGCCCGCCGCGATCAGCATGCGCACGGTCTCGACATGCCCGCGTTCGGCGGCGGGGATCAGCGCGGTGCCGCCGTAGCGGTTGGTGCTGCGCAGGTCCGCGCCATGGGCCAGCGCCATGCGCAGGATCTCGTTGTGGCCGCGCGCGCCGGCGTAGAGGTATGGGCTGTCCTGGATCTCATCCCTGGCATTGACGTCGGCGCCGGCCTCGATCAGCACCTTTGCCGCTTGCACCTGGTTGTGATGCGTGGCGACCAGCAGCGCGGTACGTCCCTGCGCATCGCGGGCGTCGATGGTGGCGCCGCTGGCGAGCAGCGCGCGCACACGTGCGGTGTCGCCGCTGGCCGCGGCGGCATGGAGTCCGGTGGCCGGCGCAGCGCCGGCCGCGGTGAGCATGGCGATGACAAAGGCAAGGCAGAGGAGCAGGCGCGCGGCCAGCATGCAAGGATCTCCGTGAAGCGGATGAGAAAAAGAAGGCCATGGCCGCGCAGAGCGAGCGGCCTGGCCGCGGCATTCTGTCACGCCGGCACCGCGCGCCGGAAGTTAAGGTTCAGAATAGCGTCCAGTGCCAAAGCCAATGACTGGCCGCATGCCGCTCGCCCAAGCCCACGCCCACGGCAGGGCCATCACACTGTCATCGTTGCTGGCCGATAATGGCTGTGACACCACTGGTCGGCGCGAGGCAACTTGTAACGGCAAGCCCTGGCAAGGAACCGTGCGCCACCGGTGCCGTCAAACAAGCTAGCCGCCTGAGACCGCCTCATGCGAACGGGCACTGCGCTGCAGCATTCGTGCCGCAATGCAGCACGCGCCGCCGCAAGTGCCATTGTCTCCACGGCGCGCTTCTTCGCGCGGGCGCCGCGTGCGCCCTGCAGACTCCCAGCAAACGCCCCCTCTAGCCAAGGAGATGAACGTGCTGAGCCCGCATGAACTTGCCACGCTGCTGCTGCTGAGCGACGGCCCCGACTCCCTCGATTCGAGCGACTCCCGCCAGATCGATCCCACCGACCTGAAAGCCCTGGTCGAAAAACAGCTGGTCCAGCTTGAAGTCCTGCACGGCTGCCAGCAGGAACCGCGCATCACCAGCCACGGCTACTCGATGCTGAAAGCCATGGGACGCTGAGGCGCCCACGCCCCTCACCCACACCGGCTGACCCGCACCGCGCAGCAGCACGCACCCCGCCTTCCCACGGAGACCCACATGGACGTGCGCCCTGCAACCGGCCTTGGCGGGACAGCCTCTCCCGACACCGCGCGCCGCCAGTTCCTGCAGGAACTGGCAGGCTTGCTTGCGCTCGCCGGCATCGGCACCGCGCAAGCGCAGGCGCCGGCGGCCTGCCTGCTCACCCCTGAGGCAACCGAAGGGCCCTTTTATCTTGACGACGCGCTGATGCGCGCCGACATCCGCGACGGCCGCCCCGGCCAGCCGCTGCGGCTGCGGTTACGCGTGGTCGATGCGCAGCGCGGCTGCGCGCCCGTGCAGGGCGCGCTGGTCAGCGTATGGCACTGCGACGCCGATGGCAGCTACAGCGGCGAAAGCAGCACCAACCGACAAACCCGCTACCTGCGCGGCGTGCAGGCCACCGGCGCCGATGGCGTGGCGACGTTCACCACGATCTACCCCGGCTGGTATCCGTCGCGCGCGATCCATATCCACTACAAGGTGCTGCTGGCGCGATCGGAAGTCCTGACCAGCCAGCTGTACTTCGATGATGCGCTCAGCCGCCAGATCCTCGGCAGCCACCCTGCCTACCGCGCGCACGGCGTGCCGACGCGGCCGACCACACGGGATCCGATTGCCGGCAGCGGGCCCAGCATCGTGCGCGTGAGCCAGCCGGGAGAGTCCGGCGGCGCGCTCGAGGGCGAGTTCACGGTAGGGATTGCGCGCGCCTGAATCTTGCGGCACTGCGGCATCGGCGCCCGCGCCGCAACGCCAAAGTGAGCCAGCCCTCACCGCGCGGGTAATCCCTAGATTGTGGTTCTCTGTCCCTTTCCTACCATGAAGGTAATCAAGGGCCACCCTGCACAGCGCACGTGCAGCTTCCGGTCCGGCGCTTTCCCGATTTTCCCGACTTTTCCGGTGTTCAAGACAGTGGCGAGCTGCCTCGGCCCATGGCCAGCGCTCGCGGTCATTCCGCCCACATATGGAGGCAATCATGGCATCCAGGACGAGGAAAACAGAGGCGAAGCAGGCTGCTCCCGAAACCGGCGGCGCGGGTGGCGTCTCGCGGCGCGGCTTTCTCGGCGGCGCCGCCGGAGCAGCAGCCGGCGCTGCGGCAATGGGATTCCCCGCAGTCGTCAAGGCGCAGGGCCCGATCACCATGCGCTGGCAGAGCACATGGCCGACCAAGGACATCTTCCACGAGTTCGCCGGCGATTTCGTCGCCAAGGTGAACAGCATGTCGGGCGGCGACCTGAAGATCGAGCTGCTCCCCGCCGGCGCGGTGGTCAAGGCGTTCGACCTGATCGATGCCGTCAGCAAGGGCACCCTTGACGGCGGCCACGGCGTGATCGCGTACTGGTATGGCAAGAACTCCGCGCTGGCGCTGTGGGGCTCCGGCCCCGCGTGGGGCATGGATCCGAACATGCTGCTGGCCTGGCACAAGTACGGCGGCGGCAAGCAGCTGCAGGAAGAGATCTACCGCAGCCTGAACCTCGACGTGGTCTCGTTCCTGTACGGGCCGATGCCGACGCAGCCGCTGGGCTGGTTCAAGAAGCCCATCACCAAGCCGGAGGATTTCAAGGGACTGAAGTTCCGTACGGTCGGCCTGTCGATCGATATCTTCACCGGGCTGGGCGCCGCGGTGAACGCGCTGCCCGGCGCCGAGATCGTGCCGGCCCTGGACCGCGGCCTGCTCGATGCTGCCGAATTCAACAATGCCAGCTCTGACCGCGCGCTGGGCTTCCAGGACGTGTCCAAGGTCTGCATGCTGCGCAGCTTCCACCAGGCCTCGGAGCAGTTCGAGATCCTGTTCAACAAGAAGCGCTATGACGCCCTGCCCGCCAAGATGAAGGCGCTGATCGCCAACGCGGTGGAAGCGGCCTCGGCGGATATGTCGATGAAGGCGATCGACCGCTATTCCAAGGATTACCAGGCGCTGCAGGCGCAGGGCGTGAAGTTCTACGCCACGCCCAACTCGGTGCTGCAGGCACAGCTCAAGGTCTGGGACGAGATCGTGGCGCGCAAGGAAAAGGAAAACCCGATGTTCAAGAAGGTCAACGACTCGATGAAGGCCTTCGCGCAACGTGCCACCCGCTGGCAGAACGACACCAACGTCGACTTCCGGCTGGCGACAAGCCACTACTTCTCCAAGCGCAGCTGAGCAGCGCCGGGGGGCCATCGTGCAGCGCCTGCTGTTCGGTATCGACCGGATAAGCACGTTCGTCGGCCAGGCCGGCTCGTGGCTGATCATCGCGCTGACGCTGATGATCAGTTACGAGGTGTTCTCGCGCTACGCGCTCGGCGCGCCGCACGCCTGGGTATTCGATGCCAGCAACATGCTGTATGGCACGCTGTTCATGCTTGCCGGCGCCTACACGCTGGCCAAGCGCGGGCACGTGCGCGGCGATATCCTGTATGGCTTCCTGTCGCCGCGCATGCAGGCGGCGATCGACCTGGTGCTGTACCTGGCCTTCTTTTTTCCCGGCGTGATCGCACTGGCCTGGGCTGGCATCGATTTCTTCGAGGTCTCGCTGGCGCAGAACGAGCATTCGTCGATCGCGGCGGACGGGCCGCCGATCTACCCGTTCAAGGCGGTCATCCCGATTGCCGGCGCGCTGTTGCTGCTGCAGGGAGTGGCCGAGACCATCCGCTGCGTGCTGTGCCTGCAGCGCGGGCAATGGCCCCCGCGCGAAGGCGATGTCGAGGAAGTGGACGTCGACAAGCTCAAGGAAATGGTGCAAGGCACGCCCACGGCCGAGCTGGTCGAAACGCCCCCGCCACCCCACCACGAGGACGCCGCGCGATGAGAAAGGAACTCTGGTTCGGCGTGACGCTGATGGCACTGATTGTCGGCGCCGTGATCTGGTTCATGCCGGCGCCTGGCGACTGGACCAACGGGCACCTCGGGCTGCTGATGCTCGCGCTGATCGTGGTGGCGATCATGCTGGGCTTTCCTACCGCATTCACGCTGATGGGCATGGGCGTGCTGTTCTCATGGCTGGCCTATCGCCACGCCAATCCCGAGATCGCGGTGCAGCAGACGCTGGACCTGATGGTGCAGCGGGCCTATGCCGTCATGACCAATGACGTGCTGATCTCGATCCCGCTGTTCGTCTTCATGGGCTACCTGGTCGAGCGCTCCAACCTGATCGAGAAGCTGTTTCGCAGCCTGCACCTGGCGCTGGCCTGGATTCCCGGCTCGCTGGCAGTGGCCACGCTGGTGACCTGCGCGATCTTCGCGACCGCCACCGGCATTGTCGGCGCGGTGGTCACGCTGATGGGGCTGCTGGCGTTTCCCGCGATGCTGCGCGCGGGCTACAGCACGGCGCTGTCGGCCGGCGCGGTCACTGCCGGCGGGTGCCTGGGCATCCTGATTCCGCCGTCGGTGCTGCTGATCGTGTATGGCGCCACGGCGGGCGTATCGGTGGTGCAGCTCTATGCCGGTGCCTTCTTCCCGGGGCTGATGCTGACCGCGCTCTACATCCTCTACATCCTGGTCATCGCCAAGCTCAAGCCGTCGCTGGCGCCGCCGCTGCCCGAGGGCGAACGTGCGGTGCCGCTGCCGGCGCTGGCCAGCACGCTGCAGGCCGGCGGCGCGGTACGCGCACTGCCCGCCTTCGGCGCCGGCATGCTGCGCGCGTTCAAGGGCCCGCGCAATGCAGACGTATCCACCGCCGCGTTCGCCCGCCAATTGGGCATCGTCCTGCTGCCCGCGCTGGCCGTGGCGGTGATCATGGGCACGTTGTACGAGGCGGTGACCGCGCCGGCCGCCAGCGTCGCGGTGGAAGCGCCGCTGGCGCTTGGCGGCGCCGAGGAAGGCAGCGCACCACTGGATGACCTGCAGGCGCCGCCGGAAGAATCGCCGCTGCCGGCGCCAGACGCGCCCGCGGGCACAGCGGCACCAGGCGCGACGCCGCCCGCAACACCCGCTGCAACACCGGCCGCACAAGCCGATGCACTGCCGGCACTGGCTGCAAGCGCGGCCACGCCGACACCGCGCTGGTTCTGGATCACGACAGGGGTGGTCGTGGTGCTGCTGGCCTACTTCTATTGGCGCTTCAGCCTGGCCCGGCTGGAAATCTTCAAGATGCTGCTGGCGTCGTTCTTCCCGCTGGCGCTGCTGATCCTGGCGGTGCTGGGATCGATCGTATTCGGGCTGGCCACGCCGACAGAAGCGGCGGCGGTGGGATCGCTGGGGGGCGCGCTGCTGGCAGCCGCCTATCGCCAGCTCAATTTCCGCGTGGTCAAGGAATCGGTGCTGCTGACAGCCAAAACCAGCGCCATGGTGTGCTGGCTGTTCGTGGGCTCGTCGATCTTCTCGGCGGCGTTCGCGCTGCTGGGTGGACAGGCGCTGGTCGAGCAGTGGGTGCTGTCGCTGAACCTGTCGCCGGTGCAGTTCATGATCCTGGCGCAGGTCATCATCTTCCTGCTCGGGTGGCCGCTGGAATGGACCGAGATCATCATCATCTTCATGCCGATCTTCATCCCGCTGCTGGACAACTTCGGCATCGATCCGCTGTTCTTCGGCCTGCTGGTGGCGCTGAACCTGCAGACCGCGTTCCTGTCGCCGCCGGTGGCGATGGCCGCGTTCTACCTGAAGGGCGTGGCGCCGCCGCACGTGACGCTGAACCAGATCTTCCTCGGCATGCTGCCGTTCATGGGCATCCAGCTGATCGCGCTGGTGCTGCTGTACGTCTTCCCCGGCATCGGCCTCTGGCTGCCCACGGTGCTGTACCGCTGAAGCCGCGCGCCGCGGCGCCTATACTAGGGTCTGTTCCCATATATGGGAACAGACCCTTGGCAATGCCGAACGCAACGCCAGCCGATAGCGCGCTCGCCACCCTTCCGCTCGATACCGCATTCCGCACCGACATCCCGGGGCGGCTGGACCGCCTGCCGTGGTCGCGCTGGCACTGGCGCGTCACCATCGCGCTGGGCATTGCCTGGGTGCTCGACGGGCTCGAGGTCACGCTGGTGGGCTCGGTCGGCGCCGTGCTGGAGCGTCCGGACACGCTGGGGCTGAGCGCGACGCAGGTCGGCTGGACCGGTTCGCTCTACATACTCGGCGCGGTCATCGGGGCGCTGGTGTTCGGCCGCATGGCCGACCGGCTCGGACGCAAGCGGCTGTTCCTGGCTACGCTGGCGGTCTATATGCTTGCGACGCTGGCCACCGCGTTCGCGCCGGGCTTTGCCTTCTTTGCCGCCTGCCGCTTCCTGACCGGGCTGGGCATAGGCGGCGAATACGCGGCAATCAATTCCGCCATCGACGAACTGATCCCCGCGCGCGTGCGCGGGCGCGTCAACCTGGCGATCAACGGCAGCTTCTGGTTCGGCGCGGCATTGGGCGCGGGCCTGAGCCTGCTGCTGCTCGATGCACGCGTGCTCGGGCCGGTGTGGGGCTGGCGCGCCTGCTTTGCGCTGGGCGCGCTGCTGGCGGTGGCGATCGTGCTGGTGCGCCGGCACGTGCCCGAGAGCCCGCGCTGGCTGGCCACGCATGGGCGCCTGGAAGAAGCCGAGCGCGTGGTCGCCGCGATCGAGGCCGAGGTGCGCGCGAGCCATGGGCCGCTGCCGCCGGTCGCATCCGATTGCGCCGCGGTCGCGATGCGCCGGCGCGCCGCCCCCGGCGTGGGCGAGGTCATGCGCCTGCTGCTGCGGCGCTATCGCCAGCGCAGCACGATCACGCTGGCGCTGATGGTGGCGCAGGCGTTCTTCTACAACGCCATCTTCTTCACCTATGCGCTGGTGCTGACGCGCTTCTACCACGTGCCGGAAGCGAGAGTGGCGCTATACATCTTTCCGTTCGCACTTGGCAATGCCGCCGGCCCCTTCCTGCTGGGTCCGCTATTCGACCATATCGGACGCCGTCGCATGATCGCCGCGACCTATGTACTGGCCGGCATCGGGCTGGCGCTGACCGGCTGGGCCTTCGTCGAAGGCTGGCTCGATGCGCGCGCGCAGGCGCTGTGCTGGTCGGCAGTGTTCTTCCTGGCTTCGGCGGCAGCGAGTTCCGCTTATCTCACCGCCAGCGAAGTGTTCCCGCTGGAAATGCGCGCCCTGGCGATCTCGGTGTTCTACGCCGTAGGTACCGGCTCCGGCGGGTTTATCGCGCCACTGTTGCTGGGCGCGCTGATCGAGAGCGGCAGCCGCGAAGCCGTGGCCGCGGGCTATGGCCTCGGTGCGGCACTGGTCATCGTCGCCGGCCTGCTGGCGTTGCGTTTTGGCATCGATGCCGAACGCCTTCCGCTGGAACAAGTCGCCCCACCGCTTGCTGCGGATGACCACGCGTAACGCCTGGCAAGCGATCAGTCAGCGCCTGTCCGAAATTCTGCAGCCCGCGCCAGGCAACGATCCCTGCTCTCGCCCTGCAGCCGTCGCGCCCTCCATTGGCAACTGTCAGTATTAAGGCCGTATTAAGCTGGACTACGACCTGCCCTTACACATTCTTACAGCAAGCCAGGGGGCAACTGACTAGCCTTAACTCACGCGCGGCGGCCTGAGTCAATGATTCCTCGCGTCAACAGGCTGCCACATCGTGGCCATCGTTGCTGCCCGCAGCAGCGATGGCCATGGTTCAACGCTGCCCGAAACAGAACGGGCAAATCCACGGACCGGACCGAGGTCCGATGCAAGGTGCGCCGCCGCGGCTGACTGCCGCAGCGCGCGTGCTGCAGACAACAAGCTGAATTGGGGACTTGCAGGCCGGGCATCGCGCGACAGCCCTTGCGCGACGGCACGCGCTTGCCTGCGAATTTGCTCGTCCGGCATGCGGTGCCTGCAGCCGGGAGGGATGCTTTTGACTTGCTTGCCGGAGAACAAAGACCATGGCCGACCAGCGCAACAACCCACCGTCCCCCTCTTCCCCGCAGCCTCCGCGGCCCCCGCGCCACACTCTGGCTCCGGCGTCGCGGCCCCAGCCGAATGGCGACGGCCTGGTGCAGCGCCAGCATCCCGTGGCCGTACCACTGTGGCATATCGTGCCGCGCATGGCCGGCTATGGCGTGGTGCTGTTCATCGTGTGGGCGGTGCTGACGATGATGTTTCCAAATGTGTTTACGCGTTCATCGGAGCGTGCGGTGATCAACAGTCCCGTCAGCCTGGTGACCTCGCCGGTCGAAGGGATCGTCATGCAGCAGAAGGTGGCAGCGGGCCAGGCCTTCATCGCCAACCAGCCGCTGATGGTGGTGCAGAACCCGAACATCGACCGTTCGCTGCTGGTCGAGCTGACCGGCAAGAAGCTCGATACGCAGCAGCGCTACGATTCCGCGCGGGCACGGCTGGAATCGAATCGCCGGCTGATGGGCGCCACCGAGCAGGACCTGCAGCGCTACAACAGCGCCGCGCAGCGCGAGCATGCGACGCGCGTGCGTGCGCTGCAGGCACGGCTGGCGTCGGCCACCGCGCAGGAGGACCAGCAGCAGGAGATCGTCAATCGCAACCAGAACATGCAGTGGGCAGGCGCGGTGAGCGAGGCCTACACCAATGCTTCGCGCTACCAGTTGTCGATGCTGACCAACGCCAAGGCCGCGGTGAAAGCCGAGCTGGACAGCGCCGTCGGCGAAAGCGAAGCCTCGCGCAACAAGGTCTATGCGTCGTCGGCGGACGGCCCCAGCGCATCGCTGTCGCAACGGCGCCAGGCGCTGAGCGCCGAATCCGCGCAGCTGACCGCCGAGCTGGAGCAACTCGACGCGTACGGCAAGTCAGTCGACGAACTGCTCGCTACCGAGCAGCAGCGCATTGACCGGCTGTCCAACCTGGAGATCCGCGCGACCGAGCCCGGCACCATCGAAGACCTGATCGCGCAGCCCGGCATGCGCGTGGCAGCGGGCGCCACGCTGGCGCGCGCCAGCAACTGCGCGCAGACGCGCGTGGTGGCAGTGTTCCCGCGCAGTCTCAGCGACAACCTGTTGCCGGGTGCGCGCCTGAACGTGCATGTCGACGGGCTGCCCGCGGCGCTGCCGGCATCGGTGGCGGAGATCCTGCCGCGCGCCCCCGACGGCGACCAGGCGCGCTACTTTGTGCCATTCCCGCCGATCGAAAAGAACGAGATCTACGTCATCGCCAAGCTCGACCGGCCGCTGGGCAAGCTGCCGAACAAGCCGAATGCAGCCGCTTCGGCGACCACGGCCAGTGCGGGCGGTACCGCGCCGGCGACCTCCGGCCACTGCGGCATGGGCCGCTGGGCGCGCGTGACGCTGGATCAAAGCTGGCTGGGGCAGCTGCGGGCATCGCTGACCTGAGCCCGCCGACCTGAACGGACCTGACGGACCTGACCGTTCTGAACGTACCCGAACGGACACCACGGAGACGAGCATGATCCGACCACCGTTGTCCCCACCGCGCATGCGCCGGCTCGCCGCCGCGCTGTTGATGCCAGCAGCGCTGGCGCTCGCCCCGTCGACCGCACAAGCGCAAGCGCAGGCGCCGCAGCAAACCCTGCTGGCCGAGGGCTGCAAGGCACTGGCAGAGCGGGTCGGCCGTGAAGCCGGCACCGGCCCGGTATTCCTCGCCAGCTACGAGCCCGCGCCGGGCGGCGAGCCGCTGGCGCCGGCGCTGCGCAACGCCGCTTTCGTCTATGACAATGCGCTGGCGGGCATCGCGCTGGTCGCGTGCAGGCGCCCCGCCGAAGCGCGCCGCGTCGCCGACGCCGTGCTGCAGGCCAGCCGGCAGGATCGCCACTATCGCGATGCGCGGCTGCGCAACGCCTATCGCGCCGGCCCGCTGCCCGCCGGACCAACACCGTTGCCCGGCTGGTGGGACGAGCCCAGCAAGCGCTGGTTCGAGGACGCCTACCAGGCCGGCACCGCCACCGGCAACGTCGCCTGGGCCGCGCTGCTGTTGCTGGCCGTGCACGAAGCCACGCGCGACGCGCGCTACCTGGACGGCGCCGCGGCACTGATGGGCTGGGTCCATGCGAGCGTGCCCGATACCGGCGCGCCCGCGGCCTATACCGGCGGCTTCTTCGGCCACGAGCCCAAGCAGATCCGCCAGGGCTGGAAGTCGACCGAGCACAACGTCGATACCTATGCCGCCTTCAGCTGGCTCGCCAGCCGGCGCAACGACCCGCGCTGGCGCGACGGCGCCGCGCGATCGCGCGGCTTTGTCAATGCCATGTGGCAGCCGCGCGAGGGCCGCTTCGTGATCGGCACGAAAGACGACGGCCGCGCCCTCAATGCGGGCCCGTCCGCGCTCGATGCCGTGCTGTGGCCGCTGATCGCGTTGCCCGATCCGCCGCAGGACTGGTACCGCGCGCTGGGCTGGGTCGACGCACGCCATCGCGCCGGCGCGGGCTATGGCTTCAAGGCCAGCCCGGACGGCATCTGGACCGAGGGCACCGGCCAGGCCGCGCTGGTACTGCAGGCCGCTGGCCGCGCGCAACAGGCCCAGCCGTTGTGGCCGCTGCTGCTGTCGCAACGCGCTCCCTCGGGCATGCTCTACGCCACGCCCGATGCGCGCATCAGCACGGGACTGTCGATCGGGCCCACCTCGACCACAGAAGACTTCTACTACTTCCATCTGCCGCACCTTGGCGCCACCGCGTGGGCCGTGCTGGCGGCAGCGCGCTGGAATCCGTTCCGTCCCGGCGGCTGCCTGGACCCGTCGTGTCCGCCGCCAGCCATTGCCGCGGCCAATGCCAACACCCCCAACGCCCCTGGCAAGGAGTGACGATGTTCACCCTCTTCCTCGAGAACCAGTCGCTGCTGGCCATCAACGGCGGCGTGCTGCTGGCGATGGTGCTGCTGACGCTGCTGTGCCGCCAGGAGCGGCCGGCTGATCGCATGCTGTTCGGCGGCATCACCTTCCTGCTGCTGATGGTCTACCTGACCTGGCGCGTGCGCGAGACGCTGCCCCCATGGCAGCCGACCTTCGCCAGCGCATGGGCGCATGTTTTCTTCGCATTCGAGTGCATGACGCTGGCCTACACGCTGCTGTCGATCGTGGTGCTCGGCCGCAACAGCAACCATTCGCCCGCGGCCGATGCCGGCGAATCCGCGCTGCGCCGCGCCGCGCACGTGCCGCGCGTGGACATCTTCATCGCCACCTACAACGAAGGTCTGGACATCCTGGAAAAGACCATCGTTGCGGCGCTGGCGATCGACTATCCCGATTTCCGTGTCTGGGTGCTCGACGACACGCGCCGTGACTGGCTGCGCGAATTCTGCGGCCGCGTAGGCGCGTACTACGTGACCCGTCCCGACAATGCCCACGCCAAGGCCGGCAATCTCAACAACGGCCTGCGCTACAGCGCCGAAGCCGGCGGCGCGCCCTACATTCTGGTGCTGGACGCCGACTTCGCGCCCCACCGCAACATCCTGCTGCGCACCGTGGGCCTGTTCGGCGACCCGCGTGTGGGCGTGGTCCAGACGCCCCAGTTCTACTACAACGCCGACCCGATCCAGTACAACCTGCGGGCCACCGAGTGCTGGGTCGACGAGCAGCGCGCGTTCTTCGACGTAATGCAGCCGGCCAAGGATGCATGGGGCACGGCGTTCTGCATCGGCACCTCGTTCGTGGTGCGGCGCGACCTGATCGAGCAGATCGGCGGCTTCCCCACCGGCACCGTCACCGAAGACATCCACCTGACCTATCGGCTGCTGCGGCACGGCTACATCACGCGCTGGCTCAACGAGCGGCTCAGCGTGGGACTGTCCGCCGAAGGGCTGCCCGAGTACATCAGCCAGCGCAGCCGCTGGGGGCTGGGCACGGTGCAGGTGGCACTGACCGCCGACGGGCCGCTGCGCGGCCGCGGCTACACCGCGGTGCAGCGGCTGCATTACGTGCATGGGCTGCTGCACTGGATGTCGCGGCCATTCACGCTGATGCTGCTGGCGGGTCCGCTGCTGTACTGGTATTTCGGCGTCTCCACGCTGTACGGCGAGCCGCTGCAGTTCCTGGCCTATGGCCTGCCCGCGCTGGTCGCGTACTGGGCTTACAGCATCTGGATCACCGGCCAGCGCGCGCTGCCGATCTTTACCGAAGTCACGCAGATCGTCGCGTCGCTGGCAGTCACGGCGTCGCTGGTCAGCGCGATGTTCAAGCCGTTCGGGCGGCCGTTCAAGGTCACCAACAAGGGGCTGGACCGTTCGAAGCTGGTGATCCATGGCAAGTTCGCGGCACTGTACGCGGGCCTGCTGGCGTTATCGGCGCTGGGGCTGGGCCGCGCGCTGGTGGTTGATGCCGATGCGCAGGGGCTGGCCTTCAATACGGTATGGACCGGCGTGGCGCTGATGCTGTACCTGGCTTCATTCCTGGTCTGCGTGGAGCTGCCGCGGCCGCGCAAGGAAGAGAGGTTCCCGCATCGCGCCGCGGCCTTGCTGCGCGTTGGCGGGCGCGAATACCGCGTCACCACGCGCGACCTGTCCTGCAACGGCGTGGCCGTGACCACGCCGCTTGCTGCTGCCTTCCAGCCTGGCGCCGAGGGCGCGGTGTGGCTGGCGCAGACCGGCTGGATTCCGTGCCGCGTGGTACGGCGCGAGCAACAGTTGCTCGGCATCGCGCTGCATGCCGACATGGCCGCGCGTCACAGCCTGATCCGCCTGCTGTTCAGCGATCCCGCACACAACATCGCCCGCCAGGGCCAGCCGCGCCTGGCGATCTCGCGCTTCATGCGGCGCGCGCTGCTGGGCTGAACAATGACCACCTTTCACTGACTCTCCGGGAATCCTTCATGCCAAGCCTGAGCCGCCACTCCTTCCGCACACCACGCCTGCTGCCCCGCACCTCGGTGTTGGCGCTGTCGCTGGCGCTGGCAGCCTGCACGCTGGAGCCACAATACCAACGGCCAGACGCGCCGATTCCCTCGGCGTTTCCGGATGGCGCCGCCTATCGCACGCCGCAGGCCCGCACCGCTGCCGGCCAGCCTGGCCAGCCTGGCCAGCCTGCCCGGCCGGCGCAGCCGCCCGGACCCTCCGCCGCCGATCTCGGCTGGCGCGATGTCTTCGTCGACCCGCAACTGCGCCAGCTGATCGAACTCTCGCTGGCGAACAACCGCGACCTGCGCATAGCCACGCTTTCTATCGACGAAGCCCGCGCGCTCTACCAGATCGAACGCGCGGCGCAGTTCCCGACGGTCGAGGCCAATGCCGGCCTGGTGTCGCAACGCCTGTCGTCGCAGGTGCGCGCGCCGGGCCAGTCGCAGCAGATCACCACCTACAACGCCGGCATCGGCTTTACCGCATTCGAACTCGATTTCTTCGGCCGGGTGCGCAGCCTCAAGCATGCGGCGCTGGAGCAATACCTGGCCACCGAGGAAGCCCGCCGCAGCGCGCAGATCGCGCTGGTGGCCGAGGTTGCCAACGCCTACCTGACGCTGCGCGCGGACCGCGAGCTGCTGCGGCTGTCGCAGGACACCCTGAAGACGCAGCAGCAAGCGGCTGAGATGGTGCTGCGCGGACGCCAGGCGGGCGCGATGGCGCAACTGGACCAGCATCGCGCGCAAACCCAGGTGCAAACCGCACAGGTCGGCGTGGAACAGTACACGCGGCAGGTGGCGCAGGACGAGAACGCGCTGGCGCTGCTGGTCGGCACCCAGTTGCCGAAGTCGATCGCGGGGGGTGGCAACCCGGCTGCGGGCGCGGCGGCAGATGCGCTCGATCCGCGCACGCTGATGCAAGAGTTCCCGGAGGGGCTGCCATCGAGCCTGCTGGAGCGGCGCCCCGACATCCTCGACGCAGAACACCGGCTCAAGGCCGCCAACGCCAATATCGGCGCCGCGCGCGCGGCGTTCTTCCCCCGCATCTCGCTGACCGGCGCGCTGGGCGTGGCCAGCACCAGCCTGGCTGGGCTGTTCTCCGGCGGCATGGCCTGGTTGTTCGCGCCGCAGCTGACGGTGCCGATCTTTGACGCCGGGCGCAATCGTGCCGGGCTGGATGCCGCCAACGTGCGCAAGGACATCAACGTGGCAAATTACGAGAAGACCATCCAGACCGCCTTCCGCGAAGTGGCCGACAGCATGGCGGCGCGCGCGACCTACGAGCGCCAGGTCAAGGCGCAGGAAGCGCTGGTGCGCGAAACCAGCGAAACCCGGCGGCTGTCGGAGATGCGCTTCAAGAACGGGGTCGATGACTACTTCGGCGTCTTCGATGCGCAGCGCCAGCTCTATGCCGCGCAACAGTCGCTGGTCACGTACAAGCTCGCCGGGCTGACCAGCCGGGTATCGCTGTACAAGGCGCTTGGCGGCGGCTGGCGGGAGGTGACGGACAACACGGGCAATGGCGCCCGCCCTGCGCCACCCGGACCGGCGGCACCGGCCGCGCCGCGGGCGCAAGCGCCGGCGCCGGCGCCGGTAGCCGCCGCGCCTCGCTGAAGGACACGGCCGGATTGGCGGAATAAGAGCGCCGCGAGACCGCCACGCCATCCGTGCGACCTGCCACGCGAACATGGGGGGAGTCCATGCGCGTTGCCGATGAATCGCGATGACGCGTCCATGCAGTGCATCAAGAGACCGTGGCCGGCGGGGGAGCCGGCCGTGCGGCCCGCGGCAAAAACAATGGCAACGGGCCAAGGCCCGTGCAGGATCAATAGCTAAGCTGCAAGCCGACCCGCGCGCTGCGGCCCGCGCCTGGCGCAATCCACAAGCTGCTGTACGAACTGGCGTAGTAAGTCTTGTCGAACAGGTTGCCCACGTTGAACGTGACGCGCACCTGGCGGCTGTACTGCCAATAGCCGTGCAAATCCACCACCACGTAGGCGGGCAGCGAGAACGAATCGCGCACATCGCCCGATCGCCGCCCCGTGTAGCGCAAGCCCGCGCCGATGCCATAGCGCTGGCCCACCGGCGCGGCGTCTTCATAGACTGTCAGCAGGCTGCCGCTGGTGCGCGGCACATTGGTCAGCGGCGTACCCGGGGCGAGGCGCGTATCCTGCGTGATCTCGGCATCGGTCAGTGCAAAGCTGCCCGAGATGCGCCAGTGCTTGCCCACCTGCCCCGCCACATCGAGTTCCACGCCGCGGCTACGGGCTTCGCCGGCGGCAATGTAGAACGACGGGTCAGCCGGGTCGGTGGCCAGCACATTGCGCTTGCGGATCTCGAACACCGCCAGCGTGGCGCCGGTGCGGCGGTCGTCGCTGTCGAACTTGACGCCCGCCTCGACGGCGCGGCCGCGCTCCGGGTCAAACGGCTGGCCCGCGGCATCCGTGCCGGCATTGGGACGGAACGACTGGCTGGCGTTGGCAAACAGCGAGAGATTGTCGCTGGCGAGATAGCTCACGCCCACGCGCGGCGACACGGCGTTCTGGTGCTGCGTGGTGCGGGTACCACTCAGGTGGTTGTCCAGCGACTGGTCGAACGCGTCGAAACGCGCGCCGGCCAGCACGCGCCAGCGCTCGCCCAGGTTGAGCTGGTCCTGCACATAGGCGCCGACATTGCGCTGGCGCTCGTACGTGTCCGTGTTCCACGGCATGGGCGGTGCCGGCTGGCCATAGACCGGATCGTAGATATCGATCGCGTAAGGCGCCGCGGTAGTCGGGCTCTTGCGCAGGATCGCCATGGTGTTGCCGAAGCGGTAGGCGTCCACGCCCAGCAGCAGTTCGTGCCCGATCGGACCGGTCGTGAACTTGCCGGTCACGCTGGCCTGCAGCGAGACATCGTCCGACTGGAAATCGCGGTAGCGATGCTGGCGCCACAGCGTGCGGCCATCGGCGGCCAGCGACGTCGCCTCGCTCGAATGCCCGCTCAGCGCGCCGCCGCGGTACGACAGTGCGAGCCGCCCTTTCCAGTTGTCCGAGAACTGGTGCTCAACGCTGAGCTGGTGCGACTGGCTGTCGATCCGCATGTCGCCGTCGCCAGGCTCACCCAGGAAGCGCGAGCGCGGGATCCGTCCAAGCTGGCCATCGACCGCGACCACGCCGCGGTCCATCGGCGTGGTGTAACGCTGAAATTCCGCCGCGTACTGCAGGATGGTGTCGCTGCCCAGCGCCAATGTGAACGACGGCGCCACCAGGTAGCGCTGGCTCTGGATGTAGTCGCGCGTGCTGCCCTGGTGGTCGGCCACGGCGATCAGCCTGCCTGCCACGCTCTCGCCCAGCGGGCCGGTGATGTCCGCGCTTGCGCGGTAGCCGTCGCGCGTGCCCAGCTCCATCGAATAGACCTGCGCCGGCCGGAACTGCGGCTGGCGCGTCACGACGTTAAACGTGCCGCCGGGCTCGCTGGTGCCGTACAGCGATGAGGTAGGTCCCTTGAGCACCTCTACGCGATCAATGGTGGCCGCGTCCATCGGCGCGGCATAGCCGCGGTTGGCGGCAAAGCCGTTGACGAGGTAGCCGGCGCCGGTATTCTCGTTGCCGGTAAAGCCGCGCATGGCGAAGTTGTCCCACAGGCCGCCGAAATTGTTCTGGCGCGCCACGCCGCTGACATAGTCGAAGGTCTGGTCGAAACGGGTCGCGCCGATATCGTCGAGCATGGCACGCGGCACCACGCGCACGGATTGCGGGATCTCGCGCAGTGGCGTGTCGGTGCGGGTGGCACCGGTGGCGTCGGGCGGGTTGTATGATGCGGTGCCGACCACCGAGACCGTCGGCAGCGTAATATCGGGCGAAGTGGAGGCCTTGGCGGCATCGGTTGCATCGGCGGCATCTGCCAATGCGGACCACGCCAGCAGCAGCGCGGCAAGCGGCCGCGTCGGCGCGGCGTGACCGGCGATGCGGCTGCGCCCGGCAATAATAGGCTGCGAAAGCAGCATGATGTCTGGCACCCCGTAAGAGCAGCGCGTGGCGGCTGGCACCGGCACGCGCTTTAATGATAATCTGTTCTCATTAAGATTTTAGTCATGGAACGCATGACCCGTCAACGCGGCGCTGTGCTGGCAGCGCTGAAGGAAGCCGGCCGGCCGCTGAGCCCGGCGGAAATCCTGCAGGCGGCACAGCGCGAGGTGCCGTCGCTGGGACTCGCCACCGTCTATCGCAATATCCGGGCGTTGCTGGAGGATGCGCAGCTGCATGCTGTCGAACTGCCCGGACAGCCGGACCGCTACGAACTGGCCGACCACCCGGGAGAAACGGTCACGCACCGGCATCACCGGCACTACTTCCAGTGCCTGTCTTGCGACCGCGTGTTTCCGCTGGAGGGGTGCCCGGGGCACCTGGAAGACATCACGCCGCCGGGATTCGAGGTCGAGCACCACGAACTGACGCTGCTGGGGCGTTGCCCGGAATGCGCGCGCAAGCCGGGCAAGCGGCGCAAGGCGCCTGCGCACAGCCATTGAGCACGGGCAGGCCGGAACAACTGGAACAACTGTACAGCGCCGCGCACCGAAACCTGTATATGGCGCCCTGGCGGGACTTGCCGCATGATGCGGCTGCATCGCGCACCAGACGCGAGCATTCCCCCAGGATTCCAATTGCCGCACACCGCCTCCGGAAAAAGCTCGACCCTGATTGCCGTTCTCGCCCTGACCGGCTCGATGGCCTCGCTGTGCGTCGGCACGTCGTTCGCCAAGCATCTGTTCGACGCGCTCGGCGCGCAAGGCACCACGGCGCTTCGGGTCAGTTTCTCGGCCCTGATCCTGCTGTGCGTATGGCGGCCGTGGCGCATCCCCCTGACGCGCGCCAATGCGCTGGCGATCGCGCTGTATGGCGCGGCGCTCGGCGCGACCAACCTGCTGTTCTACATGTCGCTGCGCACAGTACCGCTGGGGCTGGCGATTGCCATCGAATTCACCGGACCGCTGGCAGTGGCGGTGATGTCGTCGCGGCGCGCCATCGACTTCCTGTGGATAGCATGCGCGGTGACCGGCCTGCTGCTGTTGCTGCCGATCGGCGAGGCGGCCGGCACGCTCGACCCGGTTGGCATCGGCTATGCATTGGCCGCCGGCGTGGGCTGGGCGCTCTATATCGTGTTCGGGCAGAAGGCCGGCAATGCGCATGGCGGCCAGGCCACCTCGCTGGGGCTGACCATGGCGGCGCTGGTGGTATTGCCATTTGGCGTGGCGCACGCCGGCAGCGCGCTGCTCAGCCCGCCGCTGCTGCTGGCGGGGCTGGCGGTGGGCGTGCTGTCCAGCGCGATTCCCTATTCGCTGGAAATGGTGGCGCTCAAGCGCCTGCACCGGCGCACCTTCGGCATCCTGCTGAGCATGGAGCCGGCAATGGGTGCGCTGGCGGGGCTGGTGTTCCTGCATGAACAGCTGAGCCCGCTGCAGTGGCTGGCGATCGCCAGCATCATCATTGCTTCGGTCGGTTGCACGGCGACTGCGCGCGGCAAGCGCGACGCCGGCCGTGACCTGGCGTAGCGCTCAGTACGCGCCGAACCAGTCTGCCGGCAGCTGCTGGCTGCTGCCGGCTTCCTCTCGCAGCGTCATCGAGACTTCGTGCAGGAAACTGTCCTCCGGATTGCGGCGGCTGCTGAAGCCCAGGCCCCGCAGGATCGCCAGCATGCGGCGGTTCTCGCTGAGCACGTCGCCGCGCATGGCGCGCAATCCAGCCGCGCGGGCATGGTCGCGCAACCTCGTGATCAGGCGCCGGCCCAGTCCCTGCCCTTGCCAGCCATCGGCGACGACCACCGCAAATTCGGCAACGCGGCCGGCCACCACGTATTCGGCGCTGGCGACGATCGCCGGCGTTCCTTGCGCGTCAGGTGCGACCACCACCAGAGCCATGCTGCCCGGCGCCGGGCTGGCCAGCGCATCGACGACCTCGTCGACCACGCGCCCGCCGGTGAGGAAGCGGAAGTAGCGGCTTTCACGCGACAGCCCATCGACCATGGTCCGCAGCGCGCCGCGATCCTGGTCGCGGGTGCGGCGCATGGTCAGTTGCACGCCCCGGCCCGCGGGCCAGGTTTCTGCCGGCGGTTCGCTGGCGGCTTGCTCTGTCGTCGATCCGGTCCTGCCTGTCATGCCACAACCCCTGAATACATTATCCGTAGCCAGAGTATAGGCAATAACCTGACTTTTGCAAATGAAGTCAGCGTGCTAAGCTGCCGGCATGATGAACGCCACTGCGTCCGCTCTCCGTCAATGCTCGATCGCCGCCACGCTTTCGCTGATCGGCGAGAAGTGGACGATTCTTATCTTGCGGGACGTCTTCCACGGCGTCACGCGCTTCGACGATTTCCTGCGTCGGCTCGAATGCTCCCCGGCCGTGCTGTCCGCGCGGCTCAAGACGCTGACCGAAGCCGGCCTGCTGCGCAAGGTCGGCTACCGCGAGCCAGGCGAGCGCGAGCGCTTCGAGTACCGCCCAACCCGCGCCGCCGTCGAGTTGTTGCCGGTGCTGATCGGCCTGATGCAGTGGGGCGACAGCCACATGACGTCCTGCGGCGAAGGCCCGGTGCAGATTCGCTCGCAGGCTAGCGGCAAGCTGGTGCGCGCGGCGCTGGTCGATGAGGACGGTGAGCTGGTGTCTCCGCGCGACATGCAGATCGTCCCCGTCGGTCCCCGCCGCACCGAAGGCGAGCCATAATCCGCTTGCGTCCCTTGCTGCGCCGCACCGGCGCGGCACACTGCACTGCACCATGACTGTGCCGGCGATCCGCAAACCGCCCCAGCACAGCGCATCGCGACTTGCCGCCGACGCCACCCCACGCTTCAAAGCCCCACCCGCCGTCACTTCACGCTCTGGCACACCCCTTGCGTAATGTGGTCCGGGCCCGTCAACGGCGACCGGCCCACCCCACATACGCAGCGGCTATCCCAGGTAGCGGCTGTCAGGACAACGGCGTCCCCTGAACCGGCTCATCAGATCATCGATGGGTCGGCTCGCGGGACGCCATTTGTTTTTCTTGGAGCAAGTGACGATGACCGGCAAAGCCACCCGCATCGAGCTGCTGAGCTTGAGCACCCCGCAGATGCGCGCCTTCCACCTGACCTGGATGGCGTTTTTCGTCTGTTTCTTCGCGTGGTTTGCCTGCGCGCCGCTGATGCCGGTACTCAAGGGCGAATTCGGGCTGACCCCGGGCCAGATTGCCAATATCAATATCGCGGCAGTGGCCGTGACCATCCTGGTGAGGCTGGTGATCGGCCCGATGTGCGACCGCTTCGGCCCGCGCAAGACCTATACGGGCCTGCTGGCGCTGGGGGCGCTGCCCGTGCTGGGCGTGGCGCTGGCGCAGAACTACGAGACCTTCCTGGTGTTCCGCCTGCTGATCGGCGCGGTCGGTGCCAGCTTCGTGATCACGCAGTACCACACCTCGGTGATGTTCGCGCCCAACGTGGTAGGCACCGCCAATGCGGCCTCGGCCGGCTGGGGCAACGCCGGCGGCGGCGCCGCGCAGGCCCTCATGCCGCTGCTGCTGGCCGCGGTGCTGATGATCGGTGCGGACCACGCCTTCGGCTGGCGCATCGCGCTGCTGGTGCCGGGCGTGCTGATGCTGATCATGGCCGTCGTGTACTACCGCTTCACCCAGGACTGCCCCGAAGGCAATTACTCTGACCTGCGTGCCCAGGGCATCGAGATCAGCGGCAAGGACGGTGGCAAGGGAGGCGGCTGGGCCAGCTTCCGCGCCGCCAGCGCCAACTACCGCGTGTGGCTGCTGTTCATCACCTACGGCGCGTGCTTCGGCGTGGAGATCTTCATCCACAACATCGCCGCCATGTACTACGTCGACCAGTTCGGCCTGAGCCTGAAGGCCGCTGGCATGGCAGCCGCAAGCTTTGGCTTGCTGGCGCTGTTCGCCCGCGCACTGGGCGGCTGGCTGTCGGACAAGGCGGCGCGCCGCCGCGGCCTGGATGCGCGTACCACGCTGCTGTTCGTGCTGATCATGGGCGAAGGCCTGGGCCTGCTGTGGTTCGCGCAGGCCGGCAATGTGGCCATGGCCGTGGCCGCGATGCTGCTGTTCGGCCTGTTCACCCACATGGCCTGCGGCGCGACCTACGCCCTGGTGCCCTTTATCGATCGCAAGGCGCTCGGCGGCGTGGCCGGGATCATCGGCGCGGGCGGCAACGTTGGCGCGGTGGCTGCGGGCTTCCTGCTCAAGGGCCTGGGCAACGTGCAGCAGACGCTGACGGTGCTGGGCGTGCTGGCCACCATCGCCGCCGTCTGCGCCATCGCCATCCGCTTCAGCGCCGAGCACAAGGCCCGCGAACAGGCGCTGTACGACAGCGCGCTGGCCAACTGAATTTCAATCGCCCCACAGCACTACAAGCACCACAAGCAGCAAAGACTGACTACCGGACAAGGAAAGCATCATGAAACTGATCATCGTCGGCCACGGCATGGTAGGTCACAAGTTCCTGGAATCGCTGGCGGAAGCCGGTGCGGAAAACCTGGAAGTGACCGTCCTGTGCGAAGAACCGCGTCCCGCCTACGATCGCGTGCACCTGTCCGAGTTCTTCTCCGGCAAGTCGGCGGAAGACCTGTCGCTGGTGCCGGCGGGCTTCTTCGAGCAGCACAACAACATGCTGCTGCGCCTGAACGCCCGTGCGGTCGAGATCGACCGCGCCGCGCGCACGGTCAAGGTATCCACCGGCGAGACCCTGTCCTATGACAAGCTGATCCTCGCCACCGGTTCGTACCCGTTCGTGCCGCCGGTGCCGGGCAAGGACCGCAAGGACTGCTTCGTCTATCGCACCATCGAAGATCTGGAAGCGATGCAGGAATGCGGCGCGCGCTCGAAGACCGGCGTGGTCGTCGGCGGCGGCCTGCTCGGCCTGGAATGTGCCAAGGCGCTGCGCGACATGGGCCTGCAGACGCATGTGGTGGAATTCGCGCCGCGCCTGATGGCGGTGCAGGTCGATGAAGGCGGCGGCCGCATGCTGCGCCAGAAGATCGCTGGCCTGGGCGTGACCGCGCACACCGGCAAGAACACCGTCGAGATCGTGGACGGCGAGGACGGCACCCATCGCATGGTGTTCGCCGACGGCACGCACCTCGACACCGACATGATCGTGTTCTCGGCCGGCATCCGCCCGCGCGACGAACTGGCACGCGCCAGCGGCCTGGAAGTCGGTGCGCGCGGGGGCATCTCGGTCGACAACAACTGCCGCACCTCCGACCCGGACATCTACGCCATCGGCGAATGCGCGCTGTGGGACGGCAAGATCTACGGCCTGGTGGCCCCGGGCTACGACATGGCCCGCGTGGCCGCGCGCCACCTGCGCGGCGAGGCGGCCGAGTTCGGCGGCGCCGACATGAGCACCAAGCTCAAGCTGATGGGCGTGGACGTGGCCAGCATCGGCGACCCGCACGGCGCCGTGCCGGGCGCGCGCATCTACCAGTTCAGCGATGACCGCAAGGAGGTCTACAAGAAGCTGGTGGTGTCCGATTGCGGCAAGTACCTGCTCGGCGGCGTGCTGATCGGCGATGCCAGCGAGTACGGCACGCTGCTGCAGATGATGCTCAACAGGATCGAACTGCCCGAATCGCCGGAATTCCTGATCCTGCCGGACAGCAGCGGCAAGGCCAAACCGGCGCTGGGCGCCGACGCCCTGCCCGACACCGCGCAGATCTGCTCCTGCAACAACGTCTCCAAGGGCGAGATCTGCGGCGCCGTGTGCGACGGCGCCACCAGCATCGGCGCGCTCAAGAGCTGCACCAAGGCCGGCACCGCCTGCGGCGGCTGCGTGCCGCTGGTCACGCAGATCATGAAGGCGGAGATGAAGAAGCAAGGGATGGCGGTCAACAACCACATCTGCGAGCACTTCCCGTTTTCGCGCCAGGAGCTCTATCACCTGGTGCGCGTGGGCAAGTTCAAGACTTTCGACGCGCTGCTGGAAGCGCACGGCAGCGGCATGGGCTGCGACATCTGCAAGCCGGCGGTGGGCAGCATCCTGGCCTCGTGCTGGAACGAGTTCGTGCTGAAGGAAGAGCACGCCAGCCTGCAGGACTCCAACGACTACTACCTGGCCAACATCCAGAAGGACGGCACCTACTCGGTGGTGCCGCGCATGCCGGGCGGCGAAGTCACGCCCGAAGGCCTGATCGCCGTCGGCCAGGTTGCCAAGAAGTACGGCCTGTACACCAAGATCACCGGCGGCCAGCGCGTCGACCTGTTCGGCGCGCGCGCCGAGGAACTGCCCTTTATCTGGGAAGAGCTGATCGCCGCGGGCTTTGAATCGGGCCATGCCTACGGCAAGGCGCTGCGCACGGTGAAATCGTGCGTGGGCTCGACCTGGTGCCGCTATGGCGTGGGCGACTCGGTCGGCCTCGCCGTCGAGCTGGAGAATCGCTACAAGGGCCTGCGCGCGCCGCACAAGATCAAGTTCGGCGTATCCGGCTGCACGCGCGAATGCGCCGAGGCGCAAGGCAAGGACGTCGGCGTGATCGCCACCGAGAAGGGCTGGAACCTGTACGTGTGCGGCAACGGCGGCATGAAGCCGCGCCACGCCGAGCTGCTGGCCAGCGACCTCGACCACGACACGCTGGTGCGCTACATCGACCGCTTTCTGATGTTCTACGTGCGCACCGCCGACCGCCTGCAGCGCACCAGCGTCTGGCGCGACAACCTCGAAGGCGGCCTGGACTACCTGAAGGCCGTGGTGCTCGACGACAAGCTCGGCATTGCCGCCGAGCTGGAGACCGAGATGCAGCACGTGGTCGACACCTATGAAGACGAGTGGAAGAAGGCCGTGACCGATCCCGAGACCCGCAAGCGCTTCCGCCATTTCGTCAACAGCGATCGCCGCGACGACAACCTGGTCTTCATCGAAGAGCGCGGCCAGATCCGCCCGGCCACGCCGGAGGAACGGAAATTGCAGCGTTCCCGGCTGGGCCACATTCCCGTGGTCGCCGTGCCCGCAAAAGCAGCCTGATCGTGCAAGCATTCAAGGAGAACGTGATGAGCCATCCCCACCAGCCCGAAACCTGGACCGCGGTCTGCACCGTTCGCGATATCGTGCCCAATACTGGTGTGTGCGCGCTGGTCGACGACAAGCAGATCGCCGTGTTCCGCATCGGCCGTGGCGAAGAGGTCTACGCCATCGATAACTTCGATCCCAACTCGCAGGCGGCGGTGCTGTCGCGCGGGCTGGTGGGCAACCTGGGCGAACGCCTGGTGGTGGCATCGCCCATCTACAAGCACCACTTCGACCTGCGCTCCGGCGAATGCCTGGAAGCGCCGGAGCAGTCGGTCAACGCCTACGGCGCGCGCGTCTACGACGGCAAGGTATGGGTTGCCGCCAGCAGCGTGGCGATGCGCGAGGCCGAGGAAGAACTCGCCGCCTGATCCTTTAATCCACCTCTTTCGTCGCGCCCCCGATGCTTACCACCGCCTTCACGCCCAGCCCCGGAGATGCCGGCATGACGCCGTCCGATTCCACCCAGGCCCGTCCGCGCCTGGTCGTCGTCGGCAACGGCATGGCCGGCATGCGCACCGTCGAGGAGCTGCTCAGGCTCGCCCCGGACCTGTACGACATCACGGTGTTCGGCGCCGAGCCGCACGGCAACTACAACCGTATCCTGCTGTCGCCGGTACTGGCTGGCGAGAAGACGGTGGCGGACATCATGCTCAACACGCGCGAGTGGTACGAAGAGAACGGCATCGAGCTGCTCGCCGGCGATCCCGTCGTATCGATCGACCGTCCGCGCCGCGTGGTGCGTTCCGCGTCGGGACGCGAGGTGCGCTATGACCGCCTGCTGCTGGCCACCGGCTCAAAGCCGTTCATCATTCCGGTGCCGGGCCACCAGCTCGAAGGCGTGATCGCGTTCCGCGACATCCAGGACGTCGAGACCATGCTGCATGCCGCCCGCAATCACCGCCACGCGGTGGTGATCGGCGGCGGTCTGCTCGGACTGGAAGCGGCCAATGGCCTGTTGCGCCAGGGCATGGATGTGACCGTGGTGCACCTGGCCGACAGCCTGATGGAACGCCAGCTCGACAAGCCCGCCGCCACGCTGCTCCAGGGCGCGCTGGAACGCAAGGGCCTGCGTTTCCTGCTGAGCGCGCAGACTGCGGAGATTCTCGGCACCGAGCGCGTCACTGGCGTGCGCTTCAAGGACGGCAGCGAAATTCCTGCCGACCTGGTGGTGATGACCGCAGGCGTGCGCCCCAACATCGAACTCGCCGCCGGCGCAGGCCTGCACTGCGAACGCGCCATCGTCGTCGATGACACGCTGCAGACCTACGATCCGCGCATCTATGCGGTTGGCGAGTGCGTCCAGCATCGCCAGGCCACATTCGGGCTGGTCGCGCCGATCTGGGACCAGGCGCGCGTATGCGCAGCCCATCTCGCCGGTGCCGGCCATCGCCGCTACGTGCAGCAGGCCACCGCGACTAAACTGAAAGTGACCGGCGTCGACCTGTATTCCGCCGGCGATTTCATCGGCGCGGAAGGCTCCGAAGACCTGGTGCTGCGCGACGCACGCCGCGGCGTCTACAAGCGCCTGGTGCTGCAGGACGGTTGCCTGGTCGGCGCCGTGCTGTATGGCGATGTGCAGGACGGGCCCTGGTATTTCGACATGATCCAGCGCCGCACGCCAGTTGGCGCGCTGCGCCAGCGCCTGCTGTTCGGCAAGGCGCAGTGCGAAGCGCTCGCTGCCTGAGCATTGCCAAAGCTATATAACGCCCCCCGCACGGAGAACGCGTGAACCTGTCCGACATCCCGGTTGTATCTGCAACCCTGACCACTACCACCGCCACGACCTGCCCATACTGCGGCGTCGGCTGCGGCGTGCGTGCCACGGTGCGCGCCGACGGCCAGGTCGAGGTCGAGGGCGACGCGCAGCATCCGTCCAACCAGGGCCGGCTCTGCGTCAAGGGCTCGGCTCTTGGCGAAACCGTGGACCTGGAAGGCCGCCTGCTCCATCCCAAGCTGCGCGATGCCGACGGCCAGCTGCAGCAGGTGTCATGGGACCGTGCTCTCGATACCGTGGCGCAGGGCTTCAGCGACATCATCCGCCGCCATGGCCCCGACTCGGTCGCACTCTATGTCTCGGGCCAGTTGCTGACCGAGGACTACTACGTCGCCAACAAGCTGATGAAGGGCTTCATCGGCAGCGCCAATATCGACACCAACTCACGCCTGTGCATGTCGTCGGCCGTTGCCGGCCACAAGCGCGCCTTTGGCGAAGACCTGGTGCCGGGCAGCTATGAAGACCTGGAACTGGCCGACCTGGTGGTGCTGGTGGGTTCCAATACCGCGTGGTGCCACCCGATCCTGTTCCAGCGCCTGTCCAAGGCCAAGGAAGCCCGCCCCGCGATGAAGATCGTCGCGATCGACCCGCGCCGCACTGCCACTTGCGAACTGGCCGACCTGCATCTGGCGGTTCGTCCCGGTACCGACGTCTGGCTGTTCAATGGCCTGCTCAGCTACCTGGCGCGCGAAGGCCATACCGATGCAGCCTTTATCGGCGCAAGCACTTCGGGATTCGACGAAGCCCTGCAGGCGGCCGATGTCGATTGCTCCGACCCGGTCGCCGTCGCCCGCGCCTGCAAGCTCAGCGTGCAGGACGTGCTGGACTTCTATGCGCTGTTCGCCGCCACGGAAAAGACCGTGACCGCGTTCTCGCAAGGTGTCAACCAGTCCTCCGCCGGCACCGACAAGGTCAACAGCATCATCAACTGCCACCTGCTGACCGGCCGTATCGGTCGGCCCGGCATGGGCCCGTTCTCGCTGACTGGTCAGCCCAATGCCATGGGCGGGCGCGAGGTCGGCGGCCTGGCCAACATGCTGGCCGCGCATATGGAACTGGCCAACCCGCTGCATCGCGACGTGGTGCAGAGCTTCTGGCAGTCGCCGGTGATGGCGGACCGCACCGGGTTGAAAGCGGTGGAGCTGTTCGATGCGATCGAATCCGGCCGCGTCAAGGCGGTGTGGGTGATCGCCACCAACCCCGTGGTCAGCCTGCCCGACGCCGACCAGGTGCGCCGCGCACTCGCCAGGTGCGAACTGGTCGTAGCCAGCGACATCATCGAGCGCACCGACACCAACGCGGGGGCGCACGTGCTGCTGCCCGCGCTGGGCTGGGGCGAGAAGGACGGCACCGTCACCAACTCGGAACGCCGCATTTCGCGCCAGCGCGCCTTCCTGGCCGCACCGGGCGAAGCGCGCGCCGACTGGGACATCCTGTGCGAGGTGGCACGCCGCATGGGCTTTGCCGGCTTCGACTATGCCGGGCCGCACGAGATCTTTGACGAGCACGCTCGCCTGAGTGCCTGGCGCAACGACGATGCGCCGCGCGTGTTTGACATTGGCGGACTGGCCGGCCTGGACAAGGCTGAGTACGACAGCCTGGAGCCGGTCCAATGGCCGGTTCCTGCCAACGGTGCGATTGACTCGCAGCGACTGTTCGGCGACGGCCGCTTTGCGCATGCAGACGGGCTGGCCCGCTTTGTCGCCACGCCGACGCGCGCGCCCGCCAATGCGCCGGACGACGATTTCCCGCTGATTCTCAACACCGGGCGCGTGCGTGACCAGTGGCACACCATGACGCGCACCGGCAAGTCGGCACGACTGGCCGACCACTTGCCTGAACCCTTTGTCGACATGCATCCGCAAGATGCGCTGTTGTGCGGTGTCGGGGAAGGCAAGCTGGCACGGGTCAGCACCCGATGGGGCGCGATGGTGGCGCGTGTGCGTCATGGCGGCGGCATCCCGCGCGGCAGCGTGTTCGTGCCGATTCACTGGAATGGGCAGTTCAGTTCCGATGCGCGCGTTGGCGCTCTGGTCAATCCGGTGGTTGATCCGGTTTCCGGCGAGCCCGAGTTCAAGCACACGCCAGTGCGGGTGGAGCCGTTTGGTGTCAGCTGGCACGGGTTCGTGCTGAGCCGCGGCGAAATGCCGGCTGAAGCGCTGACGTACTGGACGCGCGTGCAAGGCCGCCAGTTCCAGCGCTACGAATTTGCTGGCCGTGAAGCCGTTACCGACCGTGCCGCGTGGGCGCGTGAACTCCTCGGCGTGACGGACCCGGAAGCTGACTGGCTCGAATACGAAGACCGTACCGCGGGCGTCTACCACGCTGGCTACGTCGTCAATGACCGGCTTGAAGCCTGCGTCTATGTGTCGACGCGGCCTGAACTGCCGTCGCGTTCCTGGCTGTCTGGCCTGTTCGGCCGTGAGCGGCTTGAGGACACGGATCGTATCGGGCTGCTGCTAGGCCAGCCAATGGAGAAAGGTGCAGATGCCGGGCCGACGGTGTGCTCTTGCTTTGGCGTAGGGCGTAACACCATCTGCGATGCGGTGCGCAAGCATGATCTGAAGACGCCCGCGGAGATCACTGCCTGCGTCAAGGCTGGCGGCAATTGTGGGTCTTGTGTGCCTGAGCTGAAAAAACTGCTGGTGGAGATTCAGGTGGTTGAGGCGGCTTGAGGGCTGTTGGTGACATGCTGTCGGCCGTTGAACCGCTGGGTTCCGCCCTCCTGGGCGGGAGTCATACTGACTTACGGCCCTGCGGGCGGACACTCTTATCGTAGTGTGCCGGGGCTTCCGTACGGGGCTGCGCTTCCTTGCAGAGCAGGACTGCCTGACGCCCTGGTGCGCCACGGTGGCTCGGGATAGAAGCGATGTTTGAACGAGCCCAGAGCTGGGCGTGGCCCCTGCTGCGGGCGGCAACATAGGAACGCCTACGGCTGCGCTGCGCGCCGGCCCAAAGGGCGGGTTGCCACTCAGGTCCTCGCTTGAGCTTCGGGCCCGGCATCATTCACGACAGCGCTGTGCGAGCGCAGCGACGCACTCCGTGCCCGAGCCCTCGACCTACGATACTGAGCGCGGGCAGCGCAGCCGTAGGCGCTCCCGCGTTGACGCCGGCAGCAGGCGGCCTACGCCCGGCATGGGGATCGTTCAATAGTGGATTGACGCAGCCACTAGCCCAAACTCACCTGGCGTAGCAGGTCCGAGCCACCAGCCACATCGAACGGAAATCACCACCGCCCCGAACCACCCACGCCGATGAATTGATAGCCAGCCGCTCAGGCGACGCGCTTTTTGGTTACTTTTTGTCGCTCGGACAAAAAGTGACCCGCCCAGCAGGGCGGAACCACGCGGTTCAACGGCCGACAGCATGTCACCGATAGCGATAGCATGTCGCCAACCACCTTGCAACAAAAATCAAAATCCAAAAAGCAAAAACCCCTCGCAGCACACGCTGTCGAGGGGTTTTGCACAATAAGAGCCTGGCGATGACCTACTTTCACAC
>NZ_JAGIQA010000080.1 GCF_017814975.1 Cupriavidus consociatus
ACGCTGGCATGCGGCACAGCGCATAAAGGCCGCATAACCCGAGACCTAAGAGCTACACCAAACAGGGGCAACATCAGCCATGGATTACCACGCGACGTTGATGCGTTACGCTGTGAGCACCACCGACGCCACGGTGCTGGCGCTTGCCGGCCTGATCTCGGCTGCCCTTGATGAGACTGGCGAGCATATATTGTTCATCCGCGGACTGGCTACCGACGAGGCTCGTTGGTTGCTTGTACGCTGGTTCCCCGGCGTCGACAGAGCGTTACCGCTGGAGTTTGGCGCAGCTGCTGTTGATTCCCAAAGCGGATCATGTGACGACGACGAATTCGAAGATCTTGTGACCTTGTTCAAATCGCACGCTGATCCTAGCGCGGGTACGACTATCGAAGTCCATTGCATTTCCAATGTTTTAGCGTGCGCTTGTCTGAAGGAGGAACACCTGTGGCAGGCCTTGCGTCTGCCTTCTCGGCGTGAGCTATCAGCATTGCTCGGGCATTGGTTCCCTCGGCTGGCTGAAAAGAACGTCCTCGGTATGAAATGGAAGAAATTCTTCTACAAACAATTGTGCGAGCGCGAGGGATGGTTTGTTTGCAAGGTTCCAATCTGCAGCGACTGCAGAGATTTTGCAGACTGCTTCGGTCCTGAATGACCTCGATTAGGTGCAAGGCGTGCACTCCCGCGGCGTGGATGGAGTGGTCAACACGTCGGATACCTTTCTCAAGATCCGTGCCACCTTCCCCGGAATTCGGCGATGAACCAAATGTTGACCCCTATTCATCCCGGCCGCCCAGCTACGCAACATCGCCGAGTTTGCGGCGGAGTCGATGACGAACGGCAATCTGCGGGCCGTGACACTGGAGGAGGCGGAAACCTGGGTGCTGTCGCCGGAGCTGGGCTCCCAGGTGTACCAGTCGTCGGCAAGCAGCACCGGTTGTGCAGTTGCATACCTTGCCCGTCGTGGTCGCGCACCACCCTCCACGCCTGCGCATGACGGGCGACGGACCGCTGGAGTTGCGGCGCCATCCGTACGCGCTCGATGTCACGCTGACGTGGGATGGGCTGGAAGTGCAGCGCCTGTTCGATGCCGGTGGTGAGGCAGGCTTCGCCAGCTAGCTTTTGGCACTGCCAGGCAAGCTGCGCGCGTGGCAGGAGCCGCGCGGCATCGATTTCGGTTGGTTGTCGCAGGCGGATCCGGCCATCCTGATCGGGCTAAGCTGCCCCTCCGGTCGTCATGGCTCCGGCCGCCGTTACGCCCAATCGGCACACGGCGCTCTCCGACTGGCCAGGTGCCAGCCAGCGCAGTCCTTGCCCGTGGTGAATTGCATCGGGCAGTCCCACCCACGGTTCCACGCAATAGAAATCAGACTGTTCGCTTTGGGACCACGTTGTCACGGCGTGCCAGCGCACGCTGTCGACAGCGTCGAGTACGAAGGCGATGGTGCATGCCGGCATCGACAGCATGGCGCCGGCAGCGCCACGAAAGACGTGGCAGGTGTCCTGTAGTCGCGGGTCGTCGACCCGGTAGGCCGGCTCTCCCGCTTCGGCCGGACCCGGCGCGCCCTCGGGCGACTGGCGCACGCGATCGGCCGGCGCCAAGGCCAGTGACGACGCGGCACGCTGTGCATGTGGCAGCTGGAAATAGAAATGGTGGCCGGGATAGCAGGGCAACGGCTGGTCCCCGGTGTTAGTGGTGCGCAGCGTGATCGACAGTCCGTCGGGCAACAGCGCGTACATCGCGTCAAACACGAAGGCATAGGGGTAGCCCGGCCGCGTTTCTGCGCTGTCGCGCAGCGTCATGGTGATCGACCTGGCAGCATCGATTGTGCTGACTTCAAATGGCAGGTCGCGCGCGAAGCCGTGCAGCGCCAGCTTGTGCACTGTGCCGTGCCGGTCGCGCCACAGCCCGGCGAGGCCATCCACGAAGTGCCGGCCGGTAAACGGGAACAGCAGCGGATTGCCGCCGCGCACCTTTACCGGACGGCTCCAGTCGGCGTTGTCGGGCCAGTACAGGATGTCCTCGCCGCGGTGCACCCAGCGCACCAGACGGCCGCCGTGTTGCGGAGCGAGCAGCAGGAAGTCGTCGGCATCGCCGACCCGGACCAGCCTCTGGCCCTGGAAGTCTTGTGTCGGTAGCAATAGCATGGTGGTCCTGGCGCCGCGTCGGCGCGAACAGGCCACATGATAAGCCACCGCGCAGCCACGTCCGATGTTAGGCCCGATTTCAGGCATGCCAGGCGGAAGACTCAGCCGCTCGTGTAAATGGTATTGCGCATCAGGGGGTACACTTGCGTTTCCCAGCGCTTACCGTTGAACACGCCATAGTGGCCGACCCCGGTCTGCAGTGATGCATCCGCATGTAGGGTCGCAGGCTCGGGCACAGATCCTGCGCGGCCATGGCTTGGCCGATGGCGCAGATGTCGTCGCGCCCCCCTCGACCGTGAGCAGCGCGGTGCGGCAGATCGCGCGCGTGCACACGCGGCGTCCGGCGACGTCGAGCAACCCCTGCGCCAGCAGGAAGCGCTGGAATACCAGGCTGACGGTTTCCAGGTAGAACTCCACCGTCAGGTCCATGGTGGCGAAGTATTCGATATGGAAGTCGCGGATGGCGTCGGCCTTGTCGTGCTCGCCGCGCTCGCGATACGCGTAGCGCCTGCTCGTGGCGCTCCAGGTTCACGCTCGGTGGGCCGATATGGACAAGCGCTTAAGGACCGGGCAGTAGCGCGGCTGTTGCCACCGCAGAGTGCTGCGGTGGAAGTGGTTTCAAGGGAATTGGGTGTGTCAGTGGCCACGCTGGAGCGCTGGCGTGCGGATGCGCTGTCCATGCCCGCTCGCGAGCGGGCATGGACAGCAGCCGCGCGGCTGGAGGCTGTGATCACTACGTCGGCCATGGATGAGGCCAGCCGAGGCGCTTGTGTCGTGAGTACGGCGTGTACCCTCAACAGCTTGAGCAGTGGCGCCAGGCCGCCACGCAGGCGCTGGCTGAGCCTGAAGAGGTGCGCGCCAGCCCGCAGCAGACTCAGCATGATCGTCGTCGCATCAAGGAGCTCGAGCGCGAGCTGCAGCGCAAGGAGAAGGCGTTGGCCGAGACTGCGGCGTTGCTGATGCAAGGACCCCGCCGCGCGCGCACTGTCGCGCCATCTGCGGCGAGATGCACTCCGGGTTTGCGGCGATGCGCTCGGCGCTGCCGATGAACCTGAAGGGGAATTTCCGCGGGATGAAGGTGTGGTCGCGCGCGCAGGCGGACATCGACCGCATCACGGCGATCTTGGCCAAGTGCCCTGGCGTGCTACGGCCCTCAGGGAAAAGCCAGCGGCGGCCCGCGGGGCGCTACCTGAGACGCCACCGCACATTTCCTCTAGATCGGCATATCCACGAGCAATACTATGGCATGCATCACAAAAGAATACCTGCATACGCCAACTTCTGGGCAACAACTACCACGAATACTGGAACCGCAAGCAGCAATGGCACCGCGTTGCCCAAGCTGAGATGTTAATTGGTTCGTTCGACCTGAATCTGCGCCGGCCCATTTCCACGTGGACCGATATTGTCGCCATCCTTATTATCAGGCGTGCACAGACCGTCGGTCGCAGTCCGTAGAAACACCTCAGTAAGCGCCATTACACGTGCCACGTCTTCCGGCTTCACACCCATACCATGACCACCATCACGGTTTTCCAGATACCATACGTTGGCGTGCCCCTGCGCCTGCATCCGTGCCGCCATCTTTCGCGCATGGCCAGGATGCACTCGATCGTCTGTCGATGTTGTCGTGAGCAGGAATGCCGGATAGGGAACTCCTGCCTTTACGTTCTGGTACGGTGAATACGCCATCAGTACGTCTAAATCTTCGGTGTTGTCCGGGTCGCCATACTCGTTGATCCACGACGCCCCTCGTAACAGCAAATGGAATCGGGCCATATCGACGAGGGGAACATGGGAAACCACGGCGCCAAAAAGTTCCGGGCGCTGCACCATGCAGGTCGCCGTCAGCAGCCCCCCGTTGCTGCCCCCGTAGATCGCAAGCTGAGGCGGCGTAGTAACACTCGTGAGGCTCAGATGTTCGGCCACAGCAATAAAGTCGTCGAATGCCACCTGCCTCCGTTCACGTAGCGCGGCCTCATGCCAGGCGGGGCCGAACTCGCCCCCGCCACGAATGCTGGCAATGACGATAACACCGTGGCGTTCCAGCCACGGCCAATATCTCTCCAGATAGCGGGGCTCATCCATGGAAATCATGAAGCCGCCATATCCAATCAACAAGCACGGCTGCGGCGATTCTTTCAAGTCTGCCTCTCGTCCGATCACCCAGTAGGGAATCTGCACGCCATCGGGCGCTACCGCATGCCGCCGCTCGGCAACATAACCCATGGCATCAAAGCGAGCCGGCAATGCCGCGAGCTTCTGCCATGGCGCGTCGTTCGACAGGTCGGCAAAATGCAACGATGGCGGCGCCAGAAAGCTGTTAATGCCGATAAGTACCGTATCTTCGTGCTCCCAATCGATGGGATAGATCGATACGGAGCAGTCTGCAGGCAACGGCATACCGCGCGACTGCCATAGAGCGCAAGATGCCGTAGGAGGCTGCCATAACGTTACTTGAGGAACGCCCTGTGCCTTGTGGCAAACCACCAACAGCTGCCGAGTATAGGTTACAAAGGCAAGCACTTGCCGGTATTCCGGTGAAAATAGCACAGTAAAGCCTCGTTTCCCTGCAAGAAACGCCGACCGCTGAAGCGCCAATAGTGAGCCACTGGCGTAGGTGGTATCACCTAAGCGCCATGCGGACCTCAATTCAATCAGCAGCCACTCCTTCCATTCATAGACATCCGCGTCTAAGGGAACATCGTATTGACACCATTCGGCACGTTCAGCATTCCACCAGAACACATTTTTTTCATAATAAGATATCGCCCGACGTACGATATGCCGTTGTAGGACCGGCTCGAAGTGGGCATCCACGCCCAAGTCGGTGGGAAGACCTTCGAACACCACTGGCGCGTCATAAACAGAAGAACCTCGCGTCCAGCGTCGCACCTGCCGAGGATATCCCGATACCGTCAGTGCAGGAGCCGCATTGACAGCGCTGTCGTCCCATCCAACGTAGACCGTGTCGCGGTCGATCCACGATATTTTGTGCACACCCGGTTCACAAAGCACGAATCCATCGTCGACGAACGATCGTGCCTCCATGTCAAACTCGCGAACCACGCAGGCATCCGCCCCGCTTGGCGAAAGTAAGACCAGTGCACGATCATAGGTTGGATACAGCAACTCAAAAGCTGAAAGGGTCCAGCAAGTATCGTCATCAATCTGCTGATTGAGGTCGAGCGCGCCGACATCGAGCACAGTTTCCCAGACCGGCTTTCCATCAAGCCACTCCTGCCATGGCGTGCGTCGCAAAAGGCCCAACGGATGATTGAGATCCGACCAGAAGTTGTAGCCCCATCCATCACGACGCGAGCACTGAGCGATACGGTCGTCGGCCGTGATCGACTCCAAAAACCACCTGGCCAGTGCATTGACGTCATTGGAGGCGCCAAGTTCAGTCATCGTACGGGAATTCTGTGCCGCCACCCAAGTCTGAACGCGAACGCAATTCGAATCCTCCAGGCCCACGTACGGGTCCTCCACATCGGGCAATGCTTCCCACAGAATTTCTGAGGACACGCGCTCAGCTGATGATTTTGTCATACCCAACCTTTAACAAGAAAAAGCACTGGCGACATTTTTTCGTGAAACCTTGTGGTCCAACCTTGACGGCGATCAAGACATCCGCTGACCACAGCCTAAGAGCCGCTAACAAAACTGGTCAACGAATCGTGAGCAGATGACCGCGCAGGCGAGCGTGAGCAGAGCGAGATGGATATCGAGACGCCGTTCGAAACGAATGCGCAGTTTGCCAACTGCCGGCTTGCAGTGGCTCTCCAGATAGGCCCGCGTCGCCGCAAAGTATGTGAATGTGGATTCCGAATGAGTGAAGCGCAGTTCCATGATCCGGCTGGTGGCGTCGTCGACATAGACCAGCAGCGTGCAGGCTGGGGCACGCTCCTCAAACCAGCGGTGATCGCTGCCGTCGATCTGGATCAGTTCGCCATAGCAGGCGCGCCGGTTCCGAGGCTGGTAGACCTTCGGCGGCCGCTGTTTGCGCGGCACCTACAGGCCGGCCACCGTCATCAGCCGGCGGATGGTTTCCTTGGACAACGTCAGCCCATGACGCTCGCGCAGCTTCTCGGCCGCGAGCGTTGCTTTGCCCAGTCCGCTAATCGCAAACCTTATGCCAACTGGCGCAGCGCTCGGAAAGACGCTCCTACGCGGGCCCATGACAAGGGCCCCATCGCAGAAGATAGCAACGGTTCAGCGTGGATTTCACCTGCCGTCTCAACGAAGCAGGTGCCGATCTAGGCGCAGACAGGATTGAGAATGAGGGAAACCGAAGTAGTGCGGCAGCGTCCAGTTCAAAACAGGCGCCCTCAAATCTGAAGTGCAACACCTTGCCATCCGGTAAGGTGTGGTGAATGACAAGAACGAAGTACCAACAAC
>NZ_JAGIQA010000081.1 GCF_017814975.1 Cupriavidus consociatus
CAGTTGATCGTCACGCTCCTGGAGCCCTATTTACAGCCCGATAATTATTAAAGATATTTGCGGGATGTTGTACTAGTTTTTCCAAATTCCCGGCGTGAGGTTGAGCGGTACACCCATCTGCTTGGCAAGCTCTGTGCGCAACATCAGATGCCCAATGAATTCTGGCCGCATCATGGTAATCTCTCCAAGGAGATTCGGTCGGAGACAGAGGCCGCACTCAAGCAGAAGACCGTTCCTGCCACGGCTGTCTGTACCAATACACTTGAACTGGGCATAGACATTGGCGCGGTCAAGAGCATTGCACAGATTGGTCCACCGCCCTCCGTTGCGAGCCTGCGCCAGCGCCTGGGCCGGTCAGGTCGGCGCAAAGGCGAACCCGCAATCCTCCGCGGCTATAGCATCGAAGATGCCGTTGGCCCCAAGAGCTCGCTGGCCACGGAGTTGCGTCTCGACACTGTTCAGTTCGCCGCGATGCTCGCCTTGCTGCTTGAGGGCTGGTTTGAGCCGCCAGCAACGCAGGGCGCTCACTACTCAACGTTGATACAGCAGATTCTGTCCTATGTGGCGCAGAACGGAGGGGCTACGATTGCGCGCCTGTACGGAGCCCTCTGCGCTCCAAATGCCCCATTTACAGGCCTGGGCAAGCGCGAATTTGCGGAGCTGATTCGTCATCTGGGCGAGAAGGAATTGTTGGTGCAGGATTCATCTGGCGAGCTTCTGCACGGAAGTGTCGGTGAGCGCATAGTGAATCACTACACGTTCTATGCAGCCTTTGCGGCCGACGAGGAGTTTCGTATCGTTTCGGGCGGAAAGACTCTAGGTAGTCTTCCGATATCCCAGATGCTAATGGAAGGGCAGCGGATTCTCTTTGCGGGCAGGACCTGGCAAGTAGAAAGCATCGACGAAGAGCAAAAGACGATCGTGGTAGTCCGTGCTGGTGGTGGAGCACCACCGCTTTTCTCGGGAGGGAGCGGCCGAACTCACACGCGCGTGCGCGAGCGTATGCGCGAGCTTCTCGAATCGCCTGAAGTGCCTGCATACCTGGACGCCACAGCAAAGAAGTTCCTGGCTGAGGCTCGGAAGAACTATGGCGCGAGGGATCTCGCCCACGCTGTGATGGTTGACCAAGGTCAGGAGGTTCAACTGTTGACGTGGCTTGGTGATGCTGCAAACGAGGCACTTGCCTGCCTGTATCGCCAATACGGATATACCGCGTTCGCTTCCGGACCCGGCGTCGAGGTCGTCAAGGGTCAGGCGCAGGCAGATGACGTGCTGGCGACGCTCTCCGATATCGCTGCAAGCGAGCCGCCGGCGATTGACGTGCTGCTGGCAGATGTTAGCAATCTGCTTCGAGAAAAATGGGACTGGGCGCTTCCCGAGGGCCTGGTGCGCATTTCGTATACGAGCCTGAATCTCGACCTTGGTGCGGCGATGCATTGGGCTCGCAGCGTGAATCAGTCTGCGGCAGTCAAAGACGACATCGGCAACCGGTAGCGACAAAATTTTACGAGGCCGGTTGACGTCGGCCTTGAGAGGAGAACTTCCTGATGAGCAATGGACAAGAGTCTCGAACATCTTCAGAGATTTTTCAAAAGGGCTTCCTGGAACCATTTCTCCACTCGGAGGAGAGACCTTTCGTCAAACTTCTGAACTGGTACACAGGTTTCGGAAAGACGTACACGGCCGCGGTCTTCGCCATTGATCTGTTCGTGAATCGAGATGTGATTCCAGTCTTCATTGCACCGTTGCAGTCGCTGGTGGCAGGTTTCGCGTCCGACATTCAAGTCCATCATCGACCTGACATATACGGCGATGAAATCGAGGCAGCCATCCGAAGCACAGGAAATTCTGTTCCGGTGTACCGGCTGTATTCCATAGACTACCATCTGAACGATCGTACGTTCTTCGCAGCAGCTCTGGCGCTGGTGAGCTGGATTCATGGCTCGCCTCAGGTTGTACGCGATTTGGATAACCTCACTGGCCAGTCCGCTCGGAAAGATGATCTGACGGCTCGTCTTGCGGAGCTTCGTGCTAAATCTGTGATTTGCCGCGAGTCGCCATATCTTGGCATGTCGACGTCTGACGACACCTATGAAGATTCGCAGGCGGCCTATCTTCGCGCGGCGAGACGAGCGAGATCGGTTGCAGACAGTCTGACTGCGGATCTCATCAGGATCGAATTGGCGGCGCGAGAGCGTAAGGAAGGATCGCCAGGGTACCTCAATGAGCCTGCCGTCGCCGATATGGTGCGACGGCTTCATCCGTTGCAGGCGTTTCTCGACAAGCCTGGCATTATCATCTGTACTGCCTCGAAGGCCCAGGTAAGTCACAGCGTCTTCGTCTATGACAAGGCCCGCCTGCGGTGCAAACCGGAGAATTTTGAGAACCTGCCGGCGTTTCTTGAAGAGCTGAATCGTGATGGCAGTGAACTCGGGCGCAAGGTCTCGCGGCGCGCGGACGCTGCACGCGTCGTGACGTTTGTGGATGAGGAAGAGGACTCGTACTGGTACCTGTTCAGCCAACGGAAGTCGGTGCTCAACCCGGACGACCGGAGCGACCTAAGTATCGTGGTATCGGAGTTCTTTACGTTCTTCGACCTGAAGTGGCCTTTCGCGTTCGAACCGATCAACGGCAACCACATCGATCATCAGCCTCAACCGTCACTATCTTCCGACCGAGGAAATCGAGCAACATCGGTCCGATTTCATTGCGTTTGTATTCCAGGGCGAATGCCCGGTGTCGAGCCCAGCAACTCGGCATCCGGCAAATCGCGCAGACACGGATGCGCACCCTCCTTACAGACCATGTCCACTCTTCCCTCGTGCCAACGACCGCCGCGTCATCGCGTCAACCGCCCAGAGTAGCTGCAAGCCGTCACCAAAAGTTGGACTCACCGGAGTCAGCCCGGCAGGCAAGTGCGACATATCAACAAGTCAGTGCGCAACATGATGCCGTATTCCGCCTTCACTTTACCTTCTGCCATAGACCGCGAGTGGCGCCGGACCCAGGGCCTCACGTCGAGATTCTTATTCGCGCGTCGAGGTGCGCGGCTTCTAGGTAAAGTCGTCGTTCGGATGACCGCTCCCTAGAGACGAGAGCAATGTTTGGCCATTTCCAGCTACTTTCTGCGGCTTAGCTTCTCTTAAGAGGGCTTCCATATCCTCCGAGCAAACAAGTCTGGTCAACATTACGCCCGGACACGAAAAAATTGCACCCGTCATGTCAGCGTGGAAGGGGAAGACAGCGCTGGCGCCGTTTGTTCGGACAGCTCTCCTGCCTCGTCGATATAAGCTCTTGGTCGATATGAGTGTTTGCGCGCAGAAGGCAAGATATTGGCCTTGCCAGAATCAGACACCAGATCCATCACTGCGAGAGCAAAATGTCAGAAGCGACGATTTCGACTCCAAGACTCGTTGTCAACTACATACTCGGAGGCCTTCTTGCGGTCATGGCAGCCTGGTATCTCTTCGGCGGTGGGCTCGATTATCGAGCTTCGGAAACCATGTCGAGAATTGAGAAGGACGTTGCATCCGATGCTGTAGCCCAATACCAGATTGTTAAGCAGCACGGCGATCGCGTAGATATATGTGTTCATGCCGGGTTAGTCGCTGCGGCTTTCATTCAGGCCAAGGATGAATCTAATTACGCCCGTTGGAAAGAAGTCGAGCGTGTAGATTGCAGGGCAGCGGGAGTGCCACGATCGTGACCGCGCTTGGTACTCCGATGGCGACTCCCGATCGGATGACCTAGCTGGAGGTCTTTGTACATATCCAAGGCGGCTTCGGCCGCAGTGGCTATGTGGTCGTGCAGCGCGCCCCTCGAGTTGACCTCGTTGATCATGCCATCCGCAACGATGCAAGCCTCAATTGCTGTCCACTGCCGACAACATGAGATTGCCATGTTCCTGAATTGCTCAGAGTCTATTGCCACCCAGGTTAACCTATTGATCGCAGATCACGTTCTCGGATGGTCCTATCCACATGGCGGTTGCCTTCTGGGGCCGAGGTGCAGAAACCCTGCTGTCGGGAAACACAGGCACCTTCCACGTCATCTGCAATTTACATGCGGGAGGCACGAACCCGGCGGTAATACGGACTATCAAATCAATTCCGCATGTAGTCGTCAGACAGTTAGATTCATTACATGCAAAGGTCGTCGCAGCTGACTGTGGCGCCGTCATCTCTTCCGCAAACATTTCTACTAACGGACTCGGATACGATGGTCCTGACACCTTCACGTGGCACGAAGCCGGCGTCCGGGTTCCTTCCGATTCACCGGAATTCCAAGGAATACTGGTTTGGCTTCAAATGCTCTGGGGCCAGGCGCGCCCAATCACTGAGAAAGACTTGATCGCCGCCGAGGCAGCATGGGCCCGACGCAAGCACACACAGTGTCGTTCAAATAAAGACAACGAAGAAGCTGGACCGCAGGAAGACCAAAAGCCTACACTTGTCTTGAAAGCTGTGCATTTCCCTGGACGCATTAAGCCGGATCAGCGCAATATTCGGTCTGCAGCTGCTCTGCTTGCGCTTGATGGGCACCAAGGCAGGGCTATGCCGCTTACAGCTTTTGCATTCCTGTTTCTGGAGGACATACTGAACGGGCTTTTAATAATCACGAGGACAAATTCGATATCGACCACCACCAAGTATCGCTGAAGTTGGAATATGTCGGCTACTTTGTCGGCGAGGATGGAACGCTGGAGTCATGCACCGACTGCAAGCGGCGCAAAAGCGGGGGCGCCCAAGTGCTTGCTGACACTGCGGCGTGGATGCGTGGCCAAGGCTCACGTCCCGTAACGCTCGAAGGCACTGAGGTATCCGCAAGCTTCGATGTCAGATGCGGTGGTCCCATGCAGGCGCAGCGCAGCTCGTCAGCAGTGCCCCAGAAATCGACGGGAGTGGCGAATCAGCGCAACGAGTCCACAGCGTAGCCCTGACTATCATCATAGTACTGACATAACGCCCGTTGAGCGAAACTTGTCTGTAGCGGCTAAGTTGTAATGTCCCCCAGCAGTGCCGGTTTGTCTGGCCCGACCACAATGCCGCGCTGACAAGTTCCGCGCCGACAAGGGGTATGAGTCGAACGGTGCCATCGCCATCTGCGCAAGCGAGACATCTGTCCCCGAATCGCACGCCGTGGCATCAAGAAGAACGACCGCCTCGGCAAACATCTCTGGATTGTAGAGCGCACGCACGCCCGGGTTCGGCAAGGTGCGCGTTCGCTTCGAACGCGGCCTCGAACATCCATGTCGCTCTGCTCACGCTCGCCTGCGCTATCGTCTGCTCCCGATTCGTCGAGGAATCTTGTTAGCCGTTCTTACTCAAGAGTGATTTTAAGCCCTTCTCTAGGTGTCACGGTTGCTTCGTAGATTGCGATGCGATCGTTCGACGCGAAAGTAACGTGCGGCGTTCCTTGCACATGACCCAACTTTGGGTCCACCGTATGCCCGTAGGGCGTCACTGCGACCGCATCGGCCGGAACGCCTATCTCGTCGAGCGCGAGAGTTCTAGACTGTGTGGCGGGATAATCGCTGCTCGATTTCGTCGTGGTGTGCCACGTGCCGTCGCTACTCTGCCACTGGACTGAGAAGCAAAACACATAGCCGGTTTTGTTTTTTACGGTAATCTTTTGAACCTGAATCATGATTTTTCTCATGCGAAAAGATTATATGAATAACATAAAGGGGTTTTCTGCTTAGTGGTGCTATGTATGTGTGCTATTGCATAATTCTGTCCTTTGGCCTCACCGCGTACTGCGTAAGGGTCTGCGCGACGGTGCCCGAGCTGCTATACACTGCGATGTGCCCAACAGCGGGCCGGAGTTGGTTGCAGCTATAAAGGGACATATTTTCTCCTTGTTGGTCAGTCGAGATGAATCCCGAAAAGCACTTCTGCGACTATAGGAAAAGGTCGCGTGATCCCATTAATGAAGTGAATGCAATCTATGTGCCTAGTGCTCATGCAAACTGGTGTAATCAGAAAAGTGTAGACAAAACATACTTATTGTTGAGTGATCGTTCTAATTGTTGGATTCTTGACATTATATGTGGCGGTTTCAAGAGCGAAGTGCAACGCCCCGCATGTTATTGAAGAGGAAGCTTGTCCGAGGGATTTGCGAGTACCTG
>NZ_JAGIQA010000082.1 GCF_017814975.1 Cupriavidus consociatus
GTAACGAGCCACTTCTCTCTCTTATCGCCCCCAGGGTTCAAATTCTATCGGGGCGACATCTATTCTGCCGCGGGGGGTGTGGCCTTAGGTGTCGAAGCTTTGCAAATCTGATCGGGCGCATATAACGAGTCCGTTAGACCGGTTTATGAACACATCGGGTCCTTTACTCTGTCATTAGGCGAAACCCGCCGCGCACGCCGGCCGCACCATGTCTGCGGCGCTCATCCTGGGCGCACACGTGTGTCGCCTCGTCGGATCGCGTTCTCTGCGCTTTGGCAGTGAGCCTTCTATGAGAGCGAGGGTGTCAACCCCCGATCCAGCATGGATTCCAGTATAGGGATGTCTGGCGCGATACTCTCTCCTTGCAAGCCAATACTTTTCGTTCGCGGGGACTGAAGTGGCGCCGAAATTGAGGTCGGGGTCTCTCAGTGTCGGGCTTGCTGCCCGGACTACATTCTTGTTACGTCGTCGTTGCCGCGAGCATTCCGGTCGCACGCCACAGGCGGCGCCCGAAGACGGATCGCCTGGATGCCATCAAGCTCGTGCTCAACCTACGCGCATGGCAGCACGGCGAGCGCGACCGGCCTCGTAGCAACTGCGCACCGGGGCTTGCGGCGCCAGGCCGCAGTGAGCCTTGGCCTTGGCGATCACTTGCAAGACTGCATTCAGGTCACCAGCGCCCAGCGTATGCCGGCTCGGTCCAAGCTCGTCGCCTAGCGACTGCTTCCAGCTCTTGTCGCTCAGTTCGAAAGCCATGTACAGCCAGCCGGTGATCGTCGTATTCTGCCCGTGAAGGGCTGTGTCAGGCATCGTGTTTATTTGCGTGCTCCTTTGGAGAAACGAAACTGCGAATCTTCGTTTTACTCCAGGGCTTACCTCCCGCGGCCCTTCATATCTATCGGTTGAGATTTGCCAATTCACCTGTGTCGAGGTAGGGAGGTAGTCGTCCTAACCGCCTCGGCGACGATTTCCCGTCAGCAGCTCACCAAAGAGGTGGTAGAGATTCTCACCGTCGTGTTGAGATGCTGATGCTGGTATATAGTCACGCTGACTGCGACGAGCATCCTCACGCAACCGAGGAAACCTCCACGTTCACAACATGTTGCCGTGACATATAATTCGGGCACGGCGCGATGGTCAGCCGTACAGACCTCGTGGGGCGAGGCCGTCCTCCAAAAATCTATGAAAAGGCAATCCTGGATGAGGACTTTGGAATTGCCTGCCCGTTCTGTTAGCTATTGATCGGCTCGTTTGCGATTAGCATCATGTCTAAACCGTGACCACCTCGAATCATCGGCCACACATTTTCAGATGGGTCCACGTGAATGTCCAAAAACACAGTGCGCTTCTTCTCCGCAATGGCATCACGCAGTGCAGTTTCCACTTCATTTTTGGACCGCACCGTAAATCCAATATGGCCGTATGCCCGGGCTAAAGCTGGGAAGTCCGGCAGCGCGTCCATGTATGATTGGCTATAACGCTGCTCATATTCCACGTGCTGAAGTTGTTTTACCATCCCGAGATAACCATTATTTAGGCAAATAATCTTCACGGGCAAATCGTATTGCTTGCACGTGGACAGCTCCTGAATGCACATCTGTATGGACCCATCACCCGTGATTGCGAAAACTTCTCGTTGAGGGAAGGCTTGTTTAGCACCCATGGCATAAGGCAGTCCAACTCCCATAGTTCCAAGCCCACCAGAATTTAACCATTGACGAGGCGCAGAGAACCGGTAATGCTGCGCTGCCCACATTTGATGTTGGCCCACATCGGAGCAGACCATTGCATCGCTCGGTGCAATTCGCCGCAGCGTCTCAATGACATATTGCGGCTTTATTGAATCACTGCGCAGGTCATAGGCGAGGCATCGCTTCGATCGCCACTCTTCGATGGTGGCCCACCAAGCCCCGTGGTCATTTCGCGGAATGCCTGCTTCTCCTAGCGCCCCGACCAACCGTCGCAGGACACGACGGGCATCCCCGACGATAGGAACCGTCGGCTTCACCCGCTTTCCGATAGTTGTCGGGTCAATATCAATGTGAATAATCTGACGAGGAGTAGAGCAGAAATGCTCGACGTTTCCGATAACACGATCGTCGAATCGAGCGCCTACAGCGAGGAGGACATCGCATTCTTGCATGGCTCGGTTGGCTTCATAGGTGCCGTGCATTCCGGGCATGCCAAGATAGCGTCTGTCGGTCCCGGGGAATGCGCCAAGGGCCATGAGAGTGGTGGTGACGGGTGCGTTGATTAGTGCGGCGAGCTCCAGAATTTCCCCGGAAGCTTTTGCTGCGATCACGCCGCCGCCGACATAGAGATACGGGCGGTGAGCCTCCTTAAGAAGACGGGCAGCATGACGGATTTGCCCCTCGTGGCCTTCTGCAGCGGGTCGATAGGAACGGATATCGACCGTATTGGGATACTCGAAAGCTCCCGAACTGAGCGAAACATCCTTTGGAATGTCGACAAGTACCGGTCCCGGGCGGCCGGTGCGTGCAAGATGAAAGGCCTTCTTAAGAATCTGAGGAAGGCTCTTGACGTCAGTTACCAGATAGTTATGCTTCACTACGGGCCGCGTTATTCCCACTGCATCGCATTCCTGGAACGCATCTTCTCCTATCATGGATTGCGGAACGTTGCCCGATAGAATCACTAATGGTATGGAGTCAAAGTACGCAGTTGCAATGCCGGTCACTGCGTTCGTGACCCCCGGGCCTGAAGTCACAAGAGCAACTCCAACATTACCAGTCGCCCGCGCGTAACCATCTGCGGCATGAACCGCAGCTTGCTCGTGGCGAACGAGTAAATGGCGAAGTGTTGATTGCCTCGCAATGGCGTCGTAAATTGGCAAGACCGCGCCCCCCGGGTAACCCCATACACTTCGCACGCCTTCTTTCAATAGCGCTTCGACGATCATTTCGGCACCGCTCAATATTCGCGGTTGTAAGGTGGAGGTTCGCGGGCAAAAGTCGGGAGAAGGGCGATTCATTGCGTAGGTTCCAGTTACTCTCTTAGTATCCATGAATCATTCTATTTGGTCGTGACCGGTATTAGGGCCCAAACATGGTCCTGATGCTGAGGCAATTAAGCGTAATATGCTGCGCGCCCTGCCTCTCACAGGAGAACATGCTGAGCGCGGTTGCAGGAGTGTCCGAGCCTGGCGGATTCAATCCCATGGCTGCTTGCGACATGAGTTGCCTCGCGCCCAATGCTGAAATCATTTGTCACGTATGAGGACCACGACCTGCGCGCCAAGGAACGAGCAAATCCGCAACAGCAGCGTAAGCGTCTCGCCGTCCCACGTTGCCGGTTAAGAGCGATTGTGAGAGAGCAGACGCGGTCAGCGTGCGGGATGCCAGTTGTGGGGAAGCAGCTCGTCGATGCGGCTGTTCAGGTGGGTAGGCAGGCGGGTCAACACGTCATTGAGGTAGGCCCACGGATCGTGCCCGTTGAGCTTGGCTGATTGCACCAGGCTCATCACGCCAGACGTTGCTCGCTGCTCATGGTGGCGAGCTCCCGCTCAAGACGGTAGATCTGCGCAATGCGACGCATTGCCTCTGGCGTGACCGTGCTGCTGCCCTGGTTTCGTAGCAGTTCGTCGTACCGACGCCGGGCATGGGCCAGGCATCCCGCGGCTATGCGACCGGGGTGCGCTTGCAACACGCTGTCATAGGCAGCGTATTCGTCGCGCACCAGCGTACCTTGCCAACATCTCTCGTTGCCGTCTTCACTGGTACCTCCCAGGAAGGCAATCGGGTACTGCGCGCCTCGACCAATACAGAAGTCGTAGATCACGCCCCGTTGTGGGTCGAACATGCCACGCGAATAGGCCCAGACGTAGGCTCGCTTGGTCTTGCCGGCTCCCGGGTCGAGCATCGCCACCGGCGTCTCGTCGGCGTGCAGAACCCTTGCTGCAAGTATGAAGCGCTTGTGCGCTTCATAGAGCGGCTCCAGTGCTGCACCAGCGCGCCCGGACCAGGCAGCCAGTGTGGAGCGCGGCGTGCGTACGCCCGAGCGGGCGTTGATCGTCTCCTGCCGGTAGTACGGCAGGTGGTCAACGAAGCGGCTGATCAGCGTGTGCGCGACCAGGCCGGCTGCTGGCAGGCCACCGTCGATGATTTGCGGTTCAACAGGCTCTTGCACCAGGCGCTGGCAGCATCGGCAGGCCCACTTGCCATAGATGTGGCGGTGCACGAAGAACTCCGCCGGCATGATATCCAGCTTCTCGCTAACGTCCTCACCCACGCGTACCATGGTCCGTCCACAGCCCGGTGTTGGGCAGTGAGTATCCTCGGATTCGTGGTGATGCTCGACTCGGCGCAGGTGGGCTGGCAGTGGCTGGCGACGGGGCTTGCGCTTGGACTTGGTGTTGTCTTCAACAGAGAGCTCGCCCTTGGCCTGCTGCAACTGCGCTTGCAGACTGGCCTCGTCCTCGGCCACGTTCTCCTCGAACAGGCGGCGCTGCTCGGCGCTCATCGCCTCGGTCTTGGCCCCGAACTTCCAGGCCTTGAGTCGCGCCAGCTCGAAGGTGATCTTCTCGATCTTGACGTCCTTGAGCTTGATCTCGCGTTCCTGCTGCTGGATGTGTGGGAGCATCTGCTGCGCCAGTGCCAGGACGTCCTCGGGCGCGAGGTCCTGAAGGCCTTGGTCTTGTATTTGGCGCAGGTTCAGCATGGAACCATCCTGCCTGCCACCGGGCACTAACGCCATACGGATTTATGCTGTCAACGCGCCGTGATCATCGTCATATCCGCGTAATGGCGCGCAGGTCCTCGAGGCGCTGCCAAGGCAAGCCGAGGATCAGGGCGTCGAACTGCGCCTGCGTCAGTTGTGCGCCGATGGCGCCGACCTGTACGGCAGGCCAGGCAAAGCGTCCCTGGTTGAGGCGGCGCGCGGCGCACCATACGCCAAAGCCGTCATGCACCAATAGCTTCATGCGCGTGTGGCGAGCATTCGCAAACAAGTAGGCGTGATGTGACTGGGCTGACCTGGACCACGCGCGCCAGCAGCCGCTCGCTTCCGGCGCGCATGTCGATGGGCTCGACGGCCAACCACAGCGCGTCAATGCGGATCATTGCAACCAGTCCCGAAGCAGTTGGGCACATTGCTGTGCCGCTGACAGAGGTCAGTGCACAACCAGCGTGCAGCCTGGGCGCTGGATCTCTATGCGGATGGTCTCCGGCGTTGCAGCCGCCGGCGTGTTACACGGCAGCACCTCATCTGTGACTGCAGGCAGGGCTTCGACCTGCAGCGGAACAAACGCATGGCCCTCGCTCAGCGCAGTCAGCATCTGCCGCTGACGTTCCTCGCGCATCCATCGGTGCACCATGTTCGGGTTCAGCCCGTGGCTGAGCGCAACCCCCGCGACCGAAGCTCCTGCCTGGCGAACCTGTTCCAGGACCATGGCCTTGAATTCGGCGCTGTACTCCCGCCGGCGCGGCCGCTCAACTGTCGACACTTTATCCATCGTCTCCACGATCCTCCTTCGTGGGGACGATGCTTAATCGCTTCAATCGATTCAAGGTGGAAGAACTGGTCGCTTACACAGCAGCTCACGGCCGAAGCGCAGCAACCGATTCCTTGTCAACAACCGGTCGGCCGCCGCAATCGATAGGGGAGAAGTACCCGGTTTACTCATAACCGGGTCTTGGTAGGCGGTTCATATGCGTATGTTCAGATTTGCCGGCTTGAGCGCTCAACCAGCATCGCCTGAGCCTCATGTGACAACGTTTCGGGAATCTTCAGCGCCGCGTTACTGTGCCGTGAGTTGGCAGCGATGTGGCAGGAGTTCTTCGAGGCGACTGGCGGGCTGCATTGGCAGCCAGGCGAGGACGTCCTTGAGATAGGGGTAGGGATCGTGACCGTTCAGCTTGGCCGAGCCGCCCGAAGAACTATGCCGAGCAGTGATCGAGGCAACTCGCTGCAGTCGCGTACTAGTACAACATCCCGTAAGTAGGTTGAATAAGTAATCGCCTCCGATATCATGTCGGGATGAGCCGAGGTCGACATGCAACGCCAGTAAAACTGGGGAAGAAAGAAAGGC
>NZ_JAGIQA010000083.1 GCF_017814975.1 Cupriavidus consociatus
CGAGTGGCCCGAGGGCGAAGCGGAGCCAACCAAATACTTCTTGTCCACAGCACCAGCCGATGCGCTGATAGAACAACTAGTGTTCGTGACCAAAATGCGTTGGCGTATTGAGCGCGATTACCAGGACTTGAAACAAGACCTCGGTCTTGGTCACTATGAAGGTCGAGGCTGGCGCGGAGTCCACCATCATGCGATGCTGAGTATCGCAGCCTATGGCTTCCTGATGGCCGAACGACTCGCTGCGGTCAAGTCCGAAGGGAATAAAAAAAACTTCCTCGAACGCCAGATACCTGCGCTTCCCGCTGATTACATCCCCCGTGGCAGCCCTGCGCGCGCAGCGACACGTGACTAATTCAATCACCACACTCCGTCATCAACTTAGCTTCCACCTGATGCGCAGCCTTGGCCTTTGCCCATGTTGCGCGTCTGGCTGATCGATCACATTTGTGACACAGTAAGATTAGAGACCATTTCAAAAAGACGGCTCAGCGCGCCTGAGAATGTTCCAGCAGACGAGAGAACAGCCGAACTTGAGGAGCGCTTCATGAATGTCAGCCCGACGTTCGAAGCGAATGCGAAGACGACGAAAGTTGTGAAGCCACGCATGAGTACGCTCGACAACCCAGCGGAATTTGCCCAGACCACTACCGTGCTCAGTCCGGCGTTTGGCAAGCACCGGTTTGATGCCGCGCTCGCGAAGCCGCTGACGATGTGGCTCGGAATCATAGCCTCGGTCTGCATAGATGACTTTTGGCTTCTGAAGCGGTCGGCCGCGCACGCCGCAAATGGGCGGGATCGCGTCGACGAGCGGCAGCAATTGGGTGTCATGCGCGAGGACTGCCCAGATGGTTCGAGCCATCTTGTTGGCAAGGGCTACGGTGACCACGTTCGACGGTCCTCGTTTCTGCATTTGCTCAGCCCACGCTCCGGCATCCTTCGCGCCGGATAGCACGCTGCGCGCGCCGTGGATCAGGAGCGTGCGCACGTACGTGTCGCCGCGCAGGCTAATTCCCAGTAGCTGGATCTTCCCGCCGGTGCCGGTCTGCTTGGGTACGAGGCCAAGCCAGGCGGCAAACTCGCGGCCGGACTTGAACGCCTTCGCGTTACCCATGCTCGCGACAGTGGCCGTCGCCGTCAGCAAGCCAACGCCTGGGATCGCGGAAATTGTCTTGCACGCCTTGTCCTCTTTTCATCCAGGTTTGCAAACGCCGCTCAATCTGGGCGATTTGCTTGTCAAGGCGCTCAAGGTCATTCCATAGCTCGCGTAACGATTCGATCAGCATCGCTGGCAGACGCTCCGCGAGCCTTGCCAGCACCCCGGGGGTCGCCTTGTCCAGCGCGGCGCGGCTCTTGGCCATCACCTCGCCGTATTCGGATAGTAACCCCCGCAGACTGTTCATCTGCATCGTTCGGAACTTGACCTTTTGTTGCCGCAACCGATGCAACTCCAGTACGGCCTGCTGCGCTTCGGTCTTCACTGCTACGGCTTTGCTGGGCATCTGTGTGGCCATCCAGATCGCACGTGCATCCGCCGGGTCATTTTTATTGCCGATTACGAAAGCCTTGACGAATTTCGCCGGCATCAGCCTTACCTGATGACCCATCTCGGTCAATCGCCGTGCCCAATGCTGTGCGCCACCACACGCCTCCATACCAATCAAACAGGGCTCACGATTCGAAAAATGTTCGAGGAACACGGCGCGCTTGAGTTGCTTGTTGACGACTTCACCTGTGTCAGCATCTCCCCAGTGAAGCTGGAACACATTTTTCGCGATGTCCACCCCGACCGTCATACTCTTCATTTTGACCCTCCGGTGAAGAACTGAGTGACCTGCCTCATTTTGGCCACTTTGGTGCCGTCGGACTGTGAGAAACCACTCACTTTGCAGCCCCCACCTCCGGTAGGTAGGGGCGTTCATTCCATTTGTCGCCTCGATAGAATTTGAACCCTGGGGGCGATAAGAGAGAGAAGTGGCTCGTTAAGGGGAGGATTTCAAGGATCGTGCAGTAAACGCGGTTGCTACCGCCGGAGAGTGCGGCGGTGGAAGTGGTTTCAAGGGAATTGGGTGTGGCAGTGGTCACGCTGGAGCGCTAACGTGCGAACATGGACATCGGCGGCCCGGTTTGAGGCGGTGCTGGCGACGGCTGCGATGGACGAGGCCAGCAAGAACGCCTGGTGCCGTGAGAACGGTGTGTATCCGCAGGAGTTGGAGCAGTGGCGGCGCTGCCGCCACGCAGGCGCTGGCTGAGCCCGAGGATGCGCGTGCCACCCCTCGTGAGACAAAGGCCGATCGGCGCCAACTCGAGCGCGAGCTGCGCTGGCCTGGAAGATCGCCACACGATGGTCCGTCATATCGAAACCGCTCACGCAGGCGGAGCTAGCCTGCGCCTGGCCTGCGAGGTAGCTGGCATCACCGCGCGCTCGCTACAACGCTGGAAGGCCCACGATGGCTTGGTGGGGCGACCGCCGCCCCATGGTCGAGCGTCCCACGCCCGCGCATGCGCTGAGCATCGCGGAGCGCGAACGCATTCTGGCCGTCGCCAACGAGCCGCGCTTTGCCGACACGCCGCCAGCGCGCATCGCGCCCATGCTGGCCGATGAGGGTGTCTACCTGGCCAGCGAATCGAGCTTTGGCCGGGTGCTGCGCGCCCATGGGCAGACTCGGCATCGAGCGCGCCGCGCCAAAGCCGACCACCCACCACACACGTGGCCACGGGGCCGCGCCAACTGTGGTGATGGGACATGACCTATTTGCCCGCCGAGGTCGCTGGGCGCTGATTTTACCTGTACCTGATACTGGACGTGTACAGTCGCAAGATCGTGGGCTTCGAGGTCCACGATCGTGACGACGCCGACCACGCGGCGCATCTCGTCAGCGCACGGCGCTGGCCGAGGGCATTCATGCCATGGCGGCAAAGCCCGTGCTGCACGGAGACAATGGTGCCACGCAAGGCCACCACGGTGCTGGCAATGTTGCACTGGCTAGGCGTCGAGCCTTCGTACTCGCGTCCACGGGTGAGCGACGATAATGCCTTCGTGGAAAGCCTCTTCCGCACGGCCAAGTACCGGCCCGAGTTCCCGTCCAAGGGCTTTGCCGATCTGGCTGCGGCACGTACGTGGGCGGCGCACTTCGTCTACTGGTACAACCACGAGCATCGACACAGCGGTATCCGCTACGTGAGCCCGGCACAGCACCAAGCCGGACAGGACGACACGATTCTAGCCGCTCGCCACGCGCTGTATGTTCAGGCCCGTGAGCACAACCCGCGTCGCTGGTCACGCCACACGCGAGACTGGTCGCCAATTGACACGGTCACGCTTAACCCCGAGCGCGAGATTGCCGTGCCCACCAGTATCAAGCAAAGCAGCCTGACAGCGTTTGGCTGCATGAATGAAGCGACAACTGCCTTGACGCGCGCCGGTCTCGCCGGCATGCAGCACGCGATGCTGCAGAATTGCCCCTTGAGCGCGTCCACCCGTGGCTGTAGTCGCACGCCGCACATGTCAACCCATTGCGCGAGCGTGGCCCGAGGAATGGCCAGGCCTCGCATCGAAGATGCGCTCCTGCCGACATAGAGGCAAGGAATCGTTGCATTTGGCTACCAGCATCTCGGCGGGACGGACTTCTGGCTCTCATCGACAGCCGCTTCGCCAAATTGTAGCCCTGCTGCCATCCCAAAGGGTGTACCTTCCGGCCGTTTGAGGGTGTCAGCGATGGCGTCAAAGTCCCCCCTGCGAGTACACAGACAAATCGTTGCCCTTGGGCAGATACTGGCCCAACAGACCATTGGGGTTCTCCCAGGCGCTATGTTGGGAGCAGGAGTACACGTGCACGCTGGTCGAAGAGCTGAGCTCGGCGCGGCACCCCCTACAGACCGTTGGCCTCCCAGCCATTATTGGTGAGCGTCAAGTCATGCGTCTTCTGCTGCTTGCCCGCGTTAGCGATAGTGTACTGCAGGCCAAGGTATGCTTTCTGGACGGCCGGATTCATGGCCCATTCAGCAAGATTGTCAATCTTGTATGTGTAGGTGACCTGCTCTTGCTGAGGACCCCTAAGGTTCATCGGCGTGTCCCATTTGACAATCTTATCCAGCGCCGCTTTGCCAAAACAAAGATCGCCGACTTCCGGCGAGCCCCCCACCGCGGACGTTGACTGCTCCCTATAGTATCTTCTACCAATTTCACTGAGGACGTATCGCTTCACATTATAAGCATGACCATTCGGTTTGCCGTCGTAGCGTAGTTGATCAACGACGATATCCGATTCCGAAGCGAGCCCCGCCGCAACAAGCGCATCCAGATATTTTGCAGGGCTATCCCGCTTCATGACTTTCGAAACTTCTATTTTCTCGACAGGAATGTCAGTCGGCCATTGCAGCAGCGTCAGGCAGAGATCCCCATGCTTATCGAGATACTGATTGACTGCGGCGGCGAAATTTTCTTCGCTCGCGTCATGTTTGTTACCGCAGGCAACGACCAGCGTCGCTGCAAACAGTAACATTGGCAACGCGGGGTTCTTCATGATTCCAGGGCTTCCTCTTATTCCTCGTAAATGGGAACGGCGCACGTGTTAATCGTTATCATGAACTGCACATTGTTGTAAGTCACGACGTCGACGTCGTGAGGCCTTACCATGGGTGGTCAGTCGGTTAGGACATGTCAGCGACTCTAGAACCCAGAGGGATAACGCAAGTGTCGTGCCACGCAAATTCCAAGACACCCGGCTTTTCATGGTCTCGACGACACTCAATGTCGGTCGCGACGAACAACATTGCTTTGGGGAAATGTCATTTACCGGACATTGCCGCCACCTTTGTGCGGTTGAGGACCGGCCGTTAGGCGAAAAAAGTCCGCAATGCTTCGTGCAGCGGGCCGCATCGATTTCTAGCGCGACCCGGGTCCAAGTATCACGTCGCCACCGACGCCAACGGCACGCCGATCGCGGTCATCCTGACCGGCGTAAATCGTAACTACATCGCCCAACTCCTGGCATAAAGATTGACCAGACCTCGGCTTAGCTTCTGCAAATAGCTTTGGGCTCAGTGCTCGCCACTCTTGGCGAAGAAGGTCGGCTTGGGTCCCCAGTCATGGGGTCAGCGCCGGCGCCCTTGGCCTCGATGCCATTGGGTAGCTTTGGCTGACATCGACGATCCGATCATCCTTGCGCGTCACCACCTGACCCTTGGCCCAGCGGTGATACTTGTATCCCGAGTAAGGTACACGACAAAAGACTCTGGAATATGGAAGCGAATCAGTGGCTACTGCAAAGCGCAGCGCCGTCCAATTATGAAACTGCCTTCATATACAATGGCGAGGTTAATGATTGGCTTTTCGGATGTCGCTGCAATTCGCTGTCTTGAAATGGCCATACCCCCTCTCTATAATTGGCACTCGTCTGAGAAGAGTGCTAAAGCTTTTGCGATATTTGAAATTTTCAGACGACCGTCGCCTCGGTTAGGCCAACTTTTGATTGAACGACCACTTTTGTATTTAGGAGTCCGTATGAACCTGCGTCCTCTGCACGACCGCGTGATCGTGAAGCGTCTGGACAACAAAACCAAGACCGCGTCCGGTATCGTGATTCCCGACAACGCTGCCGAGAAGCCCGATCAAGGCGAAGTGCTCGCCGTCGGTCCCGGCAAGAAGGATGACAAGGGCAACAACATTGTCCTCGACGTCAAGGTGGGGACCGCGTGCTGTTCGGCAAGTATGCCGGCCAGGCCGTGAAGGTCGAAGGCCAGGAACTGCTGGTCATGCGCGAAGAAGACATCATGGCCGTGGTTGCCAAGTAATCGGCTTAACGACACGCAAGCCACCCGTACAGATTTCAGGAGATTTCAAGAATGGCAGCTAAAGACGTAGTGTTCGGCGACGCCGCACGTGCCAAG
>NZ_JAGIQA010000084.1 GCF_017814975.1 Cupriavidus consociatus
GGGCCGTCGAAGCTGCCCTTGGCGCCGTTGACGTTGGCGGAGCCGATCGCGGTGCGCAGGTCGTCGATCGACATGCCCAGGTTTGCCAGTGCCGTAGGATTCGCCTGGATGCGCACGGCGGGGCGCTGGCCACCGCTGATGGTGACTAGGCCCACTCCCTGGATCTGCGAGATCTTGCCGGCGACGCGAGTGTCAACCATGTCCTGCAGCTTGGGCAGCGGCAGGGTGTCCGACGTCATCGCCAGCGTCATGATCGGTGCGTCGGCGGGGTTCACCTTGCTGTAAACCGGCGGCATCGGCAGGTCGGGGGGTAGCAGGTTGCCGCCGGCGTTGATGGCAGCCTGCACTTCCTGCTCCGCCACGTCGAGAGACAGCGACAGTTCGAATTGCAGCGTGATCACCGAGGCGCCGCCCGATGACGACGAGGACATCTGCTTCAGGCCGGGCATCTGGCCGAACTGGCGCTCCAGTGGTGCGGTGACTGACGACGTCATCACGTCGGGGGTGGCGCCAGGATAAAGCGTAGTGACCTGGATGGTCGGATGGTCGACCTGAGGTAGGGCGGAGAGCGGCAACAGTTTGAATGCGACCAGTCCTGAGAGCAGGATGGCCAGCATCAGCAGGGTCGTAGCAACTGGCCGGTCGATGAAGATGCGTGAAGGGTTCATGCCGCTTCCCATTCCTCTGCTCGCTACTGCAGCCGCTGGCCCACGCGGGCGCCCGGCTTGGCCGGCCTGTTCGTGGTCGGATTCGGATTGGTGTCGGCATCGCGGCGGCGCTCGCCCGGTTCGGTCGCAGCCTCGCTGGTCGCGCCAGAAGCGCCGCTCGAAGACTGCATTTGCGCGGCGCGGTGGGTGGGGTCTACCGCTTCGACGACCATGCCTTCCTTGAGCCGGTCCCCGCCCTCCACCACCACGCGCTGGCCGGGCTCCAGGCCCTTGAGCACGGCGGTGCGGGCGCCATCGCTTGGACCCAGCATAACCCTCTGTACCTTCACCGTACTGTAGTCGCTCACCACGTATACGAAGGTGCCTTGCTCGCCACGCTGGATCGCGGCAGCGGGGATGACAGCGGCGTCTTCCATGGTATCGGCGCAGGTGCGTATATTCACGAACTGGTTTGGGAACAGTATCCCGTCGGTGTTCTGGAAGATGGCTTTAAGCTTGACCGTGCCGGTGGTGGTGTCGATCTGGTTGTCGGTGGTCAGCAGCGTGCCCTCTGCCAGCTGGTTGCGCATCTGGCGGTCCCACGCCTGCACCGGCAGCTTTTCGCCGGCGTTGAGCTTCTTCAGCACGGCGGGCAGGTTGTCCTCGGGGATGGTGTACATCACCGCGATCGGCTGGATCTGCGTGATCAGCGCGATGCCGTTGGTGTCGCTGGTGTTGACGATATTGCCCGGGTCGACCTGGCGCAGACCGATGCGGCCGGACACCGGCGCCACGATCCTGGTATAGCCCAGCTGCAGGCGCGCGTTGGCGACGTTGCCCTGGTCGGTCTTGACCACGCCCTCGTACTGGCGGACCAGCGCGTCCTGGGTATCGACCTGCTGTTTCGAGATTGAGTCCTGCCCCAGCAGGGTGCGGTAGCGCTGCTGGTCCAGCTTCGCGTTCTGCAGTAGCGCCTGGTCGCGCGCCAGCTGGCCCGCGGCCTGATCGAGCGCGGCCTGGAACGGGCGCGGGTCGATCTCGGCCAGCACGTCGCCGGCCTTGACCATCTGACCTTCCTTGAACAGCACCTTCAGCAGGGGGCCGGAAACCTGCGCGCGCACGGTCACGTTGGAGGTTGGGGTCACGTTGCCCAAACCGTGCAGAACCACGTCCATGTTGCGTTTGCTCACCGTGTTGACAACCACAGGCCAGCGCGGCGTTGCCGGCGCGCCACCCGGACTGTCCGCAATGCCGCCTTCCTGCGCAGGCTTTCGGTGGCTGTGCGAGTACCAAGCGGCGCCGGCCAGCACAAGGATGACGACGGCGGTAATCCATGTGCGCCGGTGCGAGCAGGCCGGGCCGCGTGGCAGGTTGGGAGGAAGAGGCTGACCTTGTTGATGGTTGGACATTAGCGGAATCCAGGGAACCAGCGCGACAGGAAAGGCGGGCGTGCCAAATGGTATTGGCCGGATCGAGACACAGGGCTGCTCGATGAGGTCGGCGAGTCGTCGAAGAGCAAACGGGCGTCGAGCGCGCGCTCCCAGAAGAAGAATTCCTCTGGAAGCTGGATGCCGTGACGTGCGAACACCCGGTGCAAGTGCCAGAGGTTGTCCACGTCCACGAGCAAGCCGTGGTCGATGGCGTGGTCTTTGTCGAACGAGAACTTGACGCAGTAGTTGATCGCCTGCAGCAGCTTGCGTAGCTCGATGCCGGCTAGCTTTACCTCGGACAGAGCGCAGGGGGCGGGCGGAGACTCGATGAATTCAACGCGCTGCCGCAGCGCGCGGACGAACGACCGGACTGCAGCGCGGCCGTATTCATGCTTGCGACGATGTCGAGGTTCGCTGGCACAGCGAGGATTGCGCCGCTGTATAGCAGTCACGCCGTGCAGCACCACGTGAAGTTTCGGGTAGGGTTCGATTCCCAGCGCTTGCTCGGCTCGAACCGGTTGGCCCCCGTTTCTCTTTATAGACGTGATCACTATCGGGTTCTCATATGCCACCTCGAAGATCTCGCGGAAGGGATCCTTAACGACGACCGTGGTGCCGTCATTCTCCGCTGCCACGGGGCGGTAGCCCTCCTCCTCAGAGGCCTCGTAGGAATACGAGGGGTGAAACAAAATGCAGTAGGATGGTGGGGCCAATAGCCCGAGGTCGCTGAAGATTGCGCGAATGCGGATAAAGCCGAAGCGGTTGCTCTCTGGTACATCTGCAACCGCATTTTCTTCTGCCTGCCATAGGCTGACAATATTACGGTGTTGGAGCGGCTCCGGGCGAGCGGGCTTCCAGCCGGCGAGTCAGTCAGGTTTTTGGTGTGCGCCACCAAAACAAGATTGTGTTCAATGACATAGCGCATGACCTTCTGGGGTGGACTACGATTGCGGCTGCATGCCGAGCTCCACAGTTGTGCCTTTTGCATATCATCTACAAGCACTAGAAAAAAACACTCGCCGATTAGAAAACTGAACGTCACGACGTCTCCAGAATGTTGTCAATCCTCTTTCGGAGGACTCGCTTTATCGTAGGTTCGATATTAATCAGATGCCGCGGCCGGACCTGCTTTGAATGCGTGCGCATATAGATCTTTTCGTCCACAACCTGCGGTTCTGTAAAAAATAGATGGATACTCTTTACGCTAAGAAATTTTTAAAAAAAGCGTTGTGGGTAGTTAACTTCAAGACGGACCTCTTAACCTCATCCGTTGTGACAACAGGACAGTGTTGGTTGGGAAAGCCAATCATCTCGGATGAACTTAGGGCGCGGATCGAACCGCTCCTACCTCGGCCCAAGCCGGGGCGATTCCGATACCTGGTTCGCATGCCGGTATCGGATGGGGCAGCACTGACTGGCATCCTGTTCGTGTTTAGAAGCGGCATCCGGTGTAGCGAACTGCCCGCTGAGATGTATTGCTGCTCCGGGGTCGGTTGCTGGCGTGGGCTACGCGATTGGCAAAGCGCCAGCGTATGGGATCGGTTACACAAGGTCTTTCTAGCGAAACTACGCGAGTTTGATCGCATCGATTTTTCAGGGCGCTTCATTGATTTTTCCCCATTTCGAGCGATTGGGCCAGGGCGAGAACAGGGCCGAACCCAACCGAGCGCGATCATTCTGACTCGTCTCGAAACAACATCGTCTAACTCTCGCATCTGATCGAAGCCATTCTGGCAATTCGAGGGTGCGGAGGCCGCCATTAGCGCGAGCCCGGGCACATCTGCGCTGATTGCGCGTGCGACCATGACAAAGCACGCAGACAGCTTTACGCTGCCGGCATCCCGACCTCGATGGCCCGGCGCGGCGGACCTAACCGCCGCAGCCTCGGTAAGGTTCGCTGGGTGTTGGACTTGGTTGCACGCATTCCGGTGTCTGCGAACCCACTGCGAGCCTTGCGCGGACATCCACGAGGGCGTAATCAAGTTGGCGTGCTGCCTCATGTACTGGCGCACCCTTTAGGGTGATGAGTCTTCATTTTGAAATGAGGGAAGGGGTGGCAGACAAATCCTACAATTCGAATCAGTTCCGTCACGGTTGCAACAAAAATTCTGTCAGCAGGTGTTAAATGATCCGGCATTGGGCTTATCCCATCCTGTATCGAGTGGCTTACCAGACGACTAGCACGACGGGCCCGCGGGTCGCGGGTTAGGGTGACCACAGTGCGTTTCTTCTTCATCGGCATAGCATACGCGTGGAGTTCCCGGAGTGTAAGCAGGATCAGCTATGCAATATGCGTGCCGCCATCGGTCTCGGTTGGTGCCACGAAGTCAGTCAGAGGCGGTTTCGCGTGCCCGCGATCCTAGGGAAACGCTGATTAAATCAGTGCGCGAGTCATCGGGCCGTCGTGTGAGTGCGTTGTCATAAGCGTGTCCATGATTCGGGTTCAGTGATGAAGCGACAGATCAGTTTTGCGGAAGCGGAAAGCCACGGCAAGAAGCGGGTGACGCGCCGCCAGCGCTTCCTGACTGAGATGGAAAGCGTGGTGCCATGGTCGCGCTTGATAGCGGCGGTCGAGCCGTATTACCCCAAGGGGAAACGTGGACGGCCGCCGATCGGACTGGAGCGAATGCTGCGCATTTATTTCCTCCAGCAGTGGTACGGGCTGTCGGATGAGGCGCTGGAAGGCGCGCTGTACGACAGCCTGGCGATGCGCACGTTCGCGGGGATCGACCTGGCGGTCGAAGCGGTGCCGGACGCGACCACGCTGCTGAAGTTTCGCCGCCTGCTCGTCGAGCATGAACTGACGCGAAAGCTGTTCGACGAGATCGGCATCATGCTGTGCGAGCGCGGGCTGATGATGAAGGAAGGCACGATTGTGGATGCCACTATTATTGAGGCGCCACCGTCGACCAAGAACAAGGAGAAGAGTCGCGACCCGGAGATGCACCAAACCAAGAAGGGCAACGAGTGGAGCTTTGGTATGAAAGCGCATGTCGGCGTGGATGCGGCATCGGGCCTGGTGCACAGCGTGGTGGGCACCGCGGCCAACGAGTCGGATGTGTCGCAAGCGCACGCCTTGCTGCATGGCCACGAAGACCATGCGTTTGGCGACGCTGGCTACACGGGCGTAGAGAAGCGCGACGAGATGCAAGGCAAGTCCGTGAAATGGTAGGTAGCCATCAAGCGCGGCAAGATCAAGGCGATGAGTGATGGTGCTCTCAAGGACTTGCTGATCGCGGTCGAGCGGACCAAGGCACAGATTCGGGCGCGGATCGAGCATCCGTTCCACGTCATCAAGAATCTCTTCGGTCATCGTAAAGTTCGCTACAAGGGCCTGGTCAAGAACACGGCGCCGTTGTTCAGCCTGTTTGGTTTGGCGAATCTGGCGCTTGCCAGGAAGCTGTTGCTGGCTTCACAGGGGAGCAATCCGTCCTGAGCGCGCAAAGCGCGCCAGGAAAGGTGCGAAGCGAGGCAAATACCGTCCTGAATTGGTCTTCTTCTCTCACATTACGAAAGCCAAGGTCAGGATTACCTGCATCGCCGCTCGCAGACCTCATTGATCAGCGTTTCCCTAGATACTATGAAGGGCCGCGGAAGTAAGCCCCCTGGAGTAAAACGAGGATTCGGAGTCTCGTTTCTCAAGGAG
>NZ_JAGIQA010000085.1 GCF_017814975.1 Cupriavidus consociatus
TTGGCGGCCTCGGCTCATCCCGCCATGATATCCGAGGCGATTAATTATTCAACCTATTTACGGGATGTTGTACTAGCGAATCGCGTACCCTATGCAGGGCCGACAGCGTTTGCTGCAATTCCGTCTTTGGCGTCACGAACCGCATGGCTGGGCGAGATGCCGCCTCGCAGATCGCCTCGGCGTCCACGAAGTCGTTCTTGTTACCCTTGACGAAGGGCCGTACGAACTGCGGTGAGATCAGCTTGACCTGGTGGCCAAAGCTGGCGAGCTTGCGGGCCATGTAATGCGCCCCGGCGCAAGCCTCCATGACCACCGTGCATGCGTGGAACGCAGCGAAGAACTCGATCAACTGTGTGCGCCCCATCTTCTTGCGAAACACGGCCTTGCCGTGCCGGTCCTGGCCGTGAAGGTGAAACGAATGCTTGCCCAGATCGATCCCAACCAGCGTCGCGTCATGCATGATGGCCTCTCCAGAGAGAAAAACACCTCTACAGCGTAACCCGCGCGTAGAGTGGGGGTGACCATCCCATTAGGTTCGGGTTCTGGGGGGCTCATTTGGATTGCTGTTGTCATCGCAATTGTGGCGCTGGCAAGTAATCCGGAGAACATTGGGGGAACGCTTTTCTGGTTGGCCGCAGTCGGTTTGGTTGTCTACCTGTTTCGACGAGGCAAGAAGTCGCCCCCTGATGGAGGATCGACGATCATGGATTCCAATGAGTCCGTGGCCTCCTATGGTCAGTCTAGGAAGTCTGTTGCAGGTAGCGAGTCGGTGCGCAATCCGGACAAAGGCGAGAGGGAGTTCGTCATGTCGGCAAGCGCACAGGGGAAGGTGAAGTCCTCCTCCAGTAGTATTTCAGCGGCTGTCGATGAGGATCTGGTTCACGCGAGCTATCATAATCTGGAGTCCAGTAAGTCCTTTCGTATTCCGCCAGCCCCTGCGCAATTTGGTCATGCAAGGTGGCTCTCATCTACCGAAAATGTGGAGATTGCCGGCGTTGCAATCTCGGGTGGCTTGATTTACGTCGGGACGGCTCTTAAGGCGGCATCCGGCATCGTGGATCCTTGTTTGATTGATCCATCAAAGGATGTCGCGAAACGAGCGGACTATACAGTGCGGGAGATGGGATACTGGCCAAGCTACTCGGCGATCTCGCCCACAGCTCGCAGGGCGTACTTGAATTGGCTCTCGACCGGCAGAGCAGATCCTGACGCTGATATCGGATACGTTTTCATCTATTTTTACGGACTCGAGCGCCGCGCGGTATTCGAGGCGGTAAATGATCAGACGGCCAAAGCCGATCTGCCGGCGATCGCAGCGGAACTGCGGCGGCTCCTTGCCATTTACGGCCCGCGCTCTGGATCGTTTCAAGGATACGGGACCGCGCTATTGGACTGGATCACGCTGGCGAACCTGCCAGATCGCTCCTATCTCCAGCCGCTACCAAGTTCTCCTAGGTCATACGAGCTTCCCCTATACATTCGAGCGGCGCTTGGCCAGGCAGCCGCGGATCGCGTGGCGATTTCAGCGGACCTCGCATTAGCCTGGGTTAAACTCGATCCGAGAAGTCTCCTCCGAACGCCAACCCTTCGTTGTGCTCAGGAGTTCAACTCCCTGTTCAAACTCAAGTATCTTGCGGCGCTGGGCGACGGATTGGTGCTACCGCGAAACCGGACCAAGCTCAAGCTTGTCTACCGAGCTGCCTCTGCAGGATTCCGGGGAGTCGATGAGCCACGTCTAACCTTTGGTGATATTCCTGACGTCAGCGTACTTGCAGCGCCGTTCAAGAAGCTGCACGAAATTGCCGAAGCGGCGACGAACGAGCTGGAGTCGCTCAGCAGGTATTTGGGTCGTAACCCTGGGGCACGGTCCACCGTCGAGGCGCTTCTATTGCTGCCTGTAACACTTTGGCCCGAGTCCGCAAAGGGTTCGATCGAAGGGCTCAAAGAGCGGATGGATGGAGGCATGGTTACGATGCCTTTCCATGAACTTTTGGGAGCGTTGGGCAACTCGTCGACGCTCAGCAGGGAGCGTACTGTTGCATTGGCTCGCGTTCTGGAAGGAATGGGCATTGGCATGGAGCCGGACGTACTCGGCGGAGCCAAGCAGCCCAAGCCGGAAGATCAGATCGCGCTTTTCGTTACGGCGACAGATGATCTGAAAAGCCGCGATGCGCCAGACTATCGGCTCGCAGCCCTTGCGCTGCAACTCGCGGCTGCCGTGGCCACTTCCGACGGGGATTTCGGGGCTAACGAAATCAGTCACCTCCACCAGCAGATTCAGTCGTGGAGTCACCTGAGTCGCAACAATCAGCGAAGATTGGTGGCTCACCTCCGTCTTCTGATGGTCGCTCCGCCGTCGTTGACGGCACTGAAAAAGAAGCTTGAATCACTCGATCCCACGGCAAGAGGAAGCATCGCATCCTTTGTCGCTGCGGTAGCGCAGTCCGATGGAACGGTCTCGCCGGTCGAAGTCAGGATGCTCGAGAAGGTGTACAAGGTCCTCGGCGTCGATCCACAGAAGGTCTTCTCAGAGCTTCACTCGGCTGCTACCGGCTCCGAACCGGCAACCAAGCACGCCCTGGGCGAGGTGAAGGAGGCGGGCTTCACGCTAGACGCGTCCCGGATTGCCGTGCTCCAAAAAGACAGCGAGGGGGTGTCGGCAATGCTCTCGACAATCTTTGTCGAGGAGACGGAGGTGGTCGACGTAGCGCCACTCGTGAATGCAGCGCCCGCCGTCGAACAAGATCGTGTACTCGGCCTTGATGAGGCACATAGTTCGCTCGCACGGCTTCTACTGTCGCGTCCACGTTGGACGAAGGCCGAGCTTTCTGATGCGGCGCTGGATCTTGATTTGATGCTTGACGGTGCCCTCGAGCAACTTAACGACGCCGCATTCGACGCGCACGACATGGCGTTCTTTGAAGGGGACGATCTTGTGGAGATCAACCTTGAATTGCGGGAGAAGTTGGCAGCATGAATAGTCCTATTCGAGCCAAAGATCGTGACGCGGTCATTCAGTCCTTGCGTGCGGGAGTGGTGCCACGTAGCGGACAGCACCTGATTCAGGTCGGCCGGTCGCGAGAGATTGAGACCCTTGTGCAAGACATCGAGCGCATTGCTGACGGCGGTTCGGCATTCCGCGTGGTAACGGGAGAATACGGGGCAGGCAAGACGTTCTTCCTAAACCTTGTACGATCGATCGCGCTCGAAAAGAAGCTGGTAGTCGCCAATGCGGACCTGAATCCTGATCGTCGACTCCATTCTTCATGCGGACAGGCCCGCTCGCTTTATGCCGAACTCATGCGCAACCTGGCCACACGTACCAAGCCTGACGGCGGCGCGTTGGCAGGCATCGTCGAGAAGTTTATCGGGACGGTAAAGACCGAAGCGAAGAGCAGCGGACAATCGACTGAGTTTGTGCTCCGACAGAAACTGGAGCAACTGACCGAGCTCCTCAACGGCTACGACTTCGCGGATGTCATCGCAGCATACTGCCGTAGTCACGATGAAGGCAATGAGCAGTTGAAGGCGAACGCAGTTCGTTGGCTGCGTGGAGAGTTCACGACGAAGACGGACGCTCGTCAGGCGCTTGGTGTTCGCGCGATAATCGACGACGCCTCGGTGTATGACCAGCTCAAGCTGATGGCGCGCTTCGTCCGCTTGGCTGGATACGCAGGCCTTCTCATCGGCCTAGACGAACTAGTAAACCTCTACAAGTTGGCCAACACGCAAGCACGGAATTCCAATTACGAACAGATCCTCCGGATCCTCAATGACTCGCTGCAGGGCGCCTCAGTGGGCCTGGGATTTGTCTTGGGTGGTACGCCGGAATTCCTCATGGACACTAGACGAGGGTTGTACAGCTACCCCGCCTTGCAGAGTCGACTTGCGCAGAATACGTTCGCAAGCGATGGACTTGTGGACTTCAGTGGCCCCGTATTGCCGCTGTCCAGCCTAACGCCGGAGGATTTTTACGTCTTGCTGCATAAGATTCGGACTGTCTACGCGTTTGGTGACGAGCAAAAATCCTTGCTTCCTGACCAGGGGATCTTCAGTTTTATGGAGCATTGCTCCAAGCGAATCGGCGATACGTACTTCCGCACGCCGCGAACTACCATCACTGCATTCATCAACATGCTTGCCGTTCTTGAGCAGAATCCCGGCGTCGCGTGGGAGGAACTTCTCGGCGGTCTGGCTGTTGACGTGGATGCGGGAGGCGCTAACGACACCATAGTCAACGTGGACGACGATGACGAGTTTGCCTCGTTCAAAATGTGACTGGCGTTGTCCGGGGCAAATAGATGAGCGGCGATAGCTCTTCCTTCTTTCAGCTGGACGAGAGAATCCAGCGGTTCATCTGGGCAGAAGGGTGGGATTCCTTGCGCGATGCGCAGGAGGCCGCGATTCCACTCATTTTGCCAGGGGACAAGGACGTCATCGTGGCCGCAGCGACAGCGTCGGGCAAGACCGAAGCCGCGTTCCTGCCGGCGTTGACGCATATCGTCCAGCAGTCTACGCCCGGACTGATTGCCTATATCAGTCCGCTGAAGGCGCTTATTAATGATCAGTTTGGCCGCCTTGATCGGCTCTGCGAGCTGCTTGACGTGCCAGTCTGGCCTTGGCACGGAGACGTGCCTGCCTCGACAAAGCGGCGCTTCCTTGAGAAGCGTCGAGGCGTTCTCCTCATTACGCCAGAGTCGCTCGAAGCTTTGCTGTGCAATCGAGGCAATTCTGTCGCGACGGTATTCGGATCGCTTGCGTACATTGTTGTGGACGAACTCCACGCCTTCATCGGGACAGAGCGAGGCAAGCAGCTTCAGTCCCTCATGCACCGGGTTGAGCTAATCGTCGGCAGAGGGGTGCCACGTATTGGACTGTCTGCGACCTTAGGTGACATGGGGCTGGCAAAGAGCTTTCTTCGGCCGGGAGAGGGTGAGTTTGTCAGGGAAGTCGTATCCCGCGCGCCTGGCAACGATCTCAAGATTCTTGTCAAAGGCTATGAGGAACCTCTGGTGTTGAGGCGTCGCGAGATGCCGCGAGACACTGACGGACCGTTCCTCGCGGCGGGTGATGGTGCGGACGAACAGGCAGAAGACGCAGACGATCCGCTCATGCCGGCTGCGATAGCAACGCATCTATACAGCGTGCTGCGCGGAACAAACAACCTAGTACAACATCCCGTAAATAGGTTGAATAATTAATCGCCTCGGATATCATGGCGGGATGAGCCGAGGCCGCCAA
>NZ_JAGIQA010000086.1 GCF_017814975.1 Cupriavidus consociatus
AAAAAGACCCCAAGGGGGCTGTTAACCTTTTCGGCAAGCTGTTAACCTTGGCCATCTGAACGATGGGAACCGAGGGGATGAGCGCGCCGATCATCGATGACGAGCTGTGGGCATTGATCGAAGTGCTGCCGCCGCCGAAGCCGCGACGCAAGAAATATCCAGGCCGCCTTCCGGTCTCGGATCGAGCTGCGCGAGGATGGACCGCTCATCTGGCCGCGCATCACGGAGACCGAGCAGAAGAGAAGGCTTTCGATACCACTTCGCGCAAGCTCTATCGCTACCTCATGCGGATTTAAGAACCGTAGTCAGGCCAAGATAACAACCCATAGATTTCCCCAACGAGCCGATTAAATTGAAGCTTGCCTCGCTTTCCGCAAGGATCGCGCCAGACTGAAGAGCGGGAAAAATGGATGGGAGCATGCTCGAAAACTTGGCCACATCAAGGCACGCATGCGTCGCGAAGCGGAGATCCGAGTCGCGACCGCATGGGGTATCGGAGATCCGCGCAATGTAGCAAGTGATCGACGAACAGCAAATTGATTTGCGATGATGGGCCGCGGAGTCGTCTACCACATCAGAGCTTTTTGCACGTTTTGTTTGATATAGAACCGGCGTATGTCTGGAACGTGACCAGGCGAACGGGGATCGCAAGAGCCGCTTCGATATAGATCTCCGTAGTTTCCACAGATTCATGCCCGAGCCATAACGCGATGACCGAGCGACGAATGCCTTGTTGCAGAAGGTCCATGGCCATGGCGTGTCTTAAGAGTCACTAACAAACCCATGTCATCGTCACATAGCTGTTGAGCGCTCTCATGTGTCATGGCTCGGAAGAAGATCAACAACGAATTGTGGAAGGCATTGCAGCCCCTCTTGCCGCTGGCGGAGCCCTCGCCCAAAGGTAGCCGTCCGAGAGTGGGCGACCGGGCAGCGCTGAACGGCGTCTTGTTCGTTCTGCAGACAGGCATCCCGTGGGAGGACTTGCCGCAGGAACTCGGCTTCGGCAGCGGCATGACCTGCTGGCGTCGCCTGCGTGACTGGCAGGCCTGCGGAGTCTGGGAGCGTCTGCACCTGGCGCTGCTCACTCGTCTACGTGAACATGACAGATCGATTGGAGTCGTGCGAGCATCAATGGCGCAGCGGTGGCCAGCCCCCGGGGGGGCGAGCAGACTGGCCCGAACCCCACGGATCGAGGCAAGCTCGGCAGCAAAACGTCATCTCGTCGTAGACCGGCACGGCCTCCCTTTGGCGGTGATGGGCAATACCCGCGGTGCCTAGCCTGTCCGGCCGACCGCGAAGCCGCCCTGACAAGCTCCACGCCGACAAGGGCTATGACTTTGCGCGGTGTCGTCGCCATCTGTAGTCGACCAAGTCTTCGAAGGCACACAAGCGAGGCATCAGCCCACGCATCGCACGTCGTGGCATCGAGAAGAACGACCGCCTTGGCAAACATCGTTGGGTTGTCGAGCGCACGCATGCCTGGCTTGCAGGGTTCGGCAAGTTGCGCATTCGCTTCGAACGTCGTCTCGATATTCATCTTGGCCTGCTCAAGCTCGCGTGCGCTGTCATCTGCTCCCGATTCGTCGAGGAGTTTTGTTAGCCGCTCTAAGCGTAAACCCGTGGTTGACTTTCTTTCGATGCGCCTCCTAGCATGAAACATGAATCATATATCATGTTGAAAACGAGACGAAAGAAAGAAGGAAGGCGGCCTTGGCCAAAGCTGCCCTGGTTTCTCGTCAACGCGCTGACCTGTCATGAACGAAGCAGTTGTCCCTAAAGTGCGATTCGGCTTCTTGTTGCCGACCCATTGGGTCAGGGCATTGCTGTGCCGTGACTCGAAGAAATCAAAAATCTGATCAGAGAAAGGAGACACTATGCTGAGACAGCGTTGGCGATACGTCGCGGCCGTGCTAGTCACGCTTGCGACGATGCTGGGAGCGTTTTCGCTGCATGCAGCGACGGCTGGCCCCGGAACGTGGAGCAGTCAGCAGACCTGGGCATCGGATACCGTCAATGGTGGAAATCTGACCGGCTATTTCTATTGGCCGGCGAGCCAGCCATCCACGCCCAATGGCAAGCGGGCCCTTGTTCTGGTGCTACACGGATGCTTGCAGACTGCCTCCGGCGACGTGATCAACAATGCCAGTGGGGGCGGGTTCAACTGGAAATCGGTTGGCGATCAATACGGCGCTGTCATTCTTGCGCCTAATGCAACCGGCAACGTGTACAGCAATCATTGCTGGGACTATGCGAATGCGTCGCCAAGCCGAACCGCCGGACACGTCGGCGTGCTACTGGATCTGGTTAACCGCTTTGTTGCCAATGCCCAGTATGCGATCGACCCCAACCAGGTATACGTGGCAGGCCTATCCTCTGGAGGTGGCATGACCATGGTCCTGGGCTGCATTGCCCCGGATATTTTTGCAGGCGTTGGCGTCAATGCCGGTCCGACGCCGGGAACCACAACCGCTCAGATCGGCTTCGTACCTAGTGGCTATACCGCGACGACGGCCGCCAACAAGTGTAAACAATGGGCCGGATCCAACGTAGGCAAGTTCTCGAGCCAGATTGCCGGCGCCGTATGGGGGACCTCGGACTACACGGTGGCGTCGGCATATGGCCCGATAGCGGCCGCAGCCTTCCGCCAGCTCTACGGCGGCAGCTTCACCCAGGGATCTCAGGTATCGATAGCGGGCGGCGGCACAAACACCGCTTATACCGATAGCGATGGCAAAGTACGCACCCACGAAATATCGGTCGCCGGCATGGCGCACGCATGGCCCGCTGGAACGGGCGGCAACAATACCCACTATGTCGACGCGACGCATATCAACTACCCTGTCTTCGTGATGGATTTCTGGGCCAAGAACAATCTGCGTGCCGGGAGCGGCTCTGGACAGGCCGGTTCGGCGCCGACAGGGCTGGCGGTCGCCGGGACGACCCTCAACACCATATCGCTGTCGTGGAATGCCGTGACAAATGCCAATAGTTACAACATTTACCGCAATGGCAGCAAGGTCGGCTCAAGCGCGTCAACCGGCTACACCGATTCTGGGCTGATCGCGGGGGCTACGTACAGCTACACCGTGACAGCGATCGATGCGACGGCAGGGGAAAGTCAGCAATCTGCCGCCATCTCGGCAACCACGAAGACCAGTTTTACTTGTACGGCGACCACCGGCACAAACTATGCGCACGTGCAAGCCGGTCGTGCACATGATGTCGGCGGTTTTGCCTACGCGAATGGCTCAAACCAGAGCATGGGATTGAATAATCTTTTCTATACCAACACTCTGGCTGAGACAGCCGCCGGATACTATGTGATCGGCAATTGCCCATAGGCAACGGGACGGTCGAGTTGGGAGGCAAGCCATCAAAACATGCTTCTGAGAGAACTCATTGACGCCATGTACGCGCAGCCGGCGTGTCGACCCCTGCTGCGTTGGAAGCTTCCCCGATTCGCCGCGCCCAGATCCCCGCTTTTTGCACGCCATCGACCTGGAACTTAGCTTCAGCTTTGGCGAGTCCCTCCTGGGCGCAGCCACACAGCGTAGTCATTACTCACCAGTCCGTAAATAAAGCGACAAAGATCGGGAACCTCGTGACGACCGTTTAGTCTCATTCGACATGAAACGAGATGGCCGTACACTGGATCGCGCGACGCAAGAGGAATTCCGCCGGCTTGCCTTGCACCGGGTTCGCGAAGGCGAGAAACCTTCGGTGGTGGTGAAGTCGCTGGGCATGAACCGGACGTCAATTTACCGTTGGCTTAAGGCGGCCTCGGGCCGGGGCAATGGCGAGCGGGCGCTGGCCTCGCGTCCAGCGACAGGGCGGCCACGCAAGCTCACGCCAGCGCAACAGGCGCAGGTCTTTCGGTGGATCAACGGACGGGATCCTCGGCAGTACGGTCTGGACTTCGGGCTGTGGACACGCCAGATTTTGGCCACGCTCATCGATCAGAAATTTGGTGTGAAGATGGGTGTCACAGCGGTGGGCAGGCTGCTGGCGGGACTGGGCTTGAGTCCACAAAAGCCATTGCAACGTGCCTACCAACGAGATCCGCAGGTCGTCGAGCGCTGGCAGCGTGAAACATATCCGGGCATTGCTGCTGCGGCCAAGCAAAGCGGCGCGGACATCTACTTCTGGGACGAATCTGGATTTCGGGCCGACGCGGTGCATGGCAAGACCTGGGCGGTCAAAGGCAACACACCGGTGATTGAGCGCCCCGGACAGCGCCAGTCGATTTCCGCCGCGTCCGCGGTGAACGCTAAAGGTGCCTTCTGGTTTGCGACCTACAAAGGGGCCTTGACCGCGGAGCTGTTCATCGAATTGCTCAAGAAGATGATGAAAGCCCGCAACCGACCAGTGCATCTGATCGTTGACGGACTGCCAGCGCACAAGAAGGCCAATGTGTGCGAATACATCGAATCGACCAAAGGAAAACTCACGATGCATGTGCTGCCGGGTTACGCGCCTGACCTGAACCCGGACGAATTCGTATGGAGTCATCTCAAGCGAACTGGTGTGGCGCGCAATCCGTTGCGCGCGGGCGAGAAACTAGAAATCCGCGTTGAGCAACAATTGCGAGGATTGCAGAAGAAACGCAGCCTGATTCGATCATTCTTCGAGGCCCCTTCTGTCGCCTATATTTCGGACTTCTGAGTAAGAGCCGCTAACAAAACTGGTCAACGAATCGTGAGCAGATGACCGCGCAGGCGAGCGTGAGCAGAGCGAGATGGA
>NZ_JAGIQA010000087.1 GCF_017814975.1 Cupriavidus consociatus
CCAGAGCGCGAGATTGCCGTGCCCACCGGTATCAAGCCAGGCGCCGAAAACCAACGCCTGGCTGCATGAATGAGGCGCATCTACCTTGACGCGCGCCGGCTCGGCAATGCGCTTTTGTGCGGATTCCGGCATTGCCTCTAACCAAGTCTTCTTTCAGTGCAGCGAGTTGCTGCTGGACTAAGGCTAGGCGCTGACACTCCCGCGGGCAAGCCGCGCATGCAACTACGCAGGAATTGCCGCGCCGTCGTAGCAGTAGATTTCTTCCTTTGCTAGTCGCTTTGCGATATCGCCTTCGACCTTTTGCCAGCAACCCACTTCACAGTAGCTTGCGGATCCGGTCACGGTGCTGTAGCGCTTCCTTTTGAAGTTCGCCCCGCTCGCGCACCGCCGGTACGGCGAATCACGTGCATGCGGTCACGTTCGCCGCGCGTGCCGTTCCAGGGGATGCTGCCGATCGAAGATCACGACTCCCCCTTTCTTTGTATCCCAGCCTTGATAGCGCTTGCTCGATCCAGAAGCTGTCCTGACCAGCTTCGTACAATACGACAGTGCGCACGCCAGGGCCAAGTCCCCATTTCGTTTTGATTTTCTCGTCGCTTGCATTGCTTCATCCAAGCGGTGTGCCGGAACTTTTGCAGACTACGGTCTGGATCGCAAGCTTCTCCCGTTTGAAGTCGAGCAGGGCGATTTTCCAAGCGCCGCTCGATAGCTCCAAGGCCACTGCCAATACATCTTCTCCGGGCATAGATGACTGATGTGGGTTGGGGCATGACGTACTCCAGGGTGAATGGGGGCACTTTCTTTTAGGAACGCTTCGCGTGCGTTACCGACCTTCCTTCATTCATGGAATCTAGAGTTACGGCACCATGCAGCGCCTTCCGGTAGGCTGTCCAACGACGTAGACTAGGCGCATCCGGTCGTCAACAATCGCTTCTAGTCGAAACTCCGACGGCGGAACACAATAGGCGTTGGTGCGTCCATACGCCGCGCCGCTTACAAGGGCCCTCACAGCATCATTGAAATCCCCGGGCACTTCACATGATGGCGCCGCGAAGTCGACCATGCCGTTGGCCGTTCGCGGTTGCCAGATGACGGCATAACCAATTGCTGCGGCCCATTGACTGACAGCATTGAAGGTGGAGCCCCCGTAGGCGGGCGTTACGGAAAATGCGCGCGTCGTTACAGGCGTCAGGGAAACAATTGCCAGTGACGTAATAACAACGATAATCCAAGGCGACTTGCTTGGTTTCATATGTAGTGGTTCCTGGTTGGGAAGAGATGACATCAAACCTGACGGGCTTCTATTGCGAATATATGTGTCGCTTAAATTTTAAGGCCGAGATGAATTGACGGCCGATCAAACCAAGAGTTCGGTAGATATTTATTCATGTTTATATGAATGAAATTAATGTTGAAGTCCTTCTCCTTGGTTAGCGGCTTTACCATGGTGGCATGAACTATACTGCGTCCCGCCGCCATGCCTTCCGCGTAGACGGTAAATGATGCTTGCTGCCGAGTTGCGGCGTCGCGGTGTTGTCCTCCGATGAAGCATTCGTAATGGAGCGCAGCCTGCCACACGGACGGAAAGTCACAATGGCATCCTTAGGCAGATGCTTAGCCGCCTCCAAACTGTATGTACGAAAGGATTGACAACTATCACCAGATCCCTCTGAGCCCAATAGGGTTTTCCCCTGCCGATAAACTTGCGTGTAGCGGATAGGGTTGCGTGAATCGGATCGCGAGCGGAATTCATCGCGACCAAACTGCGTTGTATACGGCCAATGCGGATTTGGCATGTAACGCAGGAGAAACTGGGAGCTTGACCGAGAGCTTCGTCTCTACGCCGGCATGCCAAGGCTCAAGGTCGGCCCCGCTACGGTGTTCGATATGGCCTTGCATCAGGTCTCTATACGTACAATTTGCGGAATGCATGGAAACAGCCGTCAGCTTCAGGCAAAATTCGTCTGGATTAACCACCTAGTTAGCACTTCGCATTTTTGTCGAGTACTGCCATGAGACCATAAACATGTACATCAACATGAAGGTTATCCTCATGAAGGCGGGGGTCATGGAACCATGCGTCGAAGCCATGATGCAAAGAATGCCAACGTCGAGGACTTTACTAGCGTTGAAGATATAGGTGCCAGATGAGGCTCGAGAAATGTCCGGACGAGGTGCGGCTTCGGTGAGGTGCACCGATCCGCCCGTGCAACTTCTCGCCGGATGCGTTCCAGTTCGTTTGGCATGGCTCAAAACCAATGCGTCTGATTTAAGTATTGTGAAGTAACAGAGGGCTCCCTGTGGCATCAGGACTGCGCCCCCTACTCGAGCTTGACATAACGTCTTTCTGGGACAAAAGCTGATGTGAGGTCCCATGGCCATCGACGGAGCTTCAATATCTCGAACGGTTATATCCTTCGCGCCACCCAGAAACTTGGATGGGAAATAATTTCTTGCTTGGGTCCGTAGTTAATCTTTGTTGTATCGGGATGGTGCATAGCATAACCTCTCTTAAGCGAAGACGCGTTGCCGGCAACCCGAGTAACTCGATCTTTTTTGCTTGACAAATTTTAAGCTTGGCGGTAAATGGTCATCTGGGGTGCCTTCCCGGGCCTTTTCGTTCACTTTAGCTGCCCTGTTTGGTAGACTCTGTTTTCTTCTTTAGCGTAGGTCCTCGATTGTGGTTCTCTCTTCTGGAGTTTTGGCAGAGATCGATCAGCTAGTGGTCTGCGAAAGCAAAGGCACGTTAGTATTCCTGTTCTTTGTAGGTCGTGCATGCCGATGCTAGGTGGCTGTTGCACAACCTCCTTGTTTCCCTGCGCCAAGGTGAGGGGAGCCGTGTAATACGGCGTCATTTCCATATTCGCGTCGATCGGCGGATGGAAATGTGGCTTCGATCTCTGGCATGACCCATGCGCAGCGCCCCGCTGCGTGACGGGGGGGTAGCGAGGGAAGCCGACCGGGCGTTGAAGAACGGCAAGCATCTCTCTGGCCCGCTGCCTAAACATCGACGGCGATTGCCGCACCGACAAAAATATTTTTAGGAATATGCGCCTCAGAGAATCAAACATAATCCGAGTTCTGATTGCGGACGACCATGCTATTGTTCGCAGTGGTCTGAAACAGATTGTGGCTACCGCCACAGATGTCGTGGTAGCGGGCGAAGCCGCGGAAGGGGGCGCTGTGCTGGAGCAGTTGCGCACCGGTGAATTCGGACTGCTTCTGCTTGATATGACAATGCCAGGCATCAATGGCATTGACCTGATCCGACGCGTACGGGCCGAATGGCCTGGCCTCGCCATTCTGATACTTAGTATGCACAACGAGGCGCAGGTCGCGTCGCGCGCGTTGCGTGCTGGGGCATGGGGTTATGTGACAAAGGACAGCGATCCAGAGATCTTACTTGGCGCCATCCGGAAGCTCGCCGCGGGTGGGAGGTTCATTGATCCAGCGCTGGTCGATGCCATGGTCTTCGAGCAGCGTGGTACCGATGCTCCCGCGCATGATGTGCTTTCGGATAGAGAATTCCAGGTATTTCAGCGGATTGCTTCTGGGCAGACCATTAACGAAATCGCGGAGGCACTATCGCTAAGCGCCAAGACGATCAGCACACACAAGATGCGGTTGATGCAGAAACTGGGCATGCAGAACAACGCCGCACTGATCCGCTATGCAATTAAGCATGGTTTCATGCCGGAATAGCCGAGGCGGTTTCACGAGCGAAGTTAAACATCCCGCAAAATTATTGAACAGTAAACATATGGAAAATCTGCTCGCTCCAGTCGGTACAGCGCAAGCTCGGCGGAAGGTACTTGCGGCCAAGGGCTACAAGTTGGTGGCACAGTTCAGATCGCGGATAGGTGTTGATGCCGTTGGGGATGGTTTTGCGCAATTTGCAAACCTGTCGCTTTGACTGACTTTCCTTGCCTTTCCAATGCGCAAACGTTCCTCACGTTGCAGTAGCTGGTACTTCGTTCTTGTCATCCTAGACACCTTATCGGATGGCAAGGTGTCACATTTCAGATTTGAGGTGGTCTGGCATTGGATATGCCAGTGTCACTGTGTGTTTCCGTGTAAGGATTTTCCGGCAGTCGAATCAGGGGCGACTTAGTGGGCTTTCATCACCATCTGAATGCAGAGTTTGATTGCATCGCTTAGGATGAAACGACGGAGCAGCAACATTTGCCGACTTTGCTCGAACGCTCCGAAAATTGGAGGAAGCATGGGGGCAGAGAGATCATTGCGGTCGATGGTGGACAAATGGCTGGCGCCAGCCGTGGCAAATCCGCCGCGGATCGTATGCATTGGGCGAATGCGTGATTGCCAAAACCGATTCGTACGCGTTGAGTGCGACCACCTCACCGGCACGCGATCCATAGTGTTTTTCCGGCATGGTGACGGCTCGTGGCATGTCTTCCCGCCGATGACGAGACGTGCTGCACTGGCGGCCTATAGTACATGAGGCAGGGTGAGTCTCAACCTTGCTTCAGGGGAGGGCGCAATCATAATTGCATCGTATCCTATTGAGTCGGTAATTGTGTTCTTGAAAAATCACGTATTGCCCACATATCGCCGAAACGAGATCGCAGTCGCGCGAGGCGC
>NZ_JAGIQA010000088.1:0-2620 GCF_017814975.1 Cupriavidus consociatus
AAAGCAAAAACCCCTCGCAGCACACGCTGTCGAGGGGTTTTGCACAATAAGAGCCTGGCGATGACCTACTTTCACACGGGTAATCCGCACTATCATCGGCGCGGAGCTGTTTCACGGACCTGTTCGGGATGGGAAGGGGTGGTTCCAGCTCGCTATGGTCACCAGGCATGAGGGGTTGTGGCGCTGTCTTGGGACAGCGTCACCAATTCGGGATGTAGTCTGTAGTCTCGGGTTGTGCTGTATCGGCACAAGGCGATGCACTCACCAGGTGAAACACACTGGTTATAGGATCAAGCCTTACGGGCAATTAGTACTGGTTAGCTTAACGCATTACTGCGCTTCCACACCCAGCCTATCAACGTCCTGGTCTCGAACGACCCTTCAAGGAGGTCAAGCCTCCAGGGAATCCTCATCTTCAGGCGAGTTTCCCGCTTAGATGCTTTCAGCGGTTATCTCTTCCGTACATAGCTACCCTGCGATGCCTCTGGCGAGACAACAGGTACACCAGCGGTACGTCCACTCCGGTCCTCTCGTACTAGGAGCAGCCCCCGTCAAGATTCCAACGCCCACGGCAGATAGGGACCAAACTGTCTCACGACGTTTTAAACCCAGCTCACGTACCTCTTTAAATGGCGAACAGCCATACCCTTGGGACCGGCTACAGCCCCAGGATGAGATGAGCCGACATCGAGGTGCCAAACACCGCCGTCGATATGAACTCTTGGGCGGTATCAGCCTGTTATCCCCAGAGTACCTTTTATCCGTTGAGCGATGGCCCTTCCATTCAGAACCACCGGATCACTATGTCCTGCTTTCGCACCTGCTCGACTTGTCGGTCTCGCAGTTAAGCACGCTTTTGCCATTGCACTTTAGGTACGATGTCCGACCGTACCAAGCGTACCTTCGAACTCCTCCGTTACACTTTGGGAGGAGACCGCCCCAGTCAAACTGCCTACCATGCACTGTCCCCGACCCGGATTCACGGGCCAAGGTTAGAACCTCAAACAAACCAGGGTGGTATTTCAAGGACGGCTCCACGTGAACTAGCGTCCACGCTTCAAAGCCTCCCACCTATCCTACACAGATCGGTTCAAAGTCCAATGCAAAGCTACAGTAAAGGTTCATGGGGTCTTTCCGTCTAGCCGCGGGGAGATTGCATCATCACAAACACTTCAACTTCGCTGAGTCTCGGGAGGAGACAGTGTGGCCATCGTTACGCCATTCGTGCAGGTCGGAACTTACCCGACAAGGAATTTCGCTACCTTAGGACCGTTATAGTTACGGCCGCCGTTTACCGGGACTTCAATCAAGAGCTTGCACCCCATCATTTAATCTTCCGGCACCGGGCAGGCGTCACACCCTATACGTCCACTTTCGTGTTTGCAGAGTGCTGTGTTTTTATTAAACAGTCGCAGCCACCATTTTATTGCAACCCCTTCACCCTTCTGGCGCAGGCCAGTCAAGCTACCAGGGCGTACCTTATCCCGAAGTTACGGTACCAATTTGCCGAGTTCCTTCTCCCGAGTTCTCTCAAGCGCCTTAGAATACTCATCTCGCCCACCTGTGTCGGTTTGCGGTACGGTCTCGTATGACTGAAGCTTAGAGGCTTTTCTTGGAACCACTTCCAATTGCTTCGCAGCACTAGGCCGCTCGCCCCGCATCCTTGAATCCCGCGCCCGGATTTGCCTGAGCGCCTTCTCCAATGCAGGGACCGGGACTTCCAACACCCGGACAACCTTCCGCGATCCGTCCCCCCATCGCATCATACGACGGTGCAGGAATATTAACCTGCTTCCCATCAGCTACGCATCTCTGCCTCGCCTTAGGGGCCGACTCACCCTACGCCGATGAACGTTGCGTAGGAAACCTTGGGCTTACGGCGAGGGGGCCTTTCACCCCCTTTATCGCTACTCATGTCAGCATTCGCACTTCTGATACCTCCAGCATCCTTTACAAGACACCTTCACAGGCTTACAGAACGCTCTCCTACCACGCACTTGCGTGCGTCCGCAGCTTCGGTATATAGCTTAGCCCCGTTACATCTTCCGCGCAGGACGACTCGATCAGTGAGCTATTACGCTTTCTTTAAAGGGTGGCTGCTTCTAAGCCAACCTCCTGACTGTTTTAGCCTTCCCACTTCGTTTCCCACTTAGCTATATTTGGGGACCTTAGCTGGCGGTCTGGGTTGTTTCCCTCTTGACACCGGACGTTAGCACCCGATGTCTGTCTCCCGTGATTGCACTCTTCGGTATTCGGAGTTTGCTATGGCGGGGTAATCAGCAATAGACCCCCCAACCATGACAGTGCTCTACCCCCGAAGGTGAGACACGAGGCACTACCTAAATAGTTTTCGGAGAGAACCAGCTATTTCCAGATTTGTTTAGCCTTTCACCCCTATCCACAGCTCATCCCCTAACTTTTCAACGTTAGTGGGTTCGGTCCTCCAGTACGTGTTACCGCACCTTCAACCTGGCCATGGATAGATCATCTGGTTTCGGGTCTACACCCAGCGACTCAACGCCCTGTTCGGACTCGCTTTCGCTACGCCTTCCCTAATCGGTTAAGCTTGCCACTGAATGTAAGTCGCTGACCCATTATACAAAAGGTACGCCGTCACCCC
>NZ_JAGIQA010000089.1 GCF_017814975.1 Cupriavidus consociatus
TTCAATCACCACACTCCGTCATCAACTTAGCTTCCACCTGATGCGCAGCCTTGGCCTTTGCCCATGTTGCGCGTCTGACTGATCGATCACATTTGTGACACAGTAAGATTAACAAATCGAGATTATTCGCAGATCGATGGACGCGATCGCGGAATTAACGATCTGCAACATGTTTGTCTAATTCACTTTCTCTATCGCTTTATGTTGAATATTTCGTGATCACGATGTAGCGCTTTACTCTCTCAACAGGAGGAGGGCTCCTTCCCGGACAGGCTGCATCTTTCAGTATCCTTCAGCGGCGGGTTGAAGACGCACACTACGATTAGGTCGCCGCCCTGTGCTGCCCGCAGAAAGTGACGACCGTGCTTGTCGAGAACGTAAATATCGCCTTTGCGGAGCAGTAAAACGTTTCCCTGCATATCTTCCACCTCGCCTTCGCCATCTATGCAATAGCAGAATTCTAGATTATTTTTATATTCGAGGAGAGACTCCGATCCTGCATGCACAACAGTGCGGCAAACCGTGAATCCCATTCGGCCTGCCTCCACCGCCAACCGGTGATTGGCCCCATTTCCCCAGTTTACAAAGCACTCGCCATTTTCAACGTCATTCAGACTACGCTTAAACATATGGATATTCCTTTCTGCGACGCTGCGCCTCCCAATGCTCGTGCCTTACCGAAGACAAGATGTATGCATAGAGGGGTTGTTTACTTTTAGGTCGGCCTACCGTCTGGCGATGTAAGTGGCGCGGACTTCGTGCCACTTAAAAGTAGGTCGTCGGTTAGCGGTACGACTAATCGTCAGGATCGACGGACAATCGCGCATCCACCGCAATCACAACACGCCCCGAAAACCAGCAGCGGATTACGCAACGCAACTGTTTGTGAGCCAATAAAAATGAGATTTAATAATTAATATCCATCTCGCCCCCGGAGCATCCAGCGGGGAATCATACCAAACGTGCCGAAGATGCAATCGCACTTTCCATCCGTCTTGGACTCAACGATAGGTGCAGCATAGCCCTTCCATGTTTCCGATCGCGGGATTTATCCGAATAATGACTGCGATTCAGTCTAATCGAGATTAGCATAAGATTGAATTCAGAACTAAATTTTGTTTTGATATAAATCAAAAATTTACAACTTTCATCCGCCCTATACATTTGCCGGAAATCAAACATTTTGAAGCACAATCTTCCGTCTGATTGTCTATTTTGTTCCGATTCGTTCGCATGAGCGACGAAACCAAAGGCCATGCATCATTCATCGTTCCTTGTCCGCCACAATTTATCATTGCGCTTCAACGGGAGACGGCTTTGTAGAAACTGTCTGGTTTTGTCAGATTTGGTTGCATCATAGTTGTATATGAGGTGCAGAATACGAAGGACTGCCATCTAACAACGGCAGATATTTGGAGAATTACAAGTTTAACTACCACGTTCGCCGGACGAAGATCGACTTTAAGTCATTTCGTTATACAGAAGTTATGACTCTTCCCGCAGCGCCTGTATGGTGAGTGCGGCATCCATGGTTCGCTGCATGCCGATCCAGATCGTTTTGGCGCCGGGCTCGCCATCGTTCTTGCGCCCAAGGAACCCTCCCAGGGAAGCAACCAACCAGAATCATCTGATTGAGTGTGACCGGTGCCTTCGGGCGAGCTTGCTTGGCAAGCACGTATGCTCCTCCAATCTCGTCGGCGTCGAAGAACAGGGACACATCGAGATCCGGGCAGGTTCTGCCCAACCGCATCAAGCGTGCAATGCGCCACGCCACCACCATATACAACGCCAGGGCCCGCTCCACACGATCCATGTGCGATAGCTGTAGCGCTTCGAGCTTGCAGCCGGTCTTCAGAACATGGAAGAACATCTCCACTTCCCAGCGGGCTCGGTACCAGTCGACGAGTTCAATGACAGCATCGGTATCCTGCGCTTCTCGGTTCGTCAACAGCCGCCAAACCACTGGCTTGACGCCTGCAGGCCCTCCGATCTCCCTGGCCTCTAGCTCCGGCCAGACCCGGCAGCTGTCATTGAACTCGTCGACTGGTACCGAGCAGCTTCACACGTCGGGCGCGTAGTTCCTGTTTGACTTCGCGCGCCTTCTGGCCTGCACGCCCTGGCAAGATAAAGGTGATTTCCCCAAGTACCGGGCTGGCGTCGACGCTATCCCACAACTTGCCGCCCTCAGCAAGGTTGCGGTTGTGTTGGCTGCGGATCAGCCAGTCGGCCGGTTGGCCAAGTTCCTGGGCGCGCGCCATCAACTCGGCAATATCACCCTCGCGGTCCGTCACATACACCAACCGTGTCTGGGGCAGCAGCGCGGCTTGCTCCGCAACCCGTTCATACCCTTCAATCCAGCGTACGCTTTCCTTGATCCCGCCGCGGTTGCCGTCAGCGTCCTTTGGCTCCCGAGCCCACATCCAGGCATCGATCACCCCCAGCGGTTCACGGCCAGGCGTCACCGCGTAGGTCGGATGCAGAAACATTCCCCGCTGGGCTTCGTAGCTCAGCGGCCCCAGCCCCTCCCTTTCCTGGCCATTGAAGTTCAGCTCGGTCGTATCAGCGATGCACAGCACCACCGGAAACTGCGCGACTCTTTCCGCCGTGCGCTCCCAATGCGGCTGCATCACGTCCCGTGCGGGATCAACGTGCGTTGCGATCTTGAGCAGCTCGCGGCTGAGCTGGGCCGGGGTGAGAGGGTCATAGCCTTCCCATATCTCGGTCGGTACCGCGATCATCATGCCGGCATACGTCGCCCGGATTTCGCTGGCGAGGTAATACGGTGAGAGCTCAATGTCGCTGGTAACCAACTCATACCGGATTCTCACGGCAGTCCCAATCACGCTCAGTATGTTATACGCGAGCGCCGCCACGCCGAAGGCCAGCAGCGCCGCGCGCGGTTGGCTCAACGAACGAATCTCACTACTACGAAGCGTTAGACAGCATGAGCGATGGGATCGACATGGCACCCAAGGTCGGCGAGACGTTTGAGCAGGCGTCGAATGGTTTTCTCGGCATGATGGCGGTCGAAGTAATCGGGGCCACGGTCCGTGTACTCCACACCATCCCAGAGCATGTGGTAAGCGGCGGTGAGCATGGAAGCGGCCACCGCGAGGATGGCCTTCTTGGCGCCGCGTCTGGCTTTGATGCGCAGGAACTGTGCACGGAGATAGCCGGTCTTGACGCGCACCGCGGCCCAAGCGGCGGTGACCAGGGCAGTCTTGAGCCAGGTACCGCTCTTGCGCACGCGCGTGCTGCGGCGTTTGCCGGCGCTCTCGTCATTGCGCGGACACAGGCCCCCCAAGACACGAGATGGCCAGCATCGGGGAAGCGCGTCATGTCGACGCCGATCTCCGCCAACAGGACCTGTGCGGTCAAGTCGCTAACCCCGGGGATAGTGGTCAGCAGGCGGGCGCGTTGTCGGATCGGCGCCAGCGCTTTTCCCACGACGGCGTCGAGCTCGGCGAGCGTGTGCTCCAGGGCACCGATGAAATTCAGATTCAGCTTGAGCATCGTGCGATGGTGTTCGGTAATGCGTCCGCGCGGCGCCTCGCACAGTTCGGCGTGCTTTTTTTTTGGGCGTTGCCTTCGCCCAGCGCGGCAAGCCGCTCGGTATCGGCCTCGCCGTTGACAATCGCCTTGAGCATGGCCCGGCCACTGTGTCCCAGCACGTCCGAGAGCACGCGGCCGAGCTTGAGGTTGGCGTCTTCGAGCACTTTCTGGATACGCAGGCTGTGCTGGGAGATCTCGCGCACGAGTTGCTTGCGGGTGCGCGTGAGATCGGGCAACTCCTGGATGGCGGCCGGCGGCACGAAGCTCGATCGGATCAAGCCGTGGGCGAGCAGATCGGTAATCCACATCGCGTCATTGACGTCGGTTTTGCGGCCGGGCACGTTGCGGATGTGCTGGGCATTGGCCAGCACCAACTCGAAGTTGCCCTCGAGGATGTGCCACACCGGCTTCCAGTACCCCCGGTGGCATCCATGGCCACGTGGGTGCAGCCGTGCAGCGCCAGCAGGCCGGCGGTGGTGCTGTCAAAGCTGCGCACTTCGTGATGCACGGGCGCCGAGACACAGCGCACACAGGTCACAATGGTGTCCTTGTGGACGTCGAGTCCGGCACAATGGGGATAGAGTACTTGCAGGGAGCCTCCTGCCAGAGTCATTGGCATCGGCAGCAGCCCTCGTCGTCGAAATCTACTAGTACAACATCCCTCAAATAGCTTTAACAATTATCGGGTTGTAAATACGGCTCCAGGAGCGTGACGATCAACTGGGCCATCTCGTCGAGTGTGCCGGTGCCAGGC
>NZ_JAGIQA010000008.1 GCF_017814975.1 Cupriavidus consociatus
CCGATCCTGGAGGCGTACAAGGCCAAGACCATCATCGTCAACAAGCGCTCGATGGCAGCCGGCTACGCGGGTCTCGATAACGAGCTGTTCTACATGGACAAGACCATGATGGTGTTCGGCGACGCCAAGAAGGTGGTCGAGGACATGTTCAAGGCGGTTCAGTAAAGTACCGGATCGCTCTCTTCCTGGAAAGTTAGTACACCGCTGAAACCGGCCTGCTGCATCAAGGCCGGCACAGGAAAGCTTTCCAAGCCGAGCGCACGTTGAGTGGGCTCAATTGAAACGCCACAACATCACGATGATTCCAGCCTCAATTTCCTCCTCCATGGAAGTCAACGCCTTTTTTCATCCTAGTACCTGTACCTTTAGCTATCTCGTTCTTGACCGACAAAGCCGGCGATGCGCGCTGATCGACAGCGTGCTTGACTATGATCCGAACTCCGGTCGGATTTGCACGACCAGCGCCGATCAGCTGATATCGCGCGTGCTGGAACTGGGGGCGACCGTTCAATGGATTCTGGAAACCCATGTCCATGCCGACCATCTTTCGGCCGCGCCGTATCTCAAGCGACGACTGGGCGGGCAGACCGCCATTGGGAGCCATATCACAACGGTACAGAAGGTCTTCGGCGAGCTATTCAATGCAGGACGGGATTTCGCGCCAGACGGGTGTCAGTTCGATCGCCTGTGGCATGACGGAGACACCTTCACGCTCGGCGGCCTGCTGGTGCGTGCGATGCATACGCCAGGCCACACGCCGGCATGCATGACCTATGTGATCAGCGACGGCCAGGAGATGGCTGGCTTTGTCGGCGACACGCTATTCATGCCAGACTACGGCACCGCCCGCTGCGACTTCCCGGGTGGCGATGCGCGTACCCTCTACCGCTCCATCGACAAGGTGCTGAGCCTGCCAACGGAGACGCGCCTCTACTTGTGCCACGACTATCAGCCTGGCGGCAGGGAGCTCAGCTACGTGACCACGGTAGCTGACCAACGCGCGAACAACATCCATGTGCGCGACGGCATCGGCGAGGAGGAGTTCGTCGTCATGCGCCAGGAGCGTGACGCCACGCTCCCGATGCCCGCCCTGATCCTGCCGTCCGTGCAGGTCAACATGCGGGCGGGAGAGCTACCCTCTCCTGAGACGAACGGTAAGCGATATCTTAAAATCCCCGTCAACGCACTCTGATGCGACGAACTGTTCACGAGCGCGATAACAACGGCGAACAAAGGCGAACAAAGGCGATGAAGCCATCGATTTAAAGGGACTTCTTCGCCTACCGACGTCAGGTATCGGCGAAAGCTGCGGCCTTGCTAATCTGCGATACGCCTCCAGTCGGACAACGATGCCCTACGCATCTCGCAAGGCAGTCAATCTCACTCTGAATCATCATCCGCCGCTCCAACGTCCATTTCCAGCACCTGTGTCAACGTATCAACGGCCCGCTCACGCTTCTTTCCCCACCCATGCCTTCCGACGGAAGGCATGGAGTGCAACGGCAGAGCCCGGCCGGAATACCGGGTTGGGATAGGCCTGGCCAGTTAAGTCTAGGTGGCCGGTAAGCCCGCGCGGGCTTTAGTTCGTACCTGTGGCTTGCTGCCTGTGCCCGAAGGTGATTAGCGGCTCATGGAGCCCCTTACAGCAGCCTCGAATCGCGGATCCATGACCGCTCCCACGTTAAAGCGTGACCAAGGTGAGATCGCTTCCGAGTCGACGCGGAACACTCGTCCCGGCGCCATCATGACTTTTCTTGCCAGCATCTGCTCAGCCATTGGCAGTGAATCCTCTACGCCAGGGAGCGCTCCCCATAGATAAAGGCTCTCGTCGGTCCTGGCAAAGACGCGGGCATCCAGCCGGTCGAACAATGCCACCGCCTTCTCCGTAGCAAGGGCCAGACGCGAGCGCAGGCGAGTGATATAGCGCTGGTAATGCCCTTCGCTGAGGATGACATCGACGGTCCGCTCGCAGTATTCCGAACTGCTGACATGGATCAGGGCCTTCAGGTCGGCCAGGTCGCTGGCCAAGCCGTCTCCGCACGCGATGTAGCCCACGCGCAGGGCGGCGGAAAAGGATTTGGAGAAACTTCCCACATAGATGGTCCGCTCGAGCTGGTCCAGCGCGGAAAGCCTTGAAAGCGACGCTGGCTTGAAGTCGGCCAGCGCGTCGTTCTCCACCAACAGAAGATTGAAGCGCTGAGCGAGCTGGAGGATCCGATATGCCTTGGCCGCCGACAGGTCCGATCCGGTGGGATTGTGGGCAACGGATTGCGTAAAAAAGAGCCTGGGACGCTCCTGCGTCAGGAGCCGCTCCAGCGCTTCGATGTCCGGACCATCGGGCAGCCGCGGCACGCCGATGATTTTGGCTCCCGCCAACTTCAGCTTGCCAAATAGCGGGTAATACCCTGGATCGTCGACAAGAACTGCGGCCCCGGCGGGCACGAAATAGCGGATTACCAGGTCAAGGGCATCATTCGCGCCGTGGGTCAGCACGATCTGGTGCGGCTCGGCACCAATGCCGATGGCCGCCAGTTTGCGGACGAGATGGACGCGCAACGGCTCATACCCGAAGCGATGCCCATAGCGGAACAATGCGCCCAGGCCGGTGCGCACGACCTTGTGGTGATATTTGTCCAGGCGGGCTTCCGCTAGCCATTCCACGGGCGGAAATCCATCGCCCACTGCCAGCACATCGGGGCGGCTTTTCAACTGCTCGCGCATCAGCCAGACAATGTCCATGGCCCGGCCGAGAGTGCCGGCATCGTCTTCCGTGGTGGCCTTGGCCGTACCAGACCGAACGAAATAGCCAGCACCCCGCCGCGGTTCTAGCAGCCCACGCTCGACCAACAACTCGAAAGCGGCGACGACCGTGTTCTTGCTGTAGCCATGCATTGCGGCGACGTCGCGCAGTGATGGCAGTCTCTCGCCGACGCGGTAAGCGCCTTCAGCGATTTGCCTGGCAAGGGAATCTGCGAGAGTAACCGCTATCGAGGGTGATTTATGAGACATATTGAAGGCAAGACCAGCCTCTGGGTTCAGCTTCAAGAATACCAACTGTCCCGGAAAATTGTACCTTTATCTACTGGTACAGTAGGCCTAATCTGTCTGCCATGTTGATCTACTCATTGCAAGGAGACAGATATGGCTGCCAGTTCCGTCCTGCCCAACTTTCGCGCCCTCACACCCACACAGCGCCTTGACCATATTGCATCCGCCGCAGCCCTCACTTCCGCCGAAGTCCAGCTCGTATCGCAGCCCGGAGATCTTGGGGTAGATCGGGCAAACGGCATGATCGAAAACGTAGTCGGCACTTTTGAACTACCGTTCGGCGTGGCGGGATACTTTCAGGTGAATGGCCGCGACGTCCTGGTTCCCATGGTGGTGGAAGAACCTTCAGTCGTGGCGGCGGCGTCGTACATGGCGAAGCTCGCGCGCGACTGTGGCGGCTTCGAGACGTCGAGCACGGGCCCACTGATGCGTGCGCAGGTGCAGGTGCTAGGTATTGGCGATCCCTACGGCGCACGTCTTGCCATCCTGAAGCAGCGCGATGAAATCCTGGCCGTGGCGAATAGCCGCGACAAGGTGCTGATCAGCCTTGGCGGCGGCTGCCGTGACATCGAGGTCCACGTTTTTCCCGATACCCCACGCGGCCCGATGATCGTGATGCACCTGATCGTCGATGTGCGTGACGCGATGGGCGCGAATACCGTCAACACGATGGCTGAAGCCGTCTCGCCTCTCGTTGAAAAGCTGACCGGCGGCTCGGTGCGCTTGCGCATTCTTTCCAACCTGGCCGACCTGAGGCTGGCCCGGGCGCGCGTGCGGCTGACCGAGGCCGCTCTCGCCACGAAAGAACGCAGCGGCGCCGAGATCATTGACGGCGTGATCGACGCATACACCTTCGCCGCCATCGACCCGTACCGAGCCGCCACTCACAACAAGGGCATCATGAACGGGATAGACCCGCTGGTGGTCGCCACCGGCAACGACTGGCGAGCGGTGGAGTCGGGTGCCCACGCCTATGCCTGCCGTGGCGGCCGGTACACCTCTCTTACGCACTGGGAGAAAGATGCCAGCGGCGCACTGGTCGGCACGATCGAGATGCCGATGCCGGTCGGACTGGTTGGCGGCGCCACCAAAACGCACCCACTGGCGCGCGTGGCACTGAAGATTCTGGACGTGAAGTCAGCTCAGGATCTGGGTGAGGTCGCGGTGGCCGTCGGCCTCGCGCAGAACCTTGGCGCTCTGCGTGCACTGGCAACAGAAGGCATCCAGCGCGGCCACATGGCGCTGCACGCCCGCAACATCGCGCTGGTCGCTGGCGCGGTGGGCGACGAGATCGATGCTATCGCAAAGCGGCTGGCCAGTGAGACGGACGTACGGACGGACCGTGCGTTGGAACTCCTGGCGGAACTGCGTGCCGCGCGCTGATCACCTCCGCTGTACAACAAAAGACCGATGAAGCGCCAGACCGACCCCACCGTCGGGGCGGACCTCATCGACAGGAGACAACCGATGAATATCAACGAAGCATCTGCGCCGCGCCGCTTGATCGAAGTCTGGGGCGACACTGCGGATATCCGGCATCTGGCCTGCTCGATCGTGATCGGCGGCGCCGTCAGCCTTGGAGGATTTCTGGTCGCGGCGCGCATCCTTGCCGACCTTGTCAAGTCCCCCGACCTGGCGCGAGCCTATGCAATGCTCGCGGGCCTCGTCGGCTGCCTGGTGGCTGGCGCGCTTTGCGCAGTCCTGTTTCCTCCCAAGCGCGAAGTCATCGAGGGCGAGCCGGCGGATCCGAGCTGGCGGGGAGAAGTCCTCGCCAGTCTTGCCATGGAGCCAGGCGGCCTGGGCTCCACCTCCGATCTTCCCTCAGCCGCCGCCCAGGAATTGAAGGAACTCCAACTGTTCGAGTTGTTTGCCTCCAGAGAGCCTGGTCCACAAGCGGCCGATCGCGCAAGCAGTCGCTCAGTGCAGCGAACTGCCACGCTGGCGGATCGAAGCGCCTGACCCTTATTCATCGGAGACACAACATGATCGAATCCGCATTGCTGTCGCACATTCTGGTCGCGGCAGGCATGGGCCTCGCTGGCGCCGTCGTGTTCGCCGCCATCGGCCTGATTTCCGGGACTGACGAGACCACCACGCTGGCACCGCTGACGCTGCTTGTCGTCCTGCTCGGCGTACCCCCTGAAGGCGTGTTCACCTTTTTCATGGCGGGTGCCGTCGCCAAGCATATGACGCACGCCATTCCGACTGCCCTGCTTGGCATTCCGGGGGACACGATGGCCACGCCCTTGTTGCAAGACGCCAATCATCTGCGCAACCTCGGCGTGCCACACATCGCGCTGCGCAAGATGATTTCAGGCGCCATCATCGCCGCGTTCGTCGCGGTGCCGCTGGCGGTCCTGTTCGCCGTGCTGCTCGCGCCATTCGGCCCCACCATCACGAAGGCGGCGCCGTGGATTTTCGTGGTCGCGGCGGTGATCATTGCGTACTGCTCGTCAGGGAAATGGGCATCGGTTGCGACTCTGGTTCCGTTCGTCGTCGTCATCGTCGCGTTGCAGGCGCTGACCACCAAGTTTGGCACCAAGCTGAGCATTAGCTACTTCCTCGGGATCGCGATTGGACCACTGATCGCCGACCTGTTCTCGCTGCTTTCGCCGAAGGAGCGCGCCCGCATGCGCCGCGACACGGTGCGCACCTTCGCGCTGGCGCCAGACGTCAAGGGCTGGTCCGGCTACTTTCCCAATCCTGCGCGCGTGCTCGACAAGAGCCAGGTGAAATGGACGATCGGCGCCGCCGCCGTGTCGAGCGCGACCTTCGTGTTCAGCCCGGTCGCCATGACGGTGGTGCTGGGCGAACTGGTGGGGGCACGCATCCGCCACGCGTATCACCGGCTGACCACCGTGCTGAGCGTCCGAAACGGCGTCACCGAAGCCACGTACATTGCCGAAGCGCTGATTCCGCTGATCGCTTTCGGCCTGCCCTTGAGTCCGGTCGCCGCAGGGCCGGCCGCACCGCTTTTCAACGCGCCGCCGGTCTTCACTGTCGACGCCGGCTCGGGCCAAACGCATAACCTGCATAACCTCCTTAGCCACTGGGAATTCCTGGGATACGGGCTGCTTGCCGTGCTGCTGGCGTCGCTCGTGGCCTACCCATTCGCGATGAACTACGCACGCCGTTCCGCGCTGTTCGTGTCGCGCAAGATCTCGCACGAGGCCATTATCGGCACGTTTGTGGGACTCATCCTGGTTATCAGCGCCTGGGAAGGCGGGCCAGTCGGTCTCTTGGTGATCCTGACGATGGGCCTTCTGGGCGGACTGCTGTCCCGCCTCATCGGGTTCAATACCGGGGTGCAATTCATGGGCTACTACACCGCGGTGCTGACAGTACCGGCCCTGCTCAAGCTGATCTGACACTGCCGTTACGAAGTCGGACGAAATTCAGTGACAGTGAAGTCGAAATGTCTCAGATGGCCATAAAAGGATCCACTACACCTGCCACCGCAAGCCATGCAAAGGTATTCTCGGAACCGACATCAAGCGAATGTTTCATTTCCGGCCATATGCCGGCATGCCCCCTTCATCTGCAACCCCCTCGAAATCCGAAGCCGCCCGACCAAACTGTGTGCGAAACCAGCGAGAAAAGGAACTGGATCCGCCAAAGCCGAGCAGCAGCGCAATCTCGGCATGTTTGCGCGGCGGCCCAGCAAGGTAGCGCTGAACGAGTTCGCGGCGGCGCTATCCATTGCAGCCTGAACTCACTGGGTGGGAGGGACAACGAAATCGGTTTCCTGGCTGGCACTATGAGGCACGGTCGGGCGCGCAATATCTTTCACAAAACGACCTACTATGGGGAGGCAGCCATCGTGGGCGCGACTTGGCAATGCCAGTTCATGGCTGTTCGCCAGCGCCGTCGGGTTCTACGCTTGAGTGAATTCAATATTTTCAGGAGAAAGAAATGAGGCCGATTGTTTTTTCGGTAATTGCGGCTTTCGGCGCATTACTCACGCTGCCCTGCTACGCGCAAAAGGCAGTGGATCCATACACGCAGGGGGCCAAGGGAAAACCGGATCCATATACGGACGGTGCGAAAACCGGGAAATTCGATCCCTATACGGAAGGTGCCAAGTCCTCGACCCGTACCGACCTGGCGCCGACCGCGAAGCCAGACCCATATACGGACGGCGCAAGGGCTGGCAAGGCAGATCCCTATACCGACGGCGCGAAAGCAGGCAAGGCGGATCCGTTCACTGATGGCGCGAAAGCAGGCAAGGCGGATCCGTTCACCGACGGCGCCAACAGCAAGCAGTAGTGGCGCGCTAACGCTATGTGGCCTTCCCGGGTCGCCTGGGAAGGCCGATCCACGAAACCAGTAGACCGTCACGCACAGCGACGGGCTATGTTCGCTTCAGGCGTCCCGCCCCATCGGCCAGTATGTCGGCAACCAGCGCCAGCTGCTCGAGCGCATCGCGCTGTTCCGGCGTAATGCACGCTTTGCATCTCTGGCCCGATCAGCCGCCTGACCCGCGACAAACTGGGCGAATATGCCGAACTGATGCTTGCTGCGGGACGTTAACTCTCGTAGTTTATCTCCGGCTCGCGCGGGCAGACCGCCAGCCATCGATTTGGCATCCGTGAGGAGATTGTTCCAGAGAACCTGCCGCTGATTTTCCACCGTGGCGCTCATTGCCAGGCGAGTGGAAACGTCCTCCTTGAAACCCATGTCCGCTGTCGGCTGCAAAGCTGCCACTGAAAAAACGGCCCCAGTGGCAGAGCTGGGTTGAATCCGCAGTCGAGAACCGTCGTTGCGGCCGCAATCTTATCGCCCTATCGCGCCCAAGCAACGTCTGTCTAGGAGGAGAGGAGACGGAAATGAAGGTCAGGCTTGATCGTTGAGATACTCGATACCGGTGTCGACCACGCCGCAAAGCCTTTTGGCTTACTTCTCCCGCCTCTCCATGCCGTATGCGGCTAGGCAGCCTTTTTTGCGAGTCCCAGGTAGGTTTCAATGACGCGCGGATCGGCCGCCAGATCTGCGGCAGCGCCTTCCATCACAAGATCGCCCGTCTCGATGACATACCCGTAGTCCGCCACTTGCAAGGCAGCACGGGCGTTCTGCTCTACCAGCAGCGTCGCGACACCGGTGCGGCGCAGGTTGCTGATGATGTGGAAGATTTCCTTGACGATCAGCGGCGCCAGCCCAAGGCTGGGCTCATCGAGCATGAGCAGTTGCGGCTTGGCCATCAGCGCGCGGCCGACGGCCAGCATCTGGCGTTCACCGCCCGACATCGTCCCGGCCGCTTGCTTCGCGCGCTCCTTCAGGCGGGGAAACAGTTCGTAGACGACATCGAGTTGATCCAGATAGTTCTTGTCGCCCGCTCTCTTCCTGCGAAACGCGCCTAGCAGAAGGTTGTCCTCCACGCTCATCGACGCGAATAGCTCGCGCTTCTCGGGTACGAGGCACATGCCGCGGGCGACTCGCGCCTCGACGGGCAGGCTGTCCAACGCGTGGCCGAGATACCGGATCGTGCCAAGAACTGATCCGCTCGGCGGCATTGCGCCCATGATCGCGGCCAGCGTTGACGATTTGCCTGCCCCATTCGGCCCGATCACCGTCACGATCTGCCCGGCCTGCACCTTCAGGCTCACCCCATGCACTGCCTCGACCTTGCCGTAGCAGACACGCAGGCGGTCGATTTCCAGAATTGCGCTCATCTTGTCTCTCTCAGTCGATATCGCCCAGATAGGCCCGCAGTACTGCCGGATCCTTCTGCACATCCACAGGCGCTCCTTCCGCGATGCGCGTACCGAACTCCATCACCACCAGTCGATCGGTCAGGTTCATCACGAAATCCATGTCATGCTCGACCAGCAGTACACTCATGCCCTCGCCCTTCAGCTTGCCCAGAAGCTCGGCCAGGGCCTGCTTTTCCTTGTAGCGCAGGCCCGCAGCGGGTTCGTCGAGCAGAAGCAGTGCCGGATCACAGCAGAGAGCGCGCGCAATCTCCAAAATGCGCTGCTGCCCGAGCGCCAGGCTGCCGGCCTCGTGATACAGGTAGTCGCCCAGACCGACGCGCTGCAGCTGCCGGGCCGCTTCCGCCAGCAACTTGCCTTCCTCGGTGCGGTTGAGCCGGAGAACGGCAGCCGCGATGCCGCCCTGGGCCGCGAAATCGCCGCGCAGGTGGGCGCCGATGGCGACGTTCTCTAGCACTGTCATGGTGGGCAACAGATGCACGTGCTGGAACGTGCGACCGATGCCCCGCTTGACGATCTCGCGCGACGGTTTGTTGGAAATCACCTCGCCGCGATACCGCACCTCGCCACTCGTGACTGGCAGCACGCCCGTCACGAGGTTGAACGTGGTAGATTTGCCGGCGCCATTGGGACCGATCAGGCCGACAATCTCGCCGGCGCGTACCTGGAAGCTGACGTCGTTGACAGCGACCAGTCCGCCGAACTGCTTGCGCGCGGCACGCACATCGAGCACCAGTTCGCCCGCTTCTGGCTTGCTGCGCACAGACAGCGGCGTAGCCTGTTCGGGCACACCACGGGATGGCGCCGCTGGCACGAGACGCTTCAAATACGGCCACAAGCCATCACGCGCGTACTGCAACAGGACGACCAGCAGCACGCCGAACACGATGATCTCGAAATTTCCGTTCGAGCCAAGCAGCTTCGGCAAAATGCCTTGCAGCGCATCCTTGAGGATGGTCAGGATGCCGGCGCCCAGCACCGCACCCCACAGGTGCCCCACCCCCCCAATGACCGCCATGAACAGGTACTCGATGCCATAGTTGATGCCGAACGGCGTGGGATTCACCGCGCGTTGCAAATGCGCATAGAGGAAGCCTGAGATGCAGGCCAGCACCGCCGCCATCACGAATGCCACCACCTTCATCCATCCCGTGTTCACGCCCATGGCCTCTGCCATCACCACACCGCCCTTCAACGAGCGGATGGCGCGGCCGGGGCGCGAGTTCAGCAGGTTGTGCACGGCCAGGATCGAAAGCAGCACGACAGCCCAGATCAGGTAGAACATCGCGCGGCCCGACTGCAGGTCGACGCCGGCAAGTTGCAGCACCGGAACGCCGTTGAGGCCGTCGTACTTGCCGAGAAACTCCAGATTGCCGAACAGGTAGTACAGCGAGAGGCCCCATGCAATGGTGGCGAGCGGCAGGTAGTGTCCCGACATCCGCATGGTCACCAGCCCGATCAGATAGGCTGAGACCACCGTGATTGTCAGGCCGGCGGCCAGCCCTAGCCATGGCGAAAGACCATAGTGCGTCGTCAGGTATGCGGTACTGTAGGCACCAAGCCCCACGAAGGCGGCCTGGCCAAACGACGTCATGCCACTTACGCCGGTCAGCAGCACCAGCCCGACTGCCACGATGCTGTAGAGGCCGATGTAGTTGCCCAGCGTGATCCAGAATTCAGGAGTTGGCAGCACGGGCAGCGCCACGAGCACGACAAGGAATAAGCCGAGGGCCGCGCGCCGCACGGTGGCGCCGTTCCAGCCGGCACCCACCTCCGTTTGCAGGGGACGGCGCTTGTTCGTCACGATATCCATCTCACTCCTCCTCGGCCGGCTTGCTGACCATCGAGCGCCACAACAGCACCGGGATGATCAGCGTAAACACGATGACTTCCTTGTAGGCGCTCGCCCAGAACGACGAGTACGACTCGAGCAATCCGACCAGCAATGCCCCCGCCGCGGCCAGCGGATAGCTGACTAGGCCGCCCACGATGGCTCCCACGAAGCCCTTCAGGCCGATCAGGAACCCGGATTCGTAGTAGACCGTGGTCAGCGGCGCAATCAGCACGCCGCACAGCGCGCCAATTGCCGCGGCAAGCGTGAAGGACAGCCGGCCGGCCTGCACTGTGCCGATCCCCACGAGCCGCGCGCCGAGCCGGTTGACGGCCGTAGCCCGCAATGCCTTTCCGGAAATGGTTCGCTCGAAGTAGCCGAAGAGCCCGACGATCAGTGCCACCGCGACGCCGACCACCCACAGGCTCTGTCCAGACACGTTCAGCCCTCCGAGTTCGAAGAACGCCTCGGAGAACGCTGTCGTGCGCGAACCTTCGGCGCCAAACATGACGAGGCCGAGCCCCCCCAGTGCGAAATGGACGCCGACGGAGACGATGAGCAGCACGAGAACGCTGCTTTCCGCCAGGGGTTGATATGCCACGCGGTACAGCATCGGGCCCATCGGCACTACCACGAGCATGGTCAGTGCAACCTGCAGCAGCATGGGGGTCTGCGCACTCGCAAAGCTCTGCACGCAGAGATGCACCGCCACCGGGAACAGCAGGTACTTGAGCGCCAGCACGCCGATCCGCCGCGCAGCGGCCGGGTGTCCCTCACCGCTGCGCAGTACCAGCCACGTGTCGAATGCGAAAGTCAGCACGCCAAGCCCCAACAGCAGCCAGCTCGTCTGCGGCGCATGTCCGGCCTGCATGGCGGCCAGAGTCAACGCTCCATAAGCCACGAACTCGCCTTGGGGCAAGAAGATGACGCGTGTCACTGAAAAGACCAGCACGAGCGCCAGCGCAAGTAGGCCATAAACAGCGCCTGAAGTGATGCCGTCCTGCGCAAGCAGGGCGGCCGTTGTGATGTCCATCTTGTCTCCTGTTACCTGATAGCTGTTTCCACCGCACTACCCGCCAATTGATTGGCGCTTGTCACTACAATGAAGCTCTTCTGCGTGCTGACTGTCCAACCTCATGACTGCCAACGACCTCGACTTCTACTGCTGGATGCTGGCTTCAGAGCGGCGGGTGGTAGCCGCTCTCGCGAATCACGCTGTACGCAATCGGAAATGGCGCCATGATCCGTTCTAGCTCGCGTTCAAGCTGATCGCCGTTCTGGGCGCCCTCCCCGATCACGAACTGCATTGACAACCGGGCGCCGTGGTCTACGCCGCTCACGACCACGTCGTGACCGAGCACCGCACATTGCGCGACACGCTCGCCGATCGCGCGTTCCATCGCCATCAGCCTTAGCGCGGGCTTGTAGATCTTGCCTACCGGCGTGACAGGGATGTGCTCGATGATGCTGATGCGCTTGGGCACCGCAGGCCGTTCGCCGATGTACGGCACGGCGAATTCGAGCAGCTCCTCCGCGCTTAACCGGGCGTCGGCACGTAGCGTGACGAAGGCCACAGGCAGCTCGCCGGCATACTCGTCGGGCTCGCCTACCGCCGCCGCCGACTCCACCGAAGGATGGCGCATCAGCGCCTCCTCGATCATCGAAGGATCGATGTTGTGGCTGCTGCGGATGATGACATCCTTGGCACGGCCCGTAAGGTGTACCTGACCGTCATCGGCGATATGTCCGATGTCGCCGCTGATCAGCCAACCGTCCTCGAAAGTACCTGGATTGCGCGCGGAATGGGTATAGCCCGGTGAAACGTTAGGTCCGCGAAGCACGACGATGCCCGACTCTCCCGGCGCGCAGAAATCGCCCGACGAGAGGCTTCCGCCCATGCGCAACACTCGCACCTCGGAATAAGGCACGGGCAGGCCACGCGAGCCGGGTTTGCGTGGCATGTCGACCGGCACGATGCTCACCACGCCCGCGCATTCGGTCATGCCGAGGATGTTGCGCACGGGAATGCCGAGACGCCGCTCGAAGCTGGCGGCCAGTTCGGTGGGCAAAGGCGATCCGCCCGTCAGCATGCACCGCACGCGGCTGATATCTGCGCCGGCGGGATCGACATCGAGCAGCGTTGACACTACCGTGGGGACGCCGGCCAGCAGCGTCGCGCGCTCGCGCGCAGCAAACTGCCAGTAGCGCGAGACGAACGCCTTGTCGCGCATGCCGAGCAGCGACGGCAGGATGACGTTGCCACCGGCCAGCAGCGTGGACAGGCCGAACACGAATGAGCCCGCCACATGGAAGAGTGGAAAGCCATTGATCATGGCGTCCTCGCACGTCGTCCGGTACATCACCGACGCGCCCCAGCTCGCGTGCAACTGGTTGCCGTGGGTGTGCTGTGCCAGCTTCGGCGTACCCGTGGTGCCGCCCGTGTGGAACAGCGCGGCGACATCGTCAGGACCGATGTCTCGATGGAAGGCGAGCGCCGCATCGGGCTGCTGGGCGACCAACGCATCGAAGCCGCCTGGATCGACCGAACCGTCGCAAGATACCGGAATGACGTGCTGTAGCCCCGGCACACGCTCCTGCAGTGTGGCGACCTTCGACCAGATATCCAGCGCGTCGCAGGGCGCAAGCGCTACCAGGATCGTCGCGCCAGCAGCTTCGAGCAGGTGGGCGATATGCTCCGTATCGAGCAGATAGTTGATCGGACACGCCCGGCTGGCAGTTTCGGCGGCCCAGAGCGTGATGTACGCCGCCGGAATCGGCGGCAGCAGGAATGCAACGGCGTTGTGTTCGTCCGCGCCCAGCGCGCGGAACAGATTGGCGGCTTGCCGGATCTTGCGCATAAGGTCGCCATAGCGCAGCACATCGGGCGCTGTGTCGAGCTTCGCATCGGGAAGGAATGTCAGCGCCGGGCGGTCCGGATACCGGGCCGCCACGTTCTCGAGGGCTGCTGGGACGTTCTGGGCGCCGATGCGCTCCCAGAGCGGAGTCGACTCGATCCTGCGCAGGTCTTTTACACTGGTGACAGTGAGGGTGCTTGTCTCGTTCATCACACGTTCTCCCTCTCAACGGACCAGCTTCCAGCGGCCGCCCTCGATCGTCACCATGACGCGTGCACGCTGATCCAGCCCGTTATGATCTTCTGGCCGGCGATTTCCTTGGGGAAGAGCGCAACCGTCTGTTTCTCCGGAATGCCGAGCGAGGCCGCCGGTCCGGTCATCGAGAGCGTGACGCCGATCTTGACCTGCGCAATGGCGCCTCCGGCCGACAGTGCCAGGCTGGCGGCCACGAGAGCCCAGCGAACGGGAAGGTATTTATGGGGCGTAGGCATGTGTTGTCTCCTCTGTATCGTTATATGCGGCAGTCGAGCATTGGCGATCGCTACGTTGCGCCTTGGGGGGTGAGCGACGTGATGAAGGCATCGCTGAAGAAGGCATCCTCGGGTAACGCATGTTCCTGCACAAAACACGCGCGCGCGCCGTCCACCATCAACGGATTGCCGCAGGCATAGACCTCCACGCCGGCCATGTTCGGCAGATCTTCAGCGACCGCCTCATGCACGAAGCCGGTCCGTCCAGTCCATTCGCCGTCCGGCTCGGATAGCACAGGAACGAAGCGCAGCCTGTCCGATTCTTGCTGCCACGCCCGCGCCTCCTCGAAGGCATAGAGGTCTTCCAGCCTGCGCCCGCCCCAGTACAGGACGGCGCCGCGCGCCCGCAGCGCGTCAGCATGCGTCTTCAAGATCGCTGCGATGGGCGCATAGCCGGTACCGGACGCCAGGAGCACCACAGGTTTGCCGGTATCCGACAGCGTGAACGCGCCGTACGGGCCTTCGACGCGGAGCATGTCGCGCGGCTTGAGCGCGGAATACACGTGGGTAGAGAAGCGTCCCCGGGGCAGCGCACGCACATGCCATTCGATGACGCCCGTTCCGTCCGGGGCGTTGGCCATCGAGTAGCTTCGTCTTGAGCCGTCGCGCAGCACTACGTCGCAATACTGCCCGGCCTCGAACGCGAAATCCGCCGCGGGCGGAACCTGCAATCGCACGATGGTCACATCATGGCTCACTCGCTGGGCAGTCAGGACCCGGGCGCCTGCCTGCACCACCCTGCGACCCGGCACGGCAGCCACCTCGGGCGCCTCGATGACGAGGTCATCTTCCGGCCGCGCCATGCACGTCAGGCATTGCCCCGGCGGCAGGCCCTCCGGCACGAATCCGGAGGGATAACTCACCGATCCGCTGACAATGTTGGCGGCACAGGCATGACACTCCCCCCGCCGGCAGCTATGTTTCGGGAAGAACCCTGCATGAAGCGCCGCGTCCAGTATCGACTGGCCCGCCTCGCAGGACACCGCCGCGCCCTTCGGCAGGAAGACCACACGATGCGGGCTGCCGTCCTCGCCTGCAGCCGTAGTGCTGGCCGCTGCCGGCGCGATGTCGTTCGCCATGTCTGGCCGCTCCAGGATGTGATCGTTGAGCATGGGTTCAGAGGGCCTGCTGCTTCTTCAGATCGAGGGCCACATCGACGATCATGTCCTCTTGACCGCCCACCATGCGGCGGCGGCCCAGCTCGACAAGGATGTCGACGGTCTTGAGGCCGTGTCGCGCGGCCGCAACTTCGGAATGGCGCAGGAAGCTCGAGTAGACACCGGCATAGCCCAGCGCGAGCGTTTCGCGATCCACCCGCACCGGCCGGTCCTGGAGCGGCCGCACGAGGTCGTCCGCGGCATCCATCAGCTTGTAGAGATCGGTGCCGTGCTGCCATCCCATGCGCTCCGCGGCGGCGATGAAGACCTCCAGCGGCGCATTGCCAGCCCCTGCACCCATGCCTGCCAGGCTAGCATCGATGCGGCCACAGCCCTCCTCCACCGCCACCATGGAGTTCGCCACGCCGAGGCTCAGGTTGTGATGCGCGTGCATGCCGGTCTGGGTTGCCGGGTCGAGGACGTCCTTGAACGCGCGGAAGCGTTCGCGCACGCCGTCCATCGTCAGTGCCCCACCCGAGTCCACCACGTAGATGCACGTCGCACCATAGCGCTCCATGAGCTTGGCCTGCTCCGCCAGCACCTGAGGCGTGGTCATGTGGCTCATCATGAGGAAGCCCACGGTGTCCATGCCCAGCTCGCGCGCGTACTCGATATGCTGGCGCGAGATGTCGGCTTCGGTGCAGTGGGTCGCCACGCGAACGACGCGCGCGCCCGCGTCATAGGCCGCACGCAGGTCGTGGATCGTGCCAATGCCCGGCAGCAGCAGCGTGGCCACTTTCGCGTGGCTGACCGATTCGGCCACCGCGGCAATCCATTCCAGGTCGGTATGTGCGCCGAAGCCGTAGTTAAAGGACGATCCTTGCAGACCGTCGCCGTGAGCCACCTCGATCGAATCCACACGCGCGGCGTCCAGCGCGGTCGCGATGGCCCGCACCTGGGCCACGCTGTACTGATGGCGGATCGCGTGGGAGCCGTCGCGCAGCGTCACGTCGGAGATATAGAGTTTCTTGTCCATCGTTGTATCCGTCTGGGGTCAGTGGGCGGCGGCCATCTGGCGCTCGGCCAGCTTCTCGGCCGTGGCGAGCGCGGCAGAGGTCATGATGTCGAGATTGCCGGCGTAGGCGGGAAGGTAGTGGGCCGCGCCCTCCACTTCCAGGAAAACCGTGGTCTTGAGTCCGGGCACGCGACCCACGCCCGGGATGTTCAGCGGATTGCCCGCCGTGTAAGTTTCGAACTGGACCTTCTGCTTCAGGCGGTAGCCGGGCACATACTTGTTGACTGCCTCGACCATCGCTTGGACGGCGCGTTCGAGCTCGGTCTGGTCCGCCGTCTCGGACAGCGTGTACACCGTATCGCGCATCAACAGCGGTGGTTCCGCGGGATTCAACACAATGATCGCCTTGCCCTTCTGTGCACCGCCCACGACTTCCAGCGCCCGCGAAGTGGTTTCGGTGAATTCGTCGATATTCGCGCGGGTACCAGGTCCAGCCGATTTACTAGAGATCGAGGCGACGATCTCCGCATAGTGGACCTTCGTCACCGCCGCAATGGCCGCCACAATGGGAATGGTCGCCTGTCCGCCGCACGTCACCATGTTGACGTTCGGTGCATCGAGATGGCTTTCGAGATTGACAACGGGTACGCAGTACGGACCGATGGCAGCGGGCGTGAGATCCACCATGCGGATCCCGGGCTTTGCCGCGCGCAGCAGCTTGTCGTTCTCCACGTGCGCACCGGCCGACGTGGCGTCGAAGACGATGTCGATGTCCGCGAACGCGGGCATGTCCCTGAGGCCGGCGGCGCCCGTCGCACACGTGGCCACGCCGAGCCGCGCTGCGCGGGCCAGACCGTCCGAGGTGGGATCGATGCCGACCATGACACCCATCTCGAGATGGCGTCCATGGCGGAGGATCTTGATCATCAGGTCCGTCCCGATGTTGCCGGAGCCGATGATGGCTGCCTTGAGTTTTTGCGTCATGACTGCTTCCAGTGATAGTCAGATATGTCAGATCGGATGGATAACGGAGGTGCAATCCGAGAAGAGCCGCTCAACATCCTCCGCGCGCAGGGTCAATACCGCGCGCTGGTTGATGTAGCCCTTGTCCGTGATCTCGCCGAGTTCGATCGACGGGGGCGCGCTCAGGATCGCCACGCGGGCAGGTCGTTGCGAGCTTCCGGCGCCCTGGCCAAGCTTGCGCAAGATCTCGCCAAGAGCCTGGCGCACCGCCGGGTGTTGGCCCAGCGCCTTGCCACAGAAGTTGTTGTCAAGGTCATCGGCCAGTGCACGCAGCGCCGGCGATGGAAAGAGGAGCAGTCCCACCTCGTTGCGGTCATGGCCAGCCACGACGGCATCCTGGACGTACGGCGTCATCGACGAGACCGCAGCGAGCCGCAGCGTGCCAACCGAGACCCACGTGCCCGTCGTCAGCTTGAAGTCCTCCGAGACGCGGCCGTCGAAGATCACGCCGCTGTTCGGGTCAGCCGGGTCGGCCAGCTTCCCGGCGTCGCCCATGCGGTAAAAGCCTTCCTCGTCGAATGCCTCGCTTGTCTTCGCGTCATCGTCGAGGTAGCCGGGGAACACCGACGGGCCTCGCACGCGGAGTTCGAGCTTCTCCTGGCATGGCGAGAACTTCAGCTCCACACCGGGCACCGGTACGCCGATGTTGCGTGTTTCGCTGGTCTCGAAATGCGCGCTCGTGACCACGGGCGACGTTTCGGTCGAACCCCACTCCGTCGTGAAGAACAAAGGCCGTTGCCGGACACGTGCCGCCACCGCGCGCAGGCGTTCCGCACACTGCTGGGGCAGGGCCGCCGCCGCAAAGAACAGCATATCCAGGCGCTCGAACAGCGCGCCAGCCAGCTCGTCGTCGGACTCCAGAAAGGGCAGCAGCACGTCGTATCCACGCGGCACGTTGAAGAAGAGCGTCGGCTTGACTTCTTCGAGCGCGCGGACGGTGGCCTCGATGGCGCCTGGCGCCGGACGCCCCGCATCGATGAACAGCGTCCCGCCGTTGCGCAGGATCAGGTTGAAGTTGTGGTTGGCGCCAAACGTGTGGCTCCAGGGCAGCCAGTCCAGCACTACAGGATGCGCACGGTCGATGAAGGGCCAGCACTGCGCAATCATCTGCTGGTTGGCGCATAGCATGCGATGGGTATTCGGCACGAGCTTGGGCACGCCCGTGGAGCCGGAGGTCAGCAAGATGCGCGCCACCGTGTCGCCCGTCATCGCGGCGAATGCGAGGTCTACCCCGGTTCCCGGCGTGATACTCAGCAACGTGTCGAAGGACACCTCGCCCGCCCCGGCTCCAGCGGTAAAGACAACGGGACACGTAGGCTGCCACCCGGCAATGGCTGGCCGATAGCGATCCCCGTCCTCGGCATAGATCAGGCCCGGATGGAGGCGATCCAGAATGGCATGCAGCTTGGCATGGTCGCGCGCCACCACCGAGTACGCTGAAGAGACCACCGCTATCCGTCGTCCGACGTGCATCGCGGCCAGCGAAAGAATGGCCAGATTCAGGCTGTTCTCGGACAAGGCAACGACCGGCGCGTCAGGCGCGATGTGCAGGTCCAGCAGTGCCTGCGCCACGCGACGCACGGCGGCATGTACCTCGCTGTAGGTCATGCGACGCCAACCGTCACCGGCCCGCTCGGCCAGGAACACGCGGTGGCCCTCCTCCTGCGCCCAGTATTGCAGCCAGTCGCCGATGCAGCGGACGAACGGCTGCAGCGGTTCGTCCGAGCGCAGGACGAAGCTGCCATCGGCGCGGTCCTCCCGCAGGATGCGGGGTGTGGCCAGCAACGGACGCGTGCCCACCAGCGATTCCGCGGATATGGTTGTCAGCACCGCGCTCATTTCTCGATCCTCCAGCTACCGTTCTGGACCTTCACGAGGACACGGCTCGATGCGTCGTAGACCGAATGTTCGGTCTTGCTGACGCTGATGACGCCATGGGTGGCCGGCAACCCCTTGGTATTTTCGATCGCATCGCGCAACGCCTGGCGGAACGCCGGCGTGCCGGGCTGGACAGAGGTGGGCACGGATGCTGCAGCCTTGCCGAGCAGCAGGTAGGCGTCGTAGGCGTAGCCGGCGAACAGGTCGCGCGAGCCGGCGCCATACTTGGCTTCGTAGCGCTTCACGAAGTCCGACGCCACCGCCTTGCTCGGATGGCCTTCGGGCAACTGTTCCGCCACGAGCAATGCGCCCGCCGGCAGCACCACACCGTCCGCCGACTTGCCGCCGACGCGCAAGAAGTCGTTGTTCGCAACGCCGTGGGTCTGGTAGATCGGCCCCTTGTACCCGCGGTCGCGCAGCGCGGTCATTGGCAGCGCTGCGGGCGTACCGCTACCGACCACGATGACCGCGTCAGGGCGCGAAGAAACGACCTTGACCGTCTGCCCGGCCACGGATTGGTCCGTCCGCGCGAAGCGCTCGGTCGCCACCAGCTTAATGCCGGAGGCTTCGGCGCGGGGCTGCACTTCCTTGAGCCACGCTTCGCCATACGAGTCGTTGTAGCCGATGAAAGCCAGCGACTGCACCTTGCGGGCCGCCATGTCGTCGAACAGCGCGGCCGACATGACACCAACCGGCTGGGGCAGCGAGAACGACCACGCCAGCCAGCCCGGCTTCGGTACGAAGGGGCTCAGCGCGACCGCCGGGGTCTTGCCCTCTGCAGCCACCGTTGCGACGGCGATAGCCGTGGGGACGGTGGACGACCCGATGATGGCGTCGACCTTCTCTTCCTCGATCAGTCGGCGAGCATTCTTGGACGCATTCGATGGATCGGTGCCGTCATCCAGCATGATGTACTTCACCGGCTTGCCGCCCAGGGTCTGGGGCAGCATCGCCAGCGCCTGCTTCTCGGGAATGCCGAGCGAGGCACCGGGGCCCGTGGTGGACAGTGAAACGCCGATCTTGATTTCATTGGCCTGTGCGAGAGCATTGGCCGACAAAAGGGTGAACGCTGCCGAGGTGGCCAGCGCGAGGGCTGCCGCCTTGTACATTGTCTTGGTCATGTTGTCTCCGGTGTCCCGCTCTCCGTGGCGGGCGCTACGAATCGATCAGTCGGTCGGGCAAGTCACCTTGCCGAGCCCCTCCACCTCCAATTGCAGCTGCTCTCCAGGGCGAATCGGGAACATTGGCCCCATCGCGCCCGACAGCACCACGTCGCCGGCGCGCAGCGGCTCGCCCACGTCCTGCATCATCCTGGCCAGCCACCATGCCGCATTGAGCGGATGCCCGAGGCAGGCGGCGCCATTGCCCTCGGAACTCACCTCGCCGTTGCGCAGGAAACGCATGCGGCAATCTGGCAGCGTCACGTCGGACAGGCGCTTCGGATCGGCGCCGAGTACGTACAGGCCGCACGAGGCGTTATCGGCCACGGTATCGACGAGGGTAATTCGCCAGTCCTGGATCACGCTGTCGACGATCTCGATGGCCGGCAGCGTGTATTCGATGGCGGCGAGGAATCGGCCCCACGTCAGGTCGCCATCCAGGTCCTTGCCCATGACGAAAGCCACTTCACCTTCGGCCTTCGGCTGGATCAGCCGTGAAACCGGCACCGTCATGCCGCTGACGAACTCCATGTCCGAGAACAGCACACCGAAATCGGGCTGATCTACGCCGAGTTGCTTTTGCACGGCCAGTGAAGTCAGGCCGATTTTCTTGCCGCTCATGACGCGTCCACCGTCGAGCGCGCGACGCGTGTTGAGGTGGGCGACCGCGTAGGCGTCGTCGAGCGTCGTGACGCCGTGGGTCTCCGAGATGCGGGGGATCGCTTCGCGAGTGGCGCGCGCCTGAAAGATGGCGTCGGCGGCTTGTTGCAGTTGAGGGGCTGTCATCCTGTCTACCTCTGTTCTAATGTTGTCATCGCGCGGCATCGGGCGTCGCCGCGAGGTCCTGCTCTCACCCGGCCGATCAGGCCGTCACGCCGTCACGCCGTCACGCTCCGGTCGGCATGCCGGCGCGCCAGTGCAGAGATGTCGCCCTGCTCCTTGCGCAGGCAAGCCAAGTATTCACGCTCCAATTCTTCAACCACTTCCCGCACCGGCGCCACCCGGCGCACAGCGCCTACGCCGTGCCCAGCGGACCATACGTCTTTCCACGCCTTCGGCGCGGCAACGATGTCACCGGAGAAATCGATGCGGGCTTCGGCCTTGAGCTGCTCGGCGGTGAAACCTGCGGATTCGAGTGTCGGCTTCAGCCAGTTCGCCGGGACCCCGGAAACGGCGCTCGACATTGTCAGGTCCTCCATCCGGCTCGATACCAGCAGATCCCGGTACTGGTCGGAAACCATGCTCTCGGGCGTAGCGATCAGTCTGGTGCCGATCACCGCGAAGTCGGCGCCCAGCAACTGCGCTGCGCGGATCTGCGAGCCAGTGGAAATGGCGCCAGCCAGGCCGATCGGCCCATCCCAGAACTCACGCACCTCGGCGAGGAACGCAAAGGGGTGGTACTGGCCGGTGTGTCCGCCCGCCCCATTGGTGACGAGCAGCAGGCCGTCCACACCGGCTTCGATGGCCTTGCGGGCCAGTGCGGGAGAAATCACGTCGGCCATCACCAGCCCGCCGTACGCATGCACACGATCCAGCACTCGCCGTGGGCTGCCCAGCGCTGTCGTGACGATGCCCGGTCGGTAGCGCTCGACGAGCGCCATCTCGGCTTCGAATCGGTCATAGCTTCGATGGACAATCATGTTGAGCGCCCAGGGCACGCCGGCACATTCCGCCGCATGCGCGCCGATCTGCGACAGGGCGGCGTCGAGCGCCTCGACGTTGCGTGCATTAGGCGCGGCATAAGTGCCGACGATGCCGGCGCTGAGGCTTGCGCAAACCAGTTCCGGCCCGGAGACAAGGAACATGGGTGCAGCCATCACCGGCAGTCGCGCGGTCTGGAACGTTGCGCGCAACGCGGTATGGGCTGAATGCATGGGAGACATTGGTGCGTTCATCGTTGTCATTCGGGGCGTGGCTTGCGCGCAGGCCGGCCGCGCACTTCCCAACCGCCATCGCTTTGCAGGATGGCGGCCGTGGTTGCAGGAGAGTTTGTGCGGGAGGCCAGCAGGACATAGTGGCCCGCATGGTCCTCGGGCTGTGCCATGAATCCAAGCGGTACGGCGTTGGCCACGGCCTCATCGAATCCAGGGATTTCGGAGAGCTTCGCGCCCTGCTTGCCAAGCGACTCCGGTCCTTTCAGCGGCGTGGCGGTCCCGCCAGGCGCCACGCCGTTGACGCGGATCTCGGGGGCCAGTTCGTACGCGAGCTGGCGGATCAATCCGACACCGGCATGCTTGGACGCCACATAGGCTGGGCCGCCGCCGCCGGCATAGAATGCCGCATTCGACAGCGTGAAGATCATGCTGCCACGGCACTCTCGCAGCGCCGGTGCGGCGGCGTAGGCAGCCAGCAGATAGCCGAGGACGTTAATGTCAAAGACTTCACGGAACGTCTGCGCGACGTGGTGGCCGTCAGCGAATTTTCGCAGCGGCGCGAAATAGTCCCAGACGCCAGCGTTGCCAACCAAAGTATCGAGCCTGCCGTACGCGGCGAGCGTCGCTGCCACGGCGGCGTCGTTGGCATCGGGATCACGTACGTCGCCCACCGTGACGGTCACGCGCTCGCCAAATTCGCCGCGCAACTGGTCGGCACCCTTCTCGCTTCGCACCAGTACCCCGATGCCGCGCGCGCCTTCCTGAAGGAAGCGTCGTACGACCGCGAGTCCGATGCCGGAGTTGGCTCCGGTGACGAGTGCCACATCGTTATCTAGCCAGCCCATGGTCACAGGAAAGTGTTGAGATTCTTCGACATGAACAGCGACTGCGTAATCACGATCTTGCGTCTCGCGATGCGGAAGTCATCAGGTTCGCCGTCCACGGACCGGATCAGGTCTTCGCGGCGACCGAGCAGCAGATCGTTGTCGGCTTCGCCACGACTGCGATAGTTGACGAAGACCGAATGCACCAAGTAGCCGCCGGATTCGTCGGCCGCCATCGCCTCGACGTTGCTGATCACGTGGACGTGGCGCGTCGGGGGATCCTCGGCCCACGCTGAAGGTTGCTTGAAGCGGGCCACGCGACGCTCGAGGTCGAAGCGGGTGTCGTCGAAATAAGCGCCACGGCCTCGCGCATAGGCGCCAAGCTTGTCGGCACGGCGACGGTTCTCGATCGCCGGCATCCAGTAGTGGATGTCGTCAGCCATCAGTCCCAGCCAGGCGTCCCATGCTTCGGTGTCGAGCAGACGCGCCTCGCGGAACAGGAACTGTTCGATGCGGTGCGCGGTTTCGCGGTCCACGGACTTGCGGGCCGGTACGCTGGCCAGTGCAGCAGGATTGGCGCTCATGCCACCTCCTTCTTCGCATCGGCCTGATATGCGAACGCTTCATCGGCGAGCTTTGGCTCGTCGCGCTGCGGCACCTCGCCCCAGCTTTGGGACTTCATCAGGTCCAGCCAACGCTGATAGAACGCGCGGTGATTGGCTTCATTCACCTGGTTGCGGTAGACGTTGCCAGGCAAGCCACTGTCCTGAAGCTGCGAGCCGCGTCCGAGCCCCATGTAGAGTTCCTGCTGCCGCGTGACGAAGCCAGCGTTCGTGCGCGTGGAAAACTCGAAGTTCTCACCGTCGTCCATCTCGAACACGCCAGACGGCGAGAACGTCATCATCGTGCCCTTGAGCCAGCGGTCCTTGATTTCCTGCGGCGCGCTCTTGTTGACGATGGTCCAGGTATGCAGCTCAATCTTTCCCGGGCCGCGCGGGTGCCAGACGCGGAACGTGTTCTGGCCAGGCAGGAACGACAGGTTGGGAAAGACGCTGACTGACGAGATCGAGCCGATCATTTTCGAGCGGAACTCGCCGAGCCGCTCCGCCACCTGCGGCTGGATCGTGTACAAGTACTTGCGGATGGCCTTGTCGCCGAGCGTGGCCGCGTTACCGACCACGTCGAGGTTGAACTCCCAGCCATGCCCGTTGAAGTTGACGTGGTAAGACTCGGGGTCTTTGTAGACCTCGGCCACCGGGCCGCCCAGCATCGCGCGGGCTGCCGAGTCGTGCGTCCACAGCGCATGGTAGATGTCGCCGATGAAGTTCTCGACCGGCACCTTCCAGTTGCAGTGGATCACCGACTTGACGCAGCCGCCGACAAATTCGGTGCCCTCGCCGTCCATGTCGAGCATCACGTCGAGGTAGTAGCGGAAGTCGCCCAAGTACGACGCGAGAGATGGTGCATCGGGATCCATGTTGCCGAAAACCAGCCCCTTGTAGGTTGCAACCCGGGCCACCGGATGCAGGCCGTGATCGTCGCGCTTCATGCCGCTCTCGTCAAACAGCTCCTGGCCGGCCATGCCGCGCAGCGCGCCGTCGATACCGAACGCCCAGCCATGGTAGTTGCATACGAATGTCCGGGCGTTACCGGCATCCGTGAAGTTGAGCTTGTTGCCGCGGTGCGGACAGGTATTCAGGAACGCCTTGATCGAGCCGTCCTTCTGCCGTACGACGATGACGTTGTCCTCGGCCATATAGGTCGTGACATAGTCGCCCGCTTTTGGAATCTGGGATTCGTGGGCCAGAAACAGCCAGCTACGTGCGAAGATCTTTTCCAGCTCCTGTTCGTAGATGCGCTGGTCCCAATAGACGCGGCGCGACAGCTTGCCCGTGTCGAGGTCGATCAGACGGTCGAGCCCCGCCATGGGTTCGCTGACAGGATCCTTGCGCAGTCGCTCGCAGTTGCCAATGCAGTCGTGAGTCATGACGTTCTTCCTTAGATGGCCGACGCCGCGGCTTCGGATTCCTCGTCGAGGTCCGCAAAGATCTCGTCGCCCTCCTCGATGACCCGGTACGTGCGCAGATCCACTGTGCACGGGAAGGCCATGGCCTGACCCGTCGGGATGTGGAACTGCCCGTCATGCAGCGGACAGGCGATCAGGTCGCCGTCGACGATCTCGCCGTCGGAGAGCGAAGCCGTGGCATGGGTGCAGATGTCGCTCGTGGCATAGAACGTGCCATCTACGTTGTAGACTGCCAGCGGGCAGCGCTCGGTCTCGACCTTGCGCACCTGCCCGGGCTCCAGCGCTTCTCGCCTGATCAGAAATACCTTCTTGCTCATGTTTGCTTCCTTGACGCTATGACTGGCGGTGCAGTTGCACGAATCCAAGCCCAGTCACCCATTCCGGCACGGCTTCGTAGGCGATGACTTCGCCGCGCGCGCCTACGAGCGCGCCCATCGCACAGGCCCAGTTGCGGATTTCCATGCCGCCGTTGCCGCCGGCTTCGAGGATGTAGGCGTCCGAAAGACTCGCCATACCCGACAAGTCCCCGTTCTTGGCGAACTCCAGAATCTGGTGATCGAATTCCGGGTTGACGCGTCCCATCTCGGCCGTTCCCACCCAGTGGCTGATGCCGCCGCTGCCAATGACCACGACGCGCTCGGCAGCATCGAACGATTCCACCGCTTCGCGAATCTGCCTGCCCACTTCGATGGCGCGCGAGATCCGGATGTAGGGATCTACCCCGGCAGCTAGATAGACCGGCACAGTGCCGACGCTGTGCCCGGCTGCGCGCAGCGGATCGACCATCAACTGATTCGGAATCGCAATGGCGTGATCCACCGTCAATGCCCGGGCTACAGCCCAGTCGAAACCGCGTGCATGGCCGTCTGCCGCGATATGCGCGGCGAGCGCTTCACTGTTTTGAATCGAGCCTCGTTTAAGGCCCGGCATGGCGTCCAGCGGACCATCTACATCGCCCGTGCCGATCAGATAGCTGGGCAGGCACGTGGTGCCGAACAACATGTAATGGTCGGCGCCGATGATGATGACGCTGGTGGGCTCCAGCGCCGCGAGGCGCTCGGCGCAGGTCGCAAACGCGCCCCACATACGGTCCCGTACGGCGGGCTCGGGCGCCTCGGGCGCGACGAACATCACAGGATCATGCGGCACCAGGAAGCCGCCTACGATCTTTCCCATTCCGGCTCCTATTGCTTGAGTGCAGCGCTATGCAGCGCCTCGGACGTGCCCACGGGACGTAGTTTCCTCATGTAGGCGCGCATATCGCGCTCGGGCGACAGTTCCTGCCAGAAGCCCATCGTCAGCATCGGGTTCACGCCGGCCTGCTGCAGGCCGAGTACATCAAACCCCGTCAGCATGGCGCGCTCGGCATCAGTCAGCGCGAACCGCTTGAGGTAGCCCTCCGCATCCTCGCGAAAGCGCTGCTTTGCTGCACGATCCACGGTGAGCTGGTGCAGCACCCGTTCGAGTACGTTACGGCTCATGGCGTCACGCAACGAAGTCGGCCACGAGCTTCAGGAAATCCGCGCGGCGCTCGGTCTGTACCCAGTGACCACACTTGCCGAACAGGTGGAGATCCGCATTGGGGATCGCACGAGCCAGAAGCTGCCCGCATGCCGGCGGCACGACGCGATCCTCGCGGCCATGCAGGACGAGCGTACGGGCTTCGATCTTGGCCACCACGTGCTCCGGAAAACCTTTCACGATGGTCGGGCCTTCGGCGTTCGGCCGGGGAATCAGCTTGCGCAGCGCATCCTGTGCGCCCGGACGGGCGCTGGCTTCGAAACGCGACTGCACCATCTCTGGGGTGATGATCGACTGGTCGTAGGGGAACAGCCGCATGGCCTTTTCCATATTCTCGGGCGACGGCTCGTACTCCCAGGCCGAGCGCAGGCCGGGCGTCTGCTCGAACTCACCCGCGGGCGTGCCGAGCAGCACGAGCTTGTCGACGCGCGTCGGGTCGAAGACCGCCAATCCAAGCGCCAGCGCGCCGCCGAACGAATTGCCGACGAACGACGCCTTTTCGATATCAAGCGCATCCATGATCCCGACCAGATGGCTGACCCAGAGCTTGATGTCGTACTTCGTGCCTTCCTTGAATTCCGTGAAGCCAAAACCAGCAATATCAGGCACGACCACCCGGAACTGCTTGGCCAGGTCGTTCATGACACCCTTCCAATTGGTAAAGCCCGACACCCCAGGACCCGAGCCATGCAGTAGGAACAGCGGCTTGCCCGCGCCGACATCGAAATAGTTGGTCTGGTGTCCCGCAGCTTCCAGCGTGGCGCCGACGCCTTCGTAATTTCCCATCTCGTTTCGTCTCCATACACATACGTATGTGTATGGTAGGAACCGGCCATCACGCGGTCAAGCGAAAAATTGACCGTTACTGTAGGGGTTTACGCGGTTATCCCACACCCATCCCAGCCATACGGGGGCGAACTGTGGCGAGGTAGTAGAATCGCAGACACGCCTAATGGAGAACCGAATGCCAAAAGCCACGCAGGGCACGGCCGCGCAAACACGCGGCCAGCTGACGCCCGAAGACTGGATCCGCGCCGCGCGCGCCTTGCTGGTGAGCCGGAGCGTGGACGCGGTGCGCGTGGAAGTCCTTTCAAAGGAACTGGAAGTCACGCGCGGCAGCTTCTACTGGCACTTCAAGGACCGCGACGACCTGCTGAACCGGATGCTCGAATCCTGGCGCAACGAAGCCACCGAGCAGATCATCTACCGGTTTGAGCGACGCAATCTGGCGCCCCGGGATTTGGTCCGCGATCTGCTGATGCTGCCCTTTCGTGGCGCCGCGGCGCAGGAAGCCGCCTCGACCGAACTGGCTATCCGGGCGTGGGCCAGGCGCGATGAACGCGTGCGTCACGTACTCGACGAGGTGGACGCCAAGCGGTTGTCCTATATCTCACAGTGCTTCAGTGCACTCGGGTTCGGTATCGCCGAAGCGCGGGCCAGGGCATTCTCCCTCTACAGCTACACATTGTCGGAATCCCTGCTGTCGCATCAGGGCACTGACGAACAGAAGGCGGAACGTCGTGGTTATCTTGAGAAGATGCTCCTCGGCGAACGGCAAGGAACGTAGTTCTCGCCACCTTCGCCAGCATCGCCATTACATTGTTTCATTATCATGAAAGTAAGGGATTGGCACCACCTGACGGCTTCGGCCGTGCCATTCCTCTTCTGGTGACGCTCCCGCCAATCCCGGCCCCTTCCTGCGCGAGGGAGATTTGGGCACGCGTGGAAGCTTCCGGTCAGAACGGCCACATTCCGTACAAATCGCGTCGCTCCCACTTATGTCACGATCCTCGTAACTGTTATTCGATAGATGCTGATCGTGACTACCGAAACACTCCCGCCCACGCCAACGGCGTCCCGGTGTCCTGGGGCTCTAGAGTTGAGCTGCCGCATTCGCCAGTTGCCTTTGCCACCACGCCCACGTGCGCCAGCCGCGGGAATTCTCCGACGGCACAGAAAGGGCTAGATTGCAGAGGACGCGCTGTGCATAGCCCGCCCCCACGCTGCTGAAGGGTCAACCGTCTTTTGCTATATAGCTCGCCATTTACCAGCGCCGCAAGCCAAAGGCGGCAAGCAAGGAGGGGAAGCAGTTAATCAGTACATCAAAAGTGATTAACTCCCGCAGATCGGCCGCACGGGGAAGCGAGTCAAACCACAGTTCGGGTGTGCCCATTAGCAACAACACGAGAACAGTGAGCAACCCCGGCGCAACTGTTCGCATAGCAACTCCCACGTACCGCCACTTGTTGATCTAGTTTCATTTAAGAAACGTGGTTCGCCGAGCTTTGAATGTGTCCTGGGTAACATATGCGAGCTGCACTGCACCCCATCGAGGCTGTCGGACAGCGTCTGATACCGGCGTCCTCTTCGCGGGCAGAGACTGACTCCATCACTTCAGGAGACAGCCATGCCAAGCGATGACATTCATGTCGTACCGGTCGGCGACCGCTGGACAGTCGAAACGCAAGGCGTCGGACGAGAAACGTTTGAGACGCAAGATGAGGCGATCGCTTCCGGCACCGAACGAGCCCGGGAACAACACGCGGAGCTGCTGATCCACGGCCGCGATGGCCAGATTCGGGAGCGCAATTCGTTCGGCAACGATCCGCGCGACATCACTGGATAGCCCGGTCGACAATGGACTGCCAACCGGTACGGCCCGCTCCGTGCTGTCCGCCGCACCAGCGATTTCCGACAGGACCGGAACTGTGCTGCTCCCTTGTATGGTGTAGACGAGCCGGGAAAAGTCATTGGTATGGCAACGACTCACACGAGACTGAGGACCAAGCGCCACGAGACGTCGCGATCACCGGCGCTCGAACGCTATGAACAGAAGCGGGACTTCAGCATCACCCGTGAACCGGCCGCAGGGCGACAGCGTCGCAAGAAGCAAAGCACGTCTGCGCTTCGTTACCCCGAAGCATTGGGCCCGCGCCTGAACTACGCTTTCCGGCTGGAGTTCGACGGGGTGCTGCTCTGCTGGGCGGTGCCGAAAGGCCCCAGCTACGATCCCGCCGAGAAGCGCATTGCCGTCCATATTGAGGACCATCCACTCGACTATGCCAGCTTCGAGGGCGACATTCCGCCCAAGGCAATACGGCGCCGTGCCCATCCGCGACTGACAAGCCAGGGGCATTCCCTCCTGCGCCGCATTCGATGAGCTTTATATCTGTGAGCAAAGGGAGTTTCCGATCGATTACAGGTTACCGTACAGCGACAATCCCTGGGGCGACCGGAAAATCGTCGCAACGACATGACACCTCGATCCGCCATCGAGGAGCGGCGAATCTGCTAGCCCTACAGCTTGGCTTGAGTCCGCTCGAAAATACGGCCCTTGTGGCGTCTCACACCAGATTCAGCCCGGTCCATACCAGATATACCATGCCGGTGACACTTAGCAGCAAGGCCAGAAGCCAATAGTAGCGTGCGCCATGCCATGGCAGGTCTGGATGTCCCGGCTGATGAAAGAGCACGTGTCGCATTTCGCCCCCTTCGCGCAACCTTGCCTATCCTGCAGGATAGGCCACGCGGGGACATCGCGGAGCGGAATATCTATTTTGCTGGTATGCGCGCGTGGACGACACGCGCAATTCAGCGGGTGTCCTCCGGGAGTACTGCGGAATTGGAGGCTAACAATACCGTCTGACGTTGGTAACGGCTCAGCCCATGTTCGCCTAAGCAGCTCAGGGATCCTGACTCCCGGCTTTTCCCGTGCCCGAGAACCTGACGGTGTCGTGTGCGATACTGCGTCGTCCAAACGATAGCCACTGTTCTATCCAGCCACCGGAAATGCTGGCGACATGTATCACATTTCCCGATATGGGTTCCGCCTGATTTCGGCCGATACCCTCCCTATCTCGGTCCGCACTTCCCATACCTTGGCGGGCATCGCCCCCGGACTGTGCATGCATTGCGAGTTACGGTAGGCGCGATGACTGTGATTGCCGCTCCCGGAAATCCGGCGCAGGCCCCGCCGGATATTGTCCAAGCCCGTACTGAATGGCCTGCATGCCAAGCACTCCGCCGTACGTTCAAGCCTAACCCGCGTGTCGTGCGAGGAAGGAATCCACAATGTGGCGCGTGGTAGCGCTCACGACAATCTCATTCATTTCTGAGGGCGAGAACCACTGGCATCGACCGATTTCCTTGCCTGCCTTCGGAACGGCTGTTTTGCCGATGTTGGCCAAGAAGACATGATGCACCGTGGTTGGCCCGATGATCTGGAACAGAAATCGGACGCCCTTGGCGCTTAGCGCCGTCTCTTCTTCCAATTCTCGCCCAGCCGCCTCAGCGAACGACTCGGACTCAGCCGGACGTCCACCAGGCAGGGACCATTTGACGCCATCCTTCGAGACAAGCAACAGGCGATCTTCGCGAAAACAAATTGCTGTAGCTCGAATCTTCAGTTTCACTGCCTACTCCTTGTCAGTAGTCTGCCGACAGAGCGCATCATACTCGACAAGCGTGCGACAGATGAATGAAGCGTCCGGCCTCGCAGGAGGCCACATCTTCCGCCATTCGCTAAGTCAAGTGCAGCAGCACCGTAGACCAGAACTGGCCGTTCACCATGCGCTGACGCGCCCTGCGACGCTCATGCCAGGGTGTCCTTGGAATCAAGCAACACACGGTCGCTGCAGACGCAAACCACGGTGGCCCTCGCTGTAGTGTTCACGATCTCCTCTACAATAAAACCGCGCAGAGTGAATCATCCCCCCCTCGGGGAAGGAATCGCTTGACAATCGAGTAGCCTCGCCTGCCGCCGTTTCCCTGCCTACCCAACGGCGCGGTCACCGTCACGTAGATCTTGCCAGCACAGAAGGGAGCTATTGATGAATCTGCGTCGCAAGTCAGTGACGAAATGCGTGATCTGCGCTGGCAGCCTGATTTTTGGCACTTTGGCTTTGGCAACGCCGGTTCAGCTTCCGCCGGAATACGTAAAGCCGGATCAGATCACCACGTCCGGCATCTCCTCCGGGGGCTACATGGCGGTACAAATGCATGTGGCCTACTCCGCCCTCATTAAGGGCGCCGGGATAATTGCAGGGGGGCCGTATGCCTGTGCACAAACGGGAAAAGGAGAGCAGGCGAATCTGCAGCGCGCGCTTGGCCCGTGCATGGCTGGGAATTATTCTATTTGGCAGCGCATGTGGTGTTTCCTGGGGCTTGCAATCTGTGCCGGAACGGATGCACCCGACGTAGCCCTTTCGGTGGAGGCAACGCGCACGCGAGCGATCGCGGGAGAAATCGATCCCGTAGCTAACCTGCGAACTCAACGCGTACTCTTGGTCTCGGGAATGCGCGATCATACCGTCAGGCCAGCGGTCATGAATGCGTTGGCGGCCTATTACCAGAGTTTCGTGCGAGCGGAAAATCTGCGCTATGAAACGGTCCCGGACGCAGCCCATACCTTCCCGACCGATTCCTATCGGGATGGAAATCGCTGTTCGACTTCAGCCGCACCTTACATTAGCGATTGCAGCTTCGACGCCGCCGGACGGATCCTGAAGCATCTCTATGGGAATCTTCAGCCTCGTAACGATGGCCTGCCACGCGGGCACCTGATCGAATTCGACCAGAACGAGTTCCTTCGCACCCCGGAGAGCCAGAGCATGGCGCGCACGGGGTGGGTCTACGTACCAGAGAGCTGTGCATCAAAGCGCTGCCGTCTGCATGTGGTATTTCACGGCTGCAGTCAGAATTTCTCCGAAGTCCAGCGAAGATTCATCGAGCATGCAGGCTATAACCCGTGGGCCGACACCAACGACATCGTGGTCCTCTATCCCCAGACGATTGCATCAGCCGGCACACCTTACAACCCGAAGGGTTGCTGGGACTGGTGGGGCTACACAAAGTCGGAAAAATGGGATACGAAAGACGCGGTCCAGCTTAAAGCGATCAAGGCCATGATTGATCGTCTGAAATCTGCCCGATGACGCGTCCTCATCCTCCGCTAGAGAGTGACGTTGCCGCGAACATACGGTGTTGCGATAGATCGGCGGTTCCCGCAGCAGCGCCGGTTTCGCACGCCCGGAAGCAGAAAAATGAAACAGATCTCTTTGCGCTACGCGACTCAGTCGCAAAGGCGGGCACGCTGTCGCTAACGAATCGTGCTCCGCCGCTCTGTCATTGCATATGCTGACCGCCGTTGATCGCAATGTTGGATCCTGTCACGTAGGCGGCATCATCGGAACACAGATAGGCAACGAGGGCTGCAACTTCCTCCGGCTTGCCAAGCCGCCCCACCGGAATGTGAGGCAGGATCTTTGTGTCCATGATCTCCTGCGGTACGGCGGTGACCATTTTGGTCGCCAAGTAGCCCGGCGAGATGGTGTTGACCGTCACGCCTTTGCGAGCCACCTCGAGCGCCAGCGACTTGGTAAACCCGTGCATGCCCGCCTTCGCGGCCGCATAGTTGGTTTGTCCAAATGCACCCTTCGAGCCGTTGATGGAAGAGATATTGATGATGCGCCCCCAACCCCGCTCCACCATGGCTTCACACAGCGGCTTGGTCATGTTGAACACTGAGTCCAGGTTGGTTCGAATCACGGCGTCCCAGTTGACCTTGTCCATCTTCTTGAAGGCCATGTCGCGGGTAATGCCGGCGTTATTGACGAGGATGTCGATTCGACCGACCTCGGCAAGGATCGTCGCCATCGCAGCCTGGCAGGCATCGTAGTCCGCCACGTCTATTCCGTACGCGCGGAAATTGCGGCCGGCAGCCTCCATGGTGGCGAGCCAGTCTTGCACAGTCGGGTTGCCTGGTGTGTGTGTCACGACCACGGCGTAGCCCGCGTCGTGCAGCCTGATACTGATCGCCTCCCCCAAACCGCCCATACCACCAGTCACCAATGCAATGCGTTTCGTCATCCGGCTTCTCTCTGTCAAAGTTTGTAGGACCCCTACCACGCCGATTGCCCCAATTCTGCGATTGGGTTTCGGCCGCTACTGCCACGTATACCTTGGCGGTAGCCATTAACGCTGCCGCACGTGATTAGCGCGGCTGCATTCTGTTCTGTGTCAACGACGCTTTTAGCCACAAATGTTGTGGGCAGGGCACTGCTTTCTATTGGGTGCGGGAGCTGCAATCATCCCGCCCGGGTGACAGGCCCGCGAGCCAACCACGCAACTCTTCTGCGCGAAAATGCTGGAACTTACCGCAGAGGGCCAGGGCAAGGTCCGATGGAAGCGTGCCGAGCATGGCGGCAGCGGCGGCCAAAGGGATGCCTGCGGCTTTCATACATGCCGCAATGTCCTTCACGATTTCGGCTTTTAGCGGAATCTCGTCCGCGTCCGAGAAGCCGAGCTGCGCGTAGACGTTGGTCGTCCCATACTCGAAACGAAACATGTGAGCCGTCCGAATCTGTTGTTCTGAAATGTGGCCCTGTGGCGTCAATACGCGGATATGGTGCCGGTGAGGGCGCGATTATCAGGGCATACATTCGATAAGACAATCGGGGAAACACTAAGACCTCAACGGTCACGGGTGATCCGTGTTCTCAAGGCGATGTCATCACGACGTAACAACAAGCATTGCATGTACACCCGTTGCAAGAATCTCGCTGCGCAGCAGCGCACAACACGATGCAACGCCAGCTTTGGATCTGTCCTAAAGCACGTTGAACTCTGATATGAGGGTCGCTCACATCAGGCTGCACTTCGGCTGCCTGCGACGAGTGCGACCACTACCCCGCCCTGGGGGTAATCCGTTTTGCCTATGACACCAACGTTAAGGCGGCGAACATCTGCTTCATTTTTCGGAGCAAATATGCCCCAGTTGCTACTTTTGCATCGCCACATCGTCGAAACCATTCTTTTCGAATACGCCATATGGCTCATGCCGTCTTTTGTTTCAATCGCGTAACCTTTGAAGTACAGCCCGCCGGTGGAGAGACGGGGGATTGAAGTGAATGAGAAGACAGACAGAGCATGAATCAGGGCGCCAGAAATTGCTTCCTCTTGGCTGCAGGACGCTCCTATTCACTTCCAATTGATGGCGGCGGGCTGTTTCTGCACTGGTTTTCGCGCACGTTGCCCAACTGGTCGATGTCCGGCGACAAGATCGATGCAAGACCAAGCCAGAGCAGGCAATCGGAAGCTGATCATCGGGACGATGGTCGGCTTCACATTGGTTGAGGGAACGCGCCGCGGCGGCGACCTTCTGTTCCAACCTGGCTTGTGCAGCGGCGCTCTGCAATCGCCTGCGGATTTGGATAGCTCGCGCCAGTTGTCAGCCTGGCTCTCGGGCAAACGATATTTTTGCCTTTCTCTATGATTCTTCATGGCGTAGCACTGGCAAGTATTCCGTACTCACATCCTTGAATTGTGTGATGGCATGTTGCTCCGTTAAACGGTGCCAAATACGCTCAGCCTCCGCATCGAAGCATGGCCATCCGGAGAGCAAGTACTGTCGCCCGCTTGCGGTTATGCCAACGCCGCTGACAACGTCAAAGGATCGTATGGCTGTACTAACGCGTCCTGCTTGGATTTCAATGCAGAATCCGAGGAAATATCGATCCCCTCGTGCCGTCTCACGGACCCGCCAGCGTTCGAGAGTAAGCTGTTTTCGCACATCGGCAGTCGCAACAGCTTCAATAATGAAGGGCATTATTTGAAAATGAAGGCACTGCGAATCGTCAGTGTCTACGACATCTGACGACAGGGGCTGGCATGTGAGCGCCGTTTTTTTGTGTCAACACAGTAGTTGCGTCCTTTCTTGCGGACCGCCGCGGAGAGGCAAAGGTCGTCCACGAACAAAAAGTAAGCGCGGGTATCCCGCGCTTTCAAATTACCTGCCAGATACGGGGAGCGCTCTGGAGGGACAGGAAAATGGCCTGCGAAGTGAATTTAATGGATAGATACATTAAAGACCATTGAATCTTTTTAAGAACGGATTTAAAAATTCGCATAAAAGTCTTGACAGATCCAGGAAGTCACATTGCCGCCATGAAACTGCAATAGGAAGGGAGGTGTCAAAGTATCCGCGCAAAAGCGTACAAGTTCGATATTTCCATTATGCTCTGGCATGCATATCCAGTTTGAAAGCGGAAAATCCCTTCCAGAAGAGTGGACTGCCGCCATCTCTGCGGAAGTGCGACTAGGACGGCTATCGGCGGATCCAGTGTATACTTCAACGCGCAGCCGATCGCCTGTTCCCTGACAGGTTGTACGCATCCCCAGGATCTTTGGACCGGACAACACTCTCGAATCGTATATCGCTGGCTGCGTCCATCGGACTCGACGATACGGGCGTACGGCAACCACACAACGAGACACCCAAAGTTTGCCTAATTTACCCAGCGTATCTGTGCGCCGTCTTCCTCCAAGTGGAATGCGATCTTTGGCGGGGGCAAATCAAGCTCTGGTATGCCGCTAGACAACTGCTCTGCCAGCCTCAACCAATAGTTCGATCAGCCGATTCGCCACTGGAGACATGTACGCCCCCTCCCTATGTCGAAGTTCGAGACGCCGCGCCATGTTTGCTTCTGACAGGTATCTCTCTCGCTACATCGGAGCCAATGACGCATGGGTTGCCACTTCGATGCGGAGCTTTACATTGGGCATTTCTGCCAAGACAGCCGGCGCGATGCGTGTCATGAGGAATTGGGCCGCTGTCGCCACAAGTCCCACCATTGCCGGCATCAAGTCCGGAGAAGCTCTTCGTCCCGCATGGTTGGATGACGCACTCCGTGCAGCAGGCGTTGTCGGTTCCGCTCAGGAACCGGTCCATTCACTTCGGAATGTTGACGTGTTGATTGTCGACCAATGCGGAGGTACAAAAGGACGCGGCCTCAATTCTCGTGGAAGGTTGCGTTGACTAGCCAGGATGTGGCGCGATGTTGCCGCATTGTCTCGCGTAACCATCTGGTATGAATCACTGCAGCCGTTGGCGCCCGGCATTGCGGCACAGGCCAATCACTGCATTGCCTTCAGAAGCTCCAGAGCACCCCCACGCGGAACGTCCGCGGCTCCGCCGGATGGATATGATGGTCGTTGATGCCTGTGGCCACGCCGCTGGCATCAACGGGCGACGTTTCGCCCTTCAGCAGCGAGGCGTAGTAGTAGTCGATGTCGTTGACGCGCTTGTCGAACACGTTCAGCACTTCGGCGAAGATCCGGACGTCCTTCAGCACGCGATACCCCACCTTCAGGTTGACCAGGAACGACGACGACGAGCGCACGCTGTTGTCCTCCACCAGAGGTCGCGGGCCGAAGTAACGCGCCCGCGCGCCGACCGACCAGCGCCCCCGGTTCAGCGAGACGCCGGCCGAGGCCGTGGTCTGGATCGATTCGGGAATCGAGTCGCCAACGTCCTCGTGATCGCGGTAGCGCGCGCGGGAGAAGCCGGCGTCGGCGTCGAGGATGAGGCCGGCCAGCGGGCCGCCCTGCGGGGCAAAGTAGCCCGCCAGCTCAATGCCAGTGCGACGGCTCGGCCGGCTCGGCTCGGTGGTGCCGCTGTCGCCGGAGAACACAAGTTCGGAGCCGATGTCGAGCTGCCACAACGAGGCCGACAACTGCAGCCCGGGCGCGAACCGCAGCGTGCGCACGCCGATCTCGTAGCCGGTCGCCGGCACCAACACGCTGACCTTCTGCGCAGGCGCGCCGGTCGACGGTTCGACGGTGGTCGACGCGCCGCGCACGTCATTGCTGTGATAGCCGCGTCCCCAGTTCAGGAAGATTTCGGTCCTGTCCGCCGGCGACATCACGATGCTCAGCTTCGGACTGATGACGCGGTCGCTGCCGTTGCCCGAGTTGGCAGGATTGTCGCCCGATACCCCGTACCAGAAGTGGTCCGCCCGCAGCCCGGCCACCGTGCGCAGCCACGGCAGCCAGGTGGTCGTGTTGCGCAGGTACAGCGCCGCGCTGGTCTCGTTGGCGGTGTCGGTGCGCACCGTCTGGTAGATCTGCCGCGCCTCCGAATTCGCCAGCGTGATCGGGTCGAGTCGGTCGAAGCGGACCTGCGTGCCGATCTCGGTCTCCGAGTCGCGTTCGCCGAGCTTGCCGAACCAGATACGCGAAACGTTGGCGCCGGCCGTCACGCGGTTCTCGAACTGCTCAAACTGGTCGCCGCGCTCCGGGTTGTTCAGCGCATAGGTGAAGTTCGAGAACAGTTGCAGGCGGCTCTTGATGACGTAGGCGTTGGCCTGCATCACGCCGTTCCCCAGCGGCCTCAGCCAGTCCGCCGATACGCTGTAGCGCGACGCATAGCCGCCGTCGGTCGGATCGATATTGCCGAAGCGCGGGATCAGGCCCTCATTGATGGCCCGCTGCGGCACCTGGTCGGTCGAGTGCCAGTCGTTGCGGTAGGCCATCGCGGTCACGCCCAGCCGCTCACCCCCGCCGAGCGGCAGCGTGTAGCGCAGCACGCCATTGAGTTTGTGCACGCCCTCCGGCAGCACCCACGGCCCGTTCTCGCCAAGCCATTCGAAGCCATACAGCAATGTGCCCGGCCCGACCTGGTTCGACTTGGCGAGCACCGCGCGGCGATAATCGTGCTGCCCCAGTTCGACTTGCGCGATCCCGGAAGGCAGGCTCGATACATAGTCCATGCGCACCGCGCCTGCCGCCGAGAAATCGCCTTCCTCGGCAAAGTATGTGCCCTTCTTGTACGCGATGCCGCTCACCAGTTCCGGGATCACGAAATTGAGGTCGGTGTAGCCTTGTCCGTGGGCGTGGGTGCGCATATTGACGGGCATGCCGGCCACGGTGGTCGACAGGTCGGTGCCGTGGTCGAGGTTGAAGCCCCGCAGGAAATACTGGTTGGCCTTGCCGTCGCCGCTTTGCTGCGTGACGATCAGGCCCGGCACAGTCTCCAGCAATTCGCCAGGCCGCAGCAGCGGACGGTTCTCCAGTTGTGCGCGCGTGACGTAGCCCTGGTTTGCCGCCGTGACAGGGATGGCCTGCACCGCGTCGTCACTGGAAGCCCATACGGTCACGGCAGGCAGTTCGCCTTCGGCCTGCTGCTGTCCGCCGGCCAGTGCAGCACTCTGCACCACGACAGTGCAAGCCGCACAGATAAGGGAGCGATGGACATGGCTCCGCGGCCCGGAGCGTGAAAATGGCGGGAAGACGGGCACATTTTTTTGTTATGTGGAATGGTAAGAGCTATTTTGCAAACTTCATACCAAGCGCCCAGTCACATGCCACCAGGTTTCCCCGCCAACGTCCGGAACCGCTTAGAAATGTGGGTGGGGGTGCAGGTGCTCGCGCGGGTGAGATGCAGCGTGCGACTCGAAGCGCGTTGGATCGCCGGCCGTCATGACCATGTTCAACTGGCCCTGCCTGACGCCCCGCTCGCTGCTGATGGCATCGGCCAGCTTGCGCACCGCGCTGGCCGGGCCTTTCAGGATGACGGTCTCAATACAGTGCTCGTGATCCAGATGGGCATGCATCGTCGACACCGTGAGCTCGTGGTGGTCGGGGCTGGATCCGGGTCAGGCGCTCGGCCAATTCGCGCTCGTGGTGGTTGTTGAGAAGCGTCCCCCGCTTCCCGGGCCAGCGTCAACAACAAGTTGGTGGTGAGTCAAAGTATCAAGGTCTGAATGCCTGATATAAACCGACGCGCCCGATATCTCGGCGACCTTAACTTCGCGTGAGCTTGGCAGAAATTCCCGAACGGAGAAGCACATAAGATCAACTGTCCCAAAGCAGCCTTTGGCCTGTTACAGAATGACGCCCTATATGCGCGCCGACTGCCAGAAAAACCTGTTCATCGTCGAAGAGGCAACTCGCTACGATCTCTACGACCAGCCCGGCCCCGTCGCGCAGGCCGTTGAGCGATTGCTTAGCTTCCACCGCAAGCACCTCTGAGTCCACCAACGGGGCCGGAGCGTTCCCCCGACTTCTATTTGCAGCGGACGATCTCCGTGATTGGCTCGAAATAGCAGGCATAGCGGACATTGGCTTATGCGTCATTCATTGGCATGTCCGCAGTGCCGATGCGCGCCTGTATGCCGTCAGTGACGATCTGCGGTTCGGAGGCGTCGCACTCATAGAGCGCCATATACTGCCACTCGGCTGCGCACTCGTCGATGAATGCAGGCAGAGTTAAAGACGAGGTGAAGACGGTGGCATACCCGCCCTGTTTCGCACGGCCTATCCGCGCGAAACAGGCGTTCCTGCAGCGCCCGCGCCGTCGCCAGTAGGCCTGGCCCGAGCTCGCGTTCGACACGGGCGCGCACCCATGCGCGCGGCACGGCCGATGCAGGCGACGGCCAGCGGCGGCTGTTCCGGTATGTAGAGCGGCACGGCGATCGCGCCCAAGTCTGCCTTCCCCTCACCAAGCGACATGCAGAAGCCGAACTCATGCATTTGCGAGGTCTTCTCGGCCATGCGCCGCCGCAGCCTGGGCCAGTCGCGGCCCGCCTTGCGTTCCACATGGCTCTGCAGGTAGCACCGCTCCAGCACCGGTATTGCTGCCAGCAGCGCCGATCCCATCAGCGACGATCCGAAATGCAAGCGCCCTCCCGGCGTCAGGCGCAAGTCCAGCTCCGCCTGGCTGCCCGCAAAGCTGTGTTAAATGAAGTGTGACCTAAGGTTGCGACGCATTCCGCTAGCGCCATCAATCGTGGCCCAGATGTTCCCCTTCCCCGCATTCAACGGCCGCATCCGGCAATCAGCGTCAGCCATCAGCGGGCGGCCGCCTAAGTCGAATTCTCTAGCCAACGATGGGTGCTTTGCGGAGTCCGAGGACAGCGCTTCGACAGAGGCAAAGCGCGTAGAATTGCGAGGTGCTCGGTCCTCCCAATCCACGGAGTCGCTCCATGAGAAAGCTCATTGCATCCACCTTTGTTTCGCTCGACGGCGTCATGCAGGCGCCAGGCGGCCCGGATGAAGATCCCACCGGCGGGTTCGCCTTCGGTGGCTGGACCTTCAACTACTGGGACGAGGCCATGGGCCGCTCCATGAACGGCTTCGACGGCAAGGACCGCGAGCTCGTGCTCGGCCGCAGAACCTACGAGATCTTCGAGGCGTACTGGCCGTACCAGCCGGACGACAACCCCATTGCGCGGACGTTCAACGCGACCAGGAAGCACGTCGCCTCGCGCACGCTGAAGACGCTGCATTGGAACAACTCCACGCTCCTGCGTGGCGACGTGATCGCAGCGATCAGAGCGCTCAAGGGAGAAGCGGGAAAAGATTTGCAGATCATCGGCAGCGGCAACTTGATTCAGACACTCCGGGCCGCATCGCTGATCGACGAGTACAACGTGTGGACCTTCCCCGTCGTTTTAGGGCGCGGCAAGCGGCTGTTCGAGGCCGGCGCGAAACCCGGCGCGCTGCAGTTGGTCGCATCGCAGCCTTCTAAAACCGGTGTCGTAATGAGCACCTACGTTCCGACCGGCGAGGTCCCGCTCGGTTCGTTTGCGCAGACCAAGCCGAGCGCAAAGGAAATGGAAAGGCGCGCGAAGCTGGCGCGCGATGGAGATGGACGCGGATCCTGACAAAATCCCTTGCTAAGGGTCGAATCTTTTCATGATGACAAGTCGGCCGCCATCCCCAGAGTGCACGCAGGAATCGACGAGCGGAGCGCTCGCGGGCGCTAGATCCGTTGCGAGCGCGGCAACGAGACGGTAAAGGTCGTCCTCGCTCATCTGATGCGACCCCTATATCGCCTCCATGGCCGATCGCGATGCACCGACAAATGTAGAGACCGAGCCCCAGTCCAGCATGCGGTTCACCTTGTGTTGAGGTAGATATGTTCCGCGTTAGCGGCAAACAGCGTAGGAAAGGCTGCCGGGGGGGATGGGGTTCCCATCATTCTCTATCTCCAGCACCACCGCCTTTCCGCGGCCGGCAGCAAATAGCCGAATTTCCCCCGAACCGTGTCTAACGGCGTTGACCAGCAGGTTGACCACAAGCTGACCAATGCGATCCGCATCCCAGCGCCCTGCCAGGTCACCGTCCTGGTGGACTTGAATAACCGCATCCGGGTACGGCGCTCGAACTTCTTCCACGGCATTGTTGCAAATCCTGCCAAGGTCCTGACGCTACAAGCCCATGGGTAGTGTTTCGGCCAGGCGCGTGCGAGTGAAGTCCAGGAGATCGTTCACCATTCAATTGCTGCACGCAGTACCACGCCGCATGTTTGCGGCAGCCCTTACGCTCATCGCCGAGAGGTTCTCATCGCGCAACATGACCTCCAAGGAATTGCTCATTGCACTGAGAGGCGACCGCAGATCGTGCGCCAGCACGCCTGCGAAAAGATCCCGGATTCTCTCGGCCCGTTGCGGCCCATGTTCTTCCTCGCCAGGTGGATTTACGCTGCAACCATTCGCATAGTACGTCACCACGTCAACTCGTCCATTCGCACTGCCGCACGTGCTGCTGGGCTCTCCATCTTCTGACCGCTGGAGCTCTTGCGTCACCGCCGAGACCCCGGTGGTCAGTGCTAATCGCCAATTGGCACGCTCACACCCGACTCCGAGCTCGGTATTGCCATGTCCAGCAGCAACACCCTTCGAGGCGAGAACGCTGGACTGGAACGACCACCGGTATGTCCACGTGTTCGGCTGGGACCAATATCGACAGCGCAGGCTGTTGGAGATCTTCAGGAATACTCGGCAGGCAGCGCTAGAAGCGGTCCTAGCCTTTCAGTACCCTCCTCCGTTCCGCCAGCTGTTTCCGATCGACTATGCGTTACTGTACAGCGACGATCCCTGGGGAAACCCGGAAACCGCCGCAACGACATGACAGCCTCGAAGTGCTGGGCTGGAGTTTCGTCGATTGGCCCGGTTCGTTATTCACGGGATGCCCGGCGCTATCCTGACTAGACGTTTCACCGCGCCTCAACGCAGGGAAGCCGCGCTTGCGCGTGCAGAGCGCTTCCGCCATGGCAATGCAGCTGCTTGGAAGAAGTCGAGGATGGGGGCGCTTGTGCAACGCCATCGAAGTAGATCCACCTCGCTGCGACAGGGGCGGGTACCGCGGATCGACTCGCCGGCACGGCCGGCGCGGCGCTGAGTACAAAGACGGCGCCGAAGCCGAATGCTTGGCCGCGCAAGGCAGGTAGGGCAACTACCAAAAGATGAAACCGCAGCCCACGGCTAATGCAACTGGCAGCACTACCTGCCACGACAGTTTCAATACCTTCGCCCGTCGTCCACGAAGACAGATTGTCCGCTCGGACCTGTGGAACTCACCTAAGCCATCGGAGTAAAGCTTTTCCCACCGCATTTCCATGTCAGCTCTCTTCATTGATTAACTCATTCTTAGGGATGGCGTTTGGCATTGCAATGGGGGGAAACGTGTGCGGCTCATGCATCGGCAAACTAATACCTCTGGCTGATGATCCACTTTGCGCTTGGCGAGTATGCTTTTCTGCGGAGACGAATTCGCTGCGGGTCGGGCAGTTGCCGCCGTGATGCAGAGTCCTGGTGAATGCTAGCACGCGTACCCATTCGAGGAGGCACTATGCATTGGACTGAGTCTATCAATGCCGGTCGTGAGCTTGCAGAGGGTCTTTTTCCCAAAGAGCTGCCCGTTTTCCAAGAGAGTCGGACAACGATCCTGTTCAGGGTCGTGGTCAATGGACGGGGCACCTACTACGGCTTCTTCCCCCACGCCTGCGATGCCATCGCGGATGCGCTGGACCATGGTGCATTTAGTGTTGCGGTGGTGCGGGCCTAGCCAAGCACGATAAACCAGCTTCCAGCCGTTCGACCACGGAGAACCGGCAGAACCTCCAGATGGGACGTATCTGCGCCTGCGGTATGTATCTCGGCGTGGTCGAATTAGATCGGAGGCATTTCATGAGCACTGAGGCAGCCGTTCCATGCTTACTCTGTGCGTCACTAGCGCGACGCTGGCTCGATCAAAGAGATCGGTTGCATGGCGGTCGCATCTACCGCTGCGAAGCTTGTGGTGGGCGGTTCTCAGTTGCTGGCGAAGCCTTGGCCGCCATCGAGCAGGGGCAATGGGGCGCTACTGAATTGCGTGCTGCGGTTAGGCACGGAATTGCCGGGAAACGACGGATTCCCTACGCGACTGGGGAACAACAACCAACTTGTTGTCCGTATTAAGCGCCCGCCGCGTCTCGGCGACTATCACCCCTCCCCCTCGACCAGCTCCGCCCCTCGGGTTGCGGTAGCAGACCGCTGGCGGTGGAGGTCGCCAGTCAACGCACCCCCACCGCCTCCAACTGGTCCAACGTCAGCTGTGCACGGCCCTATCTGGTGGCGATGGACGCGTTTGTTGCTCTTGACTACGCCTTTACCATTGGGGAGCGATTGGCTTCGCCGCGTGCCCCAACGTACGACGCCGCCGATGCTGCGGCCATTTGCAAAGCGGGAAGTTGGCCGCGTATGCGGTTTGTCACCTCTGAGCGACGCGCTTCAAGCAACTAAGCGCAGGCGCCCCTCCAGAAGCGGGCGCCCGCACTTGTTGCAGCGGGTTGTCACACTGGTTTAGCGGTAACCGCTCGCCGACCGTTTCCCCCGCCGAGCAGGTCGTAGCGATCGAGATTCATGACCTTATTCCACGCGACCACGAAGTCGCGCACGAATCTTTCCTTCCCGTCGTCGCAAGCATAGACCTCAGCCAACGCACGCAACTGAGAATGCGCCCCGAAGACGAGGTCGGCAGCCGTCGCGGTCCACCTGGTCTTGCCCGTAGTGCGATCAATGCCCTCGTACACATGCTTGTCCGAGACGGAAGGTCTCCACGCCAGGCCGATGTCGAGCAAGTTCACGAAGAAGTCGTTGCTCAACACGCCCGGCTTGTCGGTGAACACGCCGTGCTTGGATTGCCCGTGGTTTGCACTGAGCATTCGCATGCCGCCCACGAGTACCGTCATCTGGGGCGCGGTCAGCTTCAGGAGGTTGGCCCGGTCCAGCAGACGGGTCTCCGGCGACAGAGGATCCTCCGCTCGGAAATAGTTGCGGAACCCGTCGCCGATTGGTTCGAGCACGTCAAAGATGCTCTCATCCGTCTGTTCCTGCGACGCATCGGTGCGACCAGGCGCGAACGGGACCCTGACGTTGTATCCCGCCTTTCCGGCCGCTTCCTCTACGGCAGCGCATCCGCCGAGGACAATCAGATCGGCAAGCGAGACCTTCTTGCCGCCGGACTGCGAGCGGTTGAAGTCGTTCTGGATGCGCTCGAGGGCCGTGAGGACCTTTGCCAGCCGCGATGGCTCGTTGGACTCCCAATCCTTTTGCGGCGCCAGGCGAATCCGCGCCCCGTTGGCACCCCCACGTTTATCGGTGCCACGGAAGCTGGCGGCAGCGCCCCAGGCCGTGGAAACCAACTCAGCGACGGACAAACCAGAGTCGAGGATCGTGCGCTTGAGGGCGACGATATCCTGTTCATTGATCAACTCATGATCGACGGGCGGAATCGGGTCCTGCCAAAGCTGTGCCTCGGGGACCCAAGGGCCCAAATAGCGCGAGCGGGGACCCATGTCACGGTGAAGCAACTTGAACCAGGCTTTGGCAAACGCGTCCTCGAGCTGGTCTGGGTTGTCGTGGAAGCGCTTCGCAATCGGCGCGTAAATGGGATCCATTCGCAGAGACAGGTCTGTCGTCAGCATCGTCGGGGCGTGTCGTCTGGACGCCTCGTGTGCATCGGGCACCGTGTCGTTCGCTTCGGGATTCTTGGGTTTCCACTGTTTCGCGCCTGCAGGGCTCGTAGTCAGCTCCCACTCGTACTTGAACAGGTTCTCCAGAAATCCGTTGTCCCATTTGGTCGGATTGTTCGTCCATGCGCCCTCAAGCCCGCTGGTGATCGCGTCGGCACCCTTGCCGCTGCCGAACTTGCTCTTCCAGCCCAGGCCTTGCTGCTCGATCGAGGCGCCCTCCGGTTCTGAACCGACATTGCCTGCCGCGGGCGCGGCACCATGCGTCTTGCCGACCGTGTGGCCGCCTACGATGAGGGCAACGGTTTCTTCATCGTTCATGGCCATGCGGGCAAATGTTTCGCGGATGTCCTTCGCTGCAGCGAGCGGATCGGGGTTGCCCCCCGGCCCCTCGGGATTGACGTAGATCAGGCCCATCTGCACGTTTGCGAGCGGCTTGGCGAGTTGCCGGTCGCCGCTGTAGCGCTCGTCCCCCAGCCAAGTGTCCTCCGGACCCCAGAATATGTCTTCGGGCTCCCAGACGTCGGGCCGGCCAAAGCCGAAGCCGAAGGTCTTGAAGCCCATGGATTCATAAGCCACATTGCCGGCAAGGATCAGCAGGTCAGCCCAGGAAATCTTCTGCCCGTACTTCTTCTTGAGGGGCCAGAGCAGCCGGCGCGCCTTGTCGAGATTGGCGTTGTCCGGCCAACTATTCAGCGGCGCGAACCGCTGCTGGCCCTCGCCGCCGCCGCCACGACCATCTGCGATGCGGTACGTGCCCGCGGCATGCCAGGACATGCGGATGAACAACGGCCCATAGTGGCCGTAGTCGGCTGGCCACCAATCCTGGGATGTCGTCATCAATTGGATGAGGTCCTGTCTCAGGGCCTCGACATCAAGAGTCCTGAATTGCTCGGCATAGTCGAATTCCTCTTCCAACGGGCAGGACAGGTGCGAGTGTGTGTGAAGTACCGAAAGATCCAGTTGATTCGGCCACCAATCCTTGTTCACCCGCGGTCGGCTGACCTTCGGAGTGGGGGCAGGTATAGCGGGGCTTTCGCTTTCGCTAACACTAGCAGTATGTTGTTTGTCAGACATATCATCCTCCGGGGCTCGGTATCGTGAGGTGCCACTTCTTGGAGTAGTATCTGCCGGTACAAAAACAAAGACCGACGCGTTAAATTTTTACAATCAACGCGATAGGGAAACGCAATCGAGGCCGCGCCCGCTTTCGCTTCTGCTCCCGGAGCCTAGGGAATCGCCGCCGACCGCTCAGTTTTCGTGGTCATCGTGCCCGTCGCTATCGCTGCTGTCGTCCTGGTTGGAGCCGGGCAGCGCCGGCGCCTCCTGCCCAGGATCCTGTAATTTGTGCTGGTCGGATGACCTGGGAAAGGGGCGCGCCAGCACGGCTTCTGCTTGGTGCGCTCGGCCCGGCGCCTTGCTGCCGCCATTCGGACTGCACTGCGTCCCCCTCGGACGTCCATCACAGGCGTCCTTCCGCTCACGCGGCGGGCGCAAGTCTGCCAGCAGCTGGTGCGGCAGCACGGGCCTCCGCGTCGGCGCGCTCGGATCGACGCTGTGCCGCCGCCACTTCCGAGTTTCGTCTGCCCGCCTCCCGGTCCAGGAGGCGCTGGCGATGCGCCGTCTCAGCGGCCGCGAGCCGCTCCGTGTGCCACGTAACAGGCTTCGAGCCAGGCGACCAACTCCCCTTGCCAGCATACCCAACTGGGGAAGCGCGACATGTCCACGCCGATCTCCGCCACCACGACGCTGGCCGTCAGGTCACTGACCCCCGGCATCGTCGTGAGCAGGCGGGCGCGCTGCCGGATCGGCGCCAGCGCTTTTCCCACGGCCGCATCCAGTTCGGCCAACGTGTGTTGCAAGGCGTCGATCACCTGCAGGTGCAGCCGCAGCATCGTGCGATGGTGGTCGGTGATGCGTCCACGCAGTGCCTCGCGCAACTCAGCGCTCTTGTTGCGCGCGGTGCCCTGGGCCAGCGCGGCCAGACGCGCTGGATCGCTCTGGGGGGTGCTCGCAGGACTGCGGGTCCAACTACTGAACGGGCTTGTCGCACCAAGGGAAAGCCGACCTCGTCAGCAGCGCCAAAATTCATCCTACAACCACGTGCCATCTGTCGCCAGCCACGTCCCCCGCTTCATCCCCCGGGGTCGGGCCCGCCCGATGGCGAACTACTGACATTCGATTTAATCGACGGTCACGTGGACGCGGCAAGCCGGTACGGGATGGGAAGGTACAAGGAAGTTATGGCGGAACGTACCGCGGCGCCGTCCGTGTGGTCCAGCGGGCGATCCATCATGGCAAGATCACGGTCGCACCGGTGCAGCACGACGTATCGCTGGCGGGACGGGCGGTTGCGCATCCACAAACTGATCGGACGATCGGCAATGCGATCCAGCACGTGACGCAGGTACGCCTCGGGATTGAGGTTGTTGAGCTTCGCGTTGCCGATGAGGGTGTTCTAGTTGCCCAAGCGCGCGAGCGCCTCGCGCATTGGCGTCAGCGAAACCTTGATCACGCCATCGAGCGGCGTATCCATTTCTAGGATCAGGAGAATCGCCCCTGAAGCTGACAGCGCGCACAGGAGCAAGGCGACCACAATCGTCCCATTTCGCGGCGCAAGCAATCCAAATGCGCCAAAGATAATGGCGAGCCACGACACCAGCACGACCAGAAGCGGCAGGGCAACTGAGCCTTCCCTTTGCAGCAGCGCCAACGAGCGGGACGCGAAGACTTCATCGGAGATCTGGAGGGCGCGCGCTTGAATCTCACGTTGAGAGGGGGTGGTGGGCGAGAGTTCAGCCACCTTACGCTGAAACGCCTCCACGCGGACGCTGATTTCCGGGTTGCTCAGCCGTGCCGTGTGGGCTGCGTCCCTGGATGCCAGCAACTCTACCCACATTGCATAGTCGCGCCGAAGCGTTGCACGGAGTTCCTGTGCCGGCGGCCCGTAATGGAACAGCAGGCGGTCAAGGTGAACAATGCTCGCGGCATTGTGCACAAGATCGCCCTTGACCGTGTCAAACGTGCTTTTAGCCGATGAGATCAGTAGCCCAAGCACCAAGGCGGCGATGGTCGCGATCAGTCCGGTCGCCAGCTTGATGGCACTGCTCGATTCCTCGCTGAGGTGATGCTCCGGCAACACGTCGCGCAGGTAAAGTCCAAGCATGGCGGCGCAGAAGATGCACAGGAAAGCAATCAAGGCGATGACAAGTTGGCTCAACCTTCCGTCCTCCACTCAAGTTTCCCATTGCGTTCACAGGCCGTTTGCCGCATTGCCGGTCATACAAGGCGCGGCCGGCGCCAGATGCACGCCGGGCTTTCAAGCATTGCGACTCGCGAGGGCGATCGACGTGGTCAAGCGCACCCAAATTCGGTGCGGATCAGGTCTGGAACTTGCTCACCGAGTCTAGCCTATTTGACATCGGCGGTCCCCGGTCAGCAGCCAGGCGGTGACACCGGCATCGCGTACCGCCTGCGCGGTGTGTTCCGCGCCCTCGTCAAGGGTGTGCCACCGCCCAGCACAACGCCAGCACCTTCTCGCATTAGCCGGAGGGTGATGGTACGGCCCATGCCGCTGGCACTGCCCGTGACGAATGCTGTCTTCCCTGTCAGGCGCATTCGCAAGCTGTAGGCGCCTTCCCCCGCTGGCGAAATACAAATCCCTGCGGATTAGCGCAGGGATTTGGTATCTTGCTCCGATAATTTCTGAGACACTGCCTGGACGGGAATAGTCATTTCTTAAGGCTTGGAGATTCCCCTATCGCCGGAATCTTCGAAGCAGGGTATCTGACAGCGAGAGCGCCTCCGGCATCGCTTCCACTAGTGGGAGGCCGTGGTGGCCAGACAAGCCAAACCGTCCAGCAGAAATGAGCACGGCCTTTCGGCATCCCTGCGCACGGGCGCGCATCAGAATGCTGCCAATTAGCTTCGTGGTGATATCGTGCTCACGAAACTCCTGTAGCACGCCGACGGACCGCACCACAATTATTTCGCCATATTGCTCGGCGCAGGCACAACCGACAACGTGTTCGCTCACAAGGGCCACGTGAAAGAAAGATGACGGTTCGCCAGTAATGTCTGTTGGCAAGCCACAGCTGTCGAGTACCTCCGCAATTGCCTGCCGCTCACCTGCTTCCGCTACCCGGATTAGCAACTTGGAAGCACCCATGGCCGACTCACTCACACGGCTCATCATTAAGTTGATCCCTCCGTAATTGCGTTCGAATCAGAGTTATATTTTTCTAGCAATAGTGGAATTGCAAGCAAACTGCGCTTCCAACTTGCTGGTGTCGATTCACATGTTGTCGCCTGGTGCCGGAGATCGCCAGCCTGCGCATCGAGCGACCTAACGACTGCAGTGAAGCGGATACTATCCCCGGGGCATCGCTCGCCGTCGCAGCGCGGATGGTGACTGGCACACTATACTGACCCCGGTCTAAGCACCGACGCCCGAGGCGGTTACCGATCGCTGTGGCAGATCAAAGGCCCCCTCCGCGGATGACTGTTGAGTTCAGGAGGGTTCAGACCTGAGCATCAACCCACGCCCTCGCCCAGACGAGGCCTTCCGCGACTGCCCGCTGGAAGCTCGGATAAAAGCCAATCGGATCGGAGGTCTCTAGCACTTGGGTTCCCTTCTCTACGGCCCCCCGAAGCTTCGAACGAGCCGTCCCCCATGGGCTTCGCAAAGCCTCGAATGGTGTATCCCCCGTAGGTCTCTGTTGCCATAGTCGCCCCCGTCCGTTTCGGAGGATCGTAGCATGACGGAAGCGCGCCCCATCGCCTTCAGCAGCGCCACGATGCGCGCAATCGCCAACAACGGGCTAGGTGTCATGTGGGCCTTCGAGCTGGTCGACATACCTTTGAGCCCAAGAGATGCCTTCGCTTTGGGCGCGCTCATTCCTGTCGTGAAGCCCGAGCACTTCGGACTCCCTGACGGTATGGCGGCCTCTAGTGACGCGCCCCATGGATGCGAACACGCCCCTCCCAGCAGGTTTTGCGAACCCCTCGACGACGTAACCTCGATATCTTGCAATAGACATGGTAAGTCTTTCTCATATCGACAACTGAGGAGTCGAAGTCAATTCAAATGCCATTTAATACCCTAGCACGCGGCGGGCGGCTGCACCGCGTGGAGACATATTTTTAGATGCCCCTCGCCTTGGGGGTGGTGCTTAAGGAGATCTGAGCATCAAGCATCTGACATGGACGTTGTGTTTCTCCTTGGTGTCTACCGAGATACGGCATCTCCTCCACCGTGCAAGCTCATATTCGACGCCTGATGCTATAGACACGCACCGGGCCGCCTGAAGACCATCAGCAGAGTCTGTGCCCATGCCGCCGTCGCTAGACATTCCAGCGGGTTATGGCGCTATTCCGAACACATCATTGTGGGCATGGCCCACGGCCAGCACTATGGCGCTCGCGGCCTGCACCGTGCAGGCTTGCACTCACATAGAAGTCGGCGCACCGCGCGTGTCCCCGCTTCGATAACAATGGAGAGGGCATGCAAGCGCAAACGGTGTCGCGCAGGACGGAATTCGGACGCAGTCGGATGTGGTTGGCCGTGGCGCTGCTGTTGGCGCCGATGAGCGTTTCCCTGGCTCAAGGTATCGACCGGTCTTCGGCGGTTGCCGAGGACGAGGTTATGCAAGGCTTCCCACCGCTGCCCGACAGGCAAGTCACCCGCGGCACGGGGTTGCGCCCGCCGTATATGCGCTGGGCATTCCAGCATGCGCGTGAGATGTCACCAACGGCCGGTATCCGGCATGCCAGCCAGCCGCTGTCGCTGGCGGGTCCGCCCGCCTCGGACCTGGACGGCACCACGTTTGCCGTCGCGGGCGCAACCGTGCGGCTGGCCGATTACCTGCGTGACACGCATACTGACGGCTTTATTGTGCTGCACCAGGGCAGGGTTGCGTATGAGCGCTACCTCGCCGGCTTTGACCCTTGCCAACCGCATATCTGGGCCTCGATGACCAAGTCCGTGACGGGGCTGCTGGCCGCCATGCTGATAGAAGAAGGCAAGCTCGATCCGCAGGCCCGACTGGCGCGGTATGTGCCGGAACTGACCGGCAACCCGTTCGGCGAGGCCACAGTGCAGCAGAACCTGGACATGGAGGTGCCGGTCGGCTACCCAGAGACGCTGCCGCCGGACCTGGGACTGTTCGGTGCGGTGGGGATCGTGCCGCGCCAGCCGGATGCACCCGACACCATCTACGATTTCCTCAAGGTTGTCCATACCACGGGCGAACGCGACGCGGGCAGGGACTGGTATTACCAGAACGGCTCGCCGGAAGCGGTGGCTTGGGCGCTGCGGCGCATCACCGGCAAGAATTGGGCGCAACTGGTGACAGAGCGGCTCTGGTCGCGTTTCGCCGACGATGACGCCTATACCCAGGTGGACCGCCAGGGCACGGAGATGGCCAGCGGCGGCTTAAATTCCACGCTGCGCGACGCCGCCCGCTTTGCCGAGGCGGTGCGCCGGGCAGCGGCGGGAGATGCCTCGGGCGGGATTTCGCCGGCGGCGGTGCGCATCGCGCTGCAGCCCGCCGGCAACCAAGAGCGCTTTGCACGCGGCAACAGGATGCCGGGCCGCGAAGGCTACGGCTACCGCAACTACTGGTTCCAGCGCAACGACGGCGACGGCAGTATCGAAGCCAGTGGACGCTTCGGGCAAAAGATCTATATCAATCCGTCCACGGAGCTGACCGTGGTGAAGTTCTCCGCCAGCCCCGATGGCGCCGCGCGAGCGACCAGCGCGGCGGGCGTGCGCAAGCGCGACGAGCCGAAATTCATACAACAAGTCTTTCGGTTCCCGGACAGTCACCCTCCACGCCGACAGGGGTGAAGGCTGTTGCCCGAAGAACTGATCAAGTCGGTCCGCCATTCTCGGCGGGCATCGGGGTCTTTTTAACAAAAAAAACTGGAGAGTGAGCATGACAAAGAGAATTGCACTGATTACTGGAGGCATGGGGGGCTTGGGAGAGGCGATCTCGATCCGCTTGCATGACGCAGGCCACAAGGTGGTGGTCACATATTCGCCGGGAAACGCGAAAGCACAGGAATGGCTATCAACCATGGCTGCGAGCGGTCGCGAGATGCTCGCGTACGAGGTCGATGTCGCCGACTACGAAAACTGCCAGGCCTGCATGGCGAAGATCGTGGCCGACGTGGGCCGCGTCGATATCCTCGTGAATAACGCCGGTATTACCCGCGACATGGCGTTCAAGAAGATGGACAAGCCAAGCTGGGATGCGGTGATACAAACCAACCTCGACTCGGTGTTCAACGTCACCAAGCCACTCTGTGACGGCATGGTGGAGCGCGGCTGGGGCCGGATCATTAATATTTCGTCGGTCAACGGTTCGAAGGGTGCCTTTGGCCAGACCAACTACGCCGCTGCCAAGGCCGGCATGCACGGATTCACAAAGGCGCTAGCTCTGGAAGTCGCCAGGAAAGGCGTTACGGTGAACACCGTATCTCCTGGCTATCTCGCGACTACGATGGTGATGGCCGTCCCTAAGGACATCATGGACAGCAAGATCCTGCCGCAGATTCCGATGGGACGCCTCGGCAAGCCTGAGGAAGTTGCGGGACTGATCGCTTTCCTATGCACAGAGGATGCGGCTTACCTGACCGGTGCGAATCTCGCCATCAATGGCGGGCAGCATATGGACTGAAGTACCAATGGGCAGTCCATCGTGTCAGGCTCTTCGCCTGGAAATCTGGGATGATAGCGTGAGTATTGGTCGCGTTACCGGCAGGCGTGTGTTATGCCCTCTGGAATGCCTGAAGTGCTGGGACCTGGTGCATTCCCTGCCTGCTGGCGCCGCGATCCGATAGAGAATAACAATCGCCACGCTTGACTGATCCATTTGTCGTGGGTGCATGGTGGCTCCTCATGATCTGGGAGTCAGAGACGGATATTGACCATCACCAGGCGAAATGGACTACCTTGATCTGGCGTTTGATCCGCGTCTACAGAACCAGGCGCGCGTGTTCGGTATCGAATCAACCCTCGATGTCGGCGTCATCGAATGGAAGGGACATTCGTTTTATCACGTCAGTGGCGTGAATCGTAGCGGGCAACGTGTGCTCGTCGAAGTCTTCAAAGTCAATGCCCACGGCAAACTGGAAGCTGTGTTGGTCTACCAGTATCCCGTACCTATCCGCGACCTCTACCGCAATTAGAGAGCCTGTTTTTCTATCGCTGGCTTACCTGGGGGGCCTGATGTCTTGATGTAGGGACAAAACCACCTTTCCCCAATACAAGAGATGGCTGGCGAACATGGGTCTTTTGCGTCACAGAAATTTCACACTAGCGCCAGTCCGGTCCACGCCAGATATATCGAGCCGGCGGCAACTAATAGCAACGACAGAAGCCAATAGTAGCGGGCACCATGCCATGGCCGATCTGGGTGCCCCGGCTGATGAAAAAGTACGTGTCGCATCTCGCCCTCTCCGCACGACCTTGCCTTCCTTCAGGATAGGCCGCGGTCGTTGAGTCGAGCGCAACGGGATCCGAGAGCAGCCCATCCACGCATCGTGTCCGCCGTGGAGTTCGTCGTGGGTCTGCTACAGGGAGTGCTTGTCGGCACTCGCTTTCGCCTCCCATCTGGCTGCAGACATCCCCCCTCATGATTCCAGGCAGGTGCGTGTGCGGTAAGTCTTCGCGTACGAAGTGGGTAGCCTCGGTGTAAGCACCCACGCCTTGAATTAACGCAGTTTGTGCATCCAATCCGGATCGGGAACCTGCCGCGCCGCGTAGAACGCTTCAAGCCGCTTGCGATTGCGCATGCCGGGTCGCAGCCCGAGAAAGGTCGCCGCGTTCTGGCCGAAAAAGGCATTCGACAGGGAGGTCTGGCGCACGACCTTGCCCGGCTCTTCTGCTTCGACCCGCGCCATCACGTCCATGAAGTCCGACAGATATCGCTCCACATTGTGCTGGGGCAGGATCATGGTCCAGTCGGTGCCGTACATCAGCCGTTCGCGCAGGACGTTGTTGTCCGAGGCAGCGTACAAGTGCCGCAGCAACTCGGTTATCTTTGGCTGATTGAGCAGCACTCCTGCAAAATACCCGCTGTCCGCGAAGGCATTCGCGCCGGCCGAGTTGGGCGCGGCGGTGATCAGGCTCAGGAACTTGCGCGACTTATCGCCGTGATGGTCTTCTGGGTCAGTGTCGCCGAAGTGGCCGAAGCTGACGCGCAATCCGGGGAACTTACGCAATGCCAGCGACCAGTAGTCGCTTCCCGCCAGCTCCTTGAATTCTTCGTAGGGACCGTTTGAATGATTTGTGTGGGCCATGATTGGCACGTCATTCCTCATGCAATACCGGAACAGCGCTTCCATCGCAGCATCTAGCTGGGATCCGAAGTCAGGCGACGCCGCGGCCGCTGGCAAGCCCTTCTTATCCTGCCAGACGGTCTTGCCGGCATTGCCCCATGCTGCAAAGCCCATCGGAGGATAGAGCTTGACCCCCAGGAACCCCTGCTGCTCGATCGCATACCGAACCAGGCGTAGCGACGCGCCAACGCCGTCTGTGCCCTTCGTCATCAACTCGCGCAACGGGCAGAACGGCACGAATCCATGGACGCGGCCGCCCGTCAATGTCGATATTAGCCCCATCAGTTCAACCTGCTCCGGCAGCGTCGTAGGCGTTTGAGCTCCCTGCGCCAGCCACCAGTCATAGTCGACCATGCTGGCAATGATCAGGTCAATCTTGCGCGCCGAGTTGCGGGAATAGGTCGTCAGATAGTCGATGGCGTTGACATGGCGATGGTTGAAGTTATGCAAGATGAACCGGATGTACCCGAGAAAGGTTGGGTTGCTACCCAAAATGCCGGCCGTGTCGAACTGTTGTCGCTCAAACTCATCGTAGGTAGCCGGCAGGGCATCAATGGCTGCACCCATCCCCACCGGCCCTGCGTCCCTTGGCCCGAGAACGGCGGCGCCGTCGGGCGTCTGGTAGACCGCGTCGGCAGCCGCTTTCAGCTCGCGGCGGCCGACGACATAGCCCTCTTCGAATGCCGGCGCGGCCAATGATCGCATCTGCCCCGCATCCTTGCATTCGATGAGTTGTGCCGCGTAGCTCCGGATGGCCTTGCGTTCACTTTGCGCGTCTGGCGCAAAATGCCAGCCGAGCGCCTGCAACAGCGCGCCCGCACCGCTGACGAGCGGGTAAAGTTCAGAGTCTTCGCCTACCGTCGTCTTTGCCAGGAACATGCGAATCTGGAGGTCGCGCCCGTTGAAGATGTGCGTATGCACATCAATGGTCAGTGGCAAAGTCCGGTCAGAGATCGTCGGATCGACAGGACACAGCGGATTCGCAACTGTCGGAAGCGGACACAAGGCAGAGGCAAGCGTGGCCAGGAAAGCGCGACGATTCAGGGGCATGATATTGACCCTCGGCGTTGGCAGATCAGTAACGAAGCGTGGCGGCCGGATCGCCGTAGTAGACATACAGCAGACCCAGGGGGTTCTTCTTTTCGGCGTAAAGCTCGCGTCGAATCGCTGTCAGGGCGTCACTTACCGCCTCGCCCCTGCCCAGTCTCTGGATCAGGCGTGTCGCCACCTCATGACCGAGTGTGATCCAGATCGCAACCTCCGTGACAACTACACCCTGCGCGCCGAGCCGAACGATGACATCTCCCAGGCTGACGTGTGGAAGCTGCGTGGAAGGCCCGGTCTCGCAGGCATTGAGAATGACCAGCGGGGCGTTCGTCAAGTATGGTATGCCCGCGCGCAGTTCCTCTTCGGATTGCCTGTTCAACAGCATTTCAAGCTTGTTGCTGGTGACCAGGTCACCTTCATTGAACTTCAGTTGAGGGCCGTCACTATAGCGATCGCCCGGTTGGGCGTCGCCAGTCGATGCGTGAAGAAATGCGACCACGGCAGAGATGCGCTTACGCTCTTGCGGAAGCACCTGGTTCAGCAGCGCAGACCCGGAATCGACCTCCATCATGTCCGAAATGGGAATCTGGCGCAGCTGTCGCATCTGCTCACGAGCCAACGGCACAGTGGGATCGGCGGTGCTACCGTAGCGGGCGAAAACCACCTTCTGCGGCAATTCCTGAGCCTGATGAGCTGCGCTGCCCGGCCCGCCGCTTCTTGCCCGCGACACGCTCAGGCTGAAGCGCATCCCCCAGAACTTCTTCGGATCGGGATCCATGCCGCTCTGGTGGAGATACTGCCAGGGGAGCGAAACCCCGTCTGTCACAATCTTCAGGCGCAACGGGACGGTACGCGGAGCATCGGCTGCGTCCTCAAGCTTGCGGATAATGGTGAGCAAGCCCGGGTCATTCGAGGCCGTGAACAGGTTCCTGTACAACTGCATGCCGATGTCGCCGATCACTTGAGTGACCGCCGTTGCTTCCGCGTCCGTCAGGCGCAGGCTAGCTTGCGATGCCTTGGAGACAGCCGCTTCCGTTCCCGTGGCGCTCAGTCGCTTGACCAGTGGCCCTTGCAGGCTCACTGCCGACATCACACCGTAAGCTGAGTTGGTCACGGCATCCAGGAAGGCTTTGTCCTCGATTCCTGAAGAAAACTGCCTGCGTTCGCCATGCTCGTCGAAAGCCTGCTTGCCGATCAAAGCCTGCATCTCCGCACTCATCGGCTGGATCTCGATACTGACCCCCTGCTTGTCCGTGACAAGCAGGACGATATCGGGCTTCCACGCTGCCTCGGGCGTCGGCTCGACCCCGCCACTGGTCACGGGGGATTGCTGTACAGACGCAGGTACAGCGTCTTCCGCATCGATGATGACGTCGACCACCATGCGATCCTGTATTGCTCCCGTGGCGTCGTTCAGCACCAGGATGCGCAGTGTGCCGACATAGGGCGTTCCGGCGGGAGCTTGTGCCGGCGTGAAGGAGAAGCTGGCTTGCGTGGAACGGCTTTCAGCCGGCTTGTAGACGATGCGCTTGAGCGAATCGGCATTTGCCTCACAGAAGGGGCAGTCCAGCACCACGCTCAGCGGCACATCAACCTTGCTGCGTTGGATTGCCGCAGCCGCTGGTTGGACGGGAAGGATTGATGCCGGATTGTGCGGGCCGAGATAGAACCGAAGCGTCGCGAGCTGACGCGACCGCAGGGATTGCCGCTGCGGGTAAGCGCTGCTTGCCGGCGACAGCGGCGACAGGCTCGCGTTGTAGCTAACAGTGGTTGGAGGTCCCGGGGACGGGGATGGCGTCGCGGACGCCTGTTCTTGCCTCGTCGCGCTTGTCGCCGCGACTGCTACTGGGGCGAGATGGAGAGGTTCCAGCGCGAACACCGGGGCCTCATCAGGAAAGTACTTGTGGGCCAGCTGTAAGCTGCTCACCGACAGCGCCCGAGCCACCATCTGCGCGCGATCCGGATGGCTGTCTTTGACAAAGCTCTTCAGGCGACCGATGAACTGGTCATAATCATAGCGTGAGAGCGCATTTGGATTCCGGCCAGCCATTGCCTTGTTGCGCGCCAACGTCTCCCCAGTCCTGGCGCCTGCATTGTGTCGGTCGATGATAGTACGGGCATCACTCAGAAATCCTTGCTTCACCAGCCCTGGTAGCGCATCCAGGGCCGCACGGTTGACGACCAGTATGTAGCCGCGATACCTGTGGTTGCTTTCCGTAATGACCCAGCCGCCGCCAGACATGTCCTTCAGTTCCGACCACGGTGCCTCGGCGGCATCGACCGTGCCTTCGCGCAAGGCGGAAGGGAATCCTTCCTTTGACAGCGGGACCGGAATTACACTGAGGCGGGCCCATTGCTTCGCCATGTCGCCCGCTCTGCGGGTGCCCAGTCGCAGTCCCTTCAGATTGCTGAGCGCCGGCAGGGGCTTGCTCGAGACGAGCTGCAGCATCCCGCCGTGCAGGTATCCGAGCCCGGCCAACCCTTGGCTGCCGAGATGCGACAGCAGGTGCAGGCCATCCATGCTGCGCTCATATTGCGCCACCGCATCGAGGTTTTTGAACAGAAACAGTGAATCGAAAATGGTGAAATCACGCACTTGCGTGGCCACGGTATCGATCGGGATCACCGCCAGCTGGACATCACCGCGCTTTACCTTCTCCATGAGCTGTTGCGGTGGGATCGGGGAGGCAGTCGCTGGCGCAATCCGCAATGCCCGCGAGGCTTGGGCGCTGAAGCGCTCAGTGAGCCTGGCGACAGCCGCCACTTCCGATTCTGGTAGTCCGCCAGGAACCTCGGCACGCCACTGGTAGACCTGCGCTAGGCACGATGGAACGGTCACCAACAGCAGGAGCCCGGTCAGGAATGATCTGCCGTCGTGAATTAAGCTGGAGAACGCCCGACGCCGGACCACCTGTGCCTGGTTCATCTTGCCCTCCCCTCCTATAGATGGTTCACCAAAGGAGAAGTGTCAATATGAACTCCTTGCTAAGGATGAATGCCGGAGGCGCGGCGAGTACTTCGTTGCCGCAAGGCGCGAGGGGGCTCACCCGCAATCCAAAGGGCAAACCGGCACGGCACGCGGCGCAAACATCACATGAGTCATGCGGAGGGAAAGAAATCGGCTTGCCGGCCGGAATGCGCATGTGGTGATGTTCTGCCAATGCCTCCATGGCTGGCTGTGAGAGTCGCTCCTGAACCGCAAACTGGTACTCTGCATTTTGTGCCTGCGCTTCATGCTTGCCACATGTCAACGCGCGGAAACCTTGGCCGTCCCGCCACCAACTTCGGTGCGGCATTCGATGGTCGTTCTTCGTGGGCCCCATCGCTCGCCTCGGGGCGGTCGCGAGCCAAAGACGACGCTTGGTCGTCTTGAAGGTTGAACACGCTCTTGTTTGAGACTAAGTTGGAATCGCCTGTCTCCCGCAACTGCGACTTGGAAGCTCCCATGGCCGACTCACTATCTGTCGTCAAAGCTGCTTACGACGCCTTTGGGCGAGGCGATGTCGCAGCCATCCTGGATCTTGTCGCTGAAAAAGTGGACTGGAAGCTATTGGGGCCATCGGCAATTCCCTACGCAGGCCAGCGCAACGACAAGCACGACGTAGCGCGCTTCTTCGCTGAGGTCGCGCAGGCAGATGACATGCAAAGCTTCGAGCCACGAGAGTTCATCCAATCCGGCGAACACGTGACCGTCCTAGGCTTTGAACGGTTCACTTGCCGGCCAGAGGGGAAACTGGTCGAGACCGAATGGATTCATGTGTTCACCGTTCAAGGTGGAAAAATAACCCGCTGGCGTGGCTGCTACGATACTGCCGCTCGCTTCGTATAACACCGGATGCCGGTGGACGTGGCGAGCCGACAGTAGCAACTAACTTCATTTCGTGCCTGGGCCGATGATGGGGTCAGTAAGCGATCGCTCGTTTTCGCTTCTTCGGCGCACTCTTGGGTGAGTCGAGCTCCAATTCCGTCGACGATTGGTCACGCCGTTTCACTGCTCGACCGACCCGCTCCCCTCAAACTGCGCCCTCCCGGCTTCCGGCACGCCGCGCGATAAGCAGTGTGTTATCGAATTTATCGAAGCGCCCCGTTTTACGGTCCTTGCGAGGTGCTTTTTTTTGCACCACAATGCGTGAAGCCGTGGCACTCGGCATCACGCGAAGCCGGGCCCGTGTTGACGCCAATTTCGTATATTTTGACCGGCGATTGCCACTGCCGCTGTTTTTGATCGTCCGTAAACGGCCATGCGGTCGGGGTGCTTTGCGTCATCGATGTCCATCCTCATGGCGATTTCTCCGACGAGGACTGTGAGCGCCTGCGCGAACTGGGGCGGATGGCGGCCGACAGGCTGGAGCTGCGCCGCATCGAAATGGCCGCGCAGGAAGGCAGCCAGCGTCTTTCGGGGCAGCTGACCATCAGCGCGCGGATCCCGGCCGCGCACAGTGCCGAGGCGTCCCGATACAGATTCCCTCACGGGGCTGGCCAACCGCGCCACCTTTTACCGGCGCGTGGAAGAGCGGGGATGTCCGGCCAGCCGGCGGCCCTCGCGTGGCGTGCTTGCGCCTGCAGTCTTTCTTCCGGCGCTACCCCTTCTCGGCCAATTCACTGTGGCGTTGTAGCCTACCTTTCACTGCCTTATTGTCCGATAACTACGCCATAAGAGTATGGCGCCATAGATGGCAAGTAACGCAACGAACAGGGGCCAAAAGAAGAGCCAGTGCAGCCATTCGTAACCTCGAGCGACGAATTTGAATTGAAGCGGTGGTTTAACTGAGAAAGCAACGTGTTCCCCTTCGACGGTAGGGCCTACATCGACGACTGAAATGGTCAGACGAGAAGCCCCGGCTGGCAGTATCTCCTGCCCAGGGGGCCACGTGAAGCGATGGGAGTCACCATCACCATCACTAACAACCAGCGTTCGGGAAATAACGCTCGCGTTGTAGCTAGATATCGGTAGCGCCTCAAAGAGCGTGTCGATCCCGCAGTCCGAGGTGATTCGAATTGTTACTGGTTCGCCAGGCTGCTTGTATTCGAGATACGCCCGCGTTGTTACTGCAGCTAACATGGAGCCGCCAGACGACGGTTTGTCAGAAAACCCGTGTCGGCACTATGAGTCCCGCTCAGACCTGCAGAGCCGTTGAATCCACGCTCTGCTGATCAGTCTGCCAAACCCCACTACACTTCCAGCACGCATCGAAGCAGGGGATCGTCGCAATGCTGGTAGATGCCAAGACAAAGCAACGTCTTCGCCGCGCGCAAGATGCGAGCTCCTATCCTGCGTTGCAGGACCCAAAAATTGATAACGGAGTGCTTGCCATCCACAAGCGTACGATCGCCCCAGGCCGACATCGTGTGGAGACCGCGTGGATTCAGTTGATCTCGCTCCGCGCTGACAGTTCGAATCACCTCCTCTCGATAGAGGTGTGGCGTGCAATGCAGGATTCTATTGACAGCAATGGCTTGTCCATATCCGCTCTTGCATACCTGCGCCACACGCAGTAGCTGATTGCCGTCCTTGACGACGGCGCCCGCAGGGCGAGATGACTGGTGATCGATCTTCACGGGATTCTGTGGATGACCGTGCCATGGCCCGAGAAGATCGGATGCATAGCACAGGCAAAGATTGTCAAACGCCCCCAGTGATACGTCGGTGTACGCCAGCCAGAAGTATCCGTGGTGCCTGAAGATCGTGGGGTCGGCAACCTCCGTATTGTCAAGGAGCACCGCGACCTGTGCCCACTGCCCGCATTCGTCGAGCCGGTTCAGCACGCAGCGACGGCATTGTGCCGATTCCGCGACGCAATACAACGCGCCCTCGTGAGAAAACAGGTATGGGTAGGACACGTGCCCCGCCAGCCCGAGATCGACAGGCGCCGGCGGATCCGGGTCGGCAGACCCGTTAAGCTTCAATCTGACAATGCGGCCAACGTTCCGCTTGAGATCGAACTCCTCACAATAGATCTCATCCTTGCTGCCGGGCATGCCAAACGGATCAGCCCAATACCGGGTTCCCCTGCGCTTGCCGACCCATCGTATTGGCAAGTGTGGCGCGCGCATGGCTTCTGTCAGCCGCATGTCGACGATGCCGACCATCCAGTAGTCAATCAGCAGGCCACCCTTAAGCCAGCGCAACAGTCGGTTGCCCAGTTCTAGGACCTTCCACTTCATCCGTTGCAATGAAGTCGCCCGCTTGCCTTCTGGCTTCCACGCGGGACGCGGCTCCAGGGCACCGAGCACCGCAATCTCGCGCACAGCCGAAAGTAGCAACGTCGCCGCATAACCGCACAATCGCTGCATTGATACCCGCTCGCCTGGACATGCAAACGCCCCCGCCTTGTCGATCAGGGTGGTTCCCGACGGCGTCCTCGCCACTAAGTGCAGTTGAATACCAACCCCCGCCGCAATCGTTTCGAGTCCGTGGTGCTTCTCACCTAGTACTACACCTCGCCGATCGCAGATGCGCCATACATCTACGACAGCGTCGCCCTCGCAGTCGGTGCCAAGCCGGCCGGTCAGATCGACGATTGCAGTGATGTCGCGCACCTTGGGTGCAGCCTCATCGCAACTGGGTCGCGCCGAGCCTGTGCAGTGGTCATGACCCGGTTCAAGCTCCCAGACAACGGCCTCGCAGATGCCGGACGCACGAAGCCGATTCACAAACTCGTGCTCCCAGGACGTGCCATGGCCTGACGTAAGCACGAACGCAAGGACGGGGAGCACGGCGACACCTGGCGCCTCCCCCGCACTCCGGGAATCACCCTTCATCGGCTCGCGTACCAGATCAGATCCAGTATGCTTCGCGTCGCATTCTGTGGCGATTTCTTGCATGAAGCCTTCCTTTTCCCTCGCAGTCCATTGTTGCTCATGCACTCGCAGCAATCAAAACGCAAACGGGTGCCTGACCAGCATGTTTTGTGCGCAGACATACGAAAGATGCGGCCAGTGAACTGGAACGGGGCAAGTTGCTGCTGCGGTGCCGGGCGTCGAAGCGACGACCCCCTGCTTGCAAAGCAGGGGCGAGAAGCGGTCTACGCGCGCCAGTTGCGTTACAGGCTGGCGTCCGATGAAAGAAAAGCCCCCGGCCAAGTTGGTCGAGGGCTTTGAGAGTTGACGGGTAGTCGCAGACCTGTCGCCGACATCGTCACACGGGATCGTGCTTGCTGGCGTCCCCCTTTCGTAGGGACCGAAAACCTAGGGAAACACCACAGCGCGGCTTGCTCGGTAGCGTGCCGCGCACTCTCTATCCCCAAGACGATGATGCGCGGCGCGTCGGAGACCAGCCCGCTGAGGCGTTGCAACCTCTTTAAATGTATCCTTTTTAAGGTGTACCCTGGATTCTGGGGTTTTACCCTAATCGGACAGGGTGGGCAAAAAGACTACGTCAAGGTATTGTGTGTGCAATACACGATTTAAGTAAGTGCGTGCTTACGAAAAAAATACTTCGTCGGCCGTTAGAGCAGCAATGATTAGAGCCACACTTCCGCTTGTTGCACGGGCTGCGCAAAGACTGCATATCCGCTGTACTGGGCCAGCAGTTCGTCACGACTGACTTCCTGCTCTCCGCCGCCCCAACCTGACAGTGCGACGAGAAACCGTCCGTGCTCACAGCGCTGCAGCAGTACGCAGGGTCTGTTCTTGCCCAACAACAAGATAGCCGGCATCGAGGTGTCCGGGATCTCGTCGAGATCCCGCTCCACCAGCCAGGTCGACAAGCCGGCGCGCGCCGCCACGGCCGAGAGCAGCGGCAACGTCAGACGCTGGCCTTCCAGTGGCAGCCCTTCTAGCAGAACTGCAGGCGGAACGGGCCGGTGCAAGGCCCGGTTCAGCAACATTAGGCTGCCCAGCATTGGATCGTCCGCACCCGGCAGCTGGTTCATCGCAGCAGGCGGCTCACAGTGGCCGGCCATGACGTATAAATCGGAAGTGTTGGGGTGCGTTGCGGGTATTGTCTTGATTTCCTGTGCCAGCCGCCCTGGTGTTGATACACCTCCTACCTCCGGTGCCGGCGCCTCGCATAGCGCAAGACCAGCGGACTCGTGCCGCACGCACGGATTCCCCTCACCCATGATTCCCCCCGGTTTCAGTGGTGTGATATTTGGAGCATAGTGCATCAGCACGCGGAGCCAATCACCCAAGCAGGCTAGTAGAAATGTCCACTTCTGCGGCGCTGGCCTCAGAAGACTGATTCAGCCTTGAAACGTCTGTATGGTTCTCCGGCTTTGGTTGCTTGGTTCGGTTTGGCCATTGTGACGATGATCCTTGTGGCCCTTGTGCTTGCCGCGATTGCCATGCTGTAGTCGTCGGCATACGTGTTGCGCGACGCTTGTCGCCCAGCGCCGAACCCGCCGCGCCGCCGGCCGCGACACTGATGCCGCTGATTCTAACGCCGAGGGCATTGCCGGCCGCTGCGCGATCCAGCACGCGTGACAGCCTGAAGGTAGCGGGCGGGATGGCACCACGCCCACATCACGCTGGCCGAGATGCAACTGATGCTCCGCGGTGCCGACGCAGCCGCCCACTTCGTTGCGATGGAGTTCAGGGTGTCTGACGGCCGACGGCAATCACGCATGGCTTGCCTTCAACATTCTCGATACGCGGTAGGGCGCCCGCAGCGATATGCTGCCTGACGGCAGCCAGCAGTTCAGCAGCATCCCATTGCCCCTGCTCGATGGGTCCTAAAGCATCGCCAGTGACTGCGAATCGCCCGCCACAGGCAGCGCAGCGGTACATACGGGTACCACGCAGACGATCGTTGGGGTCTTGCCAGCGTCGCGCCAGTGCAGCGCATAGTAAGCAAGGAACGGTTGCGATTGTGCTCACAATATGACCCCCCGGCCGACTGCCCTAACTGGCCCGACGGCCAGGCTATCGCATTCTCACGTATTGCCAGCGTTCCACTAGAGGGGCAACACTGACTCTTGGTTCTTATCTCGCTACCCTAACCCACGCGTCGTCACGCCGAACAGGATCGCTTGTTAGGAATTTATGCCTGGCGCCCTGGGACCCCATATTTCGAGTATCAACATCGGCCGAGAACGCAGCCTGGAAAGGCTATGGGCAAAAATGCAAATGTCAAGATCCTCCCAATCGCGCCGACATAGATTTAAGTTTCATTGAGGAAACGCCCTCTGGCGAGAGTGAAACGTTTGCCGTGCAACATAACTGTCGGGCTGCTCACCGTGCCGAAGGTTTTCAACTTGGCTCATTCGCCTCTCAGCAGAGGATCATTGGTTTAGCCCGGCCTTGGAACGGCCTCCGAGCTGGTTGATGACGCGATATTCCCCGGAGACCGGACCGAAGGCTAGCCGGCTTCAATGCCGTCACGTAATCGCTTGGATGGATACCGCCCGTCGCGTCTACTTGGACTGCGCCATGAGCGATGTCGCACAGAGTATGCGCATTGTGGTGTGTCAATGTTTCTATAGAGAAACGGTCCGGATTCGAGTGTTACGCGCCGCTGCTTGCTATGCGTAAACCGGGGAAATCCAGACCCAGGCACATAGCGAGGAGGCGTGATGAGCGACAGCCTTAAGGTGAGTTTTCTGGTCTTAGCTGCGCTGGCGGCTGTCATTTACGTCTCAGGAAGGGCCTTGGGGATGGATCTGAGCATTGCTGACATGGCGAGGCAACTCGTGCAGCTAGGCACTGATCTGCTGCATCGAGTCTTGCTCTAAGGATGGACTGCACAAAACGCGAATTGAGTTCGCTTGGCTGCTTAACAGGAAGCTGAATGCGTCACCACGCCAACTTATCAGCCCGGAGCGAAGCGCTACGTCCCCGGCGGCGGCACTCGCCCGACGCCCATATGGAGATACTGCGTCCAGATGTCTACCTCGGCAGTGGACGTGGGAAGTAGCAGAGTATGGACGTAATCGTCTCCACGACTCCCAACGTCGATCTTGCCGAGTTAGCGGTAAGGAATTAACTCCGGATTCTCAGTCCAGCTAGTGCGCACCTAGTTCAGCTGATTCCGGCTTGCTACGCCTGCATCAATCGGGACGCTCAACGCAAACAGCAACAAGCAAAAATCGCTGATCGGGCGTTATGTTCAAATAGCCGCCGAGGGCCGGCTCCTTATTTGCAGCACGGAACGAAAGCGCATTGCCATCGCTCTGAGGATAGCCGAGAGATTGCTAAGTACGGGACTCTTCGGTCGGAGACAGCGATGCGATTGAGTTGGGGCGAATTCAAGTAGCCTTGCTCAGAAAGAGCGCTCGCGAATCGTGGCGCAGCGTACTGAGCTTGCCCAGATCGACAGCCGATGCAAGTGTAACGCGCGCAGCGGCGATTTAGGTGCTGTCAGTGACCGGTATGCCAATCCTCGACCGTCAGTTGCGCGACGCGGGCGAATTCCCGGATATTGTGCGTCACGAGAATCAGGTTACGCGCCCTCGCCTGCCCTGCAATCAAGACGTCATAAGGGCCGATCGGCGTACCGACCGCCGCCAGCTGCGCGCGAATCTCTCCGGCATGCTGAGCGTCCTCGGCATCAAACGGAACCACCTCGAACTGCAACACTTCGATGCGTGCCAGGTTCGCAGCCGCCCGCTGGCTCTTGTAGGCACCATAGAACAGCTCATGGGCAACGATTGACGGCAGCCCGAAATCGGACGGCACGTGCGCACGCAGTCGTTCAAGCATGCTTGGCTCTCCCTCGAGATGCGGGGCATCTAGCTGACCTTCGTCTATCCGCAAACGCAGGACACTGATATGAATTGACCCTGTCAAGGGCTCTCTAGCACAGGGGCGGTCATCGCGGCAAAGGCGGCGTTGAATGACCGATCCCGGCAACAAGGTCGGATGTCTCTTCATGGCCCCACTTTGGCCTAACGGCTTCGTCCAAAGGCGCGCCGGGGGAGCAGCATTCGGGCCGCGCACGCCGGCTCAATGTCGCGGACCTGTGGACGCCGGTTCGAGGGGTCGTCAAGCGGACGCGGTATCAACATCGTCCGCAGTGACGTGGATTTGACTGAAGTGTTTGCCGATGTGGTGGACCAGTTGCGCGCAGCCCATCCAGGCCGCCAGATCGATCTGGACGCAAAGGGTAACCTGCAGGGGTTCTTGGATGGTCAGCGTATGCAGCAACTGCTCGGCAATCTGGTGCTTAACGCCATCAATTACGGAGCACCGGATATGCCGGTACGCGTGGTGGTGATCGACGCTGATGCAGAAGTTCGTTTCGAGGTCAGGAACAGCGGCCCACCATTGACTCGCAGACGCTGGGGCGCATGTTTGACCCGCTCCTGAGAGAGAAAGTGAAAGACAAGCTACTGATGCTCCGCCCGGACTTTACTCAAGCCTCGGGCTCAGCCAGCTAACGGACATGGACCGATACGACAAGCAAATCCTTGCCATCCCCACAGCGCGCGAGAGCAGGCATCGAATAACCCTTAACATTCTCGGCCATTTGACAACCAAGTCGAATGGCCAGAGGGCGCGGCCAATTATTTCCAGCGTTCGTCCCTGACCTGTACCGTGCCGGCCTCCACCCGAACCGGAAAGGTCGCCACCGGCTCGTAGGCCGGCGGGGACAGCGCCTCGCCCGTAAGCAGGGAAAAATGCGAGCCGTGGCGCGGGCAGACGACTTCCTGGCCTTCCACGTCACCGCCGCAAAGCGGCTCGGCCTCGTGCGAGCAGAGGTCCTCGATGGCGTAGTAATTGCCGCCCACATTGAATACCGCGACCTGTACGCCATCGACATCGACGCTGCGGCAAGTGCCGGGCGCGAACTCGTCGGCCCTGGCGACATCGATCCACTCGCTCATCTCAGAGCAGCCCCAGTTCCAGGCGGGCCGCCTCGCTCATTCGTTCTCTCGACCAGGGCGGGTCCCACACCAGTTCAACCTCGACTTCTTCCACCCCGCTGGCTTCCATCACGGCACCCTCAACCACACCGGGGAAAGTCTGCGCCACCGGGCAGCCCGGTGCAGTCAGCGTCATGCGGATGCCCACCTGGCCGCTGGATTCGTCCACCGATAACTGATAGATCAGGCCAAGGTCGTAGATATTGACCGGGATCTCGGGGTCGTACACGGTACGCAAGGCCGCTATTACCCGCCCCTCCAGACTGTCCGGCTCAGGCTCGAGCCTGTCTTCGTGTTCCTCGGCCTTGCGCAGCCAATCGATAATGCTCATCGTTTTACTCCGTTGAAGCCGGCTTGGCGCTGTTCTCCAAAGCGGCTTGCATGGTGTGCCAGGCCAGGGTTGCGCACTTCACGCGCGTCGGGAACTCGCGCACCCCGGCCAGGACCTCCAGCTTGCCCATCGGCACGCCGCCCTGCTCCGGCACTCCGGTCACCAGCGCGTGAAAGCCCGAGAACATGGCCCGCGCCTGTGCCTCGGTCTTGCCCTTGAGCGCTTCTGTCATCAGCGAGGCTGAGGCGGTGAAGATGGCGCAGCCCGAACCCTCGAAGCTGGCGTCCTCGATCACCCCATCGCGAATTCGCAGGTACAGCGTCAGCCGGTCGCCGCACAGCGGGTTGAAGCCCTCGGCGCTGCGGTTCGCCGCCGCCAGACGCCCGAAATTGCGCGGCGAGCGACTGTGGTCGACAACCACTTCCTGGTAGAGGTTGCGCAGGTCAGACATCAGGCGAATACCTCCTGTGCCGCGCGCACGGCAGCAAACAGGGCATCGACTTCTTCACGCGTGTTGTACAGCGCAAAGGAAGCACGCACCGTGGCAGGCACGCCAAAATGCTCCATCACTGGCATGGCGCAATGGTGGCCGGCTCGGACCGCCACGCCGTGCTGATCGAGGACGGTGCCGACATCGTGGGGATGGATGCCGTCCAGGGTGAACGAGAGGATGCTCGCCTTGTCGGCAGCCGTGCCGATTACGCGCAGGCCGGCGACCTGCGTTGCCTTCGCGCTGGCGTAGGCGAGCAGCGCATGCTCATGGGCGGCGATGGCCTCCAGGCCGAGCGCGCTCACATACCCGATGGCGGCGCCAAGGGCAATGACGCCGGCGATATTGGGGGTGCCGGCCTCGAACTTGTAGGGAAGCGCGTTGTACGTGGTCTTGCGGAACGTGACCTCGCGAATCATGTCGCCGCCGCCCTGGTAAGGCGGCATGGCATCGAGCAGCGCAGCCTTGCCGTAGAGCACGCCGACGCCGGTGGGGCCATAGAGCTTGTGGCCGGAGAAGGCGTAGAAATCGCAATCGAGGGCCTGTACGTCGACCTTGAGATGCGGCACCGCCTGGGCGCCGTCGATCAGCACCGGGATGTCCTGGGCATGCGCCAGCTCGATGATGTGTCGCACCGGGTTGACCGTGCCGAGCGCGTTGGAAAGGTGCGTCAGCGCGACCAGTCTGGTGCGCGGGCTGAGCAATTGCGTGAACTGCTCCAGCATCAGCTCGCCGGCATCATTGATCGGCGCCACCTGCAGCAACGCGCCGGTGCGCTGGCACGCCAGTTGCCACGGCACGATATTGGAGTGGTGCTCCATCGCGCTGATCAGGATCTCGTCGCCCGGGCGCAGGCGCTGGCCGAAGCTTGCCGCCACCAGGTTGATTGCCTCGGTGGTGCCGCGCACGAACACGATTTCCTCGCGCCCGGCCGCGTTGATCAGGCCTCGCACCGCGTCACGCACGGCCTCGTAGGCATCGGTGGCACGCTGGCTCAGGGTGTGCACGCCGCGGTGGACATTGGCGTTGAGCGCGCTGTAGTAACGCGCTTCGCAATGGATCACGCTTTGCGGCTTCTGGGTGGTGGCGGCGTTGTCCAGATAGACCAGCGGCTTGCCGTTGACGGTCTGGCGCAAGATAGGGAAATCCTGCCGCAGCCGCTCTACCTCCAGGCTGGCGGCCGGTACCGCCCGCTCCACGGCCATCGGTTCATGCACTGCCGTGTTCATGGCAGCTCCTTCACAGGCTCGGGCAGCCGGCCGCGCAAGAGTGTATCCAGCCGCGTGCGCAATGGGGCGGGACCGAGCCGCTTGACGACCTCCTCGGCAAAGGCAAAGGTCAGCAGGGCATGCGCCGCGCCCTCGTCCATCCCGCGCGAGCGCAGGTAGTAGATCTGCTCGGCATCGAGCTGGCCTACGGTGGCGCCGTGGCTGCATTTGACGTCGTCGGCATAGATCTCCAGTTGCGGCTTGGTGTCGACCTCGGCGTGGTCGGACAGCAGCAGGTTGCGGTTGGACTGGTGGGCATCGCTGTGCTGGGCATCGGCATGCACCACCACCTTGCCGTTGAAGACGGCGCGCGAGGCGCCCGCCAGCACGCCTTTATACAACTCGCGACTCTTGCTGTGCGGGCTGGCGTGGTCGATGCGGGTGTGGTGATCGATATGCTGCCGCCCGGCGGTCATATACAGCCCGTCCAGCGAACACTCGGTATGCTCGGCATTGAGCCCGACATCGATGTCGACCCGCGCCAGGGCGCCGCCCAGGGCAAAGGAACTGGAGGCGAAGTGGCTACCCTGCCGCTGGTCCAGGTTCACGCCGGCGATATGGAAGGCTTTGAGGCTCTCCTGCTGCAGCTTGTGATGTTCGACCTGTGCATCACGCTCGGCAACAATGTCAGTGATGGTATTGGTGCAATAGCCCAGGCCGTCCAGTCCCGCGTGATGCTCCACGATGCAGACCTGACTGCCGGCTTGCGCCACCACCAGGTTGCGCGCATGGGTTGCCAGCTCGCCGGCGGTGGTGACGAACAGCAAGTGGATCGGTTGTTCCGGGACGGTGCCCGCCGCCACGCGGACATAGGCACCGTCGGTCATGAACATCATGTTCAAGGCGGCGAAACCGGACGGGTAGTCGCTTGCATCGCGCAGGAGCAGCGCTTCCAGGCAGTCCGGTGCGCGCTCCAGCGTGGCGGCCAGGCTGGCGAGCTCCATCCCCGCAGGCAGGGCACCGATGCGCGACCACTGTGGCTGGTGCGCGCCGTTGACGAACACCAGCAGGTGCGCGCCGCTCAGGGCGAGCGCCTCGACCTGCGCTGCCACCGCGGCTTCCAGGCTGTCGCCGGCCTGCGGCAGTGCCACGGCAAAGCGGCTTTTCTCGAGTGCGGCTACGCTGGTGTATTTCCAGTCCTCCTGGCGCAGCGTGGGGAACCCGGCATGGGCGAAATGATCCAGCGCCTGGCGGCGGGCGTGCGCAAGCCAGCCCAGGCGGCGGCCCGGCAGTGCGGCCTCAACGCGGTTGAACTCGGCGAGATAGTGTTCCAGTCCGCTCGCGCTCATGCTGAAGACTCCGTCCCGGCAGCGGCCTGCGCCTCCATCCCGGCATAGCCGTGCTGCTCCAGTTCGCGCGCCAGCTCGGGCCCGCCGGACCTGGCGATGCGGCCGTGCGCAAGCACGTGCACCTGATCCGGCACGATGTAATCGAGCAGGCGCTGGTAGTGCGTGACCAGCACAATGGCGCGTTGGGGGCTGCGCATCGCTTCTATGCCCCTGGCGACAATCTTGAGCGCATCGATGTCGAGGCCGGAGTCGGTCTCGTCGAGAATGGCCAGCCGGGGTTCCAGCACCGCCATCTGCAGGATCTCGTTGCGCTTCTTCTCGCCGCCGGAGAAGCCCTCGTTCACCGAGCGGTAAAGCAGGTCCTGGTCCATCTCCATGAGCCGGAGCTTGTCCTTGACCAGGGCGAGGAAATCCATGGCGTCCAGCTCCGGCTCGCCGCGGTGCTTGCGGATTGCGTTGAGCCCCGCTTTGAGCAGGTAGATATTGGAGACGCCGGGGATTTCCACCGGGTACTGGAAGGCGAGGAAGATGCCCGCGCGGGCGCGCTCTTCCGGCGGCACGCCGAGCAGGCTCGTGCCCTCGTAGAAGACTTCGCCGGCAGTCACGGTGAAGCGGTCGCGGCCGGCCAGCACATGGGCCAGGGTGCTCTTGCCCGAACCGTTGGGGCCCATGATGGCGTGCACCTCCCCGGCCTTCATGCTGAGATCAATGCCGTGCAGGATGGGCTTGCCGTCTACGCTGACGTGCAGCTTGCGAATCTCAAGCATGGCTGGCCTCTTTCTCCGACGCAGCGCCGATGCGTGCGCGCTACCCTTATCCGATACTGCCTTCCAGGCTTACGCCCAGCAGCTTCTGGGCTTCCACCGCGAATTCCATCGGCAGCTCCTTGAACACTTCCTTGCAAAAGCCGTTCACGATCATCGATACCGCGTCCTCTGCGCTGATGCCGCGGCTCTGGCAATAGAACAACTGGTCCTCGCCGATGCGCGAGGTGGAGGCCTCGTGCTCGACCTGGGCGGTAGCGTTCTTGACCTCGATATACGGGAAGGTGTGGGCGGCGCATTTGTCGCCCAGGAGCAGCGAATCGCACTGCGAGTAGTTGCGCGCGCCGATCGCGCTCTTGGCCACTTTCACCAGCCCGCGGTAGGCATTCCGGCCGTGGCCGGCCGAAATGCCCTTGGAGAGGATGGTGCTCCTGGTGTTCCTGCCGAGGTGGGTCATCTTGGTACCGGTGTCGGCCTGCTGGTAGTGGTTCGTCAGCGCGACCGAATAGAACTCGCCGACGGAGTCGTCGCCCTGCAGGATCACGCTTGGATACTTCCAGGTGATGGCCGAGCCGGTCTCCACCTGGGTCCACGAAATCCTGGAGCGCGCGCCGCGGCAGTCGCCGCGCTTGGTGACAAAGTTATAGATGCCGCCCTTGCCTTCCTTGTCGCCCGGATACCAGTTCTGCACGGTCGAGTATTTGATCTGTGCGCCTTCCAGTGCGATCAGTTCCACCACGGCGGCGTGCAGCTGGTTCTCGTCACGCATCGGCGCGGTGCAGCCTTCCAGATAGCTGACGTAAGCGCCTTCATCGGCGATGATCAGGGTGCGCTCGAACTGGCCGGTGTTCCGGGCATTGATGCGGAAGTAGGTGGACAGTTCCATCGGGCAGCGTACCCCGGGCGGGATATAGCAGAACGAGCCGTCGCTGAATACGGCCGAGTTGAGCGTGGCGAAGTAGTTGTCGGTATAGGGCACGACCGTGCCGAGGTACTGCCGAACCAGCTCGGGATGCTCCCGCACCGCTTCGGAAAACGAACAGAAGAGGATGCCGAGTTCGCCCAGCTTCTGCTTGAAGGTGGTGGCGACCGAGACGCTGTCGAATACCGCGTCCACGGCGACGCCTGCCAGCAACTCGCGTTCGTGCAGCGGCACGCCCAGCTTTTCATAGGTGCGCAACAACTCGGGATCGACCTCGTCCAGCGTCTTCGGCCCGGCCTTCTGGGAGCGTGGCGCTGCATAGTAGGCGATTGCCTGGTAGTCGATAGGCGGGTGCTTCACCGTCGCCCAGTGCGGCTCGGACATCGTCAGCCAGTGGCGGTAGGCCTTGAGGCGCCACTCGCGCATGAATTCCGGCTCGTCCTTGATGGCCGAAATCATGCGGATCACGTCCTCATTCAGCCCGCACGGCACCGTGTCCGTCTCTACGGGCGTGTAGAAGCCATGCTTATAGCCCTGGCTGATCAGTTCGTCGAGCTTGCGTGCCGGGATTGCCATGTTCTGCCTGCGCTTGCCACTGTCATCTCAATCACTAAATGTCAGCTTGCGGTCCGTGTGCGTGTCGGGCGTGCAAGGCGCCAATATCCACCGGGTGCAACACCGGTTGTGCCATATCTGCCAGTGTCACGTCGTTAAGCGCCATGAAGATCACTCTATTGATCGACTGCCAGTTGGCACGGATAGCGCACAGACCTTCCTGTGCACACAGGCCGGCTGCGACGCTGCATTCGGTCATGCCGGCCGGGCCCTCCATGGCGTCAATCACCTGTGCGATCGAGATCTGTTCCGGCGGTCGTGCCAGCAGATAGCCGCCATTGGCACCGCGTAACGACTGCAGCAGGTGGCGCTTTGCCAGCGTTTTCAGAATCTTGCTCGCCGTCGGTACCGTCACGCCGATCGCGGCGGCGATCTCGGCGGCACTGTAAATTCGGCCAGAATTTCGGGCCAGGTGCGTCATGATTACCGTGCCGTAGTCGGTCAGCTTGCTGAGTCTGAGCATCGTCGCCACCAGTATTTGCAAATTAGAACCACTTTGGTCCTCATTTGTTCCGGCATCCCTGTTTCGCGTCAGGCGAGGATAGGGAGGAACCCCCTATCACCAGGCCGCCGTCGGAGGTGTATAGATGAGTAGCTGCACCTTGAGGGACATGCGAACGCCGAGACTCTTCAGAGGACCCTGGGCCGCGTTCATCGCGTCCCGCTAACAACGTGCGCGGGCGTGCGATGTGGGCAATGTCTCTACGCCGCAAGTGCAGGCCCACCTCACTCCAAGCGGAGAGGAGACGCAGGCATGGTCAACCAACCTATTACCGTCATCACTGGCGCGAGCCGCGGCTTGGGCCGCGCAGCCGTGCGCCGGCTGGCCACCGTGGAAGGCCATCTGGTCGTCGCCACGGCGCGCAAGCCGACGGACCTCGGGGTGCTTGAGACAGAGCTCCGGCTTGCGGGTCATCCGATCGCTTGCCACCCCCTTGACGTCACGGAGGACAGCTCGGCAGCTGCGCTGGCCAGCTGGCTGACCGAACGCTTCGGCCGCGTGGACGTGCTGATCAACAACGCTGGTGTTTCGCTCGACCACTACGACACCAGCCTGCTAGAGCTGCCGCTCGAGACCCTGCGCCGCACCCTGGAAACCAATCTTTTCGGCGTGCTGCGGACCACCCAGGCGTTGGCGCCGCTGCTGCGCGCCAACCGTGCCGGCCGGGTGGTCAACCTGGCGTCGGGCATGGGACAGCTGGCGGAGATGAGCAGCGGCGTGCCAGCCTACCGAATCTCGAAAACGGCGCTAAATGCCGTCACGCGCATCCTGGCCGCCGAGATGGCCGACAGCGGCGTCAAGGTGAACTCGGTGTGTCCCGGCTGGTGTCGCACCGACCTGGGCGGCCTGGATGCGCCACGATCGCCCGAAGAGGGCATCGACACCGTGATCTGGCTGGCAACGCTGCCCGACGATGGCCCCACCGGTGGCTTCTTCCGCGATCGCCAGCCGATTCTATGGTAGCCAGGCCAGAATATCGGCGCTGGCCCGGTTCAGCGGCTGGCCAGGCGGTTCTGCACTTCGCGTGCGCCCAGCCTGGACATATCCTCGTCGATCTCCTCGAAGACCACCTTCTGCACTTCTTTACCCAGGTGCTCGCGCAGCATGCCCAGGAACTTCGGCGAGGCGGCAAGCCGCAGCTTGTCATAGCGCTGTTCGGTGCGCGCCTGCTCGAGATACCGTGTCAGCATGCGGGCGAACTCGTCACGCTCCTTATCGGCCTGATCGACCCGCGCCGCCATCGAATGCATGGGCTCGCCCTTGCCGGCAAAGCGCCCTTGCGCATCGTCGCGCAGCTCGCCGTCCTTTGCCCGCCCAAGCGGATTGACAAAGTCCTGAATTTCTTCCATGTCCCTTTCCATTCCATGCGCCTGGAAGATCCGTGCATGGGTGCTATCTGCGGCTAGCGTCCAGATTGTCGTCATCGCTCGCTCCTTTCGTGGTGGCAGTAGCGATGTAACAAGGATAGGCCCGGGCCGTGCGATCGTCCCGGCAGCTTTGTAACGCCGCGTCGGGGCGAGCGGCGTCCTGGCCCCTTGCGCCTGCCGTGGCGCAGGTGATGTGTCGGAGAAAGGGATCGAAACGATTGCGAGCTGGCTGGCGGCTTTCGGCATTGGAGTCGGCCGGGGCCTTGCGCGGACCGCGCCGAGGCTGCAAGCCCAATACCGGGAAGCCCTACCTCTGGCGGGCAAGGCCGCCAATCCGCCACGCACCGTGGCAGCAGGCCAGGATGTTGCCGCAACATACGCCGCTCCACCCTTATCTCGTGGCGCCACCACGCATTGAAGTCATACAAATAGGCGAAGCCTTCGTGTTCGCGGAGATGAAACGCGATCATCGGCAGTTCGCAATTCGAAGTTGAAGGACGGAGGTCGCCGGCCCGGGATCGGAAGCCATGCGCGAATTGTAGGTGCGTAATGGGGCTCTCAGCAGCAGTCCGGTCGTCTGCCCTGCTTTGGCGCGGTCTCCCTTCAAGTAACTTCGCAGAAGGCCTCCTGCTCGCCAAGGCGAATGCGGCGAGGAGAAAGGGGGGCGGCGCCGGTAATCAGCAAGCTCCTTCTATGAGCCACGCACGACACGCTGATTTTAAGCATCGGCGCTTGTCGACGGTCCCCTGTCTCATAGGATCTCTAGTGAGCTCACTTGATCGCGCCAACGGTAAACCCGGCCACGAAGCGGTCAAGGAAGCTGTTGTAGAGAGCCGCCACCGGCACGCTGACGATCAGGCACGCGCCCATCAGCGAGCCCCAGAAATAGACATCACCCCGCACCAGAAAGGTCGGCACGCCCACGCTCACTGTGTACTGCGACGAACTTGTGATAAAGGTCAACGCATAGACGAACTCCTGCATTGCCAATGTGGCGCTGAAGATGACCACAGTCAGGATCCCGCTCGACGACAACGGCACCACCACTTTCAGGAAGGCGCCGAAGCGGCTTAGTCCGTCCATCATCGCAGCTTCTTCGATGTCGCGCGGCACCGCCTTGAAGAACCCCATCATCAGCCAACTGCAGAACGGCACCGTAAAGCTGGGGTACACCAGCACCAGGGACCACAGCGAATCCTGCAGGCCAAGCGCGCCGATGATGCGCGAGAACGGGATGAACAGGATGGTGGGCGGGATCAGGTAGGTCAGGAATATGCCGATGGCCCACTGCCGGCCCCAGCGCCCTGACAGGCGCGCCAGGCTGTAGCCCGCGGGTACGGCCAGCAGCAGTGTGATCAGCACCACGCCGACCGCCACCACCAGCGTATTGAGCATCCAGCGCATATAGCGGGTCTCGCCGAACAGCACCTGCAGGTTCTCCAGCGTGGGTGGCAGATTAAACAGGAACGGGTTGTTGGCGGTGTTGATCAGGTCGTGCACATCCTTGAAGGTGGTGATCAGCATCCAGTAGAACGGGAACGCGCAGAACGCCACGAATGCGGCGATGATGCCGAAATGGGCGGTGCGCGCGGCCCAGCGCCGGAAAGTGATGGCAGCGGGACGCATGTTAGGTCACCTCCGTGCGGCGCGCTATGGTAAGCAGCACGATCACGACCGCCACCAGCACCGGGAACAGGAACAGGGAGATCGCCGCGCCTTCCGCCAGGTCACCGCCCTGTATGCCGGTGAAGAAGGCCAGGCTGGCCAGCACCTGCGTGGTGTCGTATGGCCCGCCGCGGGTCAGCACGTAGATGATGATCATGTCGGTAAAGGTGAACACGATGCCGAAAAGCAGCGCCACCAGCATGATGGGCATCACCAGCGGAATATTGATGAGGATCAGGTGGCGCCAGAAGCCGGCCCCGTCCATCTCGGCGGCGTCGTGAATGTCCTGCGGGATGCCGCTCAGGCCGGCGAGGATGATCACCGTGGCCAGCGGCAGCAGCCGCCAAACGTCCACCACGATGACCGATGCCATCGCCAGATCCGGCTGGCCGAGCCACACCGGACCGCCATGCGGCCCCAGCACCCCGACTGCGCGCAGGATCCAGTTGATGATGCTGTAGACCGGATCGAAGATCCACAGCCAGCCGATGGTGCCGAGCGAGATCGGCGCCACCCACGGCAGCAAGATCAGCAGGCGCACCAGCCATTTGCCGCGGAAGTCACTGTACAGGGCCATGGCGAGCATCTTGCCCAGCACCACCACCAGCACCTGCGACACCAGTGTGAATACCATCGCGTTGCCCAGCGAGCGCCAGAACGTATTGCTCTCCAGCACGCGCCTGAAGTTTCGCAGCCCGACGAAGTTCAGCGCGTGGCTGCCCACCGTGACATCCGTCAGGCTATAGTAGAACGACAGTAGGAACGGAAACCCGACCAGCAGCGCGATGTAGATTACCGCTGGCGCGAGCATGACGCGGCCGAGCCAGCGGTCGTCGTCGGCTAGGCGTGGCACGGGCTGCCGCGCCCCTTCCTGCGCAGGGTGTCCGGTGGCAATGTGCAACAGCTTCACGGTGGCTCTCCCAGGCTGGCGCCGGATCTGGCATCGAAGCGGCGCAGCTTGCGCTCGGGCACCACGAAGCGGTGTCCGCCGCCGGGCGCGATCGGAACGGTCACCGTGCAGGGAATGCGCGACACCACGCTGGCCTGCGGCAGTGGCGGCTCCAGCCTGCCATAGACGAGACGGTCCGAGCCAAGGTTCTCGATACGCGTCACGTCCACCGCGAAGGATCGCAGCGCTGCCTCCCCGGGATACGCTTCGTGCGGCAGGAAATGCTCGGGCCGGAAGCCGGTCACGACACCGTCGGCTTCAATCAAATTCATCGGCGGCGAGCCGATGAAGGTGGCGACGAAGAGATCGGCGGGATGCTCGTAGACCTGCTGCGGCGTACCGATCTGATGGACCTTGCCGTGATCGAGAATGGCGATGCGGTCGCCTAGGCCCAGCGCCTCGATCTGGTCGTGCGTGACATAGATAGTGGTGATGGCCAGCCGGCGCTGGAAGCGCTGCAGTTCGTCGCGCGCCGAAGTGCGCAGCTTGGCGTCGAGATTGGACAAGGGCTCGTCAAGCAGGAACGCCACTGGCTCGCGCACCACCGCGCGCGCCAGCGCCACCCGCTGGCGTTCCCCGCCGGAGAGCTGGCGCGGCTTGCGCTGCAGCAGATGGTCGATGCCGAACAGCTGCGCTGCCCAATCCACCTTGCGCTCGGTCTCCTCGCGCGACATATGCCGGGCCCGTAGCGGAAACGCGATGTTGTCGAACACGTTGAGGTGCGGGTACAAGGCATAGCTCTGGAACACCATGGCCATATTGCGCAGCCGTGGCGGCAGCGATGTGACGACACACCCGTCTACCAGGATGTCGCCGCGGCTCGGCGCCTCGAGCCCCGCAATCAGGCGCAGGAGCGTGGTCTTGCCGGAACCGGAAGGCCCCAGCAGGACCAGGAACTCGGCATCTCGGGCGCCAAGATCGACGTTGTCGACCGCATTGGCGCCATCGAAATGCTTGGTGAGCGAGCGAACTTCCACCGAAGCCATAGACAGTCACGATAGCGCTACACCATGCCCTTGTCGCGCCACTTGGCAAAGATGCGCTTGCAGGCGGCGTCAGCAATGCGGACGGCATTCTCCGGGGTCTCGTCGCCCGTGGCTGCCTTGGCAAACATGGTGTTGAGCACCCACGTATTGAAGATCTCGTCGACGGCCGCGTTGGCGTAGCCGGGATAGCCGACATTGGTCGCTTGGTTCATCAGCGCACCGAGGACCTTGTACTTATCGCGCGGCGTGGCCTTCTGGTCGTCCGCGATCAGCTTCTGCAGATCGGGCACGGTGCTGAGGAAGCACGGGAAGTTGTAGAACTCGCTGCCCAGGAAGCCCTGCCTGAAATTGTCGATATAGTCGACCAGGAACTTCTTCGCCCCAGCGATGTTCTCGGCGAACTTCCAGATCACGTAGCAGTCCATCACGTGCTCCAGCGCGATGCGCCGCACCGGCCCCTGCAGCGCCTGCGTCAGCCAGATGTCGCGCCCGATCGGCAGGTTCTTGTTCTCGGCCTCGCGAGTGATGGAGATGGCGTTCAGGCACAGCGAGATCTTGCCGGCCAGCATGGCGCGGTTGTTGGACGACGGGTCCCAGGCCAACACTTCCGGGGTCATCGTCTCCTGATACAGTGCCTTGACGAACTTGACCGCTTCCAGGGTGTTCTTCGAGTTCAGCACCACGGTATGCCGGTCATCCTGGATCGAACCACCGAAAGCATACAGGATGGCGCGCATCGCCATCGCGGTGTCGAGCTCCGCCGACAGCCCAACGCCGACTGGGATGCCGCGGCTGATCTTGATCTTGCGCCCCGCGGCCAGGACATCCAGCCAGGTGTCGGGTGGCTTCATGCCGGCCTCGTCCCACAGGTCCTTGCGGAAGTTGATCGGGTCTGGCACGAAGCTGTCGGAGAAGCCGAAGTACTTCTTCGTCTTCGGGTTATAGGTGCTCTTGATCGCTAGCTCCACCGGCTTGCCATGCTTGCGCTGGCACTCCTCGTAGATCTCGCGATGATCGATGACCTGTTCCTCGTACACCGGCGGCGGCGACAGAAACATGAAGAGGTCATGCCCCTTCTGCGCCGACACTTCCGCCGCCGCGCGCGTGGCCAGCGCGGGGATGCCGACGTGGTCGACCACCACCTCGGTATCGTTCTTCTGGCCCCACTCCTTCACATAGGTGTCGTCGAACCACTTGTCGTAGCCTGGCACGAAGTGGTTCCACTGCAGGATCTTCAGCGTGCGCTTCGCGGCGTGGGCGTGGCGCGTGATCAAGAAAGGCCCAAGGCCGGCGGCAAGCCCGACGGCGCCGGTGGCCCGGATGAAGCTGCGCCTGCCGGTGTTGGTATTCGTATGGCTGCTGGTGGCGACTGCAATGTCGGGTCCACCTGGATGCGCTGTCTTGGCCATGGCTATCTCCTCTTGCGAGAAAGCGGTCGGCTCCCATCCCGGTCGAGCAACGATCTGTCTGATCACCTCAAGCGTAGGCCTCATTTCATGAATAGGGAATCCCGGCACACATCATGAAGTGATGGGCCCGTGACATACGGCACTTCCCCTTTCGGAAATGGGTCCTACGTTAGAGAGAGTGAGGAGGTGATATGAAACACGCGTCCGAACAAAGCCCGCCAGCCGGTGCCGGGCCGGCTATCCCTTTACGCCATGCCTGCATCTGGGCCCTGGCCGGACTTGGCCTGGCGGTGACTGTCCCCGCCGCAGCCAAGGTGGAGGGCGACACCATTATCCTCGGTGCCGCGGTCTCGCTCACGGGCAAGTACTCCACCAACGGCAAAAACACCCAGGACGGCTACAACCTCGCCGTGAAGCGTGTCAATGAGATGGGCGGCGTCAAGGTCGGCGGCAAGGCCTACCAGCTGAAGGTCCTTTACTACGACGACGAATCCACCTCGGCGCGGGGCGCGCAGTTGGCCGAGCGCCTGATCAGCCAGGACGGCGTGAAGTTCGTGCTGGGACCCTACAGCTCCGGGCTGACCAAGGCTATCGCCCCGATCACGGAGAAGTACAAGATTCCGATGGTCGAGGGCAACGGCGCAGACCGCAACCTGTTCACGCAGGGCTACCGCTATATGTTCGCGGTGCTCAATACCTCGGATTATTACCTGCGCGCTGCCATCAACCTTGCCGCGGAGGAGGTGCAGCGCGCCGGCAAGTCACCGAAGAGCCTGAAGGTGGCCATCGCCATCGAGAACGACAACTTCTCGCAGGACGTGCGCGACGGCGTGGCCGAAGACGCGAAACGCCTGGGCATGCAGGTGGTGATCGACGAGAAGCTGCCGCCAGAACTGAACGACATGTCGGTCACGCTGGCCAAGGTAAAGGCGCTCAAGCCGGACATCCTGGTGGTGTCAGGCCATGAAAAGGGCGCGACGCTGGCGGTGCGGCAGGTATCTGAAATGCGCCTCGACGTGCCGATGCTGGCGCTGACCCACTGCGATTCCGCGCAGATCATCGAGAAGTTCGGCAAGGGCGCAGAGTTCGTGGTGTGCGGCTCGCAATGGGACCGCACGCTGAGCTACAAGGACCGCTGGTTCGGCACCGCCGACCAGTACGCGCAGCGCTTCGAAAAGGAGTACCGCTACGAGGCGCCTTACCAGGCGGCCGAGTCTAGCGCCGCGGTGCTGGCCTTCGCCGACGCCTTCGAGCGTGCCGGCTCGTTCGATACGGAAAAGGTCCGCGAGGCGCTGGCCAGGACCGACCTGATGACGTTCTACGGCCCGCTCAAGTTTGACCAGAGCGGCAAGAACATCGCCAAGTCGATGGTGTTGTACCAGGTACAGGACGGCCAGTTCAAGGTGGTCGCGCCGGGCAAGTGGGCTTCGTCGAAGGTCATCTATCCGGCACCGTCCTGGGCCAAGCGCAAGTAGGGAGCCGCTGCATCGCGGCCCGACGCCGATGACAGACCTGACGGTGCTGCTACAGAGTCCCGAGCTGAACGCGCAGCTCGTGGTGGATGGCCTGCTGGCCGGCGCGATCTTCGCGCTGGCCGCCTATGGCATGGCGCTGGTCTGGGGCGTGATGAATCTGATCAACGTGGCGCAGGGCGAGCTGGTGATGCTGGGCGGCTACATGGTGATCTGGCTCGTCGGGCGGGGCATGCCCGCGCCGCTGGCGGTACCGCTTGCCGCGGCGTTGATGTATGCAGTGGGTTGGGGACTCTACCGCATCGTCATCTTCCGGCTGGTCGAGCGCGATCTCTTTGTCTCGGTGCTGGCCACCTTCGGCCTGAGCATCGTGCTGCAGCAGCTTGCCAACCTTGTCTTCGGCGCGGACGTGCGCACGCTCGATGCGGGCTTCGGCAGCCTGTTCCTGCCCGGCGGACTGGTGGTACCGAAGGTCAAGCTGGCTGCGTTTGCCGCGGCACTCGCGCTGGGCGCCGCGCTGATGCTGTTCCTGCGACATTCCCGACGGGGCCAGGCAATCCGCGCCACCGCGCAGAACGCCCGCGCCGCCCGCGTGCTGGGTGTGGACACGGATCGCGTGTATGCCACGACCTTCGCCTTGAATGCGGCCATCTGCGGTGCGGCCGGCGGACTGGTGGCGATGACCTGGATCATCCATCCGTACCTGGGCCTGCCCTATACCGTGCGCGCCTTCATGATCGTGGTGGTTGCCGGCCTGGGCAGCATGCTGCCAGTCCTTGGTGCCGCTGGCGGGCTTGGCATCGCCGAGAACTACGCCGGGTTCCTGCTGGGCGCCGAATACCAGACCGCCTTCCTTTATGCCCTGTTGGTCGCAATCCTGGTCAGCCGCAACCTGATGCAGCGCCGCCATCGAGGCTACCTGCGATGAAGATCCACCTGCGCGGCGCACGCCGGCTCGAAGCGGATGTGGCGGCGAACCACGTCTACCTGGTCACCTGGCTGGCTCTGCTCGCCGGCGGCATCGGCGCGCTCGCGGCGCCGTGGCTGTTCCGCGGCGTCACCACGCAGCTGACTTTTCTCTGGCTGATGGTGCTGTTTGCACTGACGTGGGACGTGATGGGCGGGCAAATGGGCTACAACTCATTTGGCAACATCGTCTTCTTCGGCGTGGGGGCCTATGTGTGCGCGGTGGCACAGCGCGACTTCGGGCTGGGATACTTCTCCGGTCTGGCGGCGGGGACCGGGCTGGCCGCGCTGGCCGCGATCGTGGTAGCGCTGGCGTTGGGACCGGCCATGCTGGCCCTGCGCGGCCACTACTTCGCCATCGGGACCCTGGGTCTTGGCATCGCCTTTGCCGATGCCGCCGCCGGCTGGGATTTCATCGGCGCGGGATCGGGCATGGCGCTGCCCTTGTTCCCGGGCGCGGCCGGCAGCCGCGAGCCGTTCTACTACTACGCAATGCTGGCGCTGGCCGCCGTCACCCTGCTGACGCTTCGCTGGCTCTATGCGCGCCCGTTCGGCCTGGCGCTCAACGCCATCCGCGACGACGAAGACAAGGCCGAAGCGCTCGGACTGCATACCACGCGCTACAAGATCCTGGCCTGGTGCGTCTGTGCCCTCTTCCTCGGCATGGCGGGCGCGCTGACGGGCAACCTGGTGGGCTTCATCGATCCGCGCGAGCTGGCCTTTGCCGGGGCCACCTTCGGCGTCTGGATGGTGGTGATGGCGATCCTGGGCGGCAAGGGCACGCTGTGGGGGCCCGTGATCGGCGCCGCCCTCTTCCACCTCACGCAGGAGCTGTTCTGGACCTACCTGCTGAACTGGCAGCGCGTGGCGCTGGGCGTGTTGATCGTGCTGATCGTGGTGCTGTTCCCGACCGGCATCATGGGCTGGCTGCACGAGACCAGGGCAAACCGCCGCAACCTCACCGGGGGTGCCGCGCCATGACCGACCTGCTTGCAGTGCGCGACGTCACCAAGCGCTTTGGCGGCGTGGTCGCCAACCATAGCGTCTCTCTGGCGGTGCCGCATGGCGCCATCGTGGGACTGATCGGGCCGAACGGCTCGGGCAAGACGACGCTGTTCAATTCCATCGTCGGCTACCACCCCATCGACACGGGGTCGATCGCATTCGAGGGGCGCGAGATCTCGCGGCTGCGCGTACCTGGGATTGCGCGCCTTGGGCTGGTGCGCACTTTCCAGCAGACCCGGGTATTCAACAAGATGACCTGCCTGCAGAATCTGCTGGTCAGCGTGCCGCACGTACACGAAGGCCTCGCCGCGATGTGCGCGGGGCAGCCGCCGGCGGTGATGGCACGGGCAAGCGAGATCCTGCGCCTTGTCGGCCTGCAGGAACACACGGAACAGCACGCCGGCGATCTGTCGTTCGGCCAGCAAAAGCTGCTCGAGATCGGCATGGCCCTGATGAACGAACCGAGGCTGTTGCTGCTGGACGAACCCACCGCTGGCGTTAACCCCGTGATGATCGAGAGCCTGATCGCGCTGCTGCGCGACATCAATGCGCGGCTCGGCCTCACGCTGCTGGTGATCGAACACAATATGCGGGTCATGATGCAACTGGCCGGCCACGTTTATTGCCTCGCGCATGGCGAGGTGCTGGCGCAGGGCTCGCCGGCGCAGATCGCTGCCAACCGCGCGGTGATCGAGGCCTACCTTGGGGCGCAACCATGAATGCGATACGCGATACGGCGCCGCCACTGACGCAGCCGCCAGCACATGCGGCTGCCGCCAAGATCGCCACCGCCTTCGCGCGGTCTGCGCCAACCGTCGCGCAGCTCGAGCAGCTGGCCGGCGCCGCGCCAATGGTCGCAGTCGACGACCTGGTGGCCGGCTACGGAGGCATGGAGATCCTGCACGGCTTCAGCCTGCGCGTGGCGCGCGGCGGCTCGCTGTGCCTGATCGGCCCGAACGGCGCCGGCAAGTCCACGGTGCTGCGCGCCATCTACGGCCTGGCCCGGGTTATGGCGGGCACCATCAGCGTCGACGGCAAGCCGGTCACGCACCTTCGCGCCGAGCAGAAGCTGCGGCACGCGGGCGTGGCTTATGTGCTGCAGGAAAGCTCGATCTTTCCCGACATGACGGTCGAGGAAAACCTTTTGATGGGCGCCTACCTGATGCGCGACCCGCGCGACGCCGCGGCGGTGGCAGAGCGCATATTCCAGCGCCACGTCGCGCTGGCTCAGCGCCGCAACGAGCGCGCCAGCGTTCTCTCCGGCGGAGAACGCAGGTTACTGGAGATTTCTCGCGCGCTGATGATGGATCCTGCCGTGCTGCTGGTGGACGAACCCTCGATCGGACTTGAGCCGCGCTACATCGAAATGGTGTTCGCACTGCTGCGCCAGCTGCAGCAAGAGGACGGCAAGACCATCATCCTGGTCGAGCAGAACGCCCGCAAGGGGCTCGCTTTTGCCGACCTTGGCTACGTCCTCGTGGCCGGGCAGCTCGCCATGGCCGGCCCCGGCGCCGACCTGAGCCATGACGCCGAGGTAGGCCGGCTGTTTCTCGGGGCCTGATCTTTGCCAGTGTTCGGGCACCGCCTTGAAAGGAGACGAAAATGGTCAAGCACATGCTCGTGGCGGTCGACGGCTCGGCCTTGTCCGATACGGCGTACCGCAAGGCCATCGAACTGGCCCGGCCGCTGAAGGCCAGCATCACGGCCATGCAGGTCGTCGCACACTACGACGTGATGCGCCTGCAGACGGCCCTGCTGCAGGACACCCGGGCGCGCTACATGGAGGAAGCGTACCGGCAGGCCGAGGAGTACCTGGCGTCGATTGCGAACGAGGCCGCCGCGGCAGGCGTAACCTGCGATACCGTTTGCCTGACCGGCGACCATATCTTCCAGGCCATCCTGGACGAGGCCGAGGCGAGGAAATGCGACCTGATTGTGATGGCATCGCACGGGCGGCGCGGGTTGCAGGCGCTGCTGATCGGCAGCGAGACGCAGCGGGTACTGACGCATACGAAAATTCCGGTGCTGGTCTACCGCTAATGGAGGTCCGCTGGCTTCCGACGTGAAAATACCTTGACCCACTTCTTCTCAACATAGAAGGGGTCATGCCGGAATAAAGCCGGAAATGACACTTAACACTAAAAGTAATAAAGAACGCCGCCTTTATGCGATTAGTTACGTGGTGTCAACTGTTCCAGCGGCTCGGGTTTGTTGTTGCTGCTCAACCATCGCCGGTGTCGGCGCGCGCTCGTTTCATGGCTTGGCGGAACAAGGATTCCTTGAGCCAAGCTTCCGGCGGCCTCTTCAAATCGAGGTGGTAGTTCCCGAAGCGCTTGACCCCGGTCGTGCCATAAGGGCTCATGAAGGCGACATCGGCGGCGGACACTGGTTTTCCGGCGCGTGAAGGTCTTGCATGATCCGCATCATATCGACCGTATTCTGCAGCAAGCCCTCAATGACATAGATGGCCTCCAGCACGCCTGGCGGTATGAAGTGGCGGAACACCGCGATGTAGTTGTCGGCCACATGCCGGTAGGCCACGGCACCCATGCGGCGGTAACGGAAATGCATGCCCACCAGAAGGTTCTGCTCGTAGACGTCATACTGGGTGCCGTCGGCGGCCACCTTCTTGCCTTCGCCCCACAGCTTCGGCAAATCAAGGCGCAGATACAGCTCGGTCAGGTCACGGCAAGCACTGTCCAGCTGCTCCAGGCCCATGTGGCGCTGATTCACGTACGACAATTGATGTGGCGTCACGCCGTTCGACAAGTGCCGCGCCGCCTGGTTGGGGCCCAGGTTGCAACCCATGGCAAAGACGGTAAGCAGGTAGCGTTCGCGCGCGTTGCGCAGTTTCGGATCATCCCCGGACTGCGGCCCGAAATGGCGGGTGAACCCAGTCCAGTGCTCGATGTTGGCGAGGAAGTCCAGCAGGTTGCGCGGCACGAGACGGCTGTCGATGGCGGCTTGCAAGGCAATGGCCGAGGGAGGTAAGTGTCGCCTGGCCGGCCGGAAGTCCTTCATGTCACCCGCGTCGAGGGCCGATGCCATGTTTGCCAAGTGTTTCAGTTTGGTGGCCGGGACGCTGTCGAGCAGCGTGTCGTTGTCAGGCAGCGATTCGAGCCACTTCAACTGGTCCAGCACCAGGTCGAGGTGTTTGCGCGTCGCCTTTTTTGCGGATCGCTTGATCTGCTGATAGAGCGAGCGCCGCGCCGGCAACTCGGTTTCCAGCAGTTGATCGAGCCATTGGCGCTGGTCGGCGGACAGGCGCTGCGCGATGTGGCGATGGAGCGCGGCTTCGGCCACGGCATGGGCCTGCTCCGCGATCTCATCGAGCGTCCTGAAGGCGGGCAGCTCGTAGCCCAGCCGAACCAGTTCATCTATCGTGATGTTGATGATGTCCACGCGTGTGTCCACCACGCCGGCGGCTTCCTCGGCAAGTCGGATCGCGACGAGGCGCGTCTGGGCATCGGTGTACGACTTGATGCCCAGCAAGGTGCGGATCACCTTGTGATGCCGATAGAGCGCGGTATGCGCGGCGGGATAGTGATCCGCTGAACCGGTGCCATGCCCAGGCAGGCCGACACGCGCTCGACGACTTCGGCGGGAACCGCCTCCACTGCCGGAAAGTGCCGCAGGATCTGGAAACACTTCAGGTTGACGAGCAGCGCGAGGCGCCTCTCAGCAGTGCGCGCGAAGCCTTGCGCCCACTCGATTTCCTCCGCCCAGTCTGGCTGCATCACCTGGCTCTGGGGAGTGCCTCGATGTGACCGAGCACAAAAAGATACGCAAGAAGCATCTGCGGCCTTGCGCGTCAAATGACCATCAAATAGAAGCAGCCTCTGCTAGCCAACTGAATTTATTGAAATTTCTATTGTTAGTAGCCGCCGAACTCCGGACCGGGGAAGTAGGTCATCAAATAAATTTGCCCAAGACGGCAAGACTTCATGTGGAGCCGGCGCTTTCACAGTAACGCCGCAAAACTCGGACGATTCCGAGGCGCGAGGCTTTGCTTTCGAAGTAGCCACTTCGCGAGGCCGAAGTCGATGGATTGCGGTGGAACGTTCCTGCGGCAGCGAAAGCCGGTGTGCTAAGTCTGCGCATGAGCAGGACAACAGACGGTTGCACTCGGGCCTGGCTATAGGAGACCGGCGCAAGATGCCGCCCAGTCAGGCTACCAGGCGCGCCGAGACTAGTCGGTTCAGGCTCACGCCTTGCTAGGCTGCTTCGGTCGCCAAAACTACTTGCCAGGATCAGCTCATCATCTTTGGAAAGCCGAACCCAGTTCGCTGAGATAGAGCATGCTGGGCAGCACGTCATCGATCGTACGGCCCAGTATCAGCATCCTGCCAGCGACCTTCTCGTGGCGCTGCCGTTCGTCGTCCTGGTTCTGGATTCGAAAATAGTTCTTCACGAGCTCGATCAGCGGCAGGTAGGCGAAGGACTTGCCGTGCGAGACCGAGAATGTCTCCAGTACCATGCAGCCCCGCCGCGAGACAGCGTTGAAGTCGCGGAACAGGCGCGACTTGCCCACCCCGGCCTCGCCCACCACGGCGACAATCTGGCCACGGTCCGGTACTGGCGAGTTCCAGCGCCCGATGCGGTTGTTCCAGTCGGCCTGCCGGCCGACGGACTACGCCAGTCCGTCGGCGCTGCGCCACCTGCAGGCGCGTGTGCAGGCGGCGCAGCGCCGCACTTCGTACACAGCGAACGGATCTGGGACTCCCTTTGACCTGCGTCGCGCCTTGAAGTCGAAATAGCCCTACGGCAGCCGGCAGGTCGGCTTGCTGTGCGTACCCATTCCCAGCCCACTGTCGGCATCACCGTCCTCGCAGCCGTGGTCAAGGCTGCCGCCCGGGTGGTGGCCATTTAGGTGGAGGTGGGTGACCGGGTTTGCGCGGGGCAGATGCTCGCGCGGCTGGACGAGTCACCGGCACGTGGCGCATGGACAAGGCCGAGGCAGACCGCGCCGCTGCTCCCGCCGCGCTGGCCGAGCGCAGCATTCAACTGTATGCGCTGCAGAGCATAATTGCGAACTCCGGCCGCCCCTCGGGTAGGGGGGCAGAACCGCCGGCCATTTTGTTAGCGGCCCTTAGCCGCTCGCCTCGGTGGTTCTCCCAACCAGAAGCCACGTATGCATGTCACCAACGCCCTTTGCTGCAATCAAACCGCGCTCTTCGAGCACGAATGATGCCCCAAGCTGCTGCCGCGTAGCTTCCGTGACCTGAACGCGACCGACTACGCCGTGCGATTCCATCCGGCTGGCAATGTTCACGGTATCACCCCACAGGTCATAGATGAACTTTCTCCTCCCGATCACGCCGGCTACGACAGCACCGCTGTGGATGCCCACTCGCAACTGCAGGTTGTAGCCGCTTCGCGCATTGAACCGGCCCAGCGACTCAATCATGTCCAAGGCCATATGGGCGGCCCGCACCGCATGGTCTGCCGCAGGGACGGGTAGCCCGGCGGCTGCCATGTAGGCGTCGCCGATGGTCTTGATCTTTTCGAGCCCCCGGCTGTCTGCGATATTGTCAAAGTCCGCAAATATCTCGTTCAGCACCGCCACCAGTCGTTCAGGACTCATGCTGGGGGAGAAACGGGTGAATTGCACGATGTCTGCAAACAACACCGATACTTCCGGGAATTTGTCGGCGATGATTTCTGGTGGGCCGGTGGCGACGAGATCGGAACGCAGTTTAAGCCGCTCGGCAATGGGGGCGGGCAGCACGTTGAGAAGCAGTCGACCGGTCACCTGCTGCTCGCAAACAAGCTTCTCATAGAGTTGTCTGAGCTCATCACTCTGGCGAACGATTGTCTCCCGGCTCGCTTCCAGTTCGCGCACCTTCTGCTCAAGCGCTTTGCCGTACTTCAACGACTCCTCGTGCAGCAGACGCACTTCCAGCATATTTCGAACCCGCGTCAGTACCTCTGCCAGGTCAAACGGCTTGCTGACGAAGTCTTTCGCACCCGCTTGCAGTGCGCGCACTTTGTGATCGGGCTGGGCGGTGATGACGATCACCGGAAGGTAGCTGTCCGCCTGGACTTCCTTGAGCTTTTCCATGACTCCGAACCCATCCATGCCGGGCATCTGCAGATCAAGCAGGATCAGGTCATAGTGGTTCCTGCTGTGCAGCTCGCAAACCATGCGCGGGTCCGTGGTCGACGCAACGCATACATAGCCGGCCCCACGCAGCATCTGTTCGAGCAGCAGGACATTGGCCTCCAGATCGTCAACGACCAGGATCTTCGCTGCCAGAATGTCCGATGCGCTGATCATGGCTTCATGGACTCCAATCCGTCCCCCCTTGCGGCTGTTCCAAGGCAGCGTTCAGTGCGTCCATGAACTCATTGAGCTTGATCGGCTTGGTCAGGTACCGGAAGAATCCGGCTTCCATGCCCTTCTCGATGTCGCGCGGCATCGCATTGGCACTGAGGGCGATGACTGGAATGCGCGCCGTCTTCGGGTCTTCGCGCAGGAGTCGCAGTGCTTCGATGCCGTTGATGTCTGGCAGATGGATATCCATCAGGATCAGATCCGGCAGCGACGTGCGCGCGAGTTCGACGCCGAGCGTCCCGGTGACCGCGGTCAGCAGGCGCACATCTGGCAGGCGCGAAATGAGTTGCTCAACGAGCTTCAGGTTGGCGGGGTTGTCTTCGACATACAACAGGGTATGCATCGACGAGGTACCCTCCGATTGCGGCTGGGCCGGTACCGCTGGCTCTGCGCTCTCACCAGTCATTTCCGGCGCGCGTGCAACGGGAAGTTCGACCCAGAATACGCTGCCCACGCCAACCGTACTTTCGATGCCAATGGTTCCTCCCATCAGTTCGGCCAGCCGCTTGGCGACAACGAGGCCAATGCCCGTGCCCTCCACGGGGCCGGCCTCGTACCCAAGCCGGTTGAACGGCTGGAATAATTGTGCCAGCCGATCCGGTGCCAGTCCCGGGCCGGTGTCGCGCACGCTGACGCGAACGCGATCCCCCATCGTCACTTGCACCTCGACTGTTCCCTGGTCTCGGTTGTACTTGATGGCATTGGAAAGCAGGTTAAGCAGAATCTGCTTCAGGCGGGTCCTGTCAGCACGGACGAAACACGGTGAATCGAGCAAGGGAAATCGCATGCGAACCGCGCGCTTCAACGCCTGTTGCTCGAGCATCGAGTGACATTCGTGCAAGGTGTCAACGACCGACACCGGCTCCGGGGACAGCGACGCCTGTCCAGCCTCTATCTTGGCGAGATCAAGCACCTCATTGATCAGTTCCAGCAAATGCCAGCCTGCCTTGAGGATCTGGTCGATGCTGGCCTGCTGCGATGGGGAGGGCGGCGGAGACTCGGAGGACATCAACTGCGCGAAGCCGAGAATGGCGTTCAAGGGATTTCGCAACTCATGGCTCATGCTTGAGAGGAATTCCGACTTTGTGCGGTTGGCGCTCTCAGCCGCTGCTTGCGCCTGTTTTTGTTCTTCGATGTCGGTGCAGGATGCCAGCCATTTCACGATATTTCCGTCGGCGTCCTTAAGGGGTGCCCCGCGCTCGAGGTGCCATCGATAGGCACCATCGGATGCCCTTCTCAGACGGTATTCAATCTCGTATTCACACCCGCTCGCAACGGCGTCCAACCATCGGTCGACTTTTTCCAGATCTTCGGGGTGTATGGCCGTTCTCCACGCGCCGGCTTGGGTCTGCTCGAGGCTCAGTCCGGTATATCTTGCCCATCGCTGGTTGCAGTAATCAAACCAGCCATCCGGATTGGCGGTCAACACCATGTGCGGTATCCCGTCCGCGAGCAATCTGAAGTGCAGTTCGCCCTCCCGAAGGTCGGGCGCCAGGGAACGATCCTTTGCTGATCGGTCGGAAGGCTGCTTGCGCATGATTCATCACCTGCAGCCGTCGGAACAACGCAGGGACCTCTATGAGAGGTCAGGCCGCTCGCGACCGGCTGAAGTCAGCATAGCTAAAAGGGCACTAACCAGAATACGCTTTGCCACTGCCGGTTCAAGGTAACAAGCGGGAAGACCTCTATAGCCGGATCACGGGTCGACAGAACGTCACCTTCTCGTAGTTGGGAGATGGCCTTGAGCCGATCTGTGCGCCGGCAAGAGCGGTTCCTGATCAGTTGCCGTTTGAGGCCACGCTATAAGTGCGCAGCACGTTGATGCGGCTCAGCATGTCGCTCGTAAAATTCAGGAACCGCTGGCGTACGCGTCCAGACAGGGTGACAGGTTCCATCAGGATGGCGCTCAAGGGGTCCTGCGGCACGTCATTGAAGCGAAGCTCGTAATGCAGATGCGGTCCGGTCGCCCAGCCGGTCTGCCCGACGTATCCGATCAATTGCCCCTGCGTGACGCTCTGACCGGGTTGGATGTCAGCATATCCTGACAAGTGCGCGTAATAAGTCGAGAAGCCGCCCGGATGCCTGAGGGTAACGATATTGCCGTAGCCGGTCTGCCGGCCGACAAAGTCGACTGTCCCGTTGGCCGTGGCGAAGACCCTGGTCCCGGCGGGGGCGGCAAAGTCGACCCCCTTGTGCTGGACCCACTGATGGTGCAGGGGGTGATTGCGCCAGCCGAAGCCCGACGACATGCGCGAGAACTCGACCGGTGAACGGAGGAACGGGCGCTTCATGCTGCGGCCGTCGAAGGTGTAATAGTCCCCGGCATTGCTGCCGTCAGCGGCATACCACAAGGCCTGGTAAAGCTGGCTGCGGTTGATGAGTTCGACCGCGACCACGCGGCCATTGCGCACCAAGGTTCCGTCACGGAACCCGGCTTCATAGACAATGCGAAAGCGATCGTCGGCGAAGATATCGTGTTGGAAATCGATCACGCCCGAGAAAATGGAAACCATCTGCCGGACGATCTCGTCGGGCACCTTGGCAGCGTCCATTGTCTTGAAGAACCCCTCCGCCGCGACGATGCCGGAACGCATCTCATAGCGCAGTTCATTCTTGACCGTGTGGACCTCCGCCTTGTAAGCGGGCTCGTCAGGGTCGTCGCCTGCTCTCCCGATCACCAGTTCGTTCGAGGTGGACACGTTGCCGCCAAGGGTGGCATGCAGCGAGACCAGCAGGTTGTCCTGGTCGGCCTCGACCCGGACAACCTGCCCCGGCTCGAGAGCGAAAAGGTTGCGTGCGGCTGCGTTGCCGCGGATAAATTCCTGCGCGTCGGGGTCGTCCACGCCGAGCCGTTTGAGCAGCGAGGCGATGGTGTCGCCGCGTTGTATGGCTTCCTCCCGGATATATGTGGCAGATGCGTCAGTCAGACTAGCGAGTTGATCGTGCAGCTCGGGCTGGCGCAGGCTTGCCTGCAGGCGAGGCGCCTCGGGATGATCGTAGGCGCTGTGCGGAGTCATGGCCATGGCGGCCGCCATGCAAAGCATGAGGACGGCCACCACGCTCGCTGCCAACCGCGTGGGACGCTCCCAATGTCGCGAATGCGCCGGAACGTCGTATGACACCGGCTTTCGCGAGAATCGTTCGCGGAGTCGGGCCACGTCACGTTCGCAGCGCGGATGTTTTCCCTCATTCGCCGCTAGTGTCTCGAGCTGGACATTTTGCCACCCCCCCTGTCTTCCTCGATCTTTCTCATTGCGCCCCCTCCTCTGCCCGGAGTCCCACGCTCCGAATTCAGATGCCTGATGTCACAGGGGCTAGCGCCGGAAGGGACCTCCTCCAGCAAAAAAACCCCCACCTTGCGGTGGGGGGTGGCCATTTGCAGCACCTAGTGGAGATCTCATCTCTACTACTTCACTGCCACTACCGCCGACCGGGCTCGACATCACGTAACGCCGTTTTGCCGTGCCCGACGGTCCCTCACCAAAGAAACGGGGCCGGGCTCAGTGCCTGGCCTTCTGTGCGTACATCCCCCGACATCAAGCCGTGGCCTTTGCCATGTCTTCGACCACCTTCTTGGCGTCGCCGAAGACCATCATCGTCTTGTCCAGGTAGAACAGTTCGTTGTCCAGGCCGGCATAGCCAGCCGCCATCGAGCGTTTATTGACGATGACGGTCTTGGCCTTGTATGCATCCAGGATCGGCATGCCGGCGATCGGTGATTTCGGGTCGTTCTTGGCCGCCGGGTTCACCACGTCGTTGGCGCCGAGCACCAGCACCACGTCGGCCTGCCCGAACTCGTTGTTGATGTCTTCCATCTCGAAGACCTGGTCGTATGGCACCTCGGCCTCGGCGAGCAGCACGTTCATGTGCCCGGGCATGCGGCCCGCCACCGGGTGGATCGCATACTTCACCGTCACCCCCCTCTCAACTAGCAACTCGGTCAGCTCCTTGAGCGCGTGCTGGGCCCGCGCCACGGCCAGGCCGTAGCCCGGGACAATGATGACCGTCTCGGCATTGCTCATCACGAACGCGGCGTCGTCCGCCGACCCTGCCTTGACCGGACGCTGCTGCTGCGCGCCGCCCGCCGTGGCGGCGGCAACCTCCCCTCCGAAACCGCCCAGAATCACGTTGAAGAACGAGCGGTTCATCGCGCGGCACATGATGTACGAGAGGATGGCACCGGACGACCCCACCAGCGAGCCGGCGATGATCAGCATCGAGTTGTTCAGCGAGAAGCCGATGCCCGCCGCCGCCCAGCCCGAGTAGGAGTTCAGCATCGACACCACCACCGGCATGTCGGCACCGCCGATCGGGATGATGATCAGCACGCCGAGCACGAAGGCGATGGCGAGCATGACCACGAACGGCAGCCATTCCTGCGTCATGAAGAACGCGATGCCGAAACCGACCATGGCAACGGCCAGGGCCAGGTTCAGCATGTGCTGGCCGGTGAATACCACCGGCGCACCCTGGAACAGGCGGAACTTGTAGCGCCCGGCCAGCTTGCCGAAGGCGATCACCGAACCCGAGAACGTGATGGCGCCGACGAAGCAGCCGATGAACAGTTCGATGCGGTTGCCCGTCGGGATTTCATGCGAGCCTGCGGGTGCGATGCCAAAGGCCGAGGGCTCGGCTACCGCCGCCACGGCAATGAACACCGCTGCGAGGCCGATCAGCGAGTGCATCGCCGCTACCAGTTCGGGCATCTTGGTCATCTCGACCTTCTTCGCCACGTAGGCGCCAATGCCGCCGCCCACCACCAGCGCGCCGAAGATCAGCGCCAGGCCCGAAGCGACCGAGGACTGCGCCGTGCCGGCCGCCAGGAACTCGTTCTTGAGCTTGACGATCAGCACCAGCGTGGTGACCACGGCGATGGCCATGCCGATCATGCCGAGGGCATTGCCCTTGCGGGCCGAAGCCGGGTGCGAGAGCCCCTTGAGTGCCTGGATGAAGCAGACCGAGGCGATCAGGTAGAGCAGGGTGACAAGGTTCATGCTGACGAGATCGGTCATCACGCAGCCTCCTTGGCGCCGGCCTTGGCCTTCGGCTCTTTCTTCTTGAACATCTCCAGCATGCGCTGGGTTACCAGGAAGCCGCCGAACACGTTGACGGCGGCGAGAGCGACCGCCAGCGTGCCCATGATGCGGCCCGTGGCGCCCTCGGTGAGGCCGGCGGCCAGCATGGCGCCGACGATGATGATGGCCGAGATTGCATTGGTCACGGCCATCAGCGGGGTGTGCAAAGCGGGTGTTACTGTCCAGACCACGTGGTAGCCCACGTAGATCGCCAGCACGAAGATGATCAGGTTGATCACCGTGTGGTTCACCATTTCCATGGTTGTCTCCTTAGCCGGCCAGCGCCGTTTCTTCGCGCCGCGTCATCAGGCAGGCGGCGACGATGTCGTCTTCGAGGTTGAGCGCGAACTGGCCGTCCTTGTCGATGACCAGCTTGAGGAAGTCCAGCACGTTACGCGCATACAGCGCCGAGGCATCGGCGGCGACCATGCTGGCCAGATTGGTATGGCCCACGAAGGTCACGCCGTGGCGCTCGACCACTTCATCGGCCACGGTCAGCGGGCAGTTGCCGCCCTGCGCGGCGGCCAGGTCGACCACCACCGAGCCCGGCTTCATCTGCTGCACGGTGGTTTCCTGCAGCAGCACGGGCGCCTTGCGGCCCGGGATCAGCGCGGTGGTGATGATGATGTCGGCCTGCTTGGCGCGCTCGTGCACCAGTTCGGCCTGGCGGCGCATCCAGTCCGGCGGCATCGGACGCGCATAACCCCCCACGCCCTGCGCGATCTCGCGCTCCTCGTCGGTGACGAACGGCACGTCCAGGAATTTGCCGCCGAGCGATTCGATCTGCTCCTTCACCGCCGGGCGCACGTCCGATGCTTCGATCACCGCGCCGAGGCGCTTGGCCGTGGCAATGGCCTGCAGGCCCGCCACACCAGCACCAAGGATCAGCACGCGCGCCGCCTTGACGGTGCCGGCGGCGGTCATCAGCATCGGCATAAAGCGCTGGTAGTGATGGGCCGCGACCAGCACGGCCTTGTAGCCGGCGATGTTTGCCTGCGAGGACAGCACGTCCATGCTCTGCGCACGCGTGGTGCGCGGCGCCGCTTCGAGCGCGAACGCGGTGATACCGGCGGCGGTCATGCGCGCGTTGCTCTCGGTATCGAACGGGTTGAGCATGCCCACCAGCACCGAGCCGGGCTTCATCTGGGCCAGCTCTGCGGCTTCCGGTGCACGCACCTTCAGCACAAGATCGGCGCCGAGCGCCTCGGCAGCGGTGCCGATTGTCGCGCCGACGGCCTCATAGGCGCTGTCAGGCTGGCTGGCCCGTATGCCGGCACCCGCCTGCACCACGACCTTGTGGCCTTGTGCGACGTACTTCTTGACGGTTTCCGGGGTCGCGGCGACGCGCGATTCGCACGCGTGCTTTTCTACTGGCACTCCGATATACATATGGGCTATTCTTTTAGATGGTTCATGGGAGTCGTGCCCCCTCTAACATGCGCGGCCGTTCATCTGAGCAGCCGCCATCAGATCGTCAGACCGCCGTCGACGACAATGCACTCGCCATTCGTATAGCTCGAAGCATCCGACACAAGATAGAGCACCGTGCCTGCCATTTCGCGCGGCTCCGCGTGACGGCGCAGCGGGATCTCGGCAAGGCATCGCTCGTACATCGCCGAGTCCTCAAACAGGGCACCCGCAAATTTGGTCTTCGTGAGGCCAGGAAGCAGCGCGTTCACCCTGATCCCGAGCGGCCCGCATTCCTTCGCGAAGGCCTTCGTCATGTTGACGACGGCAGCCTTCGTGACCGAATAGATGCCCTGCTTGTCGCCCGGCTGCAGCGCGTTGACCGACGCGGTATTGACGATTACGCCGCCGCCTTGCGACTTCATCATCCTGCCGGCCTCGACCGACATGAAGAAGTAGCCGCGCACATTCACTTCGACCGTCTTCTCGTACGCGCCGAGATCCGTGTCGAGGATGTGGCCAAAATACGGATTCGCCGCCGCGTTGTTGACGAGGATGTCGAGGCGGCCGTGCTTGCCGCGGATATGCCTGAAGGCCGCGGCGATGTCGTCCATCCGGCCGACGTGGCACGCCAGCGCCTCGGCCTTGCTGCCTGCCTCGACGATATCATCGGCGACCGCCTGACAGTCATCAAGCTTGCGACTCGACACAATCACGTGCGCGCCTTGCTCGGCGAGCAGCTTCGCAATTTCCTCGCCAATGCCGCGGCTCGCGCCGGTCACGAGCGCGATCTTTCCGGTCAGGTCGAACAGATTCGTTGCCATGTTTCTCTCATCCAATTGCTTCGGCATTCGATAAATTTCGCCGATGCCGCTCGCGCGAGCCGCGAGCGGCCGTGTGTCAACCGCGCGCACCGATCACGCGCACGCCCTCTTCAGCCAGCGCTCCCGCCATTTCTCCGACTCGCAGGGCCGCCGTGCTCGACGCGTTGCCCTTCAGCGCGCGAGCCTTCACGCCCTGTGCGATCGCCGCGAGCCGGAAGAAGCTGAACGCGAGATAGAAATCCCAGTCACGGATCGGTTCGATGCCGCGCAGCTCACAATAGCGCGCGACAATCTCCGCTTCCCGCGGCACGCCGAGCGCGACGCAATCCAGACCGGCGAGACCTGGGACGTGGCCTTCGGAAGGCAGCCGTAAGCACATGCAAAAATAGGCGAGATCAGCGAGAGGATTGCCAAGCGTCGACAACTCCCAGTCAAGGACCGCCTTCACGCGGTAGCTATCGCGCTCGAACATCACGTTGTCGATCCGGAAGTCGCCGTGCACGAGCGTCGGCGGACCAGCATCTTCGGGACACGCCATCGGCAGCCAGTCCATCAGCGCTTCCATGGCGTCGAGCCGCTCGGTTTCCGCCGCACGGTACTGCTTCGTCCAGACGCCGATCTGACGCTCGAAGTAATTGTCCGGCCGGCCGTAGCCAGCGAGTCCGGCCGCTTCGACGTCAATGTCATGCAGCGCGACCATTGTCCGGAGCACCGCGTCGTAGCAGACTGCACGATCCGATCGCGGCAGCTCCGGCAGGGCGGGATTCCAGAATATCCGCCCGTCCTCGAAGCTCATCACATAGAACATGCTGCCGATCACGGTGCGGTCCACGCACAGGTGATATGGACGCGCGACAGGTACCGCGGTCCCTGACAGTGCGGTAAGGACCCGGAACTCGCGATCGACCGCGTGTGCTGACTTCAGCAGCTCGCCAGATGGCTGCCGCCTGAGCACATAGCGGCCGCTGCGCGCCTGCAGCAGAAAGGTAGGATTCGACTGGCCGCCGGCAAATTTTTCCACGTCGACAGGCCTTTCGAAACCAGGCACATGGTGTTCCAGATAACGTGTCAGGCTAGCGACATCGAGTTGTTGGGACATCTTCTTCATCGTTTCGTTTCATTTGCCCGTGTGTAGCGCCGCTGCGCATGGTAGTCATGCATGACAGACGGCCGACGGTGGCATGGCTCAGCGCAACTGCGTGCAGTAAGGGGACCGGTACGGCTCACCCGGCGTCAGCGATGGATCGTTGAGTTCGCTAATGTCGTAGGGGTAGTTGCACCCCCCAGTCGGCAGGGGCCGATAGGACAGCTTGTCGCCGTGGAACCGGTAGACCAGCGTGTGGCGGTCCGGGCAGTCCGCGGTCGCGGGAGCACCACCGTGCAGGGTGCCGGAGTGGAACACCAGCGCATCACCGGGCTCCAGATCCCAGGAAAGGACTTCCCACGACGTCGGATCCTTCGCGCGCTCGGCCTCAATGTTGGGCAGTTTGGGCCAGTCGGTGTTGGCCCACAACGGCTTGGTGTGGTCGTTCGCGTCGTCGTAGGAGGTACCGTTGTACTGGGTGCTGAGATGGGAGCCTCTAACGATCTCGAGCGCGTTCTTGCGGGGTATCTTCTCAAAACAAGTCCAAATGTTGAGCATCTGCGGCCCGCTCACCGGCATGTACGAAGTGTCTTGGTGCCAGGGCGACCGGCCGCCCCTGCCTCCCTTCTTGATGAAGAGTTCCTCTCCGATGAACCATACATGCTGGGAGTCCCATAGCGACGCGACAAATTCATCGAGCGCCAACGCCTTGACCGTCGCGAGGTGCACGTCGCGGTTGTCAAAATTGCCGTAGTCGTTGAAATGCTCCTCCGGCGTGCCTTCGAAGGCATAGCCATGCTGTGGGCTCGGGTGGGCGATCCCATAATCGAAAGCCTCGCGCATCCGCTTGAGCCGCTTGGGGGAAAACAAGCCCCTGGCGACGATAGCGCCGTCACGCGCCAAGTCCTGCTTCATCTGCTCAGTCACGTGCATGTGAATCTCCTCTTTCCTCTTTGATGACAACAGTTGTGGATGGGTGGGAAGAACGAGAAGCTTCCGCCTCTCTCAGGGTCAGGACAATTGCAGTCGCTCGGCAAACTCCACCATCGCGACGGGAAACAGCCCGAAGTCGCACAGCTTGCTGCCTCCTTGCTCCACCGCTTTTAGATCGAAAGCCCTCCCGAAACTTCGATCGCTTCCCCGTTAACAAAGCTGGCGTCATCAGACGCAAGGAATGCATAGACATTTGCGATTTCTTTCGGAGAGCCCAAGCGTCGCTGCCAGCAGCTGGAACGAAATCCGTCAAGCACCTTCTCAGGCATCGTCTTCAAGATGTCCGTCTCGATAAAGCCAGGACACACGGCATTCACGCGAATCCCTTTCGGCCCGAGCTCTCTCGCCCAGGTCTTGGTAAATCCGATGACGCCGAACTTGCTAGCCGCGTAGTTCGTCTGCCCGAAGTTGCCGTAGATGCCAACCACGCTCGACGCGTTCAGGATGACGCCGGACTGCTGCACGAGCATTGCGCCGATAACCGCCTGCGTGCAGTTGAACACCCCCTTGAGGTTGACATCGATCACCCGGTCAAACTGCTCTTCAGTCATGCGCGTGACCTTTGCGTCCAGCGTGATGCCCGCGTTGTTGACCAGAATGTCGATACGGCCAAATGTCTCCAGGATATCCGCGGCCAAAGCTTCCACGCCCGCGCGGTCGGTGACGTCCAATGAGTAGGCAGCGACCGTATAGCCCTCCGACCTCAGGCTTCTGGCCTCTTGCTGCACTGCATCCGCCGCTCGGTCGCAGAGAATCACCGTCGCGCCTTCACCTGCGAACTTGCGCGCAGTCGCCTGCCCAATACCTGCAGCCGCGCCCGTGATGACGGCCAGCTTGTCTTTCAGCTTCATGACTTCAATACTCTTAAGAAATGCCGGACTCATTGTCCGTTTGCTACCTGTGGGCCCGCAGCCTTCACATCCAACTCAGTACCTGACCGCCATCGACCACAATCAACGAACCGGTCATGTAGCTGCCCGCATCGGACGCCAGCAGTAGTGTCGCCCCGTCGAGTTGCTCGACCTCGCCGATCTTGCGCATCGGGATACGCTTGATCAGGTTTTCCTCCAGGCCCTTCTCCTCGAAGGACGCGTGCATATCGGTCCTGAAATTTCCGGGACAAAGAGCGTTGACCCGGACCCCCTTTCCCGCAAGCTCGAGTGCCATGGTTTGGGTCAAACTGATCAGCGCCGCTTTGGAGGCTCCATAACTGGTCATGTACCCACCCGCGCGCAAGCCGGACGTCGAAGCGACATTGATGATGGATCCACTACGTCGCGCCGCCATTCCCTTGGCTGCCTGCTGCGCGAGGAGGAATGCGCCGCGAAAGTTGATGTCGAAAACTCGATCGATATCCTCTGGTTGCTGAGAAAGAAAACGCTCGGTGTAGATGACACCTGCATTGTTGAACAATATGTCGATCGGCCCACCAACCTGGCTCTCGGCCTGGCTCCACGCTTCTTCAATCGAACCGGGATCGCTCACGTCCAGCGGCACGCTGGATGCAGCGTATCCCGCAGTGCTTAGGCGCTCCACATGGTCCTCTAGCAGACTGGCACGCCTGGCGGCAAGAACAACCTTTGCACCCGCCTCGGCCATCAATTCCGCAACGTGCAAGCCAATGCCGCTGGAAGCACCACTGATGAAGGCTGCCTTACCATGCAAACTGAACAAGGATTGAATGTTGTTCATTGATGTCTCTTCATAAATCGTTCTAATTTCCAGCCACCATTTACTTGTCAGTAGTAAAACCCGATTCGCAACCGACGGCCGCATTGCCCCTTTACTTAGATGCGATATGGGGTGGGCTCACCAAACGCTGCGCCCTCATTTTTCGAGCGTTCCAAAGCACTGTAGGCGTAATAGATTGCAGCTGAGAAATAAGCCCACGTGCACAGCGCAAGCGTGAAGAAATTGAACACGACGTTCGTTTCTTCTCCTGGGATTTTGTAAAAATCATTGATGCATGCAATGGCTTGGGAAGCAATCAAAGCCACCAACAAGGCCATCGCCTGGAATGTCGCCCCAACGCCCAGCAACCTCTTGATGAAATAGAGGAGATAGAGTGACATCAAAGTCCACATCACCAAATAGTAGTAAGGCAAGGCCCCACCCATGAAGGACGTCCCGACCAGAACAAACGCTCCTGCGAACGAAGCCAAAAATACGACGACATCCTGGCGAATTGATGGTTTATATCCGTGTGTAACCGCCATCAGACCTAGAATGGAAATAATCGGAATTCCAAAACCTCTGGAGAATGCATCGAAAAAGTGCGATATCTCATACAAAACCTCCGAGCCGGTAGAAAAGAATCCAATGGCGTTCGTCGAAGATATCCCGACAATCCACAATTCCACTCCGAGAAGATAGTTGCGACTTTTCATGAACTTCCATCCGTATACGAACGAAGTCAGTGCCAGCAAGGCGCTGGAAAGCACAAGAACGAGAGATCTTAGATCCATGATTCAACTCCAATGCCAATGATTGATTGCGCAGACGCGTCAATGTTTCGTTTCAAGACTGGCGAGGTAATGGGCAATCGCCTTGCGATCATCCAGTGAAGTATGTTCGGCAATGCTCTTCATCATGCCAGTGGGGTCGTTGCGTGAGCCGGAGGCAAACGCGTCAAACTGGGCCAGGATGTAGTCGTAGCCTTGGCCAGCCAGACGCGGAAACTGGTCATGCCCCATCAACTGAGCCCCGTGGCATGCCGCGCAATTGCCTTTCGCCACTAACTGGTCCCCTTTCGCGCGCAATTGCGGATCCGGCTTGAAGTAGCGGTTGTCAGCGACTGTCTGCTTGGAAAAGTAATCCGCCAGGTCTTTGATCTGCGCATCATCCATCGTCATCGACAACGGCCCCATGTTCGGACTGCGTCGCGCGCCGCTCGCAAAATTATGGAGCTGCGTTTCCAGATAGGCGGCAGACTGTCCCGCCAGGCTTGGATAGCCTTGGTGAAGCGAGTTGCCCTTGACACCATGACAGGCAAAGCAGGTGTCGTTCACGCGCGGCCAGGGTACTCCGTCCGCCTGGTATGCCTTGGCGGATGCGTCGATAAAGCGATCCAGCCGATAGAGATCAATCAGAGCCGGACCATAGAAGACCAGCGCCAGAGCGGCGGTGATGGCGGCAACGCTAATCAAGACGATTTTCTTCATGTCCGCCTCCTTATGCTCGACGGAGTGCATTGAGCACCTGGAGAGACGCCTGGTGGCCGGAGCGCACCGCGCCATCCATGTAGCCAGCCCAGATCTCCGCGGTCTCGGTGCCCGACCAGATCAGGTTGCCGCATGGCGGGCGCAATGCTTCACCGTGAGTGCTCCAGAAACCTGGCGGAATGGCGGAGATGCATGTAATCGACCAGGAATCCATCCTGCCCCAGTCCTGATCGTGATAGGCCACCGGCGACAAGGCGTCACGGCCCCACGCCCGGGCATAGAGTTCGGTCAGTATTGACTTTGCGGCGTCCGGATCTGACGGCAGCATGGCATTCACGACGAAGGCGTTGATGATCCCGATTTCTCCGCCGGGAGGCGAGTTGTCGAACGCCCAGATCAGAGGCCCATTGGCCTGAAAGATATGTCCATTCAGACCCTTGTCACGCCAGAAAGGACGACGATAGACCATGGCCGTCTTGCGCGCGGGGGAATGCGCAGGCCAGGCACGCTGCAAGGCGACGCGCTTTTCCGGCAGCGGGGGGTTGAACTGGACCTGATGGCACAGGGCCGGATGAATGGCCACGATGACTTTGCGCGCACGCACTTCGCCATGGTCTGTACGCAGCGTGACCACATCACGGTCCCAACCGGAAATCTGGCGCACCGGCGTCGATAAGCGCACCTTGTCTCCTAGTTGCTGCGCCATCTTGATGCTGAGGATTTGGGAACCGCCGACAAAGCGGGTTTCCTGCGCGCTGTGCTTGATGCTGTCGAGCTGAGAATAGTCGCAATCGGCCGAATTGATCATCGACAGGAAATGCAAGAGCCCCATCTTGGCCGGCGCCGCGCCGCCGGTAAGGGTGATGGTTGCGTTCCAACCGGCCCGGTCTTCGGGCTTGATGTTCTGATTGCCCAGCCAGTCGCCCACAGAGAGCTTGTCCAGCTCACCGACTTTCGGCGATTTCCAAGGCTCGCCCGAAGGCACGTCGCGCGACAGCTGGCTGAGCTTTCCGCTGACCGTCTCATCCGTGCCAAACGTCCCTTTGAGATCGAGTTCCAGCCGGCCGTCGCCCCCCAAGATGACCGTCTTGCCGTCGTAGTAGCTCGGGAATGTACCGACCTCCATTTGGCGGGCGAGATCCGCCACGGCGGTCTGACCGGGTCCGATCCACTGGCCGCCCACTTCGGAGACATAGCCACCTTCGATGTTGTAGTTGAGCGTCCGCCCGCCTACCCGGTCTCGCGCCTCCAAGACCACGAAGGAGTCACAGCCAGCCAGTTGCAAATCGCGCGCGGCCGTCAAGCCAGCCAGCCCCGCACCAATGATGACGACGTCAAAAACGCCGTCCAGTTTCTGTTCGGCCTTGGCGGTACCGGCATTGGCCTGGCGAGCGCCAAGGACCAGTCCGCCTGCGGCGGCTGCGACACCGGCGCATTTAAGCCATTGCCTGCGCGCCAGGTTGGCTGAATCCGGGGGAGATTTCTCTTCCATGATGTCTCTGTGACTACTGTGAATGTGGTGATTACTTGTATGCCTCATTGCGCAGCGATCCCGAACCTGCGTGTGTTTGGGCCACCAAGGAAGCTCCGATGCCTGACCGCCCAGACCAGACCGCGCAACACCTGCTGATTGGCCGTCTGCACCGCAGCGGTGCATTGCTCCAGAACTTCTTGTTCCGGGAACAACATGAGCTCCGCAGCGCTCCCTAACACCAGCGCAATCTGAAACGGCGAACGTGTCACCAAGGCCTGCCGCAGCAGGCAAGACAGACGCCGCTCAATGGCAGCGCCGTCTGCCTGCAGATCGTTCGCAGCATCCTTGCGAATGCTCTCGACTGAGGCTCTGATGAAGTGAAGGAGCTCCGTTGCGGTAGACTGCCGCCCGCAATTGGCTTCCGTCGTGCTGGAGCATGTCGTCATGTCAACTTCCTCATGCGGAATCCCTTGTCCGGCGCGGTGGCTGCTTGACTGATGCAGCTGCGCACTCGCGACGCTTACTCCTTCGTCCACCCGTTCTGATAGAGCTCTCCGGCCAGCACACCCAGGCGCGACGTGAGGATGTAGTTTTCACCGTCTTCGATCAGTGCGGAGCGCACGTCGCGGAAGATCTTCTCGATGGGGAATTCGCGCGTAGTGCCATTACCGCCAAAGAGCTGGAATGCCTCGTGCGTGATCTTCATCGCTTCTTCCGTCACGCTGACCTTGGCTTGGGCGGTGGCGTAAGGATGGCTCGACGGCGACAGGCGCGAGTACGCAAGAGCACGCCGTGCGATCGCACGCGCCATCTCTAGCCGGCGCAGCATCTCGCCGATGCGCAGGTGCGTCATCTGGTGGTCCATCAACAGCGCACCACCTTGCTTGCGCTGGTGACCGTAGTCGAGCGCCAGTTCGAACGCTGAGCGCGCCACCCCAACGAATGTTTGGCACATGTGCGTGCCCGCGTACGACCACGTAGAAGCGAGATTGCCGAGATAGTCATCCTTCAGCGCAATGGCGAAGCGCTTCGGCACCTTGACGTTGTCGCAATAGATCTCACCCTGCGGCAGCGAGCGCTGTCCAATCTTGTCCAAGGGCTTGCCGCGCGAAATGCCCGGCAGATCCAGCGGTATGATCACCCCGATGCCGTTGGTGAACATGCTGTGCTCGCCGGTGCCGAAGAACCCGTCGCCATAGTCGGCCGCCATGTAGGCGAGCGCGACCTGTGCCACCGCTCCGTTCGACACCCATGCCGAGCTCTGGCCGTTGATGACGATTTCGTCGGCGCCGACCTTCGCTGTCACATTGCCAACCGGTTGCTTGCCGCCCATGCCAAGTTCCTGCCGATACAGGATGGCAGCGTCGGAGCCGCGGTCGGGCTGCGTATTCATCCAGCAACCCACCTTCCCGGCACACATCTCGATCAACTCCTGGTTGCCGACCGACTGGGCCATCATCATTGGCATCGTTGCGGCGCCAATCGAAATGGCGAGGCCCGCGTCGCCCCAACCGAGTTCCTCACCAATGATCGACTCGATGCGGATCCCGACTTCGGGTGGAAATTCTGCGATCAATTGCGGGTCGAGTCCGAGCTTTGCGCTTTCGACGATGGCCGTCCAGTACGGAGACCCGGGAGCGATCACCTCTTCCGGCGTCATGCGATCGAGCTCCCGCCCAATTGGGCGCAGCACTTCGCGCGCGAAGCGGTGGACGGTGCCCTGGATCGCGCTTTCCTCTTCGCTCAACGGTGTCTCAAAGCCGGTCAGCCCGACGGACGGCAACTCCACGTTTTCTTTCAGGCGAATCATATTTTGCTCCTCGTTTCCTTTTTCAGATAAAGCGCTGCCTTCATGCTGCAGCGTCGCGCACCTTACGGTTCACCCAGTCGTCCATCGCGGCTGCCCCACTCAACGCCCCGTTAACGAAGCACCACCGGAGCGGTTCGGGTAATGTCGAGGGCGTCTCGTGGCGCAGCGCTGCAAGCAACGGAGGCTGAGTACCGCGAATCCGCTGTGCCATCATGTGGCCGACCACTGACTGGGCGGCAACGCCATGCCCGGAACACCCGGCTGCGTAGTAGATGTTCTGGTTGGCACCGGTTGTGCCGACCACCGGCAGTGCATCGTTTGCGAAGCTGATATAGCCACTCCAGCATGCCCTTACAGCGATGTCTTTCAAAGCCGGAAAGCGGTCGCGCAGAGCGATCCTCAGTTCGCGGTACTGGTCGAAATCGGGAACATTCGGCGTCTTGGAGCCGTATGGATAGTGAAGTCGCTTGGTAGTCACCAAGAGCGTGTTGTGGGCCGTCAAGCGGTGGCTTTCCATGGTCCAGTGCGCCGTGACGATGCCTTCACGCCGTGGCCAGCCCAACGCCTTCAGTTGCGCGGCGGAAAGCGGCTCGGTCTCGATGGCCGACAAACGCAAGGGGATCACCTTGTCCGCTAAAAGACCAAATTGCGGGGTATAGGCGTTCGTGGCAAGCATCAGAGCCGGAGCGCTCACGCTGCCACGAGCCGTCTTAACCTGGATTACGGGACCTTCGATGTAAGACAGCACTGGCGTGTTTTCATAAAGGTTCACGCCAGCCCGGAGCGCAGCGGACCGCAGTCCCCTCACATACTTGCCGGGATTGAGCGTGCCGCCGCGCGACACGTAGTTGCCAAAAAGGAACGCTGGCGGGATCCCGCGCGCGCGCATCTGAGCCTCATCCAGAAACTCGGATTGGAGCCCCAACTCGGCGCCGACCCGCATGCCCTCACGCACTTTTTCTTCGTGCGACGGATGAACGCCGGCGCGGATCAACCCAGACTGGTTGTAGTCGCAGTCAATGCTGTATTCCTTGAGCTTTTCCTCGACGAAGGTGACAGCGTCTTCATAGTAGCGGACGATCTGCTTTGCGCGCTCGTTGCCAATGTCTTTGAGGAACAGCTCATATTCAAGCCCAAGGGCGCCTGCCAGGTAGCCTGCATTGCGCCCGCTCGCACCAAAGCCGGCAAACTCGCGCTCGAGCACGATTACTTTCGCGCCCTGCTTCGCCAGCTCCAGGGCAGCGGAAAGCCCGGCAAAGCCGGCACCCACGATCACTACATCGGCGCTGACGTCGCCTTCGAGCGCGGGTTGCAAATCATCCGGCTTTTCTACCCACCCACCAAGCGCGCGATACTTTTCCAGGTCGGCCGTCTCTTTGACCTCCTCCGCCGGCACCGTACGCGCGCTTTGCATCACGGCCATGGCGGGCATTACGAGCGCGGTGGCCGCCGCACCTTTCACGAATGTGCGCCGGGCCATTCCGGATCGATCAGCCTGTTTTGTCTCGAGCCCCTTGCTCACTTCTGCTCTCCTCAATCTCTGCTCAAGATATGGATAGCAAGCGCAGCCTCTTCGATGCCTTGCAACCCCCCGCCGTTCTCCTGGATCGCATGTCGCGCGCCCTCTACCTGGCGTGCGCCAGCCTCTCCGCGCAACTGCGTCACCAATTCATAGAGCTGCCCGATTCCCGTCGCGCCCAGCGGGTGACCTTTCGATTCGAGACCGCCAGAGGTATTGATGGGGATGCGACCGCCGATCGTGAACTCGCCTCGCTCGGCTGCAGGACCCGCTTGGCCGAGTGGTACCAACCCGAGGTTTTCGGCCTGGATGATTTCGCCCATTGCCGATGCGTCGTGAACCTCGGCGAGATCCATATCTTCCGGGGTCAAGCCGGCCTGCTCATAGGCTTGCAGCGCGGCCAGGTGGCCGATATTCTTTTCCGGCTCGTTGATACCCCGATGCGTGAAGCTGCGAATCACACTTGCGGCGACCTTGATGCAACGGCTGCGATCGGCACCAATGCGCTGCAGCCCTTCTTCGGTGCAGAGGATCGCTGCTGCCGCACCGTCCGTAACCGGCGCGCACATCGGCAGCGTGATCGGATACGTGATCGGCGGCGCCGCAAGCACTTCATCAATGGTGAAAGGCTTGCGGAACTGCGAAAGCGGGTTGTGTACTGAATGCCCGTGGTTCTTTGCCGAGACGGCGGCGATCTGGCGCTGCGTCGTGCCGTAGGTCTTCATGTGATACCGGCAAAGAGCCGCATAGATCGACATGAAGCGGCTGTAGGGCCGATCGGATTCCGAGCCGGACGGTGGCTCAACGCCATCGCCCAGTTTCACCAGGTTCGCAAAGTTCTCTTCGACGCGCGACACATCCCAGCCGCCCTCGAACAGCGCGAACGACTTCGCCTTGTCCGGCACGTTCATCTTCTCCGCACCGATCGCCAATGCCACGTCGCATGTACCAGCCTTCAGGCTCTGCACAGCCAGATGCACGGCGGTGCTGCCCGACGCGCAGGCGTTCTCGACGTTGAACACCGGAATGCCTTCGAGCCCGATCTTGCTGAACACGACCTGGCCCGGGATCGATATTTGCCCCTGCAGATGTCCATTGGTAACGCCCGAGTAGAACGCCGCGCCGATGGCGCCGGCTTTGCACCCGGCGTCCTGCAAGGCGCCGCGTAGCGCCTCGCCTGCCAGGTCGTCGATGCTGCGCTCGATGTGCCGACCAAACACGGTCATTGCGATGCCGACAATGTAGATGTTGCTCATGATGATGTGTCGCTCGTAGAAGACCTCTTAGATCTTGCGTTGCTGGGCCCGCCAGTACTGCTCACGCAGATCTTTCTTCAATACCTTGCCGACGGTGCTGCGCGGCAATGCCGCGACGAAGTCAACGCTCTTCGGTGCCCGCACCGAACCGAGCTTGTCCTTGCACAGCGCGATGATTTCCGCCGCGCTCGCCGTCTGGCCGACGTTGAGCTCCACAACGGCCTTAACGGCCTCGCCCCACTTGTCGTCGGGCACGCCGATCACCGCGCAGTCCTGCACCGCCGGGTGTGCCCAGATGACCTGCTCGACTTCGCTCGGGTACACGTTGAAGCCGCCGCTGATGATCATGTCTTTCTTGCGGTCGGTGATATGCAGGTAGCCCTCCGCATCCAGGTGGCCGATATCGCCGGTGTGCAGCCAGCCGTCAACGATGGCCTCTGCAGTCTTGTCCGGCGCCTTGAAATAGCCCTTCATGATGAGATCGCCGCGCACGCAGATCTCACCGGTCTCGCCTTGCGGCAGCACCTGACCCTGATCATTCAGGATCTCGACGCGAATCAGCGGGTTCGGCCGGCCGACCGAAGACAACCGTTCATCAGACGCGATCTTCCCGTTGACGAAATGCTCGGCCGGCGTCAGGTAAGAAATCGATGCTGCGGCTTCCGTCTGTCCGTAGCCGCCGGCCATGACAGGGCCGAACACCTCGATTGCGCGCTTGAGCTTTTCCACCGACATTGGCGCGGCGCCATAGAGGAAATACTTGAGCGACGAGAAATCCTGCTCCTCAATGCCCGGCATATCGAGCAAGCGGTAGATGACCGTCGGCGGAAGGAAGAATTCGGTGACTCGATGTTTGGCGATGGTGGCCAACAGCAGCACAGGATCCGGCTTGGGCAGCACGACCACCGTGCCACCGCGCGCGGTACAGGGCAGAGACAACATGCCCGCGGTATGCGTCATCGGTGCCGCGGCAAGGTTCACCGGACGTTGCGATCCATACGGGAACGCAATCATGAACTGTGCGAAGTACGTCTGGAATGCGCGATGCGTGTTCATCACGCCCTTCGGTACGCCTGTCGTTCCACCTGTGGCCGACAGAGTCACAATGTCGTCCATGTCGTAATCGACACGCGGCATGGTCGAGGGCTGTCTTGCGCTCCATGCTGCAAGCGACGGTGCCCATGGCAATTCTCCGTCAATGCACACCCAAAGCTTCACTTTCGGCAAGCTGGTTCGCAGTTCTTCGATGATCGACGCGAAGGCCTGGGTGAAGAACAGTGCCTCGCAGTCGAAGGCGTCGAGTACGTACTGGTTTTCTGCTGATGCGTTGCGCCCGTTGACGGGGATGTACACCATCCCGGCGCGCCACGTGCCGAGCGTGCAGCCCCAACCGATCACGTCGTTGTCTGCCCATACCGCAGCCTTCGCTTCCTTCTCCAACCCGGCAGCGAGCAACCCGTTGGCGACGCGACATGAAAGCTCGCCAATCTCCTGGAATGAGAAACTACGCTCATCCTGGATATAGGCGACACCGTGGGGGTGAATGCGCCAGCCACGGTCGAAATAATCAATGATTGCCATTTACGTATTCCTTTGGGTCAATAGCAGATCGACGGCGTGGCGGGCCGCGCCCTCCGTGTACGGGTCGAAACGATCCGCGCGCCGGCCTTGCGTGTATGGGTCGAAGCGGCCGGCCCGAGCGCTGTCCGTATTGGTGTCGGCGTCAACGCTCGAGTCCTTTGCGGCGACTTCGAAGCCGTCAATGTGGTCAACCCGTGTCCACAGGTTGTCTGTTACCAGCGCGCCTCCAACGATCACGACGGCGATACCAATATGCTTGAGCTGCATGGTGAACTCCTTGCTCCACTGATTTTTGGCGCCTCTTCAGCACGAGGCCTGGGGCGCTTCTCTCTATGCTTCCGCCGCTGCCCGACGACTAATGGGCCGACTGACGTTTAAAGCTGCGAGATCGTGGCGCGCGCCAGGCCGCGCTGCTCCAGGAAACCGAGCAGATAACGGTGGCCGAACGCCTTCGAGCCCGAAGCAAAGCCGGCCTTGGCAAAGTCGCCGTCGATCAGCTTGATGGCACCGGCAGCCTGAAGCGCCCCTGTCGCGATATACGGCGTGATGCCGTGCACGGTCGCCCGCACTGCTGCGAGCTGGCCGCGTCCGATCGCGAAGTCGACAGTGCGATGAAGCGACGTTCGCTCCCGGGGCGGCATCGAAGGCGTCACGGAATCTACGAGCTGTTTGAGCACCGCTTCCTGTTGCTCGGGCGGCAAGTGGGCGTACTCCGCATCCCACTTCTGGCCGAGCCCATGCACCATCTGCATCGCGTTGTTGTCGTAGAAGCCCACGCAAGAGATGCAGCTGCGCACACGCGGATCGTGCTGGAAGTACACCGGCAGCGACGTACCGCCCCACGGCAGCGCGAACACGGGCTGCAGGAAATCCGGCGAGGCGATGCTGAACGAAGCGTGCTTGTCGTGCGACACCAGTTCCTTTTCCCACAGATAGCAGGCCTCCTGCCGGTAACCTCCAAAGATAGTCGCTGTGGAGCCCACACTGACACCGGCCCCGGCGCCACGGGGACCGCGCGCCAACGTAGCCGTCTCCAGCGCATCGACGCCTGGCGTCTCGAGCGCAAGCTCTGCGGCAATTTCTGCGAATGAGTACATGTATGCATTCGACGGCGACACCACCAAACCGGCCTGACGGTACAGTTCGCCAAACTGCTCCCGCACCTGGCGGATGTAGTGCTGCTCGCCGGTGGTGTCGAGGTAATGGCATCCGGCCTTGAGCGCTGCCTCCACGGCAACCTGTCCGAAATTGAAGAACGGACCAACGGTGGCGCACACGACCTTGGCGCCACGGAATGCGTTCACGAGCGAATCGACGCTATGTTCGGCTTCGATGATTTCGTAGTTCGCCGACTCAAGGCGAACGACGCGCTGCGCCATCATTTCCTTTGTCCGAGCAGCGTTGCGTGCCACAGCGGTGAAAGGGATGTTCTGGTCGATCAGCCAGTCCATGATCAACATGCCGGTGTAACCGCTCGCGCCATAGACGACGACGGGGTGCTTTGCCATGATTTGTCTCCTGCTAGTTCAGGTTGTTGAGAATTGAATCAATTCAATGCGTGTCGATACCTGAGCCGCCTCGTGCATCGAGTATCCGAATCCGCAGGCACCCCTAACGTGAAGCGCCTGCTGCTTGCTGTTTCCCTTCAAAGGTGGGCATCAGAGTCCACCAATCCGGCCATCAATTTGTAGAGCGCAAAGACAAACGTAGGTCATATTGACTAATTAATAGAAATGCATGCCCGGCGTGCCCGCTTCCGACGGCTTCCGTGCCGGTGCCGCGCCGTCGAATCGAAGCGAGTCAGAAACTACTTAGTGCGCAACTGCACCATCATGCTCAGGTGTCATTCCGGCCAGATAACGCGCCACAGCCGGGATGTCTTCGCTCGACAGCATTGACGCAGCGCCGTTCATTGCCCCCGTTGGGTCCTTGCGTGCGCCCGTCTTGAAGTCGGTGAGCTGCTTCGCCAGATAGTCCGCCCCTTGCCCTGCCAGACGCGGCACCTGATCCTTGCCCATCAGATTCCCGCCGTGGCAAGCCTGGCAACTTCGTGCCTGGACGAGCGCCAGCCCTCGTGTTTCGAGCGCTGCATCGGCTGGAACGTCTTCGTTTCGAGCCGGTGTTTGTTTTGCGAAGTAAATCGCGAATGCGTCAATCTCTGCATCGGTCAGATCCTTCGCAAGCGGGCCCATGTATGCGTTGGGCCGTTGGTCGCTAGCAAACGCATGCAGCTGAGCGGCGATATACGCCTTCGGCTGACCGGACAGTGCCGGATACCACGCATTGAGTGACTGCCCGCGCGGGCCATGACAGACAAAACAGGCCTCTTGGGGCTGCGGCCACGGGCCGGCGTTGGCCTTGTTTGTCTCGCCGATCTGGTGCATGGCTTTCTCGTAGCGCATGCCATCGATGACATCCCGGCCATAGAGCATGCCAGCAATAGCAACTCCTGCCAGCGTAACAACGGCGACGATGATCAAGGTGCGCTTCATTTACGCCACCTCGCCTTGACTGGTCAGGGCGGCAAGCGCCTGCAAAGCGGCGCGATGGCCAGCACGGACCGCACCGTCCATCGCACCGGCCCAGATGTCTGCGGTTTCTGTGCCCGACCAGATCAACCGGCCCACCGCGGGATGCAGGAATTTTCCCCACTTCGTCCAGAAGCCCGGAGGAATCGGATGGATGCACTGAAGCGTCCATGGATCAATCTTGCCCCAGTCGAAATCGTGGAACTGCGTCGGGCGCAGCGCCTTGTCACCTAAAGACTTGGCATAGATGGCTGACAACATCCGCTCAGCAGCCTTTGGCTCGCTGGGCAGCGAGCCAGGCGCCACGAACGCGGAGATCACACCGACCGAACCGTCCGGCGGCGAGTTATCGTAGGCCATGAAGACCGGGCCGCCCACCTGGAAGATCTGCCCATTCAGACCGTCATTCCGCCAGAATGGCTTGTCATAAACGTGCACCGTCTTGCGCATTGGCGCGTTCGCCGGCCATCGCCGCTGCAGTTGCGATCGTCCCTGGGGCAGTGGCGGATCGAACACCACCTGATTGCACAGCGCCGGGTTCATCGCAACGATCACCCGGCGAGCGCGTATCGCTCCTTGATCAGTAAGAACCTCGATGATGTCGCGATTCCACCCGGAGATCTTGCGTACCGGGCGGGACAGTTTCACCTTGTCACCGAGGTCCTTGGCCATCTTGATGCTGAGAATTTGTGCACCTCCGACGAAACGCGTTTCTTGCGCACCGCCTTTGGTTGACTCGAGTTGGTCGAGGTTGCAGTTGGCACTGTTGATCACCGACAGGTAGTGCAGCAGTCCAAGCTGCGCCGGCGCGCCGCCAAGCGATAGTTGCGCTGCAATGCCTAGGAAATATCCGTCTTCATGCTTCACGCCTTGCTGCAGCAACCAGTCGCCATACGTGAGCTTGTCGAGGTCTGCCGCTGTCTTCGCTTGCCAGGGCATACCGGATGGCACACCACGTGCGAGCGTGTTGAGCTTGGCCCCAATGACTTCGTCACCGCCGGCAGTACCATGGAGGTCTTGAGCCACCCGCGTATCGCCAGCGAGGATGACGGTCTTGCCGGCGTAGTAAGTCGGGAACGTGTCGACCTCAAGCTCGCGGGCCAGATCCGCAATCGCCGTCTGCCCGGGGCCGATCCACTGGCCGCCGGCCTCGGAAACGACACCGTGCCCAAGGTCGTGGTTGTAGGTGCGTCCGCCGACGCGATCCCGTGCCTCCAGGACAACGAACGACTCGCACCCGGCGCGCTTCAGGTCACGCGCAGCGGTCAGCCCCGCCAGACCCGCGCCGATGATCGCAACATCCAGCACGTCGCGCCCTGCGGAGGTGACCATGGCGCCTTCAGCCCCCGATACCTCTCTCGCTGCCAGCGACACGGCCCCGACAGCTGCCATGCGCAGGAGCTGCCGCCTGGTCTCTACATCTGGCTTGCGCTTCGGCGTCGCCTGCGATGTGCCGTCTTTCTTCATTATGTTGTTCCTCTTCCAAAAATGGTCAGTGCGGCTGCTGCTTCCAGATCAGGATATGAACCTGATCAAAGCCCGGCCAGCACGCCGCCATTCGAAAACAGAATCGGCTTGCCGCCTGCATCGATCACAGCGGCAGTCAGTGCCGCCCGATCGGGACGCTGCGCGACCTCCGGTGGCGCACCGTCTTCAAGCTGCCTCATGACGAGCCCGTCCAGTCCAACGCCAACAAAGCCATTACCGCTTGCCACGAGATTGGTGATCGAACTCTTCGTCTTCGTCTTCAACGGCGACCAGGTCGCACCGCCATCGCTGCTCTGGAACAGGCTGCCGAGCAGACCACCCACAACAATCCGTCCATCGGGCATTGCCACGCCCGACCACAGCGAGCCCTTGCCGCCCGTCGCCAGGTAGCCCCAGTTTGCACCGCCGTCGGTCGACTTCAGAACCGTCCCTTGCTCAGCAGAGATGTAAAGCGCGCCCTTCTGATCCGCGAACACGTGGTACAAGTTGCGATCGGCCTTGCCGCCGTCCGGGGGTTTCGGGAGCGTCGTTTTGGTCCATGTCTTGCCACCGTCATGGGTCTGGAGCATCAATGACCACAGACCGACGGCAACGCCATCGTGGTCGTTGGTGAAAAGCACCGAAAACAACGGCTGATCGACCGCCGTGTCCATGCGCTGCTTTTCCCAAGTTTCACCGCCATCGCGGGTGGCGAGAATCACGCCCCACTGACCCACCACCCAGCCGTGCTTGTCATCGGCAAAGGTGACGGCGGACAGCGTGGCGGAGACCGGTACGCTGCGCGCCTGCCGATAGGTCTTGCCTTCGTCGTCGGAGAGCAGAACGATGCCGTGCTCGCCCACGGCAACGATGCGTTTGCCGGCGCGCGTGGCATCCAGCAGCATCCTGTGGGTGGAAGCAGACCACGTGTGCGCGGGCTTCGCGGCCCAGGTGGTAACCGACCCTTTGGGTGGTGTTTGTGCAAACGCTGCGGTAGCCACACACAGCGCGATGCCGGCAACAAGAGTCTTGATCATGGCTGAGTCTCTGTAGTGATGTTCCTGCGCATCAGTGGCTGAGCAGGCCCGGCGCGCGCGCCGGCTTGCTGCGCGGAAACCAACGCTCCAGCACCGAAGCCAGCGCGGGCAGTGCCGTCATGGCCATTACCAGGTTGACGAGGAACATGAACGCCAGCAGCTTGCCCATGTCGGCCTGGAACTTCAGTGCCGAGAAGCTCCACGTCGCCACACCGATTGCCAGCGTGATGGCCGTAAAGATCGTGGCCACGCACTCGAACTCCAGCGCACGCTCCATGGCTTTCTCGATCGGATCGCCTTCGGCCAGGTGCCGCTGCAGGCGGTTGTAGATGTACAGCGCATAGTCCACACCGATACCGACCGCCAGCACCATCACCGGCAAGGTCGCCACCGTCAGGCCGATTTTGAGTTCCTTCATGAACCAGTAGCCGATGAAGGTCGCCACCGACAGCGGCACACAGCACGCCAGCATCGAGCGCCAGTCGCGGTAGGCCAGGAACACCAGAATCACGATGGCGGCGTACACGTACAACATCATCGGCAGTTCGCTCTTTTCTACCTCGTCGTTGGTGGCTGCCAGCACACCTGCATTGCCCGCCGCGAGGCGGATGTTGATACCCGGGAACGGATGTGTCGTGCGGTACTGTTTGATGTCGTCGAGGATCCGGTTGATCGTCGTCGCTTTGTGATCGGTCAGGTACAGGTGGACGGCGGTCATGCTGCAGTCGGCCGTCATGAAGCCCTTCAGGCGGGCCACATCGACAGACACCGCGCCATAGTTGTCGGGGTCGATCGGTATGACGTTCATCTTGGGATAGTCTTCGTTGTAGCCCGCGTTGTACGTGCGCAGCATCCCCGAGTACGACTGTGCGGACACCACGCCAGGCGCGGTGCGCATGGCGGCTGTGAACTCGTTCTCATACAGCCCAACTGCAGCGTTGTCGCACGCCTTGCCGCTCGATTCGATCGCCACCGAGAGCCAGTCGAGACCCATGTCGTAATTGCCCGCGATAGACGTCGCATCGCGGTTGAAGCGGGCTTCCTCACGCAGCTCCGGCGCGCCCGGCTGCAGCGTGCCGATCACACGGTCGCGGCTCTGCCAGACGGAGACAGCAAACACCATCAACGTGATCAGAAGCGTGACGCCTGCGACCTTCGGCTGTGCCACCCGCGACAGCGGGCGCAGGAACGCCGAGCGCCAGGCACCTCGCTTGAGTGCGCTTTCAGCATAGGCCTGGGTGAAGTTGAAGCACGATGCGGCCACCGGCAGCAGGATCAGGTTCGTGACGATCTTGTAGGCCACGCCCAGTGATGCCGTGATCGCCAACTCGCGCACCATCGGAATTGGGATCAGCAGCAGCGTGATGAACGACACGAACGCGGTGACGAGTGCCAGCACGCCCGGGATCAGCAGGCCGCTGAAGCTATGGCGTGCAGCGTCATATGAGCTATTGCCGCGTGCGATTTCACGCACGATGAAGTTGACCTGCTGCACGCCGTGCGACACGCCGATGGCAAATACCAGGAAGGGCACCAGCACCGCCAGCGGGTCCAGACCAAAGCCCAGCAGCCTCAAGGTGCCGAACTGCCAGACCAGCGATGACAGCGAACACACGATCAGCAGCACGGTGAAGCGCACCGAATGGCAGTACCAGTAGACCGCGAGTGCGGTCAGCAGCAGTGCGATTGCGCAAAATCCCAGCACGGCCGTGGCGCCATCGGCAATGTCGCCGATCTGCTTGGCGAAGCCGATGATCTGCACTTCGTAGCCGGCGTCCTCGAACGGCTTGCGGATCTTGTCTTCGAGCGTATGGTTGAACGCCACGTAGTCGAGCACCTTGCCCGTGCTATCCCGTTCGTTCAGCTCGGCCGTGATCATGGCGCTGTCTTCGTTGTGCGAGACCAGCGTGCCGACATAACCGCCCAGCGTGGTCGCGCGACGGATGTCCGCAACAACCTCTGGCGTCAGTTGATCCGGCGTGATGTTGCCCGAGATGATCGGCTCCGCGCGAAACCCTTCTTCTGTGACCTCGTTGACGAACGCGTTGGGCGTCCAGAGCGAGCGCACACCGATGCGATCCACGTTCGGCAGGTACGTCACCGCCTGCGTCACCTTGTACAGTCGCGTCAGGCCTTCCGGCGTCCAGATGGAGCCGTTCCTGGCGCGCACCACCACCGTGATCCGGTTCGCGCCGAGCAAATTGGACCGGTACTTCTGGAACGTCTCGATGTATTCATGGCCGATCGGCATCTGCTTCTCGAAGCCGGCGTCCATCCGCAATTGCACGGCGAATACCGCCATCACGGCCGTAAACAGCCCGATCACGGCAAGCACGATCATGCGGTGGCCAAAGAAGACACTTTCCATGCCGCTGACTAGACGATTGAGCACAACCTCACTCCTTTAAGTATTCCAGCGGCGCACCGCATGCACCGCCCCTCACGGGTCACCCCGTCAGAAATTTCGCGTGACGAATGCACCGATGAAGTTGCGATCCGCGTATGGCTGTCCCACCGACTGGTGCCCACCGAAGAACGCCGTGAAGTTCACGCCGGCCTGCCACTTGGCCGGGTTCTGATTGAACAGGACATACAAGTTCAGTGCCTTCGCGCCCTGGAGGTAGTTCGCCGACATAGTCGGCGTATAGCCATAGAGCGATGTCATGAACGTCACGCCGGGTGTCACCTGCCAGCCGGGAATTAGCGATCCGTCATACGTCCAGTTGAAATCGATGGTTGCGCCCACCGAACTCGACGTGCCCTGCGACATCGCGATCGGATAGCCCAGACCTGAGTTCTGGTTCAACCAGGGCAGATAGCCGGCAGCGGTCGCCTGTGTCACGGTTTGTCCGTCGATCGTTCGCGTAACGCCATGCGAGCTCAGGCCCGGGTAGTAGATCCACGTGGCCTCCCAGGTCAGATTCGCCTGGTCTGCGCCGAGCAGCTTGAGGAACGGATACTCGCTGCGCGTAAGGGCCAGGATGCCGTTGATGTCGAACTGAAGCTTCTTCCTGTCGGCCCACTGCCGGCAATTGATGCCGGAGACACCGTTCGTGTTCATGTCGAGCGGACCGCCGGCGCCATAGCAGCCTGATAACGCCACGGCGTCATGAGGCCGATATGACAGCTCGGTACCGATCGCCCAATCGCCAACGGGGAAATTCGCGCTGGCCCCGAAGAGCTGGCGATTGCCGAGATACGACCACTGTGCCGCCCCGTTAGGCAATGAGGCCAGCACCGGCGACTTGTCGATATAGTTGATGTAATAGAGCGCGAAGTTTGCAGGCAAGGATGCCGGCGTGTAGTTGAGTTTCAGACCGAACTGGGGCCTGTACTTCGCGGGCAGTTCCGACGCGACGGGAATACCGATATCAAAGAATGGGGGGCCAGCAAAGTCGCCGTTGACCAGGCCATTGTTGATGGCGCTGATCGTGCTCGAGTTGTGGCTATCTGGCCCCGCAATCGTGCCCGCGCTAGGGCCTGCCACGTTGAAATTTCTTGTATTGATTGTCAATGGCTCCGCGCCGCGGCCTAAGACATTCGTGGCCGACCAGTAGGATCCGACCGGCGGGTAGCGGTTGCCGTTCCACTGGAACTGGTAATAGGCCTCGGTGCTGAAGCCGCCGGGAAGACCGGTGGCGAAGCTCAGCATCGGCGCCGGGCGCAGGGCCTGCTTGAGCTGTGTGCCGGGAATCAGCAGCTTCTGGATATCGAGCGAGTTGGTCGCATTGATGCCACTCTGCGCGAAGATGCTCTCCCCCCAGTTGATCACCTGGTTGCCGAGGCGCACATGCGCTTTCCGTTCCGCGATGGTGAAGTCCTTCTGGCCCCAGAGATCGAGCAACTGCGCGTCGTAGACCACCTGCGCCGCCGCGGTGCTCGTCAACGGCGTCCTGGCCGTGTCCTTGGACATGAAGTCATACATGCCGGTACCGCGGGCCATGAATTTGAGCCCCTCGCCCGGCATCGTCAGCAGCAATTCACTGGTCGCGCTGAGGTAAGTGCTGAATGCCTGCCCCTTGCGGTAGTTCAGGTTGCCGTTGTCGCCAAAGCCCCACTGATCGACATTGGCAGCTGCGCCGCAGCCGTTCGCGTTCGGATCGCCCGTGAGGGAACAGCTCGGGTTCTTGACCCGAATCCCCGCGCCGGCAGTAATGTTGGTCACCAGCGAGCCTTTGATGGCATCGTCCGCGCCCGCCGTAAAGTCGAACGCGTACGCGCTCGATGCTGTCGCCCCCAGCACGGCGAGCGAAATCGCGCTCCGCCGGGATACCTTGTTTGTTTTCATCGCCTTCCTCCAACCCGATTCCTTTAGCCGGCGCGTGCCTCCTCAAACGCGCGCCGGCCCTCCCCTGCGGCTGCCTTCAGCGCTCGCTCACCGACCTCAGTGTTTCGGAGGTGAAGAAGTCCGCCTTGAAGCGCGGATCGTTGGTCTTCTCATGCCAGCGAATGTCTTTACCCTGGCCGATCGTCGAATAGTCGGTTACGTACCGACCGTTGATCAGGTCATACTGTGCAAACGGCTCGTTATCGCAGGTGCCGCCCAGTTCCCACACCGGGATCGGGTAGCTCTCGCGCACTCTCCACAGCTTGCCCTGGGCGTCGTAGTCATTGGCGACAAGCGCCAACCAGCTGTCCTCGTCCAGATAGAAAACCTTCTTCGATGCAACGTGGCGCGCGGTGGGCTTGAGCGTGCCCTCGACTACCCACACACGGTGCATCTCATAGCGCCGGTTAGCGGCGGCGATGCCATCAGGCGTTATCACGTCGTGCAACTTCTCGTTGAACCTGTACATGCCGAAGGCGTTGTACGGCACGATCATTTCCTGCTTGCCAACGAGCTTCCAGTTGAAGCGGTCGAGGGAGCCAAAGAACATGTTGGCCTCATCAATCAGGTACTGGTTCTCGAAGCCGATGACTGGTGCATCGTGTGTGTAGGCCGGCATGCGTCGCACACGCCGCTGTCCGGGGAAGTAATAGAAGGTTTCCGGATCCTTGTTGAAGAATTGACGCTGAACAAAGGCCTGCCCCGCGAGTGCCGGGGGCGATTCCATCTTGAAGAAGCTGCCACTGCTGAGTTGGTCGACGTCCTGAGGCGTGCGCTTGCCCAACTTGCCCGCCGGAAAGTATTGACTTGCTGTGCTGGTAGCATCGATCCATTCGCTGCTACCCGGACGGGGGGAAACAGTTGTGACCACAGACGGCCATTCAATGCCTTCACCCCGGTACCGCATTAGGTAGTTCAGCATCGCTTCAGCGCCGCTTTTCGGCTGCGGAAACGCGACCCCTGGAAGGTTCGCCGTCTGCAACTGCTCGCCGGTCGAATCGAGCTTTGCCGACGTAAGATTTGCCTTGGAGTTCTGCGCAGCAAGGTCCGGCATCTGGCATTCGCGATGCGACGGATACACGTCCAGCCGGTAGCCCTTCTTCTGCTTGACCAGCGCGACCTGACCCGGCGTCAGCTTGTCTGCGTACTTATCAACGTTTGACGCGTCGATCGAGTACAGCGGCTTCTCGTTTTTGTGCTTCCAGAAATCACCGCGAACTTTGCCCCACTCCCAACCAGCCTCGGGTGATTGCTTGCCTGCATAGGCGGGCACGCTGCCGTCCTTGCTGGCAGCACGGTCGCCGCCTTCCGGCGTTAGGTCTTCCGCCATGGCGGCGGTGCCGATCACAAGACATGCCGCAGCCGCGACAGCGGACACAACTCCGATTCTGTACTTCTTCATCATGGTCTCCTTCCAATTCGACCTTCACTCGCTCTTTGCGATTCATCGCAGGGGGCGAGGGTCAAAAGCGTGTTGCACGCGTTAAGCACTGTGTCTATCTGCGGACTGGGGCGATGTCCCCCGCCGCGCTACTGGTCAAATGGCGGAGTCACTCGTTGCCAGACCCAGCCACAGCCACCACCCGAATTTCGACGCGCAACTCAGGAAGGGCCAATTGCGTCACCCCTACCCCTGTCCACGATGGATACCGGTTTGGGAAGTACTCATCCTTCACTGCCGCAAAGCCCTCGACCTCTCCGCGAAGGTCCGTGTGGAAGGTCATCAATTCGACGACGTCGGCAAGGCTTGCCCCCGCCGCCTCGAGAACGACTTTCAGGGATTCAAAGGCTATCCGTGCCTGCGCTTGAATATCCTCGCCAATCCTTCCATCCGGAGTCATTCCAACCTGCCCGGAAACCCAAATCCTGTCTCCCACGCGGGTCGCCGGTGAGAAGTGATAGGTGTCGTACCACGCCTGGAATGCAGGTGGTGTGATCGATTGTCGTTTGATGGTGGTTGCCATGATCCTTTGCTCTAAACGAAGTCATGCTGTCCCACGGGAACCTCTCGTATGGCAGGTTTCCCGGGGATCGATTGCGAATCGCAGGTTCAATGTCGACGGCGAAAGCTCGAGCCTGTTCTACGGCGAACCCTTTGCAATAACGCCCAAGTTTTCGTGGAAAATCCCTCGGGCATCATCGATTGGCGCCGTGCTCCAAACCGTTCTCACGGAATCAAGCCAACTTCCTTGAAGTCATCAATCTTGAGCAGCTCGAGCGGGGCGACCATCTGGCCCTTATGCTCTACCCAGCCGCCGTACGTTTCACTTCGCGACCAGCCGAGAAGCCGCTGAATTTCCTCAGGAAGAGCTTTCATCCGCTCGATCGGAATAGAGAGGTATTGGTTCTCTTCCTGTCGCAGGTACGCCAGGTCGAGCTGGATCACAATGCCGGTACGGGGAGCATCCGCAGCGTTCTCGCCACCACCGTGGTATGTCGACCCGACCCAGATGAGTGCATCCCCCGCGCTCATCTCCGCAGTGACCGTCTCCTCGACTTTCGGCATGCGCTCGTCGCCCCATTTGTTGCTGCCTGGGATGACCCGCGTTGCGCCGTTCTCATGTGTGAACTCCGTCAGCGCCACCATCATGTTCATCCGAGCTTCCTGAGAGGACGGATGGGGCCAGAGAAAAACAGCATCGTCGCGGTGCAAGGGTTGAGCACCCTGCCCGGGCCAGATCTGGATAGCCTGTGTGCCGCCAATCTGGAGATCTGGGATGACTTCCATCGGATGTTCGCCAGCCCAAACTTTTCGCGGTTTGGACTGCAGGATCTTGCGCGCAGTCTCGAGATACAGCGGATTCGTCGCCACAGAAACAGCGTGATCAGTGCGCGCGAAGAGCCGCGCGAGTCGGCGCGTCTTGTTACCGAGGAAGAAGGTATCGTCACCGCCCGGAGTCGTGTCCAGCAACGGCATCAAATCCTGTTTCAAGCCATTCAGCGTTTCCGGCGTCGTAAAGCCTTTAACGCAAACAACCCCGTCTTCCTCTAGGACAGCGGCAATTTCGTCAGGCGACGATGTATTGGGCAGCTTACGGATGCTCATATCTGGACCTTTCATTGGTAGGGCAATTTCAAATGCATGTACCTCAAACTTCACTTCCGGGTGAGGCGGTGGGAAACAAGAGCCATATAGCGAAGAGGGACAACAGCGACCGTTCCTGTCCCCGCGAGCACGTCGCCTTCGATGAGGACCAGCGAGGTCCCTTTTCGCCTCCGCCCACCGCCGGCGCACCTCCGCGCCCAACTTTAGCGCGTATGCGACCTACATCACACGCGTCTTAGACCTATAATTAACGCGTCATTGACCTAATCGTAGCGCGGCAGCGACCTAACCACAAGGTGAGTCGAGCTAGGGAAAACACTGACCTGGAGTGCCAGAGCTTCCGATAACGCTTGGTGGAACACGGTCAATCCGCGATGGCCACGACACAGCAGAACCGGCGCGGTGCCGGTTGCCGGCTTCAATCGCGACTACAACCTAAACGACAGGCCGCATGTTTGGATATGCGATGGTGTATTCTCTTACCGTGGTTGCGACCTATGATCTGCGATCAGGTCGCAGTTAATTCTTTTTTAAGGGGGAGCCGACGTGCAACAAAAAGCCGTAAGGCGAGGAGCCTCGGGTGACCTTGTAGAGGCAAGAGCAGAGAAGAGATCGGCTGCGCAGGGAAATCGGGAACTGCGCCTGGCACAGATCATTCATGCAGCGCAGCAAACCTTTTGTGAGGATGGATATGCCGCATTCGCAACACGCGGCGTAGCTGGGCGCGTAGGAATCACACTAGGAAACCTGCAGTACTACTTTCGAACGAAAGGGGAGTTGCTATGTGCAGCGCTGCAAGAATACGTGTCCCAGATAGTCAGCGACTACACCGCCATCGCAAACCAGGCAGGCATCAGTGCCACGCGGCGTTGTTCCGCGCTGGTAGAACGCATTTTCTTCGACATCAACGAAACCGATCGGCCGAAGTTCCTGTTTGAAGTTTGGGCTTTCGCTCAGCAAGAACCCTACACTGCGGAGCTCGTTGATGACATGTATGCCGAGCATCGAAGCATCTTCGCGAAGTTGTTATCCGAGATCCACCCGACTTTGACCCACGAAGAGTGCCTTGCCCGGGCGTCAGTGATTGTCGCGCAGACGGCTGGCACGATGATACTCGCTTACAACGGCGGAGATTCGGATAAGGACTATGCCGAATGCGTTCGCGTGGCAAAGCAATCTGTGAAAATGATCGTTGACTTGTCGCCACAAGCACTTGAGAACGACGAAACGCTTCGCAGCTTGCCCAACCTGAAGAGCCACGGCACGAACAGCGCGCACGGCGGCATCTTTAATTCTGATGAGGATGGCCAGCGGGAACTATTTGAGCTGAACATGCGGCAGACAGGCCAAGATGCGCCCTATTATCGACCAACCGTTCAAGGGAAGCGTCGAAAGGTAAAAATCAATGAGATCGTCTCTACCGCCGCCAACCTATTGGCGGCGGAAGGATACGCGAACTTTACCCTCGCGCGGGTAGCCAGGGAGCTTGGCATTCCGGAGTCCGCGCTCCGGAACTACTTCCCAACACATGATGATCTACTCCGCTCAACAACGAGCGCGCTGATGAAGGTCTATCTGGACCGGTATGCAGACATGGGCAAGCCGAGCGGCAAACCTGCGCTGGAGCGACTGTGCGAGATCGTTGTTGATGCTTTTGAGGAAGCTCGCGATTCAAGAGTATGTCGCTTCATATTCGAAATGCTCGCACTGGCTCAGCACTCGGACGTTACGCTTGAACTGACGAAAACTCTCTACTCGGCCTATCGAGCAAACTACGTGGATTTAGTACGCGAGCTTGACGCATCTGCCACCGCGCGCGAATGCCACGCGCGCGCGACGCTCATTGTGGCCCAGATAGAGGGGGCGACGACTTTGGTGTTTGGCTCGAAGAAGCAACCGCCGGATGCGAATCGCATTTTCGAGTTGATGAAAGCCGTCACGATTCGCGTCGCGCAAGGAACCGTTGCCACCAAGGGCGCGACGTAAAGCTATCGCATTCGTTGCCTAAGCCGACAATGTCGCCTAGCTGTCGAGTAGTCACCCCCACACCAGAGACTGAAGGGCTGACAGGAAACTGCCAGCACTTTGTCCTTCTTCGCAGTTCGGCGCTCCGTAGCCGAATATCAGCGCGTGTTGGATTGCCAGAGTGCGTAGACCAGCTTCCGCGCCCCATCAGCAGATGCGCGGAGCGTTGATCAGGATGCCGGCACAGCCAAATGTAGGTCCCAGCAGCTTATCCAGGATTGGGCACGACATAAGCGCCGCATCCTTACTGTCCGCAATCCGGCAGCCAGCGAGCCATGAATGACTGTTGCCGCTTGAAAGCTGCCGATGAAATGTCGCTGCGCCGAAGGGCGGAAACGGGTCGATGAGAGACGGCCGGAGTATCGCCTCCCCAGCTATGCCTGAGAGTCGCCGGAGCAACCGCTGAGTTGAACTGGCATCAATCATTCAAGTACCGCAGCGAACCGCTGGCCATTGGCTCACATAGATTCAACCTCACAACCACGCAGTTGCTCGAGAGGTTAGGAAAAAGAGTTAGTAGATCTAAGTGGTTGATTGAAAAGAATATTTTTCCACCTAACTGTTAGCAAGGTTCCGAAAGCGTTGTAGGTTCCGGGCTTTTGCCGTTCCATGGCCGCCGTCCAGCCCGGCAGGCGACACTGGTAGCGCATCGGAATCACCGTGAGTTGGCCGTCGCGGACGACCAGAACTGGCGCATAGTAGCCCGGGAAGACGCGCGAATCGCGTGGCAGTAACTCGGAGCGATGCAGATCGGCCAGATTGCGCTGCGCGCGCTGAATCTTGTCGGTGGCGATGCGCTGATCGTTCTGTGCCTTCTTGGTCGGCTTGGTGGCGAGCGCCCTTTCGGCGCCGGCCAGGCGCGTCTTCTGCTGGAACAACTCAGCCTCGAACGCCGTGGTTTGCTCACGCTCGGCTGCCGTGATCAGTTCGGCTGCACGCTGTTCGGCTTCGCCGTCCGGCGAAGCGAAGGGGGCAAGCATCGCCTTTGGCAGCTTCGACCAATCGCCGCGCCGGCGCCTTTCCCAGAACAGCTCGACGAACAATTCCAGGCTCACCGATGCGCCAAACAGCCTTTGGTATTTTCGATAGTCCGCCTGGATCTGCACCGAGTAGCACATACGGGTTCCCCTGAGTGTTTCGGCCGGGCTCCGGATGCGGCCTTCCGCCAATTCTAAGAGCATCCGGGACAATGCGAAAAGAAGCGGCGTCTCTTGCACTCGGCTTGTCGGACGGTATCCGGACTCCGGTAGATGCGCTTTCCGGTCACCCCCGAATGAGGGGATGCAAGTGAGCGTAGTGCATGTGACGATTCCGAGCGACAGGTCTGCGAACTGCCTGTCGACATTTGAAGCCCTTGGCAGGCAGGCTAAGGGCTTTTCTTTTTCTTTTGTCGGACAGCGCGTGATACCGACGCCTGGTCGCCAGGCACAGACTGGCTCCATCACTTCAGGAGACAGCCATGCCGGGACAGGACATCCACGTGGTCCCGGCCGACGACCGCTGGGCCGTTGAGACCGAGGGCGGCCACGCCCGCGAAACATTCGACACTCAGGACGAAGCGATCGCCGCAGGCACGGAGAGAGCCAAGCAGAAGCAGGTCGAACTGTTCATTCCGTGGAAGCTTCCGGTCAGAACGGGCACATTCCGTACAAATCGCGTCGCTCCCACTTATGTCACGATTCTCATAACTGTTTACTGGATGGACGCTGACGTGATTACCGAAACACCCCCGCCCACAACCGCGTCCCGGTGCCTTGGGGCTCTAGAGTTGAACTGCCGCATTCGCCAGTTGCCTTTGCCACTGCGCCCACGTGCGCCGGCCGCGGGAATTCTTCGACGGCAACCGTCTGTTGCTATAGAGCTCGGCATTTACCAGCGCCGCAAGCCAAAGCCTTCTGAGGGGAAGCCAACTTACGGGCGCTGCTTGACGGGGTCAACAAGATCGCTTGTGCAATACGATGCTCCTGTACAGACGGCGGTGGGGGCGTGTCCAGATGACCGACAGCAGAGCGAAATTCAATCTTCGCAATACGTGGGAATCGGCAGCACCCGGCTGGGCGAAGTGGGAGCATGTGTTTGCCACTAGTCTTTCGGGCGCCACTGACACGCTCATCGATATGGCCGGTATCCGGCCGGGCATGCGCGTTCTCGATCTCGCTTGCGGTGCCGGCAGCCAGAGCATCCAGGCAGCGATGCGAGTGGGTGCCGACGGCGAAGTGGTCGCCTGTGATTTATCGGGCACCATGCTGGAGCACGTCCGCCGAAATGCCGCTAGTGCCGGTCTTCAGAATATCGAAACGCTGGAATGCGCAGCAGATGAGTTAGACCAGACATTGGCGCCATTCGACGCGGCGATGTGCCGATTAGGATTGATGCTTTTTCCGTCGCCTGGGGAGGCACTGGATGCTGTTCAACGCGCACTCAAGCCTGGCGCGCGTTTCGCGGCGCTGGTCTTCACGACGCCGGCCAACAATCCCTTTATGGCTCAGCCTATGGCGATCCTTTTACGCCACGCGGGCAAGGCTCCTCCCGCGCCCGGACAGCCTGGAATCTTCGCACTGGGAGGCAATGGCGTGTTGGAACGCCTGATGAACGACAGCGGTCTTGGGGATGTGAAAACCCAGCACGTTCGAGCGCAGCTCGTCTTGCCGAGCGCGTCGGACGCTCTGCAACTGATGCAGGAAGCCGCCGGGGCATACCGGGCTGTCGTAGCGGACCTCGACGTCGCGGCGAGATTGAAGGCCTGGAACGATGTCTATGAATGCCTAAAGCAGTTCGAAGTCGGTGAAGGCTTCAAGACCCAGCTTGAACTCATTATCGGGTCGGGCGCCAAGCCAGGATAGTTTCAACAGGCCGATGCAGATCGGGAGAAAGTTTGAGTCCTCGGCGCTACCGATTTGCAGGTGTGAGCGAATGGCGGCTCAACAACGATGGACGGCCGTTCCAGACACGAAGAATTGATTGACGCCGAAGGGTCGCGAAAAGAGTATCGAAGGCGGAGGCCCCTCTCGACGGGATACTTTCGAGATCGTGACATTATGAATGGGACCCCCCTCTTCTGCTGACCAAGCCAGTCCAGGAGGGCAAAACGAAAACAATCCAAGCCATCTCGCTCAGTGCTTGCCGCCGCAAGTCGCCAACCCACCAGCTTTGCGCAAGGGGCGTGATTGGCGGAAGCTCTCCGAGTCAAGACTCCCGACAACGAACGCGTGGTAGCGCGTCAGTAGCCTCGGTGTCCGCGCGGCTCTGCCGATTCTCCAGGCGTTGATGCAGCGTCTCGCAGCGGATCAACATCATTTCCGCGGGAGCCTCCTCCGCGTCAGCTAAGTCAGCTTGCGCGGCGACTTGCAGATAGACTTGTCGCGAGACAACGGCGATGATGACAAGGATGGCGCCGATGCCAAGCATTCGGACGACGATGCGGAGGGTTGGCGCCATGGCGACATTGCACGGGATCAGCAAGAGGCGATAGTCGGTGAGACTACACGAGACGGTTTCGCGACGGTGTCACGCCTTGGCAGGATTGACACGAACCGTTTGCCGCGGCGGCGAGCTGGCACGTTCGCCGCAGGGGGGCTGAAAAGGATGTCCCGAAAATCGATCGAAGCCTTAGCGAGCGGCCACTACTGGGCCGTGCCCCACGCCCCGTTCCCCCTGGACGGCGGCAACGGCCATGATGAGGTTTTTCCCGGCGCCGGCTGCGTTAGCGACGGCAAGTGGGTGACCTTCTACAAAGACGAGCAAGAAGTGTGGGCGTGCAACGCCGTGTATGCAGCCGCCCATTTCGACTGTTCTGCCCTGCCCCAGGACTGCACGTCGACGGCCGGCTGAGCGCTCGGCAGATGCGCTGCTCCGCGCCGCCAGGCAAACCTAGGCTCCCCGCCCCAGCACAACCGCAAAATCGCCCTCCGGACGTTATGTATAAACTGGGCAGCGTCCAACGGCGGTGGCTTCTGGGGGATCGCGGCAAATCAATCAGGCAGGCGCAACTGCCCGCTGACTCGCTGGCTGAGACTTCAGGATGCGAAGGAGTTCGCCTCATTTGTCAATGCAGTGCGTAGACAAGGTCTCGCTCGGATACGCTCCCAAGTGGTTCAGCAGGCGATACTTCGGGTTCAAACTACGCGAACTGTCGATCAAGTGGAATATGTACAGCAAACTAGTCTAATTTCCATATTTTGACTAGAATACTGAACATATGCCAGCCTTTACTGATACTACCACAGTCCTAGAACGTCACTTGTTGCTGCAACTCGGCGACCGCATCAAGCGCCTGCGGAAGGCCCAGAACATGAGCACGGTCGAGATGGCCAAGCGCGTGGGAATCTCACGGACCACACTCTCTGCCGTCGAGGCAGGTGACCCCGCGCCGACGATGGGCACTTACCTTCGCGTCATGTCGGTCCTCGGTGTGGCCGGTGACCTCGCACTGTTAGTCAGCGACACGTTCCAGCCCCCACCGGCGAATTCAGCAGCCGCCTCTTCCAAGCGTACCAGACCGCAGGTGCAGGTTATGGTGACGACGGATCCCAGCCGCCATCAAGCTCAGGACTTGCAGAGCATGGCGCTCCACAAGGAGGCGATCCGCATGATTCATGAGGACCCTGCGCTACTGGGTCGGGCCCAAGAGGTGCTGAAGGGATGGCGCTCGCAGGGAGACTCACGGTCTGATTCACTTTGGTCGGAGTGGGAGACGATTCTTGCGAACCGGTCGTGGCGCAAAGTGCTTGGCCGAACTCGACGTGCTCAAGAGCTTCGCCAGGCTTCTCCCTTACCGACGGTTCTACCTGATGCCGTTCGGCAGGAGGTGCTTGCACAAATCCAGGCGTTGAAGAAAGGTGTTGTCCTCGGGGATCAGGAATGAACCGGGAAGATTTGGAGCACATCATTCGGGCTGCGGCCGACATCACGAACGAATACGAGTTCGTTGTCGTCGGCAGCCAATCGATCCTCGGGCCGATCCCCAACCCTCCGGCGGTCTTCACGATGTCTGCGGAGGCCGACATCTACCCGCTCAACGCTGTCGACAAGGCAGATGCGATTGATGCCGCCATCGGCGAAGGTTCACGTTTTCACGAGACGTATGGTTACTATGCGCAGGGCGTCGGGCCTGAGACTGCGTGCCTGCCTGCCGGATGGCAAAACCGCTTGCAACGCATTCAGACGGCGGGCACGAATGGGCGGGTTGGCTATTGCTTGGACGTCGTTGACCTGTTTATGGCGAAGGCGGTAGCGGATCGCGATAAGGACCGCGTCTTTTGTATGGCCCTAATCCAATACGGCTATGTTTTGCCGCTCACAGCGATCAGCCGCGTCGACGATATGCCGATAGAAAAAGCTGCACAGGGACGACTGCGTGCTCGCATCAAGCGCTGGACGAAGGCCTTGCGGGACCAAGGTTATGCGGTTCCCGATGGCGACGACGCCTAGTGGGAGCTACCTTGTCTTTGGTTACGTTCGGCTCGTAGGTGTAGCAACAACGTTGCGGGGTGCTCGGCAACTCGCCATAAGCGCCCGTTTTCGGACGTATTCTCGTCTCCTCTGGAAACCCGCCTCCGCGCCGACCTGCTGCAACGCCCCAACCGACTGCTACTTTGATGCGTGCGCCACAGCTGTGAGAATAACGTTCGCGACATCAACGGGTCGGGACTGCTGAGGCACATGCCCGGCCGGCAGGCTCACCACGTGAGCCGAGATCTTCTGCGCCATCGCCGTCTGCAGAGCCGGCGGCAGCATGCGGTCTTCCTCGCTCACTACATACCACGACGGTTTCGTCATCCAGGCAGCGGCAGAAACCCTTTCCTCGAAATTTGTTCCGCGCACGGGACCTTGTGTGGCGGCCATCAGTCTTGCTTGTTCCGTCGTAACGTCTTGGGCGAGGTGTTTCTCCACACCTTCAGGACTGAGCGTCAGAAATCCCTCCTTGTCCGTGACGATATGGTTGAAACCTGATGGAGTTGGATAGCCCTTGGACAAGTCAACCACCGATTGCCCTACTGAGGGGGCGAACGCAGCGACGTAGACCAGCGACTTGACGTTCTCATGCTGGCCCGCCACGGTGATGACGACGCCACCCCATGAGTGTCCCACCAGAACCACCGGACCGGTCTGCATGTCAAGAGCACGCCGTGTCGCAGCAATGTCGGCGGCCAGAGAGTTCAGCGGGTTTTGGACCGACACGACCTTCAGTCCTCTTTGCTGAAGTATCGGAATGATCTGGTTCCATGACGAGCCGTCGGCAAATGCGCCATGAACCAGCAGCACAGTAGGCTTCTGGGCGTCGAGGTTGCCGATCGGGGCTGCAGTCGAGGCCAAGGCAGCGGTTCCCAAAGTCGCGGCAAGAATTGCATTTTTCGAGATCGATTGCATCAGTTCTTATTCCAAGTTGAGGCTAACCCCATGGACAGCCGGTTGCGATGTGGTGAGTGTACGTCAGAAACAATGCGGGTAAAATGATGCGAAATGCTCAAGACAATAAACTAGACGTTTCAAATGGACAGACTGAGATGCATGGAGGTTTTTGTGCGAGCCGTGGAAGCTGGCTCTATCTCCGCTGCCGCCAAGGACTTGAACCTGTCGTCGCAGCTCGCGGGCAAGCAGATACGGGCGCTGGAACAGAGCCTGGGCGTCAAACTGCTGAACCGCACGACTCGCAGTCAGAGCCTGACGGACAGCGGCCAAGTCTTTTACGAGCAGGCAAAGAACATCCTTGCGGAAATGGAGCTGGCCGAATCAATGATTGCGGAGACTCGCTCGAAACCGCGGGGCCGGCTTCGCGTCAGCGCGCCAATTACCTTTGGCAGTCATGCGCTGACACCCGAAATCCCGGCGTACCTCAGGCAGCACCCGGAGGTCTCCCTGGACCTATATCTCACCAACCGCACGGTAGACCTGGTGGACGAGGGTTTCGATATTGTCTTCCGGACTGGGCCGCTTCCAGACAGCTCCTTGCTTGCGAGACCCCTGGCACCGCATCGGCTGCTCCTCTGCGCATCAGCCGACTATCTCAAGTCAGCTGCTCCTTTGCGAACGCCAGAAGATCTCCGGCATCATGAATGCCTGGTTTTTTCGCACACGTCGCTACGTACACACTGGTCGTTTGACGGGCCCCACGGGCGCGTGTCCGTGCCGATTCTCGGCAGATTCTCGACCAACAGCGGCGAGGCGCTTCGGGCAGCTGCAGTTGCAGGTATGGGTGTACTTCTGCAGCCGCACGAACTGGTTTCTGAAGAGATCAAGGCCGGGCGCTTAGTCAGGCTTTTGCCGGAGTATGAGCCGCCTGCCCGCCCGTTACATGCACTGTATGCATCTGATAGACGAATGACGCCGAAGCTGCGGAGTTTTCTGGACTTTGCAGTGCAGAGGTTCGGTGCAAATCGAATGTAGCCAGAAGCGCGCTCCAAGGGCGGAAAAATAGCCCGGTTCGGACCTGCGCCGTATCCATGCGTTATAGCGCCGGTATCCGTCCGCGGTCGGGGTGCGGCGCATCACATGCCAAAGCCGGAATTGCGCCGATTTTTGGAAGCGCGTGTGCCGGATGTTCAAATAGTTAAGTGACAGGTGAGGAAAGCCCCGGGGTCGGCGCCGTTCTCGGGACCGCCCCTAATCCATCGTTCGCCGTCTGCGAACGTCCGCTATTCAACTGCTTCCATGATCATCAGATCGGCGACAGCCTTACCTTCCCGGTGAGATTTTGCCGCTTGGTATTCCGGCGAGTTGTAGCACGCCAGCGCTGCTTCCATGCTCTCAAACTCGACCACGACATTCCTTGGCCGGCTTTCTCCTTCCAGATGTTGCGTGAATCCGCCCCTTGCCAACGGCTTTCCACCATATTTTCTAAAGCTCTCCGTCGCGCCCTTTGCGTAGATGGTATAGGCGTCCGCGTCGAAAACTTCCACATGTGCAACCCAATAAGCTTTAGTCATCATAGTCACCTATTTTCTATATGTTTAGGATTTCGGTAGAAAAATTGTTGGATACTGGATATATCAGAAAACGGATTATCTTCATCGGCCTCGCTATATAGGGAAAACAGATTTCTGGCCAGGGATCCGAGTGGAACGCTTGCCTGTGAAGCTTGGGCACAGTCCAATGCCAGGGCCAGATCCTTGAGCATGAGATTGACCTGGAAGCCACCGTTGTAATCATGGCTTGATGGCACATCTGGCAGGATGCCAGGCCACGGGTTCCAGCGATCGATCATAAAGTTGCGTCCGCTGCTGTTCCGAATCACCTCCGACAGGATGTCAGGTGAAAGCCCGTTCCTGACTCCCAATGCCAGCGCCTCCGCGGTGCCGGTCATCAACACGGCTGCGAGCAAGTTGTTGCAAATTTTCGCCAATTGCCCTGTACCATGTCCGCCGGCATGGATGACGGTCTTACCCATTGCGCGAAGTATGGGATCGATCTTTCCTACCGTTCCCGCTTCGCCGCCGACGATAAAGCAAAGCGTTCCTTCGCGCGCACCCATGATCCCTCCGGAAACCGGCGCGTCGACAACTTCGAGGCCGTGTTGATTCGCTGCGTCGGCAATCCGTTTTGACGACTCGGGAGCAATGGTGGAGCAATCAATATAGATTGGTTCACGGTTGGCCTGCTGCAGAATCCCATGTTCGCCAAGGTACGTCGACTCTACGACGCTGCCATTCGGCAGCATGGTGATCACAACATCCACATCCTGCGACGCATCAATGGCATGCGCTGACACTGTGGCGCCTAATTTCCTGATCGTCTCCAGCGCAACGGGATTCAGATCAAAGACCTTCAAACCATGGTTTGCCTTGAGCAAGTTCGTCGCCATGGGCAGGCCCATATTGCCGAGTCCTATGAAGCCAATTACTGACATAAGTCTCCTCTTCTTGTCTATTTTTGTCCGTTGAAAAACCGCTAAGCGATTCCTTCAATGACGGATAGATGACGTAATTCCATTCGAGGACCTAAACGTATCACGAGCAGCGCTCCGAAAGCCGTCATGTATCATGCACACTCACTGTGCAGAATTGCACATGTCTCCATGTGGAACGCAAGATGAATTGGGATGACCTCAGATTCTTTCTGGAACTGGCACGTACGGGAAAGTTGACCGTATCCGCCAGGAGGCTTAGCGTGGAACACACCACGGTAGCGAGGCGGATTCACGCTTTGGAGAAGGCGCTCGGAAGCCCACTTTTTGTGCGGACCGCGTCTGGCTATGAACTAACGGATAGAGGTATCGCGCTGTTGGCTAAAGTGGAAGAGATGGAGCGAGCCTATGCCGTTGTGGAGGCAAGTCTGCCCTCATCGGATATCAATGGCTTGATCCGGGTTGGCTGCAATGAAGGTTATGGGACTTCGCTGCTGCCCCTGCATGCTGCGGAAATCATGCGCCGATTCCCAGGGCTGGCTATCGATGTTCTGGCCTTGCCGAGAGCGATTCCCTTGCCCCGCAACGAAGCTGACATCGTCATCACCATTGACCGGCCGCAGCGTGGTCCCTACATTGTTTCGAAACTCGCTGAATACAGCCTGGGTCTGTACGCCTCAGCGGGATATCTTGCGACCGTCCCGACGATCGTGAAGACAGACGATCTCGCAGGCCATGCGTTTATCGACTACGTTGCAGGAATGGTGCTGGCAAAGGATGTTCCAAATCCAAGTCATTTGACTCGGCCCGGCAGCACCAGGTTTCGCAGCACGAGCATCCTGGCGCAACGCTCCGCGGCACAGGCGGGACTAGGCATTGCGATTCTCCCCGCATACCTGGTGACGGCCGAGATGGGATTGGTTCCGATACTTGAGGGCAAAATTGCGATCCGAAAAAGCTACTGGATCACCATGCATGCCGAACTGAAGAACGTCGGCCGATTCAAAAAGGTGTGGCAGTTGTTGCGCGACTACGCTCAGCGGGACCAACATCTGCTGCTACCGTAAGGCAGGGGCTGTCGGCATTGAGTAAACATTGAACTTCTCCCGCGTAGTCCGGCGAAGCGGGACGCGTAAGCTGAATTCCCACCAGCTAAAGATTTGCCGACTGCTGCCATTAGCACCGCGCTGGCGAGTCACTGGGAGAGGGGCGGAACCAATGCAGGTGGCTCTCGGCGATGAAGCCTTAGCGAGCGGATCGGCTAAGCTTCACTTCCGCTATTGCTCTTGACGGCTTGTCGGCGGGCCATGATTACTTGCTCATGGGCCGCGCCCCAGTCGCGCATCGCGCTAACCAGAGGTACTAGCGTCAAGCCAAGCGCCGTCAATGAGTATTCCACCTTTGGCGGGACCTCCCGATAAATTTCCCTTGCGATGATACTGCCGGCCTCGAGTTCACGCAGTTGCAGCGTAAGCATCCGCTGAGTCACTTCCGGAATCAAACGTCTTAATTCGTTGAAGCGACGGGTTCCGGACATAAGGTGAAAAAGGATCAGCGATTTCCATTTCCCTCCTATCACATCAACAGTAAAAGTGACGGGGCAGGCGAATGCCTCGACCTCTCCATGGGGAATTCCAAGCTTCATCTCAAGGTCCTCGACCAGATAGTGATAGCGGTATAAAAAATGTGCCTACTGCACAAGATTGTGCGTACTTACGAAAATCGTTGGTTAAGTTTAGCATCGGCTCACGTAAAACCTAACGGAGCAAAGATGAGTCTGTTGTTATCCCCCTTCGAAATCAAAGGCCTCAAACTGAAAAATCGGGTTGTCATGTCTCCGATGTGCATGCATAGCGCTGGTGAAGATGGTTTGGTTACCGATTGGCATCGCGTTCACTATGGCGCTCGTGCCCTGGGCCAAGCCGGCCTGATCTTCTTTGAAACCTTAGCCGTCCATGCGGACGGGCGCATTGGTCAGGGCGATCTCGGGATCTGGAGTGATGATCATGTCGCGGGCCTGCGCGGCCTGACCGATCTGCTCCACAGCTTAGGTGCCAAGGTTGGCGCCCAGATCGGCCATGCAGGCCGTAATGCGGACTTGCCAGGTGTCGTTCGTATCGCCCCTTCAGCTATCCCATTCACTCCTCAAAGTCGGGTTCCTCGCGAAATCGCGGTGGAGGAAATCCCAGAGCTTGTCCAATCCTTTGGCCGCGCAGCACGCCGTGCCCGCAACGCCGGTTTCGACGTACTGGAACTCCATACCGCGCATGGCTATCTGCTGAACGAGTTCCTCTCGCCATTGGCGAATACGCGCGAGGACGAATATGGGGGCGATGCGGAGCGCCGTTATCGCATCGTGCGTGAGATCATCGATGAGGTGAAACGGCATTGGGGAGACCGTCCTCTGTTCGTGCGGATTTCCAGCACCGACTACAGTGAAGGCGGCAACACTCCGGAGTCGTTCCTCGAATATGGCCGCTGGATGAAAGCTCAGGGCGTGGACTTGATCGATTGCAGTTCTGGCGGTATCAAGATGATCAAGGTACAGGCGTATCCGGGGTATCAGGTACCGGCCGCCGAACTGCTCCGGCGGGAGATCGGCATTGCCACCGGTGCAGTTGGATTGATCCAGAATGGTCGCCAAGCTGAAGAGATCCTGCGAAATGGCCGCGCCGATCTGGTGTTCGTGGGCCGGCAGATGCTCCGAGACCCCTTCTGGGTGCGTAGCGCGGCTGACGACTTGAAGGAGCACATCGAAACCCCTCCTTCCTACACCCGCTACGGCTCGGTCTGGCTAGACACCAGGCTGGGTGCGTAAGCCTATAGGTTCCCAGACATCGAACGGCTCTTTGAATGGCTCGCCAATTCGTTGGCGAGCCATTTGTCGCATATGGCTGCATCATGAACAATATCAGCGCGCAGTCAATTCATTGGCAAGAAGAACTCCGCGCGGGCGCATTGGTGAGGCCGAGTATCCGCAATGGTCTGCACGTGATCGCGCAGTGGTCTCGCAATGAACCATGCATTGTCAGATGCGTAAGCCGCCAGTTCAATGATGGGCAGGAGCGGCCTGCCAACAAAGCGGTCTCACCACGATTCAGGCGCGTGTCTCAGGATGTGCAAACGGGGCGCTTGCCCTGTCGTGGCGGGGCCTAACCGGCGCTCCTGCAGCCCATGTCCGCCATGTCGCCGGGCAGGCGACACCTATCGCTGATGCAGCGCTAGCTAATGCTGGATCGAGCGCGGCCCTCAGCTATCTACGGTTCCCACATTTTTGCACAGCCATTGGCCGCCAGTGCACTGTGCCATCGCCGTTGCGGCCCCTAAGATTCGTCGCAGTCCAGGAGCTCGCCACTGTCCAGGAGACGCAGGGGCTCCAAAGCGTCGGACTTCATTGCCACTACCAAACATCGTTAGAAAAGGAGCATCGCCATGCCCACTATTGCGTGGATTGGCCTCGGCCTGATGGGTAACCCCATGTCCAAACACATGATCAAGGCGGGCTACACCGTCCGCGGTGTAGACATTGACGCCACGGCGCGCGAGAGCGCCGCTGCTAATGGCGTGCTGGTTGCCGATACGATCGCCGCGGCGTGCAAGGACGCAGACGTCGTGTACAGCATGTTGCCTTCCGGCGCCGATGTCCACGAAGTCATGACGTTGGCCAATGGCGTGTTTGCAAGCGCGCGTCCCGGCACGATCGTGATTGACTGCTCGACGATCGGCATCGACTATGCGCGCAAGCTGCATGCCGCCGCAGAGAAGGCTGGTGTTGTATTTGTCGAGGCGCCGGTCTCTGGCGGCACTGAGGGTGCCCGCGATGGCACGCTGACGTTCATGATCGGCTGCGACAAGAAGTATGCCGGGCAGGCCACCGAATTGCTGCAACCCCTTGGCGACTACATCGCCTACGTGGGTGGTCCGGGTGCAGGTCAAGCCGCCAAGGTAGTGAACAACCTGATCATGGCAGTCAGCGTCACGGTCAACTGCGAGGCGACTGCCCTGGGACAGCGGCTTGGTCTCGACATGAAGGCGTTCTTCGAGATCGCTACGCGGTCGTCCGCCGACAACTGGTCCTTCCGTCTCTGGAATCCGGCACCGGGGGTGGTCGAGGCATCGCCGGCGTCGAATGGCTACAAACCAGGCTTCAAGACCTGGCTCCTGGCCAAGGATCTGAGCCTCGCCGTCGAAGCAGGACGCGAGGTGGGCGCCCGCCTGGAAACCGCTGAAACGGCATACGCGCTGATGACCCGCCACGCGGAAGCCGGTGGTGCGGATCTCGACGCAACGTCGCTGGTTCTGCACCTGTCCAGAAACACCTGAGGACCCCGCACCGCCACTGGCCGCGGCCGGCCGCCATGCGCTGGCTGGCCGTCGCTGTGGCACTCACAGGGCATCGGTCGCGATGCTTCAGCACCTTCGCATGGTCGTTACGGGCTGTGCCAATTGCGATGCTGCATCCATAGGAAAGTGGTTCATGAAAGCCACTTCCAATCGGAGACATTCCATGCTAACCACAACTATCGAAGAGTCGACTCGGCCCGAGAAAATGACGGGCCGCAGCCGCACAGTAGTGTTCGCGTCCTCGTTGGGTACCATTTTTGAATGGTATGACTTCTTCCTTGCTGGCGCGCTTGCACCTTTTATCAGCAAGGCCATTTTTGCAGGGGTGAGCCCCTCGGCCGCCTTCATCTTTACCCTGCTCAGCTTCGCCGCCGGCTTTGCCGTGCGGCCTCTCGGTGCAGTGGTGTTTGGTCGGTTGGGCGACATGCTCGGCCGCAAGTACACGTTCCTTGTGACCATCCTGTTGATGGGCGCTTCTACGTTCTTCGTAGGTTTGCTGCCTGGTTACGCCACCATCGGCATTTTCGCGCCGATCTTCTTCGTGGCAATGCGGCTGGTGCAAGGTCTCGCATTGGGCGGGGAGTATGGTGGCGCTGCAACCTACGTGGCCGAGCACGCCCCAGCAAGCAAGCGGGGAGGCTGGACCTCATGGATCCAGATGACCGCGACTCTCGGACTGTTTCTTTCGCTGCTCGTCATTCTCGGTGTGCGGACGCTTATTGGCGAAGAGGCATTCAGTGCCTGGGGATGGCGTATCCCGTTCCTGCTCTCGATCGTGCTGCTGGGCATCTCGGTGTGGATTCGCCTGAAGCTCAGCGAATCGCCGGCATTCCAGAAGATGGTGGACGAAGGCAAGACGTCCAAGGCACCCGTCAAGGAGGCCTTCGGGCAGTGGAAAAACGTCCGGCTCATGCTCATTGCCCTGTTCGGTGTCACTGCCGGTGAAGCTGTGGTCTGGTACACCGGCCAGTTCTACACATTGTTCTTCCTTACCGAAACATTGAAGCTGGAAGGGTCGATGACAAACACGATCCTCATTGCCGCGCTCCTGATCTCCGCCCCGTTCTACGTCGTAGCCGGGATGCTATCTGATCGGATCGGGCGCAAGCCGATCATGTTTATCGGCTGCCTGCTTGCCGTGCTGACCTACATGCCGCTGTTCAAGGCATTGACGCACTACGTCAATCCTGCCCTGGAAGCCGCGCAGAAGAGCTCGCCGATTGTCCTGATCGCGGATCCGAAGGAGTGCTCATTCCAGTTCAATCCGGTTGGGACGGCAAAGTTTACGAGCTCCTGCGACGTAGCAAAAGCCGCATTGTCGAAAGCAGGCTTGAGCTATGAAAACCAGCCTGCAACCGCACCACAGACTGCAACGATCGTGGTGGGCTCGGTCCAGATTGCCTCCTATGATGCGGCTTCGGAGAACGCCAAAGACAAGGGGGCCGCATTCAACGCTGCACTGGTGAAGGCATTGACCGAGGCTGGCTACCCGCGTGCCGCTGATCCTGCTCGCGTCAACGTCACGATGACCATCCTTATCCTCGTCATCCTCATGCTGTACGGCACCATGGTGTACGGGCCGATGGCAGCCATGCTGGTGGAGTGCTTCCCCGCGCGCATCCGCTACACCTGCCTTTCCGTGCCGTACCACATCGGCAATGGCTGGTTCGGTGGCTTCCTGCCTGCCACTGCCTTCGCGATCGTTGCAGCCCAAGGCAACATCTATTCGGGATTGTGGTACCCGATCGTGATCGCGGCAATGAGCTGCGTCGTTTGCCTGTTCTTCGTGCGGGAGACGCGCGGCACAAGCGTCGACTAGCCGCTGTGCACGGCTGGTCCGGCAGACCAGCGGGCGGAACTAGCCTCCGCTGTTTCCGCCCAGGCTTGAGAAAGAGGGTTCAATCAAAAGGAGTGATCTGTGAATATCGCTGTTGAAAGAAACATCCATGGAGTGCAAGGCCTGCGTACCGCAAAGCTGCTGATCGACGGGGCTTTCGTCGAATCGAAGAGTGAAGAATGGCGCGATATCGTCAATCCGGCGACCCAAGCGGTAATTGGTCGCGTGCCCTTTGCCACGATGGGCGAGCTGAATGCCGCTGTGGCGGCCGCGCAGCAGGCGTTCCGTACGTGGAGCGTGACACCGATCGGCACGCGCATGCGGGTGATGCTGAAGTTCCAGGAGCTGGTGCGCCAGAACACGAAGCGCATCGCGCAGACGTTGACCGCGGAGCAGGGAAAGACGCTTCCGGACGCCGAGGGCGACATCTTCCGCGGTCTAGAAGTCGTCGAGCACGCATGCTCAGTCGGCACGCTGCAACTGGGAGAATTCGCGGAGAATGTCGCTGGCAAGGTGGACACGTACACGTTAAGGCAGCCGATCGGCGTTTGCGCGGGCATCACGCCATTTAACTTTCCGGCGATGATTCCGTTGTGGATGTTCCCGATGGCGATCGTCTGTGGCAATACCTTCGTTCTCAAGCCGTCGGAGCAGGATCCATTGTCCACGATGGAACTGGTGGAGCTTGCACTGGAGGCCGGCGTCCCGGCTGGCGTGCTCAACGTGGTCCACGGTGGCAAGGAAGTCGTGGATGCCATCTGCACGCATCCCGACATCAAGGCCATCTCGTTCGTCGGTTCGACCCATGTTGGCACGCACGTCTACAACCTTGGCAGTCAACATGGCAAGCGCGTCCAGTCGATGATGGGCGCGAAGAACCATGCAGTGGTCCTGCCGGACGCGAACAAGGAGCAGACCCTCAATGCGCTGGCTGGTGCGGGCTTCGGTGCCGCGGGACAGCGGTGCATGGCCACGTCGGTGGTGGTGCTGGTTGGCGCGTCTCAAGAGTGGCTGCCCGATCTTGTTGACCGTGCGCGCGGCCTCAAGGTCAATGCCGGCACGGTGCCGGGTACCGACGTCGGTCCAGTCGTGTCACGCGCGGCCAAGGCGCGCATCCTTAGCCTGATCGAAGCCGGCGTGAAGGAAGGTGCAACCCTCGCGCTCGACGGGCGGGATATTGCGGTCGATGGCTACGCCGAAGGAAACTTCATCGGTCCGACGGTCTTCTCGGATGTCACGCCGGGCATGACCGTCTACGAGACAGAAATCTTTGGGCCCGTGATCTGTGTGATGGAGGCGGACTCGCTGGACGACGCTATCGAACTGATCAATCGCAATCCGATGGGAAATGGTGTCAGCGTCTTCACCCAAAGCGGGGCGGCGGCGCGCAAGTTCCAGAGTGAGATCGATGTTGGCCAGGTCGGCATCAATATTCCCATTCCGGTACCGGTCCCCATCTTCAGTTTCACCGGGTCACGCGGCTCGAAGCTCGGTGATTTGGGCGCGTATGGCAAGCAAGTGATCCACTTCTACACGCAGACGAAGACGGTTACGGCGCGCTGGTTTGACGATGCGACCTTCAATGAAGGCGTAAATACCACGATTGCGCTGCGATAGGTGAATGGCGTGACGGCGCGGCAGGTATGGCCCGAATCGCTTTCGCGGGCTCTGCCACAGTCCGGCACCTGGCAACGTCAAGGAGAGATTATGCATTTCGTCATCTATTGTCTGGACGACCCGGCGACGCCCCAAGCGCGCGACCAGTACTATGCTGCACATCGTGCCTATCTGTCATCGGCGCCTATCCCCATCGTTGCTGCGGGCCCGCTGACTGATACGCGGGGAGAGCGGCGCATCGGCAGCATGCTGCTCGTCGAAGCCCGCGATCTGGAAGAAGCCTGCGCCTTTGGGCATGGCGATCCTTTCTATATCAACAAGGTCTGGAAAGACATGAACGTGCATCCATTTATCAAGGCGATCTGAGTCTTCTGGTGGTGTCCTTCTGGCCGCGATGGTATCGCGGCCCCTTTTCTTATACAACGGTCATTCCGCCAGCCTGATGGCGACATTGCTGCAAGCCATGCAGCATATCAATGCATGCGATGCTCTTGCGAGGCAGCTCGCAAGCGCCTACTGTTAGGGACACACAGCTTCATTCCAGGTATACAAGGAGTCATCGAATGGCCTTAGCGGTTCGGATATCTACAACAGGTGGCGTGGAGGTGCTGCAATGCTGCGACGTCGGTCGTGAGAGGCCGGCACCTGGCGAAGTCTGGCTGGACCAGTTGGCAATCGGGGTCAATCCACTTGATGTCAGTCAACGCCGCGGAGACGCGCCAGTGACACTGCCGTCGGGACTCGGCCTCGAGGGCGCTGGCACTGTTGGTGCTGTGGGCGAGGGTGTCACAGCTTTCCATGTGGGGGAGCGCGTGGGCTACGCAACAGGTCCGCTGGGCGCATATGCGAGCGGCAGACAATATCCGGCTGAGCGACTGGTCAGGCTACCGGACGCCGTAAGCTTTGATTCGGCGGCGGCGGTGCTGTTCAAAGGGATTACTGCGCAGTATCTCCTGACCACTACCTACCCGGTTGGCAACGACACGGTGGCTGTCATCTATGGCGCTGCCGGGGCACTGGGCCAGATCATGGTCCCGTGGGCCAGGCATCTGGGCGCGCGTGTCATCGGCGTGGTGTCGCGATCCGCGAGTGTCGAGCGGGCCCGTGCGGCGGGCTGTGATCATGTGCTGGTGTTTGACTCGGCCACAATGGGTGAGCAGGTGGCGGACATCACGCGGGGCCGGATGGCAGACGTGGTGTATGACGGCGTGGGGAAGGTTTCTTTCGATGCCTCGCTGAATTGTCTCCGCCCGCGCGGCCTCATGGTGTCGTTTGGCATGACCTCAGGTGCGCCCTCTCCCGTCAGCGTATCGACGCTGAATGCCAAAGGCTCCCTGTACCTGACACGCCCCTCGCTGGCGGCGCATACGGCATCATCAGAGGTATACCAGCAACGGGCGCATGAGGTGCTACGCGCGCTGGAGACCGGCATTATCCGCGCCGATCCCAGGCACATTTTCTCCCTTTCCGACGTACGGACAGCCCATGCGCTGCTTGAGCAAGGCAAGACAGAGGGCGCCGTTATACTGAAGCCCTGACGTCATGAGAAGCCGAGCCACCGATGGCGCATCGTGCCGGCCGCCACAATGAGCGCATTCGAAAGCCAACATGCCGACCAGATCGGGGCACTGCTAGCCTTACACGACGGCGGTACCTTTGCCCAGGCGGGCAAGATTCTGCAACGACATCCAACCGTGATTTCAAAGCGGATCGCGGAGCTGGAGTCACGGCTTGGCGTTCGCCTGGTCGAACGCTCGACGCGGCACGTCCGATTTACTGAAGCAGGAATCCGCTACATCCAACGGTTGCGCGAAGCAGAGACGGTATTGGCGGATGCCGAACGCGAGGTGTCCGAAGCTGCGGTACAGGCAACGGGAACGCTTCGTCTCGCTCTGCCGGGTGCGCTGGGGCGGCTGTGGCTGGCTCCCTTGATTACCGAGTTCGCATCAATGAACCCTGATCTGATCGTTCACGCGGAATACTCCGAGCAGTTTGTGGACATCATCGCGGAGGGTTTCGATGCGGCGATTCGTGTGGGTGAGTTGACTGACAGCCGGCTACGGGCCAGGAAGCTATGTGACCACCACAGGATTCTCTGTGCTTCGCCAGAGTACTTGCGCAAGCGCGGCATGCCGGAAACGCCGGCTGACTTGGTCCGCCACAATTGCCTCGGCTTCACCGGGCTTGCCACGTACCCTGCATGGAAGCTTTCGGATGGAAACCGTAAGGAGACGGTTACTGTGCGCGGAAATCTTTCCAGCAACGAGAATTCAACGCTGCTTCTGGCAGCGGTGCGAGGTGTCGGCATCATTGCGGGCGGCGACTGGTTGATGAGCCGGGATATTGCATCCGGGAAGCTCGTCCGCGTGTTACCACAATGGTGTCTTGACGCGCGTTCCGGCATCTACTTCGTCACGCCGTCGATCAAACACACCCCTGCAAAACTGAAGCTATTCAAACAATGGATTGAAGAGAAGTTTGTTCAGAAGCCGCCATGGGCCTGAGTCCAGCCCCCCCCGGTGAGGATGTCCTGACGGGGGCGACATTGCTGAAACTTGGGTGAAAGCATAGTTATTCGGTTTGTTTTGCACAAATCAGAATTACTACAGGAGATCAATACAGACCTCAAAGGTGCATCGTGGCATCCAGAAAGCTATCGGAAAACTGGGACGACTACCGCTATTTTCTTGCCGTGGCGCGTACCGGCACGCTGTCGGCGGCCGCAGAGCGGCTCGGCACAGAACACACGACAGTGTCCCGGCGCATTCGCTCACTGGAAAGTGGACTGAACAACCGCCTGTTCCATAAGAGCACGACCGGTTACGTTCTCACGCCAGAAGGAGAGCGAGTGCTTGAAATCGTGCAAGGCATCGAGAGCGCATTCTATACCTCTCGCGCGATGGCAGGTGCCGAAACCAATGAAGTGGAAGGCGTCGTGCGCATCGGTGCGCCTGACGGATTTGGTTCACACTTTCTCGCACCGCGGGTTCATGAGCTGACCGAAGCAAATCCGCGCCTGGAGATTGAGATCTTCGCAGCGCCAAGGATCTTCAGCCTATCCAAACGGGAAGCGGATATCGCAATCAGCCTTTCCGGCGCGCAGCATCTACGGGTAGCCTCACGACGGCTTACCGATTACCGCATGTTTGTGTATGGCTCCAAAGCCTATCTGCGACATGCGGCGCCAATCACGGCGATGCAGGACCTTAAAGACCATCCCTTTGTCGGTTATGTCGAGGAGGGGCTGTTTGCGCCCGAACTCAACTATCTGCACGCAATCGATGCAGGTATTCAGCCACGCATCCGCAGCTCGGCGTTGCTGCCTCAAGTTTTCGCGGCGGCGGGTGGACACGGGCTGGCAATCCTGCCTGCGTATATTGCAGCATCATTTCCCGATCTCGTAGCCGTGCTTCCCGGGCAGTTCAGCTTGACGCGATCATTCCATATGCATGTGCACGAGGATCATCGCAAGGCAGCTCATATTCGCGTGGTGGCCAGCTTCGTCGCGAGACTAGTCCAGGACAACTTGGCGCTATTCATGCGAGATGCATAATCGTGGCATCCCGGTCGACGACATGGTACAGGTCCGAACCTGCCTAGGGTGACCTTTTTTGCCGGTCTTACTTGATACCAACCACTCAGGTCGTAGCCATCGATATGCCGACCGGAAGCGGACGCTTACCAGGGCACCCCACTTCGAGGCATACAAGCTACCGGTTCCTGTGCGTGCTTCTGCAGCCCGGGCCCGTCACGGGCCGAGGCGACACTCGTGCAGATAGACGTGCGCGGTGCAGCAGCGGTCTTTTCCGGCGCAGCGACCTCGACCATTGCTGCGGCCGAGGCCCGGCTGGAGCAGCAATCCAGGATAGCGAGTCCGGCAATCATGCTTACTACATAGATGTGCCTGGCCGGAGTCATGATAAAAACGTGTTGGATTCTAGGGGTGCGAGCATCATCAGCGCGTACGCGATGCTCAGGATATTTAAGCCTTGTCATGTTGTATGCAGACCTTCCCGAAATGCTGCCCGCTGGAAAGGTAGTCAAGCGCCATGCCCAATTCACCGAAATCAAACACTCGGTCAATCACCGGGCGGAGCTTGTGCTGGGCGATAGCTTTGGCCATCGCTTCGAAATCATCCCGGCTGCCGACGGTAATGCCCTGCAGTTTGATGTGACGCGTCACGACCTGCCCTAAGGGCACGTTGCAATCTGAGCCGGCGAGCACACCTATCAAGCTGATCGTTCCACCGGTACGTATTGCGCGTAGGGACTGCTCGAGCGTTCCCGCACCACCCACCTCGATGATGTGGTCCACGCCAGTGCCGCCGGCGATCTCTCGTGCGACTTTCCCCCATTGCTCGTTCTCACGATAGTTTATGGTTTCGTCCGCACCCAGCGCATGCACTTTCGCAAGCTTTTGATCGCTCGAAGATGTGGCAATGACACGAGCACCAAGGAGCTTGGCGAATTGCAGGGCGAAAAGGGAAACGCCCCCAGTCCCCTGGATCAGCACCGTGTCGCCCGGCTTGATTCGCCCTTCCGTGACCAACGCCCGCCAAGCAGTTACCGCAGCCGTCGGGAGCGTTGCAGCCTCAACGTCTGTCAGATGGCTTGGCGCTGCACAGACCCCGTCCGCCGGGAGCACGATATAGTCCGCCATCGTGCCATCTTGCTCACAGCCCAGGCTAAACCGGAAGCGCGCGTTGTCGGGCGCACCACTCAGCCAGCTTTGGTAGAAAACTGGACACACCCGATCCCCGACCTGAACCTGCGTGACGCCACGTCCTACTGCGTCAATAATGCCAGCACCATCGCTTAGCATCACCAGGGGTAGCTCTTGCATTCTTTTGCCATAGCCGCGAAGTGGAATGATCAAGTCTCGGTAGTTCAATGCGTTCGCCGAGATTTTGACACGTACCTGCCCGTCCCTCGGTATTGGTAATGTACGTTCACTAATGCGAATGTTCTCCCTCTTCCATTCGCCTTCAACCTGGCATACCCGCATGGCGTCTCCTGATTCGGTCCTTCGCCTTGAGGCGAGGGTAGGCCTTCATCATGGATTTATAAAGGAGGAAATTCAACTTGATGTTGACGGGTTATGTGCATATGTGAACTGCATGGGATGCTCGAATAGGGTTGGATATCTGGCCTCTCGAAATAACCTTAGGCGCGCCGCGTATGGGCCGATTTCCGAGAATCATCGGCGGCGCGCGGTCTGGCAGACCCCGCGCGCACCGGGCAATGCATGGCTGGGGATCGGCAAAAATCAGTCCGTTGAGCAGCCGCGAACGGTCATTCGGGCCGCGCACGGGGACAGTCTAACGCTACCGATTGACGGAAAATCTACCACTCCGGCCGTTCGGCGTTGAGTCGCTGGACGGCAGAGACGGGTCGGAAGTCGCTTCTGGCGCTGCAGAGTCCGGCCCCAAATGGCCAGCGGGTCGAGACCGGCCAGAAGCGGCCTGTACCTCGCCATCAAGGCCTCTAGCTCAGTAATGGCGGCTTCCAAGCTCGGAGGGACAACAATTTGGCCAGCCAAAGACGCCCCACCCCACCGAGCGGGGGCGTCTCCCTGTTTAATCCCTGTCAGCTTACCGGATTGCGTGCCATGACGATCCACGCCGCGCCGTTGATCATCACCGACCGCTCGCCGGGGAGGCCCGCGAAGGCGGCACGAACTGCGGCCGAGGCGCGGGCGCGGATGTCGTCGGGCTGATCAGCGAGCGCACGCGACAACGGGCCGACCTCGAGTGTCATCTTCACGGCGTCGTCGATCGCAGCGTCCCGCGTCCCGCCCTCGCCGAATGGGACGGAAGCGTCGAAGGGGGCGATCGCAATATCGGTGAAGCCGGCCGCCGTCAGGATGCGTGCCACGCGCCCCCGATCGCCGAACGAAAACGGGCCGGGCGCTTCGGGATCGGGCAGCGCGCTCGGCGGGACGATGCCCTTGAGCGCGCCCATCGGCAGGCGCACCCAATCGTTCTCGGCCGCGCCGCGCCAGCAGACGAAAGCGACCCGCCCGCCGGGCCGGAGCGCGCGTCGCATGTGGGCGAACGCCGCTATCGGATCGTCGAAGAACATCACCCCGAAACGCGAGAACAGGATGTCGAACGCGCCCTCGGGCAGCTCTGCGCTGCTGGCGTCGGCCACCTGAAACAGGGCCGGCGTATCCTGTTGCGCAAGCGCGCGCGCTCGGCCGATCAGCGGTTCGGATATGTCCACGCCCAGCACTTGGCCCCCTGCGCCGACGCGGGCTGCGAGAGCCAGACTCGACGCGCCCGCGCCGCAGCCGATGTCCAGCACGCGCTCACCCGTCGCGGGCGCGGCGGCTTCTATCGCGGCCTGGCCGAACACCGCCACCATAGCGTCGAGCCGCGCCTGGTTGGCGACCCAGCGCTCCCCGCTTTGACCATTCCAGTCACCGACCTGATCGGCACTTTGCTCTGCCATGTCATCTCCTTGACTCGACGATCCGTCCTTCATCGCGCCGATCTACGCCAACCTTTTCGAAGGCGACGACGCAACGGGAGAAAGGAATCTGTGCTCTCAAACAACCATCGACTGCTGGGCGAAGATAGCCGCCATCGCGCCCTGCGATGATGCCTGGGTGACCGAGGGCAAGAAGGGCGTGGCGAGGTCGCCAGCGGCGTAGATGCCGGGGATGCTGGTTTGGCGGCGCTCGTCGACTTTAAGGACGATGCCAGTGGGCGTATCGACCGTGGCAAGGCCCAGTGATTCATGCAGGCTTGCGGACGGCTTGTTGCGCGGATGGGCGAACAGGACGTCGACCGCGACATTGCGGCGGGTATCGAGATTGACGGTGGTGATATGGCCCTTGTGATGGGCGATCTCGATAATCCGGCCATCGACGACAGGTATGTTGCGGCGCGCCAGATCGGCCTGGATTTCGGCCGCAATGTCATGACCATCGGCGAAGACAGTCAACTTGTCAGTCCAATCGCGGAACAGCCTGGCAGACTGGTGCGACTGTGGGCCGGACCAGAGGAGGCCCCAATGCTGGCCGGCGACTTCAAAGCCGTCGCAATAGGGGCAGGGCACGATGGACGTGCCCCAGCTTTCGGCAAAGCCCGGAACATCAGGCATCTGGTCGGCGACGCCATAGCTCAGGATGAGGCGGCGCGCCCTCAGGCTTTCGTGATCGTCAGTGACGACGCAGAAATCGTCGATGGCGCCAGACACGCTCTCGGCCCGAGCATTGACCAGCCTGATCGTTGGATACCGCGCGAGTTGCTGCCGCGCCTCGACTAGGATGTCCAGCGGCGGCTTGTGATCATGGCCGAGCAGGCCATGCGAGTGGCCGGCGAAGCGATTGCGCGGCAGGCCGGTATCGAGAACGGTGACCTTGCGGCGGGCACGGCCGAGCTGCAGGGCGGCGGCGAGGCCGGCAAAGCTGCCGCCGATGATGATGACGTCATTCATGGTGCTGGGCTCCGTGTTGTGGCTAGAGGGGTGGCTGGGCCTGGTGCGCAATAACGTCCGGAGATAAGCGCTTGAGACGGTCAGCGACCAGGGGGCTTCGGCATTGGCGAGAAAGTTGCCCATGGCTGTATTGACCGGCCGGACAATGCCGCATTCGTTATCGCCGGGCGGCCCGGGGAAACCTGATTTGGACAACCCGGTTGAAACCTACCCTTGGCTTGCACATTTGCGATACTACGTGGTATCGTAGTGCAAGTATTTAAATACTGTCAAGTACTGGAATTGTCGTGACCGAAAACAGCCAGGGCCGGCGCGGCCGGCCCGCCAACGAGGCGCTTCGCCAAACGATAGTTGACACCGCCTGCGAACTCTTCGTGGAACTGGGTTTTCAAGCGACGACCATGGACAAGGTCGCCCAGCGGGCGAAGATATCCAAGCTAAGCATCTATCGGCACTTCGAGAACAAGGAGGCGCTGTTCAGCGCGGCCATGGTGGCCCGCTGCGAGCAGTTTGCACCGCAGGCCCTTTTTGAAGGCGTCGACGGTTCGGCCGAAGACCAGCTCATGGCGGTGGGGTCATCCCTGCTTCGCACGCTGTTGAGCCCGGACGTCCGCAGTGTCGAAGCCATGGTTTTGGCCGACAAGACGAATCAAAAGTCGTTAAGCAAGCTCCATTACGAGGCCGGGCCCGCTCATGTCATCACCCAAATCGAGGCCGTGTTGCGTCAGTTGCACGCGAAAGCGATTCTGAACGTACCCGATGCTCTCCAGTCCGCCCGCTTGTTTGCCGCGCTTTTCAAAGGATCCGATCTCCTGCTTATCGCCCGCTTCGACGAGGCGAGAGCAGAGGACGACAACGAAATCGAATCCTATTGCCGGTCAGCCGTCACCATGTTCATCGCCGCGCACGGTGGCATCTAAAGATGCCATCGCGGCCGATGAAGAACACGCAGCAGTTGCATACGCTGTTCGCCCTGAGCAACCCATGGATGATGCGTGGACGACTGATGGGCGAGGCCATTGCATGAGCGCAAAAGCCGTCCGCGCGGGCAGGCACCACTGCGGCCTAAGTGGAACGACAGAGAAGGGTCGGCTTCTGCCGCGACAGCGGCCTCTGACGAGGGCAAACTAAGTTTCCCGTCGCTTATGTCACCACGGCAGCACAATGCCTGGATCGCTACATCAGGTGGCAGAGCAAATGCGTTGAATCACTTGGTCGATATAACGCTTACATAGCCGTCCCGAGTCCTCTTGGAACATCTTGATCCGCTTCGTGTTCTCAAGGATCAGCAAACCGACGCAATGACCAAAAAACGCGGTCACCTCCGTCTTCGCCTCCGCTTCTGACGCACCCAGTTCCTGCAATCCTCGGCCGAATGGTGTCAGAGCGTCTCGCAGCCTCGCATTCAGTGTGGCATTGAGGTCCGGGGTGAGGCCATGCGGCCGCATTCCACCGAAAAGGTAGAACCCAAGGTCGAGGTCGCGGGGATTGTTGGCATAAAACTCGTAGAAGCCAAGTGCCGCCCGCACGGCCCGCTCTCTTGCAGAGCGGGGAGCCGTCACGCTTTGGGCAACTGCCTCATTTAGCCGCTCAAGCGATTCGGCTAGAAGCGCCCCATAAATCTCTTCTTTGGCTTGAAAGTACGAGTAGATCGCGCCGGGGGTGTACCCGGCCTGCTTGGCGATCTCACGAATATTTGCGCCTTCCAGGCCGCGCTCTTCGAAAACCTGCCGGGCTGCCGCCAGGATGTGGGCGCGCTTCGCTTCGCTTACAGCGGCCTTCCTGTCGAGCCGCTGCCTGTCATGGGTCTCTGCAGTTGCACTCATAGGGGTTTCTCCTTGGCAACCATTGTGCCATAAAAACGAACGCTTGAAATTTCATTGAACATTGTTTAATTTAAAAAACAGGAGTTTAGCGCCATGTACCCGCCCCACCAAAGGAGCTCCAAATGATGATGTCCGCACGCGACTATGAAGAGTCGCTCCGCCAGTACAGCCCCAAAGTCTTTGTCGATGGCCGTCTGGTCGAGAGCGTGGTCGATGAACCCGCGTTCCGGCCCGGCGTGAATGCTGTTGGCCTCACTTACGACTATGCGCTGGAGGCGAAGTACGCGCCCATCATGACCGCGACCCAAGCGAGCAGCGGCAAGGTGGTGAATCGCCTTCTGCACATCAACACCAGCAGCGGCGACCTGCTGAACAAGCTCGAAGCCGTTCGCTTGGTCTGCCAGGAAACTGGATGCGCCCAGCGCTATCTGACACACGATGCCTTGAACGCGATCCACCAGGTATCGGCGCGCATTGACGACGCCAAGGGCACGACCGAGCATCGCGACCGCTTCCAGGCGTATCTCCATGACATCCAGGACCGCGACCTGACGCTGGGTGTAGCCATGACCGATGCGAAGGGTGACCGCAGCAAGCGCCCGCATCAGCAAGGCAATCCGGATACCTATGTCCACATCACGCATCGCGACGGCAAGGGCATCCGTATCTCCGGTACGAAAGCGATCGTGACCGGCGCACCCTACATGCATGAATTCCTCGTCATGCCGTGCCGAAACATGAGCAAGGAAGACGCCGACTTCGCGGTGTGCTGCGCTGTTCCGGTTGACGCCCCCGGCATCACGATCGTCGCTCGTCCCGCTGGACGTCCTGGCGAGAAGGCAGCGCTGTTCTCGAACAAATATGGTCAATCAACGGGCGTCGTGGTATTCCAGGACGTGTTCGTGCCGTGGGAACGCGTGTTCTACGCCGGCGAATGGGAACATAGCGGCTACATGACCTACAACTACGCGACGCACCACCGCCATAGCTGTATCGGAGCGCGCGCGGGCTTCGGCGACCTGCTGATCGGCGCTGGCGCTCTCATGTGCGAGGCTAACGGCTTTGATCCGGGCGAAGAATCCCACCTCCGCGACCAGATGGTCGAACTGATCAAGATCACGGAAGGCTTCTATGCATGTGGCGTTGCGTCGTCGGTGTACGCCACTCAGGACGTACCTGCACAGAGCTTTGTTCCCGATCATGTCTTCTCGAACATTGGCAAGCTCCTGCTCGCTACCCAGATCTACGACATGCACAAGATCGCCCACTATGTCTCGGGCGGCCTGATCGTCGCACTGCCTGGCCCTGACGAAGACCACAATCCGCATACCGCGGCGACCCTGAGCGAGGTGTTGCGTGCGAACCCGGATGTACCGTACGAGAAGCGTATTGAGACCGCTCGCTTTATTGAAGATCTGACGGCCTCGTATCAGGGTGGCTGGTATTCCGTCATCAGCCTCCACGGAGGCGGCTCGCCGGAAGCCATGAAGCGGGAGATCTATCGCAACTATCCGGTCGGCTCCAAGGTCCAGCTTGTCGAGCGTCTGCTGGATCGTGGCTTGACAGAAGATCCGAATCGCGCGATCACGCGCAACACCCAACCTGGCAAGTGCTGCACGCAAGGCTGCACGGTACCGGGCGCGCCGGTGATGGTGGATCTCCCCGAGCTTCCGTCGAAGAAGTCTGCCAACGGCTGATTCGCTCAATTCCCATCCATCCGAGCAAGCGTGTGGGAGACAACATGAATTATGAGATGGAACGGGCCGATTGGGAGCGCGATCCAATTGGCTACTGGCAAGAGGCCGCTGCGATGGTGGATTGGCATGAACCCTGGACGAATGTCCTGGTTCAGCAACCAGAAAACCGATACACCTGGTTCGACGGCGCTACCACCAATGCCAGCTACAACTGCCTCGACCGGCATGTCAAAGCCGGCCGGGGGCAGCAAGTCGCGATCGCATATGAGAGTCCCGTAACCGGAACGTCACAGACCATCACGTATGCGACGCTGACGGAGCGTGTTTCAAGGTCGCAGGCGTGCTGCATCAACAAGGCGTGGAAGCTGGCGATGTGGTGGTTATCTACATGCCCGTCATCCCCGAAGCACTCATCGCGATGCTTGCATGTGCGCGCATTGGTGCTACCCATTGCGTGGTTTTCGGCGGCTTCGCCGCGAACGAGCTTGCGACGCGATTGCGGGACACCTCTCCGAAGGCAATCCTCACCGCCTCATGTGGCTTCGAGGCGAAGCGGGTCATCCCTTACAAGGAAACCCTTCGCGAGGCGATCCACCTCGCAGCATGGCAGGGACCGACGCTTGTGTACCAGCGCAAGCAGGTGCCCGCCATGCTCGGGGTCGATGACATCGACTGGGAAGAGGCAGAGCGCGAAGCACCTCCCTGTCCGCCATTGGCTGTGCCTTCCACTCATCCCCTCTATATCCTTCATACATCGGGTACAACGGGAGCGCCCAAGGGCATTGTCCGTGATACGGGCGGCTACATGACCGCTCTGCTATGGTCCATGCGGAATATCTACGGCTGCGGACCCGGCGATGTGTTTTGGGCCGCGTCCGACGTAGGCTGGGTGGTCGGTCATTCGTATATGACATATGGCCCTCTGCTTAAGGGCTGCACCACAGTGCTTTACGAGGGCAAGCCGGTCGGTACACCGGACAACGCATCGTTCTGGCGGGTGATCGAACGGCATAGGGTCAACGTGCTCTTCTGCGCCCCAACGGCACTGCGAGCGATTCGCAAGGCAGACCCCGCTGGTTTGGCTTTACGTCATCCCTCCGGAGGGCAATGGCTTTACCAGTACAACATCAACAGTCTGCGTGCGGTCTTCCTTGCGGGCGAACGATGTGACTCGCCCACGGCGAACTGGGCGGAAGAGTTGCTGGGGCGACCAGTGCTCGATCATTGGTGGCAAACGGAGGCGGGCTGGTCGATCACAGCGGCTACGCCTGCGGAAGCCAGCGCGGGCGTCATTCCGCCCGGGGCTGCAGGACGAGCCATGCCGGGATGGGACGTTCAATGTGTCGACGACGATGGCCAACCGCTTCAGGCAGGAAGCTCAGGCAACATCGTCTGCGGAGTGCCCTTGCCGCCGGGGGCCATGACCACCATCTGGAATGCTCATGACCGGTACGTCAGCTCGTACTTTACGCGCTTTGATCGCTGGTACGACACAGGGGATGCTGGCTTCATCGATCCCAATGGCTATGTCCATGTGATGGGTCGTACCGACGACGTGATCAACGTCGCGGGCCACCGGCTGTCAACGGGTGCGATTGAAGAGGTTGTCGCAAAGCTCGACAAAGTGGCCGAGTGCGCTGTGGTGGGAATGGCGCATCCGATAAAAGGCCAGGTTCCGATAGCCTTTGTTGTGCTGCGCGATGATGCCCAGTGCCTGCCCGCCGATGCAGAATCGGAGGCCATCAAAGCGGTCCGGGACAATCTTGGTGCGATTGCAACGATGCAGGCGGCGTTTGTCGTCGACAAACTTCCCAAGACGCGATCCGGCAAGATACTTCGCCGGACGCTCTTGCAGATGGTCGACGGGATACCTGCCTCGATTCCCGCAACGATTGAGGATGCTTCAGTAGTCTCCGAAATTGAACGGGTGGTTAAGGCGCGTGGTGTCCAGGGCGAATCGATTGATGCCGATCGAGGTGAGCATCGATAGTTGAACCCAGGCGGTGGAGCATTCTTTGCGCATTGCTTCACCGCCCTCAACGCGGAGGAAAACATGGTTCACATCGCAAACGAATCGGTTCTGCTTCTCGTGGACATTCAGCAGCGCCTGATGCCCAGCATCTTCGAGGGCGACCGTGTGGTTAAGGAAGCCGTCCGTCTCGCGCGCATTGCTCAAATCCTCGACGTTCCCATCATTGGTACAGAACAAAGTCCGGAAGGATTGGGAGAGAACGTAGTCGACATCAAGATGCTCTGCGATCAAACGCTGACCAAACATCATTTCGACGGCTGCGAGGATGGCCTCGTCGAGGCGCTGCCCGGGCAACGGCGACATGTCATCGTTGCAGGATGCGAAGCCCACGTTTGCGTCTTGCAGACCTGTATGGGCCTTCTCAAGCGCCATGCTGAAGTAACGGTGGTTGTCGACGCAATAGGTTCTCGCACTGAACGCAACTACAAGGCGGCGCTGCATCGCCTTGCCGAGGCGGGGGCCACCTTTGCGACGGTCGAGATGATTGCGTTTGAATGGATGGAGACAAGCAAGCATCCGAGGTTCCGGGACGTGCTTGCACTCGTGCGATAGCGCCAGGTTCCCGCTCCGATACTCTTCCCCGACCCGGCATTGGTCGCGCCTGTGACCTAGCCGAGATCGCCTCAATCCCCAAAAACGGGGAGTGAGACACCAGGCTGTCCCGACATGCAACGTCGAGCGGCTGTTGGGGACCCCTTTCCTCTCGTAGCGCCGACTACCGCACTAGTTGCGCCTGCTCGGTCGCGCCCTGACTTAGCAGGAGGCAGCAACCAAAGATACCGGATTCCTGTCGGAACATTAAAAGCATTCTCTGGTGAAGGAGACACACCATGCAGCACATAGAAGTGAACAAGTTGGTCGATGAGGCCAAGTTCAACAGATTCCACGCCAAGGTGCTGGCGTGGTGCCTTCTGGTCATCATTATCGACGGCTACGATATCGCTGTCGCGGGTGCCGCGCTTCCGTCCATCATGAAGGAAATGGGTGTCGACGCCTCGACGGCGGGCTTTATGACCAGTTCGGCGCTGTTTGGCATGATGTTTGGTGCGATCTTCCTGGGCGCCTTGTCGGACAAGATCGGGCGCCGATGGACGATTTCCATTTGCGTACTCTTGTTCAGTATCTTCACAGCAGCGGCCGGACTGACGCATGACCCCGTTACCTTCAGCGTGATGCGATTTATCGCGGGGCTTGGTCTTGGTGGTGTCATGCCAAACATCGTTGCGCAGATGACCGAATACTCGCCGCAACGCATCCGCAGCTTCATGACAACCGTGATGTTCTCCGGCTACGCTGTCGGAGGCATCCTTGCCGCTGCGCTCGGCAAGCAGTTCATCGCTGAGTTCGGATGGCAGGTCGTGTTCTTTGCAGCCGGCGTGCCGGTTCTATTAATTCCAATTATTCTTAAGACCATGCCGGAGTCGTTGTCATTCCTGATGGCGCGCCAGGATGCACAACAGTTGCATCGGGTAGTCCGACAAATCGACCCACGGATAGAGACGCATCCTGACGATCAGTTTCATGCGCTGCATCAAGGCAATTCTGCTGGCGCGCCGGCAGCCGAGCTTTTTCAGGATGGTCGCGGTGTAAGCACGTTCATGTTTTGGATCGCTTTCTTTACGGGCCTCTTCATGATCTATGCGTTGAGCACATGGCTGACCAAGCTGATGGCCATGTCGGGCTATAGCCTGGGCTCGGCGCTGAGCTTTGTTATTGCCTTGAATCTCGGTGCCATCGTTGGCGCAATTGGCGGCGGGTGGCTCGCTGACCGCTTCCACATTAAGTGGGTCCTCGTAGCAATGTACGCACTCGGAGCGGTCTATCTGTACATGATGACATTCAAGCTCTCGACCGAAGTGCTCTACCTTGTCGTCGGGGCCGTCGGTGCATGTACCACTGGCGCGCAGCTCATTGCCTATGCCTATTGCGCACAGTTTTACCCAATGTCGATCCGCTCCACGGGTATCGGCATGGCGTCTGGCATTGGTCGATCCGGGGCGATCGCTGCGCCGATGCTAATCGGGCTGATCGTTTCCTTGAAGCTGCCACTGCAGCACAATTTTCTGGTAATTGGCGCGGCGGGCCTGGTTGGCGCCGTGGCGCTAGCCTGTATCAACCACCGGCGATCTGCGTCCAGGCAGTATGTCGACACGGAGTTGAATTCCGCCTCCACGGAAAGGCAGGAACTGCTGGACCTTCCTACATAAACGTTCAGCAAATATGTGACCACCGTCGTTGGAACGTTGAGAGCCTCAACGTTCCGTCAACGGCGCGGCTTCCGGCTCGGGTTCGGTAGCTCATGTAGGCGATCGGCAGGCAAATGACGCTGTAACCATTCGATACACACTTTGATCTTCGCGGACGCTTCGAGCCGCTCCGGATATACGGCCCAGACGTTAGCCTCTTGCGCATAGCCCGGGAGGATTTGCCGTAGCTGACCAGAATCGAGCAGGGGCTTCACATCCCACATTGAGCGCAACAGAATGCCACGGCCCTCGACCGCCCACTGCACTGCGATCTCGCCATGATTGGTGGAGAGCTGCCCGCGCACCTTCACAGATTCGTCGCCAGCCGGCCCGCGCAAGCGCCAGACACCAAACGGATGGTCGCGCTCTTTAATGATCAGGCAGTCATGATTCGGCAGATCTGCTAGCGAGCGAGGCATGCCTGCTCTTTTGAGGTATGCGTCGGATGCGCACAGCACGCGATAGTTGGGAGCGAGCTTGCGTGCAATGTGGTGGGGTGCAATCTCGTCGCCGATACGTATGTCAAGGTCGAACCCTTCGGCACCAACGTCCACTAGCCGATCGAAGACCTCGAACCGGATCATCAGCGCTGGATAGCGCTGGGCCAGGGCCGAGATTGCCGGGGCTACGATGTTGCGGCCAAAACCGAAGCTGCTGCTGATGCGCAGCGTCCCTCTCGGAGCCTTGCGCTTAGCCGAGATGTCGTCGAACAGGTGGTCGACGTCGTCAAGGATCTTCTGCGCCCACAGGTATGTGCGCTCGCCGTCCTCAGTAACCGTCACGCGACGCGTAGTACGGATCAACAACTTTGCCCCGACCGCTGATTCGAGCGCTTTTACGCGCTTGGTGATGAATGCAGGCGACATCCCAAGATCGACCGCCGCCGCAGCGAAACTGGAACGCTGCGTCACGTGAACAAACACACGCAGGTCGTCGAGGTTAGGAAGCGGTGGATTCTTCACGATTCGTAAATGTTGGCTTGACGAATGGTTCGATTATGCACCCCGTTTGCTTCCTATACTAGCCGCATCTTTGCAACGCACTGAGGTTCGACATGAAGAGCACAACCCTGAAAATTGCAGCCATCGCTGGCGATGGCATTGGCAAGGAGGTACTCCCTGAAGGCATTAAAGTCGTGCAGGCTGCAGCCACGCTGTTCGACATCTCGCTAGAGATCAATACCTTTGAATGGGCGAGCTGCGATTACTACGCGAAGCACGGCTCAATGATGCCGGAGAATTGGAAGGAGACGCTGCTGCCCTACGACGCGATCTACTTCGGTGCGGTGGGATGGCCCGCACTTGTGCCCGACCATGTGTCGCTGTGGGGCTCACTCATAAAGTTTCGCCGCGAGTTCGACCAGTACATTAATCTGCGGCCGGTACGACTGTTCGATGGCGTCCCCTGCCCGCTCGCCAACCGCAATCCGGGTGACATTGACTATCTGGTCGTGCGTGAAAATACCGAGGGCGAATACACGTCGATCGGCGGCATCATGTACGAGGGCACCGAACATGAGGTCGTGTCACAGCAAGCAATGTTCTCGCGCCGCGGCGCGGACCGTCTATTGCGCTATGCATTCGAGCTTGCCCGGAGCCGCGAGCGCAAGCATGTCACGGTGGCGACGAAATCCAACGGCATCGCCATTAGCATGCCCTGGTGGGACCTGCGCGCGGAGGCGATCGCCGGCGAATATCCTGACGTCGCGCTCGACAAGCAGCACATCGACATTCTGTCGGCGCGCTTCGTCCTTCAACCGAACCGCTTCGACGTGGTGGCGGCGACGAACCTGTTCGGTGACATCCTTTCCGACCTTGGCCCCGCGACCACTGGCACCATCGGCATCGCGCCATCGGCAAGCCTCAATCCCGAGCGCCGGTTTCCATCGCTGTTCGAGCCCGTGCACGGCTCAGCTCCCGATATCGCTGGCAAGGGCATCGCCAATCCCATTGCGATGATTTGGTCCGGTGCGCTGATGCTCGACTTTCTCGGCCATCGAGCGGCACACGACGCCATCCTTGCCGGGGTCGAAAGCGTGTTGCGCGACGGACCGCACACCCGCGACCTCAGAGGGCAGGCAACGACAGCGGAGGTCGGCGACGCGATCGTGCAGCGCCTTAAGGCCGTTGCGCCGCGCTAGGGCAACAAGGCGCTAAACCACCGTTGGGCCCGAAAGCCCGAAGTCCCAAGGAAGAGGAAGTAGGAGACAAAATGCACATGAAACTTGCATGGAAGACCCCTGCGCTGAAGCCGGCGATTGCCGTACTTGCGCTAACCGCGGTTTGGCTGAGCCCTGCGAGGGCTCAAGGATATCCGACCCGTCCCATCACGATGGTGATTCCGTTCGCGGCAGGCGGTCCGACCGATCTACTCGGTCGCTCCCTGGCTCAGGCCATGAGCGCAGTGCTTAACCAATCAGTTGTCGTCGAGAACCGACCCGGCGCAGGCGGTACCCTTGCATCAGCGGCCGTGGCTCGAGCACAACCGGATGGCTATACGGTCCTGCTGCATCATATCGGCATGTCCACGGCACCAGCACTCTATCGAAAGCTCAATTTCAATCCGCTGCAGGCGTATGAGTACATCGGCCATGTCGCTGACGTGCCGATGACTGTGGTCGGCCGCCCTGACCTACCACCAATCACGCCAAAGGAATTTATCGCTTACATGAAGGCGAATGGCAGCAAGGTGAACATCGCCCATGCGGGCCTTGGTGCGGCATCGCATTTATGTGGCATGCTGCTGCAACAGGCGATTGGCTCCGAAGCAACAACCGTCCCGTATCAGGATACCGGCCCTGCAATGACTGGACTGATGGGCAAGCAGGTTGATGCAATGTGTGACCAGACCATGCAGACCATGTCCTATATCAAGGCAGGCAAGGTCAAGTTCTATGGCGTCACGACGAAGGAGAGATTGAGGCAGTTACCCGATGCGCCTACCATGCGCGAAGCAGGCCTCAAGGACTTCGAGGTCGTCGTCTGGCACGGCGTGTACGCGCCGAAGGGGACGCCGCCTAACGTAACTGCGAAGCTTAACGAAGCGCTGCAGCGGGCGCTGCAGCAACCTGCTCTTGTCAAACGCCTCGACGACCTGGGCGTGCAGATCGTGGCGCCAGCCCTGCAGACGCCAAAGGGACTGCAGGAGAAGCTGAGTGCCGAGATCACTCGCTGGGGCCCGTTGATTCGCGAAGCGGGGACGTACGCGGACTAACGCGAGCCTGCACTTCATCCACATACTTAACATGGCAAACCTGATGCGCTCCTGAATTCAACTCCCAGGCGGAGATACCAAGGCATTCCAATGTGGGCGCAACGTCGACATGATCGTGCGAAGCACCAACAGCACGCACGCGCCGCTTCTTGGTAGAAGCGGCGCCGACCGCTTATGCAGGATATGCGGTCATTCAACATCCTCGTATGAGTGTCGGAGATGGGTCGGGTACGGACGGACGTACGCCTGCCCCGCTTCAATAGAGACATCGCATCTGGGAAGATTCAGAGCGTGCTCTTGGGCAACACCTTCAGTTGCGAGACATAGGCTGGCGCCCACATCTCAGCTGATGCAATCGCCTGCATCAGCGCGCGGTATTCTCCATATTGATTGGAGTTGAGGGCCGCGACCACTTTCGTGGCGAATACTGCAGGCTTGACACCTGCGTGGATGCTGAGCTTGACAAGGTCGGCGCAGGCTTCGTCAAAGATCACGCTGATTTCCCAGCCATCTTCCGTTGTGCGTTCGTAGACTGTCTCGGCCAGCGCGATAAAGTCCCACATCAGCTCGGGAGCAAGGTCACGAGCGGCATGGGCAATGGATGAGGCGATCGCCACCCGTAGGGCGTCGAGTTCTCTGGATAATTCGCTGACTTGTTCCGTGCCAAGAAACGAGGCTTGCTCACTGAGCTCGCTAATCCATTCACGAATGGCTGCGACCATCATATCGCTTCGTGGGGCGGCCAGCTCGAATCGCAGTCGACGCCACAGACGCGGATGCGTCGCGGCCATCTCAGCAAGCAGTCTCGCCTGGCGTTCCGGTCCGATGGTCGCCAAGGCCTTGGTATCAATCTCGTCTTCCGCGTTCGACAACGATATCCTCCTCAGAACTTGCCCATTGGACTTCTCACTTGTCAGTCCCTGACCGTGCCACGCTTTTCAGGCATTGTCACATGGCGCTGGGAACATGACGACTCGGCAGGTGGTTGGTAATCCCGCGTTGCTGACCACATCGTGCTGCGGCTCCTTACCTTGTGCTCCACTTCCACCACGCCCCGCCGGTACGCCCCTTCGGCCGCTTCCATTCCAGGCTGACGAGCCCTATTCCGAAAGAGATTCAAGGTGCAAGAGCTTGGGCCACAGTTTGGATTGTGGACTGCCAAATGTTTGTGCCCTCAGCAGAATGGCCAGTCATCGCGCCCTGGGATCGCGTCTGGGGTGTTGGCCAACCTCTTTGCGGCCCAAATCTTTGCACCGTTCGGTAGCCGCCGCTTTAATAATTTCATGATCCTGAAATTTACGGTTTGGCATAGTTCATCCGCCAGCGGCGCTCACGGAGCGCTCTACAAGAATTCCTGTTAGGGTTTATACTAACACCCGTCTCCTCCCTTTCTTCTCTAAGGGATTCGTGCCCGCCTTGCCGCGGGCGTTCTTTTGCCTGCGTTCCAAGTCCGCCGCCCTGTTCGGGCGCCTACCGTCGCCTGGCGGCCCGCGCATGGTCCACGGCGCCCGCAGAGGTCGGAAGAGACCTTTTCCCAGTGGCAGCAAAGCTCGATACTCGATACTCTTCTACGCGACGCGCGATTTCGGTTCATCACCGCGCCGACGAAGCAAGCCAAAAATGCGCGGGGCTACCGGGAACGCACAGCCCAGCAGCACTACACAGGCGAAGTTGAACTTGGGGGCTGGATCGAGCGTTCGCCAAGGTCAAGACTCTCGGCAACGAGTGCGTGGCCGCTCGTCAGCATCCGCGCCGAACTGCGCCGATTCTGCAGAAGGTCGTGCATCGTCTCGCAGCGGATCAACAACATTCTCGCCGGCTCCTCCTCAGCCTCGGCTACGTTAGCGGCGCTGCGCAGATATGCTTGCCGGGAGACGATGGCGACGATCACAATGATGGCTCCGACGCAGACGGACCGAACCAAAAATCGGACGTATCGTGCCATTGAAGTCGCACCGAATAGCAGGAGTAGTTGTGGTGAGACTACACTAGGATTGCGCGGCGCGATGCTACCCCGTTGCAGGATTGCCACGGCCCCCGATTCGCCGTCACAAGACCGGACCGCGCCTTCCATGACACCGCACTGGGCCTGATAAGCATGCCTCAAAAAGCGATCGCGCCCCTGCCGAGCGGCCACTACTGGGCCACGCCGTACGCGCCCTTCCCGCTGGACGGTCCGAACGGCTATGACGAAGTGTTCCCTGGCGCCCACTGCGTCAGCGACGGCAAGTGGGTCACGTTCTATAAGAACGGGGAAGAGGTCTGGGCCTGCAATGCCCTGTATGCCGCTGCGCATTTCGATTTTGCTGCCGTGTCCAGCGGCTGCGCTTCGATAGCCGACTGAGGTGCTGGCGGCGCAGGGAGACACGCTGCTCTTCTCTCCGAATCAAACATAACACCCCGGCAATCAGAGCAAAAAACGCTGATCGGGTGTTATGTTGAATGGGCGGTGACCGGACTTTCCGGCGTAAAAACCGTAAGCTCGCTGCAGCTGCCACAAGGTCTGGAGGCCCAGTATCTGTCGCGGCGGAATGCCAAGATGAGGCTGGGGATTTAGATTGCCAGACTGTACTGCGTTAGGATCAACACCGTTTGCGTCAGGCCCTGCGCCGAAAGGGTGGTCAAATACTCCGAAGGAGACTTTGGTGGATTCTTCAGAGATGCACGGTGTTCCGCCACTGCCGCCAGGACCTTCCCTGCATTCAGATCAAAGAGATCCACGACGAAATCGTCCGGATGGATCGCCTCGACGTTGAACTCCTTGAGCGCGGCTTGCGGGAAGTCCTTCATATTGAACGTGATGATTCCCTCCGAGCCGCTATGAATTGCGGCCGCAACCACATGTCGATCGTCAGGGTCAGGCAATTTAATGGACTCAATAAGGTGCTCATAGCCGAAAACTAGCGAATCACGAACACTTCGGTTCATCAGTTCGCGAGTGCCTGCAAGGCGATCCGCGGAAAGCTCCGGCCGCCGCGCGAGGAGGTTGCGAATCCACTCGTCATGAATTTGATTCGTCCACTTTGCACGGTACAGATCCGTCAGCGCGAGCCGCATCAGCAGATCGCGCAGCGGAGCAGGATAGAGAACGCAGGCATCGTAGACTACAGCGAAGTTGGAAGTCATGCTCAATAGCCCATGTCCAACTCTTGGGCCTGTGCTGCAAGTTCGTCAAGTGCCTTGCGTCGCTCGCCATCAATGCGCTGCTTGTAGCTGACAACATCCTGGTAGAGAACGCGCCGATGCGTGTTGACCTTACGGAACGGGATCTCGCCCTTCTCCAGAAGCTGAACCAAGTATGGTCGAGAGACGTTAAGCAGGTCCGCCGCCTCTTGCGTCGTCAGTTCGGCGTGAATGGGAATGATGGAGACGGCGTTCCCTTGGCCGATTTCGGCGAGAACCTCGACGAGAAGCCTCAGAGCAGAGGTGGGCAATGTGACACTATGCAACTCGCCCTTGTCAGTCTTGAAATCGAATTGCTGCGTATCGGATCGGCAGTCCAAGGCCACCGCCAGGCTGCGGCTCGATTCCCGAGCGATAGCGCTTTCGTCTGCCGAAGGCAGCGTCGTGTTGGTGATGGTTGCGTGCATGGAAATCCCCGGCTCGTACGTGTCAGCGCATAGTAATTCGAAATAATCGAATTCGCAATATCCGAAACGAATGAGCCCTGCGAAGAGGCTCCGTCGTCACGTGCGTGGGAGCGATTGTGGTTTTTATGCACAACGTACGGACGGCGTACACAGCAGAGGAATGGGCGCAGGCGCATGGGCGCCAACCCGTGGGCGGCTAGGCTCGGAGCGCGAGGCGGTGTATTCACGCATGACAAGCGCAACGTTATCGGACCATATTGCCCCATCGCCGAAACGCCGGCCTCACGCCCTCCCCCGCCTGCATCCACCGGGGGGATGACGTGAAATTGCAATGGCAGTAGCCGGCCAGCAGCGGTCATCTGGCTCTACAAAATCGAAAGGCAGAAATGGGGGCGGCAAAAGAGCCATCCATCTGAAGGCGCTGTAGCACCTACCGTGAACCAAAGCTGCTCATCACAGATAACATCATATGCAGTGATCAAGCTGATGCCGCGCACGGCCCTCGAGGGCATTGCAGGAGGCTTACCGGAGCTAGTCCGGCACTGGGAAGCGGCGTGGCGCTACCGCGGCCGCGCGCCTGCGAATGGGTCAGGCGCCCGCCAGAGCCTCTTCGGCGATCTTCCAGGCATGCTCCTGCATGGCGTCCAGGTACCGCCTGATGCTTGTTTCCGTCATCCTGCTTGCCAGCGCTCCTAGCCCGATTGCGCCAATCGTTTCTTGAGAGCTGGTAACGATCGGCACGCTGATGCCGCGGTAGTGGGTGTTCAGGAAGTTCACCTCGAGCCGTCCATAGCCATGGCGCCTGCAATGCATGACGCGCTCGCGCACCGCCGACACCGTATCGCCAAACGCGGCGATACGGCGCGCATTCTGCCTCAACAGGGCATCCAGGCCCGCAGCCGGCATTGTCTGCACCAGGGGAATGCCGCCAACGCTCACTCCGAGCGGCCGCCGGTTGCCAACTTCGACGTAAAGGATCTTTGCGGGATTTTTCCCGGAGCGCCGGTCAATACAGACGGAGTCGAGTGCATTACGCGTCGTGAGAAATACAGTCTCGCCGAATCTTGCGCATAGCTTCTCCAGATGCGGTGAAGCCATTGCACGAATCGGGAACCGGTTGCGTCGCGACAGCGCCAGCAGGAAAACCTCCTGGCCAATGTAGTAGCGGCTCTCGCCCGGCGGCTTTTCCACAAGTCCCTGGCCGACGAGTGTGCCCAGCAGCCTGTGCACCGTAGCGGGCGGCAAGCCGAGCTCCGCGGCGATGTCTCCGAGCCGCCGCCCCTGGTCCTGGCCTATGGCAACCGCACCCAGGATTTGGGCTACGCGTTCCGCGCTGCGAACCGTATCTTCCCGCGCCGAAGGCAGTGTTCCTTGCGGCCCGTCGGGGCGGGTCCCGCCAACTGCAGTCCCCACCACTTTGCGTCCCTTTGCCATGGGCGTTCCCTTCTGTCTCATGGTGATCCCACGCTCCCATTGCGCCGCCGCTATTGTCCTGGCCGTAGCCAAAGCCGTGCGCACCTCTCGGGCCAGTCATCGGATCCAAGTGCGAAAATTTTCCGCCAGGCGGAATTCTGCGTCAACAGCGGATTGTGGGGCGGGGAGCGTCGTTCCTACACTGACGCCGCTGTTACCCGAATTCGAAAGCCGGCAGGGGCCCACTGCCGGCGTATCCGCCGCAGGCTCCGCTGAGCCGATGCGGCCTCTGGAGGAGACCCCATGCAACTGTCAACGCTCGCCGCGGGCGAAGCAACGTCGACAACCGTCGACAGAGTATTCCGGAAAATAGCCTGGCGTTTGATGCCGATCCTATTCCTCGGCTACTTGTTCGCGTTCCTGGACCGGATCAACGTTGGGTATGCGCAGTTGCAGATGAAGGACACGCTCGGGTTCTCCGACGCAGTCTACGGTCTTGGGGCCGGCATCTTCTTCCTCAGCTAAATGCTGTGCGAAGTGCCAAGCAACATGCTGTTCGAGCGTATGGGCGCGCGGCGGACTTTCCTGCGCATCATGCTGCTATGGGGACTGGCCTCTGCCGCCACCATGTTCGTGCAGACACCGCTGCAGTTTTACATCGTTCGCTTTCTGCTTGGTGTCTTTGAAGCCGGCTTCTTTCCCGGCGTGATCCTGTATCTCAGCTACTGGTTCCCGCCGGAATGGCGCGGGCGCGCGACCAGTGCGTTCCTGTTTGCCTTGCCTATCGCGGGCGTCGTGGGTGGACCGGTTTCCGGAGCCATCATTCGCCTGATGGACGGCACAGGCGGTCTGGCGGGCTGGCAATGGTGCTTCCTGCTCGAAGGCCTCCCGACGACGCTCATCGGCCTGCTTTGCCACCGGTTCCTGTGTGACAAGCCCGGGCTCGCGTCGTGGCTGAGCGCCGACGAAAAGCGGATTGTCGAGGCGGCCTTGCCTGCGCATGAGCCGAGCAGCCGCCACGGCTGGCAGGAGGTGCGGGAGGTGATGACCGAGCGCCGCGTGTACGCGCTCGGCCTGATCTACTTTGCACTCACAAGCGGCTCCTACGCGTTCGCGTTCTGGCTTCCCTCCATTATCAAGGGGCTGGGGGTGAGCGACCCGCTGCAGATCGGCTGGTATTCATTGCCGCCCTACGTCATGGGTGCTGTCGGTATGTGCATCGTCTCCTGGCATTCCGATATTCGCGGAGAGCGGCGCTGGCATGTCGCACTGATGTGCCTGCTTGCGTCTATCGCGCTGGCGACCAGCACCCTGGCCGGTCGATCGCTCGGTACCTCGTTGCTGTTGCTGAGCATTGCCAACTTTGGACTGATGGGGGCGGGGGCGGTGTTCTGGAGCGTTGCACCGACTGCGCTGCGGGCGCGCAATGCGGCAGTGGGTATCGCACTGGTGAGCAGTCTTGGCATTCTCGGCGGATTCTTCAGCCCTACGCTCATCGGCGTTGCGCGATCCGTGACCGGGAGCACCTCAGGCGGTCTCCTGCTGATCAGCCTGATGCTACTGGCCGCGGGCGCCGTCACGGTTCGCACCCTGAGTCGCGGGATTCCAGCGCTGGCCGGTGCAAAGTAACAAGGTGAGAACCCATGCAAGAAAAGTACCCGTTTTCCATCCGCGAAACCATACGCTTCCATCATTGTGACCCTGCCGGCATCGTCTTCTATCCCCAATACCTGGTGATACTGCATGCGTTCATCGAGCGATGGTTCGATGACGGCTTGGACGAACCCTACGCAAGACTCATATCCGCAAAACGGCTGGGCATTCCCGTGGTCCGGCTTGACTGTGAATTCTTCTCGCCCAGCCAGCTCGGCGACGAAGTCACGCTCACGCTGTCGGTTGATCGGCTTGGCCACAGTTCCATCGATCTGCACCTTGAGGTACGCGGCACGGACGGCGATGGTGCCGAACACACACGCGTGCGCGTGCGGCAAACCGTGGTCCTGATGTCGCTGGAAACGCGCCGGGCCGTTCCCTTGCCGCCGTCGCTGCGCGCACGGATGGCGAGTCAATTGATAGAGCGAACAACGGAGAACGCCTTCCGCTTCACGAATGGCCTGTCGAGTCAGGCATGAGCGAACGACACAACTGCATCGTGGCTGTACAACCCTGAGGAACAGAAAATGGAAAGCAAGAAGGTAATCGTGCTCGTCGCCCCGACCGGCGGCATGGCATTCAAGTCGCACAGTCCCCACCTGCCCACGCAGCCGGCGGAGATTGCGCGGGATGTTTATGACTGCTACAACGCGGGGGCCAGTGTTGCGGCAATCCACGCACGCTTGCCGAACGACCTGGCAACATGCAATGCGGACATCTACCGCGACATCAATTCCCGTATCCGGGACAAGTGCGACATTGTCATCAACAACTCGACTGGCGGCGGCATCCATGGTGACATGGTGAAGCCGTTCGAGGACGGGCTGCTCGACACTGTCTGGACTGAGCGCCTGAAGGGCATGGATGCGGGAGCTGAGATGTGCACGCTTGACGCCTGTACGATGAACGCCACGTTCAACGGCACGGAAGTCCTGCTCAATACACCGCCTTCGCGCTGCCGCGAACTTGCCCAGGGCATGAAGGAGCGTGGTATCAAGCCGGAATGGGAAGTCTTCAACCCGGCGCATATCCTGCAGGACGTCGCCAGTCTGATCGAGCAGGGGTTTGACGAGCCCCCTTACATCATCAATATGGTACTCAACGCGCATCGCGGATTTCAGAACGCAATGCCCTATACCCCGCGGGTGCTCCAATCCATGGTCGACCTGCTGCCGCACGACAGCGTGTTCTGCGTAAGCGGAATTGGCCCGGCACAGCTCCCTGCAGGGATTAATGCGCTGCTGCTTGGGGGCGCGATCATCCGTGTCGGCCTAGAAGACAATCTGTATTACCGGCAGGGCGAACTGGCGACCAACGTCGCGCTGGTCGAACGGACCGTGCGGCTGCTGCGTGAAATGGGCTACGACATTGCCTCCCCTGCGGAAGCGCGCCAGATGCTTGGATTGCCGCGGAAGGACGTGAGGACTCGGCCGGATTTTGCCCTGCTGTGACTGGACATCCGCTTGGCATGCCTTGGCAACGCATGCCTACTGACGTTCGCCCGCGCGCGCGGGGGCCTTCAATATCGGCAATGCACTAGACATTGGTCTATTTTATGTTGCGAAACGCAATGACCGCTCCTCCGGCCATTACCGCCGCTCGGCCTCGCCGCGCCAGACGGCAGAAGTGGGGCGCGAAGAGACGACGGACAGAGGGCGGAGATCCATGACTTGCCGCACCGCCGTGCCCCTCCGATGACCAAGACTTTTCGCCGCCGACCAGATCGGTGATACCACAGACCTTCCGGCGAGACATACCCGGCATAATGTCTAGACTTTTACGTCACACCCTTGGACGGGGCTTCAAGGTTTTATAGCTTGGGCCGCTGTGGGGACTGTTTTCGCCAGCATAGAGTAGGCGGGCGGGGTCATTGAGGCACGCCAGGAGGAGCTGTCATTTGCCGTGGTGATCGAGTATTTCCGAGTATTCGCTGCTGCCATCGATGCCAAGCCTTCAAATGAACAAGGGCCCCCGAAGGAGCCCTTGTCAGTAACTTTTCTGTTTCGAGGTCAGTTACAACCCAAGGCGGCTGTTAGGCGGCCAATGCGAACTTTTCGTCGTTAGCATTTACTTCGATTTAGTTTTAACGTCTTCTCTGACGGGTTGCCTCACGACCCTATCTCCCCCTGTCGAAACCAGGTCAGGCCCATCAGAAGCGCACTACCCGTGCAATGTGCTTCTGGTGGACCTGGGCGGAATCGAACCGTCGTACTACTCGACGCGCTCTACAAGCGAACTGACATACCCGGCGCCGCCTTGCCCGACATCTTCGACTTCGACGTAATAGCCCAGCTTTTGTCCCGCTATGAGAGGCAGCTGGACTGAGTAATCGGCGCTGGTTCGTTGCATGTCCATCGATTGCCATTTGGCCTTTCGCCAATCGGCGAGCACGTTGTTGTACGAATAAAAGAGCCTGACGGATACAGGCTGCGTCTCTGATCCGACCTTTGCTGACACAAGCAGCATGCCTTCTTTCACAACAGCCTTGGAGTCAATCTTTGGGATATGGCGATTCAAAAATGTGTGCGCCAACCACATCCGCCATGCTGCCAGGTGCTTCTGCGACACCCACGTGTGCGTCAAATTGTCGACGGCAAGGAAAGCCTTGTCGCCTCGCATTTCGGTAAGCATGCTGTTAGCCGACCCCAGAGCGTAGAACTCGTCGTTCGTACCAAGTGCTACGAGATAGCGAGCTTTGATCTTGTCGCGCCACATATAGGGGTCGAAGTGCGAGAGCATCTTGAGTCCCACCGGGTTGTTGTACATACGCAGGACCGCTTCGGCCGGTTGAAAGCCAGGACCGGCTCGGTCCTTAGCGGGCCCCCGCACGGTTGGTCCGAACTCCGCGAACCTCTTTGCGAGGCTATCGAGGTTGTTTCCTCCGTAAAAGCAAGTTGCCATTACACCTGCGACGCGATCATCTCCGGTACCGGTGGCCAGACTGACAGCTACGCCACGCTTTGAACACCCCATCATGACTGCGCGCTCCGTTTGAACGCCTTGCAGTGAATGCATCAGAGTGATGGCCCGAAGATATGCCCTAGTGATAGGAATGTAGCCATTCCAGCCAAGATCCTGCGTTTCGCGGACTTTCTTGAGCGCGTATCCCATCAGGTCGCTTTCATCCATGCCCATGAAGTCCTCAGCGGGATTGCTGAAAATCATGATGGGCAGGCCCAGATCAATTGCGGTCGCTTCTGCGTACTGCTCTTCTGTGCGCAATAGCGTTCCGGGTATTGTCAGCCGGTTCCAGTTGGCGTCATCAAAGAAGTTGCGCTCGGTGCCGATGATCCCCGCATTGCCCCCGCCCTTGTATCCATCAGGCACATAGATGCGCGCGGGGTGCGTCCAGACCATGCCTTTCCAGTTCTGGCTCGTGAATTTCAACTTGATTACACGAACGTTCTTGCCGGGACGAGCGACGCTATGCACGACGTGATCCTCGGAAATCGTCGTGCCAAGCGTATTTTCGTCGAGGATTTCCCCTGAATTGAAATACTTTGCCAGCTCCGCATCCTGGCTCTGGGCGTGGGCTGAGCCGATGCACAACAGCGTCCAGCAGACGAGAAAGTAAAATAAGTTCTTCATGAGCGATCAAGTAGAATGTAAGGTCGACACCGAAAGGACGCCTTAAACCCGAAAACACTGCGATGGGCCTCCGGGACCGTGCGGAGATGCGTCATGCCGGTGCAAGGCCGTTGCAGCCAACTAGTTCAGAAGGTATGGCGGATCCCGATCACCGCGCCGAGCATGCTGTTCTTACCGGCTCCAAGGTAGTATCCCGAGCCGAGTCCTCCGACAGAGGTATCAAAGTTGAGCGACGCATTTTTTGCGTATACCGTCGTTAGGTACAAGTTCGTCCTCTTCGTGCTATAGCCCCGACCTAAATCCTCGACGCCACGGATGCCCCATCGGGAGCCTGCTTGCGCGCCCGATACGAGTGATAAGCGGTGCGTTGCAGGACTCAACGCGACGGCCACCAAGGTAGAGGTGACGCGTGTCGTCCGCTGCGCAAGGGAGGCGTGCTTAACGGGTCCGGGTCCAGGCCCCGAAACCGAGACCCGGTGAGACGACGGAAACCACGTCGTCTTGCAGCGTGACAGTCGACACCTGTCCTAGCCTTTTCGCATCCTTGGCGAAGTCGCCAATTGTGCGTACCTTGGCGGCCGGCACGCCGCGTTCCGCAAGAAGAGCTTCGAGTTCGTGCGCCTCGAATTCACTCAGGCGATCAGCGATGACCGCTTTAAGTCGCGCGGGATTGACCGATCGCACAAATGACGCAGGTGAAGCTGGATCCAGCGGCTCGGCAAAGTAGGATTGATCGGCTGCGAGATGGGAGAGGTCTAGAACTTCCAGCAGCCTCATCAACTGGCGGGGCGTGTTGGCGCCAACTGCAATCCATCCGTCGCGTGCAGCGAAGAAGTCAGCGCTCGGGCTGCCGGAATATCCCTGGTTGCCAACCCGCGCTGGCGATTCGCCGGTCGTGAGTGCCGCACACGCAAAGGTGTACATCAGTTGCAGTGACGCCCCAGTCATGGACACGTCGAGTTGCACGGCACAACCCTTTCGATCCCGTTCACGTAGACCGGCCAGGATGGCTAATGTCGCCTGCATGCCGGTGGCGGCGTCAATCACTGGGAAGCCGGTCTTTATAGGCGGATCTCCTTCGGTGCCGGCCATGAACGCCATGCCTGTTGCAGCCTGGATGACGTGGTCATAGGCCGGTCGGCTGGCCAGGTCTGAACTACCTTGGCCATAGCCAGAGATCGTGCAATAGACAACCTTGGAATTGATTGACCGGATCGCCTCGAATCCGAGGCCATAGCGCTCAAGGACGCCAGGTCGCAAGTTGTCGACTACAACATCACAGGTGGCCGCCAGTTCCAGTGCGCGAGCGAGACCTGCGGCTTCGCCCAGGTCGACCACATGGCTTTGCTTGCCCGCATTCAACGCCACGAACGCTTGTCGGCCCTTTTCGGTGCGGCGCATCACGTCACCGCCGTTGGCATTCTCCATCTTCAGTACCGTGGCGCCCAATTGCGCCAGATAGAAGGTCGCCAGTGGCCCGGCTATGACGTGGGAGAAGTCCAGCACCTTGACGCCTTCCAGAGGAGCGAAATTAAGATCTTTGGTCATCCTTGCCTCACTGCAATGCAATACGGCTTTGTTCGACGATGCGGCGATACTTGCCCGTTTCGTCGGCGACGAAGCGGGCAAACGCTTCGGGGCTGGGTGTCGGGTCAATAACGGTGCCCGACTTCTGGTAGAAGTCGCGTACGCCCGGATCGTTGAGCGCTTTCAGGAACGCCGCATGCAGGCGTGCAACGACGGGCGTTGGTACCCCTGCTGGCGCCCAGATTCCGCTCCACGAGTCCAGCGTCAAGTCTTTGCGCCCAAGCGCCTCATTGAGCGTAGGGACCGCCGGCATGCTCGGGAGTCGCTGCGCTGAAGTGACCGCTAGCGCGCGCACGGATTGGTTTTGTAATTGCGGAAGGGCTGTCGAGGCGACGGGAAACCCCACCATCGTGTCGCGGCGTATTAGGGAAGGCACAATTTCGACAGACCCCTTGTACGGCACATGCACGAGTTCGATGTTTGCTGCCTTGGCAAATGCTGCGCCCGCAAGATGAGCGGCGCTGCCAATCCCGCCCGATGCATAGTTCAGGGTTCCCGGCACCTTGCGCGCTGCCTGTATCACGTCCGCCACAGTGCTATACGGCGCGTTTCCCCGCACAAGCATTACCTGAGGGCTAAACCCCGACCGGATGATGTGGGTGAAACTGGTCGTCGGGTCAAACTTCACCGAGGGCTGAAGCAGTTTCTGGGTGACATGGGTGGAGGAGCCAAGCATTAGCGTGTACCCGTCGGCTGGCTGCTGTGCGACGACCTCGGCCGCCAGGATGCCTCCCGCGCCAACCTTGTTCTCGACTACCAGCGGCTGTCCCAACTCACGCGCGGCGGCTTCGGCCAGTTTGCGCGCCTGGATGTCTGGACCGCCGCCAGCGGCGTAAGGAACGATCAGTCGGATCGGCCGGCTTGGGAAGGCGCTTTCAACAGCAGGCGCGGCCGTTGCCACCCCACATAACAAGCCGGCAGCTGCCGCTATCGTCAAGCGCAACCCTGTCGCAAGAATTCCTCTTCCCATTGTGTTGTCTCCTTGTGATCGTTTGGATCGATGAAGCGGCATTGTGGGAGCGCGAGTATTTCCTGTAAATTATTGGTTATCGATCGCGATATCAATTTTCGTTATGACCAAGGACACGCCGAGCGCAGGCCAATCACAGTTGGCGGCCCGATTTGATCGGCTTCGCATCCGCCATCTGCGCTTTCTCGAACTGGTCGACGCGCACGGCTCACTGTCGGGCGCAGCGTCTGAGCTTGCTCTGACCCAGCCCGCAGCAACCAAGATGCTTCAGGAAGTGGAATCAGTCTTTGGCACGCAATTGGTCGCTCGCACCACGCGCGGCGCCGCGCTGACGCCGGCCGGGAAGCATGCGCTCATGCGCCTGCGAGTGGCTCTCAATGCTCTGTCTGCCGCGATGGAGGAGATCAATGCCGCCCCGGCAGCGCCGATAGTTCGCCTCGGCATCCTGCCGCTGGTCGGTGTTGTTGCCTTGCCAAAGCTCTTCGCAAAGTTGGCCGAAAGGCCGGATGCCCCGCGCCTCGTGGTGCATGAATCCACCGTGGACGGACTTCTCGGCATGCTGGACCGCGGCGAACTCGACTGCGTGATCGGCCGCGTGAGCAGCAGCGTCGAACTGAACCTCACCAGCGAGATGTCGGTGACACCTTTATGGGAGGAGCGCCTCGCCATTGCGTGCGCGCTCGACCATCAGATCGGGCGCAAACGCAAGCTTGCGTTTGCCGACTTGTGCGATTGCGACTGGGTGACCGCACCGCGCGGTACACATACCCGCTCGCTGTTCGAAGCTCCATTTCTTGCCGCGGGTATCGTTCCACCGCAGCCAAAGGTCGAGTCCTTTTCCTTCCACACGAACCTCTGCATGGTCGCCAATAGCAGGTTAGTGACCATCGCTCCCGAAAGCGCCGTGCGGCACTACGCGCGCCTCGGCATGGTGCAGCAAGTTCGCCACGATGCCTGGTTTGCGGAGGGGCGAACGCTGTTTGTCACTCGCAACGACACAGCGTTCTCGCCAGGTGTCGTCGCCATCAGCAACGCGTTGGTCCAGTTGACAGGCCTCTGAGAGTCTGAGGGCTGGGAGCAGTAAATCCAGGGCAATATGAATACCTGCCGCAGCATGGAGTTCCCAAAAATGCGGATGCGAAGGTCATGCCGACAAGTTTCTCGCAAGGGTGGGAAGCCTCAGCCCGGTGCTGGGGCAGCTCATTTCACCTCTGCGTGCATCTACAAAACATAGAGACGTTATGCGCCCGTTTTCGGACCTTATGTTCGTCTCCCAAGGCGCCTAGTACTGCCGGCCATGCCGGGCTGACCGTCTTGCCTAATTCCACCGGACTGAGCATTGCTGGAGAAAACGGCGCAAGTGTCATTGTTAAGCCGGCCATGCTTCGCTCAAAGATTGGTTTGCGCCTTCCGTGCGCCGGCGTGCCCGTCCGATGCCTGCGCGAGCTCGCATCGGGCTTTTTTATTTTTTTGTGTCAGCGACGCTGTGCACATCAGCAGCTTCATGCCGCTTCCCCAACGAGGTTTGCCACCCACCGCTCCAGCTCTGCGTAGGCCTTGCCATCGATCACAAACTCTTGTCCTTTTGCCGCCGTCTTCAGCGTCACCCTATCGCCATCAGGCTCCCAACAGGCAGCGCCGGGGTGATATGTCAGCGGCGCCCTTTCCTTAGGCTCGAACCAGGATGGCAAGGACCAGACGCTACGTGTTCGCCCTGCCAGGGTAAGTTGCATCGGCGGGCGCATGAACCGAAATCGACCTGCGCCGATACCCGCCACAAAGAGGGAGCGCTTGCGTGCAACATAAAGGGTATTGCGGGGATCCGTGTATCTATCCGGGGTGGCCACGTGAGGATGCGTCGCGATCCAGGGATGTCGCTTGAGCGAACCAGCCCGGTCAGTCGCGACCGGCAACACCTCGTCGATCTCCAGCCAACCAAAGATGACATGGAGGTCTGGCGCGTCCGGCACAAAACGCCACCGTCCGGAGAGCTTCTCCACCCGCCGATACCATCCAAAGAACAAAAAGACGTCGCCAGGCCCAACATCATTGTTGGACAAGTGACCCTGGGCGGGACCCGACTGTCCGAAGGCTGGTCGCCAGCCCGGGATGCTCGCCGTATGGTTGCCGCCGAGGTCCGGATCAAAATGTACAGTCGACCTGGCACTGTACTTCCCGCCGGACAAGTCCCTAAGCATGGCGTCCAGGTCGACATCGTTGAACCCGATGTTGTCGATCTGGGTTCGGTCGCGATCGCTTGGAATCGGGAGCGGAAGCAACCTGCCGTCCGGCAAGATCGGGCTTGCCATGCCGCCATACCCCTGGTCGAACCCCTTTCGCGAGAAGACTACCTTCATCCGGATACTGCAGCCCTATGATTGTTGTGGAACCTCAGTCTGCCTACCCTGGAAATCTCGCAGGGATAGCGAACTGGTTGGAACGTCTACTTGGTGCCGATCACCATAGAATCCGGGCCAACGAGCGGCTCAACGCGCACCTGGCTGAAGCCCGCTTCGCGCATCCAGCCGGTACACTGCGCCCCGGTATAGTCGAAGCCGCCCTGCGTCTCGATCAGCATGTTCAGGCTCATCATCAGGCCGAAGGCGTTTTTCCTCCGATCGTCGTCGATGATGGCGTCATAGACGATCAGGCAGCCACCCGGCTGCAGCGCCGCATAGCACTTCGCCAGCAACTCGCGCTTCTGCGTGAGGTCCCAGTCATGAAGAATGTGTCCCATGACCAGGACGTCGGCCGTCGGGCAGGGATCACTGAAGAAGTTGCCAGGATAGAACCCGAGGCGGTCCTGCAGCCCGTGCGACCTGACATATTCCTCGAACACGGGCCCGACTACCGGCAGGTCAAAGCCACCGCCCTGTAGATGCGGATGGGCGAGCGCGACTTGTACCGGCAACGCGCCCTGCGCAGCGCCGATGTCAATGAAGGTGCGATAGTCCTGCCACGGAAATTTCTGCGCCATTGCGCGCGCCGCGCCCACGCTGATGCCAGTCATCGCCTGCAGGAAGCCACGCAGCCCCTGCTCGTTGTTATAGATCGAATCGAAGAGGTTGCCCCCTCGCTTCGACTCGTTCTGCGGAAGCCCGGTGCGCAACGCCTCGGTCAGCGCGCCCCAGAACGGGTACAGCCGGGCATTGGCCATTTCCAGCAGCCCGCCGACATAGCTCGGCTGGCTCCGGTCGAGGAACAATGCGGTGTCGGGAGCGTTGCGATATTTCCCGTCGTCGCGCTCCAGCACTTGCAGGGCGACCAGCGCGTCGAGGAAGTCGAGCGCGCTGCGCGGGTGCAGGCCGAGCGCTTTGGTCAGTGTGGGGGCATCAAGCGGACCGGCCGCCAGCCGCGTAAATACGCCCAATTCGACGGCCGAAAGCAGCGTCTTCGCCGGCCAGAATCCCATCCCCAGCTGGAGCAGGCGCTCCGGCGTGAGTTCCGGCCGGGCCGGATCTGCGCCGCTGCCGCCCGTGGCCGGCGTCGTCGTCTCTGGCGTGTCTGGCATCATCCCTGCTCCCCCATGCGGAAAAGGCAGCGCCGGTCGCCGCAACGGCGGACCGGCGTTTCCAAACAGGGTAGTTGTCACGGCGATAGAAGTCCAGATGACAAGGTCTGGTCCCCGTGGCCAATAACGGCAAGGCGCGCACCGTGTTATTTCCGCCCGCGTCAGTGGTGCATGCCGCCCCTATGCGGTGCCCGCCCAAGTGGGCAAATTGCACACGCCGAAACCCCGGCTGAAGGAGTATCGCGCTAACAATCGGTGCCTTGCGCCGCCGTCCGCCACCACCCTCCCCTCGCTCGCGCGGTGCCACCCGCAATTCTGCCGGCAGCTGGCGTGCGAGCCCCGCTTCGGCGCGCTCGGCCCGGCGCTGCGCCGCGGCGAGCTAGGCCTGCTCCGATTGCAAAGCCATCATGCCTCGACGTCCAGGTCAAGGCACTTCAGCGCCCGCTCAAACTCTTCGCCACTGCTGATCGCGCCGGCAGGGGCAAACAGATAGCGCTGGTTGGAGCTGGTCGCGTTTCTTCAGCTGCCCGGCTCAGTCGGCCTTTGCGCCGGAGAGTTGGACAACTTTTCGGATCTTGGGCGTGTCGGTGACCAGCATCTTCGCGAATCCAGCCGCGTCGGCATAGCGCACATACAGACCCACCGCGTTCAGCCGTTGCGAAATCGCCGGATCCTTGACGGCCTGCCCAATCTCGGACTCGAGCCTGCGAATCACGGTGGCAGGCGTGCCGTTAGGCACAAACGCGCCGATCCAGACGGCGCCAATGATGTCGCGATAGCCTGACTCGGCGAGCGTTGGCACCTTCGGCAACGCCCCAACACGCTCGGTGGCGCCAATCGCGAGGGCCTTCAGCCTCCCGCTTTCCGCAAAGGGCTGTACGGTCGTGATGGTGTCGAACGACACGTCTACATTTCCTGCCATCAAGTCAGTGAGCGACCGACTGCTGCCCGTATAGGGGACGTGCAGCACGTTGATGCCGGTGGCCTGCTTGAGCGACTCCATCGCCAAATGCGACGTCGTGCCATTGCCGGGCGTCGAGTACGTCAGCTTGCCGGGATTGGCGCGCGCTTGATCGACAAAATCCTTCAGGCTCTTGATCTTCCCGTCGCCACGGGCGACCAGCACCAAGGGGATGTCGCCCAGCAAGGCCACCGGCTGCAATTTTTCGGGGCTGTAGGACAGGCTCTTCTGGACGAACTGGTTCGTAATGACGGCACCGGTGTTGGCAAACGATACGGTATAACCATCGGGCGTTTGCTGTGCCAGGTATCCCAGCGCAAGCCCGCCCGCCTGGCCCGGCTTGTTCTCAACGACGATCGGCTGCCCGAGGTGCTTGGCCATGCGCTCCGACACCATACGCGCAATGATGTCAGTGGCCTGCCCTGCAGGAAAGCCGACCACCAGCTTCACGGGCTTCGTCGGGTAATTGGACGCGCCCTGCGCGCTGACGTTCGTGCACAGCAGCACGGCCGAAGCGGCAACGATGAAATGACGGTGATTCATTAGAAGTCTCCTTCTTTCCAGATATCGGTGGGCCAGTCGCCCCCATGCTGGATCACGGGGAACGAGCGGCGGTGCGCATGCGCGGCTACCCGCCAGGCCTCATCCAGGCGCGGGGTGCCCGGGGCGCTGCGCCGTCGAGGATGGCTGGTTGAGCGACGGCCAGCGTGTGGACGACCCGTGTGCCCAGGGCGAGGGCGATGCGAAGCGTCCCTGGCGTGACCGAGCCGGACGACGTCGCGGCGGTACGCAAGAGATACGCGCGACGGCGTCACGCGAAGAATTTCGGGTGGCGCTTAATGAGGTACTTCTGAACGCCTTCCATCACGAGTTCGTCGCGCTGGTTCAGAATCGTGGATGCCAGGGTCACGACCCCGGTGGTGCGCCCGCAGTCAAGCTGCGACACTTTGAGCATCGGATAGAGCGTATCCCCCGCATACACCGGCTTGAGAAACTTGCTGGACTGCTCGATGAAGCCCTTCATCGAGTCTTCCACATAGTGCGGGAACCAGCCTGCACCGGCTGCGCTTTAAATCAGGATCTGAAAGCCATGAGCCCCCAAGGCAGGCATGCCGTGCTTGCGACAGTACTCCACGTCGTAGTGGCTCGGATGATTGTCCGCACTGGCCAGTTGGAATGCCGCAAACAGGCCCTCGGTCATGGTGCGCGATGGGATGGGAAACTCTTCCCCGATGGAGAAGTCGTCAAAATAGTATTGCTTGAACATAGACATCGGTGTCCTTCCTTAATGAATCTCGTGCCCGGGCAAATGCTTGCCCGCTCACAACGTTGACACGCCGACAATGCCTTGCCGGGTCAGTTCGCCAATCGCCGCGTCGGACAAGCCCATTTCCGAGAGAACTTCGGCAGTGTGCTGTCCTAGCAACGGTGCGGGGCGGACAGCTTCTCGCGGTTCTTCGTTGAACTTGACGGGAATCCCGACATTCTTCATCGCGCCAAGCACCGCATGGGTCGACTCCACGAGCAGTTCGCGCGCCTCCACCTGCGGATGATTCAGGGCTTGATCGAGCGTGTTGATCGGCGGGCACGGGACTCCGCAAGCGCGCAGGCGATCGAGCCAATCGTCCGTGGTTCTCGTCTGCATGACCTCGCCGACGATACGGACGGTCTCATCGAAATTGGCAACGCGGGCGGCATTGGTCGCGAACCTTTTGTCGCTCACCAGGGCGTCCAGTCCGGCGGCAGCACAGAACCGTCTCCATTGCGCGTCGTTGCCCACCGAGCATGATGTCGCCGTCCTGGGTGGCGAATGCCTGGTAGGGCGACATCGCGGGATGCGCCGTTCCCATACGACGCGGCGTCTTGCCGGTGCGCCAGTAGTTCTGCGACATGTAGCCCATCTGAGAGATCGCCGTATCAAGCAGTGACACCTCGACGTAGACGCCCTTTCCCGTTCGCTCGCGTTCGATCAACGCCGCCAGGACGCCACTCAAGGCAAACGACCCGGTGCCGAAGTCGACCGGCGAGAAGCTGGCGCGCGAGAAGCCGCCATCCGGCTCACCCATGGTGGAGATCATGCCGCTGAACGCCTGGAGCATGACGTCGTAACCGGGCTCCTTGCCAAGCGGTCCTTCCCGCCCATAGCCCGAGATCTCGAGGTAGACGAGGCGTGGGTTGACGCTCCGCAGCGTCTCATAGTCGACGCCAAGCTTGCGCGCCGTCCCGGCACCGAACCCTTGGAGCACGATGTCGGCTTTGGCTACGAGGTCATGAACCAGCCGCTGGCCCTCCTCCGACTTCAGATCGATGGCCACGCTGCGCTTGTTGTGATTCACCGCAAGGAACGTCGCGGACTGTCCCTTCTCCTGCGGTAGCCAGGACCGCGTGTCATCTCCGCTGCCGACAGGCTCGACCTTGAGCACATCCGCGCCCAGCTCGCCCAGAAACTGACCACATAAGGGCCCGGCAAGCACCTTACTCAGGTCAACGGCTTTTAGGCCTTTCAACGGTTTTCATACAAACTCCAAGGATATGCGGGCTAACGAAAGGCCAAGGTTCTCAATACCTCACTGCCTGGTGCTTCCGCGCCACGCTGCGATCGGTTCTCGGACACTCAGACCATTGCGGTGGAAACGGACTTCACCACCGAATAGGCGTCCAGCGCCTCTGGTCCACCTTCCGAGCCAAAGCCGGAATCCTTGACACCCCCGAAGGGCATCTCGGGAAGTGCGAGCGCAGGCTGGTTGAGCCAGATCATGCCGGCCTCGAGATCTCTCGCCAGTTCATGCATCGTCTTCAGCGACCGGGTGAAGCCATACGCTGCGAGTCCGAACGGCAGTCGGTTCGCCTCGGCAATGGCATCTTCCAATCGTGCAAACGAGCGCATGGCCACGACCGGCCCGAAGGGCTCCTGGACCATGATTTCGGAAGAGATGGGAACATCATCGAGATTGTTGGCGCGAAGAAAGTAACCCGCGGCACCAACGCGATCGCCGCCGCAAAGAGAATCTTCGCCCCCTGCCTGGCCGCATCGTCCACCAGTCTTGCGACGGCAGCCACTCGACGGTCGTTCGCCAGCGGCCCCATGGTGGTTGCCGCGTCCGTGCCATCCTAGTACGGTGGCGCCTCTCCGATCGCAGACATGTCCACTTCGACGATACTGAGACCCCGCACCGGCATTGCGTCTCGGAGCACTGCACCAAACTCTCCTTGCGGCAGACCTTTGCATAGGACGCACCAACGCATCGCGCCAACTGCTCGAAGTCTGGCGGATCCAAGTTCCCGTATACGCGACGGCCACCGAACGCGGCATCCTGCATGTGCTTGATGACGCCATAGCCCGCGTCATTCATCACCACCATCAGAATATCCAGCGACTCCTGCTTGGCGGTCCACAATTCGCCAATGTTCATCACAAAGCCCGCGTCACCGGATAGCAAAATCGTCTTGCGGTCACGGGCCGCAAATGCGGCGCCAATCGCCATCGGCAGACCCTGGCCGATGCCCGCCCCGACAGGGTGCGCCGCCATCCAAGGTTCATAGACTTCATAAAGCCGGTGACCCCAGGTCGAGTTGGCGACGGTGATATCCCGGATCCAGAGGGAATCCATGGGGGTAGCCGCGCGCAACTGTTCCGCAAACTCGGCATAAGGGCCCAGCGTTAAGGCGCGTTCAATATCTCGTTCCTGCGCATCCTCGCCCAAGCCTAGGAAGTCGAAGATGTACGGATCCTTGAAGGCGTCGCGAGCCAAATCCGAATGTGCTGGCGGCAGGCGTTCCGCAAAATTACTCACTGCCCGCCCCTTCCGCTCATGCAGGCGAGTCTCGATCTGCATTACCAGGACATTGCGGGACCAGCCATGCTCCAAGGCCTGTGCGGCATACCATTCTCGATGCTCGTTGCTCTTGAGCTTGTCCAGTAATGTGCAGAGGTGAAACCAAGGCAATTGTGCAGCAGCCTGCTGCACAAATTCCCCGCCTGGCCAGGCTTCGGCCAAACAACGGCCTGGCCCTGAACCACGCGGAAGGCGAGCGCATTGCCAACGCGGCAGCCGGTGCGGACATCGTCTTCCTGGCCAACCATGGTGTCATTGTGTGCGTCGAGCGACTGGATTATGCGTACGATGACCTGTATTACCTGGAACGAGCTTGCCAGGCTGAAACCCTCGCCAGATCGAGCGGACTCTCGCTGCAGCGCGCGCCCGCAGATCTTGCTCCCGCAACCGGTTTGCAGATCCAGGGAGAGCGGCTCCAGTCGGAATTGTTTTTTCGCGCGCTATTGCGAACTGTTTCCTGAGAATCCTTATACTTTCATCATCATGAGAGTAAATGCCTCCGGCGACTCCTGCCATGCTCTGCAAGATTTCTTCCTAGGGTTTATACTCACCCTCGTCTCCTCCCTTTCACCGAAGGGATTCGAGCCCGCCCTTGCAGCGGGCTTTTCTTGTTTTTTCGCTTGTTTTTTTTGGGCCTTCGCCCAACCACCGGCACATGGCGTCGTCTGAACCGCCACAAGGGATCTGCCGGCATTGCCGGGAGGGAGGCCAAGGGGAAAACACCCAACGGGATGAAGCAAGCTCAAGATCCTGCGCCCGCTGAAACGAACAGCCCGCCAGCATTACCTCGGCAGTGGTGAACGGTCGGGCGTATCGGATAGCAGGAAGTAATTTGGTGGCGAGACTACACCAAGATGCTGCCACGGCGCCGTCGACCAGAAGTTCGGGGAGGCTCTGGCTTGAAGGCATTCCGCGCGCGACTATCTCACGAATGAGTTGTTCGCATTCCGTAACGGCGCCACTGGTAACGATAGCGAAACCCAGATGCGGAATACGGCGCGCGCCACGACCCATCGGGAGGTCCGGAAGGTGGCAGCCTTCTGCGCAAGCAAGAAATGCGAGGATGCGCGCTGAGACATTGCCGCGAGCACTGTGCTGTGCCACTCGGCCGTCTGCGATGCAATTGGCTACTGGTTTGCCCTTTTCAGCTGAAGTGGATATGATGGCCTGAACCTCGTTCCCAATCTTGTTCAGAGGTCCTGGACGATGAACAACACGGCGCGCGCTTTCGAAAAATCGTACTCATACAGCTTGAGTGCGCAGCCGTTCCTCCGCGTTGCGGCCGCACGATCACAAACCGGTCACGCAATGACAATTTCACGCCGTCTTGCGAACAAGCGGCCTATCCATGGCGTAGGTCTCGCCTGCCTCTATTAATCCGGAGCCGGTCGGGGACGCGCTGCGCGTCTGACCGGCTCCGGAACTAGCTCCTTCCCATAGCCGACCTGTCCCTGCTTTTTTCTGCTCGGGATTGCCACCCATTTAAGCCATCGCGTTTCCTGATGGCCGGTGCTTTCTCCAAGTAGGTGGGACACCAGGTCGCACATCGGACGGACACGCGCCGCAAGGCGTGCCTATTCCCATTTTCGAACACGATGTTCGGCATCTGGCTGAGTGTCGTCGGTCGAAGCGCCGTATCGCGACTCAACGGCCGCGGCGCATGGCCACAGGAGCGAATCATGCATCCATTACCATTTGCCCAGGTCTCGGCGGCCCGGCAATCCAATCTTGAAGTCCTCAGAGGCGTATCAGACGTGCTGCGACTTACGGAGACGGCGTTCGCGCAATATGAGACGCTGTTGCAATGGAATCTTCAATGGCTACACGGAGCCTTTCCCGGATCCTATGAGTGCGCAAAGCAATTTATGGCGATGCACAGGCCCCGAGATATCCTCGCGATACAGACACTCATGATGCAGATAGTTAGTGGTGAAATGCGGCACTCCCCGCAAGCGCCTACGCTTCGCAACCTCGTGCCCTCTGCCAGCACACTAACGTAGTGGAAGTACGCGGACGGAAAGCCAACGCGTCGCTCTGCCGAGCGTGACCGTGCGGCTTGAAGGAAGCGCGTGACCAGGTTGCTCTCGATTTACCAACTTCTGATGCAGATTCTGGAGAGTCCAATGAATGCGAAGCCACTCGTTACGGAACTCGATGCAAGCCGACTCAAGGCACGTGCACGGCGGGCAACCGCGCGGCCTCAGTATGGCGCCGCGTTGGCGCGCTTTCTGTCGGCTGCAGACGTCGTACCCGCCGACAGGTTTCCGGCGGATGCCATCAGCATGTTCACTACCTTTTCCTGCGTGGATTTGGCGAGACACCAGAGGATGGTCTGGACCATCAGCTATCCGGAAGAAGCAGATTTTTCCCTTGGCCGGATCTGCGTGTTCTCCCCTCTCGGCATCGCGTTGCTTGGTACACGGGGAGGTGGGGTTTCCGAGTGCAAGCCCGCCCTGGAAGTTTCCTTGCGGTTCATGGTCCAGGACATCCTTTTTCAGCCGGAAGCAGCGGGGGTACCCGAGTTGAACAGGTGCCGCTCCTGTCCCTAACGGTGTAGCGACGGTACAGGAGACCGCGCCAAACCGAGGGCGCTGACTAAGCGGCAAGGCGGCGGTCTTCTTCTCCCGTGATGGAGGGATACCGCCGTTCAACGTACGACCGGCGCTGGTCATTGAGCACGGCCCTCCGGATTTGCAGCAGGTTGTGCCGCGGCCGCCAGGCCACCTGCTACCGTTCGACAAATCGCTTGCTGACCACCTGGTTGACGGCCGACTTCACAAAAACCTGTCGTGAGCTTCGCCGTAACGCCTGCCACGGATACTGACCTGGTGCAGATGTTCGTCGGCCAGCCCATGACTACCTGGATGACATGGTGCAATTGTCCGACGGTCAAGTGCTCTGGAACCAGGCCCGTCGCCAAACCGGCGGGCGCAGGCCTCACAGAGCAATTCGAAGTTGAACGGTCTCCTGGATGAGCGCCGCATCGTTGTTCGCAGTTGCAGCATTTCCGTCTAGCTGCGCTTGCGGACCGCGGAGTCTACAGTGGGCTTCGTCGTGGACGGTCCGGGCGGGCTAATCAATGTGATGACAGCGTCCAGAAGCGCCTCGATGCGACTCGGCTTGAATCTCTCTGGCTCGATAGGGAGCATCATCATCCAGCCTTCGCCAATCGCGCTAAGTTGGTCGGCGAGCAACTCCGCAGTGATATCGCTGCGGATCACGCCCTCTTCCTGCCCCCTCTCCAGTAAAGCCACGCGTTTGCGTCGGTATTGCGCGTAGCGCCGCTGGAAGATCGCGGCGAGCTCCGGATCGAGCCTTGCCTGCGCGATCAATTGAAACTGCACGAGCCACCGGGCCGGATCGTCGGCAGTCGTCCAGTTCAGCCACTGTTTAAAGGTCGCTTTGATGTCGCGCGGATCGTGGCTGGACCGGATGAACGACTCGAACTGGTCAAAGTGATTTTCAACGAGCGCTTTGACGATCGCTTCCTTGTTCTCGAAGTAATGCAACAAGGAACCCGTGGTGCAGCCGGCCTGCTCCGCCACCTTGCGCAAGGAAGCGCCAGCATAGCCTTCCCGTGCGACCACAGTGGTAGCTGCGGCGAGGTAACTGGCGCGCCTTGCTTCGCGATCCACGACCGGTCGCCCCCTCCGCCGTTTGGACGGGTCTGAGGTGGCCTCGGGAGCAGGAGTATCTGGCGTCTTCAAGGTAGGGGCACGTGTCATGAGAGAGGGTCGACGATATCGGCAAACAACAGCATTCCAAGGCGCTGCCATGTTGCGTATCGATGATCGACTCCTGCAGGCGGCGGCGTCACTGGGCGCATCCAGGCAGCAGATCTTCTGGAGGGTCTTCTTCCCTTTGTCATTGCCCGCGCTGGGGGTGTCCGTCTTGCTGTTGTTCATGCTGAGCCTTGGCTTCTACATCACCCCGGCCATTCTCGGAGGGGGAAAAGTGCCACTCCTCGGCAATCTGCTCGACACGCTGATCAACGAGACGTCGGAATGGGCGCTGGCGGCCGCAATATCAACAGCATTGCTAACGCTTGCGCTTGGAGTCTTTGCGATCTTCCTTCGCCTGAATCGAATGACGGAGACAAAATCATGAAAGCAACACGTACAACGACTGCGCTGTGGCTCCGGATCTGGGCTTTGCTGACCCTCGGCTTCCTGTTGATCCCCGTGGCCATCGTGCTACCCATGTCATTCTCTTCAGCAAACGCCCTCACCTTTCCGCCACCGGGATGGTCGCTGCGCTGGTTTCAGGTTCTATTGTCGGATGATGACTGGCTTGATGCTTTCTCCAATAGCGCATTGGTCGCGACGCTGACCGCGAGCACGGCAGTCATGCTCGGTAGCCTGGCGAGCTACGGCTTGGCTCGCGGGCAATCGCGATGGCGCGCGGTGGCCGAAGCGAATCTGATGCTGCCACTGATCGTGCCGGGCGTTATTATCGCCATGGCGCTGTATTTCTTCTACGCCCGCTGGAATCTACTCGGGACAATCACCGGCCTGGTTCTCGCGCACACCCTGCTCGCTATTCCGTTCGTGGTCATGGTTCTCAACACAGCGGTCCGCAGCTTCGATATCCGCATGGAACAGGTGGCATGGAGCCTGGGCGCGAGCTGGTCACAGACCATGCGACGGGTGGTGTTGCCGACGCTGGCGCCCAATCTGGCCGCAGCCTGGATCTTTGCCTTCGTGATCAGCTTTGACGAAGTCATCGTGAGCGTGTTTCTCGCTGGCACGATTAACACCGTGCCGAAGAAGATGTACAACGACTTGATGCTGGAGATCACACCGACCATCACAGCAGTGGCGACCGTTCTGATTACCGCGACCGCGCTAGTCCTGCTTCTTGTACGTTGGCTGACGCGACGGAAGCCATGACAGCTCAATAGGAATTGAACGGCTTCGGCTAACTCCAGCCATTCGCAGCGGAGGCATCGCCCGGTCAGCCATGATCGGCCGAGTCTGCTCGCCCTCGTAGCGCGTGAGGCACTCGAGCTGACCGCTGACAGCGCGCTGTTGCGGTGCTGTCAGCGTGCATTCACGAGCCGCGGTGTTCCCGCTTGCACGGACCTTCCGGCGTAGTACATCCACCGCTGGCCCGTGCGGCTCTTGCCCTCTCAGTAGCAGTTCCGACCAGGCCGCCCGTTTCGACACGAAAAGGGCGAATGGATGAACACGCCCATAAGAGGCGTCCCCTCATGCCGGAAGACTTCACCACGAAAAGGAGACAGGAATGAAATCGACGTATGGGATCAAATGCCGCAATGCCGCGCTGACGCTGGGCGCGTGGCTTGCCTGTGGCGGTGCGCAGGCTCAATCCGGTGTGTTGCTGTATGGAGGGGTTGACGCCAACCTCGAGTATGTCAATCACTTCTCGACTGTGACTCCGACCGTCGAAAACGGATTTACCACCGGTCCCGGCACGAGCCTCTACCGCCTGAACTCGGGCGGCTTGTCGGGCTCTCGTTTTGGCATGCGGGGAACTGAAGATCTGGGTGGCGGCCTGAACGCGATCTTTGTGCTGGAAGGCGGCTTCGGTGTGGACAATGGCATGATGCAGCAAGGAGGGCGCCTGTTTGGTCGCCAGGCCTTTATCGGCTTCGATAGCAAGGGGATTGGTACCTTCACTTTCGGTCGCCAGTACATAAGCTGGTTCGACGCACTGGCAAACTTCTCGCCGACAGCTTTCTCAACGCAGTATGAACCGATCGTGGCACAGATCGGCATGGACTTCCGTTCTGACAACACGTTGAAGTACACCGGGGTGTTCGGCCCCCTGACTGCAAGCGCCAACTGGTCGTTTGGCAACGGGTTCCTGGGCAACGGCGAAGTCCCTGGGCAGTTTCGTCGCGACACCGGCTACGGCGCCGCATTGACGTACGAGTCCGGCCCATTTTCCGCAACCATGGGGTACAACCAGTACAACCCTACGCTGACCACGGCGGGCGGCACCGGTAGCTTTAAGAAAGCCGCCGTTGCCGCGAGCTACAGCTTCGACGGGCGTGCCAAGTTAATGGCTGGCTATCGCTGGGGTCAGAGCAAGGGTGCCGATGGCTCAACGGTTCTGCGTGATGATTTCTACTGGGCAGGCGCCAACTACGCCCTCACCCGGGGAATTGAGCTGACCCTGGGCTACTACTACGACGACATCAAGAAATTTGGCGATAGAAATATGAAGAACCCGTGGCAGGTCTCCTTCATTGCCGACTACCGCCTTTCCAAGCGGACTGACGTCTATCTGACCACCGCATATTCAAAGAATGCCGGGCTGAATTTCGACACGTCCGCAGTCAGCTTTATTAACGGATACTTCCTCGGCACCGGACAAAGCTCGATGTTCGGCGCGGCTGTCGGCATCCGTCATAATTTCTAATACAGATGCTCTTTCGTCCCCGCAATCACTAAGGGGCGGGGACGACAAGGAACGTAACCGGTTGGCATGCCGGCGCCCGATCCTCAAACCAGTGATGATCGCAGCCATGCGCGCATTGTAGGTGTCTCATAGGGCTCTCAGCAGCAATCCGGTCGTCTGCCCCTGTTTTGGCGCGGTCTCCTCGAAATAATCGAACACTTATACGTGAGGTGAATCTTGAGAGCTTATGCCGAATTCGGCATGAAGATTTGAGACGATAACCTAAACCGCATACATATCGAGGTACTCATTGACGGCCATCGCCTCCAGCCTGGCCTGGTCGAGCGATACGGCAAGGATCGCCGCCTGCTGTTTGGGAGGGAAACGCCGCGCCAGGTTGGTCCGGAACTTCTCAACCAGTAACGGGATGCCTTCCGCGCGCCGGCGCTTGTGGCCTAGCGGGTACTCGACCAGCATTTCGTCCAGCACCGTGCCGTCGTCCAGTTCGATCGTCAGCGCATTGGCGATCGAGCGCTTGCCCGGATCATGGTAGTCGGCGGTAAATGACTTGTCCTCTACGCAGACGATCCTTGCGCGCAGCGCATCGATACGCGGGTCGGCCGCTACCTTGTCCTCGTAGTCATCGGCGGTCAGGCGGCCGTACAACAGCGGCACGGCGACCATGTATTGGATGCAGTGATCCCGATCGGCGGGGTTGTTGAGCGGGCCGGTCTTGTCGATGATGCGCAGGCAGGCCTCGTGCGTGCGGATCGTGATCCGCTTGATATTTGCATCGGTCTTGCCGGCGTCGGCCAGCGCGCCATACAGGGCCATTGCGGCTTCCACGGCGGTCTGCGCGTGGAACTCGGCCGGGAAGGAGATCTTGAACAGCACGTTCTCCATCACATACGACTCGTAAGGGCGCTGGAACCGGAAGGGCTGTCCCTTGAACAGCACGTCATAGAAGCCCCAGGTCTTCGCCGTCAGCACCGACGGGTAGCCCATCTCGCCAGTGCGCGCGATCAGCGCCAGCCGCACCGCGCGGCTGGTGGCATCGCCTGCGGCCCAGCTCTTGCGGCTGCCGGCGTTGGGCGCGTGGCGATAGGTGCGCAGGCTCTGGCCGTCGACCCACGCCAGCGACACCGCATTGATGATCTCGTCGCGCGTCAGCCGCAGCATCTGCGCGACCACCGCGGTCGAGGCCACCTTGACCAGCACCACGTGGTCGAGCCCGACCTTGTTGAAGGAGTTCTCCAGCGCGATGCAGCCCTGGATTTCGTGCGCCTTGATCATGGCCGTGAGCACGGCCTTCATCGTCAGCGGCTTGCGGCTGGCGGCGATGTTGTTGCGCGAGATCCAGTCGGCGGTGGCCAGGATGCCGCCCAGGTTGTCGGACGGATGCCCCCATTCGGCCGCCAGCCAGGTGTCGTTGAAGTCCAGCCAGCGGATCATCGTGCCGATGTTGAAAGCAGCCTGGACCGGGTCTAGCTGGAACTGGGTGCCGGGCACGCGCGCGCCGTTCGGCACGATCGTGCCCGGCACGATGGGGCCGAGCAGCTTGGTGCATGCCGGGTAGGACAGGGCTTCGAGCCCGCAACCGAGGGTGTCGATCAGGCAGTTGCGGGCGGTGTCGTAGGCGAGGCCGCTCTTGATCTCGTAGCCGGTGACATAGTCGACGATGTCGACCAGTACCTGGTCAGGATCGGGGCGTCGCGCGGACGGCGTGTCAGTGGACATGGGCAGCCTCGCTGGAGGGTAAGTATCAGAACGCGTCGCCCGGCACGCGCAGCCAGCCTTCCAATGTGCTGCGGGCTCGTGATGGCCTTCCTGACCACCTTCGCCGTCGGCCTGCTGCGCTTCGGCGCCGACGCGCAGCGTGCCGGACGGATGCCCGAAACGCACCGTGTTGCGCTCGCCGCCGCCGGCGGACAGGTTGACCAGCGTGCCGGGGATGGCCGCGGCGGTGCCGATGGCCACCGCTGCCGTGCCCATCATGGAGCGTGGTGCAGCTTGCCCATGGAGAGCGCGCGCGCCAGCAGGTCGACATCTGCAGCGGCCACTTTCTTGTCGCTGGAGACAGTGTAGTCCACCGGCTTGGCCACGAAGGCGACCCTGGGCGTGTGCTGGCGCTTGGCGGCCTCGTCCACGTCCTTGATCAGGCCCATGCGCAGCGCCCCGTAGGCGCAGATGGTCTCGAACATCGCCAGCACCTTGGGGGGCGCCGTTGATGACGTCCTGCAGCTCGGTGCGGCTTAGCCGATGCCCTCCGCGTTGACGAAGATGGTCGGGATGCCGGCGTTGATCATGGTGGCACTTCGGCGCCCGGGAAGGTCACGCCCTCGAGCTCGAAGTCACCGGTTCCCTGCACTTCGTCGTTGGTAACGGGCACATGCTGCTGATGTGCGTGATCGGCAGCCCCGCCCCGAACGGCAAGCAGATCGATGGCATGGGCGGCGCCACCTCCAGCACCAGCAAGACCGTGATCGTGTCCAAGAGCACGTGCCCGGAGAACGACGTCGATTACCTGTTCGGCCAGGTTTCGATCGAGCGTCAACTGCGGCAACCGTGGCCACGCACACGCATACGGCACGTGACCAAAAACGCCATCGATTCCGTAGGCGGATTGCTCAAGAGCCCCCGGATATCTCACTTTCGAGCCGTCGTATCCGCGCCTGTATCGCCGCCGCAAGTTCCATCAGTGGCTCTGCCAAAGCAGCTTCGACAGCCTCGGCATCCTCTTGGGTCGACACACTCACGTTCAAGGCATGGACTTCATAGCCGCCGATGTGCAATGGCGTCGCCATCGCAATGACCTGAGGCTGCCATGAAGCAACACAGTAGCCCTTCTCTCGCACCGAAAGGACCGCGGCCTCGATTTCCCGCCGCAAGCTCCGCCAGCCGCGGCCCTGGTGTTTTTCAGCGAGAGCCAACAGCATCGCGCTGAACGCCTCAGGTGCAAGCATCGCAAGGTAGGCACGCCCCAGCGAAGTCAATGCCATCGGGATACGCTGTCCGCTCACCACCGTTCGTAACGACTGTCGCCGGTTGTAGCGAAACGACTCGAGATAGACCATCTCATCCCCGTCGGGCGCCGCCAGGCCGACGTTAATCTTGTGTCGCATTGCGACCTCAATCATCATTGGCGCCGCGACTTTGAGGACCTGCGAGCTGTCTCGCATGGCGTGTGCCATGCTGAGCACCGGCACAGCAAGTCGATATGCTCGAAACTGCGGGATGTATTCGAGCATACCTGTCTCAATCAACGACTGTGTCAGCCGGCTGACGGTCGACCGGGACAAACCGGTGCGCTCCGCAATCTCACTGTTGCCTAGCATTGAGGAACCGGCACGGAAGGCGCGCAGCACGGCAATGCCACGTTCGAGCGAGCGATTTGGCGTTGCCTTGCCCTGACCTGGTTTTATCCGTTCAATGCTGAGAGTGCTGTTTGACATGAAAGCTTTCCAAGGCTCGTCAGACCGTCCGGACGGTAGCTGGCGTGACTCCAGGGAATGCTACTCGATGCGGATCCCCTTGTCCTTCACCACCTGCTTCCACCGGCCGACCTCTTGCTCGGCGATCGCGCGCAGGTCCTGAGGTGAACCGATGCCTCCCACCACGCCTTCGCGCGCCAGCCGGTCACGAAATGCACCGGAGGCTGACGCTTGCACGATAGCTCTATGCAGCGCAGTGACGACATCGGGCGGCGTTCCCTTTGGCGAGAAGACACCATACCAAACCTCGGCACTGTAGCCTTTGACACCTGCCTCGGCCACCGTAGGAACATCGGGAAAAGTTGGGGATCGCGTGGGCGAAGTTACTGCGAGTGCTCGCACCCGACCGTCGCGGATCAATGTTGCAGCGCTAGCCATCGTCGCGAACGCAACATCAATATGGCCGGCCAACAGATCGGCGAATTGGGGCGCGGAGCCACGGTATGGCACGTGCACAAGCCGGATGCCTGCCATGGATTGGAAATACTCGGCTGCCAAGTGGACTGACGTGCCGTTGCCCGCCGAGCCGGCTTGTTCTCAACGATAAAAGGCTTGCCGAGGCTGCGTGAAAGTTCATCGCCCAGCGAGCGTGCTATCACATCAGTGCCACCGCCGGCCGGGAACGGAACAATCAGGCGAACCGGTCGCGCTGGATACGATTCCGCACGCGCTCCTATGGACAAAACAGACAATGCGGTGATTAGTACGAAGTGTAGCAACCAGCCTAATGGGTTGATTCTTTGCATGATACTGATGTAGTCGAGAAGAAGGCCGGAGCCCTTCACGCAAAAAGCTGGCGGATACTTTCGGATTCAACATGCCAAATCCGCCCTGCCAGCCGATGTGCGGCTTCAACGCCCACAATCGGGGTCGCCAGTTCCATCAGCTTGCCGTCGAGATCCTCGTCCGACAACGGATCCTCGGGATCGCCCTTCCGGTTTGGCTGAAGGTAGTCGGCCTTGGCGCCGTCCAAGGTTTCGATCTCCACCCTGGCTGCGCGCTTGCCAGGAAACCAACCATCGATCTCGGGATCGACCACGATAGTCATGCAATCCATTAGCCGGCGCGTCTCATCGTCCCGCAGCCGCTCCGGTGTGTAGGCCGACAGGCGTACGCTGCCATGCACCAGTGCGGTAGCGACGATGTACTTGAGGCTGAACTTGGCCTCGTTCTCCGTCCTGGGATCGAGGTAACAGGCGATTTCCAATGCAGGACGGTAGGTAGCAACGTGAATGCGCCGGATCTGCGAGGTGTCAATGCCCAGCTTCGCTTTCAGGGCGAGCGCACCATCAATAGCCGCAAACGTGTGGCCGCAGCCGATGTGATTCTTGAAGGTTAGTCGGCAGATATGGAAATCCGTGCCCAGTGTTGCGGCCAACGCGCCCCATTCCGGGCCGTCAGACATGGCACGGCCAATTCCCGTCTCGCCGTCAAGCACATCCAGCGAACCCGTGATACCGGCAACTGCAGCACGGGCAGCCAGCACGCCTCCCTCTGCCGCGCGGCCCACGTGCAGAGGCTTGGACATCGAGTCCATGCGGAATGCCTGCTGCAGTCCGGCGGCGAAGGTTGCCGCGGTTGCCAGCGCGTGCGCTAGCTGCTCCTCGGTCGCGCCATAGATAAACGCGGCCGCTGCCGCCGCGCCGAAGGTGCCAACGGTGGCGGTGCTATGCCAGTAGCGATAATGCGCGCGGCCCAGTACCACGCCAATGCGGGTCGACACTTCATAGCCAACCACGATGCCCTTCAGCAGCAGCTCACCGGTGGCGCCTGCGTCCTGCGCGGCAGCGACCGCGGCGGCAATGGTGGGAGCACCGGGGTGATACATCGCGTCGCGAAAGCTGTCGTCGATTTCGGCGGCGTGAGCGGCGGCGCCATTGAGCAACGCCGCAACGCGCGCCGTGACATGTTGCCCGCCAGGTAGCGTAGCGTTGCCCCGGCCGAACTCCTCTTCCAGCGCACCTCGAAGTCGCTGTATCGCCTCCGTGTCAAGGCCCGGGAACAGTGCTGCATGCCAGTCGATCAGCGCGCGCTTCGCATGGTGAAGTACCTCGACGGGTAGCGGTCCAGCTTTGACGGTGCTGAAGAATGGCCCAAAAGCCTCTGTTGCGTACATGGTTCTCCTCTCAGCCGGCCCTGGCCGGCTTATGTCATTGTCTGAGCGCGCTGCCGCAGCCACGCATTCAGCATCGTGTTGACTTGCTGGTGAGCCTCGTATTGCACCCAATGCCCGGCGTGCGGGACCAGTTGCACGCTGACTGGGTGCGCTCCTGCTGGCGCCCCTGAGCGAGCGTCACGGGTGATTTCCGCGAGCGATTCAGGTGACATGGTCACGTCCTTCTCGCCCCAGATCATCAGTATTGGTCCGGCAAAGCGGGCAAGGGCGTCCTGCAACCCGCCGGCACGCGAAATCGGCTTGCTGCGGAAGCGCGTCGCACGGCAAGCTTCGGTATGGATAGCCACGGCTTCGCTATCGATCCCGGCTGGATCTGCAATCATGAATGCCGCCAAGTTGTGGCGCATCGCATTGGCCAGCGCCGCCGGGCTTTCACTGCGGCGCCAGTCAACGAGAGCCTGTGTCATGCGCCGTGGCCCGCCATGGCCAGCCGGCCCGATCAGCGCCAGACGATCGACGCTCGCCTGAGCCAGGCGCGCATGGGTTGCCAGGTGTGCCGCCACCAGCGCCCCAAACGAGAAGCCCACCAGGTCAACGCAATCTAGCGGCAACTGAGCCAGCGAGCGGGCCAGGACATCGACGAAGCCAGGCAAATCCGAGCATGGTGCCGGCCCGGCCTCACCAAAACCCGGCATGTCGGGCACCAGCAGCCGGCGTGTCCGGGAAAGCGGTTCGATATTGCGCGCCCAATGCTGCCAGGTTCCGTGACCGCCGTGGAGCATGACGGTAGTCGGTCCGGCCCCAAAGCTTCGCCAGACGACCTCGCAGCCGTCGACGGAAGTCACCAGGGCTCTCTCCCCTTCACCGCGCATGCCGTTGCCTCATTAGCGAATGCCGCCGTCGGCCAGTACCGCCACGCCGTCGGCGGCCACGACGCCCTGCCCTTCTGGTAGTACGAACACAGGATTGATCTCGGCCTCAATCAGCCTGTCGCCGAGCGTGGCGACCATCCGCGAGAATGCGACAATGGCGTCGGCCAGCGCATCTACGTCCGCCTTGGGCCGGCCGCGGTAGCCCTGCAGCAGGGGAGCCGTCTTCAGCCGCTGGATCATTTCCAGTGCGGCCTGGCGCGTCAGACCATGGCCGGTTGGCAACAGCCGCAGCGTGGTATCACTGAAGAGTTCCGCGGTGACTCCACCCATGCCAAGGAGGATGGCGGTACCAAGCGCATCCCGGTGCATGCCGAGAATCACCTCGACTCCGCCCTTGACCATCTCCTGCACCAGGTAACGCTGAGGCACGATTCCCGTGGCGGACTGTACGTCCGAAGCCATCTTTGCGAGTCGTCCTGCCACCTCGGCGGCTGAAACATTGACAGCCACGCCGCCGACATCGCTCTTGTGCGTGATTTCGGCCGATAGCACCTTTAGCACGACATTGCCGCCGAAGCCCTCCGCGGCCGCCCGTGCCTGATCGCCGTTGGTGACCACAATCTCTTTCGCAACCGGCACATCAAAGCCGGCGAACAGCGTCTTTGCCGCGGCTTCGTCAAGCGGGCCGGTACCGAAGGGGTGCAGATCCTGCGGCGGCAGCGAGGCAGTCCCCACTTCTTCGTCCGCCCCGATTTCGCTCGCGCGGAGCATCGCATCGAATGCTACCGTGCATGCCTCTGGCGCCGAGAATGCCGGCACGCCGCGGCGACTGAGCAGCGATGCGACTTCCGGCGCATGTGGGCTGACATAGGCGATCACCGGTTTGTCGCTGTCGGGCAGACAGTCATGGATCGCATCGGCCATCAGGTCCGGCATTGCCAGGCTTGACGAACCCACGATCACCGATACCGCGTCATAGCTCGGACTTTCCAGCAGGATGCGGATTGCGGCACGCAGCAGGTCGGGCTGCAGCCCGGCCAGGGTCACATCGATCGGGTTACGGTCGAGCGCTGCATGGTCACCCTTCTGCAATGCCCGCAGCTTCGCCGCGGTCTCTTCGTCCGGTGCAAGCGTCTCGAAGCCGGCCACGCCCAGGCTGTCAGAAACCAGCGTACCCGCGCCGCCGGTCGAGGTCAGGATGGCGATGCGCTTGCCGCGCAGCTTGCGGCCCGTTGCCAGTGCCGCAGGCATGTCGAGCAAGTCGGAGAAGGTTTGCGCGCGGATCACGCCGACTTGCTCGAACAGTGCGTCGTACATACGGTCGGCGCCGGCCAGTGCGCCGGTGTGGGAGACCGCGGCGCGTGCCCCGCTCTCGGAGCGGCCAATCTTGAATGCCACCACCGGCTTGCCGGCGCGCGCCGCCTTCAGCGCGGCGCGGCGGAATGTGTCAGGGTTGCGCACGCTCTCGACATAGAGCGCGATCACGCGGGTGGCCTCGTCGTCGGCCAGATAGTCGACAAAATCGGCCAGATCCAGATCGACTTCATTGCTGGTGGAAATCAGCTTGCTCAGGCCGATACCCCGCGCCGCGGCGCGTGACAGGAGGGCGCCGAGGATACCGCCGCTCTGCGATACCACGCCAATGCTGCCGGCGGGGAACTGGTCCATCGCCAGCGCGCCGCTGGCCGACAACGGAATATTGTCGGTCAGGTTGACCAGCCCGATGGTGTTCGGGCCCAGCAGGCGCATGCTGCCGGCTGCTTCAATCAGCTCGGCCTGGCGCCGGGCGCCCTCCGCGCCGGTCTCGGTATAGCCGCTGGCCAGCACGATGGCAGCGCCTGCACCACGGGCAGCCAGGTCGCGCACCGCCAGGTGGGCGCGCTCGGCGCCCAGCAGCACGATGCCGACATCCGGTACTTCCGGCAACGAGGCGATGTCGGGATAGCAACGCAGGCCGTCGATCGATTCGACCTTGGGGTTGACGGGGTAGATTGCCCCGCTGAAACCGTGCTTGCGCAAGTAGGACACCGGACGGCCGGCGGTTTTGGCGGGGTCGGCGGAAGCCCCGATCACGGCGACACTGCGCGGCGTGACAAGTCGTTGGATGGCGTTCATGGTGTCAGACCTTGCTGGCGGCTTTATTAAGGAAAGCCAGCACGGACTCGCGATGCTCGGTGCTGGTGTAGCAGATGCCCTGCGCCTGGCTGCCTTGCGCAAATACCTGGTCGGCGGGAAGTTCGAAGGACTGATTCATGATGCTCTTGCCCAGCGCGATGGCGGTGGCCGAGCCCTGGCTCAGCTCTGCCGCCCACGCCAGCGCATCGCCGATCAGCGTTTCGGGCTTGCTCAGGCGGTCGGCAATGCCCAACGCCTTGGCTTCCTCCGCCTCGACTTTTCGGCCGGTGAAGACCAGCTCCTTGGCAGTCGACAAGCCTACGCGGCGCGGCAGGAAATACATGCCGCCGCCATCCGGGATCAGCCCGCGGTTGATATACGACCACGAGAACGACGCCGATTCGGAGGCCACGACGAAATCGCAGCATAGCGCCGTATCGGCACCCAGGCCCGCCGCGGCGCCATTGACCGCCGCAATCGTGGGCTTCGGCATGGTATGCAGCAACTTGACGGTGTGGTGCACCCGCTGCTGGCGGCTCCACCCGTTAAAGCCAACCTCACCCTGCGGCGCTTCCATGCGGCGCTGCATCCCGGCCACGTCGCCGCCGGCGCAGAAGCCCTTGCCGTTGCCGGTGAGCACCAGTGCGCGGATTGCCTTGTCGGCCGCGACGCGCTCCAGCGCATCGATGAATTCCGTACGCATGTCATCACTCATGGCATTGCGCTTGTCGGGGCGGTTGAAGGCGAGCAGCGCGATGCCCGCTTCGATCTTCAGTTCGATCAGGGAATAGTTGTCCATGAATTGATCCGGTCCTGTGTATCTGTTGTGTTCTGTCGTTGGCGCTGCGCTCAGTCGGCGGTGATGTTTGCTTCCTTGATGATCTTGCTCCAGCGCTGGCTCTCGGCCCTGACGTAGCGGCCAAATTCGTCCGGCGTGCTGCCACTCACGGCGAGGCCCTCTTGCTCGGCGCGCTTGCGAAATGCTTCGGTATGCACGGCTTTCTTCGCTGCCGCGTTCAGGCGCGTGATCACCCCCGGCGGCGTACCTGCCGGCACAAACAGGCCATACCAGCTATCGGCCACGTAGTTGGGCACGCCGCTTTCGGCGATCGTCGGCACCTTGCTCAGCGCGGGCGCCTGTGAACGCCGCGCGGTCGTGACCGCCACCGCGCGCAGCTTGCCGCTCTCCAGGTGCGGCGCGACCGCAGCCGCCGTGGCGAACATCACGTCGACCTGTCCGCCGAGCAGATCGGTAATGGCCGGGCCAGCGCCACGGTACGGAATGTGGTTGATCTCGACCTTCGCCAGCTTCTTGAACAGTTCGCCTGCCAGGTGCGCGGAGGTACCCGCGCCCTGCGATGCATAGTTCAGCTTGCCCGGCTTGGCCTTGGCAGCGACGATCAGGTCCTGCACGGTCTTGATCGGGCTGTCCGGCTTCACTACCAGAACATTGGGTGAGCGCCCTACCAGCATGACCGGCGAAAAGGCCTTGTCGGTATCGAACGGCAGCTTCTTGTGCAGGCTCGGGTTAACGGCGTGGGCCATGGTCGCCATGACCAGCGTGTAGCCATCGGGCGCGCTCTTGGCCACAGCATCGGTCCCGATGATGGTGCTGCCGCCGGGCTTGTTGTCGACGATGACGGGCTGGCCCAGATCCTCGCCCATGGTGATGCCCATTGCCCGCGCCACCAGGTCGGTGCCGCCACCGGGGGCAAATGGCACGACCAGGCGAATCGGCTTGTCGGGGAAAGCTGCCAGTACAGGGAGCGGCACGGCGGTGACCATCATGAAGGGGATGGCAGCCTTGGCAAGCTGGCGGACGAATCCGGTACGGATCGAATGCATGGAGTGTCTCCTGGAAGGATTGAAACGCTGCCGGCTTATTCACCAAACTACGCCGCGTGCGTCTTGTTTGTTGGAGACAGCTTAGGCCTTGTCACGTTGACATTCACCCCCGCAATTCCACTGTATGGAATTTGCATGTATCGACAAAGCACCTGAACGAAAAAAAGCCCGGCAGAGCGCACAAACTCTGCCGGGCCCACGCCCTTTCCAGACCGGTCCCGGAATGCCAGTCCGAAGATTGAGGACTCTATCCAGACGCCGCAGGAAGATCCGGCCAATACCTTACTCGGGCTTGACGTTCCGCTCCGCAATCAACTTGGACCACTTTCCCCCGTCCGCGCGGATCCGATCTGAGAACTCTGCCGCGGTGGACGGCGCCGGCGTCAATCCCATCTTCGCGAGACTGGCCTTGACCTCCTTGTTTTCCAGTGTTCTTCGAACAGCGCCATTCAGCTCCTGCACGATCTTGGGAGGTGTGCCAGCGGGGACCATCAGACCGTACCAGTTTTCGGCATACACGCCCCTGATGCCGCTTTCGTCCAGCGTCGGGACGTCCGGCAGGTAAGGTAGCCGCTTGGCCGTGGTCACCGCCACAGGCCTCAGTTTTTTCCCCTCGATAAACGGCACAAGCCCCGACGCATCGCCAAAGAATGCATCGACCTGCCCCCCGATCGTATCGGTGATGGCCGGCGCTGCGCCCTTGTACGCCACATGCAAGAACTCCGCCGAGATCGAGGCCTTGAATAATTCGATCGCCATGTGCGGCATACTGCCGATCCCCGACGATGCCAGCGACACCGAACGGCCCGCGCGGCTCTGGGCCACGAGTTCCTTGGCGGAGTTCACCTTGGACTGCAGAGGCACCACCAACACCTGGGGCGTCGTGACCACCATGGATACCGGCACCAGGTCCCGCTCCGGACGGTAGGACAGGTTTTTATACAGTGAAGGGTTGATAACGATCGCTCCAGCGCTGGTCAGGAAGAACACCGAGCCATCTGCCGGGCCTTTTGTCACGGCACTGATTGCGATGGCGCCGTTGGCACCCGGCCGATTGTCGATGATCACGGTGCGTTTCAGTTCCGTCTCCAACTGCCTGGAGATGGCACGCGCCAGCGCATCGGCCGGCCCGCCGGCGGGGAATGCCACCACCATCCGCGCCACGTCGCTGGCGATGGCCGCCTGGCCGAACGACATCGCCAGCAGCGCTGCTAGCGATCCCTTCAGGAAAGTCCTTCTCATACTGCAACTCCTCACTTGTGCGGATATCCGCCCTTAGCCGGCCGGTGCGCCCTGCGTATTGACATACAGCGCATAGATTGATGTACACGACGCCATGAACAACCGGTTGCGGTGTCGCCCCCCGAAGCACAGGTTTGCGCATCGCTCGGGTAAGCTGATATGCCCGATCGGCTCGCCATCCGGCGCGAAGACTCTCACGCCATCCAGCTCGGGCGTACCCATGCCCCAGCCGCACCACAGGTTGCCGTCGACATCGACACGAAAGCCATCCGGGGTCCCTGGGCCGGCATCTACCAGCACGCGACTTTCGCCCAGCGCCTTGCCACCGTTACTAACCTGGAAGGCGCGAATCCGCCGCGGGCGGGTGCGTGACTCGATCACGTAGAGCACTTCTTCGTCGGGGGAGAAGGCCAGGCCATTGGGACCGCTGACGCCGTCGGCAACCACATCCAGTCGACTCGTATCGGGATCGATGCGATAGATCCGCTCGGGCAGTTCTGGCTGCGCCTTCTCGCCTTGGTAATAGCCGGCGATGCCGAATGGGGGGTCGGTGAACCAGATCGAGCCATCTGACTTCACGACCACGTCGTTGGGAGAGTTCAACGGCTTGCCGCCAACGCTGTCCGCCAACACCGTGATGCTGCCGTCGTACTCCGTGCGCGTGACGCGCCGGCCACCGTGCTCGCAGGAAATCAGCCGCCCTTGCCGGTCACGGGTATTGCCGTTGGCATGATTGGAGGGACTGCGGAACACCGTGGTCTGCCCGCTTTCTTCGTCCCACCGCAGTATCCGGTTGTTCGGGATATCGCTCCACAGCAGATAGCGGCCGTCACCGAACCAGACAGGCCCTTCGCTCCAGCGGCTGCCGGTGGCGATGCGGTCGATCGCAGCCAGAGGCAGGTGGTATTTGTCGAAGCGCGGACTCAGTGCCTGGACGCGCGCATCCGGATATCGCACCGGGTCGACCGGTGCAAGAGTGGATTCCGTGATTCTCATCGTTTGGCCGGGAAGGTTATAGGTAAAGACGAGACGGGTTTTCGGACAGTACGGCATGCAGCACCGAGTCATCACCCGCGGCCGACTGCAGCCATCCCATCAGCGCGCGGTCGTCCGGCACCGGACAGGACAGGTTCGGATGCGGCCAGTCCGTGCCCCAGATCGCGCGATCTGGCGCCACCGCAAGCAGGCGTTCAAGTACGGGCCGAGCTTGTTCGGCGTCCAGATTTCCAGCGGTAAGGCGATCTACGCCGGATACCTTGATCCAGACCGACTCATTGCGCAGCAGCGCACAAACACGATCAAGCTGGAGCGTCACCCCAGGGTCGTTCACGGCCACCCGCGCCATATGATCGATGACAAGTGTGGCGCCAAGATGGCCAACGGCTTCCACCGCCTGGACGACATCGCCGGCTGTGCCATGTACCAGTGCGTGCCAACCGTACGGCAGAATGCGCTCGATGACCGCGCGTATCCTGCCCGCATCGAAGGCATTGCCAAGATGACTCATCAGGCCAATACGTACACCCCTCACGCCTTTGGCAGCCATGCCCGCCAGCAGGGCCTCGTCGGTGTCGGGCTCAATCAAGGCTATGCCGCGATAAGTCCCCTGAGCGGACTCGAGCGCATCCAACAACGCGCCATGGTCGCTGCCATAGCAGGCCGCCTGCACGATCACGCCATGGGTGATGCCAAGCGACCGGTGCATCGCGCGCAAGGCGCCGAATGGCGCCGGCTCGGGTGCATACACGGCGCCACGGGGCAAGGGGTGCCGGTCGTAGGGTCCGTAAATATGCGTGTGGCAGTCCCACACAGGCTTTGTGGACAACATGGTGCTCTCGTACCCGTTGCCCATCAGTTCGCGGTCGCGCCCGTGGCTTTGACCACCTTGGTCCAGCGAACATACTCGCCGTGGATCAGGTCACGATATTGAGTTGGTGTGCCACCGGTCGGCTCAGCCCCTTGTGCGTGCAGGGCCTTGATCACCTCGGGCGACTTCAGCGAAGCGTTCATGCGTGCCCGACGATCACGACTGGGGCCTGGCCTGCGTGCTCGATGACCGCCGCGATATCTTCAGCCCAATCATGCAGCGTCTTGTCAGCCAGCGGGCCCGTGCTGCGGCCATTGCCTCGCGGCTCCGGGCAGAGAACTCGGTATCCGGCGGACGAAAGCGGTTCAGCCAGTTCCAGCATGTCGGTAGCGCCGCGCCCGAGCGAAGGCAACAACACAATAGTCGGACCGGTACCCAACTCATAGACCTCGATCGAAATCGATGCTGAGCGCGGCACGTCGTATCTCCGTACTACGCTCGACGTAATGTCCGCATGGGATGTTGCGTGGGCTTGCTCTTCCGTACTGCTTGCCATGACCTCGTCTCCTCGGTGTTCACGAAAGGACAGCGAACTGCTGTTCCGTGGCCAGTCCACTGTACCGAGGCCATCGCACAAATTCCAATATGGAATCTGACTGACAGTTATAGGGCTGGCGTCGGACGCGGCCATCCCTTCTTGCGATTAGTCAGGCTTGATACCGAGCTTGGTTACGATCCCGCTCCAGGTCTTCACTTCCCGGCTGATCAGGGCGGCGAACTGCTGCGGCGTTCCACCTGCCGGGGCAGCACCATCGGTTTCAAACTTGGTCGCGGTCTCTGGCTTCGCCAGGATGCGGTTCACTTCTTCGTTGAGTCGTTTGACGACCTTCTGGCGGCATCCCCTTCGGTCCGACAATGCCATACCAGAGCGTCACGTCATAGCCCGGCAGACCACTGTCCGCGACCGTGGGTACGGAAGGCAGCGCGGGCAACCGCTCCGTGGATGTCACCGCGTAGGCCTTCAGTTTGCCTGCTTTGATCAGTGGCAGTGCGCTTCTTGCGCTCGCGGCGAAGTACAAATCGGCCTGCTTGGAAACCACATCATTGAGCGCCGCGCCGCCGCCCTTGTAAGGGATGTGCCGCAGCGATACCTTGGCATCGGCACCAAATCGCTCGCCAGCAAGATGGATCACGCTACCGGCACCGGACGAGGCAAAGGTCAGCGCACCGGGCTTCGCGCGTGCCAGCGTCAGGATCTCGGCAACATTGCGCGGTGCGAAATCAGCATGCGAGACCAGGATCAGCGAAACGCGCGGCGCAACGCTTCCTTCCTGGCAAAGGCACGATGCTCTGCGATCCGGCCGCTCTGATCGCGGCAGCCTCGCGCGAGGGCTTGCCGCGCAGGGCGGCCGTGACGCATGGCCGTTCACCAGCACCCCCTGGCCCTTTCAGGCAAGCAGCGCGACCTGGACGTCGCGCTCTCCTTCATATGGATTGCGCCCATGCCAGACCTGCAGGTTGTCAAGCACCATCACGTCGCCGTCGCGCCATGGCCAAGCGTAGGTCACCTTGTCGCATAGCGCGTCGATATGCGCCATTTCCTCGGCAGTCAGGCGATTGCCGTCGCCCAGCGTTGCGCCGGTGGGGTACTTCTTCGTCTTGCTGATCTCGATGTCGAGACCTTGCTCGGCCTGCGGCTTCATATGGAGGATCGACCGATAGAGCTTCTTGCCCGTGCGCGGATGGCGGACAAAGGGATCGAGCACATTCAGCACTGTCAGGCTGCCGTCAGCGTTCCAGATGGGTTGCAGTCCGCGCTCGGTGCAGAGCGTCTCGACCTTCTCGGGGTCGTCGGTTTCAAACGAGTGATTCCAGCCGCGCTGGTCCATATGGCCATACGATGCGCTCTGGTCCGTCGCCTTGGGGCCGAAATTGATCGCGGTGCGGGTGCCCAGCGCCTCGATCCGCCGCACCAGCGCGGGATCCATCTCGTCAATCAGATTCCTGACGTCGCCGATCAGCGTCTCGCCGCCCACAGGGGCCGTCCTGCGCGAAAAGAAGGCCACGCGACCGGGGTAGTCCCGACGATAGGCCATTTCCGAATGCAGAGCGAGCCGCACCCCCGACGACAGGCGCGTGGCTTCCATGACCCTGCCGCTGACCGTCGCGCGCGGCGCGCGGCCGCCCGCGTAGCCGCCTTCGAATGGTGGAAAGCCTTCGATGAAATCGGCGAAATCGCCCGTGTCGGCGATCGGGAAGCCGCGCAGAACAATGCCGCCATGGGCGACGACAAGGTCATCGAGAACGGGCCGCACCGCGCCGAGCCACTCGCGGAAGCGTGCGCGATCGCGCAGGGCCGCGCCGCGGGGTTCAATGAACAGCGGGGGACGGCCAGGTGCCAGTTCGTGGCACTGCACGTCGGCACCTAGCGCGGGCACGTCGATGGTGATGGGCGATACGGCCGGCTGGGCGGCTTGGGTCATCTTTGTCTCCTTGTATTGTTTGGGAATGGGAAGTTCAGGTTCGGTACGACGGGTCGATCCGATCCAGTTCGCGAATCACGGCCGCCCATTCGCGCCGGCCCCGGATGGCGATCCGTCCGAACGCCTGTTGGCTGGCTTGCAGCGAGGCATCACTGGGGAGGATCACGTCGCCCGCGGCCAGGGCATCGACCTGAATGCGACAGGCACTTTCGAGCCAGTAGATGTTGAAGAAGGCTTCGGCAATGGTCGCGCCGCACACCAGCAACCCGTGGTTGCGCAGGATCATGGCGTTGTGGGTGCCGAGATCCTTGACCAGCCCCTCTTGCTGGGCAAGCTCGACCACGGGTCCGGAAAAATCGTGATAGGCGACCTGGCCGTAGAACATGTGGGAATGCTGCGAGATCGGCAGCAGCCCGCAACGCATGGCGGACACGGCGGACGAGGCACGGGTGTGGGTGTGCAACACGCAGGCGGCATCGTGCCGTGCGGCATGGACGGCGGTATGGATCACGTAGGCGGCGGGATTCAGACCGAAGTCGTCTTCCGGGCGGTACAGAATCTCACCGTTCAAATGGATCTTGTAGAGGCTGGAGGCCGTGACTTCCTTGTACAGCAGCCCGTAGGGATTGATCAGGATATGGTCCGGCTCGCCCGGCACGCGCGCGGTGATGTGGTTGTAGATCAGGTCGGTCATGCCGTAGAGATGGACGGCGCGGTACAACGCCGCCAGTTCCACGCGCGTTTCCCATTCGAGGTCGGAGATCGATGGATGGCGCGAGAGGGTGCCAGCGCCCCGGATTGCGGTCATGCAGGCTCCCGTCAGTTCTGGTTCAGATTCAGGTTCAGCTCGGCGATGTTGCGCTTGTCGCTCGCAAACTGCTCCGCCGCGTATTTCTGATATTCCGCTGTGCCCATGAAGCGGTTGGGCATGGATTCCAGGTCCAGCGCGCGCTGGTAAGCCGCATCGGCGCTCGCGGTACGGAAGGCGTCCTGCAGCACGGCAACGACTCTGGGATCCAGCCCACGCGGGCCGGCGATGCCGATTTCGGATTGCACGGTGATGTCGTAGCCCAGTTCGCGCAGGGTTGGCACGTTGCGCCAGCCCTTGAGCCGTTGCGGCTCGGCCACGGCCAGCAGGCGCAGCTTGCCGGACGCGGCCATGGCGCCCCAGCCTGCCTCGATCATGGCGTCGACGTGGCCGCCGAGCAGCGCCACGGTGGCTTCCGCACCGCCCTTGAATGGCACGAAATTCAACTTGATGCCGGCCGCGCGCGACAGTCGTGCCACGGTGATCTGGCCCAGCGAACCGGTCCCTACCGAAGCCACGCTGACCTTGCCCGGATTGGCCCTGGCGTACTCGACGAGTTCGCTCATCGTCTTCCAGCGTGAATCCGCCGCCACCGATACACCCTGCACATAGCTGGTGAGGCCAACGATGTAGGTGAAGTCATTGACCGCGTCGTACGACACCGGCTGCAGGTGAGGCAGGCGGAACAGCGCGGGTGTGATCATCGCCAGCGTGTAGCCGTCGCGGGCCGCGGTGCGCGCCATGGCGCTGGGGCCGAGCGTGCCGCTCACGCCGGGGCGGTTCTCCACCACGATGGGTTGTCCCAGCACCCGCGCGGCGGCGAGCGACAGGGCGCGAATCTGCGCATCGGTGGGGCCACCGGCGGGAAACGGCACGATCATCGTGATCGGCCTGGATGGATACGTGTCGGCGCGGGCGGCCGGCGACAGGTGGAGCGCTGCGGCGACGAGAGCGGCGGGCAGGACGGCTAGCAGTGCGCGACGGCGCTGGCGCGGTTGGCGGGGCATTGGGAGTCTCCTTGGTTTTCGGGGCCGGGTCTCTTGCCAGGTGGAGCAAGTCTATGGGCGGGCCGGCGCCAGACCGATTCCAAATTATGAAATTGCGATTCCATATTGGAATCACCATACAATGGTGTCTTTTAGACCCTGCGTGGCATGCGTACCGAAGACCTCAAGCTTTTCCTCACCGTGACGGACCACCGCAGCCTCCACCAGGCCGCCGCGGCCAGCGGTGTCTCGCAATCGGCGTTGTCCAAAGTCTTGGCGCGGCTTGAGGAGGAGTCAGGAATGATCCTGTTCGAGCGCACCGCGCGCGGAGTTGCCTTGACGCCCTCAGGCACCACACTCGCCGCGCACGCGCGGAAGGTCACGCTGGCCCTGGAGGACATGGAACGCGAGCTGAACGACCAACGGCTGGCGCGCGCCGGCAAGGTGCGTCTGGCGACGCTGCCCTACCTGATCCCCAGCCTGCTGTCACCGTTGCTGGCCCGGTTCTTCGCCAGCCGTCCGCTGGCCGCTTTTTCGATAGAAACCCACCTGAGCCCGCGGCTCCTGGGTGCATTGCAAAGCGGCGAAGTCGACCTGGTGTGCGGCGCCACGCCCGTCGACGTGCCGCCCGGCATCTCCTGGACCTCACTCGGCCCGGTCACGCTGCATATCGTGACCCGGGCCGATCATCCGCGCCGCGACAAGTTGCGGCGTCTGGCGGACCTGAGCCACGAGCGCTGGGCGCTGCCGGCAAGCTCGCTCTACCTGAGGCAAACATTTGACGCGCGATTCCAGTCCCTCGGACTTCCCCCGCCCCTGGTGGCCGTGGAAAGCACGACGTCGCCCACCGCCTTCGCCGAGCTCCTGCGACACTCCGATCTGCTGGGGCTGCTGCCACCGCGCTTTCTCAAGCAGGCCGACGGCCACGGCCTCGCCACGCTCGACGGACCCGGCATGACGTGGCAGCATGAGCTGGCCGTGTGCTGGCGCAGCACGGGCTATTTGTCTCCACTGGCGAAAGATTTTCGGGATGCCATGGTGGAGTGGTGCGGGGAGACGGGCGTTTGAAATCGGTGGTTTCGCATCGCCCGGGCGATCCCCGCCTTTCTGGTGCACGCCGCGCGGTCAAGCAAAGCGCGGCGGCGCCAGAGAGCCTGAAGCAGCAGGCAACGAAGCTGGAAAGGTCGTCTGCGTGTTTCGCTGGCGCGGCACAGTGCGGCTTTGCCGAAAGGGATATGGTGACGCCTTAACGGCTTGTCGTCGCGACACTGCGTTGTACGCGGCCTTCTGTTCGTTCGCCCGTCTAGGCAGCCCCTTCCGTTGGGGTAATCGGCCGCTTGCGAGGCTCCCTGGTCGGTTGTGATAAAGCTTCGGCACGCCATCACGTTGGTGCGAACTGGCAGCTTCCGCCGGAGCCCCGGGACGGGGATCCGCCCTGCTCACAAAGCGGCCGGCGCAGGGCGGATCTTGCGTGGTAGCGGTAGCACTCCTTAACAGAGGGAGCTATCGTCCCCAGCGGCCACGGGGTCAAAGGAGAATGTTGATGACCTTCTTCTCTACGTAGCTGTAGAGTTCCTCGATACCCTCCTCCCTGTCGATGCCGCTGTTCTTGAATCCGCCCCAGGGCACGCCCAGGAAATGGGTATTGCTGCCGTTGAGGAAAATGCTGCCCGCCCTGATTCGCTTCGCGGTGTTCAATGCCTGCTTGATGTCATTGGTCCAGATGGCCGCGGAAAGGCCATATTCGGTGTCATTGGCCATCGACACCATCTCTTCGACGTCGCGCCACTTCGCGACCGCGAGAATGGGGCCAAACACCTCTTCCCGCCATAACCGCATCGATGCCGTGACATCCGCGAACACGGTGGGTTCAATCCAGTACCCCTTGCGGAACGCATCACCAGCGGGGCGCTTTCCTCCAGTCATCAGTCGCGCGCCACGGGTCTGCGTGGGATCAAGGAAGCTGGTGACGTGCTGATAGCTGCGCAGCGAATTGATGGGGCCCATACCTGTATCCGGCGACATGGGATCACCAACGCGTATCGCCGCGACAAGCGCGACGACGCGCTCAAGCACTGCCTCGTAGACGTCCTCGTGGATCAGCAGGCGGGAGTTCGAGCCGCATGACTGGCCCTGCCACGCGAAGTTCATACCTTGCACTGCGCTGGCGGCCGCCATGTCAAGGTCCGTGTCGGGGAAGACGATCATCGGGTTCTTGCCGCCGAGTTCAAGCGAGACATGCTTGACGCCCGTTTCGGCGGCGCTTCTCTGAATGGCCATGCCCGTGGGAACCGAGCCGATGAGGGCGAGGCGCTTCACGTCCGGATGACGAACCAGCGCATCGCCCACTTCCGCGCCCGTGCCGTTCACGATATTGAAGACCCCTCTGGGGAATACGTCACGCGCGATTTCGCCGAGCAACAGCACGGACAACGGTGAGGTTTCCGGCGGCTTGACCACGACAGTGTTGCCCGCCACCAGTGCGGACGCGGTTCGCGCCGCAGAGAACATCGCCGGATGGTTGTATGCGGCAATGCGTCCGACAACGCCATATGGCTCATACACTGTCAGGTGCAGATGACGGCTGGTAGCGGGTATGGTCTCGCCATGAAGGCTATAGGCCAGACCCGCGTAGTAGCGCAGGCTCCTGACCGTTTCCCGCATGCTCGCCAGGGTCGGGCCATAGGTATTGCCGGAATCCAGCACCTCGACGCGCGACAGTTCTTCGGCCCGCTCCAGGATGCGGTCACCGAAGACGCGCAGAATCTCGCCGCGCTCTTCTCCGGTACGCTCGGCCCAGGCTGGCCATGCCCGCTTTGCCGCGTCGACGGCCCGGGCCACGTCCGTGCGCGTCCCGGCCGCGGCGCGGCCAATCACTTCTTCGTTGGCAGGATTGACGGAATCGATCCAGTTGCCACTCTCGCTGTCTACCAGTTCGCCATCTATGAGCTGCCGCCCCGTGGTCCATGGTTCATTCATTTTCCTGTCTCCGCATGCTTGGTACCGATAGCCCTCAGGCGGCGCTTGCCTGCCCCGATTGCACGCGCCGCTTCCACATCATCCATGGACGGTCGATCTGGGTTTCGATGTTCCGTTGCGCGGCTTCGGCTTCCTTGTCGCTCAGGTATGTCACCTCGCCAAGGCGCACGGCTTCAACCTGCAGCCGGGCATTCACTTCTGCGTAGACCGCGCGATATACAGCATGCCTGAGCGAGGGGCCCACCACGGTCGAGCCGTGGCCCCGCATCAGGACGAACGACGATTCGCCCAGCGTTTGCGCCAGCGCGGCACCAAGATTCCGGTCGCGGATCAGCAGGTCGGTGCCATCCCCGGCAGCCTCCCGGATCTCGAAGACAGGCGTTCCGCCCCCAAGGAATCCGCTCATATGGCAGACGGGCCTGAACCTGGTGCCTTTGGAGACGCTGAACGGCAGGACTGTGGGCGAATGGCTATGGACGATAGCCTTGACATCAGGCCGGGACCTGTAGATTTCGCCATGGATGAACCGCTCCAGGTAGACCGCCCTACCCGCGGCATTGACGGGAGTGCCGTCCAGCATGAACTCGACGATGTCATCAGCAGTCACCGTGGCCGGTGCCATATTCCTCGCCAGCAAGAAGCGTTCGGGGTCATGGTCGTGCCGGACGCTGACATGGCCAAAGGCGTCGACGATGCCCTGGTCGAAGAGGATATGGTTGGCGGTAACGAGGTCATCGATGAGCGCGGGGCTGGCAGCGGCGCCGGCAATCGCCGCGTCATCGGCGTACGCCGCAACTGCGACGTCAAAATGATGGGTGCACATATTCTGGCTGGGTTCCATTGAGAGACATGGGTGCCATCCTTCAGCCTGCGCGATGAACCGCCTTGAGGGATGGGTTCCCGGAAGCATAGGCCTGCCCGAGTGATAGGTCTATTAGCTCTCAAAGGACCCATTCATAGTCCATTGACTATGAACGGTCCACGTTTTTAGCGCCGCGAAGCCTTCAGCACAAACTCCACAAGAGCGGCCTGATAGGCGGAGAAGCGTTTGTCGTCCCTGTGCACCAGGTACACAGGAATCTTCATTTCCATGTCCGGCCGCTCGACAACAACCAGGTCGCCTCGCCGGACATCATCGCGAACCGAACAGGCAAGCATGAAGCTCAGGCCGATATCCTGGCGGACCATGTGCTTCATGGCTTCAGGATGGCCCAGCTCCATCACGACCTTGCGTGTCTCCAGCCCGTACTTGCGCAACTGCATGTCTTCCAGCTCCCGGCGAGCCAGATTCTTCGGGGTACTGATGAACGGCACGGCAAGCAGGTCAACGTCCTGCGGTGCCGCACTCACCCATTGGCTCGACGGTGCGCAGACCAGCAACAGGTCTTCTTCCCAGAGCGGAATTGCCTTGAGGCCGTCCAGGTCGTGGGTCGAAGCGAGAAGGATCATCGCGAAATCACAGCCTCCGATCCGGGTGGCGTCCACCGCGGCCTGGGGATTGGAAATCTGGACCGTGACCAGACCCTCGGCATGCTCGCGGTGAAATGCCGAGATGATCGGCGGCAGGGAATACGAACCCACGGACATGGATGTCGCGACCACCGCACTGCCGGCGCTTCCTTTTTCCAGGCCGGCAAGCTCGCGCTCGATCTCCCGCGTCCTGGATATGACTTCCGCCGCCCAGCGATACACCCTTTCCCCGGCATCGGTCAGCGCAATATTCCGCCCGGATCGTGCCACCAGGGCATATCCCAGCCGCGCCTCCATGCTGCGCAAATGTGCCGTGACGACCGGTTGTGCAATGCATAGCCTGTCCGCCGCACGCGTCACGCTGCCAAGTTCAACCACTGTGCAAAAGACCTCCAGCTTCTGGAATGTGAGGTAAGAGTCGAAGCCACGCATAGTCCCCTCGTTTTCATAGCCGAATGACTATAGAACGCCTTCGCAAGACGTATTGGAAGATATGGTTCAGCTTACGCACAATGGCTCCATCAGACAACATGGCGGCCGAGCAGAAGGCTGGCCACCGGAAGCGACGATCGATGCCATGCGGTCTCGCCGACCACCCTGCCGCACGGCGCAAGGCCCGCCCGGCGGACCGGTCAATTCCGGCGTCAATTGTTGGAGGAGACAATGGCAAGTAAAGAGTTCGACTATGTGATCGTCGGAGCTGGCTCGGCAGGGTGCGCGCTGGCATACCGCCTCGGCGCCGATCCGAACCTGCGCATTTTGGTGCTGGAGGCCGGCGGGCACGATCGCTCGCCCATCGTCAAGGTGCCGCTGACATGGGGGCTGATCTTGAAGAACCGGCTGTTCGACTGGGGTTACTTCACGCAGCCCGAGTTGGGCATGGATGGCCGCAGGATCGAGTGTGCCCGCGGCAAGGTCGTGGGGGGCTCTTCGTCGATCAACGGCATGGCCTACGCCCGCGGCGCGCGCCAGGACTATGACGCCTGGGCTGGAGAGCTTGGCCTGAGCGGCTGGTCATACGAGGACGTATTGCCGTATTTCAAACGGTCTGAGTCCTGGGAAGGCGGCGAGAGTGCGCTTCGTGGCGGCAGCGGACCGCTGACCGTGATTCGCATGGACTACCGCGACCCGCTCATCGGCGGCTTCCTGCATGCAACGCGCGCCTGCGGCTATCCGACCAACGATGACTATAACGGCGACTCGGTTGAAGGATTCGGGCCGATGCAGGCAACGATCCGTAATGGCCTGCGCTGCAGTGCAGCGGTAGCGTACCTCAGGCCTGCGCTCGCGCGAGGCAATGTTACGCTTGTCACCAATGCGCTGGTCGAGAAGGTCATCCTGCAGAACGAATCTGGCACCCCAAGGGCGACCGGCGTCGCGTATCGGCACAATGGAGAAACGGTTCTTGCGCATGCGCGCCGCGAGGTGATCCTGTCAGGCGGGGTTATCAATTCACCGCAGCTCTTGATGCTTTCCGGGATCGGGCCTGCCAAGGAGCTCGCCAGGCACGGGCTTGGCACGGTCGTCGATCTTCCTGGGGTTGGCCAAAATCTTCAGGACCATATCGTCTTCGATATACGCTGGCGCCGCCGGGAGCCTGGCCCCCTGCACCGGATGATGCGCGCCGACCGGATCGGCATGGATCTGATCCGGACATTCTTTGGCAACGGCGGCTTCTCCAGCAAGATTCCCGCGGCCGCGGTGGGGCTGATACGCAGCCAGCCCCACCTGCAACACCCCGACGTACAGCTTATTCTCGCCGCTGGCCCGATGAACGCCGGCCCCTACTTCGCACCGTTCAAGAAGCCCTACACCGATGCCTTTTCCATCAAGGGCATCTACCTCACGCCGCAAAGCAGGGGCCAGGTTCGACTGGGCAATGCCGATCCGTCTCAAGCCGCGGTCATCGAACAGAACTTCCTCGCTACCGAGACTGACCGCAAGGCGGTACGTGAAATGTTCTACCGCATGCGCGAAATCGGCGCGCAGGCTGGCATGCGGGACTTCATCGCAGAGGAGCTCTCCCCTGGCCCGAAGACCAGGACCGACGCCGACGTGGACGCGTTCATCCGCCGGAACGCGATCACCCTGCACCATCCCGTCGGCACCTGCAGGATGGGCGCGCAGGGCGATCCCATGGCAGTCCTTGACACCCATCTGCGCGTGCGAGGCGTGGAAGCCCTGCGGGTCGTGGATGGCTCCGCCATGCCTCGCGTGGTGCGTGGGCCCACCAATGCCCCGATCATCATGATGGCCGAACGTGCGGCCGATCACATGATGGGAAGGCGTCTGGCAGCCGAGGCCCCGGCGCAGCGGCATACGCTGGCAGCGATGGTGGACTGAGCGTCGCCACGCAGTGCCGATAGATTTCAATCCAATGATGGAGACAGCGATGCATTGCTCCTGCAACGAGACTTCTTATTCCGGCCGCATTGTCAATCGAAGCGCCGAACGGTTCACGGTCGGGATCGGTCACGTGGAAGTCATCCGCTTATACGAAACGACGCTGCTCGGTGAAACCGCGCAGACGTGGCTGCCCGATTTCAATCGCGAGCTGGTTCGCGAGCACGAGCACTGGCTGGCCCCGACTTACTATGATCCCGAGAGCGGGCGGATCCCCATGCCGGTACATAGCTGGATCGTCCGGACGCCCAGGCATACCGTTCTCATCGACAGCTGCATCGGCAACCACAAGCATCGCCCGGGCCTGTCCGAGATGCATCAGCTGTCGACGAATTACCTGCAGCGCATGGCCGCGCTCGGCATTCACCCCGAAGAGATCGACTATGTCATGTGCAGCCACCTACATGCCGACCATGTGGGCTGGAACACGCGGCTGGTGAATGGCACCTGGGTGCCCACCTTCCCTAACGCGCGCTACGTCATCTCGCAAGTCGAGTACGACCACGTACTCCGTGCAATCACGACGGGCGTCAGCGGCGTGCCCGGGTGGTTCGCGCCGATGTACAACGACAGCGTCCTCCCGATCGTGGAAGCCGGGCAATCCGTGCTGTTCGATGACACCTATTCACTCGACGATACCTTCCTGATCCGGCATGCACCCGGGCACTCCCCAGGCCACGTGCGCATTGAACTGTCGTCGCGCGGAGAGAACGGCGTATTCTGCGGCGATATGCTGCACACGCCGATCCAGATCCCCTTCTGGCAATGGAGCAGCCGTGTCTGCGACGACAGGGCCCTCGCGGCGAAGTCGCGCAAGGAGCTGTTGTCCTTCTGTGCGGAAACCGGGGCATTGCTGTTTCCCGGCCACTTCGAATCTCCGCACGTCGGTCATATCGTCGAACAGTCGGGAAGCTTCGGCATCCAGTTCCTGCGCTAGGCGAGGCGGCTGCCTTTTCCTGGTAGCGGAGGTTTAGCTCTTCCGTTCAACGTCTACGGAACACGGCCCTTCCGCGCCGTCCTTCTTCTTGATTTTCGCTCGCCCGCCGCCTCGGCTGGGGCCACGCATCTTCTGGATGCCGCGGGCGAGCATTCCGATATTTCCGTCTATGCCAACATCATCACGCCTCGCGGGCGCGCCGGCGTGCGTCATCGCGCTCGCCTCCGCCCTGTGCTTCACAACGAGCCAGCCGGCGTTCGCCGCCGCGGGCTTCCCCGAAAGGCCGGTCCGCCTCATCGTTCCGTTTCCGTCGGGCGGTGGTACGGACACCATCGCCAGGCTTCTCGCCAAGCAGCTCTCGCTGGCCACCGGACAATCGTTCGTCGTCGAGAACCGTGCGGGCGCTTCCGGAAACATCGGCATGGATGCGATCGCAAAGGCGCGCCCCGATGGATACACCATCGGCATCACCACCAGCAATCTCACCATGAACAGCGCCCTGTATCGGCGCCTGGCCTTTGATCCAAAACGCGATATCGCGCCGATCACAATGATCGCTTCATCGCCGCTGGTGATCGGCGTATCCAGCTCGCTTAACGTATCGTCGCTGGCCGCGCTCAAGGCCAGGATGATCTCCGCGAAAGACTCCCTGTCCTACTCGTCCTGCGGCAACGGGACGCCCGAGCATTTTGCCGGTGCCATGCTCGCCGCGGCATGGCAAGTCAACCTCGTGCATGTGCCCTACAAGGGTTGTGCCCCGGCAATGATCGACGCACTAGGGGGGCAGGTTCCGGTATTCGTCAGCACCATGGCGAATACGAAGCCCTACATCAATGACGGCCGCGTCCGCCTGCTGGCAGTGACTGCAAAGGACAGGAACGCATTGATGCCCGGCGTGCCTTCGACGCGCGAGGAAGGCGTAGGCGATATCGACGTTCGGGTGTGGTTCGGGCTGGTCGCACCGGCCGGTTTGCCTGAAGACGTCCTGAAGCGCCTGGTTTCCCTCTCGCACGCCGCCCTGCAGAAGCCGGAGCTGCGCAATGCCCTTGCGGAGCAAGGCTATGACACTGTCGACGGTGGCCCGGAGCGCTTTGCGGCGAACATCGCCAGAGAGATTCCCTTCTGGAAACAGCTTTCAGCGAAGTACAGCATTTCACTTGACTGAGGCACCCCGGGAACAGAACAGGCCACCAGGCGTCCTGGCGACCAGACACGACATAGAAAACCAAAAACGAACAAGGTGGAGACCATATGGCAATCAACGGAGCAATAGACCTCACACAGCTGATCAACACGCGGCCGCTTGGCCGGTATCAGGTGCGTATCATCCTGATGTGCACCTTAAGCATGATCCTGGACGGCTATGACGTGCAGGTCATGGGCTACGTCGCGCCCGCCCTGCTGGCAGAATGGGGCCTGCAGAAGACCGCCTTGACGCCGGTCTTCTCTGCCGGAGTCATCGGCATGCTGATCGGGTCCTTACTGTCGGGACTGGCCTCGGACAGGTATGGCCGGCGCAGCGTACTGCTCGCTTCGATGCTCGGCGTTTCCGTGGGCATGCTTGCCACACCCTATGCCGGTTCGCCGGCACAGTTGATCATCATCCGCTTCCTGACAGGACTGGCGATGGGGGCCATCGTGCCGAACGCGGTCTCGCTCGGCGGTGAATACAGTCCTGCCCGGCTGCGCGCAACGCTGATGATGACGATCACCTGCGGATACCTGGTCGGCGCTATGCTATGCGGGCTCATTGCCGCGCTCATACTTCCCGGCTTCGGTTGGCGCGCCGTCTTCGTCGCAGGGGGAGTGGCGTCGCTGGTCCTTTGCGTCGCCATGGCCCGCTGGATGCCCGAGTCACTTCAGTTCATGGCGCTACGGCCCGAGCGGCGTCAGGAAACGTTGCACGGTGTGCGACAGCTTTATCCCGACTTATCGCTCCAGTCCGATGCGGAACTGGCCGGCGTAGCGCCGCAAGTCCGTGGCGGCCGGCTGGCCGAACTCTTCCATCGCAAGTACCGGCGCAGCACCTTGCTGCTGTGGGCAATCTACTTCCTCAACCTGCTTGCCGTGTTCTTCCTGGCCAGCTGGCTGCCGATACTGCTCAGGGAAGCCGGCCACTCCGCCCCGCAGGCGATCCTCGCCGGCGCATCGCTTTGGGGAGGTGGCATCGCCGGAACCCTTTCCCTGGGCTGGGCGATTGACCGATTTGGGTACGGCAGAGTGCTGTCGGCAGTCTACCTGCTCGCAACTGCCGGCATCGTCGCCACGGGGATGTCCCTCTCCTACCTTCCCCTTGCGATGATAGCGATCGCAGTTTCCGGATATGCCGTCATGGGTGCCCAGGCCGCACTGAACGCGCTGGCCGCAACCCTCTACCCGACGCATATCAGGGCCACCGGCGTAGGCTGGGGGCTTGGGATCGGGCGCCTCGGCTCGGTGGTGGGACCGATCGTGGGTGGGGAGCTGATCGGCCTCAGGTGGGATGCCGCCACCTTGCTGGCGGCGGCCGCAATCCCGACATGCGTGGCAATGTTCGCCGCGTTTCCCCTTGGCGACAGCCGCCGTGCCGTCTCCGGCAAGGCAACGCGCAGCGTCTAGGCCCGTAACCGCCATGTCCGCGCGGCTGACGTCGCCGCTTATCCGGCGAACCCTCCGCCATCCAGGAATTCTTGCTCCGCTGGTGTCGTCTGCCTGAGAAGCAGCGGGTTGCGATGGGGGAAGCGTCCAAAGCGCCGCACGATATCGCGGTGCCGCACCGCATGCGATCGGGCTGTGCGACCCAGACGCGCATTGAGCAACACCGAGACGTCCTGGTCGGCCAGGTCTTCTGAGTGTGCGAAGGGCAGGCAGAAGAACAGGCGCAGGGGAACCTCCACCCTATCCATCTGATCCCGTTCCAGGGCCACGCGCGCAAAGTGTCGCGCCAGGGCATCGGTTGCATACATGTGGGCGGTTCCGCGGAAGGCATTGCGGGGGAACTGGTCCAGCAGGATCAGCAGCGCCAGCGCCCCCACGGGGAGGTGGGTCCAGTGGTCGCACTCGCGGCGCGCGGCCGCCAGATGCAGCTTGAGGAAGCGCTCGCGGAAGTGACGATCGAAGTCCGGACGCTTGCTGAACCAGTGCGCACGGGAGCGTCGCCAGAAGTCCACCACGGCCTCGGCTTCCTGGATAGCAGGCACCGCCGTGCGCGCGAGCACCTCGGCCTGTCCCTGGTAGCGTCCCTTCGCCTCAGTGAGCGCCATGGCGTGGATCGAGAACGGGCCGACGCTGCGCGCGCGCTTCCCACAAGCTTACCGCCAGCAGTACCCCGGTGGTCAGCCAACCCATGGCCAGCGAGTTCGCCCCATATCCAACTGGGATCAATGCCAGCAGGGCGAGCGCACCGGCGACATGCGAGAGCGGGATGCCCAGCGTGCCGATGAACGTCGCACCCAGCGCAAGAAGAATGTCCCCGCCCCAGGCTTTCGCATCGGCCAGTGTGGCGCCGCTTGCCAGCAGCGTCTCGCCGAGCGCGACGATCACGAAGAGCTGGCAGCGCTCGGCCAGATGGCCACCCTCGATGGTCCAGTCGCTCGTCGACGAGCGACCCATGCCGGGCAGCGCAAAGCCGATCATTGGCGAGAGGTACTCGCAGGCGACGGCCACGCCCCAGCAGGCGATGCGCGCCTCGTGTTCCAGCAAACCACTGGCGACCCAGAACATGGCGGCGATGCACAACCACCCCAGCATGCGCCGGTAGTTCGGCGCCAGCGGATGTCTCCGACCCAGCTCTGCAACGATGAACGCGGTGCGTCCCACCTGCATGGCGGCATAGCAGGCTGCGAAGAGGAGCCCGCGATCACCGAAGGCGTCCGGAATGCTGCAAGCCATCAGCAGCGCCAGCAGCATCGTGGCAAACAGCAGGCCCCGGATGCGCGGCGTTTCCGGATCGAACCAGTTGGTCACCCAGCAGGTATATTGCCAGCCCAGCCAGACGGCGAACCAGAGCACCAGCGTCTCCACCAGACCCAAGAGGCTCAGGTGGTGCAGCAGTTCGTGGCTGAGCTGCGTGACCGCAAAGACGTAGACCAGATCGAAGAAAAGCTCCTCGAAGGTCACGCGGGCATGGTGCCCGTCGCGGCGCCGCAGCGTAGGGTGGCGATCGGCTTCGTGCCTGACGGTCATGGTCGTCTCCCGATCAGCCGAGCGACAGCCACCACACCGCAATGCCAGCCGCAATGGCCGGCACAGCGAAGACCAGCACCAGGATCGGGAACTCTTCGCGCGCGCTGTAGCCCGCGTATTGCACGCCGACCCACATATTGGCTGCAGCGACTGCCAGCCAAACCGGCGCGAAGACCTTGGCCGCCAGGGCCATGCCCGCTGCGCTCGCGCCCCAGAGCCAGCCAAAGAGCAAAAAGACGCCCAGCAGGGTCAGCCCACCGACGATCACCAACGCTACGTGCATATGCACTCCTTTCGAGCTTTTTTCGCTCGTTCTCAAGCGCCGGCCGCCTCTGCCGCCAGGCACGAGGCAGCACGGCGCCCCGGCTTACTTCGTCGTGTACCCGCCGTTGATCAGGATAGTCTGCCCGGTGATCCACCAGCCGTCGCTCACCAGATGGCGAATAAAGGGCACCACATCCTCGATGTCGGTGAGCCCGGTCTTGCTAAAGGGAGACAACGCAGCGGCCGTCTTGTGATAGGCCTGCGCGTCGGCACTCTCCTGACCGTAGAAGAACGGCGTGTCCATCGGGCCCGGGCCCACGGCAGTTACTGAGATGCCGCGCTCGCCGAACTCCTTGGAGGCCGCTCGGGTGAAATGCTCGACCGGCGCCTTGGTACCGGCATAGGAGGCGTAGAACGGCGTAAAGGCGCCCAGCAGCGAAGTGACGAGCGTGCAGATCTTGCCGCCGTCGTTGACATGCCTGCCGGCTTCCTTCAGGAAAAAGAAGGCCGACTTGGCGTTGACCGCGCTCATCTCGTCATATTCGGACTCGCTGATCTCGACCATCGGCTTCTTCAGCACCTTTCCCACCGTGTTGATGGCGATGTCGGGGCGGCCGACGGCGGCTACCGCATCTGCGAACAACTTCTCGACGGCGCCGGCCGTGGTCAGGTCGGCCTGCAGCGCGACGGCCTGGGCACCCGCCTTCTCGAGGGCAGCCACCGTGGCCTCTGCATCGGCCTTGCTGGCGGCGCTGTTGTAGTGAATGGCCACAGCCTTGGCGCCGTGGGCAACTAGGTCACGGGCGATCAGGCCGCCGAGGTTCTTGGCGCCGCCGGCGATCAGGACAACTTTGCCTTCAATGGTGTGCTTGGACATGGGGGACTCCAGTCAGGGTGGATGATGGAAGGATTCTATTGGTCATGAATTGACTGATAAACGCCAATTTATTAGATTGACTAGTCATGATTCTCTACCAATAGAGCTATGGACCTGATCGATCAGCTGCGCATCTTCCAGCGCGTGGCACACAGCGGCGGCTTCACCGTTGCGTCGGACCAGATGGGACTGCCGCGACCTACCGTGTCGCTGGCCATCCAGCAGCTGGAATCCCGCCTGGGCACGCGCTTGCTCAATCGCACGACGCGGCGCGTGAGTCTGACGCAGGACGGCGAAGCTTTACTGCAACGCGCCGCCACGCTGGTGGCTGATGCCGAGGAACTGGAGCAGCTGTTCCGGCCGCAGGGCGTGGCGCTTTCCGGGCGCCTGCGGGTGGACGTGCCCAGTCGCATAGCGCGCCGACTGGTGGCCCCGGCGTTGCCGACGTTCTTCGAACGCCATCCGGGCATGGTGGTGGAACTGGGCTCCAGCGATCGTATGATCGACCTGGTGCACGAAGGCATCGACTGCGCCCTGCGCGTGGGGAAACTGTCCGCCAGCAGCCTGGTGGCCCGGCCATTGGGCCAGCTGCAGCTCGTCAACTGCGCCAGCCCGGCCTATCTGTCGAAGCACGGCGTGCCCCAGTCGCCTGCCGATCTGCCCGGGCATCGAGCCGTGAACTACGCTTCGCCCACAAGCGGCCGCGTCGTACCCTGGGAGTGGATGGAGCAGGGGTCATCGCGGACCCTGCAGATGGATGGCGTGGTAGTGGTGAACAACGCGGAGACCTACATCGCCACCTGCCTGGCGGGGTTGGGGTTAATCCAGATCCCGGCCTTCGACGTCAAGGAGCACCTGGCGGCGGGCGAGTTGGTCGAGGTGCTGCAAGCGTGGCCAGCACCATCGATCTCGGTCCAGCTGGTCTATCCGCATCGCCGACACCTGTCACGACGACTCCAGGCGTTCAGCGATTGGCTGACGGAGGTTTTAAAGGTAGCTGTTGACTGAAGTTCTCAGTACGGGTTGAGGTCATCGCACTGCTCGAGCATTCTCGGCCGGTATGCTGCAGAAAGGTCAACTTAACAATGACTTAGAAATCCCCCAACCAGGGCATGAGCCACTCGCAGACAATTCTTGCCCACAGGCAGCATGTTGCCCTAGCGTGGCCGGACGGCGTCTTTCATAACACCACACTGGGCCTGATAAGCATGCCAAAGAGGATCGCGCCCTACGGCGCGGCCACTACGAGGCCACGCCGTAACAGCTGACCCTACCCGCATTATGACAGGACGCCAGGCAATTTCGCGGGTTACGGGTGTTATGCCAAAAAGGGCCATTTGGCGGAGCGGCGCAGCCCCACACGCCTACCCGTACTTGCCAGCCTGATCAGACCGAAGCCTGGCGTCAGGTCAGCGCGCGGAAGAAATCGCGGAGGTCCGTGATGATCGCCTCCGGCTCTTCCCAAGCTGCGAAGTGTCCGCCGCTGGCGTGATACGTCACCTGCTTGAGGTTGTAGTAGCGCTGGACCCATCGGCGTGGGGCGCTGCATATTTCCTCTGGCAGCACCGAAATGCCGACGGGCGCCTCGACCACGGGTATGCGGTTGTGCACCGGCGTCCAAGGATTATGTGCAGCCTCGTAGTAGTAGCGCGCAGACGTCCCATAGCTCTGCGTGACCCAGTAGATCATGATCGTGGTCAGCAGATCGTCCTTGTCGAAGCGGGTTTCGACGTCGCCGTGGCAATCGCTCCAACTGCGTTGTTTTTCAAGTATCCATGACGCCAGCCCCACTGGTGAATCGTTGAGCGCTGCCGCGATGGTCTGCGGCTTGGTGCTTTGCAGCGCCGAATAGGCCGACTCGGTGGCAAAGAAGTTCTGTAGCCGTGCTGCCATTGGCGCTTCGTCGGCATCGTAATCTTCGGGCGGCGGCATGCCACCGCTGAATAGGTCCAGCGGCAGCATCATCGGGAAGTGGACGCCCATCACGCGCTCGGGATACCGGTGCCCCAGATCGGCCGTGATAAGCGCGCCCCAATCGGCGCCGTGCGCAGCAAAACGCGGATAGCCCAGCTGTTCCATGAGTTGCACCCAAAGTCCGGAAGTCCGCCAGAAATTGACGCCGGGCTTGCGCAGCGGCGTGGAGAATCCGTAGCCAGGTAAAGACGGAACCACAAGGTCGAATGCGTCGGCGGGATTGCCGCCGTGTGCGCGGGGATCGCTGAGGGGGCCGATCACTTTGTGATATTCCCAGAATGTCCAGGGCCACCCGTGCGAGAGGATCAGCGGCTTGGGATTGGGGCCCTTGCCGCGCACGTAGATGAAGTGAATGGGCACACCGTCAATCTCGGTGCGAAACTGCGGATAGGCATTGATCGCGCGTTCCTGCTTTCGCCAGTCATAGCCATCGATCCAGTAGGAGACCAGTTCCTTGAGGTAGTCGGTGTTGGTGCCATACTGCCAGCCTTCGTTTGCGAAGTCGTCGGCCCAGCGCGTAAGCTTGAGGCGCGTCTTCAAATCGTTGAGCACTACATCGGGAACATCGACGCGAAACGGTTCCATGTCCTCCATCTCCTATGTTCTGAATGCGCATGCACAACCACCTGGCGAAAGGTGATCAGTTGCTACGCCGATGAGCAAGAGCGCTCGCAATGAGCGGCAAGTTGATCGTGCATCCTGTGCCGTTGGGCTCCCCCACCCGCAACCCGTACTTCACTGCCCGTCAATGCGAGTTCCGGAGGCTCCGCAGAAAAATACGCCTTCCACGGAGCCCCCTCGGACTCGTTATGTGCGCAGCTGCCTGAAGCCTGCGCGAACCTCTTCCGAGAAGATCTTCGGCTGTTCCCAGGCGGCAAAGTGGCCGCCCTGGTCGACCTCGTTGTAGTGGATGAGCTTGGGGTACGCCCGCTCAGCCCAACTCCGGGGGGTCGGGTAGAGTTCGTCAGGGAAGACGCTCACGGCAACGGGGATGGTGACGCCCTTGACACCGAAGAAGCCGAGCTTGCTCTCCCAGTAGAGGCGGGCGGAAGAAAGCGCAGTGCCCGTCAACCAGGTAAGCGTGATGTTGTCGAGGATGTCGTCCCGTGTAAGGCCGGCCGCTTGCCCGGCAAAGACGCGAGCGATCAGCCTGTAGCTGCGCTGGTCGTGGTCGAGAAAGTACGCCGCCAGACCGACCGGCGAATCCGCCAGGGCGTACAAGGTCTGAGGGCGCAACCCCATCTGGTACCCGTAGCCGATGCCCTTCTGGTAGACGAATTGCAGGCGCTCGTAAGCGATCCTCTCGTCGGGCGAGAGCTCGGATGGCGCCGGCGCGCCTGAACTCGCCGCCTTGTCAATGTCGACTGGAATGGCGTTTGGCATGTTGGTATGAATGCCAAGCAATTCCGGGGCAGCCTGCACGCCCATCTGCTCGGTGATGATCGCGCCCCAATCGCCGCCTTGGGCCACGAATTTCGTGTAGCCGAGGCGCTTCATGAGCACGACCCACGCGCGCGCGATGTGTTGGGGATCCCAGCCCGTCGCAGTCGGCTTGCCCGAGAAGCCGTAGCCGGGCAGCGATGGAATCACCAGATGGAAGGCATCCGAGGCACTGCCGCCATGCGCGGTGGGATTGGTCAGAGGGTCGATGATCTTCATCTGCTCGATGATCGATCCGGGCCATCCGTGCGTGACGATGAGCGGCAATGCGTTCTCGTGCTTGGAACGGACGTGGATGAAGTGAATGTCCAGTCCGTCGATCTCGGTCAAGAACTGCGGCACAGCGTTCAGCCTCGCCTCGACCTTGCGCCAGTCATAGTCCTTCCCCCAGTAGCGTGCGAGTGCTTGAATCGTGGCGAGCTGAACGCCTTGCGAGTCGTCCGCGACCGTTTCCCGCTCGGGCCACCTTGTCGCGTTGATGCGCCGGCGCAATTCGGTGAGATCCGACTCCGGAAAATTCACGTGAAACGAACGGATGGCAATTCCGTCGGTACCCATCTGTTGTGCAACTTGAGTCATGGCGTGAGACCTTTCTGAAAAATTGAGAAGACCTAGGGTGCTTGCAGCGGTTGCCGCTGCAGCTCGGCAAAAGAGACGGCGGCCGAAATCGGGCGTCTGTTGCATGGCGAACTCCTTGGCAACCGGGGTTGCGTTCGGGTGTGACTGCAAATGTTCACAACCCGGGAGTGAGAATGCCGGGAACTGTGGTTGGCTTGTATTGCGCCGTCGTCGATCGGTTTGACTTCTTGGTATCGACGTGCACGGCTGCCGCATCGCAAAGTGCAGGTCGCCTTCAACCAGTGGGCCAACAGTCCGTGCACATGGTTGGGTGAACTGAACCTTTGTTCAGAGCATGCCTAGCAATCCGATAGCCGTGCCCTGAAGCCGATAGCCGCATGCGCATCTCATGCGCTGGGCCCGAAAGTCTCGGCTAGGTACTCGATCAGCCTGGGAACGGACATCGATTCATGTCCGTTCCCGGTCAAGGTGAGTCAGCTGAAGAGATACAGCCCATCGCCGGCGGCAATCCAACCGGTGACAAGGCTAGCCAAGGCTTGAGCGGCAAACGCCACGGCGCGCGAACGCAACAACAGGCGCTCCACTTGGGGGCTGCTGGCGGCTCCGGTTTGACACCATGAGCAGAAATGCTCGCAATTGTTGCGAAGTACGTCGTAGGTGTCTTCGCCCAAGCGAGAGCAGGCACGTTCTACGACTTCGATGCCGGAATACGCCGCGCCTGCCTTTCCGTGCAAGCGCACCGGATGTCCATGGCTGAACTCGGCGAGGCTGACTTTCGCGACCGAACCGCGGTGCAGCGACGAAGACAGGCCCTGGTAATGAACGACCTGCCCTGCTCCGACGTAGATGCCGTGATGCGTGTACCAGCGGCGAGGCGTCACAATGTGCGCGCCGAGCGGAAAACCCTCGACTGCGTTCTCCGATGGCGTCTGTTGCATGACGAACTCCCGGGCAACCAGTGGTTTCGTTCGGATGTGAACGCATATGTTCACAACCCGGGAGAGAGCATGCGACGCTCGGCGGTTGGCTTGTATTGCGCTGTGGTCGACCCGTTTGACCTCCTGGTATCGACGCGCATGATTTCCGCGCGCGAAATGCAGGCAGCCGTCAACCAGCGGGCCGAGAGCCTTTGAACATGGTTTGGCGCTCCGAACCTTGGTTCATTGAAGGCATGGGAGTGTGAAACTGAAAGCCGCGCCGCGAGGCCGATGGGCGTCCGCCCACAGCTTTCCGCCGTGGGCGTCGATGATCGAGCGGCAGATCGCAAGGCCGATTCCCACGCCGCTAGCCTTTGTTGTATAGAAGGATGCAAAGACCCGCTCGCGATCCTCCGGTGCGATGCCGGGGCCCGTATCCGCGACCGTGACGAGCAAGCCCAGCGACGGACTCGATTCGGTGCTGATTACCAATGTCCGCTCTTCTGCGTTGGCGCCGACCATGGCCTCCATCGCGTTGAGGATCAGATTCAGCATCACCTGCTGCAGTTGAACCCGATCGCCGCGAACAGGTGGCAGTCCTTCCGCGAGTTGCTTGTGGACCGTCACGCAATGCTTTGACAGCTCGCCTCGCACGAGTGCGATCACGTTGCCAATGGCATCGTTCAGGTCGACGCTCTCCTCACGGGGAGGTACTTTCCTGACCTGATCGCGGATCCGGCCAATGATGTCGCCAGCCCGGTAGGTATCGCTTACCACACACTTGAGCGCCTCACTAACTTCGGCCAGATCTGGCGGATCGCGTTCAAGAAACCGCAATGCTGCGTTAGCGTTGTTGCGTGCCGCACCAATCGGCTGATTGACTTCGTGCGCGATGGACGCCGCGAGCTGTCCCATGGTGGCCAGGCGGTTCGCGTGCGCCAACTCCGCCTGCACCTCGCGCATCGCCTCCGCAGCGCGCTTGCGATCAGTCAGGTCAAGCACGAATGCGACACCATGGTAGGCATCCTCTTCAAAAGTTGCCGCGCCGATCAGAACAGGTACGCGGCTACCGTCGTTCCGGAGGAATTCCTTCTCATGAGGCTGCACTCGACCAGTCGCCTTTAGTTCGTGAACAAATGTTTGATCGTCACGATCGCGCCACTCCGGCGGTGTCAGATCTGGTAGGCGAACACGCCCCGACGAGAGATCATCACTTTCGTATCCCAACATGAGACGAAAGGCGCTGTTCGCCTCGAGAATTCTGCCGCTTAGATCCCAGAAAAAGATCCCGATGATGTTGGCATCCACGAGACGCCGGATCCTGCCCTCACGTTCGGCAAGGTCGCGGTAGAGACGCGCGTTCTCCATCGAGATGGCGGCCTCCGATGCCAGCAGCTTGAGAACTGCCATTCTAGCTGGGGTGAAGGCGCCGCTCGTCAGGTTGTTTTCCAGGTACAGCACGCCAAGCAGTCTCGTCTGCTTGAGTATCGGCAGACAGAGCACCGACCTCGCGTGATGCGCGCGAATGTAGTCATCAGCGGAGAATGGGTTTTCGCCCGAGGCGTCATGCAGCAGAACGCTTTCCCTGGTCCGCAGGACGTAGCGGAAGACGGACTCCGGCAGATCTGCTGCGGTGACGCTCGCTTGCCGGAGATGGACCTCCACCTTGTCTCTGTTGGTCGTGACTTCTGTTTCTACCCGATACTCATTCCCTCTCGGGAGAATGAGCACACCCCGTTCGGCGCCGGCATGCTCGACGGCCGTACGCGCTAGCGTGTCGATCAGCTTCTCCAGGACGATCTCGCCTGACACCGCTTCAGAGACCTTGGTAACAGTTGCAAGGTCCAGGTGCTCGACGGCCGCAAGCATCGTGCCGGTGAGGTCGGAAGTCGGCTTGTCCATCCAGAGATGCGGATACAACTGTTCGAGCTGTTGAACCTTTCCGTCAGCACCCCAACGCAGGTAGCAGCTTCGGGCATCCCGCAGGTAGGTGTCTGCAATCCTTCCAAACCCGCGCGCCGCGTAGAAGCGCCCCGCCAGTTCGTTGGCGACAGCCTCGTTGTGGACAAAGCCGTGCGTGCGGGCCGACCGTGCGGCCTTCTCATAGAGCTCCTGGGCGTCCAGCGTGCGGCCTTCGATCCGTGCGATCTCGGCGCCAACGATGGCTGCGCGGTTCTCAAAGGTGGCAGGGTTATGTTCGGCCCACGTCTCGAGGTGCTTGTAATGGGCTATCAGAGCATCAAAATGCTTCCCTTTCTGGCCGGAAGATGCAAGATCCCAGGCCGCGGCATGGGCAAGCGCGCCGTATAGCCACAATTCTGCACTTTCAAAATTCAAGGTCGATGACCAGAGCAGCCGCTGCGCGTTCTGCGCGGCATCAACCGCCGACGCGTGGTCTCCCGCAAGGAAGCGTGCCTGCAATTTACGGCACCAATAGTAGAACTCGCCGAGCGCCAAAGTGGGGTTGCTGGCCAGATGGCGTTCGGTCTCCAATTCGCTATAGCCCTCGTGATCCAACCGCCCGAAAGTCGCGGTCAGCCCACGGAGAGACCGGACTAGCCCAAGGTGGGCGCTGCAGGCGGCAGTGACAAGTCTCACGCGTGCCATCCTGGAAAACGCAAGACCGTCTTCGGCCTTCTTTTGCACATCTGCGAGAGGATCTCCTACCGCCAGGCAAATTGTGACCGACGTGCTCCAGCTATAACCGGCAAAGGTGAGGTCGCCGAGTCGCCAGGCAGCATCGAATGCCCGCCGTATCAACTCGCGCCCGCTGGCAGGATGTCTCGTCCAGGGCAGGACGAGAGCACCCACACACAGGTAGGTTCGCGCTTGATAGCGCACCAGGCCGCGCTTCTCGACCAGGTCATACCCCAGCTGGGCGAACCGGAATCCGTCGCGGAAGTTGTCAAAGCGCGGTCCGGCGACAAGCGCCATCCAGACATAGGCGAAGCACGAAGCATCGCAGTTGCCGTGTTCGAGGCTCAGAGTCACCATGCGGCAGACCACAAGCGATGACAGGTTCGCGTCGAAGAGGTTCGATGTCGTGACGGCTTCCGTGAAAACATCCAGGGTGTCGAGGACATCGGGATCCGTTATCAGTGGCAGCGCAACCAGTTCTTCAATCTTCCGGCCGCCGAGGAGAATCCAGATACGTTCGTACTCGCGTATCGCGTCTTCGCGGGACGGGTGTTTCCGCCATACGATCCCGTCGCGACGGAGCCACTCCAGAAAGACGTCGAGCCCGCTGTCGTTCTGGTCCAGCGCGGTGTAAAGCCTGATCCGCAACAGTGTCGCGACGCAGTAGTCATGGCGATTCGTGGCGTGTTCGGCTAACCGCGATAGTCGATTCTCGGCCGTCGACATATCTCCCGTCAGCAGTTCGCACTCGGCCATCAGGCACTCGATGGAGAACATGAGTGTGTAGTTGTGCTCCCAGGTCTCTTCTGCAAGGAGGACCCTGGCCGCCCTGAGGTATTTGAGCGCCGAGACGTAGGCAGTCGAGATCTTTGCGTGCCGTCCAGCGATCAGATTAAGGCCAGCAACGTTCTCCCGCTCCTCGACCGAGGTGATGAGATCGGAGCCGTGGTTTAGTTGATTGACGATTTCGAATATGGCCGCCTCCCGCTTCTCCGCGGGCGTGTGCTCGGCCAGGAGCATGCCAAGACGAAGATGTGTCGCGGGGCGCAGTTCCTGAGGGATCAATGAATAGGCCGCCTCCTGCACGCGATCGTGGAGAAAGCGGTAGCTGGCGCTCGAGCGAAAGACCAAGCCAGCGCGAACCGCCTCCCACAGGTGGCCGTGCAATGCTTCGACCGATACCTGACAGACCAACCGCAGGACGTCGAACCCGGCGCTGTTTCCCAGGCAAGCAAACTGCTGCAGTGTCTTCTGCGTAGCCATTGGCAGGCGGTTCATCTTATCGACCATCAGCTCCACGACGTTGTCGGTGTAGCCCTTGGCATGGATGCGGTCCAGATCCCACGACCATCGCCCTTCACCGTAGTCAAAGGCGAGCAAGCCCTCGTCTGCCAGCGTGGAGATGAACTGGATCGCGAAGAATGGATTGCCGGTCGTCTTCTCGTGAATCAATTGCGCCAACGGGCCGACGCGCTCCGGATCGCAGCGAAGGCAGTCTGCCAGCAATTGCGCCAGGTCGTCGCGAGCCAGTGGGGCGAGGACGATTTCCTGCAGCACGGCCCCGGCTTGGCGCATGGCGCCCAGCTTGCGCACCAGGGGATGGGTCGCGCAGATCTCGTTGTCCCGATAAGCGCCGATCAGCAGAAGGTGCTTCAGATCGGAGCGCGTCAACAGGTCCTCGAGTAGTTCGAGCGTGGCCGCGTCCAGCCATTGCAGATCGTCGAGAAACAGGGCGAGCGGATGCTCGGGTCGCGCGAAAACCCCGATGAAGCGCCGGACTACCAGCTGGAAGCGCCCTTGCGCGTCCTGCGGAGGAAGTTCAGGCACAGAGGGCTGTTCCCCGATGATGTGCTTCAACTCGGGGACGAGCTCGATCATGAGCAGTCCGTTCGGATCCAGTGCCTCGCAAAGCGCGTCGCGCCATTTGCACAAGTCTTCCTCGTTCTTGCTCAGGAGCGGGCGGATCAGTCCCTGGAAGGCCTGGGCCAGCGTGGCATACGGAATGTCGCGCTTGTACTGGTCGAACTTTCCTGCCGCGAACAGCCCGCGCGGGAAAACAAGCGGCTTCTGGAGTTCGTTGACGACGGCGGATTTGCCGATGCCCGAGTATCCGGAAACGAGCACTAACTCGGACCTGCCCCCGGCAACGATGCGATCAAACGCGGCGAGAAGCGTGTCGACCTCAGATCCGCGACCGTAGAGCTTCTCGGGGATCATGAGGCGATCCGGAACGTCATGATGGCCGGGCGTGAAATCGTGGATGCCCCCGGTCGCGTTCCATTCTGAGAGGCAGTGCCGGAGGTCGCGCTCGACACCCGCCGCCGACTGGTATCGGTCCTCGGCGGTCTTGGCGAGCATCTTCATGGCGATGGAGGAGACGGCGATCGGAATACTGGACAATTGCTCGCTGGGGCTTGTCGGCTGTCGCGCAATGTGACAGTGCACCCACTCCATCGGGTCAGATGCCGTGAATGGAAGACGGCCGGTCAGCATTTGATAGAAAGTGACTCCGAGCGAGTACAGGTCGCTCCGGGAGTCGATGGAGCGGTTCACCCGCCCAGTTTGCTCGGGTGCCATATAGGCGAGCGTTCCTGCGATGAACTCCGGAGGTTCAGGAGACTGCCGTTCGCGCGGGAGGCGAGATGCAATGCCGAAGCCGGTGAGCCAGACTCGCTCAGTCGCCGATTCCACAATCAAGTTGGCAGGCTTAATGTCCTTGTGGATCAGCCCACGTCCGTGAAGCTGGCCGAGTGCGGCTACCATCGCCACCGCAAGTCGCAGAAATCGTCCGATTTCCATGGGCTGGCCGATCAAGCGGTCCAGCGGCTCACCTGTTGAGAAATCGACGATCAGCATTGTCCGTCCGGGCTCGCGCACGAGTTCTGTCGGGCGCAACGCCCACCGGGCGTCGAGGTAGTCCCTGAGTTCGTATTCGTGGACGAGACGACTGGTCCGCTCTTGCGTCGAATGCTTGGCGCCGGAGATCAGGGGCATGAAAGCGTGTCGGTCACCTTCAGCGTCGTCGCCCCTAAGTCTGCAGAACACACGCTCTGCGTTCTCCCACAGGATATCCGGAGAGTCATCGGCCATGTCGCCGTCGGGCGCGTTCATGGCGCCACTTGAGAAATATTGTCGCGCGCGAAGACGCGACGAAGGCAAGCGATCAGGATCGCCTCGTCCAATGGCTTGTGAAGGTAGCTGCTGACTCCCAAGCTCAACATGCGTTTCCGGACATTATCTTCCGGATAGGCTGTGATCAGGATCGTAGGAATGTTGCGCCCCGTCGCGATAAGGTGCTGGTAAAGCTCGGCACCCGTCATGGCGGGCATGTGGACGTCCGCGACCAGGCAGGCAGTAGCGGGAAGTTGCGCGGACGTGAGGAACTCGGCCGCGGACGGAAACACCGCGACGGTGTAGCCGTGCGACTTGAGCAGTCTTCGCATGGAGTCGCGAAAGGACTGGTCGTCATCGACGATGGAGATCAAGGATGGCTCGGGCACGACAGTTTCCGGTGCGTCATTTGCGGTCTCGATAACGCACCCCATGGCACGACCGAGTATCGCTTTGTTGCCAAGAGTACCGCCGCAGCGAGGCTGGATCTCTAAGCCTTGGTTTAGGCGAGCGGATGCGCCCCTGGAGCCATGTCGGCTCCAGGTTCTGGCGGCTATGAGTGCTCAGCTTTCTTTGGAAGCAGGTTGAGTTTCTCCGCCATTCGGCAGAGTTCCGGGAGCGATGCCGCCTCGATCTTGCGCATCATGTTGCTCCGATGAACCTTCACCGTGGTTTCGGTGATGCCCATGTCGCCGGCAATCTGCTTGTTCAGCCGACCCTGTACGACTTGGACGAGGATCGCGCGTTCGCGCGGCGTCAGTTCTTCGAACCGTGCCCTGAGCGCGCTCAAGGACTCTTCGTTCTCGCGGCGCGCCCGATCTCGAGCGAGCCCCACATTCACGGCATCCAGCAAATCCTGATCCCGGAACGGCTTCGTCAGAAAGTCAATGGCGCCCGCCTTCATCGCCTGCACGGTCATCGGGATGTCGCCGTGCCCGGTGATGAAAACGATCGGAAGCTCCGCGCCCGCCGCGGCAAGATCACGCTGGAATTCCAGCCCGCTCCTCCCCGGCATTCTTACATCCAGAACTAGACAGGTAGGACCATCGGGCGGCTCGGATTTCGCGAACTCGGCTATCGACGCAAACGCTCGGACATGCAGTCCGGCTGACCGCAAGAGCCGTTCTAGGGATTGGCGAAACTCCGTGTCATCGTCGATGACCACAACACAGGTATCCGAGTTCGATGCCTCTTTCATTAGCGATCGAAGTTCCATTGGAAGCGCTCCATCGCCTTGCAGGTTGGCGCATGATATGCCGCAGTGGTCGATCAAGTTCCCCACGGCAGATGCGGATTTTCTCGTCTGGGTGGACCAAACCATTCCAGCACTCTCTTCCCGCCAGCGCGCTGCCTGTCCTGGTCTTGCGACGATCGGTGGCTTGCGCACGACTGCCTGACGTTGGAACAGGCATAAGTAACGTGTTAGGCGAAGGAGCGCGGATGTCAAGTCAAGTGGCTTCCCTAGCACCTCGGCTGCCCGATCGCGCCAGTCGCAAGGCGATGCAGGGCGGCGGAGCCGGGTGGGCGCTGGACCGATTCGCCGCAGTTGGCGCCCGCCGACTGCTACATCACTAAACATCGGTTGCTCGTGTCTTGTTTTCTTGGCTGGCGAGGGAACGGAAAGCTCGGCGGTGGTGCGATCGACGGCCGGTCCGACGATCATGGACAAAGCGGACCGGCCGCGCGATCACGCTGCGACGATATTCATCGCGACGTCGATGTTGCCGTGGACTGCCTTCGAGTATGGGCAGACCTCGTGCGCTGCGTGCGCGATGGCTTCAGCGATGTCGAGTGCGACGCCGGGCATGCTGACGTTGAACCGGGCCTGAATGAAATAGGCGTCGCCTGTCTTGCCCAGATCGACCTCGATGTCAACGGAAAGGTCGGAGGGAAGCGCCACCTTTTTCGCCTTGGCCACGAGGCCGAGCGCGCCGGTGTAGCAGGCCGACCAGGCGCCCGCGAACAACTGCTCAGCGGTCGGATGCATATGAATCGCCGTGAACGTGATCTCGTTACCTGCGCCGCCGGGCGTCGAGAGCTGGATGTCAATGCGTTCATCACCGCGGCGAGCGTTTTCATGACGGCTGGCTGTCGTATGAGTCTTACCTGTGAGTAGTACGGTCTGGATCTTGGTAGTCATTGCGAAATCCTCAGTGGTTGCGTTCGGGTGTGACTGCAAGTGTTCACAACCCGGGAGTAAGCATGCGCCGCGCTACGGTTGGCTTGTATTGCGCCGTGGTCGATCAGTTCTACCTCCTGGCATCGACGCGCCCGATTGCCACACGCGAAACGTAGTCAGTCTTCAACTAATGGGCCGACGGCATGTGCACAGGGTTGGGCGCTCTGAACCTTAGTTGAGTGGAAGGCCGGCAGCGTGAACCTGAAGCCGCGCCGCGAAGCCAAAGGACCTTCGCCAGGAGTATCCAAGCGCCAGAAGGTGGATCTCCGTCGACGTCCGGCCTGAGTAAAGCTCTCAGGAGGTGGCGCCCGACCCGGATTGAGAAGGGAACGCGTGACGGGGACCACGACGCGAGATACCGAGCCGATGGTGCATCCCTATGCACAACGGAACCATCTACATGCAATGACATCACCCATGGCTAAGAGCGCATAGAACGGCCTATCGCTTTGGTTTAGGTGTTCTTGACCGTGGTACAAGGCCGGCATCCCTGACGACTATGGCAGTGACCGAATCGATGAATGAAGCGGTGCCATTGGAAGCTTCGGTACAGAGACACCGCTCCCCAGGTTTACGAAACACATGCGGACATCCAATTGGTGGCGGCATGTATTTCGACCAGACTGCATTCACGGTTTCGCGAGCGGTCCGAACAACCTCGGCTCAAGCCAAGCCGGATTTCATCGATATAGATTGGAGAACATCATGAATGCTCGTATCGCAAGCACCCTTGCCGCGGTCGCCTTCGCTGCCGCCAGCGCGCTGACCACTCCCCTCTCCCACGCTGGAGATGTGCACGTCGGTGGAAAGAGCGCCAATCCGCATGACTACATCCAAAACCATGGAAAGCGCGACCCGTACACCGACGGAGCACGCGTTGGGGACAAGCGTGACCCCTACACCGACGGCGCTCGGGTTGGGGATAAGCGGAATCCCTTCACGGACGGTGCCCGCCAGGGGAATTTTGAAGTGCGCACCGAAGGTGTAAGGCTTTCGCCTGCCAAGAGGGGTTATTTCAGCATCCAGCTCGCCGGTCGAGACCTGACTGGTGTATCGGCGCCTCCTGGCACGAGCGACCAGGCTGTGTCTTAAGGTGCGAGCCCGCGGCTGCTAGGTGGTAAGCGTCCTGCCCCCCGCCTTGATGGCTCCGCAAATTATTTAGGCGATTCAAGGTGTGTCCGCTCGGCCGCCGTTCGACGCGAGTGGCACTGGGTGGGCAGTCGCACCCCCGCACGGCGCAACCCGACGCGAGGCGAATCAATCACTTTTTTTTGGAGCATCCGAAGGCTTGCTCGGCAGCCTCGGAGCACGCCACCTCTCCGGCTGGCTGCGACTGGTTTGCCCGGTCGCAGCACCATGGCCAGTTTGGCCAAACGACGAGGTCGCCCCCCGTATGGCGCCAGTTCAGCCGATGGTGCTTTCCTGCCGTTTGGTCAAAGACGTCGTGGAATGTGCCTGTTTGAGGACATCTCTGTTCGGCCAGCAAAATTGCTCTGTACATGCCGCGGCAGAGCATATCCTCCTCAAGAGTCCCTCGTTCAATCTGAATTCATCCTCTCCTGGGCAGTCTCCCCTCCTTGTGGCAGACCATGCGTAAGCAACCCACGCACCGACCGGCTAAGCCATTTTCCTCAGTCTCCGGCATTCGGGAAGGCGAACAGCACTTCAGGCTGCTGGCCGACGGTATCCCTCATATCGTGCTGACCGCGGAGCCTGACGGGTGGATCGACTATTGCAACCAGCGCTGGACCACCTATACGGGACTTACGCTTGAGCAAACACAAAGCGGTGCCTGGGAGACGGTTATACATCCGGATGATTTACAAGGCACAAGCGACAACTGGAGGAGTTCCATCGCAAGCGGATGCGAATATGAAATTGAATTTCGCTTGAGAAGGGCCTCCGATGGTGCCTATCGATACCACCTTGCCCGCGGAGCACCCTTTAAAGACCCCGATGGACAGGCCGTGAAGTGGTTTGCGACCTGCACAGATATCGAGGACCAAAAACGGGCGCAGACGGCGGCCGAGAGCGCTAACCGTGCAAAATCGGATTTCCTTTCCAGCATGAGCCATGAGTTGCGGAGCCCGTTGAATGCGATCCTTGGCTTCGCGCAGTTGATGGCCTCGGATTCGCCGCCGCCGACTTCCACGCAGCAGGGCAGTATCGACCAGATTCTGAAAGCGGGCTGGCATCTGCTGGAGTTGATCAATGAGGTCCTTGATCTCGCGAAGATCGAGGCCGGGCAGGCGTCTTTGTCGCCGGAGCCGGTTTCCCTGGCCGAAGCCTTGCGCGAATGCCAAGCCATGATCGAACAGCAGGCACTGAAGCGAGGCATTCGCATGCGCTTCCCCTTATTCGATATGCCATGCTTTGTCCGTGCTGATCGCACCCGCCTGAAGCAGATCTTGCTCAATCTTCTCTCCAACGCCATCAAGTACAACCGAGACAATGGAACAGTCGAGGTGGGCGTGACCACGGGGGACTGCATTCGCATCAGCGTGCGCGACACCGGCACGGGATTGGCACCGGAACGGTTAGCGCAACTCTTCCAGCCGTTCAACCGCCTGGGACAAGAAGCCGGCCCCGAGGAAGGCACGGGCATCGGCCTCGTGGTGGCCAAGCGCCTGGTGGAACTGATGGAAGGAAGTATCAGTGCCCAAAGCACGGAGGGCGTGGGCACCGTATTCCGGGTCGAACTACCCGCTTCACGCCCTCCGGAATTGACGGACGAGAGCGTCGAGCTAGCGGTACCGGCGAAAGCGCAATCAGAGAACGGCCCATCGGTGCACACACTGCTGTATGTCGAGGACAACCCCGCCAACTTGAATCTGGTGGAGCAACTCATCGCGCGTAGGGCCGATATGCGCTTGCTGACCGCGGTGACCGGCACGCTCGGCGTCGAAGTTGCGCGCACTTCGCTGCCGGAAGTGATTGTGATGGATATCCATCTGCCCGATATCAACGGCATCGAAGCGCTGGGACTCCTGCGCGAAGACCCGAAGACGGCGCACATTCCAGTCATTGCCCTCAGTGCCAATGCGATGCCACGCGACATCGAAAAGGGCATTCGAGCAGGATTCTTCCGCTACCTTACCAAGCCGATCAAGCTCAATGAGTTCATGGAGGCGCTGAGCGCGGCGTTGGAACAGATAAAAAGTGGAACTGCTCAGAGTGAATGATGCATGACGCGCTATATGATCAGTTCATCCGACATTCTTGAAGCAAGCATCTTGGTCGTCGACGATCTGGAGGCCAATGTCCTGTTGCTGGAGCAAGTGCTACACAGGGCCGGCTACGCTTGCGTTGCGTCCACCATGGATCCGCATGCGGTTTGCGAGCTTCACCACCAGAACCATCGTCCGCTGCAGCCGACCCAGCAATGATTTCGCCTCCTCAAGAGCAGGCCCAGCGAGCCCACATCAAGGCCGTCTCTCTGGAACTGGGCTATTTCGGTGACGGTGGCTGGTACCCCTCCCTCGTTCTGCACTACAAGTTGCAAGGTGATACGCATGGCCGCCCTCCTCCCGTGGAGGCTGCGGCGACCAGTCTACCCCTCGAGGTGTCGCAACCGATCATTGACGATCTGACGATCAAAGCGACGATCCAGCCAAGTCAGCCACCTGTCGACCTCATCGCGTAAGTCTTCCAGCACAATAGGACCCTCGCGCAGCGACTCGATCCAATCGCGGAACTCATATTCACTGTGTTCGCGAAAGTCGACTGGACAATCTGCGACGATGACGGGATTCGGTACCTCTGGCGCATCAATCTGGACGTGGTGCGGCGCTGAGGATGCAGCCGATCCACGAAACCGCCTATCCAACGCTGCCGGCTGAACCGGTAACGATAGCGGACTTGCCTGCGAGTTTGCTCATGTTGTCTCTTCCTTTGCGATAGATAGTTGTTGGAAAAATCAGCTCATCGCCACGGTGGCCTCGCCCAGCAGCTTGTCTTCGCCGTACTGGTTGGTGCCCTTGATCGCGACTTTGACGCGCTTTTCACCATTAGCCTCGAACTTCTCGACGATTTCACCGCAGGTCGGCTGGTTGCCGAGGTGCGTAATGCCGGTAAAGCGAATGGCCACGTTGCGCAGTGCGGTCTGCGGGACCCAGCCCGTCAGCAGGCGGCCGAGGTAGGCCGCCGACAGCATGCCGTGAGCGAACACGTCCGGCATGCGTGCTTTGCGAGCGAAGTCGATGTCGATATGGATGGGATTGTGGTCGCCGGACGTGCCGGCGTAGAGGGCCAACGCGGTGCGGTTGATCGCCGGCAGCGCCCGCGGGGGCGGTTTGTCGCCAACGTTCACTTCCGGGCTCGCTTCGCCGGTTGCTTTGGCAAAGAAGCGCAGACGCCCTTCTCCACCTCGATGGCCCCCCTTGGCCAAGGCCAGTCCAATCATGCTCTTGTCAGCCATTTGATCTCCTTTCGATAATTGAGGCAGCACACGGGTCCAGCCACACGCCGCCTGGATGCCGTTCAGCCTCGCCCGTACAGCGTCACGACAGATGCCACGCTTGCACGACTTGCAGGCCGACACATTGACACTCTGACAGGCACAATCGAACGGCTAAGGGGTCGGGTACAGACGGAAGTACGCCTGCCCCGCTTCAATAGAGACATAGCATCAGGGAAGATTCAGAGCATGCTCTTGGGCAACGCCTTGAGTTGCGAGACGTAGGGGCTGGTGCCCACATCTCAGCTAATGCAATCGCCTGCATCAGCGCACGATATTCTCCATATTGATTGGCGTTGAGGGCCGCGACCACTTTCGTGGCGAATACTGCAGGCTCGACACCTGCGTGGTTGCTGAGTTTGACAAGGTTGGAGCAGGCTTCGTCAAAGATCACGCTGATTTCCCAGCCTTCTTCCGTTGTGCGTTCGTAGACTGTCTCGGCGAGCGCGATAAGTCCCACATCAGAGCTCTGCCCCCTCGCTCGCCATCAAACATAACCCCCAGCGCGCTGGCAATTTTTCGGTGTACGGACGTTATGTTTAAATAGCCGCCGCGTGGCCTGCCCTTTGTTGAGGGGCATCTGCCAAGGCGCAACTGGACCTGATGAATGAACCCGCTCCTCATGCACAGCCCGGAGCGCCCAGCGCATTGCCATCGCTCTGATGGATAGCCGAGAGATTGCTAAATATACGGGATTCCCGGTCGGAGACAGCGTGCGAGTCAGTGACCGGTATGCCAATCCTCGACCGTCAGTTGCGCGACGCGGGCGAACTCCCGGATATTGTGCGTCACGAGAATCAGATTACGCGCCCTCGCCTGCCCCGCAATCAAGACGTCATAAGGGCCGATCGGCGTACCCACCGCCGCCAGCTGCGCGCGAATCTCTCCAAAGGGCGGATTCGACGAAACCGGATGCAAGGGCTACCCGGTTCGGAAAGCGGTCGCTGCGGTTTACGACAATTTCCGAACACTCGCCATGTGCGCGACGGCGTCGCCAGGCGCGCCTTACTGGACCCGGTGTATCGCGTTGAGAAGCCCCCCGCAAAGAGAGATTCTCTCGGGGGGACTGAAATTGTCGCACAGAGCTCGCGACCATCACATCGTGGCTTCATTAAGCCGTCGGCACCTATTTTTGTGAGCGCTCTTCGATATACCCATCGCGGTTGGTGATTCTCGCGCCGTCCGTAAACACATCCCGCCGACCGGTGCTTGCCCTGCCACCATTGGTGTAGGGAGGTTCCTGCGCCTTCACAGCGCCATCGGTATAGACATCCCGCATCCCGATGCCGGCATGGGCTACCCCAGCACCGAGCGCGGCAATTGCCGCAATGAGTGATAAGACGTTCTTCAGCATTTTCCACTCCTTTTCAGGTGGTTACAGGGTTCCGTTCACTTTGACGTGTGCGCTGCAGGACTGAGCCAGCACGCCGCATGGTCTTGACTCAGACAGGCGAGTGCTTGTCCTTGAGATGTAGTGTGCGCAATAGAACTCACGCATTGATCCGTTAAAGATCAAATTTTCATCACAGCGCACCACTGAGTGCCTCTGAGTCCTTCCATGCAGGCGCAATAAAGCCAGTCACGTCGACGATCATGCTCGATCGTGTCCGGGCGAAAATGCAGCATCGGAAGCAAGGTCTGGTCTTGTGGCGCCGCCCATGGCGCGTCAGGCGGCGACAAAAGACGTCGCCGGCAAGCAGCGTTCGCGCATAGCCCGTCTCTGCGCTATCTGGCACCCGGCTCCGCCTGCGCGCGGGTCAGGCGCTCGAGAACGGCCTTGCGCTCTATTTCGGCGGCAGCGCGTGCGGTAAAGATGCGGTAGACATAGTCCATCAAGACTTCTTCTTCTTTCATTTTTCGAATATTGAGGAAGGCCATATGCCCGATCACCTTGCCTCGGCTGTCCTGGATCGGCAAGCCGTAATAGCATTCGAAGCCCTGCTCCCGCGGAAATAGTTTGCCAATTCCTTCCGGGTAGAACACCGGCAAGCCGTGGTCGAAAACGGCCTCGCAAGGCGTGCCGGCCAGATCATATTCAACGTTGTCGCGAAAGTCGTCCTTGAACCAGAAGGCCAGTGTGTGGACCCGCCGTGGCGGCCACCCCGTGCACTCCGTGACAAAGGCGCAGGGAACGTCCAGCGCAGCGGCGAAGTGGCGCACCAAAGCGCGAAAGAATTCGTCGCCACAGGTACCGGCTGTGCCTTCGACGATGTGCCTGAGAATGTCTTCGACGCGCTTGATCCGAGTTACGTCGGTGTCCAAGCCGACTAGCCGCAAAGCCTTGCCGTTGGCATGGCGAATGGCGCTACCCAGGGAATTGACCCACCGGTAATGCCCGTCCTTGTGTAGCAACCGGCACTGCTGCTGATAACGTGGGCTGGCCCCTTCGATATGCCTTCTCAAGGCTTGCTCGACGGCTAGCAAATCGGCGGGATGCACCCGTTCCTTCCAGGCCTGCAGGCTGTCCGGGATCTCATCTTCCTCAAAGCCGAGCATGGCCTTCCAGCGTTGCGACAGGTGGATTTGGTTGGTCTGGAAATTCCATTCCCACAGACCGTCATCGGCGCTGCGCATGGCCAGCGCGTAGCGCTCTTCGCTGGAACGCAGCGCGATCTCCTGCTGTCGGCGCTGCTCCACCGACAATGCGAGCTCGCTATGCGCGGACGCGACGCGGGCACGCAGGTCCGTGACGAGTTGGCGAATCTGTTGGAGTTCATCAGGTGTGCTGAGGCCGACGGTATCATCGCGCGTGGCCTCGGACGCGGCGCAGTTACGCAACAGGGCGACGAGCGGACGTCCCAGAAAGACTTGAATGGCAAGTGCGAGGACGCCAAGCAACAGCGCCAGCCCGATTGCCGCAACCAGCGCGATGCCCGTGCGAGTGCCGGGTGGGCCTGCGCCAGGCACCCAACCGAGCAAGAGGTAGCCAATCAGAACAACACTGACCAACGCCGGCGGCAGCAGCAGCTTTCCTCTCAGGCCCATCTGGATTTCCCTTCCGGTACCACCTTGCCCGTACCGACTCGTATCGCAACAAAATGGCCTTTGCCTTACACTTTGCCCGGTTACTATCGAGGCGTGCAACGTTTACGCCACCCGGCGTGACATGCCGGCGCAAGCCCTTCCTAACATAGCCCACGATTCCGCCACCAACCAGTGCCGCGGAAATATGCCCGCGCCTGCGCATGGCGACTGATCGGCCGACTAAATTGAAGGCCGCGTGAGAGTTTCGTGACCTTTGTCGGCCAGAGTGACATTGAGCGCAATCGCCACCGACAGGACCTCCAATGCCAACCACCAGTCTCCACCCGAATCCGGGAGCCGCTGTCCCGCCGCGAGCCGGGATCGGCTTGCGCGCGCCACACTATCGGCAGATCCTTTCGGAAACCCCGTCCACAGGGTGGTTCGAAGTCCATAGTGAAAACTTCTTCGGTGATGGCGGTCAGCCCCTGCACTACCTGGCACAGGTGCGGGCCACCTACCCGCTGAGCCTGCACGGGGTCGGCCTGTGCCTGGGCGCTACGGATCGGCCGGATCGCACACACCTGCAGCGTCTGGCTGCCCTGATCCGGCGCTTCCAGCCAGGGCTGGTATCCGAACACCTGAGCTGGGGCCGCATCGGAGACCGCTACCTTAACGACCTGCTGCCCCTGCCCTACACCGAGGAATCGCTCGCACTCGTGTGCGGGCACGTTGCGGAAGTGCAGGACTACCTGCAACAGCCGTTGCTGGTCGAAAACATTACCAGCTATCTCCGGTTTACCCACTCGACGATTCCCGAGCCAGAATTCATCGCGGCGCTGGTGGCACGAACCGGTTGCGGCATCCTCCTTGACGTCAACAACATCTACGTCAACGCCGTCAACCACGGCACCGATGCATCGGCCTATATCGATGCGATTCCCGTGGGAGCCGTGAACGAGATCCACCTGGCCGGCTTTGATCAAAGCGATGGCATGCTGATCGACACCCATGGCCAACGCGTGGCTGAGCCGGTGTGGAGTCTCTATCAGCATGCGCTCGCCCGCTTCGGCGCCGTTCCCACCCTGATCGAGTGGGATACGGAGATTCCCCCATTCGAGGTACTTTTCGAAGAAGCCCGAAGGGCCGACCAGATGCTGGAGACCGACGATGCCTTCAGTGCTTGAAATCCAGGGTTGCTTTGCCCGTGCGGTGCTCGAACAGGATATGGCCGCACTGTCCGGCCACGTCGTCGGAGGCGCCGCTGATGTGCAGCGGTGCCTCCGCATCTATGCCAGCAATATGCGCCACAACTTGAGCGAGGCCCTGCGCGCCGTTTATCCCGTGATCGAGCGCCTGGTTGGCGAGTCCTTCTTCGATGCCACGGCGGGCCGGTATATCCGGGCCTGCCCATCCACCAGCGGCGACATACAGCGCTTTGGCAAGAGCTTTCCCGACTTCCTAGCGCAATTCGAGCCGGCCGCAGGCTTGCGCTACCTGCCGGATGTTGCCAGGCTCGAATGGCTCATGCATGAAGTGTTCCATGCGGCAGATGCCGGGCCGCTCGCGCTGGATCGCCTGGGCGCGCTCGCCGAAGCCGATGCCGCAGTCCTGCACCTGATGCTGAATCCAGCCTGCCGCCTGTTTGCGTCGCCGTTTCCTGTGTTGCATATCTGGCGGGCGAACCAGCCAGATTCAGCGGTCGATATCGAGATCGACGCCGACCTCGGTGGCGACGGGCTGCTGGTCAGGCGCAGCGGCTTTGTGGTGGAAGTGCAATCCCTGGCGATCGGTGAATACGCCATGCTCGAGGCTCTGGATCGCGGCACCGCGCTCGAGCCGGCATATCAGGGGGCGCTGCAGGCTGCGCCCGACTTCGCGCTCGCCGACTTTATCCAGCGACGCATTCTGGACGCGACCATCACTGACTTCGACGCTCGCGCCGCCTGACCTATCCCCGCGCCAGGTCGATCGTAAAGGCCGTGCCCTTGCCGAGCGCGCTGCACACACGGATCTCCCCGCCGTGCAACTGGACGATGCGCCGGCTGATGGCCAGCCCGAGGCCGACGTTGCTGCCATTGTCAGACTCCGTACGCTCCACCCGGTAATAGCGGTCGAACACACTTTGTACCTGGCTCGCATCTATGCCCTGGCCAGTATCGCGCACGGTCAGCTCGACGCGATCGCCAGCGGCCTGAACATCGACGCTGATTTCTCCGCCTGCAGGCGTGTAACGCATGGCGTTCTCGATCAGGTTCTCCAGCACCCGCTCGATCATGCCGATGTCGGCGCTCACCGGCGGGCAGCCGGGGCCCGATGTCGCCAGCAGTGCCAGTCCACGCTTGTTTGCCGCCAGGGCGAACTTCTGGACCACGTCCTGCGCCAGTTCCGACAATGGGAAGGTCTCCAGCCGCGGTTGGACTTCTCGGGCTTCGAGCTTGGTCAGGTCAAACAGGTCCTGCACCAGCTTGCCAAGCCGCTCGCAATGCCTGGTTGCCACCTGCAGGTAGCGATTGCGGTCTTCTGGCGTCATCTCTTCGGCCTTCAGCAGCAGCATTTCCAGGTAGCCCTGCATCGATGCGAGTGGCGTACGCAGATCGTGTGAGACATTGGCAAGCAGCTCGCGCCGTTGCTGGTCCACCTGTTCCAGCTGCGCAAGCTGGCTGACGATACGTTCGGACATCTCCTCGAAAGCTGTACTGAGCTTCTGGATCTCGTCGTCCGCGCGTCCATCCTGTGCCAGTCGCACCGGCGTGGAAAATCTGCCCTCCCGGAATGCCTCGATGGCCTCCGACAGCACGCGCAGCCGCACCGTCAACAGCCGAAACACGATCAGCGCCGCCACCAGGCTGAAGGCCACCGTACCGATGATGAGGTCGGTCGCCAGTTCGATCAGGCGCTGCGTCTCGATCATCTTCTGGGAGGCCAGGATCATCAGCGCGCCGATGGTAATGAACACAGCCATCAGCACCACCGCCAGCCTGCCGTAAAGGGTGCGGAACATGGAATCCCCTTTCCCTTCCCCCTATTGCGCCCTATTACGTATTGCAGAACTTGTAGCCCACGCCCCAGACGGTCTGGATGTACTCCGGCTCGTTGGGGTCGAGTTCGATCTTGGCGCGCAGCCGGTTGATGTGCGAACTTACCGTGTGCTCGTAGCCACTGTGGCTATAGCCCCAGACTTGGTCCAGCAACTGGGCGCGGCTGAAGACGCGCCCAGGATTGCTGGCAAAGTAGAGGAGCAGCTGGAATTCCTTGGCGGTGAGGCAGATGGGTGCGCCGCGCACGCTCACTTCACGCTTGTCGATATCGATGTGCAGGGCTTTGACCTGCACTGCCCTGGGACCACCCGATGGCGGGTTGGCCAGGGTGTCGACCAGCCGGAAGATCGCCTTGACCCGCGCAGTCAGTTCCAGGACGCTGAAGGGCTTGGTCAGGTAGTCGTCGGCCCCCATCTCGAGCCCCAGCACCCGGTCCAGTTCAGTCGAGCGTGCCGTGAGCATGAGGATGGGGGTATAGCGCGCTTCAGCGCGCAGACGCCGGCAGATTTCCAGCCCGTCGGCACCCGGCAGCATCAGGTCCAGGATGACCAGGTCATAGGGACGGCTGAGTGCCTCTTCCAGTCCCGCCCTGCCATGGTTGACCACCTTCACGTCGCAAGACAGCCCGCTCACCTGCAGGCGTACCAGTTCGGCGATATCTGCGTCGTCCTCGATAACCAGAACCTGGCGCGACATGGCTTTACCTCATTTTGAAACCCGCGGGATACCGGCATGACCGTCCTTGCCGCCTGATTTGCGGCGTGGCAGCCACTGAACCATTCTAGAACGCATTTCGTGGATGGAAAGCCTGCCGCCTACGTGGCCATGGCTTCGGCCTGCCAGCACCGGCGCGCTCGTGAAGAAAATTTGAAAATTAAGCGAAACCAGCGTGAGCTCGCCTTTCCATACTGCAGTCCAGAGACAGGCATTTCTCCTGTCCTGAACCCAACGAAATACGGAGTGTGCATCATGAACAGCGATCAAATCATCCGCGGCGCTATTGCAGGCATGCTGGCGCTTGGCATTGCCGGCGCTACCTCCCAGGCCATGGCAGCGGCAGGTAGCAATGAAAAATGCGCGGGCATTGCCAAGGCTGGCAAGAACGACTGCGGCACCAGCAAGAGTTCCTGTGCCGCCACGGCCAAAATGGACCGCGACACCGAAGCCTGGATCCTGGTGCCCAAAGGCACTTGCGAAAAGATCGCGGGAGGCCGCTTGCAATCGTCCGAGTTCGCCAAGCCAGGTGGCAAGACCGGCGAACTCAGCCCGGCCGCCAAGGCGGCCCACCCGGCCTGAGCGGTACCCGGGCCTGCATCGGAACGCCGTGACACGTGGCGGCGTCACGGCTGCCCGGCGCGCCCCAACTCCCAGACTGCTTCGCGAGGTAGCCCAAATGAAATGCACCACCCCCTTGTCGACCGCGCCACTGCCTGTGGCCGGCACAAAGCCTTCGCGCATCATCGCCGCCGGGCAGGCGGCGATCCGCCTGCTGGAAACGCTCACGCCTGTGCTCGATCTCGGCATACGGGTACTGGTCGGCCTGGTGTTCTTCCAGTCCGGACTGACCAAGCTAGCCAGTTGGTCCACCACGCTTGCGTTGTTTGAAAGCGAGTACGCCGTACCGCTGTTGGACCCTACCCTGGCCGCCTATCTTGGTACGGCCGCGGAGCTGTGCCTGCCGGTGCTGCTCGTCCTGGGGCTCGGTACGCGGGCGGCCGCGCTGGCGTTGTTTGTCTTCAACATCGTCGCGGTGATCTCGTATCCGGGATTGGGCGAAGTCGGCCTGAAAGACCACCAGTACTGGGGGCTCCTGCTACTGGTCACGATGCTGCACGGCCCGGGCCGCCTGTCGCTGGACCATCTGATCGACCGTTTCCTGCTGCGCGGCACAGGCAACCATTAGCTCGAATGCCCATGCGCCGCGCCAGGACGAAAGGAACCGTCATGCTTGCAGAGAACAATATCGTCATCATCGGTGGCGGATTCGCCGGCACCACGCTCGCCCAGGCGTTGGAGAAGCTGCTGCCGACGACGCACCGGCTGATCCTCGTCAGCGACGAAAGCTACACCACGTTCAACCCGATGCTGGCCGAGGTGGTGGGTGCCTCGGTATTCCCTGAGCACGTGATCGTGCCGATCCGCCAGATGCTCAGGCGCACCCAGTTCATCATGGGCACCGTGCAGGACGTGAACTATGCACAGGGCAAGCTGTGCTGCGCGACCCTGGCGGGCCTGCGCGAGATTGCCTTCGACCATCTGGTGTTTGCCTTCGGCACCCGGGCGAATCTCGACCTGGTTCCAGGCATGGCCGAGCATGCCCTGCCCCTGAAGCTCGTGGGTGACGCCTTGTTTATCCGCAATCGCGTCTTGCGCCAGCTAGCCCGCATGGAACTGGAGTCGGACCCCGTCCTGCGCCGCCGGCTGGGCCATTTCATCGTGGTGGGCGGGGGCTTTTCGGGCGTGGAGGTTGCCGGGGAGCTCGCCGACTATCTTTGCAGCATCCGGCGCTTCTACCCGCGCGTGCAGCGTGAAGAACTGGCGGTAACGCTGCTCCATGACACCGGGCAACTACTGCCCGAGTTGCCCGCCACGCTTGGCATGGCCGCGGCACGCCATATGGCTGCGCGCGGCATCCGGCTCAGGCTCGGTACCCGGGCCGCCCGCTTCGCAGCCGACACGGTGGTCCTGGCTGACGGCGAAACGATCGAGGGCGCAACGGTGATCTGCACCGTCGGCACCAAGCCGAATCCGCTGGTCGCTACCCTGGAGCGCAATCTCGCGCTGGCAACCAGACGCGGACGCATCGAGACCAACCCGGATATGTCGGTGCGCGGCATGCCCGGTCTGTGGGCCATCGGCGACTGCGCACGCGTGGCAAACGCCGCCACCGACCAGGATTCGCTGCCGACCGCGCAGTTCGCCGTGGCCCAGGCGCGCCAGCTTGCCCACAATCTCGCCCGCCACCTGGAACAGCGCGAGAGCAAGCCATTCTCATACCAGAGCAAGGGCGCGATGGCCAGCATCGGGCATATGAAGGGCGTTGCCCGGCTCTATGGCTTCAGCTTCTCGGGCTTGCCGGCCTGGCTGGCATGGCGTGCGCTGTACCTGATGCGCATGCCGACGCTCGGCCGCAAGCTGCGCCTCTGGGCCGAGTGGAGCTGGTCCATGTTTTTCCCGACCGACATCACCCACCTGCGCTTTACACGCACCAGCGAGGCGGACGAATGGCAGCGCGAGCCGCTGCCACCTCACCGGCTACAAGCGCCGGGTGCGTCGGCCACCTGCATCGTCGCAAGTCATGATCTTTCCGGGATGCCGCGAGCGTCCCACGCCACTCCCGCCCCCACGCTAACAGGAGATCAACATGCTTGAAGGCAAATCCGCCATCGTCACCGGCTCCAGCAGCGGAATCGGCCTTGGCATTGCGCGCGCCTTTGCCGCGCATGGTGCCCATGTCCTGCTGAACGGCTTCGGCGATGCCGACGAAATTGAAGCCACGCGAGCAGGCCTTGAACGCGAGCACGGCGTGCGCGTACGCTACTCGCCAGCGGATATGAGTCAGCCTCGCCAGGTTCGCGAAATGGCCGAATTTGCTGCATCCGAGTTCGGCAAGGTCGATGTCATCGTGAATAACGCGGGCATTCAGCACGTCGCGCCGACCGAAGAGATGCCGGACGACAAGTGGGACGCCATCGTAGCCATCAACCTGTCGTCGGCTTTCCACCTGATCAAGGCCGTCCTGCCTGGCATGAAGGCCAGGCGCTGGGGACGCATCATCAATATCGCTTCCGCCCATGGCCTGGTGGCGTCGCCGTACAAGGCCCCGTATGTCGCTGCCAAGCACGGGCTGATCGGCCTGTCCAAGGCTGTGGCGCTGGAGACGGCAGAGTATGGCATTACCAGCAATACGATCTGCCCCGGCTATGTCAAGACCCCGCTGGTGGAACAGCAGATTGCCGACCAGGCGCGGGCACACCAGATCTCGCCTGCCGACGTCGTGCGCGACGTCATGCTGGTACACCAGGCGCGCAAAGAGTTTGTGCGGATCGACGAACTAGCCGCCCTGGCCGTGTTCTTGGCCTCGGACAATTCAGCCTCGATGACCGCCACTGCGCTCGCAATGGATGGTGGCTGGACCCAGCACTGAGGAACGCGCCATGTCTACCGATCCTGGGATGCGAGATGCCGTTGAGACCGGCCAACCCGTGAAGCCGATCACGCTGGCGTTGCAAGGCGGAGGTGCCCATGGCGCCTTTGCCTGGGGCGTGCTGGACCGCCTGCTCGAAGACGGCCGGCTTGCGATCGAGGGCGTCAGCGCCACCAGTGCCGGCGCAATGAATGCCGCGGTGCTCGCGTACGGCCTGCTCCAGGGCGGGCCGCCGCGCGCCCGCACTGCCCTGCACGACTTCTGGCGGGACGTTGCCAGCGCCGCGCGCGCCAGCAGCCCGTTCCGCAAGCTGCCATGGGAGAACCTGCTGCACAACGGCTACGGGCTCGACTACTCGCCGATGTACCTGCTGACGGACATGATGCTGCGCGTACTGTCGCCCTACCAGTTCAACCCGCTCAACTTCAACCCGCTGCGCGACATCCTGGGCCGGCACGTCGACTTTTCCGCCCTTAACCAGCATTGCCCGATTCACCTCTACCTGTGCGCGACCAATGTCGAAACCGGCAAGGTACGCGTTTTCTCTCGCGAAGACATCTGCCTGAAGGCTGTGCTGGCTTCTGCCTGCCTGCCGTTCCTGTTCCAGGCGGTGGAAATCGACGGCGAACACTACTGGGACGGCGGCTATGTCGGCAATCCCGCCATCTTCCCGCTGATCTACAACTGTGGCGCGCGGGATGTGGTGATCGTCCATATCAATCCCATCGTGCGCAAGGGGGTGCCGAAGACCGCCGCGGAGATCCTCAATCGCATCAACGAGGTCAGCTTTAACTCCTCGTTGATCCGCGAACTGCGCGCGATCAGCTTCGTCACCAGGCTCATCCAGGATGGCAAGGTCACAAGCGGGGAGATGAAGGAAATGCTGATCCACTCGATCCGCTCTGACCAGACCATGATGGCGCTCGGCGTCTCCAGCAAGCTCAATGCCGACTGGGACTTCCTTTGCTACCTGCGCGATCAGGGCAGGGATGAGGCCGGGCGCTGGCTGCAGCAGAACTACAGCGCGATCGGTGAACGGTGCACCGTCGACCTGCAACAGGAGTTTCTATGATCCACCACGTAGCGCCACCGAAGCGGTTGGCGCGGATTCCCCACTCCACGGAGACCAGTACCATGACTACCACCAAGCAAGCCGTACCCGTCTGGCATCGCGTGGTGCGCGGCGCGATCGTCACCGCCACCTTGTCCCTCGCCTCCGTGATGGCCTACGCTGGCGAGTGCCCCGCGGACAAGCGCGTCGCGGATGGCCAAGGGCAACGGCCGGGGGCGACAGAACCCAAGGGCGTTACCGATACCGTGCGCGCCTCGACCGACCTGTCGAAGGAGCCGGCCGCCGTAGCGGGACGCCTGCTGCGACTGCGCCAGCTCGAGGTGCAGCCCGGTGGCATTGTGCCTTGGCACAGCCACAACAACCGCCCGGCAATCATCTATATCGTCTCCGGCGAGATCGTGGAATATGCGAGCAACTGCGCGGTTCCGATCGTACACCGCGCCGGCGACGTGACCGCGGAGAAGAACGGGACTTCCCACTGGTGGAGGAATGAAGGCGGCCGCCCCGCGGTCCTGCTGTCGTCCGATCTCTTCCCCGTCGAAATGAAAATGGACCCCCATACCATGTGAACAGGTGTGCGGCGGCTACCTACGCATGCCGAGGATGAAGCACCCATGACACGCATGCTGCTGAGTCTCTCCTTTGCCGGCGCCCTGCTTTGCGCCGCCGTGATGGGATTCGCCATCCAGCGCGGCGCAACGTGCGCGGTCGCCGCGGTCAGCGAGATCACGTCATCGCGCAGTTGCAAGCGCCTCCTTGCCATGGCAGAAGCCTCACTGTACGTGTGTGGCGGCTTGCTGATCGCGCAGCGCTTGCGTCTGCTTCCGGCCATGCCGTCCGGCTATCCAGTCGATGTCCTGACCGTCCTGGGAGGCGCCCTGCTCGGGCTGGGCGCCTACATCAATGGCGCGTGCGTATTTGGCGCCGTCGCCAGGCTGGGCAGCGGACAATGGGCGTACGCTGCCACGCCCATCGGATATTACGTGGGCTGCGTTGGGCTGCTTGCACTGTGGCCGCAAGCGGAGCGCCAGGTGCTCGCGGCCACCTCTCCGGTATGGCGGGCTGCGCCGCTCCTGACAGTGCTGTTCCTTCTTTTCGTCGGATGGCGGCTGCTCTGTCCATGGCTCCGGGCGAGACGGAAAGGCGCTCGTGCAAGGCTGGAGCAGAGATGGCATGAACGTGTTGCCGCGCGGATCTGGTCGCCGCACCACGCCACGACGATGATCGGCCTAGCATTCCTGCTCCTCCTCTTGCTGGCAGGCGCGTGGTCATACACAGAGGTATTGGCCGAACTGGCACGTGGCGGCGCTGACATGCTGCCGGCACGGGCATTGTTGTCGCTGGGGTTGCTCGCCGGTGCAATCCTCGGGGGGAAGAGTGGCGGCCGCCTCGACGGGCCCGGGATTTCCTTTGCGCAATGTCTGCGGTGCTTCACGGGCGGCGCCATCATGGGCTGGGGCAGCCTGCTGATTCCCGGAGGGAACGACGGGCTGCTGCTGGTCGGCATGCCGCTACTGTGGCCGTATGCGTGGATCGCGTTCGGCACGATGTGCGTCACCATCGCGTTTGCGCAATGGCTCCAGCGTCAGCTTGGACAGTCCGTTGCGACCCCGGGCGCGCTGCAGGAGCCAGACCAGTCGTGTTGCACTGGTGACAGCCTGAAGGAGAAAGCATGAGCCACCGTATCGGAAACGCACTGGTGATTGCGAGCGCGCTCGCCGCCGTCGGGCTTGCGCTCAAGCAGAACACGCATCTGCTGGCCAGTTCCCCGGCACACTTTGCCCTAGCCCGTGAACGGTGCTTCGGCGTAGCCAGGGCAGGGAAAAACGACTGCGGCACCGCGCTGCACGCTTGCGCTGGCCACGCCCGCTACGACGCCGCCGGCGATGAATGGCTGATGTTGCCCGCCGGTACCTGCGCGCGGATCGCGGGTGGCAGCCTCAAGCCTGCCACATCCTGAGCAGCGGCCGCGGGACAGGGCGATGCAAAAGAATGGACAGATGATGCCGGCACAGCACCGGCAGCAATCGGAGCGTGTCACGGCAAGCATGGCAGAAGACATTACAGCGAAGCTCGTCGCGTTGCGCAAGGGCATGCAGTTGCCGCCACGAGTACGGCGGGAGTTGGAGCGTGAACAGTACCTGAGTGAGTTGCTGGTGACGTCACTGCAACTGCTGGTGCTGCTGCTGTTTACGGTCCTCTATCTCGCAACTCCCCCGGGCTTTTCCCCCGACGCGCCCGTGCGCGCGGTACCACTTGGAATCACCCTGTTCGCGGTGCTGGCCATGGTCCGGCTCTACCTTGCCATGACCGGGCAACTCGCCAACTGGATGGTGGGATTGAGCGTGGTGGCCGAAATGGCGGTCCTGATTCTCGTCATCTGGGCGTATCACTTGCAGTATGAGCAGCCAGCCCAGATGTCCCTGAAAACTGCCGAATTCACCTATATCTTCAGCCTGATCGCCTTGCGGGCCTTGCGCTTCGAACCGCTCTGGGTGGCGCTGTCGGGCCTCACAGCGACGTTGGGCTGGCTGCTCTTGTTGCACTACGCACTGACAAACGCGAGCGGCAACCCTGTCACCTGGGACTACGTCACGGCACTACGCTCGACGCAGATCCACTACGGCGCGGAGTTCGACAAGCTACTTTCCATCCTGATCGTCAGCGCCGTGCTGGCCCTGGCCCTGGCTAGGGCACGCGGCTTTGTGGTCAAGGCCGTCAAGGGCCAGCAGGCGGTCGCGGACCTGTCGATGTTCTTTGACGATTCCGTGGCCCATCGCATTACCGACTCGGAAGCCATTGTCATGGCCGGCCACGCCGAATTGCGCGAGGCATCGGTTGTGTTCCTCGACATGCGTGGCTTTACCCAGGCGACTGCCATGCTACAGCCGTCCGCACTGATCCAATTGCTGGGCGAGTACCAAAGCCTGGTGGTGCCGATTGTCAAAGCGCATGGCGGCAGCATAGACAAGTTCATGGGCGACGGCATCCTTGCCAGCTTTGGCGCCGTTACCGCCGACGACTGCCATGCGGCAAATGCCTTGCGTGCCATCGATGCCATCATGGAAGCTGTTGACTTATGGCGGATCCGGCGGCAGTCCCGCGGTCAGCCAGCACCTGACGTTGGCGCCGGCATGGCTAGTGGCCCGGTCCTGTTCGGCATACTTGGGCATGGCAGCCGCCTCGAGTACACGGTGATTGGCGATACGGTCAATCTTGCGGCCAAGCTGGAGAAGCAGAACAAGACCCTGGGAACGCGAGGCCTCACCACGCAGGCCAGCTATCAGCGAGCTCGCATGCAGGGCTATCCTGGCGACAAGCACGTCCTTCCCGAGCAGCCTGTCGGCGGCATAAGCGGCACGATGCAGTTGGTGGTCCTGGCACTGGCAGATGCCTGATTCCTGTCCAATGTCAGGCCGTATGGCTCGCGGATCGCCGCCCAAGCTGCTGCAGATACTCAATGCGATCTCGCGCAAGCGCGGCTCGCTGCGTTTGTCCGTTAGCGCGTAATCCACATCCGCGCTGGTCCAATAGGAGACCGTGCCAAAATGGGGGCTGATTAGGCGGCAGGGCGATGGACTTCGTCTCCGGCGATGGAGGGATATCCGCGCGTTGCCGCACAGGAAATCGTGGGCGCGCCGTCTAACTTATGGTCCGGGCAGACAATCCGTCGGTGCTGGACGCCGGCTGGCATATGCTGTCTCCATTCTAACGCCAACACTGACACGTATCCTGGCGTCGAACATAGTCGTTCGAGCTTTGAACTCAAGACAGTATTGATCGGCAAGTTATGCAGTGCTCTTACGAAGCATCCGGCTATATGAAATCAGCATCTTGGCAAATTCTCCCGTAATGGGAGGTAGCGGCACGGCAGTCCGATGCACCAGGCATAGGTCCGCCGGCGGGATGGGTTCGGCAATCTTAATCTCGCGCAAGGCATCCATGAACCCCTCCTGCTCGAGCGCAACTCTGGGGGCGAGAAACAGCAGGTCTGTCCGCGACACCAGGTTCAGCGTGTCATAGAGAGACTCCACGGTCACCGCGATGTTTGGCGTCTCCAGTCCAGCGTTGTGAAACAAGTCCACAAGCCGATTGGATGGCAACCCAGCTTGACCCGGCGGCCTGGTATTGACCCACTCGCAGTCCACCAGCGCCTTGATGGTTCGCGCCTTCTCATTTGGATGCCCGAGCCTGCATACAATGACTGGGTCTGACTTGGCCAGCCTGGTGCTGGTGAGGTCCGTCATGTCCGTCTTACGCGACACCAACGTCAACGCGAAATCGAGCTTTCCTTCACGGATGCCGGACAGGAGCGAGCTCGACGGACCACTCGCCAAATGCACCGAGAAGTTTGGGAATCTCTGTCGAAAAGCGCGCAGGACGGGGGGAACGACACGTGCAAAAGCTTCCGATGAGACGCCGACATTCATCGACCCTACCGGATTCCCCTGGAAGCTCTGAAACTCCTGCTCCGTCCGCTCGCACTCGCCAAGAATGATGCGTGACCGCGCCAGCAGCGTCTCACCGGGCCCCGTCAGCACAATGCCCCGGTTTCCTCGTGCGAACAGACTGGCGCCCAAGGACGCCTCCAACCGTTTGATTTGTTGCGTCAGCCCACTTTGCGCAAGATCTAGCGACCTGGCTGCCGCGCGGATACTGCCATGTTCGACGACTGCGACGAAAGCGCGAAGCTGGTCCAACGTCATGACGGGAGATATTTCGGAGTGTTCAATTCGAACAAGTGAACACCTTTCAATATCCCCCTGTCAATCCCGTCAAGCCGCTATCAACGCTGGGAGGCCAGCATGCTCGCCGAGGTCCCAATAGAGTCCCGCCATCATCCGCAGGCCCTCGCGGGTCACGCTCGTCAGCATATGTTCATCCGGGCCATGCTGTGCGCACGCCGGGTAAGAGTGCGGTACCCAGATGGTCGGCAGACCAAGCACATCTGCAAACACATCATTCGGTAGCGTGCCAGCCAGGTTGGGAAGAATTGCTGGCAGCGTACCGGTGCTGGATTCAATCGAGCCGGCAACCCACTTTACCCACGGATGGTCGACTTCCAGGCGCGTTGCAGCACCGCTCATGGTCACCTTGATAGCGACCTCCGAGAAACCATGGGCATCGAGATGGCTGCGGAGAATCGCTTCGAGGTCCTGCCACGGTGTTCCGACCACGAAGCGCAACTGACAGTGCGCTACCGCTGCGGACGGAATGGCGTTGACGGGTCGCTGAGCGGAACCCGCGCCCAACGCGAGAACCTCGATGGTGTTCCACGCTACCAGGCGCTCCGCCGGTGACAGTCCCGGCTCACCCCAACCGGGGGTGAACGACGGGTCATCCTTGCCGCCACCCAGCTCGATGTCGGCCAGCGCGGCTTTGACTGCCGCAGGAATCGCAGGCGGAGACAGTTCGGGGACCAGCATCTGCCCGCTTGCGTCGACGATAGTCGAAAGGGCATTGGCTAGAATGGTCGCCGGATTCGAAATCACACCACCCCAGTTGCCCGAGTGGTAGGCGCGTTCCCGCGCCTGAACGGACAGGCTGAAATTAACCATGCCACGCGAGCCGAGGAACAGCGTCGGTCTGTCCGCCCTGACACGCGGACCATCACAGCCAATGAAGAGATCCGCACTCAACTGCTCCGCATTGGCCTCGCAGAACTCGCGCAGGCCCGGAGAGCCAGCCTCTTCGCCCATCTCCATCAGCACAATGACGTTGTAGCCAAGCTTCCCGCGGCGCGCCGCCAGCGCGTATTCCAGGCCCGCGAGGTTGATGCTGTGCTGCCCCTTGTTGTCTGCTGTCCCGCGCCCATACCATCGGTCCTGGTCGATCGCAAGCGTCCAGGGCCCCGCCCCTTTGCGCCAGCTTGCTTCCTGTCCATTGACCACGTCGCCATGGCCATACGTCAGCACCGTCAGTCGCGCAGGGTCTTCAATACGCCGCCCCACCAGGAAGGGGCCACCTTTAGCATCCGGGTTCGGCGACACTTCCACGTCGAATCCAAGCCGCTGGAGCCAAGGCACAATCTCGACTTCGAAGTAGTGTCCTAGCGTGGCGGGGTCAGCGCCAATGTCGCTTTCGGAACGAATGGAGACGCGCCGGGAGAGGTCGGCAAATAGCTGACCGGATTCCAGATGGTTGACTGCGGACGCAAGGGCGGCAGAACGGGACATATCGAACTCGCTTGGATGGATAAGATGGCCGCCCCTGCCGGACGGCCGCGCGGCGACCTTGCCGGGTCAGTCCTGCATCATGTTGTTGGCTTTTGCCACAGGGGTGAGCGTCGCCGTATCAGCCTTGACCGACTCGGTGTACTTGGAAGGTGCACCATACTCGGGTTCGAAGCCCAGGTTCACCAGCTTCTCCTGCAAGGCAGGGTCTGCCATCGTCTTCGCCAATTCCGTCACCAGCTTCTGCCTGGCGGCGGCCGGGACGCCCTTCGGCGCCACGATGGCGAACCAGGAGTCCATGCGGAAACCAGGGAATCCGCTCTCTGCGACCGTCGGCACATTCGGCAGCATCGGATTGCGCTTGGGACCCGTAACAGCCAACGCCCGAATCTTGCCGCCCTTCAATGCTGCAACCGAAGCAGGCACTGCGTCAAAGCTCAGAGGAATCTGCCCGCCCATGACGTCTGTCATCGCCGGCGCACTGCCCTTGTATGGGACGTGAAGCACCTTCACACCCGCCGCATTCCACAGCATTTCACCGGCAAAATTCACAGTCGAACCCGTTCCATGCGAGCCATAGGAATAGGTCCCAGGCTTCGCCTTGATATCGGCCAACAGTTGAGGAAGCGTCTGCGCCGCCACGCCATTGTTGGCCAGCAGCACCAGGGAATTGCTTCCCAACATGCCGATGGGATCGAAGCTCGTATCCGGGTTGTAGTTCAGCTTCCGATAGATGATGGGGTTCACCACAAAGGTGGTGGAGGTTCCCAGCAACAGCGTGTAGCCGTCCGGCGTTGAGCGCGCCACGGTCTCAGCCCCCACAATCGTGGCTGCGCCAGGCTTGTAGTCGATGACCACCTGCTGCTTGAGGCGCTCGCTCAGCTGCACCGAGACCAATCGAGCGACGGAGTCGACGCTACCGCCCGGGGGGAAAGGAACCACCAGGCGGATGGGGCGGTCTGGAAACTCTGCCAGAGCAGCGCCGCTCGACAGCATCGCGATGGAAAGGCCAACACAGGAAATGAGAATCCGCGGAAACGACATCTTTCACTCCAAATATCAGTGGGATGGTGCTTGCATACGAGCTTCAGGGTTCTCCGGCTGGCTTGACCAGACGGTGGTTGGCGGGAAGAGACGCTGGGAATCGACGCCGCACTTCCGGGTGGTTTCCACCTCTATATAGGTACGGCGCTAAGGCAAAAAGCAAGTTCTGGGCGCACTTATTCGCGAGTGCGCCTGAGACAGTCAGGCCTTGACGGGCGACTTGTCGAGCTCGAAGTTGACGATACGATTGAAGTCCTCGCCGTCGGCCAGCGCCGAGGCACTCGACTTCCAGATGTCTCCGATGACCGACACCGTCGGCAGTCTCAGGCCGAGCGCGTCACCGAGCGACACGGCGAGATTCACGTCCTTGCGCATCAGTTGCATCGTGAAGCCGGAGCTGTACGTATTGTTCAGGATGCGGCTCGGGTAGTTGAACAGCGTCACCCCGCTACGACCCGATCCCGCATTGACTGCCTCGATCAACTGTTCCGTCGAGATGCCCGCTGCGTTGGCGAGGCGAAACGCCTCGCTGGCAGTGACCAGGTGCGAGGCCGTCAGCAGGTTGTTGATGAGTTTAGCCACGTGGCCAGCGCTGACACCTCCGATATGAAAGCGTTTGGTGCCCAGGGCCGACAGGATCGGATTCGCATACGCCACGTCCTCTGCCGAGCCGCCGATGAACATCGTCAGTTCGCCCTTCATCGCACCCGTCGGACCGCCGCTGACCGGTGCGTCGACGAAGCGCAAGCCCTTCTCATTCAGCACAACGGCAAGTTCACGCGTAACTTGCGGGTCTGCAGTCGTCGTATCAATCAGGAGCGTGCCCGGGGCGGCGTTGGCCAGCAGGCCTTCCTCTCCTTCCAGCACGGCGCGAACGATGGCCGAGGTCGGCAGCGACAGGACGATCGCCGGGCACGCCTTGGCCAGTTCCGGCAGGCTGGACGCCAGGGGAATGCCCGCCTCGCGCGCGACGGAAGAAACCTGTTCCGACTTGTCCAGACCCAGCACTGCGTAGCCCGAACGTTGCAGGGTCAGGGCCATGCCGCGGCCCATGTTGCCCAGGCCAATCACACCAACCGTCTTGAAATTTTCCATTTTGAAACCTGATAGAAGAATGAGAGAAAGAACGGCTAGCTTTCAGCAGCCTTCGGCAATCGGCACCCAGACGCTCTTGGTTCTGGTGTATTCATAGAGGCATTCGACGCCGCTGGACCGGCCATAGCCACTGCTGTCGTTGCCCCCGAACGGCGTGGCAACATGCATGTCTCGGTACATATTGACCCACAGAAGGCCTGCATTGACTTTGGCGACCACGCGATGAGCGCGCGCCACATCGCGCGTCCAGACAGCGCCCGCCAGCGCAAACTCGCTGTCGTTGGCGATGGCTACCGCTTCAGCCTCGGTATCAAAGGGAATCGCCACCACGACAGGTCCAAAAACTTCTTCGCGCGCAATCCGCATGTCGTTGCTCACGTGTTTGAGCACAGTAGGTTTCACGTAGTAGCCGTGGCCTGTGGCTTCGCTCACGCCGCCGGCCACCAGCTCCGCGCCTTCGGACAGGCCTATTTCGACCATGCGGTTGATGCGGTCGAATTGAGCGCGATTGTTGATGGGACCGCCTTCGGCCGACTCATCCAGCGGATGCCCGATGCGATAGCCGGCGATTGCCTCTCCTACTGCCTCGACAAACTCGTCGTAGACGCCGCGCTGCACCAGCAAGCGTGATCCGGCGGCACAATTCTGCCCCGTGTTGGCGCACGCCGCGGTGACCGCGGCGCGAGCGGCCTGGACCAGGTCCGCATCGTCGAAAACGATATTGGCCGACTTGCCACCAAGCTCCAGCAGACAGGAAATCGGGCGCCGTGCTGCGGCCGCATTGACCGCACGCCCCGTCTGCGTCGAGCCAACGAAGACCACCTTCTTCACCAGAGGATTCGAGATGGCCGCGTCGCCGATCGTCTTTCCGAGGCCATTGACGACATTCAGGGTGCCAGCCGGCATACCGGCCTCGCGAGCCAGCTTGGCCATGGTCAAGGCGGTCAGCGGAGTGAGTTCCGACGGCTTCAGCAGTACGCTATTTCCCATGGCCAATGCCGGGGCGACATTCCAGGCGGCGAGGTAGATCGGGGAATTCCAGGGCGTGATGGCCAGCACGATACCCAGCGGCTGCCGCAGTGTGTAATTCAACTGACCACCGGGCACGGGGATAACGTTGCCCAGGAACTTGTCCGTCCATCCCGAGTAGTAGCGGAAGATTTCGGCAACTGCCGCCACCTGTGCACGCGCTGCCTTGATGGCTTTTCCGCTGGTAATTGCTTCCAGGCGGGCCAACGGCTCGGCATCGCGTTGAATCAGTTTGCCCAGCTGCGCCATGATTTCGCCACGGCGCTGCGCGGAGAATGCCGCCCACTGCTTCTGACCGGCGTGGCAGCTCTGGACAGCGGCGCCCACCACCTCTGCGTTGGTATCCGCGAATTGAAGCAGGATCTGCTCACTGGCGGGGTCGACCAGCGACAGCTTTGCACCATCACCGGCCACCATCTCGCCAGCAATGTAGGAACCAATCGCCTCGGTACCGATTAGAGACCGCACCAGGGAGTTGAATTCCGACGAAGAGTTTTCCATGCCCATGACCTTCCGAGAGGGGCAGCCCGGTCAGTCCGGCCCGCCAATGTGAAGCAAGTCTATGAGCGGAACTGGGTCCGGCAGAAGATGCAAATTCTGTTCTCATGTTCACTTCTTGTTCTCACAGAGGTTCTCCCTCCCCTGCAATCACTTTTCGTGAACATGAGAACTATGCAGGCATCTTTCCTTCTACTGCGCCTCGCTCCAGACTTTGCCGCATCGGCTGGCATCCGCCACCGGCACATCCAGGGAGAGAAGCATGGGCCAGGAACTGTTTGAAAAGGGTGAGCAGATTCGCCGCGAAGTACTGGGCGAGGAATACGTTGTGGCTTCAACGAAAGGCACCGACGCCTTCAGCGAACCGATGCGCGAATTCGCCATCAAGAACCTGTGGGGCGACATCTGGAGCCGTCCCGGCCTGGACCGCCGCGCTCGTAGCATCGGCGTGCTGTCGATTCTGACCGCCCAAGGCCGCACTGGCGAGCTGAAGACGCATATCCGCGCAGCCCTGAATAACGGCGTCACGCGCGCCGAAATCGGTGAAGTGTTCCTGCAGGCATCGATGTACTGCGGTATCCCCGCCGGTAGCGAAGCCACGCGCGTTGCCAAGCTGCTCTTCGCCGAGCTCGACGCAAGCTGAGCGGCATGTCCGGTCCCGACTCATGTACGTGCTCGGACACGCGGGACCTCGCCGACGAGATTATTGCCTTACTGGGAGGTACCGGCGAAGACGGCAACGAGCGATGTTGGCAAGGTACCTTGGTGCGCGACGAATACGCTGCCTATGACAGCGCGTTGCAAGCCAACCCCGGTGGCATAGCCGCGGGATGTCTGGCTCATGCACGGCGTCGGTACGACGAACTGCTACGAAACCAGGGTGGCAGCACGGTCGCGGCAGAGGCACTGCGTCGCATTGCGCAGATCTACCGTCTTGAGCGGGAGCTCACCATCCTGCGTAGCGAGCAACGTCTGGCCAGAAGGCACAGCGACGCCAAGCCGCTGTGGGAGCAACTGCATGCCTGGCTGCAACCGGAGCGGTCACGTGTGCCAGGTGGCAGCATCACGGCTTCGACTACAGCCTCAAGAACTGGCCTGCGCTGACACACCACCTCCTCGATAGGGAGGTGAGCGTCGACAACAAGAGCCTGGAGAACCTGATCCATCCATGGGCCCTAGGACGCAAGGCATGGTTGTTCGCGGGCAGCGAACTGGCCGGTCAGCGCGCCGCGGTCGTAATGAGCCTGGTGCAATCAGCCAAGCTCTACGGGCACGACCCGTGGGCATACCTCAATGATGTGTTGACCCGCCTGCCCACCCACCTGAACAGCCGCATCGACGAGCTGCTTCCTCACAACTGGCATCCCGCACGCTGAGCGCTCCGGTGCGCTCACAACCGCTCTCGAGCGGGGCGGGCATTCCGTGTGGGGCAACGAAATTGCTTCGCCCGAGGCCCGGTGTCCAAATCCTTGAGCTTTCTTATAGTTCAGGTGCATTTCGGGGCAGAGTGCCTACAATTGTAGTATCAGGCGGCGCATGAGAGGAGGCTCAATGGTTGCTACACCAGACCCGCTCATGGTGATGATCGACCTCAATATTGAGGAGTGCACAGCGCAGATTTGCCGAATGGAACAGCGCATCGCGGCATGGAACGCTATGGAACGCGATTCCTCTGCGGTAGAGAATCTCCTGCGTCTGTACTGGCAGAACCTACACGTGCTTTGGTCATGCCGAGACTGCATCTGCAGAAACACAGGCGCCGCGCACGCCCGTTGACCAAACGAGGTCGCTATCGCCCACTTTGGTATCTGGGCCTAGCCCGCGTCCATTCGTTCGCTGCAGCCAGGGCTGTCAAGGTGGATTCGCCAGCCGCTTACGGGTGCGGTCTACAAATGCGAATACCTCCCGGTGGGGGTAAGGCCATAGTGCTTCCGCCCCCCCAAAGCAAAAACCCCTCGCAGCACACGCTGTCGAGGGGTTTTGCACAATAAGAGCCTGGCGATGACCTACTTTCACAC
>NZ_JAGIQA010000090.1 GCF_017814975.1 Cupriavidus consociatus
CTGGGACTCTTGACAGCGAAAATTCGAATGATTCAGACGACGGAGTGAAAAGTATGCAACGTTGTAAGCGGCGTAGTAACCCACCTTGCGGAGTACCTCGATCCCGACCAACCAACTCCCCGGTTACCTTCTGTACCGGACTCTCTAGCCAGCGTCTAATGTAGAGCCGTGCCCATTGCTCCGTGACATGCTTTTCTACCGCACGCCAGAGAAGCCCGTGGTCGATTGTGTCAAAGAAGGATTTCAAGTCAATATCGACTACCCAGTCGTAGCGCCAACAGTTTCTTCTCGCTTGCGCCACAGCTTGCTTCGCCGATTTGTTAGGACGGTAACCGAACGATGATGAATGAAATATCGCATCGATTCTCGGCTCAACCATTAACTTTACCGCCATCTGAGCCACTCGGTCCGTGATAGTCGGCACCCCGAGAGGGCGAAAACCGTCCCCCTTCGGAATCAGCACCTCTTTGACCGGCTGAGGAAAATAACTCCCCGAGCTCATTCGATTCCACAGGGCGTATAGATTTCTCGCCAAGCGATTTCGGAATAATTCAATACTTTCCCTGTCTACGCCCGGCCCTCCTTGATTGGCGGCCACGCGCTTCCAGGCTTCCCAGATCAACCGCTTGGGTATCTCGAACGACTTGGCGTCGACCCTGGAATCCTCCCGCGACGCGGTTGTTCTATGATCTTCGCCAGACAAGGTCATGCCTTCGCTCCAGAGGTCATTACAACCCTTTCAACGCTACTACGCATGACTCCGCCCCTGTGCCTCGCATTGGTACTCTGGCTCTCACGGGTTCTCCGCTTGAGCTTCTCCCTTAGCATCGAGACGACAGGTTCCCAAGTTCCGTATCCATGCCTGCAGGAAGGTCGCGCCATCTCTATGCCGGATGCCGTCAGACCCACCTCCAGGTCGCCGTCTGACTGATCCCGAGGTGATGTCGAGCCCTCGGTTTTGACATCATTGCAATTATCGACACTTCTTCGATGGTTCACTTGCGTTCGCCTCCTTCCTGACTACCTGACGAGATTCATCTCGCCTTTTCCCTAGCAGGCTGTTGAATTTGTCCCCCGATAGCGTCCTATGGTTCATAGCGATCGGGCCATAGGCGATGGTGGCCATTTGTTCTGGAGCCTCCATGGAAGTCCGCGACGCTGACGACAGCTGTCATTGCTCCCCGCGCAATCGGCAGGAGAGCGATCGACACCTCGCTCTGGGCAAGCCCGGATGAAGGGGCGCTCGAAGGAGAACGGCGCGCGTTGTATTTTGCGAGAAAGCCGGCGGTCTCGCTGTACCTTTCCGGCGCGACGGCCGACACCATCAAGCGTCTCACCTCACTTGGCGCAAAACAGGCTTATCGACTGATCCGCGAACGTTGCCTCGAAACGCATCCGGACGGGCGGCCCTACGGCTGGCGCGGGCTGGTTCCGTGGACCCAGATCAAGCACTACCGGCGCCATCGGAAGATCCATGTCAGTCAGTTCGGCGGCGGCGCCGTTGGTGCCCTGCAGGCGCTCCTTGATGCGAAGCCGGAGCTTCGCCAGGCATTCGAAGCGCGTATTCTCGCGAGCGCATCAGGCAAGCGGCTGGTCGAAACCCGGCAGTCGAAAAGACGTCACTGCGGGTGGCTTCTTGACCAGCTCCGCGGACTTGGATGTGAACAGCGAAACGAGTGGCCGTTCAACACGGCGACCCTGGGATACGTCTCGATTGGCCGGTTTATCGACAGGGTGTTGTCGGCCAACCCACGAGCGCTGGCGGCGGCGAGCGGCGGTCCAGACCTGGTGTCAAAGCTGAAGACAGGGGACGGAACCGGACGGCCGGTTCAGAAGTTCATGCAGCGCGTCGAGATGGATGCGCACAAGCTGGATGGACGTTTCTGCGTGTCGCTTCCCCTGATAGGAGGCGGCTTTCGGGAGAGGATCGTTCATCGTCTCTGGGTCATCGTGATACTTGAAGTGATGTCGCGCGCGGTGCTCGGCTACTACTTCAGCATTAGGGCAACGCTGAACAAGCCGCTGAATTGACGCTTGGCCGGTTGATCAAAGGGTATTTCACTGTGGAAGCGACTGTTATTCGCGTCTTCCTGCCCTTGCGGGCTATAAAAGCGGGCGATTTGCCCGCTTTTGGCCCATTACGGGCGTACCTGTGCCATCAGCCGCGTTCGGCACAGGTACACGTTCGCCAGCGCCAGCGCGACGAAGGCGCGATTGGCGTTCTTCGCCAGGACCGCGATAGCGCACCTTCGTGAAGCCCCACAGCCGCTTCACAACACCGAATACGTGCTCAACCCGTGCTCGGATCTTCGACTTGTTGCGATTCTTCCTGCGCGCCACTTCGTCGACCTGGTCGGCACGACGCGTGCGCTTGTTGGTAAAGTCCCGTGCATTTGGCGCCTTGCTGTGAATCAGCTCCTTCTGGCTCGCATAGGCGCTGTCGCCATAGACCCGTTGCTCCTGACCATGCAGCAGTTGTGGCAGCGGATGCTTGTCGTGCACGTTGGCCGCCGTGACAACGGCGCTATGCGCCAGGCCGCTCTGGCTGTCGACGCCGATGTGCAATTTCATACCAAAGTGCCACTGCTTACCTTTGCACGTCTGATGCATTTCCGGGTCACGCGCCTTCTGTTCATTCTTCGTCGAACTCGGCGCGGCAATCAGCGTGGCATCCACGATCGTGCCGCTGTTGAGCTTCACGCCCCTGGTTTGCAGCACCCGGCCAACTTCGGCAAACAGCTTCTCATCCAGCTTATGCTCTTCGAGCAGGTGGCGGAAGTTGAGCATCGTCGTGGCATCAGGCACCGACTCGCACCCCAGGTCGATGCGCGCAAAGCGGCGCAGGCTCGGAATGTCATACAGCGCCTCTTCGCAGGCCTCGTCGGCCAGATTGAACCAGTGCTGGATGAAATGGATCCGCAGCATGCGCTCAAGGCCGATCGGCGGACGGCCGTTGCCGCGTTTCGGGTAGTACGGCTCGATCGACCCACGGCACGATCGTATTCATCGTTTCGAGAAACTCTTCACGCCTCGTGCGTTTGCGACGTGTCTCGAATCCCGCGCCCTGATCAGCCGCCACTGCCAGCGTCATCTGCCTCATCGCCTAGTTCTGCCTTTCCCGTCGAATGTCCCGTTTATAACGCTTGCGTCCGTCAGCGGTGGACTTATTCAGCTTTGCCCTAGACGGGAAGTCTCGAAGGATGATGTCCTGCGCGCGCTGAAGCGGGCATTGGGAAAATGGTGTGCGCGCCCGGTAAGCTTCAGCGACAAGGCGTATTTGCCCGATGCCGGGCTTCTGTCGGTACTGGGTGACGATTTCGTCGGACTGTGCTGGGATGAGACCAGCGTAGACGGTGCCCTTGCCGAGACCTGTCAGCACGTGCGCGACGCGTTGCGCGATACGGTTCGCGCGACGCTGCTTGAGCCGAAAACCTCGTTCTCGAAACGTCGAAGCAAGGACGACCGGCCCTTCATCGAGGCGTTTTTCCGAAATCTGGCGGGGAAGGGCTTTCAGCGTCTTTCCAACGCCACCGGCGCCAAGCCTCAGGACCGTAAGGGACCGGAAGCCGGAAGACGTTGCGCTGGCAAGCCGATTCCAGTACGAATATGCGGAAGAGCTGCTGGACGTGCTCATCGCCAATTACAACGCAACACCGCACAGCGGGATTGGCAACCATTCACTAACGCGATATGGGACTGGAGTGAGCAAGCTGAAATCTTATGGGTGCTATATACGGCATATTTTCCTCTGCTTGTCATTCCCGAACCCTGGGACTGGCAACCCGCTGACTGCGGCCGCGTGAACACCATCGTCATCATAGACGCCCGTGACCTCCGGACGACCCGGCATGGCAGTGCTTGCCAACGGTGCGGATTGCGGCTTGAATGAGGGCGTAGCGGCCAAAGGCCGTCAGAGGACCAGATGCGCTGCACCTATTGCCAGTTCGAGAACCCCGCGGGCGCCATGGTCTGCGAGGCGTGTGGGCAAAGTCTTGCGCGGATCTGCCCGCAATGCCGCCATGAGTGTGGCCCCGCCGCGAAATTCTGCGAGGCCTGCGGGGCGCAACTGACGGACGCAGTTGCGCCGTCGCGCAATGCCCCAGAGCCGACTTTTTCGCTTCCAGCACCGCCGGAGCCACCAATCCCGGCCCCAATCATATACACACCGCCCCATCTGGCCGAGCGCATCCGCGCGGAGCGCGCCGCGATGGAAGCCAAGGGTGCGGACGCGGCCGGCGAGCGCAAGACCATCACGGCGCTGTTCGCCGACATGGCCGGCTCCACCGCGTTGATCCAGGA
>NZ_JAGIQA010000091.1 GCF_017814975.1 Cupriavidus consociatus
TGTTGGTACTTCGTTCTTGTCATTCACCACACCTTACCGGATGGCAAGGTGTTGCACTTCAGATTTGAGGGCGCCAAGCCTTGATTAAGATGGCGACGCGAGCCGGGCGATTTGCGGCGCAGGCTACCGCATTGGCGGGGTCAGGAACGGATGCAAGGTCCCCCAGACACTTCGCGTCATTCATTTTCTTCGCCGGCTTTTGAGGCCAGGAAAAATGATCGCAGCAAGTAGTAAGCCGCCGCCGGTGAGAATGAGGATGTCCCGCATATCTTGCCCTCCCACGAAGAAAAGAGATCAGCCGAGTAAATCTAGAACTTCCCTAGTTTGAGCGCTATCCGCTTTTGTCCGACAATAGTAACGATATCAGATCGAAGCGAAGCTCCAGTTCAAAGTTGTGCACATCTTCACTACACGGTGCACAATCCTGCTAGCATGCCGCGCGTCGGACGACAATTGGATGAAACCAAAGGCTGACCAGCCCGGGACGAGGTTTTTCCATTTTCCGCCGTAACGGGCCTCTGGCTCAAGCCCGGTTAGCGGAGTCCTAGCCCACCCCATCTTGCCTTCGCACGCGCCACCGATACGTTGCCCTGCATTGCCTCGTCTCGAGCTCGAGCTCGTTAGAGGATTCTGGGAGCGATGAGTTATGCTGCCTTATGCCCAGAAACGATGGCAGAGATACATCGCCGAATGCGAAATGGGCGCGCGTGGCCTCAAGCCATTTGTCCCATTCCCGCTTGAGGCGTACCCGTTTCTGCGAATCGTTCGGGGAACGAGTGTGCTGCTTGTGCCGGTCGGTTCGCGGCGCGATGACTATCTCGATGGCACCCAATTTATCGGGTGCAAGGCTAAGTGGCACGACCCTTTTATTCGAATGTATTACAACATTCGTTGTGGGGTAGAGAGCGAATACCTTGCAGAATGACTTTAGAATGCGTATAAGTCAAAAGTTAGCGAAGAAACCGGAGAACCAAATGGCAACGTATAAAGAACTGATGGCGCAGAAGCAAGCGCTCGAAGCCCAGCTCGAAGAAGCACGCACGAGCGAGGTCGCCAGCGTTATCGAACAGATTCGCGAGCTGATGGCCCAATACGGCCTGTCGCCGGAAGACGTCGCGCCGCGGCGCCGCCGGGGCCGGCCAGCCGGCGCTGCTTCAACGCCGCAGGAAAAGGCGTCGCTGCCGCCGAAGTATATGGATCCCAAGACCGGGAAGACTTGGTCTGGCCGGGGTCGAACGCCTGCTTGGTTGGGCAAGCGGCCCGAGCGTTTTCTGATTCCGCAGGAATGAATGCTGCCGCAAGCGTTCACGATGCCCGGTCAAGCTATCGCTTAAGGCCGGGCATTTTCGGAATGTCACGTAGGCCGGCGTGCCAGTTGCGCTGCAACTAAATGGCTGACTAGGCCTGCCATGCCAGCGATCGATGCGGACAAAAAAAGCTCTCTGCCCAGTAGATGAGAGAGCCGTCGAACGCGCTGCAGGCCCACCCCGCGTGCGGGAACGGGGCCTCACTATCCCCAGCCTGTTCCGACGCGGCCCGGGTAGATCAGTTCGCCATCTGCATACATCCTTCCTACTTCGGCGGTCATGCCTAGGCTGAGCTCCAATCACACGTTCTGCCCGTCAACTTTGCCTTATTGGGCATGAGTGCCAAAGAAACGGACCCACTGTCCGTAGTTCGACTTTCACCTCTCGGGGTTTCGTATAGGAAGGACGACGCTTTTTTGGCAAAGCGGAGACTGCGCGGCAAGCGCAACACTGACGGAACGGCGGCGATCAACTATAGGCGCCGATAGCCACGATTTAACATAAGGTTTATTATGCGGTGGCCCGGTGTTGGCGCCAGATTCTAATGTCCGTTTATAGCCAGATTCAAATGTCCGAGTTGGTCCGGGTAACCTGTACGGCCTTGAGCCAGCCAGGGAGCCGCCATGCGACCGGACACGATTACCATGACGATGCGTCAATTGGACCGGCTCAAGGTCCTGCAAGCCTTGGCAGACGGTCACTTGAAGACAGGCATTGCGGCGGCTCGGCTGGGACTCAGCACACGGCAAACGTTGCGCTTGCTTCGTCGGTATCAGGTCGGAGGTGCGCCGGGCTTACAGAATCGCCGGCAAGGCGCTCCGGGTCATCGCCAGTTGCCGCCCGGGCTGGAGTCCCGCGTGCGTGGCCTGATCCGCGACAGCTACGCCGACTTCGGCCCGACCCTGGCGGCTGAGAAGCTCAGAGAACGCCATGGTATCGACCTGGCCACGGAGACGGTGCGCCGGATCATGATCGACGCCGGCTTCTGGGTGCCACGCAAGCTGCGGCCGGCCAAGGTGCACCAGCCAAGGAACCGCCGCGCCTGCCTCGGCGAGCTGGTGCAGATCGACGGCAGCGACCACGCCTGGTTCGAGGACCGGGTGCCGGCGTGCACGCTGCTGGTCTACGTCGATGACGCGACCGGCAAGCTGATGCAGCTGCGGTTCGTGCCGAGCGAATCGACGCCGGCGTACTTCAGCGCCACGCGCGCCTATGTCGAGCGCCACGGCAAGCCGATGGCGTTCTACTCCGACAAGGCCGGCATCTTCCGGGTCAATGCCCGGGACAGCGCCGAGGGGCGCGGCTACACCCAGTTCGGGCGCGCGCTGTTCGAGCTGAACATCGACATCCTGTGCGCCAATTCGAGCCCGGCCAAGGGCCGTGTCGAGCGGATGAACGGCACGTTGCAGGACCGGCTGGTCAAGGAACTGCGCTTGCGCGGCATCAGCACCATGGCCGCGGCCAACGACTTTGCCGCGCATTTCATGGCCGATTTCAACGCCCGCTTTGCCAAGGTGCCCAGGCGGGACTTCGACGCCCACCGGCCGCTGCGTGGCGACGAGGACCTGGCGCGCATCTTCAGCTGGCGCGAGTGGCGCAAGGTGTCACAGAGCCTCACGCTGCAGTACGACAAGGTGCTGTACCTGCTCGAGGACCGACCCGAACACCGGCGCCTGATCCACCGCTATCTCGAGGTCGCCGAGTACCCGGACGGCAGGGTTGAGTTGTGGGCCGACGGCGCTTCCCTGCCCTACACCACCTATGACCGGCTCGGCGAGCTCGACCAGGGCGCGATCGTCGACAACAAGCGGCTGGGGCACGTGCTGGCCATCACGGCGCAGGTGCAGGCGCAGCGCGACAGTCGCCAGCAGGCGGGGCCGTCGCGCACGCTGCAAGGCGAACCGGCCCGGCCCCATCGCGCGCCGCAGAACGTCAAGCGGCAGCGTCTGATCAACCGGCTCGATCTCGAGCGCGCGATGGCGGCGGCACCGCTGCAGCGGAACGCGGACATTTTAACTTTGCCTACCGTGAATCCACCGCCCCACCCTGGGCCAGACTCGGTCACGTCAGGCCAGCACCACCGCCCTACCATCCCCCCACAAAAGCATCCAACCCCGCACAAAAAGCACGCCCGCACCGACATTTGAATTTAGCGGAGGGGGCGACCTTTCAAAACCCACTGGACACCCGGTGTAGCGGCAAAGTTGTAATGTCCGGTTTGGGGGTGCGGACGATTTCTTGGACTGATTTAGGTTGCGATTCCCAGGTGGCGCCGGTAGTCGACCGGGCTCATTGCCCGCAAGGACAACTTGATGCGCCGCTCGTTGTACCACTGGATGTACGAGTTTAGCTCGTGCATGAATCCTTCTACCGTCGTGCCAGCCCAGTCGCGACAGTAGTACATCTCATTCTTCAGGCGCCCAAAGAAGCCCTCGCAGGCAGCGTTGTCAGGTGAGCAGCCCTTTCGCGACATGGAACGGACGAGACCAGCCGCATTGATGCGTTGCAGCCATCCCGGCCAACGATAGTGCGCGCCCCTGTCGCTATGTACTATGGGCCTATCGCCATCAGTGAGCGTGGTGATGGCACCATCGAGCATGCTATTGACCAATTGCGCGTCAGGCCTCGTGCCGATAGACCAGCTCACAACCTTGCCGTCAAAGCAATCGACCATGGGTGATAGATACACCTTGCCTGCCGGAAGCTGGAATTCGGTGATGTCCGTCAGCCATTTCTGATTCGGCGCCTGCGAATGGAAATCCCTGGCAATCAG
>NZ_JAGIQA010000092.1 GCF_017814975.1 Cupriavidus consociatus
TCCATCTCGCTCTGCTCACGCTCGCCTGCGCGGTCATCTGCTCACGATTCGTTGACCAGTTTTGTTAGCGGCTCTAAGCAGATGGCGTTTCCCGCGGGCTTGATCCTCATGGACGTCTGGCGCGATCCGTCGCAGCCAACAAACGAAAAAACGGGCGCGCTTGGCTCACTCACTGCATTCGCTGCATTCGGATACGGGAACTCATTACCGGCTACTCGGGCAGCCGCGGGTATCGTTCGCTCACTTGACAAGGTCCCGCTAATGGGTGTCACCTTATTCAGGACGGGTCAAATGTCCGCGCGACGCTCGAAGCAGGTGCGCAGACGACGGAATGCGTGCAGTCAGGCATGGGTGCACTCGACTACCCACGGATCTTGCCGAGTCCACTGCCGTGGGCCTGGCACGCCCGGCGATCGAAGTCGGGATGCCGGCAGCATGGGGCGGTCGACGATACTTGTCGTGGCCTTATGCGCGGTCAGCGTAGATCCGACCAGGCTTGCGCAAGGGACGGCCTCGGCGTCCTGGAATGGCAGGAATCGCTTCGATCAGAGGCAGGAGTTGGGTAAGGTCGTGCGGTTCGCTCCGCTCCGGTCAGGACGACCGCGATCGGCGTGCCGTTAGCATCGCTGGTGACGTGGTGCTTGGAACCGGGTCGCGCGCGATCCGTGGGGTTCCGTCCTGTTTTTGGCCCGCCCAACCGCTCGAACTAAAGAGGAGTCGATGATGACGCGCGAGAAGTCGATGCGGTCCGCTGCACGTAGCTTGGCCAGCAAGATCTCGTGCAGGCGACCCCATACCCCCGCGCTTTGCCAGTCGCGTAGTCGGCGCCAGCAACTGACCCCAGAGCCGCAGCTCATTTTCCGCTGGGTAGTTCGTTCGCGAATGCCGCTTCTCAACAGAAACCGGATGCCAGTCAATGTGGCCTGATCCGACACGACCCGGATACCGGAATCGCCGCGGTTTGGGCGGCGGCAGAAGCGGTTCGATCAGTGCCCACAATTCGTCGTCGATGATCGGCTTGCCCATCCCCTCAGTCCTGTTGTTTACAACGGACGAGGTTAACAGGTTCGCCTTGTGGCCTTGTGGTTGGGTAACCGGGGACGCCGTCTACGGTAGAGATCGACGTCTGCGGGTATGGCTGGAATCCCGTGACCATGCTTTCGTACTCGCGGTGGTAAAGGACGAGCCACTCAGGTGGCAAGGGCCGACGTACGTATGTGCCGACGCAATTGCTCAGGCTCAGCCGACACGGGCCTGGAAGCGATTGTCCGCAGGTCAAGGGGCTAATTGTGAGCGCTTGTATGACTGGGCACTTGTACCTTTGTGGCGCTTGCAGAGGACTGCTGAAGAAAGGCGCTGAGGCCCACTATCTAATGGTTCGGAACACGCTTGATGAAACGCCTGAGTACGCCTTTTACGTCGTGTATGCCCACGCCGCCAGGCCACACGGCAGACTCTGGTTCGTGTCGCGGGCCGGCGATGGGAAATCGAAATTGCCCTCGAGGCGGCCAAGAGAGAATGTGGCCTGGACCACTATGAAGTGTGCAAATGGCATGGATGGTATCGGCATATCATCCTGTCACTGCTGGCTCCCGCGGTTCTTGTGGTGCTTCAGACCAAGGTCAACAAAAACTCCTGAAGATATGATCCCGCTAACCGTTCTTGAGTTGCGCCGTCTGTTATCGAGACTGCTGTGGCACTGCTTCCATTCAATTCAGCATATCCTCGGCTAGTCGACATGGCCGGCATCAGCTTCGCGCCAAAATCTGCCATTACCGAAGACGCGGTTGTTCCCCATCCCCCTACGACTGTAGTACTAAGAGGCGACTGGAAACAGCACAACCCTCGAATCTAAACGGAGGCAGTTCCTCGACGAATCTTTTGTCATACGGTACCCAACCCGCGCATATCAAAATGATCAACCGACGAAGACATATCAGTTTTTCGCGACAGAAATAACTTTATATACGCGGTCGACTTTGGCGAGGATCCATCGGCGGTAGCGGTCCAGACAAAGGAGCTTTTGTGAACATTGCAGTGCTCGAAGTCGCGTTGGATTTGCCGGACCCGTTAGTGCACACTGGCAAACGACCCGCGGCGGATTGCCTCTAGTTTCTAATGAAAGAAAAGGAGAACACTGGAACCTTTTGGGAATATTTTAACATTACATTCATATATTTAAAAAACCACCCACAAACGGAAATTCTTCTTTGTGGGTGGTGTATTTATATGAAAGTTTTAATATTCTAGCTCTGATCCTACTGTGCCTGTGAAGGGAGTGAAGGGAGTGGAGGCGGCGGACAGTAATCGCAATGCCAGCATCCGTTTTCATCGTAGTGACAATCCAATTCTTGGGCCAACGCTGGCAGGGCAGTCCCTAGAGTGATAGCGGAAAGAGTAATGCCAAATACACTTTTCATGAACCTTTGCATAATAATCTCCATTAAAAATGGAATCGGTTTATGCCATCAGGGATGGGTAGGATGAAGTCAATAAAACTTCGCTGTTTTCGCCATAGACCTCGATTACCTTCTCACGGAGTTCGCGGCAAATGGCTACAAGCAGTCTAGTCGCGAAGGACAGCATAGTGAATTCAGAGCGACACCCTATTTTTGACATGAATCAAAAATTGGTGAATTGGATAAATTCTTAAAGATTAGATATGAGCCAAGCATTTTTGTCGTTATTGTTTCGCGATTGTCTCTTTTGTTTCGTTTTACTCAAAATGGTTGATCTGACGAAAAATCGTGCGTAATGCAGCTTTTGTAGGCCGTGGCAATGCTTTGAGAAGAGGTGCCCGCACATACCATGCATTCGAAAGAGAACAACCGCCGTGTAGCACCTGTCTGGTTTGTTGGGTTTTATATTGCGGAATGCGAAGGGCAGGCGGCGAGCATCGACAGATCGTTGGTTGGATTGCTTAAGGGAGAACCCGGCAGCTCTTCACCGTCGTACAGATCGGTGTGGATAGCATGGCGATCCTGGCGGGTTTCCCTTGCGATAAGCATGGGACCGAGCTGCTCTTCGACGTCCCGCTGCTCTGATTGGGGCGCGATATCGCGAGCAGGGACGGCCAATATCGCTCGTTCCTGCCGGTGACGCTGCTGCCTACGCCATGCTGAAGCTGACTGGTATTCCGCCTAAGCCTTCAGACCACATCACCACAAAGGACATTGTCGCCATGGCCAATGCCGGCGCAGAGGCTGGCTACACAAACACGGAATTGCATCTGATCGCAATTCCAACTCGACTCGAAGTCGATACCGTGATCATGATGACGCCGGCGACGACGTGATGGCCCTGACAATCCAGGAATGCGCCGAGAGCGTGTGCCGCAAGCTGCAGCAAGAGCATTCACGACGTATGCAGATACATGGTGGACACATTTCCGGAGCGCACTTTGTAACATCAGCCGCATTCAACACGGTATATATGAAAACTTTTTCACAATTGGTGAGCGCTAGCATCCACGTTCATGTTGTGCGAACAGTCTCACCGGGTCTTGTCTTGATATGCAAATAGCTACTGAAGATCTTCCATTCTTGAGTCGCGCGAAGCAGTCCGCGACGAAGCCGCACTACCCCTCTTCAGAATACGAATACGTCTTCAATCCGAGCCCGAAGTGTGTTGGGTTTCCTCGTACGCACGGCTTCACCAAATTGGCCCCACGAGACGGATACGCTGATTGGTGAAGCCCTGCAACTGACACCTCGCTGTGAATAAGCTTATTTTGGCTCAAACAGGCGCTGTCGCCATATGCACGCTGGTCCCCACCATGATCGCGGCGCTGTAAAGGTAGGCCTTCTGGCTTACTCCCGCTCAATGGACTCAATGGAGGAGAAGTGAAGCTACGTTTGCCTCCCCATACGTATACGCCATGATGATGAAAATGCGGACCAGATGCGCTTCATCATTTCGGTGCTTGCGTTCACTTTGCTGCCGTGATGGAATCTTCCGCGCGTCAAGGTAGATGCGCCTCATTCATGCAGCCAGGCGTTGGTTTTCGGCGCCTGGCTTGATACCGGTGGGCAC
>NZ_JAGIQA010000093.1 GCF_017814975.1 Cupriavidus consociatus
CAGTTGATCGTCACGCTCCTGGAGCCCTATTTACAGCCCGATAATTATTAAAGATATTTGCGGGATGTTGTACTAGCAAGGCTTTGAGGGAAGTACCCGGTATCAGGAATTGCAGGAATGAGGCATATTTGCACCCAGAATCCTGCAAATTCTGATGAGGTCTGAATGGGCCCAACGCCGATCACGCCGCAGACTGGCGAGTTGTTCAAGCAGCCGCTGGCCGAGCAAATCAACATGCGTCACCCGTTGGTGCAATTGGCCGGGTTGATCGACTGGTCGGCCCTGGAGCATGCGCTGTCGGAGAGCTTTACTTCGAAGCGCGGCCGCCCGGCGACGCGCCCGCGGCTGATCGCCGGCTTGCTGTACCTGCAGCACGCATTCGGCCTGTCCGATGAAGACGTGGTGTGGGGCTGGGTAGAGAATCCCTATTGGCAGTTCTTCACCGGCGAGACGTATTTGCAGACCGATCCACCGGTTGATTCGTCCAGCCTGTCACGCTAGCGTCGCCGGCTGGGCGAGGCGGGCGTTGAAGAATTGCTGGCGCATACCATCGATGCGGCCAAGCGTGCCGGTGCGGTCAGGGAGTCGAGCTTGCGACGCGTGATCGTCGACACCACCGTGATGGAGAAGGCCGTGACTCACCCAACCGACTCCAGGTTGCTGGAGCGCGGACGTGTTCACTTGGTGAAGGCAGCTAAGCGTCTGGGCCTGAAGCTGCGACAGAACTACAACCGTGAGGCTCCGAGACTGGCGGCACAGATCGGGCGTTACGCTCATGCGAAGCAATACAAGCACAAGCGAATGCGGCGCACCCTGCGGACCTTGCGCTCGCGCGTGGGACGGGTGTACCGGGACGTGGAGCGCCAGCTTGGTGCCGTGCCCGAGTCGCAGCGCGAGGCTTTGCGGGAACTCCTAGCAAGAGTACGCCGATTGCTGACACAGCGCACCAATGACAAGAACAAGCTGTATGCCTTGTATGCGCCGGAGGTGGAGTGCATCAGCAAGGGCAAAGCCCGCAAGCCGTATGAATTTGGCGTGAAGGTATCGATCACGACTACGCTCAAGGAAGGGCTGGTGATCGGCTCGCGCTCCATGCCAGGCAACCCGTATGACGGGCACACGTTCTACGAGGCGCTCGAGCAAGCCCAGATTCTCTCCAACGTTCGCCCGGAGATTGCTGTAGTGGACCGAGGCTATCGGGGCGTAGAGGTGGATGGCATCCGCATCCTCCGCTCAGGCCAGAAGCGAGGCGTCACCCGAGCTATCAAGGCGATGATCAAACGGCGCAGTGCCATCGAGCCCGCCATAGGGCACATGAAAGCGGATGGCAAGCTCGATCGCAACTGGCTGAAGGGCCCACTCGGCGACGCCCTGCATGCAGTCCTGTGCGGCGCCGGCCACAACATCCGCCTGATCCTGCGGAAGCTGCGTCGGCTTCTTTGTGCCTGGATTCTGCGTCTACTCCGTCTCGATCAGCCCGCCATATCACTTTGCTGAAGTACCCGGCGAATCTGCGGAGGGAATTGTTCAGGGCCGACTAAGTATCAGGAAGGCATCCGTCTAGTTCGAGTAAAGAAGCAAATACCAAGTTTGCGCTGCATTGCAAACCACCCTCCTGTCCCTGGGCCGGCGTCGACAACAAGCTGTGCGCGCTCCAGCAACGCCAACTCGGATGCTAGAACATAAAGGGGCGTTCCCCCGATGTCTCCAATACAGATTTCTCGCGAGCTAGCCAGATAATCAGATCGCGGCCAACATACTAGTTGTCCTTGGCGCAGGGCGCCATTCTTTTGGAGCAGGACAATAGGGCCGTTCTCGTCTTCAAGCTTTCGAAGAAGCTTTGCAACACCTCATGTTGCGACTACGTGCACACTTGCCATTCCGGTCCTTTCTCGAAAACAATATCGGTTCTTTTCCCACAGCCTCGCATACTTGACAGTTGCTTGGAGCCCGGATGGTCACTTCAAACTCCCCCACTTGTGGTCGGCTAAATTCCCCCAGGCAGGACGAGCTGATTATGAGTCGGCTTTCTCTGATACAGCAAGCCTGGTGGCCGCTTCCTTGAGGCGATAGCTCTTGCCTTCGAACTCGAGGAGTTTGGAGCGGTGCATCAGTCGGTCGAGGATGGTGGTGGCCATGGTGTTGTCGCCGAGGTATCGCCCCCAGTCCTGCACCACGCGGTTGGACGTGACGATGTGCTGCGACGCAATTTGTAGCGTTGGTGGACCAGCGTCTGCAGCAGTTCGGCGGCGGCATCCGGGATGCGTTTTGCCAGGAACAAGTCGTCGAGCACGACCAGTTCCGGTTCGAGCAGCATCTTGAGCAGACGGTCCTGATCGGCGCGCGTGTCTATGGCGTATCCGGCGAACACCGTGTCGGACTCGACGTAACGCACCTTTATGCCCTGCAGGATGGCGTTGTAGGCAATGGCCTTGGCGATGTGGCTTTTGCCGGTGCCGGGCTTGCCAATGAGCAGCGCATTGTCGGCGTCGGCTACGAACTTCAAGGTATGCAGCTCGAAGCAGGCCTGGCGCGGCAGCTTCGGGTTGAAGGCCCAATCGAACTCGGCCAGGGTGCGGCGCTCGTCCAGGCCGGACTGCTGGTAGCGCCGCTCGAGCAGCCGGGAGCGGCGACGATCCAGTTCGTCCTGCAGGATCATGGAGAAGGTTTCGAGGAAGGGTTGTTGGCTAGCCTGGGCCTGCAGCACGCGGGTCTCCAGTGTGGCGCCGATGCCCGTCAGGCGCAGGTCGCGCAAGGCGCGGTCGATTTCTGCGAGACTCATGGTCATGGGTAATCTCCTTGGTTTGCGGCACTTTGTTTGGCGCCGAGCGTGAACAGGTCGGCATAGTCGTCGCCGTCCCGGATCAGGGGGTGTTCCTGGGTCAGGGGCAGCTCGCCCTGGATCGGCACATCGAGAGCGGCCAGCGCCTGCTCAAGCAGACGCTCCGTCAAGGCCTTGACGCGGCGATAGCTGGGCACGCCTTCTCGCAAGGCGGTTTCGCACGCCTCTTCGATCAGCCGGCGTGGATACCGCCGAACCAGGCCGACGATGCCTGACCTACCCGGCCTTCGGTGTCGAACAGGAGTTGGCACAGGCGCTCGGCAGATGGCCCAATAGTCTTGGCCTGCGCCAGGATGCGACGTGTCTCGCGTGAGGGATTGAACAGGCGTTCGTCCTGCGGCAGCACCACCGTGCCGGGCCTGTCCGCCAGATCATGGCTGCGCAGCAAGGCTTGGGTTTTCAGGTCCCGGATCTCCAGACGATGCGCGTATTTGCGCACCAGCACCCGACTGCCGATGGCCGCCGGCCGGGCGGCATAGCTGCTGTGGTCGACTCGAATACAGGTGTCGTCGTAGACGGTGTAGACGCGGTCGGTAAAGTACTCGAAGTTCCTTGCCGGTAGCGCCCTCAGGTGAGGACGTTCTTCTTCGAACATCGCTTGAACCTGGCGCCGTGTGCTGCCATGGACCCGCTTGGAGGCCCATTTTTCTTCCCATTGCTCAAGGAAGGCATTCTGCTCTTCGATCGACTCGAAGCGCCGCCCTTTCAGAGCAGTAGCCTGCGTATGCTGGATCGCATTCTCGACTGTGCCCTTGCGGTCAGGGTCGCGTACCCGTGCGGGATCGGCCACCACGCCATAATGAGCCAGCATGGCCGCATACACCGGGTTGAGCTCAGATTCATACAGGTCAGGCTTGAGCACACCCTCCTTTAAATTGTCCAGGACCACGTACTGGGTTAATCAATAGCAGCGAGAAATGTGAAGGAACCTCGGCCTGTTCTTTGCTCCCCCATAGCCAACAGCGAGGTTCCTTCAGATTTGATAGGCCAGCTCAGAGCGATTCCAGCCACGTGAGCAAGTTCTCGTCCCGGCGCCACGGGGGTGGCCTGTCGCTCTTTGAATGCGGTTGCAGGCGCTGCAAGGCTTCGCGTTTGGTATCCAACTTGGCTTGGGCGTAGT
>NZ_JAGIQA010000094.1 GCF_017814975.1 Cupriavidus consociatus
AACCCGGAAAAGCAGGTTGTCCAGCTGGACAGCCCGTTCGTGCTGCTGTTCGACAAGAAGGTTTCGAACATCCGCGATCTGCTGCCGGTGCTGGAGCAAGTGGCCAAGGCTGGCCGCCCGCTGCTGATCATCGCTGAAGACGTCGAAGGCGAAGCCCTGGCGACCCTGGTGGTCAACAACATCCGTAGCATCCTGAAGACCGCCGCCGTCAAGGCTCCGGGCTTCGGCGACCGCCGCAAGGCCATGCTGGAAGACATCGCCATCCTGACCGGCGGCACCGTCATCGCCGAAGAAATCGGCCTGACGCTGGAAAAGGCTACCCTGAACGCATGCCTAGACCAAAGTCCGATCCAGATCGTGAAGAGCGAATCACGATGGAAATAGTCGTCGACGCTTACGGTTCAGAGGAGCGGTCGATGGCGTGGTACTACTACCTCGAGGAGCAACTCACCGTTCCGTTTGAAGCTGAGGTTCGCAGGAGATCTCCAACCTCGCCGCTCAGCCCCGGCGACCGGGTACAGGTGATCGCAATGGCTCCCGAGGACGGGTGCCAGTTTGAGGCCTTCGTGTGGATAAGATGGAACAAGCGCAAGCTTGCTGTCCCACTAGCGCAACTCGTGCCACTGGCGAGCGACGAGATGACGCAGCAGGCCATTGCCGATTGGCAGTACTGGCAGGACCGAGGCTATCAATTCTGACATCAGATCGTCCGCCGTGATGCCATAGCATCCGCAGCCACCACAACGCCAATGACCTGCCGGAGCATTACTCTCAGGTCAACACGGGTTCCGCTGACGGTTACTGTTGTACGACAGCGCGAGCCCCATGGACGATGAGCATGCGCAGGTAGCTGTTTCCCCGTTTGGTGATGCCAAAAAGGCGTTGCCTGCTACCGGACGAATGCTGGCGAGGAGTAAGGCCGAGCCAAGCCGCGAATTGTCGTCCATTCTTGAACGCCCTCGCATTCCCTGCGGCTGCGACAATCGCTGTGGCGATCATCGGGCCGACACCGCGGATCTTCTCCAGTCGCTGACACTGGGCGGAAGCCCGATGAACCTGGCGAATTTTATTGTCATATCGCACGATCTGTTCATCGAGTTGCTTAAGCCGCTCGTACATGTCGCACACCATTCCCTTGATGAATTCTGTCAGCTCCCGTGGTCGTGTCGGCGATGATCTCAGGGAGGCGCCGCTGCACTTGTAAAGCGCTCTGAGAAATGACGATGCCATATTCGGCGAGAAAATTGATCTGCGCGATGCGATCACGCATCAGCAAGCTTCGGATCCGGTGCATGCATTGAATGTCTTGTTGCTCGATACCATTGATCGCTACATAACGCATCGTGGGACGGGAAGCTGCTTCGACGATTGCCTCGGCGTCATTGGAGCCGTTCTTCTGAGATTGGACAAACGGCTTCACGAACTTCGGAGCAATCATCTGAACTTGGTGTCCCATAGCCATGAAGCGACGTGCCCAGTCGTGAGCGCCACCACATGCTTCAAGGTACGTCTTCCATGCCCCGGTCTCTCGAGACTCCATGGTCGCATGGAATCTCGAGAGACCGGGGAAGGATGGGGCCATTCCACTATATCCGTACATGGACTCCCGCTTATGAGCAAGGGTGGTTTGCATTTTGAAGGTCACGACTGCGTCCGTACATTCGGCTTCTGATGTGTCCTGTGCACACAAGCCATCATGGAAATTTGCGCGCTTGCCCCTCATCGGCCTTCTGGCTTCGGAATGCAGCCGTCGGATATATCAGGATCTGCAAGCGCCGGTCCGACCGGTTCGCCATGCTTGCCACTTCTTGCGCAATCGCTAAGGAAGTGAAGGTGTTAGAACAATCCAACGTGCTACGCTACTTTGAAAACCTCTTTGCGCGTCAAGATTGTCCACGCGATGCGCGCCGTCTTGTTTGCAAGAGCGACGGTTGCGATGCTCGGGTGACGACGTTGCAATAGGGTCTTGATCCATCGGCTGTGCGGATCACCACGACGATTGACGAAGTGAATCACAGCGTGAGCGCCCTGCACAAGCAGCGTTCGCAGATAGGTATCGCCTCGTTTCGTGATGCCGCCCAGCTTTGTCTTGCCGCCGCTGGATCGTTGTCGCGGCGTCAGCCCAAGCCACGCCGCAAATTGTCGACCGTTCCTGAATTGCAATGGATCGCCGACGCTGCTAACGAGCGCGGTTGCGATGACAGGCCCGATACCCGGGATAGTCGCTAGCCGTTGACAGACCTCATTGCATTTGAATATTTCGGCAATCTCCTTGCCGAGCTCGTCGATCCATTGCTGCAGAGCGTTCATTTGTTCAAGGTACATCGCCCCGAGTCTCCTGAGCACTGGAGTGACCCTGGCATTCGGGTTGCCAAGAAGCTCAACGATGCCCTTGCGCAATTGGTGCAGCCCAACCGGATAGACAAAACCTTCTTCGGCAAACATGCTTCGGATCTGATTCGATTTCGCCGTGCGATCCTGAACAAGGCGCTCCCGCATCCGGTGCACTGACTGCAGAGACTGCTGCTCGGCGCTCTTGATTGAAACGAAGTGAATGTCCTTCCTTGTCACGGCGGCGCAGATCGCCGCAGCATCATTTACATCATTCTTGCCACCAACCAGAAATGGCGTTACGTACTGCGTCGGCAGCAGGCGCACGGTGTGCCCCAACGCGGTCAACTCCCGTGCCCAGTAATGGGAACCGTGGCAGGCTTCGATACCAACCAGGCTCGGTTCGAGGTTCGCAAAATACTTCAGCATCTCAACTCGACGAAGTTTCCGCTGCAGAACTGCATTTCCATGGCGATCAACGCCGTGGATCTGGTCGGGTAGCAGCGACGCATTACTGCGCCGCCGCCCCCTCAGAACCGGACGTGCAGGTCGCCCCGCATCCGGCTCAAGCCATTCCTTCAGCGCCACTGGGTGGCACCGGACAGCCCGGCGGAACGTTTCGCGGTTCGACGGCGGGCAAGGTAGATGTCCCATGCCGGATCAAACGGATTAGCCAGTCCCCGGATTTTGATGTGGCGCTGGATGGCGGCCGTCGCTGCGCGGAAGAGTTGCAGGCCGCAGGTGTCATCCTCGGTCGAACCCTTCGTTGCAAAATCCCAGGACCGATGTCCGTCACACCGGAAGTAACGTTTCCTGACCCACCGGGCTCCTTTCGTGGGGTGCCTACGTCTTGCCCACTTCCAGAGCAGGTGCCAGATGTGCGAGTCGATCGTTGAGAAGGTCGCTTTTGCCACGACGTGGCGATGATACATAGTCCAACCCCGAATGATCGGGTTCAGCCTACGGATCAACGCCTCTTGGGTGACACTCGCGTTGCCCTTGATGACTTCCCTGACCTTGTCGAGCAGCGATTTGATACTTTTCTTCGCTGGCTTGATCAGCAGTTTGCCGCCGTACTTGCGCACGTTTTGGCCAAGGAAATCGAAACCCTCCGCTATGTTGGTGATCCTGGTCTTCTCTTCCGAGAGTTCCAGACCTCGGGCGGCCATAAACTGCCTGACCGCGGGAAGCACCCGGGATTCCAGCACATCTCTCGACACGCCAGTCACCACAAAGTCATCGGCATAACGGACGACGTTGAGCTGAGCCTTGCTGCGAGCAAGTTTGGATGTTCCCACACTTGCATGGACTGCCGCTTCAAGCCCATCCAGCGCCATATTCGCGATTACGGGCGAGAGAGCCCCGGCAACAACATAGCAAACTCGCGGGTAAGATGTGGCCTTCGCATATCAAGGGAGTGCCTGGCGCCATGGTCCAGA
>NZ_JAGIQA010000095.1 GCF_017814975.1 Cupriavidus consociatus
AACGCTGGCATGCGGCACAGCGCATAAAGGCCGCATAACCCGAGACCTAAGAGCTACACCAAACAGGGGCAACATCAATAGGAGGTGACCCGCTTTTTCGGACAGTGCCTATCTTGAGTAAACAGGAGGTGCACCATGCCGAAAACGCGCCCACCGTACAGCACTGTCTTCCGTCAGCAAATGGTCGACCTGGTTCATGCGGGTCGCCGCCCCGAGGATCTGGCCAAAGAATTCGAACCGACAGCCCAGACCATTTACAACTGGGTCGCCCAGGCCGAGCGTAACGCAGGCACACGCCATGACGGCCTGACCAGTGCCGAGCGCCAGGAGCTCACACGGCTACGCCGTGAGAACCGGCAGCTGAGAGGGAGATACTTGCAGAAGCCGCGGCTTGGTTCGCCCGGGAGACCGACTCGCTGCCCGACAAGGGTACGAATTCATGAAGGCGAACCAGGCCCGTTATCCGCTTTCCACCATGGCCCGGCTGCTTAAGGTCTCGCGCAGTGGGTTCCATGCGTGGAACGGGCGCAGCCCGAGTCCCCGTGTCGTGCGCGACAAACTGCTGCTGGTGCAGATCCGAGCGATTCACTCGCGCTCCCGCGGTACCTATGGCGTGCCCCGCGTACACGCGGCTCTGCTGCGTCAGGGCATCCAAGTGGGGCGCAAGCGTGTGGCAAGACTGATGCGTGAGGCCGGGCTGCGCGGGGCATGCCGACCACACTTCGTCTGCACGACGCACCGCGCAGTGCGGGCCAGGCCCGCTGCCGATCTGGTGCAGCGGCACTTCCGTGCGGAGGCTCCCAACCAGCTTTGGGTTGCCGATGCGACGTACGTTCCGACCAAGGCCGGCTTCTTCTATCTGGCTGTCGTGCTCGACGTGTACAGTCGCCGCATCGTGGGCTGGTCCATGGACAGCCACTTGCGCACCGCGCTGATGTTGCAGGCGCTGGACATGGCGCTGGAGCAGCGACATCCTACTTCGGTGATCCACCATTCCGACCAGGGATGCCAGGACGGATTCAACCGGTCGTCGCAACACCTGATTATTGAACAGATTTTAGATAGCCGTCCAGGGCTTCGGCAGGTGTCTTCCAACCAAGCGTTTTTCGGAGCCTGGTATTCAGTGCATTGGCAACGGCCTGGATCTCTCGAGCGCTCCAACGGGATAGGTCTGTGCCTTTTGGAAAGTATTGTCGCAGAAGACCGTTCGTGTTCTCGTTCGTGCCGCGCTGCCATGGACTGTACGGATCGGCGAAGAATACCTTTACCCCGGACTCGACGGTGAAGCGGGCGTGATCGGATAGTTCCTTGCCACGATCCCAAGTCAATGACCGCCACAACTGGCAGGCATGCCGGACACCGTCTTCTTGAGCGCATTGGCCATCGTGACAGCTCCGTAGCCCGCCAGTGCGGGGCCATTCTTCGTCCGGGGAGTCGACCCATAGCCTTTCTCCCGAGGCAGGTGGACGAGCATGGTGAAACGGCTTGATCTCTCCACCAGCGTCCCAATAGCAGATCGGTTCAGGCCGATGATCAGGTCACCCTCCCAATGCCCTGGCACAGCACGATCCTGCGCTTCTGCAGGCCGGCTAGAGATCATCACATCCTCGCTAACATGCGCCCAGGCCTTGGCTTGTGCCCTGGCCCTCGGTACGCGCAACGCCCGCCCAGTGCGCAGACAGCTGACCAGCTCGCGCTTGACAGCGCCGCGGCCCTGGATATAGAGCGCTTGGTAAATGGCTTCGTGAGATATGCGCATGGATTCATCATCCGGGAAGTCGATCTGCAGCCGATTGGAAATCTGTTCGGGCGACCAGCCATTGGCCCATTTGCGGTCACCGCGATGCGGTTTGTTTCTTCCTTTGAACGGCGCTTGCCGAGGCCCAGAAATTTCACGGCCATCAGCGTCGCGAACCTTGCCCTCCAAACGATCTTGCACATAGTGGCGCAGCCGTGGGTTAGTCACCAGTTTCGACGGTTTGGGTCTTTTGGCAACCAGTTCCGCCTTCCACTGCGCAACTGAAGCCCGATACTCAAGCTGGCCGCCACGAGTTGCAGCGTTACGCGTCAGTTCCCGGGAGACCGTTGACGGGCTGCGTCCGATACGGCGAGCGATCTCGCGTACTCCGACGCCCTGGAACGAAAGTAGTCCAATCTCTTCTCGCTCCGCGAACGACAAGTACCTCCCGGATATTGGGCTCGACATGGAAAGTGGCATGCCACCATTATGTCGGAACCAGCGAGTGCCTACTGCCTGTGACACGCCAACCGCCTCTGCAGCCTTCTCACTTGTAATGCCTGTTGCGATTTGCGCCCAGAATCGCCGCTCGATCTCACGCCGATGTGACGGTGCACCTGGCGAGCGCATCGCTCCTCGCCCTGTCAACTTCTGCATCCACCCCGCTGGCCGTCCCATAAACACCTCCTCGATTAAAGGTGTTGCGACGACCGGTTGAATCCGTCCAGTACACGTCGGTGGCCTTCGGCCAACGCTGTCGGGATGCGGGCGTGCGTCCCTCCATGGGTTCAGTGGGCGATGCCTACGACAACGCCATGTGTGAGTCCTTCTTCGCCACGCTCGAGTGCGAATTGCTGAACCGCTCGCACTTCACCACCCACGACGACGCCCGGCAGGCGTTGTTCACGTGGATCGAGGGCTGGTACAACTCGCACCGCTTGCACAGCGCCCTGGGCTATCGTTCCCCGCAGGAATTTGAAAAGCTACCTGTCGGTGCCATGAATCCGACGCTACACCGGGCCTACACCGCCCCACCCCATCACAAGGAGAAAACCCATCGACATAAAATTCAAATGCAGATCTGTCCGATGAAACGGGGCAACCTCACATTGCGCCTATGCTCTTCGGGAAGGAGGGTGATTTTCGCATCGCGATGTAGGCTTGGTTCACTTGAAATTGAATCTGCAGCGCTGACGGATCTCATGGTGCTGCTGACCGTGCGCCGAGATTTCCCGCTACTTCGCGCGCATGGTCAACGCCCAACACGTACAGCGTTGCAGAAATGGCTTCCAAATCATCGCGGGAAGAGTTGATACCTGTGCGCTAATAGACAGGGGCAACATAGAAAGACATCGGCAAGAAGCTACAGGGTGTGCGCGGATGGCCGCCGTGTATCTGTTGCTATGCGCCATGTCGTTCCCCACCTCGAAACGACGGCGTTGCACGACTGCCTTCGGTTTTCCCAATCGAACAACCATTGAAAGACAATATATCCTCTTTCCGAGTAATGCCGAATTTTCTTTCAACCTGAGAAATACCCCTCATAACTGATAAGCGCTCTGACGTTACAATTTTTCGTGATCGGGCTGATGCGGATCCTTTGGATGCAGTCGCAGATGGCACGTCATGGCGTCTAGCTGGACGACTTAAAGACTGCACCGGTATGGCACGCCCGCCGACACGCCCCGACGTGCCAACTTCAGCGAAGCTGGACTAAGAGCCGCTAACCAAACCGTGTCATCGTCACATGACAGTTGAGCGTTGTGATGTGCCAAGGCACGAAAGAAGATCAACAACGAATTGTGGAAGGCCATGCAGCCATTGCTGCCGACGGTCGAACCCTCGCCCAAAGGCGGCCGACCGCGAGTGGACGACCGTGCAGCGCTTGGC
>NZ_JAGIQA010000096.1 GCF_017814975.1 Cupriavidus consociatus
CCAGGGCGCCAGACACTCCCTCGAAATGCGCAGGCCCAATCTTACCCGGCAGTTTGCTCTATTGTTGGCGGCGACCTGACACCACCTTGCGGAGTTCCCCGAGTGCGTTCCACTCGAGTTCCATCCTTCAACTGCATCGGTGCCTTCAGCCATCGGTCGATGTACAGCATGGCCCAGTCGCTCCTCACGTGCTTTTGAAGCGCTCGCTGTAGCAAGTCATGGTCGATGTTGTCAAACAGGCCTTTGATATCAAACTCGAGAACCCAGTCGTATTTCCAGCACCGCTCTCGCGTTACCCCCACAGCGTCCAGCGCCGATTTCCCGGGCCGGTAGCCGTATGAGTCAGGCAAGAAGATCGACTCGATTCCAGGTTCAATGACCTGCTTGACTACCATCTGCGCAACACGATCCGCCACAGTGGGCACCCCTAAAATGCGCTCCCCGCCATTCTTCTTTGGAATGGCAACCGCTTTGACCGGATCGGGAAAGTAGCTGCCCGAGGACATGCGATTCCAGACCTTATACAGATTGCCTTTCAGGTCCGCTTCGAAGTCCTCGAGCGACTGCCGATCCACGCCCGCCGATCCTGCGTTAGCTTTGACTGCCTTGAACGCGTCATACACTAGCCACTTGTCGAAGACAAACGGTTTTGTTGCACTCATGGTCTCCTCCTGTTCCCAGTTGAACGCAGAATGCAACTCGCTTGACCCAACCCCTTTGCTCCGGCCGCATTACCAGCCTTCATCGCTCGTACGGGTTGGTCCGTCCCAGTGCTCCGCATCGGTACTCTCACCTCGTGGCTTCAACCACTTGAGTTTCTCCCTTCACATCGGAACGACTGGTTCCCGCAGTTCCACACAAGAGCCTGGATCAGCTTCACGCCCCCTTTACGCCGGTCGCCGCCCGCCCAGTAATCAGGCTTCCGGCTGGCTTGTCCCAGAGGAAAGAAGCGCCCCTGGTTTTGACGACAGATCTATAAATTACGACGCGTCTTCGGAAGGTTCACTTTCGTTCGTCTCTCTGATCCCTACCTGTTCGAGGTATAGCCTCGACACTTTGCCCCAACGCTCACCACCACGGCTCTTTACCGCAGCAGCTTGGGGTGGTTTGACGCCCGCTCCTGAAAACCGACGCCGGAGGGCCTACCTCCATCTCTCATGCAGCTTGTACACAGTCCGTCAGTCCGTTCGAACCTCCGTTCCATGTGGCTGCGGCACACCTTCTATCTCTTATCGCCCCCAGGGTTCAGATTTTATCGAGGCGACAACAATTCTGCCGCGGGGGATGGGAACGTGGTAAGCCCGATTCCTCGCCACTGAATCAGTGTATCGAGTCGGCGGCAGGCGACCCGCGAGGGAAGCTGTTGGGGGAGCGGGTAAGAGAACGCGGAGAAAGCGAAAGGCATGCTGTAATGGTGTGCATAGGGGTTCAAACTTTGCCCTGACCTGAAAGGGTGCAGACTTCCGCGAAGTGTGGCTGTCGCAAACCAGTATGTGAGGTTCGACGTGGGGGAAGCTTGGAAGAGGCTGCCTCATAGCAGTTCAGCGCCCTCGTCTCAGTGATGAGAAGGACCAACGATATGACGAATGCGAAGGGCTTGTGCAAGACGACAAGCCCGGTATCACCAAGTTGATGCTTTAGCTGTGCTTGAGCCGTATGCGGTGAAAGTCGCTCGTACGGTTCTTTGGGGAGGGAGCAGCGGAGACGCTGCTCTCTTACCCGCTAGGATCGTGCAGTAGCGCGGTTGTTACCGCCGGAGAGTGCGGCGGTGGAAGTGGTTTCAAGGGAATTGGGTGTGGCAGTGGCCACGCTGGAGCGCTGGCGTGCGGACGCTATGTCCATGCCCGCTCGCGAGCGGGCATGGACAGCGGCGGCCAGGTTTGAGGCGGTGCTGGCGACGGCTGCGATGGACGAGGCCAGCAAGAACGCCTGGTGCCGTGAGAATGGTGTGTATCCACTGGAGTTGGAGCAGTGGCGCACTGCCGCCACGCAGGCGCTGGCTGAGCCGGAGGATGCGCGCGCCACCCCTCGCGAGACGAAGGCCGATCGACGCCGCATCAAGGAACTCGAACGCGAGCTGCGCCGCAAGGAGAAGGCGCTGGCTGAAGCCGCCGGTCCTGCTGATACTCTCAAAAAAGCTCGAGGGCATCTTCCCAAAGGACAAGGACGAGGACGAGGACGCATGATCGTCCTGGAAGATCGCCACACGATGGTCCGCCATATCGAAACCGCTCACGCAGGCGGTGCTCGCCTGCGCCTGGCCTGCGAGGTAGCTGGCATCACCGTGCGCACGCTACAACGCTGGAAGGCCCACGATGGCTTGGTGGTCGGCGACCGCCGCCCCATGGTCGAGCGTCCCACGCCCGCGCATGCGCTGAGCATCGAGGAGCGCGAACGCATTCTGGCCGTTGCCAACGAGCCGCGCTTCGCCGACATGCCGCCGGCGCGCATTGTGCCCATGCTGGCCGATGAGGGTGTCTACTTGGCCAGCGAATCGAGCTTCGGCCGGGTGCTGCGCGCCCATGGGCAGACCCGGCACCGAGGACGCGCCAAGGCGCCGCGTCCGCCCACCACGCACGTGGCCACCGGGCCACGCCAACTGTGGTGCTGGGACATGACCTATTTGCCGGCCGAGGTCGCCGGGCGCTGGTTTTATTTGTACCTGATCCTGGACGTCTACAGCCGCAAGATCGTGGGCTTCGAGGTCCACGATCGCGACGACGCCAACCACGCGGCGCATCTGGTCAAACGCACGGCGCTGGCCGAGGGTATTCACGCCATGGCGGCCAAGCCGGTGCTGCATGGTGACAACGGCGCCACGCTCAAGGCCACTACGGTGCTGGCGATGTTGCACTGGCTGGGCGTCAAGCCCTCGTATTCGCGTCCACGCGTGAGCGACGACAACGCGTTTGTGGAGAGCCTCTTCCGCACAGCCAAGTACCGGCCGGAGTTCCCGTCCACGGGCTTTGCTGATCTGGCGGCGGCGCGCGCCTGGGCCGCGCACTTCGTCTACTGGTACAACCATGAGCACCGGCACAGTGGCATCCGCTACGTGAGCCCGGCACAGCGCCATGCCGGACAAGACGACGAGATTCTGGCCTCGCGCCACGCGCTGTATGTTCAGGCCCGTGACCGCAACCCGCGTCGCTGGTCACGCCACACGCGAGACTGGTCGCCAATCGACGCGGTCACGCTCAATCCGGAGCGCGAGATTGCCGTGCCCACCGGTATCAAGCCAGGCGCCGAAAACCAGCGTTTGGCTGCATGAATGAGGCGACAACTGCCTTGACGCGCGCCGGGATATATTCATATGACGGCGGTTTCAAGAGCGAAGTGCAACGCCCCGCATGTTATTGAAGAGGAAGCTTGTCCGAGGGATTTGCGAGTACCTG
>NZ_JAGIQA010000097.1 GCF_017814975.1 Cupriavidus consociatus
GAGTTCCGGAATATCGGTATCTCGCAGATCGCGAAATACCGGTTGCCCTGGGCCGGCAAGGTATCCATCCTGCATCGCGTCAGCGGTGCCTTGATGTTTCTCCTCCTTCCCTTCGTCCTGTATCTGTTCGAGCAGAGCATCACCTCCGAACTGAGCTTCGCAAAGTTCTCGGCCCTGTTGTCCGGCGGCTTTGTCAAGCTGGTGGTTCTGGCCCTGATCTGGGGTTATCTGCATCATTTCTGCGCTGGTATCCGCTTCCTGCTGCTGGACGTGCACGTTGGTGTCTCCAAGCCCGCTTCGGCCAAGTCTGCCATCAGCGTGCTGGTTGTCAGCCTGCTGCTTACCCTGATTTTCGGCCTGAAGCTGTTCGGCCTGTTCTGAGGAGAATCACGGTGGCAAACAACAATATCGGTCCCAAGCGTCTGGTCGTCGGTGCCCATTACGGCCTGAAAGACTGGCTCGCGCAACGCGTCACTGCCGTGATCATGGTGGTGTTCACCGTGGTGCTGGCCATTGCCTTCCTGCTGTCGAACGGCGCTTCGTACGAAGCGTGGGCAGGGCTCTTCGCCAACCAGTGGATGAAGATCATCACGTTCCTGACCATCCTGTCGCTGCTGTATCACGCCTGGATCGGCGTGCGCGACATCTGGATGGACTATGTCAAGCCGATGGCGGTGCGCCTGGTGCTGCAAGTTCTTACGATTCTGTGGCTCGTCGGTTGCGCGGGCTACGCTGCTCAGATTCTCTGGAGGGTGTAATAAATGGTCGCAGTCAAGACTGGATTGCCGCGTCGCCGCTTTGACGTGGTCATCGTCGGTGCTGGCGGCGCCGGGATGCGCGCATCCCTCCAGCTCGCGGAAGCCGGCCTGAACGTGGCCGTGCTGTCCAAGGTGTTCCCGACCCGCTCGCACACCGTGGCGGCGCAGGGCGGCATCGGTGCCTCGCTCGGCAACATGAGCGAGGACAACTGGCACTATCACTTCTACGACACGATCAAGGGCTCGGACTGGCTGGGCGACCAGGACGCGATCGAGTTCATGTGCCGGGAAGCGCCGAAGGTCGTGTACGAGCTCGAACACTTCGGCATGCCGTTCGACCGCAACCCGGACGGCACCATCTACCAGCGCCCGTTCGGCGGCCACACCGCCAACTACGGCGAGAAGCCGGTGCAGCGCGCCTGCGCCGCGGCTGACCGTACCGGCCACGCGCTGCTGCACACGCTGTACCAGCGCAATGTGCGCGCCAAGACCCACTTCTTCGTCGAATGGATGGCGCTGGACCTGATCCGCGACCAGGACGGCGACGTGCTGGGCGTGACCGCGCTGGAAATGGAAACCGGCGAGGTCTACATCCTCGAGGCCAAGACCACGCTGTTCGCCACCGGCGGCGCCGGCCGCATCTACGCCGCGTCGACCAACGCCTTCATCAACACCGGTGACGGCCTGGGCATGGCGGCGCGCGCGGGCGTGCCGCTGGAAGACATGGAGTTCTGGCAGTTCCACCCGACCGGCGTGGCCGGCGCGGGCGTGCTGATCACCGAAGGCGTGCGTGGCGAGGGCGGTATCCTGCGCAACAAGGACGGCGAGCGCTTCATGGAGCGCTATGCCCCGACGCTGAAGGACCTGGCGCCGCGTGACTTCGTGTCGCGCTCGATGGACCAGGAAATCAAGGAAGGCCGCGGCTGCGGCCCGAACGGCGACTACGTGCTGCTCGACCTGACCCACGTCGGTGCCGAGACCATCATGAAGCGCCTGCCGTCGATCCGCGAAATCGGCATGAAGTTCGCCAACGTCGACGCGATCAAGGAACCGATCCCGGTGGTCCCGACCATCCACTACCAGATGGGCGGTATTCCGACGAATTACCACGGCCAGGTCGTGGTGCCGAAGAATGGCAACCCGAACGAAGTCCTGAACGGTTTCTACGCGATTGGCGAATGCTCGTGCGTGTCGGTGCACGGCGCCAACCGCCTGGGCACCAACTCGCTGCTCGACCTGGTGGTGTTCGGCCGCGCCGCCGGCAACCACATCATCGCGCAGAACCTGAAGCAGAAGGAGCACAAGCCGCTGCCGGCCGATGCCGCTGACCTCGCGCTGTCGCGCCTGGCCAAGCTGCAGGCCACGTCGTCGGGCGAATACACGCAGGACGTCGCCAACGACATCCGCAAGAACATGCAGTCGCATGCCGGCGTGTTCCGTACGCAGAAGCTGATGGACGAAGGCGTCGAGCGCATCCTGGAAGTGTCCGAGCGTGCCGACAACATCCACCTGAAGGACAAGTCCAAGGTCTTCAACACCGCGCTGGTGGAAGCCCTGGAAGTGGCCAACCTGGTGGAAGTGGCCAAGGCCACCATGATCTCGGCGGCCGCCCGCAAGGAATCGCGCGGCGCGCACGCGCACAGCGACTTCCCCAACCGCGACGACCAGAACTGGCTCAAGCACACGCTGTTCTACAGCGAAGGCAACCGCCTCGACTACAAGCCGGTGAAGATGGAACCGCTGACGGTGGAAAGCGTGCCGCCGAAGGCCCGTACCTTCTGAGCACCGCATCGTAGAGACAACAGGACCCACAGAAATGAAGCGTATTTTCGAAGTCTACCGCTACGATCCGGACAAGGATGCGGCGCCGCGCATGCAGACCTACGAGGTCGAGCTCGACGGCCACGAGCGCATGCTGCTGGACGCGCTGGTGAAGCTGAAGAAGCTGGACGAGACCATCTCGTTCCGCCGTTCGTGCCGTGAAGGCGTGTGCGGCTCGGACGCGATGAACATCAACGGCAAGAACGGCCTGGCCTGCCTGACCAACATGCGCGAGCTGCCGGACCGCATCGTGCTGCGTCCGCTGCCCGGCCTGCCGGTGGTGCGCGACCTGATCGTCGACATGACGCAGTTCTTCAAGCAGTACAACTCGATCAAGCCGTTCCTGATCAACGACGAGCCGCCACCCGAGAAAGAGCGCCTGCAGTCGCCGGAAGAGCGCGACGAGCTGGATGGCCTGTACGAGTGCATTCTGTGCGCGAGCTGCTCGACGTCGTGCCCGTCGTTCTGGTGGAACCCGGACAAGTTCGTCGGCCCCGCCGGCCTGCTGCAGGCTTACCGCTTCATCGCGGACAGCCGCGACCAGGCCACCAGCGAGCGCCTGGACAACCTGAACGACCCGTACCGCCTGTTCCGCTGCCACAGCATCATGAACTGCGTCGACGTGTGCCCCAAGGGTCTGAACCCGACCAAGGCCATCGGCAAGATCAAGGAGCTGATGGTCCGCCGCGC
>NZ_JAGIQA010000098.1 GCF_017814975.1 Cupriavidus consociatus
TAGCACAGCGCGGCAAAGCCGCACGCCAGCGCGGCGATGACGAAGGACACGGTCAGCGCCGGCCCGGCGGTCAGCGCACCGGTGCCGGTCAGCACGAAAATCCCGGTGCCGATGATGGCGCCGATCCCCATCATCACCAGGTCAACCGGACCCAGCACCTTTTTGAGGCCGTCATCGCGCGCGACGGCCAGCATCGCTTCGATGTCCTTGGTGCGGAACAAACTCATTCAGACTCCTGCAGCAGTGGCCGGGGCGCCCGCTTCTGCCTTGGCGGCGGCCCGGAAAAAGCGCGCTAGTTTACGCCTGCCGCAACACGCAGACATCACATTCGGCGCCCGTGCCCGGCGGGCACGGCATCGGAATCATAGGGAACGCGCCATCGTCCGGTGCTGACCGGCGACAAGCCGGCCTCAGCCGCCGCAGCCGGAAGCGGAAAGGCCGCCGTCCACACGTGCCAGCGCGGTGGCGAGCGGGTCCAGCATAAGCATGGCGGTGCCGGCGAGCGCCAGCACCGAGAGTGCGGCGATCCGCACGGGCCGCGGGCACGGTATCGTGCACGCGGCCGCCACCAGCGGAGCCAGCGTGGCGGTCATCAGCAGAAGCTTCAGCAACATGGCGCCGATTCAGCGGCTCGGCGCAGCCTGCGCCTGGCCATCGTCCTCCACCGGCAACGCCCCCGCACGGCGCAGCCCGAACCACGAACACGCCGCCGAGCACAGCGTGATCCCGACCAGCGCGACGATGGTGTGGTAGTAGCTGCGCGTGGCATCGAACGACCACGCGCCCAGCTGCACCGTCAGGAAGGCGCCGATCTGGTGGCCCAGGAACAGCAGCCCGAACACCTTGCCCTTGATCCGGCTGCCATAGCGCTCGAAGCAGAACATCGAGGTCAGGATCACCGTGCCCAGGTAGCTGGCGCCGAAGCCCATCGCGAAAGGCAGCACGCCAAGGCCCGGCACCAGCAGCAGCACCATCGACAGCGAGCGCAGCGCATAGAATCCTGCCAGCAGGCGATGCTTGTCCCACCGCAACGCCAGCGCGCCCGAGACGATGCCGCTGGCCAGTTCCAGCACGCCAAGCGTGCTCAGCGCGCTACCCATCGCCAGCCGCGGCACACCTTGCCCTTGCCAGTAGGCCACCAGGTGCACGTCGATGAAGGCCATGGTCGCGCCGCAGCCGAAGAAGCCCGCTGCCAGCGCATAGAAGACCGGATCGCGCCGGACCACCGCCCATGCCGAGACCTGCACCACCTGCGGCGCCGGCGCGGATCGCGGCTCCCGCCGCGAGGCCAGCCACAGCGCACCAGCCACCGGCAGCGCGAACACCACACCCGCCACGCCGAACGCCGTGGTCCATCCCGCCTGCGGCTGCAGCCAGATCCACAGCGGCGACAGCACGATAAATCCGATCGCGGTACCGTTCGTCACGACCGCGTAGGCCAGGCCCTTCCTGCGCTCCTCGAACAGGCGATCGACCAGGATGCCCATCGGCACGAACGTCATCGCCGCCAATCCGAACGCGCCCGCCAGCCCGAACGCCAGCACGAAGAATGCGAGCGACTGGTGCCACCACGCCACGCTGCCCAGCGCCAGCCCCGCGGCCAATGCTCCGGCGGCCGCCGTGCGCAGCGGCCCGACGCGATCGCTCAGTGCGCCGACCACCGGCGACATCAGTCCCGTCGCCAGCATGAACACGCTGCCGGACCAGGCGAACTGCGCGCGGCCCTGGCCGAAGTGGGCGGCGAGGTCGACGAAGTACACCTGGTACAGGCCCTTCACCGCGGTCGAGACGAACATCGCGGCAAAGCCGATGGCTACCAGCGCGAGAGTGATGGCGGGGATGCGGGTGCGGGTCATGGCGGTTCCTCGGTTCTTCTATCGTGCGGGACTGCCGACATGCTAAGCAACGCCGTGCTGCCGCCACGGCAATGCCGCGGACCAGAAAAGCAAATTTTCAGCCATCACTGTCACGACGCGCCCCGAGCGCGCGAGAATGGCGGCATCGGACCGCTCGATCTTTCCTTGCCGCGATGACCAACGCTTATTTGCTGGTGCTGCCCAACGTCCACATGCTCGACCTCGGCGGCCCGCTACAGATCCTGTCCAGCGTAGCGGAGCTGGGCATCGCACCACTGCGGGTCCGATGCATCGGACCGCATTCGAGCGTGACTTCGTTCCAGGGACCGGCGCTGGGCCAGGTCGAACGGCTGCCCGTGCGCGTGGCGCCCGGCGACGTGGTGCTGGCCATCGGCAGCAAACTTCTGGACACGCTGACGAGTTCGCCGGCGTGGCGCGATAGCGCTGCGTGGCTCAGGGAAACTTTCGCCGACGGCAGGAATGCCGACGTACAGGTCGCCGCCGTCTGCACCGGCGCCTTTCTGCTGGGCGCCGCCGGCCTGCTCGACGGCCGCCTGTGCACCACCCACCATGTGCACACCCGCCGCCTGCGCGCGCGGCACCCCGCCGCGTCGGTCGTGGACAACAGGGTCTTCGTTCGCGATGGCAATGTGTGGACGTCGGCCGGCGTGGCCTCTGGCATCGACCTCGCGCTGCGGCTGGTCGCCGACGCCTATGGCGACGATGCCGCCATCGCCGTCGCGCGCGACAACGTCGTGCCCTTCCGCCGCTTCAGCGGCGATCCGCAGCTGGCGCCGCAATTTCGCGCGCGCTCGCATGGCAACGCTCTGGTGCATGCGGTGCAGGACGCGATCGCGCGCGAGCTGGACGCCAATGTCACCGACCCGCACTTCGCCGACCGCTTCGCCATCAGCGTGCGGCACCTGTCCCGCATCTTCCATGAGGAAACCGGCCTGACGCCCAAGCAATACCAGCTCACTCTGCGCATGGCGCGCGCGCGCAAACTGCTGACGTCATCGAGCCTGGCCGTGGAGGAAATTGCGTTGAAGAGCGGCTTCGCCAGCGTGCAGGCCTTTCGCGCCTGCTGGAACAAGGCCGAGGCGGCCACGCCGCGGGCCTATCGCCAGGCAACCACCGGCAATCCGCAAACCGCATGACTCATTACGACCCGCGCCAGCAGCCGAAGGCGTTCCTACCACGCCGCTACCAGATGTCAGCCGCAGCAAAGAACCCACAAACCAATCCCACTACTTAGCCACCGGCATCGTAAATTCCGCCCC
>NZ_JAGIQA010000099.1 GCF_017814975.1 Cupriavidus consociatus
GCTGCCGTTCCCCTTTATAGTCGTTTCTTCGCGAACGCCGGGCACAGGCACGGGCTGGGCTTGGGAAGCTCAATAGCAAGCGAGGCGATGTTCACCTGCGAACCTTACTGATCCACGGAGCGCGCACTGTGCTATTCCGATCGAACTGCCTTTGAGAAGAACCACGTCTCTGTGAAGGCGGCGTAGCTCGTACGCCGCCTTCAGACGAGCGCAAGCCTGCTCTTTGGTTCTAGTGCTTCGAGCACGTGGCGAAGATGAGAGCGCTCTTGGCGAATTCCATCAGGGCCCGCAGGTGTGGCCTGCACGATGAGGCTGATGGTATGGACGCCCGCCCTCTCCGTGGCCACACTGAAAAGGTCAACTCTTGGGAGAACAACAATGCCCGCCCTGACCATTGGCTTGGATATCGCGAAGAACATCTTCGTGCGACCTGCAAGTCGCCTGAATTTCTGTTTCACAGGAGAACGTATGGCCTGACGAAACCGGTTGTTCCATCAACCGTTCCCTACTCAGACATGCGGAGCCGGTAACAGCTCGGTGTGAAGCTCTGGGGACAACGTAGCCGCCGGATAACCGGTACGCCCAGCCGCGAGGCGAAGCGGAATCTGCCAGCACGAAGGCGGAGAGGAGCAAGGGATGAGTGGGTACGACCAACATATGTGAACTTCTGATAAACGTCGTGATCTTTGACAAGCCAAACGTGCTGACAGGCTTGAACCAAAACGGTATGCGGTGAGGAGTGGTCTTCGAAGACTGGACCACCATGGACAACCAGCCGCCGGCGAAGAGGAAGGGTCCGCCCCGCTCGGAGATTCATGCGGAACAGGGTAAGCCCATCATGCTGCCGGCGACGGCAGGCGAACCGTAAGGAACGCTGTTGGCACGGTGGGTAAAGGAATGCGGAGAAAGCGAACGCCCGGCTGTAATGGCCGGGATACGGGCTGCAACATTGCCCGACACGAAAGTGGGCAGACTTCCGCAGGGTCATTCATGGCGAGAGAACTTTGACCAACCGTTATACGAGGGAAAGCAGATGACGGCGTACGATGCGAAAGTGTCGGGAGCTGGTGCGTCCTCGCACGCTGCACAGATGTGGGATCAGGCGAACTGGCCGCACATTGAGGCAGAGGTGAAACGGCTTCAGGTGCGTATCGCCAAGGTGGTCCGGGAAGGCCGATGGGGCAAGGTGAAAGCCTTGCAACGTTTGCTGACCCGCTCGCATAGCGGCAAGATGTTGGCCGTGAAGCGTGTGACGGAAAATCGCGGTAAGAGGACGCCGGGGGTGGATGGCAGGATATGGTCGTCCCCGGCGGCCAGATGGAACGGAATGGTGTCGCTACGTCATCGCGGCTATCGGGCGATGCCGCTGCGGCGGGTTTACATTCCCAAGAGTAACGGCAAGAAGCGTCCGTTAGGAATTCCTTGTATGCGGTGCCGGGCGATGCAGGCTTTATGGAAGCTCGCACTGGAACCCGTCGCGGAGACTCTGGCGGATGCCAATTCCTACGGCTTTCGGTCCGGACGCTCGACCGCCGATGCCATCGAGCAGTGCTTCAACGTTCTGGCTAAGCGTGCCTCGCCAGAATGGGTTCTGGAGGGTGACATTCGAGGCTGTTTCGACAACTTCAGTCATTCCTGGTTCCTAGAGAACGTACCGATGGATAAGGGGGTTCTGCGAAAGTGGCTTCAGGCCGGATATATCGATGAGGGAACTCTGTTCGAGTCGCGGGCGGGTACACCCCAAGGGGGAGTTATTACGCCGCCTACAATGTTGCATATTTTCCAGTCCCTCGTCTGAGTCGTTAGAATTTTCGCTGCTTGGAGCCGGCGGCTGCGGATCGACGCGGAACACGACGACGATTTCATCCTTGTGGATCTCGACACGCTTGACCAGACCCAGAACGATCTTGCGTTTCGTTTCAAGGTCAATCGTATCCAGCCTCTCGGTGACAGCGGTTGCAAATTCCTCAAGCCGGTTGATGACCAGAAACAGCTCGCTTTGCACTGCTCCGTGGCGCCGTGATTCCAGGATCTGCTGTTCAATCTGCTCAAGCCGGTTCTTCAACTGCTGCATCTTCGGCTCGAAGTCGGCCTTGTCGATGATACCGTCAGCGTAGCTATCAATCAGTCGTGATTTGCCTTTTTCAAGCTGAAGCCGCTGCTTGTCCAGGCTGGTGGTATCGAAGCCGTTCTTTTCATTTCGCTCTAATACGTCCAGTCGACGTTCGTATTCTCTCTTCAGTCGATCTGGTTGCCTGAGCAACTCCACAACTTGCTGCCACACAAGATCGTCGAGCTTGTCGGTTCGGACCTGCAGATTGTCGCAGATGCGTTCGCCGCCGAAACGATAGGCGTCTGTCCCAACGCAGCGGTAATAGGCGTAATCCCGCTGATGTCCCTTGGCTGCGGCTTTGCTCACTTTCTTCGCGTAATAGGCATAACGGCAATGTCCGCATACAGTCAGCCCCTGCAGCAGGCGCAGCGGCGCATTATCCCGTCGCTGACGTGCCCGCTTGCGGTTCTCTGCAAGCTGCTCCTGGACGGTATGGAACAGCGCTTCAGTGATGATGGCCGGCACCGGAATTTCGATCCACTGCTGCGGATCCGCGCGTATCGTTGAATACGGTTTCTTGGGCACATCGGCGCTGTGGCGTTGGGCACGCACACGTACATGCAGATGATCGCGCACCTGCGTTTTACCGAACGCGGCCCGTCCCATGTAAGCCGGATTGCGCAATATGCCCCACACCACGCTTCGATCCCAGAACGGCTTGCCCGAAGCCGTTTCGGTACCAGCCTCGGCAAGCCGGCGTACCACTTCTCCAATGCTCAAGCGTTCCAGACCTACCCATTGGAACATCGCTCTTACCGTTGCGGCTTGGGGCAGTTCGATGACGTAGTGCGCCGGTGTCCCGTCGAGTTGCCTGCGGATATAGCGGTAGCCGTAAGGCGCCCCAGATAGCACATTGACGTTGCCACGTTTGGCACCGTGAAGCTTGCCACGGCG
>NZ_JAGIQA010000009.1 GCF_017814975.1 Cupriavidus consociatus
GTGAAAGTAGGTCATCGCCAGGCTCTTATTGTGCAAAACCCCTCGACAGCGTGTGCTGCGAGGGGTTTTTGCTTTGGCGCGGCTTCGAATTTGTCTGCGGTTTATTGGCTCGAATAGACTATTACTTCATGTCAGACGACTGCGCCTGGTATCTCTACCTGCTCGAATGTACCGGTGACTCGATCTATACCGGGATCACCACTGACGTCGACCGGCGCTTTGCCGAGCATCTGTCGGGAAAAGGCGCCAAATATACGCGTTCGCGCAAGCCGATCCGAGTCATGATGCGGCTACGCTTCGAAACCAAATCGGAAGCGTTGAAGGCGGAAATCGAGATCAAGCGAATGAGTGCAGCGCAGAAGCGTGCATTCTGTGCGCAGCACGAGGATCCAAATTAGAACGGCCAGGACCGCAATGCGGTCCTGGCCGTTTTGTTTGATACGCGGAATCAGACTACCGTCAGTGTCACGTCGATATTGCCTCGGGTGGCGTTCGAGTACGGGCAAACCTGGTGAGCCTGCTCCACCAGTTTCTCAGCCGCCTCGCGTTCGAACCCCGGCAGCGAAATCTTCAGCTCGACCTGGATGCCGAAACCTTGGGGAATCGGCCCGATGCCGACAGCGCCCTCGATCGAAGCTTCTGCCGGCACATTGATCTTTTGCTGGCCGGCCACGTACCGGATCGCGCCCAGGAAGCAGGCAGAGTAGCCTGCGGCAAACAGCTGTTCCGGGTTCAGACCGTTGCCGGCGCCACCCATTTCCTTGGGCACTGCCAGCTTGACGTCGAGTTGGCTATCGGAGGTGGTGGCCCGGCCATCGCGGCCGCCAGTGGCTTTGGCATGGGCAGTATAAACGACTTTTTCGAGTTTCATTTAAGGCTCCGGTTTGGTTGCCCCCAGGGGCGTATCAAGGCTTGCCGTCGTGCGGCGGTGGGAAATCGGTACGCGCTGCTTCCAGCGTGGACCGCAATGCATGCAGGCGCTGCGTCAGGGCCTGGATTTCTTCGACCGGGCACTGCGTGGCGCACAACATCTGTTCAGGAATGCGTTCGGCTGCGTTGCGCAGCGCCCGTCCAGCCTCGGTCAGGCGTACCAGCACCCGGCGCTCGTCACCGGTATCGCGGTTGCGCGAAACGAGGCCAGTAGCTTCCAGCCGCTTCAACAACGGCGTCAGCGTGCCGGAGTCCAGCGCAAGGCGGCCACCCAGTTCCGACACTGTCAGCGTTTCGGTCTCCCACAATACGAGCATCACCAGGTATTGCGGATAAGTAAGTCCAAGCTCACCAAGCATTGGCTTGTACAGCTTGGTCATCGCCAGCGAGGTCGAATACAGGGCAAAGCATAGTTGCCGATCGAGCAGTAGCCAATTCGAGGTGTCGTCGTTATCGCGTTCCATATCGATATATTAGACACAATTTGATTGTGTGCAAGTTAAATACAGCGCCTTAATGAAAGAGATTAGTAAGACACTTGTGAGCCTTAATTCTGTTTTAAGTCTCGGTCGCTAGCATGATCCCGTCGCGTCGCAAAGTGCCGACGCCAGATCTTCTACAAAAGGATCCCGACATGATTCGCCAGACCATTGCTCGCACGGCCGTTGGTATCGCAGCCCTCGCCGCCCTGGGCGGCGGGTATGCCTATCTGCAGAAGGAAGTCGTTACGCCCGGATACGCCGCCCCCATGCCGGCGCCCGTCGCGGCCGCGCAGCCAGCCGCTGCCGTGGCCACGCCGGCGGACTTTTCCGGCATCGTTGCGCAAAATGGGCCCGCCGTGGTCAATATCAGCGTGACCGCGCGCGCCCAACGCACCGCGGCGCAGATGCCGCCGGGGATTGATCCGGACGATCCGCTGTTTCAGTTCTTCAAGCGCTTCGGCCCTCAGCTACAGGGCCCGCAAGGTGGCCAACAGCAACTGGTGCGCGGCTTGGGCTCCGGCTTTATCGTCAGCCCTGACGGCCTGATCCTGACCAATGCACACGTCGTCGACGGTGCGCAGGAGGTAACCGTCAAGCTTACCGACCGTCGCGAGTTCAAGGCCAAGGTATTGGGCACCGATCCGCAGACCGATGTGGCGGTGATTCGCATCGATGCCAGGAACCTACCGACGGTTCGCCTGGGCGATCCCTCGCAGGTGCGCGTCGGCGAGCCTGTGCTGGCCATCGGCTCGCCGTACGGCTTCGAGAACACCGTGACAGCCGGCATCGTCAGCGCCAAGTCGCGCTCGCTGCCCGACGACACCTACGTGCCGTTCATCCAGACCGACGTGGCCGTCAATCCGGGCAACTCGGGCGGCCCGCTGTTCAACCAGCGTGGCGAAGTCATCGGCATCAACGCGCAGATCTACAGCCAGACCGGTGGCTACCAGGGCTTGTCGTTCGCGATCCCGATAGACGTGGCCACCAAGGTCCAGCAGCAGCTGGTGGCGACCGGCAAAGTCACGCGCGGCCGCCTCGGCATCAGCGTGCAGGAGGTCAACCAGGCGCTGGCGCAATCGTTCGGATTGCCCAAGCCGACCGGAGCGCTGGTCAACTCGGTCGAGCCGGATAGTCCCGCAGCGCGAGCCGGCCTGAAGCCGGGCGACGTGATCGTGCAGCTCGGCAACGACGTGATCGACCATTCGGGCGACCTGCCCGAGCATGTGGCCGACCTCAAGCCCGGCACGCAGAGCTCGCTGAAGATCATTCGCAAGGGCGAGCCGATGACCTTGTCGGTGAAGATCGGCACGGCCAAGGACCGGGCGGTGGCGCAGAAGGGCGGCGCCAACGAGGCCAGCGGCCGGCTCGGGCTGGCCGTGCGTCCGCTGTCGCCGGCGGAAAAGCGCGACAGCGGCATCGAAGGCGGCCTGGTGGTCGAAGACGTGGCCGGACCCGCGGCGCGGGTGGGCATCCAGCCGGGCGACGTGATCCTGTCGCTAAACGGCACGCCGATCACTTCGGCCGAGCAACTGAAATCGCTGGTGACAAAGTCCGGCAAGCAGGTGGCGCTGCTGGTGCAACGCGACGATGCACGCATCTTCATTCCGCTCGATATCGGTTAATGCCGATCGATGCGTCACTGCCCGTGAATCGTTAACAGGCAAGGCTTTGCGGTTTACACGGGCCGCGCGGGCCGTATACCGAGACCGGTATACGGCCCGCTAAGCCTTATGGGAAGCGGCATTCCGCGCAACCAACTACTTACAGAAGGCGCGCCAACAGGTATTATCTCGACTGCGATGCACGAAGCATGCGGCGGTAGCCCCCGCCGGCCCTGGTTCTGCTGAATCGACAAAAAGGAAGTCTATGCAGTTGGATTTCACCCGCGCCACAACGCCGGGTACCGATAGAGCGCGGCGACTGGCGTCAACGACGTCGGCGGCCGGCTCCGCGCCGAAGCCCCGGCGGCGCAAGAAAGTAGTCGCCCCGCATTGGGAGCGAGGCTACCGCTCGCATTTCTACCGCAATGAACGCGGCGACAAGCTTGGCGAAGTGCGCCTGTCCGAGCGCGGCGAAGTTCCCGTGGTCTACCACTGGGCCGCCGGCAATTACTCTGGCGCCGAAGGATCGCTGGTCCATGCTCGCGCGCGCGTCGAAGAAACCATTGGTTTCGGCATGCGCCAGTTGTCGCTGTTCTGAGCAGGTATTTCGCCGCTGCCGCGTCTGCCGGCACTGCAACCCGTCCGCGCCATCATCCGCTGCGCGGCGACTCCGCACCTCCCCGATTCTTCGCACTGCAGTCGATCCAGCGTTCCGCCACTGATGGCCGGAACATTCGCGCGTTTCAGGCCAGACGCCGCTGCGCCAGCATGTCCGCCGCCGCGCCAAGCGCGAGCACCGCAATCAACCGGTAGATATCCTCGCAGGCGCAGCCTGGCCTGTTGCTCGACTGTTGCTGCGAGTTGCGACAGTGCTCCTTGGTGTGCCTGCGCCATGCCAGCCACGCCCTGGACAAAACGCGCCGCCACCATCCGCGCCAGCGTATGGCGGGTGGCCGCCGCAAGCGTGCCGGCCATGAACAGCAACAGCACCCCGATCAGCTAATAGCGGTACCCAAACCGTCGCGACAGCCACTGCTGCGCGAGGATTATCAGCATGCTGCCGACGGCATAGGCCGCCTGGTGCAGCCCGACGCGCAGACGCGACAGTGGCTGCCAGGACGTGCCGTTCGTCATGGCTGCAGGGCTTGCAGGGTCTGGTGCAATTGCGTCAGCGCGCGCGGTACCAGCGAGGACGCTCGCGCCCAGCGGTGCCCACGCCTCGCCGTAAGCGGCATGGACCACCGGCGCGGCCCGCGCCAGCAGGCGCCGCGCGCTTCGATCCCGTCCAGCAGCCGCGTCATCGGCGTGCGGGTGGCGTCAGTGTCGTACCCAGCTCGGAGAGCATGCCGACAGCATGCTCATCAGCAGGTACTGGTTCATGTCCAGCTCGAAGGGGCGAGGGCCTGGTCGATGTGTGCGCGCAGCAGGCGTGCGGTGCGCAGCAGTTATAAGCGGGAGGATTTTTGCCGGCGCAGCACTCCGGCGATGTCTCGCGTGCCCGCTCGCACGCGCTCCGCCACCTGCCGCGCGCGCGCCGGATCGGCGTTGCCATAACGTTGCCCGATGTAGGCCGCGGCAACCGCCGCGATGGCCGCGGCCGCCTGCGGCAGCCGCGCGCTGGCCCGTGCAGCGAAGTCCTGGGGACCTTCGGCCGGCGCGCGCACGCAGCCGTGCCGGGCCAACATTTCGCAGAAGCGGTCGTAGGCGGCGTCAAGCGGATCGGCATGCTCCCGGCGCCGCCACAGCGGCACCAGTGCGAGCAGGCAAAGCATCCCCAGCGCACCGGCCAGCAGCTGCCCGGCGCTGGCCCCCGTGCCGAGGGTGGCCAGCAGGCGCGCCTGCTGCGCATGGTCGTACTGCAGGACCCAGCGCTGCCAGCGGTAGACCATGCCCTCGTAGGCCCAGCGGACATCCTGCAGCCAGCCCGGCTGGTGGGCCGGACGCCAGGCCGAGGTCTCGGCGCCGAGGACGGCGTCCAGGCCCCGCTCGATCCGGTTGGGCGCGACCGCGCTGGTCGGATCCACTCGCACCCAGCCGCGGCCGTCGAGCCAGACTTCGGCCCAGGCGTGGGCGTCGGACTGGCGTACCACGTAGTGGCCGCCGATGGGGTTGTATTCGCCGCCCTGGTAGCCGGTGACGACCCGTGCCGGTACGCCGGCGGCGCGCATCAGGAAGACGAAGCTGCTGGCGTAGTGCTCGCAGAAGCCACGCCGGGTGTCGAACACAAAGCTGTCGACCTGCTCCGCGCCGAGCGGTGGCGGGCTGAGTGTGTAGGCAAACGGCGCGGCGGCGAACAGGCGCAGTGCCGCCTGCACCCGTGCGGCGGGATCGGAGTGCTGCGCGGCCCATGCGGACGCCAGCGCGCGGGCGCGCGGGTTGCCGCCTGCGGGCAGGGCCAGCGCCAGCCGGCGCGTGGCGGCATCCAGCGCCTCCGGTGCCGGGGCGAGCGTCGATCGCGCCTGGTAGCGGATGCGCTGGTCCACCGGCCGGCGCGACATGAATTCGCCATCTGGCGTGACGGCGGCTTCGGCGGATGGCGACAGGGCCTGCCCGCGGTCCAGCACCAGCAGCCAGTGCTGAGAACTCGGTTCGAGCGTGATGCTGTAGTCGATTCCGTGCCTGCCGGCCACAGCGGCCACAGCGGCTGGCGCAGGCGCCAGCGCGTGCAGCCGCTGCCGCGCCGGACGCCAGGTGGTGCCGTCGTACTCCCACAGCACCAGCGCGCGCCAGTACAGCACCGCGGCAGGCAGCGGCGGGCCAGCGACCTCGGCGCGCAGTGCCAGCGCCGGCGAGCGGATCAGCTGGCCGACGCTGCCAGGCCGCATTGTGTCGCTGAGGCCGGTGGTGCCGGTGGGCGCGGATTGCGGCAGCTGCCACAGCGGGTGCTCCAGCCGCGGGAACAGCACAAACATGGCCACCGCCCAAGGCAGGCCGAGCAGCGCCATGCGGCCCAGCATCGGCCAGATCGCCAGCCGGCTGCGCGCCTCCGGGTGGTGCAGCAGCAGCCAGTTGCGCAACACCCAGGCGCCGATCGCCAGGCTGTACAGCGCCAGCCAGAAGGGCTGGTCCGACAGGTACAGCGTCAGCAGCAGGTAGAAGGACAACTGCGTGACCAGCGTGGCGTCGGCCAGCGCGCGGCACTCCAGCAGCTTGAGGATGACGAATGCACCCAGCAGCGCCACGGCCAGCTCGCGTCCCACGCCGCCGCCGGCCTGCCAGGCCAGCGCACTGGCCACCAGCAGCACCAGCAGCGCGGTCGTGCCGAGCATCCAGCGCGACGGCAGCGGCGCGCGCCGGCGCCACAGCAGCCAGCGCCAGCCCAGCAGCAGCAACAGCAGCAGGCTGACCGACACCGGCAACGTCCGCGCCTGCGGCGCCAGCACCAGCGCCAGCTGGCCGAGCAGCATGCCGTGGTCTTCATGCCGCAGCGGCCTTGCCACGGCAGTCACGGGCGGGCTCCGGGCTGCTTCGGATACCGCGGCCACAGCGCCAGCGCTTCCAGGCAGGCGCGGCGATGGCTCGCGCCGCCCGCGGGCGGCAGTTCGAGGCCCGGCAGGCGCAGGCCAATCTCGGCATCGTCTGGCGCGGCCAGCAGCCAGGCGCACAGCCGCGATAGCCGTGCTTCGGCGTCCATGCCGGCGGGCATCGCCTGCCAGTCGAGCCAGCGCGCCGGGCGCTGCGGTGGATCGCCGCTGCGGCTAAGCCATCGGCCGGTGCGCGCGCTGTGCTTCCACGCGATCCGGTGCAAAGGGTCGCCGCTGCGGTAGCGCCGCAACTGGTCGATACCGTCATCGCCCGGAACGGCGGCTATGGCATGCGCGTCGTCCGCGCCAGGGCGATACGCGGCGGGCGGGGGCGGTGCATTGGTTTCCGGCGCCGGATAGACCAGCGTCGACAGCGGCAGCTCCGCATGGCTCCAGACGCGGAACAGCCCGAACGGGAAGCGGCTGCTGATCACCACGCGCGGCAGCGCCAGCCGTCCGCGCCGCAGCGCCGGCACGTGCAGCGCAAGCGTGCCGCTGGCGTGGCCGTCGAGCGTCAGCGTGGCCGGCACCACTTCTGGCAGCGCCGGGGCGCGCGCCTCGATGCCAATGCGCGCGCCGGCGTCGGCGTTGTCGACGCGCAGCGCAAATACCGCGAGCTGGCCGGCATGCACCGGCGCCACCGTGCCCGCGCTCACCGCCAGTTCGAGCAGGTTGCGGTACGCCAGCCACATGCACGACATGCCGATGCCGGCCAGCAGGAAGGTCAGCGCGAAACCCAGGCCGATGTTGTAGTTCAGCGAGGTCAGCAGCATCGCGCCGAGCAGCACGGCAAAGCCGATGCCGCCGCGCGCGGGAAGGATATAGAGATGGCGCCGGTCCAGCCGCACGGTGCCGCCGGAGGGCCGGCGCGCGGCGATGCGCTGGCCGAAGAACCTGGCGGAGGCGAACAGCCCCGGCCCCGGCAGGCGATGGTGTGCGGCGGCGTCTCTGTTGTCGTGCGGCGCCGCCGGCGGATCGCTCGCCATGGGCGTCAGGGGATGGGGACGCCGGCAAGCAGTGCCGCCAGCTCGCCGTCCACCGCGGCGGGGCTGCCGCCGCCCGCCGGCAGCAGCCGGTGCGCGGCCACGGCGGCAAAGACCGCCTGCACATCCTCAGGCAACACCAGTTCGCGCTGCGCCAGCAGGGCCCATGCGCGCGCGCAGGCCAGCAGCGCCAGCCCGGCGCGCGGCGACAGGCCCGCCGCAAAGCCGCCGTGGTGCCGCGTGGCCTGCACCAGCGCCAGCACATAGTCGACCAGCGCGGGGCTGGCGTACACCTGCGCGGCCGCCTGCTGCAGGGCCAGCACCTGCGCGGCATCCATGACCGGCGTGGCTTCTGCCGCGCTGGCGCCGCCGAGGTACAGCACGCGCTCGAAGGCGGGATCGGGGTAGCCCAGCGATACGCGCATGGTAAAGCGGTCGAGCTGCGATTCAGGCAGCGCATGGGTGCCCAGCTGCTCCAGCGGATTCTGCGTGGCGATCACGAAAAACGGTGCCGGCAGCGCGTGCGTGGTGCCGTCATGGGTCACCTGCCGCTCGGCCATGGCTTCGAGCAGCGCGCTCTGGGTCTTGGGCGGCGCCCGGTTGATTTCGTCGGCCAGCACGACCTGCGCGAACACCGGGCCGCGGTGGAAGCGGAATTCGCCCGCATCGCGCACGAACACCGAGACGCCGATCAGATCCGCCGGCAGCAGGTCGCTGGTGAACTGCACGCGCTGGTACTGCAGCCCGAGCGTGCGCGCCAGCGCATGCGCGAGCGTGGTCTTGCCCACGCCGGGCACGTCTTCCAGCAGCAGGTGGCCCCCCGCCAGCATGCAGGCCAGCGCCAGCCGGACTTGCTGCGGCTTGCCGAGGACGATGCGGCCCAGCTGGGCCTGGGCCTCGGCCAGCGAAGCGACGATGCGTGGGCGGGCTGTCACGTTGGACCTCGGCGCAAGGGAGTGGGAAGGAATCCGGACCGGCGGCAAAAACGGGGATGCGGTGCAGCGCATTGTAGCGGCGTGCGCGGCACGCGGCACCGTCTGTTTCCGAACGGAGACACCACGGGCCGGTGGCCGTGCGCCTGGATGGCGCAGCAGCTGCGCCAGATTGCGCCGGTTCTGGCATCATGAGCCTGTCGGGCCACCGCGGCCCGCCCGTGTTTCTTTCCCCCTTCCGCTGCCCGCTGCAATGACCGCCTCGCTGGACCCCTCTGCCGACCTGCCTGCCGACCTCCCCGCCGCTGCCGTGCTGACCCCCGACGCTGCCGATTCCGACGCGCTGCTGCGCCTGGCGCAGGCCTTCCATGCCAACGGCTTCGTGATCCTGCGCGGCTTCGGCAACGAGGCAGACTGCGCCGCGCTGGAAGCGGTGGCGTGCAGGCACCTGGCGGCGGCGGTGCCACCGGTGGAGTTCGAGGCCGACCTGGGCTATCCCGGGGCCCCGGCCGCGCGCGACGCCGCTGGCGGCGGCACCGTCAGGCGGCTGCGCCAGGCCTACGGCCGCGACGAGGTGTTCCGCGGCTGGGCCAGCGATCCGAAGCTGGTGTCAGTGGTGCAGGCGCTGCTGGGCGAACCAGCTTGCCTGACGCTGGCGCACCACAACTGCGTGATGACCAAGCACCCGCACTACGGCAGCCAGACCGGCTGGCACCGCGATACGCGCTATTGGTCGTTTGCCAAGCCCGAGCTGGTGACGGTATGGCTGGCGCTGGGCGACGAGGACGAAAGCAACGGCGTGCTGCGCGTCATCCCGGGATCGCATCGCGCGGCGCTGGAGCCGGGCCAGCTGGATCCCGCGGAATTCCTGATCGAGGCGCACCCCGCCAGCCAGCCGTTGCTGCAGGCGGCGCGGCCGCTTGCGCTGCACCGCGGCGACGTGCTGTTTTTCGACAGCCGGCTGTTCCACGCGGCGGGCCGCAATGCCTCAAACGCGGTCAAGCTGTCGGTGGCCTTTGCGTATTTCGGCGCCAGCAACCGGCCGCTGGACGGCACGCGTTCGGCCGAGTTCGGCAGCGTGGCGCTGCCGGTGGCCGGCTGAGGCAGCCGGCGCGGGCGGCGGGAGCGACGTTCAGGTACGCAGCCCGACCAGCCCCGAAATTTTTTCCGAAGCTTCGAGCAGCGGCGGCAGGAAGCGTTCCAGCATTTCCTGCGCGCTGGTGCGGTTGGCCTGGCCGCTGATATTGATCGCGGCGATGGTCTGGCCGGCACGGTTGCGGATCGGCGCCGCCAGCGACACCAGCCCCTCTTCCAGCTCCTGGTCGTTGAGGGCCCAGCCGCGCGTGCGGATATCGGCGACGATGGCCTTCAGCGCTTCAATGTCGGTCACGGTCCGGATGGTGCGCGCACGCAACTCGCTGGCGCGCAGCACGCCGTCCAGTTCGGCTTCATTCAGCCCCGCCATCAGCACGCGGCCCATCGACGAGCAATACGCCGGCAGCCGGCTGCCGATCGACAGGTTGATGGTCATGATCTTGCGCGCCGGCACGCGCAGCACATAGACGATCTCGGTCCCGTCCAGCACGGAGATCGAGCAGCTTTCATGCACCTGCTGCGACAGCGTCTCCATGATCGGCTCGGCCAGGTTCCAGAACGGCATCGAGGTCAGGTAGGCAAAGCCGAGGTCGAGGATCTTGGGCGTCAGCCGGAACAGCCGCCCGTCGGCCTGCACATAGCCAAGTCCCACCAGTGTCAGCAGGATGCGGCGCGCGCCCGCGCGCGTCAGGCCGCTGGCCTGGGCGATTTCCGTCAGCGTCTGCGCCGGGTGCTGGGCATTGAAAGCCCGGATGACCGACAGCCCGCGTGCAAAGGACTGCACATAGCTGTCGCTTGGCTTCTCGGGCGCGGCGGCACTGCCTGCGCTCTGGGGCGCCTGCGCGTCGCGGGGGGAGTCGGTGGAACTGGCCATCGGTGTAGCACCGGCGCGGGTCGCCGGATTGGCACGGAAAGGCCGAAAGGGTAGAGGAAATGCCGGCACAACGCCAGTGCCGGTCCCCCGGCGGGGAATGGCGGCATGGACGTGGCGGTGCCCGCGCGGAGCGCCGCCGCCATGCTGTCTCCTGCACCGCCTCCCAGGAGGCTGGAACGGCGCCCTAGCGGAAGCTGCGCTGCACCAGCACAAACACCGCACCGAGCGCGCAGATCACCGCGAAGCCGTGCAGCATGTCCATGCCGGCCAGCAGCGTGGCCTGCCGGTCGATTTCCAGCGAGATCTTCGCCAGCCCCGCGGCCGACAGCGCATCCGGAGATTGCAGCGCCGGGTTGAAGCGCGTGACCTGCTCGACCAGGTGGGTGCGGTGCTCGGCCAGCCCGTCCTGCATGAACACGCTGGCCAGGCCGGTGCCCACGGCCGAGGCAATCTGCTTGCACACGTTCTTGAACTGGTAGGCGTGCGAGAAATCCTCGACCGGCACCTCCAGGTAGGTCATCGATGCCACCTGCACCATCAGCAGCACCGGCGTCAGCCCTTCGAGCAGCACCACCGGCACCAGCGCATAGTCGGGTGCGCCCGGCATCAACTGGTGCGAAAACAGCATCGCGGCGCAGGCATAGAACACAAAGCCAAGCGCGATCACGCGTCGCTTGCGGAACACCAGCGCCATGCCCAGCGTGATGACGATGGCGGCGATGGTCGCCACCGTGCCGCTGGTTGCCAGCAGCATGCAGGTGGTGCGGAAGGTCAGGCCCAGGCCGGTCTGCGTCAGCGACGGCAGCAGGAAGGCCCAGGCCGACGACATCAGGTAATACAGCGTGTAGAAGCCCAGGCCGTAGAGATACTGGCGCCCGGCCAGCCGCGACAGGTCGATCCACGGGTCGGGATGGCGGTACAGGCGCCAGCCGGCGAACGCGAACAACGCCAGGCCGCACAGCGCGGCCAGCGGCATTTCCAGCGAACTGAAGAAGCGCGTGTAGCGCATTTCCTGCAGCGTGTGCAGGAACACCAGCGCGCCGGCCGCGGCAGCAATCGCGGCGGGCCAGTCCAGCGTCGACACCGGCGGATGCGGGTCGCGCGGCGCGCGTGTGGGGTAGGTCAACGCCACCGACAGCAGTACCGGCAAGGCAATGACGGCCTGGAACAGGAACACCGCGCGCCAGCCGATATCGTCCAGGAAAATGCTGGTCAGCCACGGCGCAATCGCCAGCATCGAGAACGCGCCGCCGCCGAAACGCAGCATCAGCGCGCCGCGTTCGGCCGGCGTCGACACCAGTTGCACCAGGATGCGCGAGGCCGCGAACAGGCCCCCCGCCCCCAGGCCCTGCACCGCCTTGCCGGAGATCAGCCCGGCGGGGCTGGCAAACTCGGCACAGATCAGCGAACCCAGCATGAACACCACCAGCGATGCCAGCGTAAAGCGCTTGTACGTGATGCGGCGCGCGACCTGGTCGAGCACCATGTTCATCAGCACCGCGGTGGCGGCATAGGCCGAGACCGCGTACAGGTAGTCTTCGGGCGCGGCGCCGACGCCGCCCTGGATATGCTGGCTGGCCACGCCCATCATCAGCGTGGAAGAAAAGTCGATGCCGGTCACCAGGCCGAGCGTCAGGCCGAACAATGAAAGACGCCAGTGACCCATTTCGGGGTGACTGGCGAGTCGCAGGCGGGGGCGCGCTGGGGCCGGGACCGGTGTCGTTGCGGGGGCGAGGGCTGCGGGGACCGATGTTGCCAGCGCTGGGGCTGAGCCGTCCGGAGCAGCGGGTGAGGCCGGGGCGGGCGTTTGTTGCATCGCTCAAGCATAATGTCGCCTGCCGCAGAGAACTACAGGCTGTCAGGGAAACATTGTCCGGTGAATCAAACAATTCAATGGAACGACTGGGAAGCGTTCTGCTGTGTCGTCGAGCAGGGAACGTTTACCGCCGCGGCGGAGCAGCTCGATTGCCCCAAGTCGCGCGTCTCGGCCGCGGTGGCGCGGCTGGAAACCGCCATCGGCGCCAAGCTGCTGGAGCGCACCACGCGGCGCATGCGCCTCACCGATGCCGGCAAGGCCGTCTATCGCGATGTGGCGCCGCTGTTCGCGCGGCTGCGCGAGATCCGGCAGGAAACGCTGGCGCGCGAGGAGCGCGTGCAGGGGGTGCTGCGCATCGCCACGCCTTATGAATTTGGTGCCCAGCAACTGGGCGGGGTGATCTGCCGCACACTCGCCGCGCATCCGGCGCTTGATGTGGCGGTGGAGATCACGCAGGGACTGGTCGACCCGATCCGCGACGGGTTTGACGTGGCCTTCGTCATCGTCGATGCCGACCTGCCCGACTCCGGCACGGTGGCGCGCCGCATCTACCACGTCGAGCGCGGGCTGTTCGCCGCCCCGTCGCTGGCGGACAGCCTGCCGGCGCAGTTGCGCCCGGAAGACCTGGCCAACATGCCGACGCTGACCACGCCGGGCGACACGGTCTGGGAATTCACCCGCGACGGCGAGACCGTCTCCGTGCCGATCCGTCCGCGCATGCAGACCTTCAACGCCGAGCTGCGCCTGCAGGGCGCGCTGGCGGGGCTCGGTATCGCGCGCCTGTCGGTGAACTACTGTGAGGCCGAGATCGCGCAAGGCCGCCTGGTCCGGGTGCTGCCGGACTTCCCGCTGCCGCCGCTGCGCGTGTTCGCGCTGCTGCCGGACCGGCGCCTGCAGCCGCGCAAGGTGCGCGTGTTCATGGAGGCGATCGAATCGATGATGGTGTCGGAGCTGGGGCCCGACTCGGGACTGGAAGGGATCGAGCCTGGCGAGTGGGCAAGGGAGGGCGCCTGGCCCGAAGACGACGCGCAGGCAGACGAAAGTGGCCTGGCACAGGGAGAGGCCCGGCCAGCGGGTTGAGAACGCCGGCGGGGCCGCCACGGCGCGAGGCCGTGGCAAGGGAAAACGCTGGAGACTCAGGCGCCTTCGGTGAAGCTGTCGCGGCGGTCGGTAATGGCGGCGCCGTCGGTGAACGGATCGACCTTGCCTTGCCTGGCACCGTCAGTGAACGGGTCGGCGCGGCCAATGCGCGCGCCGTCCAGGAAAGGGTCGGCCTTGCCGACGTGGGCAATGCCGCCGTCCAGGCGTGCGATATCGGAAAGGGGTTCAGAGGCGTGCGCGGCAGCGGCGGCAATCGACAGGCCGGCCGCGCACAGCAGGGAAAGCGCCAGGTTGCGGCGTTGTGCGAGGGTCTTCATGGTGTGTGGTCCTTCTTGGCAGGTGGCAGGGTGCGTGGCTGCAGCGCCACGTTGCCTGTAATGTAGGACTTCACACTAAGCAGAAAAAGCTTCGATTCTCGAAACACTGTCCAGGCATCTGGACAATGCCCGGCCCGCACCGGCCATCGCACCGCCGCCATCGCACCGCCGCCATCGCAGCGGCCTGCAGTCCTCAGAAATGCATGTTGAACACGCTCGCACCCAGCCTGGCGATCACCATCAGCAGGATCTGCGCGATCACGAACAGCACCAGAGGCGAGACATCGAAGCCGCCCAGGCGCGGCACCACGCGCTGGATCGGGCGCAGCACCGGCGCGGTCAGGTGGTCGATGGCGGGCGTGATCGGCGAATGCGGGTTGACCCACGACAGGATTGCCATCAGCAGCGTGACCCACATCACCAGGCTGATCGCCCACTTCAGCACGTACAGCAACGCGGTCAGCAGCACAGCCGGCAGGAATGCCAGCAGGTCGGCGCCGCTGAGCAGCGCGACCAGCAACAGGAACACGACCGCCGTCAGCCAGGCTGCCACCACCGTGGCCCAGTCGATGCCGCCGACGCCCGGAATGATCCGGCGCAGCGGCCGCACCAGCCAGTCGGTGATCTGGAACACGCCCTGCGAAACCGGGTTGCGCGTCGGCAGCCGCGTCAGCTGCATCCAGACGCGCAGCAGCAGGGCCATGCCGAACAAGGTAAAGATGGTATCCAGCAGGAAGAGGGCGATTTCCGTAAACATCGATGCGGTTTCCGGTGGGTTAGGGTGTCTGCAACCGCACAGATTCTGCCATAGCCGGACGTCACATCGGCACATCCGGGACGGATGCCTGTGGCGCGTCCAACATGCCGGCGCCGCCCTATAATTGCGAGCGCCCGCGGCCGCACTGCGCCGCCGGCGGGCACGTTCCCGTTTTTTTTCGCGCTTTCCGCCGTTCTTCCGCCTAGTCCTATGCCCAGCAAGCCAGCCTCGTCCCGCAACCCTGCGCCGCTCACCAAGGCGGACTTCGAGGCGCTCTCGGACTTCCGCTACCAGCTGCGGCGCTTCCTGCGGTTTTCCGAGGATGCGGCGCGCGAGGAAGGGCTGACCGTGCAGCAGTACCTGCTGCTGCTGCATATCCGCGGCAGCGCCGACAAGGACTGGGCTTCGATCGGCGAACTGGCCGAACGCCTGCAGGCCAAGCAGCATGGCGTGGTGGCGCTGGTCAACCGCTGCGAGGCGGCCGGGCTGGTCAAGCGCCGCCTCAACCCCGAGGACCGGCGCGTGGTGCAGGTGCATCTGCTGGCCAAGGGCGAGCGCAGCCTGAACCGGCTCGCGATGCTGCATCGGACCGAGCTGGAATCGCTGCGCAACACCTTCCGCGTGGCCCGCATCACGCAGTTCAACGACGACGGCGCCGAACGGGGCTGAGCCCGACAGCCGGCCGCCGCGCATCCGGTTACAGGCGGTTACCAATCAAAAGCTCCGGTGACACCCGCCACCCGCGGGCGGCCCTAGACTCGCGCGCATTCATCAATACGCGCAGTGCGCAGGAGTCGAGCCATGTCCATCCCTTTTCGTTCGGTTGTGCTTGCGGTGCTGGGCGCCGGTGCGCTGGCCGGGTGTGCCGCGCCGTATGGCTATGACAACGGCTATGGCGGAGGGTATGGCAGCGGCTACGGCACCAATACGGCCTATGGCGGCAGCTATGGTGGAAGCTACGGCGGCAACTACGGCACCAGCGGCACCACCATCAGCGGCTACCCCGCGCAGCAGGGCTATCCACAACAGGGCTACCCGCAGCAGGGCTACCCGCAGGGCTACCCCCAGCAACAGTATCCGCAGCAAGGCTATCCGCAACAGGGGTATCCGCAGCAGCAATATCCGGACGGCAGCTACGACAACAGCAACTATGGCAACAACAACTACGGCAACCAGGCGTACGGCGTGCGCTACGGCTGGGTAGAGGCCATCGAAGTGGTTGCCGGCCAGCCGCCCTCGGCCAGTGGTGCGGGCGCGGTGGTCGGCGGCATCGTCGGCGGCTTGCTCGGCCACCAGGTCGGCGGCGGCCGCGGCAATACGGTAGCGACCATCGGCGGCGCGGTGGTCGGCGCGGTGGCCGGCAACGAGGTCGAGAAGCGCACCGGCACCAGCGCGCCGGCCGCCTATCGCGTGCGTGTGCGCACCAGCGACAACGCCTACCTGACGCTGACGCAGTCCAACGCCTACCAGATGCGCATCGGCGACCGCGTCAAGGTCGAGAACGGCGTCGCGGTGCCGTACTGATCGATGCCGATGCCGGCGCCGATGCCGGCGCCGGCCGGCTAGGCTTCGGTGCTGAACAGCTGCGCGTAATCCGTGCGCAGCTGGCGCTTGAGCAGCTTGCCGGCCGTATTGCGCGGCAGGTCGTCGACGAACACGATGCGCTTGGGCACCTTGAACGGCGCCAGCGCCTGGCGCGCATGCGCGATCAGCGCGTCCTCGCTGGCCTCCTGGCCGCGCTTGCGCACCACGCATGCGGCCACTGCCTCGACCCACTTCGGATGGGGCAGCGCGAACACGGCCGCTTCAGCCACCGCGCCATGCGTGTACAGGCACTCTTCAACTTCCCGGCTCGATACCAGCACGCCGCCTGAATTGATCACGTCCTTGATCCGGTCGACCACGTACAGGTAGCCCTCGGCATCCATGTAGCCGAGGTCGCCGGAATGGAACCAGCCGCCGGCAAAGGCTTCGGCGGTCTGTTCCGGCTTGTCCCAGTACCCGGTCAGCAGCTGCGGCGAGCGGTGCACGATCTCGCCGAGCTGGCCGGGGGGGACGTCCCGCATGGTCTCGTCGACGATGCGCGTCTCGACATTCAGCACCGGCCGTCCTGCCGACGCGGGCCGCGCCGCATGCTCGTCGGGACCCAGCACTGTCGCCAGCGGCCCGATCTCGCTTTGCCCGTAGCAGTTGTAGAAGCGCAGCGCCGGCAGCTTCTGCTGCAGCTCCAGCAATACCGGCACCGGCATGATCGATGCGCCGTAGTAGGCCTTGACCAGCGCGCCGAGCCTGGCAGGGTCGAACTCGGCATGGCGCAGCAGCGAGATCCAGACCGTGGGCGGGGCAAAGAAGCTGGTGATGCCTTGCGCGTGGATGGTGCGCAGGCAGTAGCCCGGCTCGGGGCTGTCGGCGATCAGCGTGGTGCCGCCGCACAGCAGCAGCGGCATCAGGAACACGTGCATCTGCGCCGAGTGATACAGCGGCAGCGCGGCCAGCGAGTAGTCGGTGGCGCGGATGTCGCAGGCGGCAATCGTGCTGACATACTCGGCCAGCAGCGCGCGATGGGTCAGCACCGCGCCCTTGGGTGCGGAAGTCGTGCCGGAGGTGTACAGGATCTGCGCCGGCGTGGTGTCGGCGAGGCTGTCGAGCATTGGTGCCGCGGGCCCGCTGGACGCCGCGGCGAGGATATCGCGCGCACTGCTGCCGCCGTGCAGCGTGCCGCTGATGCGGCATGGCAGGCCATCGATGCGCCCGGCCAGTGCCGGGTCGGCAAAGATCGCGCTGGCGCCGGATTGCGTGACGAGATATTCCACTTCCGGCCGCGTCATCGAGAAGTTGACCGGCACATGGACCAGCCCGCTGCGCAGGCAGGCCAGCCACAGCAGCACGTATGCATCCGAGTTCTTGCCGAAGGCTGCGACGCGGTCCCCGGGACGCAGGCCCCATCGTGCCAGCGCGCCAGCCACGCGCGCGGCGGCGAGGTCGAGTTCGCGATAGCTCCAGGCCCGCTCGCCAAAGCGGATCGCGGTCTTGGCGGGACTGCGCCGTACCGCGCGGGCGATGGCATCGGGGATGGTGTTGCGCAGGGCGCGCTGCTGCTCTGACTGCATGGTGGTCTCCGTTGTTATGGTTCGAGGGTCCAGCAAGTCTTTGAAGCCAGGCGCCGAGGATAAGGGCAGCCGCCTTGCGATGGCAAGGCGGCGAGGCGCGCTTAGGCGCCCTTAAACGCCCTTAAGCGCCCTTAAGCGCCCTTAAACGCCCTTAAGCGCCCAGGCAATCTGAGAAATCCTCGGGGCTGTTACAGCGTTTGTGCCAGGAAGGCAAGCGCGCGCCCGTGTGCCAGCGCGGCACTGGGCTGGTGATATGAGGCCCGCGCCCAGCAGTTGAAACCATGATCGGCGTTGCCGTAGACGTGGATCTCGGTGCCGGGTTTGCCGGCCATCGCATCTTGCACGCCTTGCACCGCTGCGGGTGGGATGTGCGCGTCGAGCGCGCCGTAGTGGAACTGCACCGGCACGCGGATGTTCGCAGCTTCCTGCAGCTGGTTCTGGATGCCGCCGCCGTAGTAGGGCACCGCCGCGTCGACCAGTCCGCGCGCCGCGCTCAGGTACGCCAGCAGTCCGCCGAAGCAGTAGCCCACCGCTGCGACCTTGCCGGCGCCGGTGCGCTGCCGCAGCGCCTGCACGGTGGCGGCGATGTCGCCCAGCGTGGCTTCGATGTCGACCGCCTGGCGCAGCGCCATCGCACGCGTCATGTCGTCGCCCGCATAGCCCAGCTCGACGCGCGGCGCCTGGCGCCAGAACACGTCGGGCGCCAGCACGGCATAGCCGTCGGCGGCGTACTGGTCAGCCACCGCGCGGATGTGCTCGTTCACCCCGAAGATCTCCTGCAGCAGCACGATGCCGGGTGCGCCCGGCCGGACGCCCGCCGGCGGCAGGCTGAGGTAGGCGTCGAAGCTGCCCGCGTCGCTGTCGACGCGGATCCATTGGCTGTCGGGAATGGCTGTCATGACAAAGGCTCTCCGGAATGGCTCATGGGTAGGCGGAATGCGCGGCGCGTGCCGCGCGCCAGCCGCAAGTTTGCCACCGTGAGCGCCGTCGTGCTGGCGCTGCCATTGGTCGTGCAACAAGCGCCTCAATACGCGCGCGATTGCCGGTAGCGCTTGTGCCAGTTGTCGGTATAGGCCTTTACCACAGCGGCATCGCCGCGGATGAGCATGCCGTTCTCGGCATTGCGCTCCTGCGCCGATTTGGTGAAGTTGAACGAGCCGGTGAATACCGCCTGGTCGTCGAACACCATCACCTTGTTGTGCGCGATCGCGGGCTTGTTGTCGATCACCACCGGCACGCCCGCGTGCTTGAGATAGGTGGCGCTGGTATAGCGCTCCGACTGCTGGCTCTTGTCGAGGATCACGCGCACGTCCACGCCGCGCCGGTGCGCCTGCGCCACGGCCTCGGCGATCGGTGCGCTGGTGAACGAATACGCCTGGACCAGCAGCTGCCGGCGCGTGCTGCGGATCGCATTGACCAGCAGCGCCTGGCAGCTCGCGCCGTCGGGCACGAAGCAAAGCGTGTAGCCGCTGCCCTGCGCGAACGGCTTGCTCGGCGCGGGGCTGGCCTCGGGCGGCTGGGCCGGCTTGCCGGACCGAGAGGGCAGGTGCTTGGCCACCGCTTCACTGAAGGTGTCGCTGATGCTGTTGGAGATGGATTCGGTGACCTGATCGAAGCCGGACGCCGAACGTGCATGCGCGATCAGGGCGAAGGGACTGAACGAGGTGAAGGCCGAGACGGCGGCGGCGAGGGCAAGGCCCAGTAAGGTACGGCGGAACATTCGGTAAGCCACGGCGCGGGCAGTGTTGCGCGGGACCGCAGCGTAGCAGCCGCATACGCCACTGGCAAAGGGCGATGTGTAACAGGATATGCGCCGGCGGCACCGGCCTTGGGACTATCGGCGCATGGCGCCTATGATGGATGGAACCCCGCGGGTCCGCCCGCCAAGGAGAGGGACATGTCGAACCATACCTACAAGCTGGTCGAAATCGTCGGCTCTTCGCCGGATGGCTGCGATGCGGCGATCCGCAGCGCCATTGCCAAGGCTGGCGAAACCATCAAGAACATCGACTGGTTCGAAGTGGTGGAAACGCGCGGCCATATCGAGAATGGCAAGATCGCGCATTTCCAGGTCACGCTCAAGGTCGGCTTCCGCGTGACCTGAGCGCGCCGCGCTCGCTGTTTGCGCCGCGCTTCGCTCCTGCTGGACCGCCTGCCTGAAAAAAGGCGGCCGGCGCAATACGGCCGCCGGCCGGGTGCAGGGAAACCTGGAAGACCTGGAAGCCGATCGGGCGCGCCTCAGTCGAGCTGGTAGGAATAGGTGGCGTTGATCCGCGGCGAGCGGTGCCTGGCGTTGGTCGGCATGTCGCCGACCGGCTGCGCCACCGACAGGTCGAGCGTGTAGAAGCGCCGGTCCGAGAAGCGCGCGCCGAGCGCCACCGATGACAGCTTGCGGTGCGACAGCGAAACGCTGTTGGAGAACACCCGCGCCACGTCGGCCAGCACATAGGGCTGGATCGTGCGCAGATAGGCCATGTCCGGCGTGAACAGCCGGCTGATCTCCGCCGATGCGCCCCACCCCTTGTCGCCCGCCACTTCGCCGGCGGGATAGCCCAGACCGAAGAAGCGTCCGCCGAAGCTGATCTGCTCGCCGGAGGCCAGCCTGTTGCCGCTGTACTGGCCCGCCGCGGACAGCGTCAGGCCGAAGCGCGCGGGCAGGTCCATGGCTTGCGACAGCAGCAGCCGCGTGCGCAAGAAGCTCAGGTCATTGACGTTGTTCTCGCGGCTGGCGCCCAGTGCATCGAAACCCTTGTACAGGCCCAGCGTGGCGTTGCGGGTCACGCCCTCGCCGCGCTGCACGTAGGTCAGCTCGGCGGTGCCCACGCGCACGTTGGTGCCGAGCGTGACCTTGGTGCCGGTGGCGGTGTGGGTGTAGCGCTCGAACTGGTCGGCGCCGTAGAAGCCGCCGGTCAGCGTCAGCGAATGGGCATTGTTCAGCAGCAGCGGATAGCTCAGCGAGCCGCCGATACGCTTGGTGTCGTTGATGTAGCGCTGGTTGAAGCCGATCCCAGGCAGCGTCGCGTTCTGTGGCACGCCGCGGTAGTGCGAGGCATGGACGCGCGCGATCATGCCTTCGGTGCCCAGCGGCTGCGCATAGCTGGCCGCGTAGTACTCCTCGTTGTCGCGGCCCTTGGGGAACAGCGCCGACACCGACACCTGCTCGCCCAGCGGCGTCAGGCCGTTGGTGGTCGCGGTGGCGATCGCGCGCAGGCCCGGCGACATGTATTCGATGCCGGTGCCGACGGTGATCGGCTTGCGCTTGACGTCGAGCACCATCTCGCTGGCGCCGTCGGTGGTCGTCGGCGGCTGCACCGTCGCGGCCACCTGCATGCCTGGCTGCAGCGCCAGCACGTTGACGTAGTGCTCGAAGGTCTCCTGGCGCAGCGGGCGGTCTTGCTGCAGCTTCTCGCCGATGGCGCGCAGTCGGCTTTCCACCGGGCCGGCCTTGCCGGTCACCGTGACCCGCGCCACGTAGCCTTCCACCACCGTGACCAGCACGTCGCCGTTGGCGAAATCCTGCGCCGGCACGAAGGCGAACGACAGCGGGTAGCCCTTGTCCTTGTACATCTTCGTCACCGTGTTGGCCGCCTCGAGCAGCTGCGCGACCGTGATCTCGCGGTTCGCCAGCGGCGAGAACTGCGCGGCCACCTCGGCGAACGGCAGCGTCTTCACGCCCTCGATGCGGAAGCGCCGCGGCGTCAGGCGCGCTTCCAGCAGTTCCTGCAGCGCCGACTGCGGGCGCTCGACCTGCACGGTCACGCTGCTGTCCGGACGGGCCGGTGCGATCTTCGGGAGGGTCAGGGTCGGGTCGCCCTGGACCGGGCTGCGGGGATCGGCCTGGACCAGGCCGTGATGGAACGCGCCGACGCCGACCAGCAGCGCGGCAACGCGGTGACGTGCACGCATGGCAATACCCCTGTAAGAATGCTTGCGGCTATTTGCATCGCGTGCCACTGGCGCCGGGAATTGCCGCTACCCCCGGCGCCTGCTCGACCCTGCTGTTGCGGATGAGTGCGTGGCCGCTACGCTGAATCGGATCATGCAGTTGCCGCGCGCGCGGGCGCGGACAACTGGCCTGCGCGGTATTACTTGCTGCCGAGCGCCCCGGTCAGGCCACCCAGCAAGCCGCCGACGGGGCCGGCCGCGGTGGCAGAGCCATTGCCGGCGGTGCCGCCGGAGGTGGACGTAGTGCCACCGGTGAGGCCGGCGACGACATTGGTGACCGGCGCCAGCGGCGTGCTGCCGCCGGTGGAGGCCAGCCCGCTGACGAGCCCGGTGACGGGAGCCAGCGGCGAGCCTGCGTTGCCCCCGGTCGCGCCGGTGACGCCGCTAGCCAGCCCCGTCACCGGTGCCAGCGCCGGGCTCAGCGCGCCCAGCCCGCCGCCGGTGGCCGGGCCGTTCACTGCGCTGCCCAGCGATGCCACCGTGGTGCCGGCAGCATTGATGGTGCCGCCCAGGCCGGAGACCATCGGCGTATTGGTCTGTTGCAGCCTGGTGCCGGCCGTGGCCAGTGCGCCGCCGACCGTGGCCAACAGGCTGGCAGTCGGGGTGGCGAGCCCGGTCGCTGCGCCTGCGGTCTGTGTGGTGCTGGTCAGCTGCGAGGTAAGCGGCACGATCAGCTTGCTGACGCTGCTGGTGACCTGCTCGACCGGGCCGGTCGACAGGGCCGTGTTCAGCCTGGCACCCGTCGCGGTGACGGTGTCGCCGGCCTTGTCGACGACTGCGCCCAGCGGCGTGGCCAGGGGCGCCAGCGGCGCGAGCTGGCCGGTGCCCAGGCCGCTGACCGCGGTGCCTGCGCTCGATACCGCGGCGCCCAGTTCGCCGACGACATTGCCGGTGCTTGCCACCGTGACCCCGACCGGGTTGGAGACATTGGACATGCTGCCCAGGCCGCCCTGCAGTCCGTCGGCCAGCGCGCCTACGGCGTCGCCGGTGTTGCCGACCACGCCGCCCAGGCCGCTTTGCGTCTGCGCCGGCACCAGCGGCAGGTTGGTGCTGCCCAGTTGTGTGCCGAGGTCGCCGACCGTGCTGCCGGCGCCGCCAAGCACCGAGCCCGCGTTGTGGATGATGGCCGCCGTCGGCGTCAGCGCGGGGGCCTGGCCGCCGCCGTCGTTGCCGCCATTGTCGTCGCCGCCACCGCTACCGCTGCCACCACCACCGGACAGGTCGGTGCCGCCCCCCAGGCCGCCGGTACCGTTCGTGCCCGCATTGTTGCTGCCGCCCTTGGTGCCCGAAGTGCCCATGGAGGTCGAGCCGCTGCCGCTGGCGCAACCGCCCAGTGCCAGCAGGGTTGCCAGGAGTGCCGTAACGGCGAATTGTTGCTTGCGCATGGTTGATTCCCTCTGTTCCCGTCGTTTCAATCGCTCGGCCGCGCAACGCCTTTTCAGTCCTGCGTGCGGCGGCACGCTGGCTTGGCGCAACGGCCATGCCAGCGCCGGAGCCGGCCCGCGGCGGGCACCCCGCCAAAGCGGGGTGCGTGGCCCGTAGAGCCTCATGGGGCCTGCCATTGCGTGCGATGCCGCGAAGCGGTTCGGAGTGCGGTGAGGCGGGACGGAATGGGTCTGGGGACGTTACGCGTTACGTAACGTGTGTCGCCTGGCCGGAACAGAAATGGCTGAAATGACAGGGTCGTGACGTGCCACGCCGGGGCCGGGCCGGATCTCCATCACGCCGCAACGACCGTTGCCGCCCGCCGCCGTTGCGTGCGGTGGCGAACGCCGATGTTCCCGGGCAGACGGAACACGTTACGTAGCACGTAACGCCGCTCGCGCCCGCCGTAACGCTACGGCGGGCACCGGACAGACGGCCAGCAATTCCCCGCAAGCCGCGCCCGGCAAGGCGCGCGACCGTGTATGCGCGTCTGCCCCCAATGTGCGCCAGCGCTCCTTGCCAGGCTGGCATGCGCCTTGCCATTCAGGTCCCGACGCGCCGGCGATCCTGCGCTCCACCGCGTGGCCGTGCCCTGCAAGGATGCGGCCAGCGACGGTGGGCAAAGCGGGGCCCTGGGGAGGCTCGTCGGCAATCCGTGCGACAGACCAAGACGCGATGGCCACGGCACGGCCGCGGCCGACCTGACAGAGGAGCAAGGCAATGAGAACCCAGCATCCGGCGCAGCATTCCATGACATTACTGGCCGCGGCTTGCATAGCCGCCGTCCTATTGGCGGGCTGCTCGTCGAGCGGCGGCGGCAGCGGCATCAACCCGCGCCCCAACGGCGGCGGTGGTACCGAAACGATGAGCATGCCGGGACCGAGCAGCGCGCGGGGCGAGCCCACCCCGACCGCCGAGGTGGTCCACGGTGCGGGCCATACCGTGGCGGCCGCGGGCAATGCCATCAGCGAGATTGGCGAGGACATCAAGCATGCTCCGGTTCCGCTGCTGCCCGGGAAGGCGCGCTATGGGCTGGGCGGGGTGGTCGACAACACCGGCGACGCCGTGAGCGCGCTTGGCGACGGGCTGCACGACGGGCTCGGCAAGATGGGCCAGGTGCGCAATCCGGTCGGCATCACCGTGGCCAGCGCCGGCAACGTGGTCGAAGAGGGTGGCGAGGCCGTGATCAGCGCCGGCAAGCTGGTCTATGGCCTGGGTACCGACAAGCTTGCGCCGCTGGCGCCGGTGACGACGCCGGCGGGCAAGCTGGTCAAGGAAGTGGGCTACGGGGTCAAGGAAGGCGGCCACAAGCTTTACCACGTGCTCTCGGAAGGCCCGATCGAGAACGTGACCGAGAGCGTCAGCAAGGTCATCGTGCCGCTCACCAGCAAGGTGACCGACGGCACCCAGAAGCTGGGCGCGGTCACTGGCCTGGGCAAGCCGGCCGATGGCCTGCTGCGCAAGCTCGGCTACACGGTCGCCAGCGGCGGCAGCCTGCTCGGCCACGGCGATGCGCCGCTGGGCGGTGTGTTCAAGGAAACCGGCAAGCCGGTGGCAGCCGCCGGTGGCCTGGTCAACGGTGGCTACGGCCATGGCGACGGGCACGGCGGCCATCCGCTGGGCGGGTTGCTGGGCAACCTGCCGCTGCTGGGCGGCCATGGCGGCGGGCATGACGGTGGTCCGCGCGGCGGTTTGCTGGGCAGTCTGCCGTTGCTGGGCGGTCACGGTGGCAGCCACGGCGGCGGGCATGGGGGTGGCCACAACGGCAGCCCCGTAGGCGGGCTGCTGGACAACCTGCCGCTGCTTGGTGGCGGCCACGGCGGCGGCTATGGCAACGGTCACGGCAACGGCCATGGCGGCAAGGGCGGCAAGGGCGGCTATGGCGACAGCGATGGCAAGTTGCTGCAGCTGCCATTGCTGGGGGGCCTGCTGCACTGAATTGTCTCAATCCAACCCTAGGGTTTTCACGGTGCGCTGTCGCTCATCACCCCGTCGCAGCGCATCTTTTTCTTCCTCTGGCGCCGCTGCCCCAAAAGGCCGCGGCGCCAGGCCACAGGCCGGTTCCCGGCCATTTTTCCCGGATTTTTGACAAGGCGCGCGTAGCCTGGCATGGGCCGGTTCAAACACGCGCGCATGACCCTTTCGGGTCATTCCCATCACCCGTTGGAGGGGTATGGTTGAGACATTTCGTGCCTTATAAAAAAAGCGCAGCGCAGCGTGAAATGTCGATAAAGAGCGGGCCACAGAGTACCGCGATAATCGAACGGGGGAAGCGTGATCGCGGTCTTTTTCGATCACTCGGGAGTGACAACATGAAACGCCTCATTGCACGCTTCATCAAGGACGAGCGCGGCGCCACGGCCATCGAGTATGGGCTGATCGCGGGCCTGGTGGCCCTTGCCGTCGCTGTCGGTGCCGGTACCCTTGGCACCAACCTCAACACGGGTTTCGACAACCTTGCCAAACGCGTGATCGCCTGGCTGCCGGCATCCTGAGCCGGCGGTATCCACGTGATTGCTGCGCTCCTGTGCGCGGCGACCCTCTACACAGACTTCGCTTACCGGCGCGTTCCCAACGCCATGCTGGCGGCTGCCGTGCTGGCCCTCGGGCTCGCGCTGCTGGCCGGGCAGGGCACGGAACTGCCGGCCGGCACGCGCTTGGCCGGCGCGGGCCTGGGACTTGCGGTCACCCTGCCGGTCTACGCCCTCGGGCGCATGGCGGCGGGTGACGTCAAGTTCCTGGCGGTGGCGGGTCTGTTCACCGGTCCCCAGGGGCTGGTCATGGCATGGGTCGTCGGCAGCCTGCTCGGGATGGTGCACGCGCTGCTTGCGCTGGCACTGGACGGCAGCGGGCTGGCGGCGCGCCGGCAGCGCGCCGCGGCACGGATGCCTGCGGTCGAGGGCGAGCCGGCGTTCGCGCAGGGCACGGATGCGCAAGGCAACGGACTGGCGCCGGCAGCGCAGTTTGCATGTGCGCGGGGCATTCCGTACGCGGCATACCTGGCAGCTGGTGTGCTGTGGTGGCTGGCCGCGGGCGGATAGCCCGGGCACAGCGACAGGAACGCAGTCTGCGCCGCCGGTCGGCGCGAGAACAAGAAAGGGACCGGACAGATGTGGCAGCACGCAAGGGTCAAGAGGGTAGACCGGGACAGCGGGCAGTCTCCCTCGGGATGCGTCCGGCGCAGGCAAGCTGCCGGCAGCGCCGCGATCGAGTTTGCGATCGTGGTGCCGCTGTTGCTCGCCATCGTCATCGGCATCGTCTACTACGGCATGGTGCTGGCACTGCAGCAGGTGCTGACGCTGGCGGCAGAAGAAGGGGCACGCGCCGCCTTGCGCTATCCGTCCGGGGTATCCGGCACGGGCGCGGCCGCAACGCAGGCGGCACGCGTCAGCGCCGCCTCGGCCATCGCGCTGGGCACGCTGCCCACCTCCATCAGCAGCGCCATCACCCCGGCGAACGTCGCGCAGGCGGTGCCATGTGCAAGCGGTTCCGCCGACCTGTGCGTGCAGGTCACGCTCAGGCTGCCGACCGCCAACATCCTTCCAGCCGTGCCGATGGTGCCGGTGCCGGCGACTTTGTCCGGCACGGCCATGGTCCAGCTTTCGCCCGATATCTGAGCGCGGTGAACGCCATGGCGCACCTCCAGGTACTTCTAGCGCTGTCCGCACAAAGGAACTTCTCATGACCAGCAAGCAGATCCGACTTGTGGCGGTGGTGTTGCTGGGGCTGGCGCTGCTGCTTGCGGTACTGGCCTGGCAGGTCGGCAGCCAGCCGGCGCCTGCGGAGAAGGCGCCAAGGGGGGCGTCGCCCATGCACCCGGTAGTCGTCACCACGCGCGCCGTGGAAGCCGGCAAGCCCATCGGCGCGGACGCGCTCAAGGTCGAGATGCTGCCGATCGATCCGGCCGGCGCCTACACCGACGTGGCGCGCGTCAGCGGACAGGTGCTGCTGGTGCCGCTGGGCGCCAACGTGCCCGTGCTCGAAACCCAGCTGCTGGCCGGCCTGGCGACGCAGGTGCCGGAAGGCGAGCGCGCCGTGGCGGTGCAGGTCGACGAGGTCATCGGTGTCGGCAACCAGGTGCAGCCGGGCGACTACGTCGATGTGTTCCTGGTGCTGCGCCGCGACCAGCAGGAGATCCCGGAGAGCCACGCCCGCATGCTGTTGTCGCGGCTGCGGGTGCTGTCCTACGGTGCCGCCGCGGTGCACCGGCCGCAGCCGGACAAGCCAGAACAGATGATGGCGCGGCAGGAAGGCGCCAAGACCGCGGTCTTGGCGGTACCGCTGGAACAGGTCAGCCGGCTCGCCATGGCGCAGCAGTCGGGGCGCCTGCTGCTGGCGCTGCGCAACCCGCACGACGAGGCCATGCCGAGCGAAGGCATGTTCGTGGAGCCGCCGCCGGCACTGGCCCTGCGCACCGGCGTGCCGGCCGATGCGCCGCGCGCCGCGCCCGACCGGGCCGTCGCCGGCGTGGCGTTGTCCGGCATGGCGGCCACCGGCGCCGCGGGCGGCAAAGCCGCGCGGGCGCCGCAAGCGCCGGTGCCCGCAGCGCCGGTGGCGCGCCCGCTGCAGGTGTCCGCGCAGCCTGCAGCGCGCCAGGCGCGCGAAAGCGCGGGCGTGGAAGTGATTCGTGCCGGCAAGCGCGAGATCGAGTAAGAACGTGGGCGCTTATCGCATGCATACCAACAAGACTCAGTCCCCCGCCGCGGCAGCGCGCCGCAAGCTGACGCAGGTGGTGCTTGCCGCGATGCTGGCAAGCACCGCCTGGTGTGCACTGGCGCCGCGCGCTCTGGCGCAGGAGGCCGTGCCGGGATCCGCGCAGGACCCGGCGCCAGCCCGGCAACTGCGCCTGATGGCCGGCGCGCAGAAGGAAATCCGCACGGCGCAGCCGGTGGAGCGCGTGGCGGTCGGCAACCCGGCCGTCGCCGACGCGCTGGTGCTGCGCACCCGCGGCACGCCCAGCGTGCTGCTGGTCGCCAGGCAGCCGGGCGTGACCGACGTCATGATGTGGACGCGCAACGCCGAACCGGTGACGTACAGCGTGCAGGTCGACGCCATCGCCCCCGATGCGGATGGCGCCAGGGTGGGCTACTCCGCAGCGGGCGCGGCGATCAGCGGGCAGTCGCCCGATGCCTACGCCGCGGCGCGCGCGCAGGCATCGGCCCGTGCCGCCACCGCAGGCAAGGCCGACGGCAGGCCCGGCCTGGTGATCGACCGCTCGACGGTGCCGGTCAGCGGCACGGTGCAGGTCGACGTCAAGGTGGTCGAGGTCAGCAAGACCGTGCTCAAGGAAGCCGGCATCAACTTCTTCCGCAACCATTCCGGCTTTGCCTTCGGTTCCTTTTCGCCGTCGACGCTGAACAAGTTCACCTTCACCCCCGGCGCCAACGGCAATCCCGGCAGCTTCAGCGCCGACCTGTCATCGCCGATGAGCAGCGCTTTCAACCTGGTGGCCGCGTCGCTGAGCAACGGCATCTTCGCCAACATCAGCCTGCTGGAGGCGAACGGCCTGGCACGCGTGCTGGCCGAGCCCAGCCTGGTGGCGCTCTCTGGCCAGAGCGCCAGCTTCCTGGCCGGCGGCGAGATCCCGATCCCGGTGCCGCAGGCGCTGGGCACCACCACGATCCAGTTCAAGCCCTTCGGCATCGGGCTGACCGTGTCGCCCACGGTGCTCTCGGCAAACCGGATCGCGCTGAAGGTGGCGCCGGAGGCCAGCGACCTGGATCCGTCGCGCGGCATCTCGATCAACGGTGCGGTGGTTCCCGCCATCGTCACGCGCCGCGCCGACACTACCGTGGAGCTGGGCGACGGCGAGAGCTTCGTGATCGGCGGGCTGGTCAGCCGCAACACCGTCAGCAATGTCAGCAAGGTGCCGCTGCTGGGCGACCTGCCGGTGATCGGCGCCTTCTTCAAGAACCTGAATTTCCACCAGGAAGACCGCGAGCTGATGATCGTCGTCACGCCGCGCCTGGTGAAGCCGCTGGCCAAGGGCGCGCCGGCGGCGCACGCCGTCGGTGCCGACGGCCGCACCAGCGCCAGCCCCAATGTCTGGGGCTGGTACATGGTGGGCGAGTACGCGGACCCGACGTTGCCGGGTTTCTCAAAATAGCCGCCGGCCATGCCGGCGGGCATGGCCAACACGCTGAGGCGGAACGATGGACTATTTCCTGTTGCATGCCACGCAGGGCGAAGTCAGGGACTGGCTGGGCAAGGTCCTGGGCGGGCTGGGCACGCTGGTGGCCGAGGGCGGAGCCCAGGAGGCCTTTATCGCGCGCGTCGGCGAGCTGCGCCCCGGGCTGGTGTTCCTGCATTTCTCGCCCGAACTGGCCAGCGCCTCGGCGCGCCTGGGCGAGCAGCTGCTGCGGCTCTTTCCCGGCCTGCCGCTGGTCGCGGTCGGCCGCGCCGATGATCCCGGCGTCATGCTGGCCGCGCTGCGCATGGGCGTGAAGGACTTTATCGACCTGCGCGACGCGCCGGCCGACGCCGAGGCCGTGGTCAAGCGCCTGGCCGTGCCGCGCGAGCAGGTGCGCCCCGCCGAGGCCGTGCGCCAGGGCAAGATCGTCGCGCTGCTGGGCGCGCGCCCGGGCGTGGGCGTGACCAGCCTGGCGGTCAACCTGGCGGCCGCCGCGCGCCGCCACCTGCCGCTGCGCGAAAAGTCCGACGCGCGCGCCGAGGTGCTGCTGCTCGACCTGGGCCTGCCCGCGCGAGACGGCGCGCTGTACCTGAACCTGACCCCGGGCTTCCACTTCGTCGAGGCGGTGCGCAACTTGCGCCGCTTCGACCAGGTCTTCGTGCAGACCGCGCTGATGCGCCATGCCAACGGTGTCTGCGTGCTGCCATTGCCGGGGGCGCTGGGCGAGCTGCGCGACATCTCCTATTCGGAAGCGATCAGCCTGCTGGAGCGGCTGCGCGCGTTCTTCGACATGCAGGTGATCGACCTCGGCGGCTTCGGCAATGCCGAGTTCACCGCGCAGATCGTCAAGGCCGCCGACAGCGTGGTGCTGGTCGCCGAGCAGAGCGTCGGCGCCATCGTCTCGGCGGCCGAGCTGGTGCACGAGCTGCGCGCGCGCGAGGTGGAGCGCGACGACCTGCACCTGCTGGTGTCGCGCTTCGATGCGCGCCTGGGCGTCGACGCCGCGCAGATCGCGCGCCGCGTCGGCGTGCAGTCGGTGGCGACGCTGCCCGACTGCCGCGAGGCGCTGGTGCTGGCGATGAACCGCGGCGCGGTACTGGCCGACGACGACCCCCACGATCCCTACGTGCGCGCGCTGGCCGAACTGCTGGCGCGGCTTGGCTATCGCCCCGAAGCGGCGAAGGACACCAGCCTGCTTGGACGCATGAAGGAAAAACTGCCCGAAGCGCTGCGCGCGGTGCGTGCGGCCAAGGCCGGAAGCTGAGCAAGCCCAGGAAGCCGACATGACGCAAGCGATCGAATTCTCCGACCACGCCCCCGCACCGTTTCCGGTCTCGCAGGAATTCCACAACATCAAGGAAGCCGCGCACGAGCACCTGCTGACCCGCATCGAAGAGCTGGGCGCCGAGTTCGGCCGCTGGTCGCGCACCGCGATCCAGCGCTTCGTCGACCTGGAACTCGAGAGCTTTACCCGGTTGCGCCGCATCCCCATCAACGAAGCCGAGCTGCGCCAGATCGCCGAGGCGCTGACCAAGGAGCTGGCCGGCTTCGGCCCGATCGAAGACCTGCTCAGCGATCCTGCGGTCGAGGACATCCTCGTCAACGGGCATCTCGACGTCTACGTGTCGCGCCACGGCGTGCTCGAGCGCATCCCGGTGCGCTTTGCCGACGGCGGCCACCTGCTGCGCATCGTGCGCCGCATCCTGGCGCCGATCGGCCGGCGCCTGGATGAATCCAACCCGATGGTCGACGCGCGCCTGCCCGACGGCGGCCGCATCAACGTGGTGATCCCGCCGCTGGCGCTGGAAGGCCCGGTGGTGTCGATCCGCAAGTTCCGCAAGGACCCGATGACGCCGGCCGACCTGGAGGCGCTGGGCACCATGAGCCCCGAGATCGCCAACCTGCTGCAGGCCGCGGTGCAGGCCCGCTGCAATATCCTGGTGAGCGGCGGCACCAGCTCGGGCAAGACCTCGCTGCTCAATGCGCTGGCGACCTTCGTGCCGGCCAGCGAGCGCGTCATCACCATCGAGGACACCGCCGAGCTGGCGCTGAACCACCCGCACGTGGTGCGGCTGGAAAGCCGGCCCGGCGGCTTCGAGGGCACCGGCGTGGTGTCGATCCGCGACCTGCTGCGCAACAGCCTGCGCATGCGCCCCGACCGCATCATCGTCGGCGAAGTGCGCGGCGGCGAGGTGCTCGAAATGCTGCAGGCGATGAGCACCGGCCACGACGGCTCGATGGGCACCATCCACGCCAGCAGCCCGCGCGAATGCCTGTACCGGCTGGAGATGCTGGCCGGGTTTGCCGGCTTCCAGGGCAGCGAGGCGAGCCTGCGCCGGCAGATCGCCAATGCCATCGACTTTATCGTGCAGATCGCGCGGCTCTCCAACGGCAAGCGCCGCATCGTCTCGATCACCGAGGTCACCGGCCTGGGCGACAACATCGTCTCGACGCAGGAGCTGTACCGGCACGAGCCGGCCATCAACGCGGACGGCACCGAGACCGACCGCTGGCTCTCGCTCGGCATCCTGCCGCACTCGCCCAAGCTGGCGCGCATGCGCGGGCCGGGCTTCATGCTGGACGACCGCTTCGATGTCTAGCGCCACGCTGATGCTCGCCGCGGTGGCGCTGGTCGTCACCGGCCTGGGGCTGCTGCTGCTGGCCAGCGCGCAGGCGCGCGCGCGCCGCGAGCAGTCGCAGGCGTTCCTGCGCGCGCAGACCGAGCAGGTGCGGCTGCGCTACGCCAAGGCGCCGGACCCGGCACCGCAGCTGCCCGCGCGCGACCTGCGCCGCCACTGGGAGGATTTCCTGCGCCGCGCCGACCTCGCGCCGACGCGCCGCACCGCCATGCTGTGGGGCGCGCCGGTGGCGCTGTTCACCGCCATCGGCGCGCTCGCGGGGCAGTGGCTGGGCGCAGCGGCGGCGTGCATCGTCGCGCTGGCAATCGCAGCCTGCCTGCTGTGGAACCGCGTGCGCCGGCTGCACAAGAAGCTGCTGTCGCATCTGCCCGGCTTTCTCGATGGCGTGGTGCGGCTGATGACCATCGGCAGCAGCGTGCCGGCGGCGTTCCAGAACTCCATTGCCAATACCGAGGCACCGCTGCGGCAATGCCTGGTGCAGGCGGTGCACTTGCAGCGCGCCGGCAAGGAGCTGGACCAGGCGGTGCTGCAGGTGGGGCGCGCGTACAAGGTCGACGAACTGGTGCTGGTGGCCTCCGTGCTGCGCCTGTCGGTGCGCTACGGTGGCCGCGCCGACATGGTGATGGAGCGTACCGCGGCCTTCATGCGCGACCGCGAGGCGGCCCAGCGCGAGCTGCTGGCGCTGTCGGCGGAGACGCGGCTGTCGGCATGGATCCTGGGGCTGCTGCCGCTGGTGGTCGCCGGTGGCCTGTTCATGCTCAATGCCGGCTACATCATGCTGATGTGGAAGGACCCGGCCGGCAAGACCATGCTGCTGAGCGCGCTCGGCCTGGAAGCCGCGGGCGTGCTGATGCTGTACCGGCTGGCCAAGTCGATCTGAGCGGCACATGCACGGAACCACGCACACATGGACCGCCTGACACTGATCTCGCTGAGCCTGTTCGCCGCCGCATGCGGCGTGGCCTTGCTGACGCTGCCGCTGTTGCGCGACTGGCGCCAGCGGCGCCTGGCGGCGCGCACCATCGACGCCGCGCTGGCGCGGCAGCGCGCTGCCGATGCGGCGCAGGGCGCGCCGGCAAACGCAGCGCAGCCGAATGCGGGCGCTGCCGCCGCCCAACCTGGCGCACGTGGCGCGGCGCTTCCGGTTCAGCCGGGCCGGCCGGGTGCGGCGGCCATCGGCGTACAGCTGGGCGCGCAACTTGGCGCTCACGTGGGCGAACGCATCGATGCGCACTGGCTGGAATCGCGCCTGGGCCGCGCGGTGGTGACGCCCGAAGACCAGCAACTGCTGGAGCAATGCGGCTGGTACGGGCTGAACGCGCGCATGCTGTTCGGCGTGCTGCGCCTGGCGCTGCCGCTGGCGCTGTCGCTGGCCGCGATGCTGTGGCACGTCGGTGCGGGTGCCGCCGTCATGCTGGCGTGGGGCTTCGGTGTGTTCGCGGTGGGCTACCTCGCGCCCAAGACCCTGCTGCGCCGGCATGCCACGTCCCGGCTGCGCCTGGTCGACGACGAACTGCCGGTGCTGATCGACATGCTGCGGCTGCTGCAGGGTGTGGGCCTGTCGATCGACCAGAGCCTGCAGGTGATCGTGGCCGAGTTCGGCAGCATGCTGCGCGTGCTGGGCCCGGAACTGGCGCGCGCCAACCAGCAGTTTGCCTCGGGCCGTTCGCGCGAGCAGACGCTGCTGCGCATCGGCCGGCTGTTCGACAACGAAGACCTGAAGGGCCTGATCATGCTGCTGACCCAGGTCGACCGCCACGGCGGCGCGGTGCAGGAGCCGCTGCGCCAGTTCGGCCTGCGCCTGCAGGAGGCGCGCAAGGCACGCCTGAAGGACCAGATCGGCCGGCTCACGGTCAAGATGACAGCGGTGATGGTGGTGAGCCTGCTGCCGGTGCTGCTGATCATTACCGCGGGCCCCGGCTTCCTTGGGGTGATCCGCATGATCAAAAATATGGGAGCGATGCAATGATGCGCACAGCCGGCCCGTCGTTCGGCCGCATTTCCAGATTCATGGCCGCGGCCGCGGCAGCGGCAGCGGCAGCGGCGGCGCTGGCGGGCTGCGCCACGCGCGACATCGGCGCCGCCATGATCCAGCAGCAGGCCGAGGCGCAGGTGGAACTGGCCAGGATGCGCGACAAGACTGCCCGTGCCGAGTACAACGAACAGGCGGTCTACCTGGGACTGATCCGCAAGATGCAGCAGGACGGGTTGTACTTTGCCTCGCTGGCGCATATCGACGTCTACGTGCAGCGCTTCGGCAACGACAACGAGATCCGTGTGATGCGCGCCGATGCATTGCGCGAGACCGAGCAGGACAAGGCCGCCACCGAGGCCTACCAGCAGCTGGCCGCCAGCTCGCAGGGCGTGCAGGCGGCGCATGCCCACCACGGGCTGGGGCTGCTGGCCGGGCGCCAGGAAGATTTTGCGCAGGCGGTGACCGAGCTGCGCGCGGCGGCCGCGCTCGACCCGGTGAACGCACGCATCGCCAGCGACCTGGGCTATGCCCTGATGCGCAGCGGCGCGTTGCAGGACGCGCGCGTGCCGGTGATGCAGGCGCTGGAGCTGGATGCACGCAACCCGCGCGTGATCAGCAATGCCGCGGTATGGCTGATGGCCGACGGCAAGCGCGTGCAGGCCAACGCGATGATGCAGAAGGCCGCCATGCCCGAAGCGACCCGCAGTGCTGTGCGCAAGGAAGCCGACCGCGTGGCCCGTGCCGCGGCCGCACGCGAACGCGCGGCGGTGCGGTCCGCGCCGGCCGTGCGCGCCGTACCCAAACCTTCAACCTCCGGCACTCCCGCCACCGTGGCCGTCGCGGCACGGTCGCCGGCCGTGGCCGCCCCCGAGAGCGCCAGCCCATGACCGACATGATCCGCCTTGCCTTCCCCACGCCGGCAGTGCCGGCACTGTGCGTGGCGCTATGCCTGCTGCTGGCGCCGGCCGCGCAGGCACAGCCCGCCACGCCGTCGGCCGAAGCTCCTGCCGACGCCATCGGCATGCCGGCGGAGCGGCCCGCCGCGCGCGAGATCGGCGCCGATACGCGCGCCATCCTGGCCGTGCAGCGCGAAGGCACGCAGGCCGGCCCGCTGCTGCCGATGCACGGCGAGCAGGCCGCGCTGGGCTACGAGCGCTACATGAACAGCTTCCGCTTCGCGCTGCCGGAGTTCTACACCGGGCAGGCCAACGCCAGCACCGCGCGCGCCGGATCGGCCGGACAGATGCTGAACGGCAAATGAGCTGGCGCGCGCCGACAATGCAGTGCAGGCACCGGACGCGGCTCGCGCGGCCTGCCGCCCGCGGCGCCATCAGTGTGATGGCGGCGCTGCTGATTGCCACCGTGGCGATCGCCGCGCTGGTGTCGATCGACGTCGGCCATGTGTTCATGCGCCAGCGCCAGTTGCAGAACATGGTGGACCTGGCGGCGATGTCGGCCGCGCAGCAGCTCAAGCAGGCGGCCAGCGCCGACCAGCTCAACACGGCGGTGCGCGCCACCGTCAGCAATATCGGCGCGCAGAATGGCTATCCGTCCGGCATCGCCCTGGGCTGCGCGGACGCCGCCGCGGGCAATGCCGACGGCATGACGGCGTGCGTGGGCGTGTGGGACCCGGCCAGCGGCGGACAGCGGCATTTCAGCGCTGCGTACGATGCCACCAAGGTGTCGCCCAACGCCGTGCGCGTGCAGGCCACGCAGACGGTGCCAATCCTGTTCGTCATCAGCGGCGGCGGCGGCCGCCAGCTGCGCGCCGAAGCGATCGCCAGCGGCAGCCCGCCGGTGGCGGCGTTTTCGCTGGGAACCGGGCTGCTCGACGTCAGCACGGCCAACAGCATGCTGAGCTGGCTGCTGGGCAACGCCGTGCAGCTGTCCGCCGTGGACTGGCAGGGGCTCGCCAATACCACGGTGACGCTGGACCAGCTGCGTCTTCAGGCTGAGGCCGGCACCGTCGACGAGCTGCTGAAGACGTCGCTGAGCCTGCGCGACTACTACGCGCTGGTGCTCGGTGCGGCGAATCGGGACGTGCTGCTGACGACCATGCTGGGCAGCCCGCCGACAACGCTGGGCGCGGCGGGCGCGGGCGTGGCGGTGTCGCTGGACAAGCTGCTGCAGTTGGGCGTGTTGGCGCCCGCCGCCTCGTCGGCGGCCGAGGTGGGCCTGAACGTGGCGCAACTGCTGATGCTGGGGGCGCAAGTGGCGCGGGGCGATGCGGCGGCGACAGTGCCGCTCAACGTGCCGTTGCCGGCGGGGCTGGGCGGCATGAGCGCCAGCCTGCGCGTGATCCAGCCGCCGGTGATGGCCGTGGGACCGGCCCGCAAGCTCTCCGCCAGCCCGGAGACCTGGCAGACGACGGCAAGGACGTCGCAGGTCAAGCTCGACCTGCTGCTGCAGGTTAATGCCAACGTGCTTGCGCCGGTGGTGGATGTCGGCATCAATGTCCCGGTGCATCTTGAAGTCGCCGATGCCGCCGCCGACCTGACCCGGCTGCAGTGCGCCGCCAATCCCGCCGACCGGCGCGCCACCCTGCATGTCAAGAGCGCCCTGGTCACCGCGTGCCTGACCGACGCCTGCAGTGGCACCGTGATGCTCGCCAACACCAAGGCGCTCGGCGGGCTCAATGTCGTCAAGGTCACCACCACCGACAGCCAGCGCTACGGCAACACGGTCGGACAGGACGTTACCCTTGCGCCGGGCGGGCAAGCAAAGATCGGCACGGCCGACCCCTTCGGTGGCCTGTTCTCGCAAGTCTTGTCGTTGAAGGTGCGCACGGAGGTACTGGGCCTGCTCAGCGTGCCTCTCGACATCGGACCCTTGCTGGCCCCCCTGGGCGCGGCGCTCGATGCCCTGGTCCCGCCGCTGCTCGCCAGCCTCGGCATCCAGCTCGGCACCGCCGACCTCTGGCTGCACAGCATCGACTGCAACAACTCCGAACTGGTGTACTGAGCCATGGCCGTGCCCCACAACCGCCTGATGGCAGAGATGCAATGAAGACCGACCGCTGGGCCTACGAAAACCTCGAAGTCTACGTGTGGGAAGGCAAGTACGAGATTGCCGACCGCGTGACCCGCTTCCTGTCGCCGCTGGGCGTCGACGTGATCCGCCCCGGCGCGCTCGAGGCGCTGCCCACCGAGCCGCGCACCAAGCCCTGCATCGCCGTGATCAGCGTCTCGGTGATCGGCGCGGCGCGCTTCACGCTCGACTGGGAGGCGGCGCACGGCATGCCGGTGATCTGGGTCGCGGCACCGGGCCGCGAGACCGATCCCGGCCGCTTCCCGCCCGAATACGCGCATATCCTCACCGACGACTTCACCGGCGCGGACCTGCGCAACCAGATCGGCAAGCTGCTGCCGCAACTGCTGGCCGCCGACGCCGGCGGCGCGCGCGAGGCCGAGCTGGTGGCCGGTTCCACAGCGATGCGGCAGCTGCTGCAGCATGTCGAGACCTTTGCCGACTTCGGCAGCAACGTGATGCTGTACGGCGAGACCGGCGCCGGCAAGGAGCGCATCGCGCGCCTGTTCCATGAACGCAACCGCAGCTACGGCAAGGGCCCGTTTGTCGCGGTCAACTGCGGCGCGATCCCAGATGGGCTGTTCGAATCGCAGTTCTTCGGGCACGCCAAGGGCGCCTTCACCGGCGCTGCCTTCGCGCATCGGGGCTTTTTCGAACAGGCCAACGGCGGCACGCTGTTCCTCGATGAAATTGGCGACCTGCCGCTGTTCCAGCAGGTCAAGCTGTTGCGCGTGCTGGAAGAGAACGCCATCACGCGGCTGGGCTCGACGCTCTCGGTCAAGCTCGACTTCCGCCTGGTCGCCGCCACCAACAAGGACCTGCGCGACGCGGTGCGGCAAGGGCGCTTCCGCGCCGACCTGTACTTCCGGCTGGCCGTGATCGAGATGCGCATCCCCAGCCTGGAAGAGCGCGGGCCGGCCGACAAGATCGCGCTGCTGCAATCGTTCCTGCGCCATATGCTGGGGCCGTCCGGCTTCGACGACCTGCCGCCGATGCCCGACTGGCTCCGGGGCGCGGTCGGCACCGCCTACTTCACCGGCAATGTGCGCGAACTGCGCAACCTGGCCGAGCGCGTGGGCATCACCGTGCGGCAGACCGGAAGCTGGGACGAGGAACGTATCCGGCCGCTGTTCCGCGCGCTGCATCCGGGCGCATTCGACGCTGGCGAGCGCAACGACCTGCGCGCCGATACGGAAGAACGCCGCCGCATCCTGGCCGCCCTCGATGCCAATGGCTGGCGGCGGCAGGATACGGCGGCGAGCCTGGGCATCAGCCGCAAGGTGCTGTGGGAAAAGATGCGCAAGTTCCAGATCGCCGACAGCGAGGCCGAGCCGGTCTGATGCTGGCGCATCGCCGCCGGCTCAGGGCAGGCGGATCTCCTTCACGTCGAAGTGCGATTCGCCGATCAGCTCCTTGTCGTACTCGCCGACCAGCTCCACCGTCGTGCTGGCGTCGACGGGCTTCTGTGCCGGCCACACCTTCTGCTTGATCTTCACCTTCATCTGGCCGGTGCCGTCCGCGAACAGGTAGCGCTCGTCGCCGACGCTGCTGACGATCTTGCCGCGCAGCACCGCGTGCTGGTCGTCCTTGCCATCGGCCTGCAATGCTTTCACGGTCATGGCCGGGATCGAGGAAGGGCCGGTGTACTGCGCGCTGGCGCTGGCGCCGGCGGCGGCAAGGCCAAGGGCGAAGACTACAGCGGTGGCGGTCAGGATGTGTTTCATGTGCGTTCTCCATCAAGATTGGAACCCGGGGGCGATGGCATGGATGATGCGCCGGCACGGCTGAACCGTCGCTGAATGGCCGCGCAGCCCCCGCAACGATTTATCATTGCGGGCTGCGCGCGCCGCATCCACCTTTCCACCGGATCCCAGATTGCGTTTCCTGCACACCGCCGACTGGCATCTCGGCCGGCTCTTCCATGCCCGCAGCCTGCTGGAAGACCAGGCCCATATCCTTGGCCAGTTCGTTGAACTGGTCAAAGCCGAACGACCCGACGCCGTGCTGATCGCCGGCGACGTCTATGACCGTGCCGTGCCGCCGCCCGAGGCCGTGGCGCTGCTCGACGACGTGCTGGGCCGCATCGTCGTCGATGCCGGCGTGCCGGTGGTGATGATCGCCGGCAACCACGACAGCGCGCAGCGGCTGGAATTCGGCGCGCGCCTGATGCGCGCGCAGGGCCTGCACGTGGCCGGCCGCACGCTGGCCGAGGCCGCCAGCGTGACGCTGCACGACGCGCACGGCGAAGTGCGCCTCTACGCGCTGCCCTATGCCGAGCCCGCGGTGGTGCGCGACGCCATGGGCGCCGAGCTGCCCTCGCACGAAGCCGCGCTGCGCGCGCAGCTCGATGCGATCCGCGCGGTCCATCCGCCGGGCGTGCGCGCGGTGGTGGTGGGCCATGCCTTCGTGGTCGGCGGCGCGGCCAGCGAATCGGAGCGGCCGCTGTCGGTCGGCGGCAGCGGCGCCGTGGCGGCCGACCTGTTCGCCGGGTTCGACCTGGTGGCGCTGGGCCACCTGCACCGGCCGCAGACGCTGGGCGGCGGGCGCATCCATTACGCCGGCTCGCTGCTCAAGTACTCGCTGTCCGAGTGTGCGCACCACAAGTCGGTGTCGCGCATCGAGCTGGATGCCGACGGCACCGTGTCGATCACGCCGGTGCCGCTGCAGCCGCTGCGCGACGTGCGCGTGGTCGAAGGCGAACTGGCCGCGCTGCTTGCCGCCGGCGCCGATGATCCGCAGCGCGACGACTATATCCACGCCCGCCTGACCGATGCCGGCGCGCTGCTCGACCCCATGGCCAAGCTGCGCCAGGTCTACCCTAATGCGCTGGCGATCGAGCGCGCGGTGCTGGCGCGCAGCGGCACGGCCTCGGAAGCGGGCCGCCAGCTGCGCCAGCTTGGCACCGGCGAGCTGTTTGCCAGCTTTTTCCGCGAGGTGGCCGATGCCGAGCTGGAGCCGGGCCACCGCGAAGTGCTGGACCAGCTGCTGGCCGGCATGGCGGCGGCGGAGCGGGAGTCGGCATGAGACCGCTGCATTTGACCCTGCAGGCCTTCGGGCCGTTTGCCGCGACCGAGCTGGTCGATTTCACGCGGCTTGGCGACCAGGCCTTCTTCCTGATCCACGGCCCCACCGGCGCCGGCAAGACCACGCTGCTCGACGCGATCTGCTTTGCCCTGTATGGCGATACCTCCGGCGGCGAGCGCAGCGCGCAGGCCATGCGCAGCGCCAATGCCGCGCCGGGGCTGCGCACCGAAGTCACGCTGGAATTCAGCCTGGGCGCGCAGCGCTGGCGCGTGGTGCGCTCGCCCGCGCAGGAGCGGCCGAAGCAACGCGGCGAGGGCTGGCTGACGGAACCCGCCAAGGCGCAACTCGACCAGCACGACGGCAACGGCTGGGTCAGCAAGGCTGGCCAGCCAGGCAAGGTCAGCGATGCCATCCGCGAGCTGCTCGGCTTCGACAGCGCGCAGTTCCGGCAGGTCATCGTGCTGCCGCAAGGGCGCTTCCGTGAACTGCTGACCGCCAGTTCGCAGGCGCGGCAGGCGATCCTGGAGCGGCTGTTCCACACCGAACTCTATCGCCGCGTGGAAGAACTGCTGAAGACCCACGCAGCCGGCATCCGCCGCGATGCCGAGCGCATCGGCATCCAGCGCGACGAAGCGCTGCGGCAGGCCGGCATGGAGAGCGTGCAGGCGCTCGCCGACGGCATCGCCGCGCTGCAGGCGGAAATGCATGCGCTGCAGGGGCAGGAGCAGGGCGCACGCCAGGCGCTGGCCACGGCACAGGCGGCGCTGGGCGCGGGCGAACAGGTGGCGGCGCGGCTTCAGGAGCGCCAGCAGGCCGAAGCCGCGCACGCTGCGTTGCTGGCACGGCAACCCGCGATGGAGGCGGAACGTGTGCGGCTGCAGGCGGCGCAGCGGGCGGCGCGCGTCAACCCGGCGTTGCAGCGGTGGCAGCTCGCGCAGCGCGACCATGCGGCGGCCGGGACCGCGCTGGACCGGGCCGATGCGGGCGCTGCGCGTGCCGCGCAGCAAGCCGCGCAGGCCGCCGCCGCATTGCAGGCCGAGACCGGCCGTGCCGGTTTGCGCTCGGCCGCACAGCGGCGCTGCACGGAACTGGACGCCATGCTGCCGCGGGCGCGCCAGCTCGGCACGCTGCGCGAGGCCCTGGACGCGGCACAGCGCAAGCAAGCCGCCGCCGTCGCGGCGCGCGAGCGTGCCAATGCCAGGCTGGCAACGAGCCAGGCCGATGCCGTCGCGGCGGAAGCCGCGCTCGCGCAGGCGCAGCTTGCTGCCGCGCAGTTGCAAGGTACGCAGCTGCAGCTCGCCGCGCTGCAGGAGAAGTCGCGGCAATTCAGCCGCCATGCGCAGGCGGTGCAGGCGCATGCCAGCGCCGTCGCGCAGGCGGCGGACGTGGAGGCGGCGCTGCAACTGGCCGAGCGCCTGCGCGAACGCCGCCGTGCCGCGCTGGCCGAAGCCGAAGCCGCGTGGCGCGCCGGCCAGGCGGCGCGGCTGGCGGCGTCGCTTGCCACCGGCGAGGCGTGTCCGGTATGCGGCAGCAGTTCGCATCCCCTTCCGGCGCAGCATGTCGACACGCCGCTGTCCGACGAGGCGCTGGAGCAGGCGCGCGGCGCCATGCTCGAGGCCGAGTCGCAGGCAGTGCGTTGCGCCGCCCACGTACAGGCCGCGCAGGCCGCGGCCACGCAGGCGCGCGAGCGTGCCGACGAACTCGCGCAGGCGCTGGGCGACGCCTCGAACGAGGCCGCACGCCAGCTGAAGACAGAGATTGCAACGCTGGAAGCCGCGCTGGCGTCAGGGCAGCAGGCAGCGGCCGGCGTCGGCCAGTGCGAGGCCGCCATCGCCGCCAGCCGTGGCGCGCGCGCGGCGGCGGAACTCGCCGGCCGCGAAGCCGCCGCCGCTGCGGAAACCGCTTCGCAGGCGCTGGCGCAGTGCCAGGTTGAATGGCAGGTTGCCTGCGCGCAAGTCCCGGACGACTCGCGCGACCCGGTGGTGCTGGCCGAAGCCCTGCGCCAGGCGCAGGCCGATGCCGCCGCGCTGGAGCACGCGTTCGCCTCCGCGCAGGCGGCGGAACGGCAGGCCGCCACGGACGCCGCCGCCGCGCATGCCGCGCTCGGCTCGGCCCGGCAGGCCCAGGTGCAAGCCGCCGCACGCCTCGCCGAGTCCGAAGACGCGCTGGCGCAAGCGTTGGCGCGTGAAGGTCTTGCCGATGCAGAGGCGCACGCCGCGGCCAGCCTGCCCGATGCCGACATGGCGCGTATCGACCAGTTGTTGCGTGTTTTCGATACGGAACTGGTCTCCGCCGCCCGGCTGCGCGAGCGCGCCGAAGCCGCCGCGCAGGGCCTCGCCGTGCCGGACCTGGACGGATTGCGCGCCGCCGGGCAGGCCGCCGCCGATGCGGTGGAAGCCCTGGTCAGGCAACAGGCGGATCGCGGCCGCGCGCGCGACACACTGCAGCAATGCCAGCTGCGCCTGCAGCAACTCGACGCGCAAGGCCGCGATATCGAAGCCCGCTATGCGGTGCTGGGCCGGCTCGCCGAGGTCGCCAACGGCAACAACCCGCGCCGCATGACCTTCCAGCGCTTCGTGCTGGCAACGCTGCTCGACGAGGTACTGGAAGCCGCCTCCGCGCGGCTGCTGGCGATGAGCCGGGGCCGCTATGTGCTGCAGCGCGTGCGCGAGCAGGCCGACCAGCGCAGTGCCGGCGGGCTGGATATCGAAGTGTTCGACCACGACACCGGGGCGCCGCGCCCTGCCAATACGCTGTCAGGCGGCGAAGGCTTCCTGGCGTCGCTGTCGCTGGCGCTTGGCCTGGCCGACGTGGTGCAGTCGCGCGCCGGCGGCATCCAGCTCGATACGCTGTTCGTCGACGAAGGGTTCGGCACGCTGGATCCGGAAAGCCTGGATTTTGCCATCCGTACGCTGCTGGACTTGCAGCAAGCCGGTCGGCTGGTCGGGATCATCTCGCACGTGGCTGAACTGCGCGAGCGCATCGACGTGCGGCTGGAAGTGCGGCCGGGGGTTGGCGGCAGCCGCGCCACGCTGAGCGGCGTGGCGGCCGCGGCCTGAGAGTATTTGCCGGCCGGGACCGGCCGGCATGCCGGTCAGCCGACGAACACCTGGCGGCAGCGGATCGCCATGACCTGCGCCTCGAACGCGCGTGCGGCGGCCTGCGCCAGCCGCGCGCGTCGCGACAGCCTGGGCGCGCGCTGCGCGCAAGCGCCGCGGCCTGTCGCGGCCGCGAAGGTTTCGTCGCTTGCGTGGCCCAATCCCCACGCCCGCTGCGTGACCTGCAGGATGCGCGCAAGGGCTGCGGCATGTTGTGTGGAGGCATTCGGGACGGTGGCGGTGCCCATGGTCGGACTCCTCTTTCTTGTCTGTTGCCGGGCGGCGCGCCTGAGCCGGGTGGTCCGGGGGATGCTGTCGGGGCGCTGCCTCTTCTGATTCCACAATAGCCGCCGCGGCCCCGGCGCAACATCGACAGCGAACCGATTCCCCTGTCGGTTCTGTCCTACACGGGACGCCGCCGTCACCCCGCGCGGTGATCGCCCAACGTATATGCGCCAGGCCGGCCGGCGGGTTGACCGTCGCCCGCGCGCAGGTGTAATCTGTTCATTCTGCGAATTCAAGTTCGAACAGCGAACAATAGCCGGTCACCGCTGGCAGCTTTCGGATCGCGGCTGTGCCGACCGCGCGGCCCCAAACAACACCACGCAGACTGCTGGACCGTTCAACGGGCGGTACCGGCGGCGCCAATGCCGCCGGCCGCGAACGAACATCCTTCCGGCAGGACTATCGGAGACAGTCTTTCATGCGCCGCGCCTTGCGGCCCGCTCCGGTAGCCTGCGGATCTTCCGACCTGGAACGCAAGTGATCAACAAGCTATACGACACGGTGGAAGCGGCGGTGGCCGGCATCCACGACGGCGCCACCATCCTCATTGGTGGCTTTGGCCTCGCAGGCATGCCCGCGGAACTGATCGACGCGCTGATCGAGCAAGGCGCGCGCGACCTGACCATCGTCAACAACAACGCCGGCAACGGCGACACCGGCCTGGCCGCGCTGCTGAAGGCCAGGCGCGTGCGCAAGATCATCTGCTCGTTCCCGCGCCAGACCGATTCGTACGTGTTCGATTCGCTGTACCACGCCGGCGAGATCGAGCTCGAACTGGTGCCGCAGGGCAACCTGGCCGAGCGCATCCGCGCCGCCGGCGCCGGCATCGGCGGCTTCTTCACCCGCACCGCCTACGGCACGCCGCTGGCCGAGGGCAAGGAAACCCGCATCATCGATGGCCAGGGCTATGTGTTCGAAGCGCCGATCCACGCCGACTTCGCGCTGATCAAGGCCGACACCGCCGACCGCTGGGGCAACCTCACCTACCGCAAGACCGCGCGCAATTTCGGGCCGATCATGGCCATGGCCGCCAAGTGCGCCATCGTGCAGGTCAACAAGGTGGTGGAGCTGGGCGAGATGAACCCCGAACACATCGTGACGCCGGGCCTCTTCGTCAAGCGCGTCGTCAAGGTCGCCTGAGCGCGGCAACAGGAGAAACAGCATGCAACGCCTGACCCGCGACCAGATGGCCGCCCGCGTGGCCAAAGACATTCCCGAAGGTGCCGTGGTCAACCTCGGCATCGGCCTGCCGACGCTCGTCGGCAACCACCTGCCCGCAGACAAGGAAATCCTGCTGCACAGCGAGAACGGCCTGCTCGGCATGGGCCCCGCGCCCGCGGCCGGTGAGGAAGACGGCGACCTGATCAATGCCGGCAAGCAGCCGGTGACGATCAAGCCGGGCGGCTCCTACTTCCACCACGCCGATTCGTTCGCCATGATGCGCGGCGGCCACCTCGACTTCTGCGTGCTGGGCGCGTTCCAGGTGTCGGAAAAGGGCGACCTGGCCAACTGGCACACCGGCGCTCCCGGCGCCATCCCCGCCGTGGGCGGTGCGATGGACCTGGCGATCGGGGCCAAGCAGGTGTTCGTGATGATGGAACACCAGACCAAGCAGGGCGAGAGCAAGATCGTGCCGCAGTGCACGTATCCGCTGACCGGCATCGGTTGCGTGACGCGCATCTACACTGACCTTGCCACGCTCGACGTGACCGCCGACGGACTGGTCGCGCGCGACCTGGTGGAGGGCCTGAGCTTTGAAGAACTGCAGCGCCTGACCGGCGTGCCCCTGAAGCAGGCCTGAGCGCCGGCATCGATATCCATCACAAAGAGAGAGACACACCATGACCGAAGCCTTTATCTGCGACGCCATCCGCACGCCCATCGGCCGCTACGGCGGCAGCCTGTCCGCGGTGCGCCCGGACGACCTTGGCGCGGTGCCGCTGAAGGCGCTGATGGCCCGCAATCCCAACGTTGACTGGAAGGTCATCGACGACGTGATCTACGGCAACGCCAACCAGGCCGGCGAAGACAACCGCAATGTGGCGCGCATGTCGTCGCTGCTCGCGGGCCTGCCGCAAGACGTGCCGGGCGCCACCATCAACCGCCTGTGCGGCTCCGGCATGGATGCCACCGGCACCGCCGCGCGCGCCATCAAGGCGGGCGAAGCGCAACTGATGATCGCCGGCGGCGTGGAAAGCATGAGCCGCGCCCCGTTCGTGATGGGCAAGGCCACCAGCGCTTTCTCGCGCGATGCGCAGATCTTCGACACTACCATCGGCTGGCGCTTCATCAACCCGGCCATGCGCGCGGCCTACGGCGTGGACTCGATGCCCGAAACCGCCGAGAACGTCGCCACCGACTACAAGATCAGCCGCGAAGACCAGGACCTGATGGCGCTGCGCAGCCAGGAAAAGGCCTCGCGCGCGCAGGCCGACGGCACGCTGGCGCAAGAAATCACCGCGGTCACCATCGCTCAGAAGAAGGGCGACCCGATCGTGGTCGAGCGCGACGAGCACCCGCGCGCCACCAGCATGGAAGCGCTGGCCAAGCTGCGCGGCGTGGTCCGTCCTGACGGCACCGTCACCGCCGGCAACGCCTCGGGCGTGAACGACGGCGCCTGCGCGCTGCTGCTGGCGAGCGAAGCCGGCATCAAGCAACACGGCCTGACCCCGCGTGCGCGCATCGTCGGCATGGCCACCGCCGGCGTGGCGCCGCGCGTGATGGGCATCGGCCCGGCACCCGCCTCGCAGAAGCTGCTCAAGCAGCTGGGCATGACGCTGGACCAGATCGACGTGATCGAGCTGAACGAAGCGTTTGCCGCGCAAGGCCTGGCCGTGCTGCGCGAGCTGGGCGTGGCCGACGACGACAAGCGCGTCAACCCCAACGGCGGCGCGATCGCGCTGGGCCACCCGCTCGGCATGAGCGGCGCCCGCCTGGTCACCACCGCGATGTACCAGCTGCACCGCACCGGCGGCCGCTTCGCGCTGTGCACGATGTGCATCGGCGTGGGCCAGGGTATCGCGATGGTGATCGAGCGCGTTTAAGCGCAGGCTCTTCCGCTTGTTTGCTCCTCTCTCCCGCTTGCGGGAGAGGGGCCGGGGGTGAGGGCCGGCGCATGCAATCGCGACGCACGTCAGCACGGATTGCCGTGCAGGTCGTTTCTGCAAACGCCTGCCCTCACTCCAACCCTCTCCCGCAAGCGGGAGAGGGCGCAAGACCGCAGTAGTTTTGAAAGTGAGTCAAAGATGTCCCTCCCCGTAGCCACCCTCGTCACCGGCGGCAGTTCCGGCATCGGCCGCGCCATCTGTGAAATGCTGCTGGCCGATGGCGTGACCCAGGTGGTCAATGTCGACTACGCCGCGCCGGCCTGGTCGCATCCCAACATGACCTTCTTCCAGGCCGACCTGACCGATGCCGAGGCGACCCGCGCCGCGGCGGAGCAGGTCACGTCGCGCTTTGCCATCACGCGCCTGGTGCACAATGCCGGCGCCACCCGCCCCGGCACCGCCGACAGCGCCACCGTTGCCGACCTGGACTACGTAACCGGCCTGCACCTGCAAGCGCCGCTGCTGCTGCTGCAAGCCTGCCTGCCCGCCATGCGCGCCGCAGGCTTCGGCCGCATCGTCAACATGGCCTCGCGCGCCGCGCTGGGCAAGCCCGAGCGCGTGGTGTACTCGGCCACCAAGGCCGGCCTGATCGGCATGACCCGCACGCTGGCGATGGAACTGGGCGGCGACGGCATCACCGTCAACGCCGTGGCCCCGGGCCCGATCGCCACCGAGCTGTTCCGCAAGAGCAATCCGGAAGGCGCGGAGCAGACCAGGCGCATCCTCGCCAGCATCACGGTCAAGCGCATGGGCACGCCGGAAGATGTCGCGCGTGCCGCGCTGTTCTTCCTGTCGCCTGACAACGGCTTTGTCACTGGCCAGGTGATGTACGTGTGCGGCGGCACTACGCTGGGGGTTGCGCCGGTATAAGCGCGCGCCGTCACTCAAGGATTCAACAAGAAGAGACGTTAACCAAACGTCACGCATGTCGGCCCAGAGCCAGGCCGTCAACCGGAATGCCTGCCTTTGCGCGGCATCCGTTCGGGAACGGCAATCACGCCATTTCAGCACAACGTCCTGCACGGGCCCCAATCTCCGTCGGGACAGCTTTACCGGAGTAATACCGATGAGACATGATTCCCAGACCTCGACCACGCGCCGCCGCCTGCTCGCCGCCGGCGTGGCGCTGGCCACCACCATTGCCGGCTTCGCCGGTGCCGCGCACGCACAGGGCGGCTACCCGACCAAGCCGATCACGCTGATCGTGCCGTTCTCGGCCGGCGGCACCACCGACATCCTGGCCCGCATCGTCGGCCTGCAGCTGGGCAAGGCGCTCGGCCAGCCGGTGGTGATCGACAACCGTCCGGGCGCGGGCGGCAACATCGGCGCTTCACTGGCGGCCAAGGCGCCGGGCGACGGCTACACGCTGTTCATGGGCACCATCGGCACGCACGCGATCAACCAGTCGCTGTACTCCAAGCTGCCGTATGATCCCGTCAAGGATTTCGCGCCGATCAGCCGCGTGGCGATGGTGCCGAACCTGGTGGTGGTGAACCCCAAGGTGCCGGTCAACAACGTCAAGGAACTGATCGCCTACGTCAAGGCCAATCCGGACAAGCTGTCGTACGGCTCGTCGGGCAGCGGTTCGTCGATGCACCTGTCGGGCGAGCTGTTCAACTCGATGACCGGCCTGCATATCCAGCACATCCCGTACAAGGGCAGCGCCCCGGCGGTGAACGACCTGCTGGGCAACCAGATCGGCCTGATGTTCGACAACATGCCGTCGTCGTATCCACACGTGAAGGCGGGCAAGCTGCGCGCGATCGCCGTGACTTCGGCCAAGCGCTCGCCGGCACTGCCGAACGTGCCGACCGTGGCCGAATCGGGCGTGCCGGGCTATGAGGCGACTTCGTGGTTCGCGCTCTACGCGACGGGCGGCACGCCGCAACCCATCGTCGATCGCCTGAACGCGGAACTGGTCAAGATCCTGGCCATGCCGGAAGTGAAGAAGCAGATGGCCGATCAGGGTGCCGAGCCCAACCCGGAAAAGCCGGCGCAGCTGGCGGCGTTCATGAAGGCGGAAACCGCCAAGTGGGCCAAGGTTGTGAAGGCCTCGGGCGCTACGGTGGACTGAGACCGATGCTGCCCTAGCCTGAAAATCGCCGGTCCCGTCGGGCCGATTGGCTGAAAACCCACATTCTTCGGAATGTGGGGTTTTGCTTTTTGGTGGCCATCGCCGCGCTGGCTTGCCATGCCGATGCGTAGTGGAGCACAGGCTCGCTCGCAAGCCTCAGTCGCTTCCCAGCTGCGGCCCGCCCCCTTGCCGCTTCTCGATCGCAGACTTGAGCAGCGCCGCGCTGCGATAGATACCGTGCGCAAACTTGCCGTAAGGCAGCGTCGCAAACAACGCCATCACCACGCCAAGGTGCACCGCCAGCAGCAACGGCATCGCCAACGTCTCACGCAACGCCAGCAACCCGAGCCCGGTGGCACTGGTCAACAACAGCAGCGCGATGAATCCCCGATCCATCGGGCGCTGCCGCCTGTCGCCCTGCATCGGATGCCGCCGCAGATTCAGCCACAGCAAGCCAGCCGGCCCGATCAGCAGTCCCAGCCCGCCAGCGATGCCCAGCAGTACCGGCAGGCTGGCAACCGGATATGGCGCGTGCCAGCCCAGCAGGTAGTGATACCCGGTAGCGACCGCCGTCGAGGCAAAGCACAGCATGAAGCCGTAGAACGTGAAATGGTGGAAGCGCCGCCGTGCCAGCGTGAAGCGATCACTCGCCTCATTGCAGCCATCGCCATGCCCACCGTCCAGGTAGGTCAGCGCCAGCACATGCTTCGCCGCCTCGGCCACCGCAGGCGCTGACGCCGCACCGGCCGAGACATCGCGCCAGAACCGCCGCACGCCAACCCCGAGCGCAAGCACCGAGAACCCGAACACCGCCCCAAACATCGCCGCCAGCGTGTTGTGCGGAAAGACCGCGTAGAAGTTGCCGCCGGCATGCCGCTGCCACAGGGCACCACCCGTCGCCACCGCCAGCACCAGGAACAACGCCAGCCCGAGCGCCAGCGCGACCGACACCGTCAGGCCGTTGCGCTGGTACAGCTTGCCCAGCGGCGCGGGCCACGCGTATTCGCTGTACGTCTCCAGCCGCACCTTGGCCATGGCCTGCGGCACATTGACGCCGAAGCCATGCGGCGGCGCATACTGGCAAGCGTGGTAGCACGCCCCGCAGTTGTGGCACAGGTTCGCCAGGTAGTTGACATCGGCCTTGCCGAACTCAAGCCGCCGCGTCATCGCCGGGAATACCGCGCAGAAGCCTTCGCAATAGCGGCAGGCATTGCAGATCTGCATCTGCCGCGCGACTTCGGCTTCGTTGTCGGTCAGTGGCAGCACGCGAATCACGCGTGCGTTGCCGTGCCTGGCGACAGCGTCCTTGCCTGCCAGTTCCGCGGCCTCGCGTGCCAGGGCTTCAAGCTTCTGCATGGATCACTCCCGACTTGATGCCAGCCGCCTGCGCGGCTTGCGTGCCGGCAATGCGCCCGAAAGCGGTGCCGATCGACATGCCGACCCCGGCCGTATATCCCTTGCCCAGCACGTTGCCCGCCATCATTTCCCCTGCCACGAACAGATTCCCGCTCGGCTTGCCGCCGAAATGTACCTGGGCGCGCTCGTTGACCTTGAGCCCCAGGTAAGTAAAGGTGATGCCCGGCCGCAGCGCATAGCCGTAGAACGGCGCCTGGTCCAGCGGGCGTGCCCAGTGTGTCTTGGCCGGCGCCAGGCCTTCGGTATGGCAATCGTCCAGCGCGGTATGGTCGAACGTGCCGACGCGGCACGCCGCGTTGTAGTCCTGCACGGTGCGCACGAACTGCGCCTCCGGCAGCCCGAGCTTGCACGCGAGTTCGGGCAGCGTGCCGGCCTTCTCGCCGGGGAACACCGGCGGCATGAAGCGGCCGATGGCCTTGCTGTCGATGATCGAATAGCCGATCTGCCCGGGCTGCTGCGCCACCAGCCGGCCCCAGATTGCATAGCGCTTGGGCCAGAAGTCCTCGCCCTCGTCATAGAAGCGCCCGGCGTCGCGGTTGACGACGATGCCCAGCGAAACGCAGTCGATGCGCGTGCAGATGCCGCCGTCATACAAGGGCGCGCGCGCGTCGATGGCGACGCAGTGCGATTGCGAAGGGTCGCCGATGGCATCGGCGCCGGATTCGATCATGTGCCGCAGCAGCACGCCCTGGTTGAAGCGCGTGCCGCGGATCAGGAAGTTGTCGGCGGGCCATTCGCCGCGTTCGTTCTGGCCCCAGGCCTCGCGCAGCCATTCGCGGTTGGACTCGAAGCCGCCCGCTGCCAGCACGCAGGACCGCGCGGCAAAGCGTTGATCGCCGCTGCGCGCGGCGACGAAGCGGTCGCCATCCATCTCGATCGCGTCGACCGGGGTTTCATAGCGGACCTGCACCCCCATCGCTTCGGCGCTGCGGTAATACGCGTTGACCAGCGCCTTGCCGCCGCCCATGAAGAAGGCGTTGGTACGCGCCACGTGCAGCGCGCCCGACAGCGGCGGCTGGAAGCGCACGCCATGCTTGCGCATCCACGGCCGGCAGGTGGACGAGGCGCGGATCACCAGCCGCGCCAGATGCTCGTCGGTGATGCCGCCGGTGACCTTGAGCAGGTCCTGCCAGTACTCTTCTTCGGGATAGGCGTCGACCAGCACGTCCTGCGGCGCGTCGTGCATGCAGCGCAGGTTGCGGGTGTGCTGGGAATTGCCGCCACGCCAGGCGCGCGGCGCAGATTCGAGCATCAGCACCGAGGCCCCGGCTTCGCGCGCCATCAGCGCCGCGCACAGGGCCGCGTTGCCGCCGCCAATTATCAATACATCCACCAATACGTCGACCATCGGCATTGTCTCCTTGCTGGCGCCATCTTGGCCGGCAAGGCGCGAAGCCGCCAGCAGGGACGCGGCAAGGGGGCTTCAGCTTTCGTGAAGCCCTGGCGGCTCGATCTCGCCCGGCGTCGAAGCGATCAGCGCGGCCGCAGCGTAGCGCCCGGCCAGCGCCCTTCGCGCACCAGCGTGGCGGCCACGTCGGCCAGCACCACGCGCGCGGCCAGCCCCGCCGGGGACAGCTCATCGTCGGACAGGCTCACCAGCAGGTTGGGGCGGGTCGCGCCGGCGTCGGTGAGCAGCACGCTGCGGTAGGGCGTGCCCTGGCTGCGCGCCAGTGCCGCGCCGGGCTGGATGGTGGCGCCCAGGCCACCCTGCACGGCATCCATCAGGATCGCCAGGCCGTCGATCTCGGCCGCCACCTGCGGCTCGCGCTTTGCCTGCCGGAAGCAGGCGGCGACCAGCGCGCGCAATCCGTGCGAGCCGCTCGGCAGGATCAGCGGCAGCTTGCCCAGCGCCGCCACCGAGGTGCGTTCGCCGCGCGGCATGCCGGCCAGCCCCTCGGCGCCGATCACGAACAGGCGTTCGTCGAGCAGCGGCAGCACGCTCCAGCGCTGCGCCGGCTCCTCGCTGAACAGCACCGCCAGGTCGATCTGGCGCGCGCTCAGCATGGCGCCGAGATAGCCGGACAGGCTCTCCACCATGCGCAGCCGCACGTCTGGGTAGCGCTCGCGCATGGCCTGCATGAATGGCAGCGCCAGCACGCCTGCGGTGCTGGGCGGCAGCCCCACGCTGACGTGGCCAGACAATCGCGCCTGGCGCGCCGCGAGCGCGGCGTCGTCGATGTGGCGCAGCGCCAGCTGGGCCTGGCGCCAGAAGGCAAGGCCGGCATCGGTGGCGACCACGCCGGTCGAGGTGCGCTGCAGCAGCCGCGTCGACAGTTCGCCTTCCAGCCGGCTGATCTGCTGGCTCAGCGCGGAGGTGACCACGCCCAGCTCCAGCGCCGCCTTGCCCATGCTGCCATGCTCGATCACGCTGACGAAATAGCGCAGTTGCCTCAGTTCCATGTCGCGTCCCCGCTGCCGCAAATTGGCGGCATGGTAACGGAAAACCCGCCACGGTTCACGAATCCTGAAGACCCCTTAACGCCCGCCCGATGGCGCGCGCCGCGGCGGCTGCGTAGAGTCGCCCCACCCGAAGCGGGCGCCTGCCCGCCGTCCCATAACAACATGACTTCCCGCAAAGGAGACTGCATGCCTTCCGTTTCGCGCATCCGCCGCGGCGTGCTGGCGGCGCTGGCCGCCGGCGCCGTGCTGGCCAATCCCGCCGCCATCAGCACGACATTCGCCGCCGACAGCTGGCCGGCCAAGCCGATCACGCTGGTGGTGCCCTTTGCCAGCGGCGGCACCACCGACATCCTCGCGCGCACCGTCGGCCTGAAGCTGGGCGAGGCGCTGCAGCAGCCCGTGGTGATCGACAATCGTCCGGGCGCCGGCGGCACCATCGGCGCGGCCAACGTCGCACGCGCGCAGCCTGACGGCTATACCTTCCTGCTCGCCACCGTGGCGCACACCATGGCGCCGGCCATCTACAAGAGCCTGCCGTACGAGTTCACGCGCGACCTCGATCCCGTGGGGCTGGTGGCGCTGACGCCCAATGTGCTGGTGGTCAATCCCGCGATCCCGGCGCGGTCGGTGCCGGAGCTGATCGCCTATATCAAGGCGCACCCCGGCAAGGTCAACTACGGCTCGGCCGGCATCGGCAGCACCGAGCACATGTCCGGCGAGCTGTTCCGCTCGCTCACCGGGACCGATATCGCGCACGTGCCGTACAAGGGCGGCGCGCCGATGATGACCGACCTGATCGCCGGCCAGATCCAGATGGCGATCGAGACCAGCCCGTCGGCCTCGCAGCACGTGCGCAGCGGCAAGGTCAAGGCGCTGGCCGTCACCACCGCGAAGCGCTCCGGCGCCTATCCGGGCGTGCCGACCCTGGCCGAGAGCGGCGTGAAGGGCTACGAAGTCACCACGTGGTTCGCGCTGATGGCGCCGCGTGGCACGCCGGCGGCGATCGGGCAGCGTGTGTCGGCGGAACTCGGCAAGCTGCTGCGGGCGCCGGACGTGCAGAAGCGCTTCGAAGAGCAGGGCGTGACCGCCGGCGACATGACGCCGCCGCAGCTCGCGGCGTTTATCCGCGCCGAGACCGACAAGTGGGTCAGGGTCGCGCGCGATTCGGGCGCGAAGGCGGAATAAGCGAGCGCCATCCGCATCACGCGGGCCCTGAACACCTGCTGCCTGCGGGAGTCCAATGGTATGACGCCAGCCTGGACCCGGAGGCAAGCCATGCATGACCTGACCTTTGTTCACGCTGACGCCGCGCATACCGAGTGGCAGGTTGCGCTGGCCGACTGCCAGCGCCAACTGGACACGCAGGACCTGCTGCGCCAGGCGCGGCTGGACCATGCGCCGCCGCTGACGCTCGGCTGGTGCTACCTCAGCGATTACTACGCGCTGGCCGCGGAGGCGATCCTCGCCGCGTTGCAGCAGAACTGGCCCGGGGTGTCGTGGGTCGGCACGGTTGGCCTCGGCGTGTCGGCGAGCGGCGTGGAATACTTCGACCAGCCGGCCATGGCGCTGCTGGCGGCGCCGTTCCCGCGCGGCAGCTTCCAGCTGTTCTCGGGGCGCCAGCCCTTGCCGGCCGCGTCTTCGGACTTCGTCCCGCATACCGCGCTGGTGCATGCCGAGTGCAGCACACCGGACGTGCAGGAGCTGCTGCACGAACTGAGCGCGCGCACCGCCACCGGCTACCTGTTCGGCGGACTGAGCTCGGCACGCAACCGTACCCTGCATATTGCAGACGGTGTGTATTCCGGCGGACTGTCCGGCGTGCTGTTTGGTCCGGAAGTCGAACTCGTCTCCCGCGTCACGCAGGGCTGCCAGCCGATCGGGCCGGCACGCGCGGTGACGCGCAGCGAACACAACCTGCTCTTCGCACTAGACGGCAAGCCCGCGCTGGATTGCGTGCTGCAAGACCTGGGCGTCGAGCGCGACGCACCCGTGGAAGCGATGGCCGAAGCGTTGTCGGGAACGCTTGCGGGATTGAACGCCGCCACCGACGATGCGCCGGTGCAGCCGGGCAGGTTCGGCTCGGATACGCTGGTGCGCCACCTGATCGGCCTGGATGTGCAGCATCGCGTGCTCGCGCTGGCCGACCAGGTCGCGCCGGGCATGCGGCTGGCGTTCTGCATGCGCAACGCCGCCGCGGCTCGCGCGGACCTGGAACGCATCGCCACGGAAATCCGCACGGACATCGAGCAAGGCGGCGGCCACGCGCGAGGCGCGCTCTACATCAGCTGCTCAGGCCGGGGCGGGCCGCATTTCGGCGCGCCGCATGCGGAGTTGCAAACCGTGCGCGGCGCACTGGGTGACCTTCCGCTGGCAGGCTTCTTTGCAGGCGGCGAGATCGCCCGGGATCACCTCTATGGCTATACCGGTGTGCTGACGGTATTCACCAGCCATTGAACGGGCTGGCGCCGGGGCAGGGAACAGGCCAGGGACCAGGTCAGCCGATGACGGCTTCGATGCTGCGCACCTGCCGCGCAAACCAGCTGCGCAGCAAGCCGTTCGACCAGACCATCGGCAGTGAAGACGCAACCATGCGGTAGACCTCGCGGCGCGGCATCTTCGAGGCCCTGGCCGGGTCCAGCCAGTGTTCGTTGCGCACCAGCAGCAGCAAGGTTTCCATGCCGATCAGGATCGGCCACAGGCACGCCAGCCGCAGCCGGACGAAACGCCGCGGGATGGCCAGCGTATAGGCCATGGCTTCATGGAAATGCGCCAGCGTCATGCCGGAAAGCGACCGCATCAGGGCATGCGCGCGCACCGAGGCGTCCGGCAGCAGCAAGTCCTGCGGACCCAGCCCGTGCTGAACCAGCAGCGACGCCGGCAGGTAGCAGCGGCCGATGCGCAGGTCCTTGCCGCAGTCGCGCAGCACATTGGTCATCTGCAACGCCTTGCCGAAGCGGATCCCGCTGCGCAGCATGGCGCCGAGGTCTCCATTGATCGCACCCGGCACGTGCGCCGCGGTCATGTGGGTCCAGAATTCGCCGACGCATCCGGCGACCATGTAGGTGTAGTGGTCCAGCGCCGCCAGGTCGGGCAGTGCCACGATGCGGCCGGCGCGCTCGTCGGGGAACGTGCGCAGGTCGAATTCCATGCCTTCGCTGAGGGTGGAGACGATCTGCCTTACCGCTTGCCGGTCAGCCGGTTCCAGCTGCGTGAGCACCGCCAGCGCGGGATCGAGCGACTCGAGCAGGATCCGCTCATCCGGGTGCTCCTGGTGGTGAGCCATCTCCGTCGCGATGCGGAGCGCCGACGCCGCGCCATCCGTGTTGCCGTTGACCTGGTCACGCAACGACAGCAGCAACGCCAGCCGGCATTCCGGCGCAACCAGCGCCGTATCAGCGATCGTGTCGGCGGCACGCGCCAGCAGGTAGGCCAGCCCGACCGGATCGCGCATCCGCGCGGGCAGCACGCGCAGCGTGAGGTAGAACGAACGCGAGACGCCTTTGAGCAGCGGACCGAGGAGGAACGCCCGGCTGGGTTCGCGCATGGGTGGTGTCCTGTTCCCTGAGAGGTTTGCGGAATGGCATGGCCCGCCTGGCCGCAGGCCGGCCCGGGCATTGTACCTTTGGCGCAACGGGCAGGTCCTGGATCCGCGGGCGCTACTCAGGGCAAGGCTTTGCCCAGATAACGCTCGAACCACTGCGACGCCAGGCGGGCGACGGATTCCAGTGCTCCGGGTTCCTCGAACAAATGGGAGGCGCCGGGAACGATCACCAGCTTCTTCTGGCACTTGAGCTGGGCGAAGGCGAACTCATTGCGTTCAATGACGCTCACATCCAGCCCGCCGATGATCAGCATGGTGGGCGCAAGCAGATTCGCCAGCGCATCGGCGCCCGCCAGGTCGACCCTGCCGCCGCGTGAAACGATCGCGTGTATCGGGATCGGCGACTGGCTGGCGGCACGGATCGACGCGGCGGCACCGATGCTGGCGCCGAAGTAGCCCAGCTTCGTTGGCACGCCTTGCTGCCGCACCAGCCAGTCGGTCGCCTGCGCCAGGCGCGATGCCAGCAGCCCGACGTCGAAGCGGATCGCCTGCACCTGGTCCTCGTCCGGCATGAGCAGGTCCATCAACAGCGTTCCCATGCCGCAGCGGTTGAGCTCGGCGGCCACATACCGATTGCGCGGGCTATGCCGGGAACTGCCGGTGCCGTGTGCGAACAGTACCAGGGCGCCTGCGCCTGGCGGCAAGGCCAGCATGCCTTGCAACGCCACGCCACCCGCGGGGATCACAACGTCGATGGCATCTGCACTGCTGCTGCGCATGGCCGCCCTCCGGAAGATGGCGCTTCGACGCTGCCTGCGTTGCAATCGGCCCCATCGCAGTCCACTATAGGGCGAGCGTAGCGGGGAGGCCAGCCGCCCCTGCTGGTCCGCTGACGCGCGGAATCGTCAAGCAATCCACCAGCGATCGACCGCGATCGACCAACGTCCCGATGCATCAGGAGAGGCCATGAAGACCCTGTTTCTCGTCCGCCACGCCAAGTCAAGCCGCGATGACCCGTCCTTGCCAGACCGCGAGCGGCCGCTGGACGATCGCGGGCAGCGCGATGCCCCGGAAATGGGCAAGCGCCTGGCCGAGCGCAAGGTAAAGCCGGATCTGCTCGTGTCGAGTCCGGCCGTGCGCGCGCTGGCCACGGCGCACCTGATCGCCGACGAACTCGGCTATGCGCGCAAGGATATCGCGATCGATGACCGCCTGTACGCCAGCAGTGCGGATGAGCTGCTGGCTGTTGTTCGTGCGCTCGACAAGAAGCTTGGCAGCGTGATGTTGTTCGGCCACAACCCCGAATTCACTGACTTCGCACAGCGCCTGTCGGGCGAGATCACCGACATGCCGACCTGTGCCGTCGCCAGGTTCCGTTTCGACACCAAGTCGTGGGCGGATGTCGGGGACATCACCCCGTCGAAAGTCTCGCTGGATTCGCCCGGGAAGTCGTAGTCGAAGGTCGGGCGTGGGCGCTGCAGCGATATCTCCGGCTTGACCATCCGGGGCGAAGCGATAAGAATTTGCGATCGCAGGCGAAAGCCTGCCTTCATGCTTTTCTGCCCGTCGTCCCACCCCATGATTCCACCCGTCAGCACCCTCCACGGCCGCCTCAAGATGCAGCACCTGCGCCTGCTGCTGGCGGTGGAGGAGCGCGGCTCGCTGCGGCAGGCGGCCGAGGCGCTGACGTTGACGCAGCCCGCCGTCAGCAAGATGTTGCAGGACATGGAAGACCTGCTGGGCGTGCCGCTGTTCGAGCGCCATGCGCGCGGGCTGCGTGCGACGCGCTTCGGAATGGCGGCCACGCGCTATGCCAGGCTGGTGTTTGCCGACATGGACGGCTTGCGCGACGAGCTGGTGGCGCTCGAGTCGGGCAAGATCGGGCGCGTGCGCGTCGGCGCGGTGATGGCGCCGACGCCTGGCCTGCTGGCCGAGGTGATCCGGCGGCTGAACCGCGACCATCCGCGGCTGGAGGTGGCGGTGCAGGTGGAGACCAGCGACCTGCTGGTGCCGCTGCTGGAGCGCGACCAGCTCGATATCGTGCTGGGCCGCGTGCCCGATGGCTGGGACAGTAGCAGCCTCGAGTTCGAGCAGCTTGGCGACGAGGGCCTGGCGATCGTGGTTGGGCCGCAGCACCCGCTGGCGCGGCGGCGCAAGCTGACGTTCGCGGAGCTGACCCGCTACCCGTGGATCATGCAGCCACGGCCCAGTCCGATGCGCGCGCTGATCGACCGCTCGTTCGAGGATGCGGGCGTGCCGGCCCCGCCGTCGACCATCGAGACCGCCGCGGTGCTGATGACCACGTCGCTGCTCGCCGACAGCGAGCTGATCGCGGTGCTGCCGGAGTCGGTGGCGGCGTACTACGGCCGCCTCGGCGCGCTGGCGGTGCTGCCGTTGCCGCTGCCGCGCAAGCTGGGGCCATACGGCATCGTCACGCGGCGCGGGCGCCCGCCGACCGCATCGATGAGCCTGCTGATCGATATGCTGCTGGCGCTGTCGCGCTAGCGCTGCAGCTTGCCGTCGAGGCGCCAGGCGTGGCGCTGCTCGCTGTCGGGGCGCAGCGAGGCGGGCAGCAGGTCCGCCGGCATGTCCTGGTAGCTGACTGGCCGCACGAAGCGCGCGATCGCGAGGCTGCCGACCGAGGTCGAGCGGCCATCGGACGTGGCGGGCCAGGGGCCGCCGTGGACCATGGCGTGTCCGACTTCCACGCCGGTGCCGAAGCCATTGACCAGAATGCGGCCCGCCAGGCGCTCCAGCGCGGGCAGCAGCGTGCGCGCGGTGTCATGGTCGGCGGGGTCGATATGCAGCGCGGCGGTAAGCTGGCCCTCCAGCGATTCGACCACGCGCCGCATTTCCGCCACATCGCGGCAGCGCACCACCAGCGACGACGCACCAAAGACTTCGTGGCGCAGCGTCTGGTCGGCCAGGAAGGCCTCGGCGCTGGTGCTGAACAGCGCCGCCTGCCCTTGCAACGTGCTGCCTGCCTGGCCGCGCGCCACCAGCTGTACCTGCGCATGCTGCGCGAGCGTGCCGACGCCGTTGCAGTAGGCGCGCAGGATGCCGGCGCTCAGCATGCTCTGCGCGCCGATGTCCGCCAGGCTTGCGGCCGCGGCTTCCAGGAACTGGTCCAGGCCTGCGCTTTCTATTGCCAGAACCAGTCCGGGATTGGTGCAGAACTGTCCGGCGCCCAATGTCAGCGAACTGGCAAAGGCCGCGCCGATGGCTTGCGCACGGTTGGCCAGCGCATGCGGGAACAGCAGCACGGGATTGATGCTGCTCATCTCCGCAAACACGGGAATCGGCTCCGGACGTGCCGCGGCGATCGCCATCAGCGCCTGGCCGCCGGCGCGCGAGCCGGTGAAGCCGACTGCCTTGATGCGCCGGTCCGCCACCAGTCCCTGGCCGATTTCCAGCCCGGTGTCGAACAGCAGCGAGAAGGTGCCCTCGGGCAGGTCCAGCTCCGCCGCGGCCTGCTGGATGGCACGGCCGACCAGCTCGGACGTGCCGGGGTGCGCCGGATGCGCCTTGACGATGACGGGGCAGCCGGCGGCCAGTGCGGATGCGGTATCGCCGCCCGCGACCGAGAACGCCAGCGGGAAGTTGCTGGCGCCGAAGACCGCGACGGGGCCCAGCGGGATATGGCGCAGGCGCAGGTCGGGGCGCGGCAGCGGCTGGCGCTCGGGCTGGGCCGGGTCCACGCGCAGTTCCAGGAAATCGCCCTGGCGCAGCATGCCGGCGAACAGGCGCAACTGGCCGACAGTGCGGCCGCGCTCGCCTTCGATGCGGCCGCGCGGCAGGCCGGATTCGGCGACGCAGCGGTCGATCAGCGCGTCGTCCAGCGCGAGGATATTCGCGGCGATGGCTTCGAGGAATTCGGCGCGCCGCGCGGGCGCGATCTCGCGATAGGTGTCGAAGGCCTGCCATGCCAGCGCACAGGCTTGGTCGAGCTGTGCCGGCGTGGCACCGCCGAAGGCGGGTTCGAGCGTGGCGCCGGTGGCGGCGTCGACGGCGTGCAGCGTGCCATGGGTGCCGCGAACCGCGCGGCGGCCGATCAGGAGGTCGCCTGAGAGCGTCATGTCTTGTCCTTGCTTGAGGTTCAACGGGCCCAGCGCAGCACCAGCGGATCCAGCCGCCGCGCAATCTTCAGCAGCCCCTCGCGCGTGGCCGGATGCATCGGCTGCAGCGGATGGCGTACGGCGTCCGAGGCAATCACCCCGCCTTCCTTCATCAACGCCTTGCTGGTCGCCAGCCACCCCTGCCGGTTCTCGTAGTTGATCAGCGGCAGCCACTGCTGGTAGCGCTGCGCCGCCAGCTCGGCGTCGCCTGCCTGCCACGCATCCAGGATCTGGCGGATGCCGTCGGGGAAGCCCGCGCCGGTCATCGCGCCGGTGGCGCCGGCTTCCAGATCGGCCATCAGCGTGATGGCTTCCTCGCCATCCCACGGGCCGACGATGGCGTCGCCCCCCAGCTCGATCAGTTCGCGCAGCTTGGCCGCTGCCTGCGGCACTTCGATCTTGAAGTACGAGACGTTGGCCAGCTCGCGCGCCATGCGGGCGAGAAAGGGTGCCGACAGCGTGGTGCCGCTGACCGGCGCGTCCTGGATCATGATGGGGATGTCGATGGCATCGGAGACCGTGGCGAAGAAGTCGTAGATGCCGCGCTCGGGCACGCGGATGGTGGCGCCGTGGTAAGGCGGCATCACCATCACCATGGCGGCGCCGGCGTCCTGCGCCGCGCGGCTGCGCTCGGCGCAGATGCGCGAGCTGAAATGCGTGGTGGTGACGATCACCGGCACGCGGCCGTCCACGTGCTCCAGCACGGTCTTCATCAGCACGCTGCGCTCGTCGTCGGTCAGCACGAACTGCTCGGAGAAGTTGGCCAGGATGCAGATGCCGTGCGACCCGGCGTCGATCATGAAGTCGATGCAGCGGCGCTGGCCGTCGAGGTCGAGGCCGCCTTGCTCGTCGAAAATGGTCGGTGCGACCGGGAATACGCCGCGGTAGACGGGCGCCTGGGATCGGGTCATGGTCTCCTCCTTGCGGCTGGCACGCGGCCAGCGCGGGTTGTGAGTTGTCAATCGGGGCAGTCAATCAGGTCGGGCCAATATACGAGCAGGGCAGTGGGGCTGTATATTGAAACCTTTCCATCTGGTGATCGCTTTTGCTACTCACAAATCCCAGCATGAAATCCACTCTGGACACTCTCACCGGCCGCTTGCGCATGAAGCAGCTGCAGCTATTGATCGCGCTGGACGAGCGCCAGTCGCTGCACCAGGCCGCGGCCGCGATGGCAATGACCCAGTCGGCCGCCAGCAAGTCGCTGCAGGAACTGGAAGGCATGCTGGAAGCGCCGCTGTTCGAGCGCTCCAAGCGCGGCATGCGCCCCAACGCCTTCGGCCATTGCGTGATCCGCCATGCACGGCAGCTGGTGGCGGACCTGGGTGCGATGTGCGAGGAAGTGGCCGGCATCCGCGCGGGAAGTGGCGGGCGCGTCGCCGTCGGCGTGATCATGGGCGCGATACCGGGTGTGCTGGTGCCGGCGCTCGAGCAGTTGCGACAGGCGCATCCGGACCTGGCGCTCGAGATCATCGAGGACACCAGCCTGCGCCTGCTCGGCCAGCTCGATGACGGCCATCTCGATCTCGTGCTCGGCCGCTCGCTGGTCAGCGACGAACCCGGCAAGTACCACTACCACCCGCTGGGCGACGAGCAGGTATCCGTGGTGGTCGGCCACCTCCATCCAGCGTCCCGGGCACGGGCGATGGACTTCGGCGACCTCGCCGGTTATCGCTGGATCACTTACGCGGGGCACATGCCGATGCATGCGCTGCTGCAGCGCGAACTGGACCATGCCGGGGTCAGCTTCCCCGCCAATGCCATTTCCACGTCGTCGGCGCTGATCACCGTGGCGATGCTCCAGCGCGATCCCGGGCTGGTATCGCTGCTGCCGGCCAGCGTGGCGCAGCTGTTCGTGCGCCAGAAGATGCTGCGCATCCTGCCCGTGACGCTGCAATCGCGGCAGGAAACCTTCGGCATCGTCACGCGGCGCGGCGGCGCCTTGTCCGCTTCCGCGCGGCAACTGGTGGCGATCCTGAAAGCGCAGGCGGGCAAGGCGGCCTTAGCGGCATAACCCAGGCCAAGGCATAGCCCAGGTATAACCCAGGTATAACTCCAAGTGATCGCCAGTTCAAAAAACGTCAGTAGTAGCGAATCGCTGATGCCCATATAGTCTGCTCATCCGCGCCACCAGAGCCGGACAGCAAATCGGAGACAGCGATGAAGACAAGGATTGCCGGCGCACTCGCCGGCCTGGCCACGGTGGCCGCTGCAGTGACGACCAGCGCCTGGGCGCAGGACACCCGGCCGGTGCGCCTGATGGTGGGGGCCGCGCCTGGCGGCGGCACCGACGTGATGGCGCGCATCGTCTCCGACAAGCTCGCCGCACAGTTGAAGCAGCCCGTCGTGGTCGACAACCGCCCCGGCGCCTCCAATACCATCGCCGCGGACATCACCGCCAAGGCCGCGCCGGATGGCAACACGCTGCTGATGGGCGTGGTCACCTCGCAGGCGATCGCGCCGCACCTGCTCAAGCTGCAGTTCGACCCGCTCAAGGACCTGGCGCCGGTGGCGCTGGTGTCGTCGGTGCCTAACGTGCTGGTGGTCAACAACCAGGTGCAGGCGCGCGACGTCAAGGCGCTGGTCGCGGAGATCAAGGCCAGCCCGGACAAGTTCCGCTTCAGCTCGTCGGGCGTCGGCAGCACCCAGCACCTGGCCGGCGCCGCGTTTGCGCGCCAGATCCAGGGCAAGCTGCTGCACGTGCCATACAAGAGCAGCAGCAGCGCGCTGGTCGACCTGATGGGCGGCCAGGTGGACATGAGCTTCGAGACCATGCCGTCTGTGATCAGCCATATCAAGGCCGGCAAGCTGCGCGCGCTGGCGGTGACCGCGGACAAGCGCTCGGCGCTGCTGCCCAATGTGCCGACGCTGGCCGAGGCTGGCGTGCCGGGCATCCAGATGAATGCCTGGTACGGCGTCTATGCGCCGGCTGGCACGCCGCCCGCCACGCTGCAGAAGCTGGGCACCGCGCTGTCGACCGTGATCAAGGATCCGGATACCGTGCGCAGGCTGGCCGACGTGGGGGCCGTACCCGGCACGCTGACCGCTGCGCAGTTCGATGCCTTCTCGCGTGCCGAGTACGCGCGCTATGGCAAGCTGATCGCCGAGCTTGGCGTCAAGCTCGACTGAGCCTGAATTTCAAGAGTAATTTCATGACTTCACGTCCACGAATCGCGATGGTGCTGGGCGATCCCGCCGGCATCGGCCCCGAACTGATCGCGCGCCTGCTGGCCGACCCGGCCACCAGCGAACAGGCCGACATCCTGCTGATCGCCGACCGCGACGAATGGCGCCGCGGCATGCAGGTGGCGGGCGTCGAGCTGGCGCTGGCCGAGACCGATACGCCCGCACTCGCGCCAGGCGCGCCGCGCCTCTACCACTGGGAACTGGACGGCAAGCCCGCGTATCCGCGCGGCGCGTCCAGCGCCGAGGGCGGCCGCTACAGCCTGGGCACGCTGTCGCTGGCGCTGCAGCTGGCGCAGTCGGGCCAGGCAGACTCGATCCTGTTCGGGCCGCTCAATAAAAGCTCGCTGCACGCCGCGGGCATGGACCACAGCGACGAGCTGCACTGGTTTGCCGAGCAACTCGGCTACCACGGCAATTTCTGCGAATTCAACGTGCTCGACGGCCTGTGGACCTCGCGTGTGACCTCGCACGTAGCGCTCAAGGACGTGCCGGCGATGATCACGCCGGAACGCGTCGGCGCCGCCATCGACCTGATCGACCAGGCGCTGCGCCGCGCCGGCATGGCGAGCCCGCGCATCGCCGTGTGCGGCCTGAACCCGCACAACGGCGACAACGGTGCCTTCGGCCGCGAAGAGATCGACGTGATCGCGCCTGCCGTCGCTGCGGCGCGCGGGCGCGGCGTGAATGCCGAAGGCCCGTTCCCGGCCGACACCATCTTCCTGAAGGTGCAGGGCGGCCCGTCGCAGCGGCAGTTCGACGCCATCGTCACCATGTACCACGACCAGGGGCAGATCGGCATCAAGCTGATGGGCTTCTCGCGCGGCGTGACGGTGCAGGGCGGGCTGCCGGTGCCGATCACCACGCCGGCGCATGGCACCGCGTTCGATATCACACAGCAGGGCCGCGCCGATCCCGGCGCCACGCGGCAGGCGTTCCAGATCGCCTGCCGCATGGGTGCGCAACGGCGCGCCGCCGCACGCACCGCCGCAAGCGCCTAGCCACTCGTCCATACATACCGGATCCAGCATGACCGCCCCCGGCGCGGCCGGGGAGCGTTCGCGCCAACGCATTGCCATCAGGAGCTGAACATGAAGATCACCAACGTCCGCGCCCGCGTCTTCGAATGGAAGGGCAAGACCGTGCCGCCGCAGGCGCATTTCTGCACCAACGCCACCGACATCCTGTTCGAGCGCGGCGACGCCATGGGCTCGTTCCGCTTCCACGGCTGGATGGTGGTCGAGATCGAGACCGACACCGGCCTGGTCGGCATCGGCAACTGCGCGCTGGCCCCGCGCGTGGCCAAGCAGATCGTCGACGAGTACCTGGCGCCGGTAGTGATCGGCCAGGATCCCTTCGACAACGAATACCTGTGGCAGAAGATGTACCGCCGCACCCACGCCTGGGGCCGCAAGGGCATCGGCATGGCGGCGATCTCTGCGGTCGATATCGCGCTGTGGGACCTGATGGGCAAGGCCGTGGGCAAGCCGGTGTTCAAGCTGCTGGGCGGGCGCACCAAGGAAAAGATCTGGTGCTATGCCTCCAAGCTGTACAACAACGACGACCGCGATGCCTTCCTGGCCGAAGCGCAAGGCTACCTGGACCAGGGCTTTACCGCGATGAAGATGCGCTTCGGCTACGGCCCCAAGGACGGCCCCGCCGGCATGCAGAAGAACATCGAGCAGGCGCGATTGCTGCGCGAGCTGGTCGGCGACGGCGTCGACATCATGCTGGAGTGCTACATGGGCTGGACGCTGGAATACGCGCGCCGCATGCTGCCGCGCCTGGCGGAGTTCAATCCCCGCTGGCTGGAAGAGCCGGTGATCGCCGACGATATCGAAGGCTATGTCGAACTGAAGAAGGCGAGCCCGTTCCCGATCTCCGGCGGCGAGCACGAGTTCACTTCGTACGGCTTCAAGGACCTGCTGGAGCGTCGCGCCGTCGACGTGATCCAGTACGACACCAACCGCGTCGGCGGCATCACCGCGGCGCAGAAGATCAACGCCATGGCCGAGGCCTGGTCGGTGCCGGTGATCCCGCACGCGGGACAGATGCACAACTACCACCTGACCTTGGCGTCGACCGCTTCGCCGATGTCGGAGTACTTCCCGGTGCACGACGTCGAGGTCGGCAACGAGCTGTTCTACTACATCTTCAAGGGCGACCCGGCGCCGGACAACGGCTACCTGCAGCTTGACGACAACTTGCCGGGACTGGGCCTGGAGTTGAATGAGGAGTACTTCAGCCAGTTCAATATCATCGGCTGACGGAGTGGCTGCCGCTGGCTGACTGGCCCTGGCGCACTACAATCAAGAGGCATCAAGAGGCGTAGTGCCCTTGTCCTGGAGTTCGCCATGGCCAGATCCCGCCGTCTGCTGGCCGCCTGCGCGGCGCCCATGGGACTGATGTGTGCCATCGGCGCCATCAGTGCCTTCGCCGCGCCGCCTGCCGGAACGCTGACCGTTTCCTTCCCCCATTCCGACACTTACACCGATGCCGCCTACCGCAGCGCATACGGCAGCGACCGCGAGCGCGCGCAGGTGATGAACGATATCCGCCGCCACTTCGACGAGCTGGCGGCGCGCTACCTGCCGCCGGGCTATGCGCTGAATATCGAGGTGCTCGATGTCGATCTCGCGGGACACTTCGAGCCATGGCGCGTGCGCGGCTATGACGTCCGTATCGTGCGCGATGTCACCTGGCCGCGCATGACGCTGCGCTATGAACTGCGCAGCAGCGACGGTGCCGTGATCGGCAGCGGCGAGCAGCGTATCTCCGACCAGAATTTCAACATGGGCGTGAACGTCTACAGCCAGAGCGACAGGCTGCGCTATGAAAAGGCGATGATGGACCGCTGGTTTGACGAGACCGTCAGGCGCCGGATCGCAGCACGCCAGACCGGACAGGGATGATCCGACGCTGGCACTACTCGGCGTAGATGCGCTGCGCCGTCTCGCGCAGCGCATCCGCGACCAGCAGTGCGCCGGGCGACATCAGCCGGTCGGTCGGCGTGATCAGGCCAAAGTCGTCCATATGGCAGGGCATGGCCATCGGCAGCACCTCCACCATGCCGAACGCCGCGTAGTACTGCGCGACATCCGCCGTCAGCACTGCGATCATGTCTGACTGCGTCACCATGCGCGTCAGGAACAGCAGCGCGGCGGTTTCCACCACATTGGTCGGCGGCGCCAGGCTGGCGCGCTGGAACATCAGCTCGAAACGGTGGCGCAGCACCGTGCCGGCCGGCGGGATCAGCCAGGCGGCGTCGGTGGTGTCGGCCAGCGACAGGGCGGGCGCTGCCAGCATCGGGTGGCCGGGCCGCACCACGGCGCATACCGGCTCTTCCGCCATCGGCTCGTAGCGCAGCCTGCCCTTGTCGTGCTCGGGGAACAGCCGCGCGACCACCATGTCCAGCTTTTCCTGCCCGAGCCGGTCGAGCAGCACGTTGCTGTTGTCGATTTCCACCGAGACCCGCAATCCCGGATAGCTTGCCTTCACCCGCGCGATCGCCGGCGGCAGCAGCCGCACGCCGGGCGAGGTGATCGCGCCGATCGCCACATGGCCGAGCCGGCCCGCCTTCAGCGCCAGCACTTCCTCGCGCGCCTGGTTGAGGCTGCCGATCACCGCGCGCGCGTGCCGGATCATCGCGCGGCCGTAGTCCGTCGGCGCCATGCCACGCGGCAGGCGCTCGAACAGCGGTACCGACAGCATCTCTTCCAGCTCGCGCAGCAGCTTCGAAGCGGCCGGCTGGGTCATCGCCAGCCGTTCCGCGGCGCGATGGATGCTGCCTTCGTCGGCGACGGCCAGCAGTAGCAGCAGTTGGCGCGTCTTGAGGCGGGTGTGGCTGTGCCAGGCGGGTGCCGCTGGAGCCGCAACTGTCATGGGGGAAAGGTTGGGGGCTGCCATAGGGTAAATACCAATGCGGATATCGATATCGCAAATGCCGAACTCTTCATTAGTAGCATATCGGCGAGCTGCATACACTCCGTCCGACAAAACAACAACGACCGGAGACAGCGTGGTGCGCCGCCATGATGCGATGCCGCTGGATCCGTCGTCCCTGCTATCTTCGCCGCCGGCCCAGGCGGCCCTCGCCACAGGAACAACATGTCGGATTCCAAGGACAAGCAACGCAAGCCGCTGCGCTCGACGGCGTGGTTCGGCACCGCCGACAAGAACGGCTTCATGTATCGCAGCTGGATGAAGAACCAGGGCATTCCCGAGCATGCATTCGATGGCCGCCCGGTGATCGGCATCTGCAATACGTGGTCGGAACTCACGCCCTGCAACGCGCATTTCCGCAAGCTGGCCGAGCACGTCAAGCGCGGCGTGTACGAGGCCGGCGGCTTTCCGGTGGAATTTCCGGTGTTTTCCAACGGCGAATCGAACCTGCGCCCGACCGCCATGCTGACCCGCAACCTGGCCGCGATGGACGTGGAGGAAGCGATCCGCGGCAATCCGATCGATGCGGTGGTGTTGCTGACCGGCTGCGACAAGACCACGCCGGCGCTGCTGATGGGCGCGGCCAGCTGCGACGTGCCGGCCATCGTCGTCACCGGCGGGCCCATGCTCAACGGCAAGCTCGACGGCAAGGACATCGGCTCGGGCACGGCGGTGTGGCAGCTGCATGAGTCGCTCAAGGCGGGCGAGATCAACCTGCACCAGTTCCTGTCGGCCGAAGCCGGCATGTCGCGCTCGGCCGGTACCTGCAACACCATGGGCACCGCCTCGACCATGGCGTGCATGGCCGAGGCGCTGGGCACGTCGCTGCCGCACAACGCAGCGATCCCGGCGGTCGATTCGCGCCGCTACGTGCTGGCACACATGTCCGGCATCCGCATCGTCGAGATGGCGCGCGAGGACCTGACGCTGTCGAAGATCCTGACGCGCCAGGCGTTCGAGAACGCGATCCGCGTCAATGCCGCGATCGGCGGCTCGACCAACGCCGTGATCCACCTGAAGGCGATCGCCGGCCGCATCGGCGTGCCGCTGGAGCTGGAAGACTGGAGCAACGTGGGGCGCGACACGCCGACCATCGTCGACCTGATGCCGTCGGGCCGCTTCCTGATGGAGGAGTTTTACTACGCCGGCGGCCTGCCCGCGGTGCTGCGCCGCATGGGCGAGGGCGGCCTGCTGCCGCATCCGGGCGCGCTGACCGTCAATGGCAAGGCGATCTGGGACAACGTGAGGGATGCGCCGATCACCAACGACGAAGTCATCCGCCCGCTGGACCAGCCCCTGATCCGCGACGGCAGCATCCGCATCCTGCGCGGCAACCTGTCGCCGCGCGGCGCAGTGCTCAAGCCGTCGGCGGCGACGCCCAGGCTGCTGCGCCACCGCGGCCGCGCGGTGGTGTTCGAGAACCTGGAGCACTACAAGGAGCGCATCGTCGACGAGTCGCTCGACGTCGACGAGAATTCGGTGCTCGTCCTCAAGCGCTGCGGCCCGCGCGGCTATCCCGGCATGGCCGAGGTCGGCAACATGGGCCTGCCGCCCAAGCTGCTGCGCCAGGGCATCAAGGACATGGTGCGCATTTCCGATGCGCGCATGAGCGGCACCGCCTACGGCACCGTGGTGCTGCACGTGGCGCCGGAGGCCGCGGCCGGCGGGCCGCTGGCGATCGTGCGCGACGGCGACTGGATCGAGCTGGACTGCGAGGCCGGGCGCCTGCACCTGGATATCGACCCTGCCGAGTTCGAGCGCCGCATGGCCGACGTGCAGCCGGTGCAGGCGCCCGCCGACGGCGGCTATCGCAAGCTCTACGTCAACCACGTGCTGCAGGCGGACGAGGGCTGCGACCTCGACTTCCTGGTCGGCTGCCGCGGACGCGAGGTGCCGCGCCACTCGCACTGATCCATCCCATTGCATTGAATGCGCGCGGCCCCGGCGGCGCGTGCGCGACCCCTTACAAGAACAGAGGAGACTAGCCATGCAAGGCACACAGACCGCGCCGCTGGAGCGCGCCGTCCCAGCACAGGAGACCGGCGCCCAGGCGCAGGAAGAGACCCGCATCGTCGGCATGCTGGTGCGCCGGCTGATTCCGTTCCTGGCGCTGATCTACGTGGTGGCGTATATCGACCGCTCGGTGGTCGGCTTTGCCAAGCTGCACATGAACGCGGCGCTCGGCATCAGCGACGCGGCCTATGGCCTGGGCGCGGGTTTGTTCTTCATCGGCTACTTCCTGTGCGAGGTGCCGAGCAACCTGGCGCTGGAGCGCTTCGGCGCGCGCCGCTGGTTCGCGCGCATCCTGCTGACCTGGGGCGTGATCACCATGGCGATGGCGTTCACGCAGGGCGCGCACAGCTTCTACGTGCTGCGCTTCCTGCTGGGCGCGGCCGAAGCCGGCCTGTATCCGGGCATCCTGTACTTCCTGACCAAGTGGTTCCCGATGCGCCATCGCGCGCGCATCATCGGACTGCTGGTGCTGGCCCAGCCGATCGCGCTGATCATCACCGGACCGATTGCCGGCCTGGTGCTGTCGACGCAGGGGCTGTTCGGCATGTCCAACTGGCAGACGCTGTTCGTGCTGAGCGGCCTGCCGGCGGTGCTGCTGTGCCTGCCCACGCTGCGCATCCTGCCGGAATCGCCCGCCAGTGCCGCATGGCTGGCACCGGCCGACCGCGCCTGGATCGAGCGCGAACTCGCCGCCGACCAGGCCGCCTATGCGCTCAAGCCGCACGGCAACCCGCTGCAGGCGCTCAAGGACAAGCGCGTGCTGCTGCTGTCGCTGCTGTTCCTGCCGTTCCCGCTGAGCATCTACGGGCTGTCGCTATGGCTGCCGACCATCATCAAGCAGTTCGGCGTGACCGATGCGATGACCGGCCTGCTGTCGGCCGTGCCCTACCTGTTCGCCGTGATCGGCCTGTACCTGGTGCCGCGCCACTCGGACCGCAAGGGCGAGCGCTACGGCCACATCGTGGTGGTGTCGGGGATGGCGGCGATCACCATGGCGCTGAGCGCATGGGTGCAGTCGCCGGTGCTGCAGTTCCTGTTTATCTGCCTGACCGCGTTCTCGATCTATTCGATCCAGGCGGTGGTGTGGGCGCTGCCGGGCGAATTCCTGACCGGCGCCAGCGCCGCGGTGGGGATTGCCACCATCAACTCGCTGGCCAACCTCGGCGGCTACTTCGGGCCGTATGGCATTGGCGTGATCAAGGACGCCACCGGCAGCCTGGCCGCGGGGCTGTACTTCCTGTCGGCAATGCTGGTGTTCGCGGTGGTGATGGCGTTCGTGGTGCGCGCCGCGCTGCGGCCGGCGACGCGGGCCGGTGCAGCGCGGGCCCGCGCCTGAGCGCCGGCGTCACGGCCGCCGCTTCCTCCATTCATAGTTGGGCGGCGGATCCGCCGCGCCGGCGCGGCCGACCGAGTTGGGGTTTTCCGAGCACAGCGTGACAAAGCTCACCGGCTCGCCCGCATGCTGGCGCTGGCGCAGCGCTTCGGTGAAGTGCAGCGCCTCGCGCATCGCTTCGCTCGGAAACGACTGCGCGTGCGGCGTCAGTCCGGAACCGTGGGCTTCGGACCAGTAGACCATGTACATAAGGGCTTCCTTTTGCGTGCGCCGGGTTGTGCCTGGTTGCTGCAACCTTCGTTCCCGCTGCCGTGGCTGCTGGCAGTGGGAGGCGGAGTGTGCGGGAGACCACGATTGCAATCCCTTCCTCCGCCTTTTGCAAGCTTTGGCATGGCGCAGGCACAATGGCGCTACTCGTACGGTCGGTGCTTCGGGCGCCTCGCGCCTTGCCGCCCGGTCCTGATTGCGCAGTGTCCTTCCCGTCCCCTCCCGTCCCCTCCCGTCCCGCGTCCCCATGCCTGATATCGCGCTGATTCCCGCCACCGCCGCCGATGCCGACCGGCTCGCCGCCATGCACACCGCCAGCTGGCAGTACACCTATCCCGGCATGCTGCCGGACGCGTACCTGCGCGAGCAGGCCTATCCGGAGCGGCTGGCGGCCTGGCGCGCGCGCATGCATGAGGGCGCGGATGGCCCCGTGGAGGCCACGCTGGCGCTGGTCGATGGCGTGGCCGCTGGCTTTGCCTGCCTGTTGCCCGAGGCCGAGCCCCGGTTCGGCATCTACCTGGACAACCTGCATGTCCTGCCGGCTTTCCATGGCCAGGGCGTGGGCAAGCGGCTGCTGGCGCATTGCGTGCAGCGCGTGGCGCAGCGGTGGCCGGGGCAGCCGCTGTTCCTCTATGTGCTCGAGGCCAATACGCAGGCGCGCGAGTTCTACCAGCGGCTGGGCGGCGAGGCATCGGAACCGTTCGAGGACGATTTCCACGGGGCCGGCCTGCGCGTCATGGTGCGGCGCGTGACCTGGCCCGACGTGGCGGCGCTGGCCAGGCGGCTGGCGTAACGGGCTGGCATAGCGGCTTGGCATAACGGGCAGGCGGGCGCGGCAGGCATTGCCGAACTGCTTGCCCCTGGCCTACCATCGCCGGCATGCCAACCGGAGAGGCCCAGCCATGATCCAGTCGACCGCCAGCTTGCCGCAACCCGCCCGTGCGCGCCTGTCCCAGGCCTTGGCCGCTGCCGCCATGACTGTGGTCCTGGCCGGCTGCGCCGGCACGACGGCAGCGCCGCCCGCCGCGGCCAGGCCTGCCGATGCCGCGGCGGCCGCGCCGCACTGGCAGCGAGTGCATCTTGGCGCAGGCGCAGGCTATGACTTCCCGGTCTATGCCAACCACCGGCTCGACGGCGACCTGTCACGCATCCGCGAAGTCGTGTTTGTCCAGCATGGCCTGCAGCGCAATGGCGACGACTACTATGCCGCCGGCGCCGAACTGCTGAAGGCCAGCGGCCGCAAGCCGGAAGAGGTGCTGCTGCTCGCGCCGAATTTCCCCGGCACGCCTGACCAGAAGAAGGGTTTTACCGGCATGCCGCAATGGTCGGTGCAGGGCTGGCTCAGTGGCGAGGACGCGGTCGACGGCCCGGCCCTTGTCAGTTCGCTGCAGGTGCTGGACGACCTGCTTGCCTTCGTCACCGACAAGGCGCGGCTGCCGCAGGTCGGCAAGGTGACGGTGGCCGGCCATTCCGGCGGCGCCCAGGTCGTGCACCGCTATGCAGTGCTGAACAATGTCGACGAGCGCATCCGCGCAGGCGGCATCGACCTGCGCTACGTCGTGGCCAATCCGTCGTCCTATCTGTATTTCACGCCGGTGCGGCCGGCTGGCGCCGATGGCAAGTCGTTCGCGCCGTATGACAAGGCCATTTGCCCGGACTACGACAAATACCGCTACGGCGTGCAGGACATGGTGCCATACGCGAAAGGTGCCGACGGCATGGCGCTGTACCAGCGCTATGCCGGGCGCCAGGTGACCTATCTCGCCGGCACCGAGGACAACGATCCCAACCACCGCGTGCTCGACAAGGCCTGCGGCGCCGAGGCCGAGGGCCCGACGCGGCTGCAGCGTGCGCGTGGCTACCTGCGCTACGAGCGCTACCTCGCCAGCCCTGGCCTGGTGATCCGGCACCAGGCATATGAAGTGGTGGGCGTGGGGCACGACCAGGCGCGCATGTTCGGTTCGCAGTGCGGGGCACGGGCCGTGTTTGGCATGCCTGAAGCCGCCAATGCCGGTGGCGCGGCCTGCCGTGCGCCGCAGCTCTGAGGCGGGAACATCCGGATACCGTCACGGCAAGAAAAAACCCGCGGCAACCGCGGGTTCAAGTCCCTGCCCGCAGGATCGGGCTCGGAGGAGACAACCACAGGAAATACTGCGGCGTCTGGTCAGTTCAGGTTGTACTTGACGACCTGTTCTTCGACGCCGACAAAACGTACCAGCTGGCGCAGGCCGCTGGCGTATTCCTTGATATGGTGCCCGTCAGGCGTATCGGGCAACCTGTAATAGATCGGGGCCTTGTCGCGCAGCGGCTGCAGCAGGCCGAGCCGGCGTTCGCAGGCATCGGCTTCCCAGGCGACGTCGCGCTCTTCGGCAAGCATGGGTTTTCCGGTCATGGACATACTCCAGATTCGGTGCATGGTGCGGCCGGGGACGGATTTTTCTTGCTCGCACAGGGTTTCAATGTATGGAATGTATGGCAGGTAACGCAAAAATGCCATTCAGCATTATTTAATTCTGTTTGCCGAGAAATTTCGAAATTGCCAGATTTGCCGAATCTATGTCCGCACTTGCAACTCTTGCCGGATTGCGGCGATGCTTGCATCACGCCTTGCCGGCAGCGTGGGGCATTGCGCTAACATAGCGCCAGTTTTTGCGGCCCGTGGCGCACCGGCACGACCGGCGCTTCCGCCGCATGGCATTTCCCGAACCATCAACCGCCCCCCGACGGGCAATGCCCAGACGCATGTCGACCCAGCACGCCTTGTTGATTTCCCTGCTCGAAAAGCCGTCGTCCGGTTATGACCTGGCGCGTCGCTTCGACCGCTCCATCGGCTATTTCTGGCATGCCACCCACCAGCAGATCTACCGCGAGCTGGGGCGCATGGCTGACAGCGGCTGGATCGCGGCCGACGAGAGCGAGACGGCGGAAAACGAGGGCGCCACCGACCGCAAGAACCGCAAGAAGGTCTACCGGGTGCTGCCGGCCGGGCGCGAAGAACTGGTGCGCTGGGTGCTGACGCCCGGGGCCGGCCTCGACCAGCGCGAGGAAATCCTGGTCAAGCTGCGTGCCGATGCCGCGATCGGGCCGCTCGGCCTTGGGGATGAAATGCGCCGGCTGATCGCGCTCCACCAGGCGCGGCTCGAGACCTACCTGGCGATCGAGCGCAAGGATTTCTCCGCGCCCGACATGGACCGCGCGCAGCAGTTGCGCTATACGCTGCTGCGCCGGGGCATCCGCTTCGAGCAGGACTGGGTTGCCTGGGGCGAAGACCTGCTGCCGCTGCTGGAGCGCCCGCCGGCGTAGCGCGCAGCGCGCCAGAGCAAAACGCCGGCCCAGGCGACTGCCTTGCCGGCGTTTTTTGTTGTGGCCTGGTCAGGCTCAGGCCACGTCGACCGCGCGGGCACCCGCCTGGCTGGCTTCGCCCAACCCCAGGCGCCTGCGCGCCAGCGCATATTCCTCGGCAAAGCGCCTCACCAAATCGCCCGCCGGCACCACGCGCTTGATCGCGCCCACGCCCTGGCCGGCGCCCCAGATATCCTTCCATGCCTTCGCGCTGGCCGAGCCGAAGTTCATCTTGGAAGGATCCGATTGCGGCAGCGCCTCCGGGTCCAGGCCCGCGCGCTCGATGCTGCCGCGCAGGTAGTTGCCGTGCACGCCGGTAAAGAGGTTCGAGTAGACGATATCGCCGGCGCTGCTGTCGACGATCATCTGCTTGTAGCCGTCCTGCGCGTTGGCTTCCTGCGTGGCGATGAAGGCCGAGCCGATGTAGGCCAGGTCGGCGCCGGCGGCCTGCGCGGCCAGGATGGCGTCGCCGCTGGAGATCGCGCCCGACAGCAGCAGCGGGCCATCGAACCATTCCCGGATCTCGTGCAGCAGCGCGAACGGCGACAGCGTGCCGGCATGGCCGCCGGCGCCGGCCGCCACCGCCACCAGCCCGTCGGCGCCTTTCTCGATGGCCTTGCGTGCGAAGGTGTTGTTGATCACGTCGTGCAGCACGATGCCGCCGTACGAATGCACCGCGTCGTTGACTTCCTTGCGCGCGCCCAGCGAGGTGATCACGATCGGCACCTTGTAGCGCACGCACAGCTCCAGGTCATGCTCGAGACGGTCGTTGGACTTGTGCACGATCTGGTTGACCGCGAACGGCGCAGCCGGACGGTCCGGATGCCTGGCGTCGTGCTCGGCCAGTTCGGTGGTAATGCGGTCCAGCCATTCTTCGAGCTTGGGTGCCGGACGCGCGTTCAGCGCCGGAAACGAGCCCACCACGCCGGCCTTGCACTGGGCAATCACCAGGTCGGGGTTGGAGATGATGAACAGCGGCGAGCAGACCACCGGCAGCGACAGCCGGTTCTGCAGCAGGGCGGGGAGGGCCATGGGTGAAGTCTCCTGGATAGTACGGTGAGGCAAAAACGAATCTGGCGGGCGCGGGCGACAGCCTGGCCGCTTACGCGGCACCGGTCAGCACATCCTTCTGGCTGGCGAGGCGCGCGCCCATGGCGGCGGCCAGCGCCTCCAGTCCCGAGCGCGGGCGCACCATCACCTCGAATTCGGCAATATGGCCGGCATCGTTGAAGCGGATCATGTCGATGCCCTTGAGCGCCTTGCCATCGACCGTGGCGCTGAATTCGAGCACCACGCTGTGGCCGTCCTCGCTGACAAAGCTGCGGTGGTAGCGGAAATCGCGGAACACCTGGTTCACCGTGGTCAATACCAGCGCGATCGCGGCACGGCCGGGGTAGGCCGTATGTGCGACCGGCGAGCGGAATACGACTTCGTCGGCGACGATGGCGTCGAGCCCGGCCATCGAATTGGTGGCAATCAACTGGTGCCAGGTGTCGAGCGAGGCCTGCGCGGCGGGAATCAGCTGGGTCACTGCAGTCTCCTTAAACTATCTGGGCGGTCGTGGCATGCGCCGGCGCGTTTGTGTTCTTGTTGTCTCGTCATATGCAACCAGTTGCATAGTGGGTCAAAGGTAGCACGCGATGCTGCCCTGCGCAAGCCGGCATAGAACCCGCGCGCGGGGAAGGCGCTCCGCAGTGACGGCTTGACTACAATAGGCGACATCGGGTCGGCGGATCTCGCCGCAACCACAAGCCACCGGCAGGAGAAGTCAGTGACCACTAAGTCGACCGCGCATCAGGCCGGCCAGGCCGCGCTGTTTGATGCCGACCTCGCCGCCTGGCGCGCCCATCCCGAGCGCGCCTTTGACGGCTGGCTGGCGCGGCACGGTTTCCGCCACGGCACCAGCGTGGTGTACCGCGCCATGTGGGGCAAATTGCTGCGCTGGTCGGCCGAGCGCGGACTGGCGCCGCTGAGCTGGTCGGCGGAGCAGATCGGCGAATTCCTCGACGCGCAGCAGTTGCACAAGTCGCATCGCTACCGCTATGCACGGCTGATCGAACGGGTTTTCAACCATCTTGCCCAGTTGCGCGAGGGCATGCACAACCCAGGAAGCCAGGCGGTGCGCGCGCACCTGGCCGAGGGCGAGAACGATCCCACTGCCTTCCTGCTGCCGGGCGAGCGCGACCTGCTGGTGGCCCGCATCCTGGGGCCGGCCGGCATGCCGCCGACAGTAGACGAATGCCGCGCGGCATCGCCGACGCAATGGAAGCGCGCGCGCGATGCCGCCTTGCTGGCGGTGTTGCTGGGTGGCGGGCTGAAGGTGGGCGAAGCACGCGCCTTGCGGCTGGAGGCCATTGAGGACGGCGCCCCGGGCCGAATGGCGCTGCGCATGGTGCGGCCCGACAATGGCCGCGCCTATACCGCGCCGCTGTTCGCGCTGGCGCATGCCCCGCTGCGGGCGTGGCTGGCGCTGCGCGAGGCGTCAGGGACGCTCGGCAGCCTGCTGTTCCCGGCGATGCCGGCGGGCCGGCCGATGCACGCGGCTTCGGTCTACCGGCGTGTGGAAATCCTGCTCGACGAAGCCGGCGTGCTGGCCGGCCGCCATGAGCGGGCCTCGCCGCAGACCTTGCGCAATACCTGCGCGGCCATGCATTTCGAGGCCGGCACGACGCCGGCCGAGGTGGCGCAATGCCTGGGCATGCGCGACCTGGAATCGGGCTGGCGACTGCGCGGCGCGTATGAGGCCTGGCAGGCCCGGGCGGGATTGGTGATTCCGGCGAGCGACAGACAATCCGGCACACAAGCCTGAGTGCTGCGTCGCCATGCTTGTAACTGTCTGTGCCAGCTCACCGGGCACGGCTGACTCATCGTGGATAATAGGCGACACTACCGCCTGCGCGGGCTCAATGTGCGGCATCAGACATGGCACGATTGCGCTTGAGACCCCGCCGCCCTGAATCGAAATCCGACGCTTATTCCCATGCCCGAAACTTTGCTTCTTACCGGTGCCACCGGCTATATCGCCTCGCATACCTGGGTCGCGCTGCTCAATGCCGGCTATCACGTGATCGGACTGGATAATCTGTGCAACAGCAGCCCGGTGGTGATCGAGCGGCTGACTGCCATTACCGGCAAGACCCCGCATTTTGTCCAGGGCGACGTGCGCGACCGCGCCTTGCTGGACCGGCTTTTTGCCGAACACCGCATCAGCGGCGTGATTCATTTTGCCGCCCTCAAGGCAGTGGGTGAATCCGTGAGCCAGCCGCTGCAGTATTACAGCAACAACCTCGACGGCCTGCTGACGGTCTGCGCCGCCATGGGTGCGGCCGGGGTAAAACAACTGGTGTTCAGCTCCTCGGCCACGGTTTATGGCAATCCCCAATCTGTGCCGATCCTTGAGGATTTCCCGCTGTCGGCGACCAATCCGTATGGCCAGACCAAGCTGATGGGCGAGCAAATCCTGCGCGACCTGGAAAAATCAGACCCGGCATGGCGCATTGCCTACTTGCGCTATTTCAATCCGGTCGGCGCGCACGAAAGCGGGCTGATCGGCGAAGATCCGCGCGGAATTCCGAATAATCTGATGCCCTACGTGGCACAGGTGGCCGGCGGGCGCCGCGAGAAACTGATGGTATTCGGCGGCGACTATCCCACGACTGACGGTACCGGCGTGCGCGACTATATCCACGTGTGCGATCTCGCCGACGGCCACCTGGCGGCGCTGGTCTACCTGCGCGACCACGGTCGCGGCATGACCGTCAACCTGGGTACCGGCCGCGGCTACAGCGTGCTGGAAGTAGTGGAGGCCTACCAGCGAGCTAGTGACCGGCCGGTGCCCTATGAGATCGTGGCGCGCCGCCCGGGCGATATCGCGTCTTGCTATGCCGATCCCGCGCTGGCCAACCAATTGCTGGGATGGCGCGCGCAGCACGGCATCGAGCGCATGTGCCAGGACTCGTGGCGCTGGCAGTCGATGAACCCGCAGGGGTTTGGCGCCTGACCGGCAACTCCGGCAAAACACATCAAACAAAAACGCCACGGCTTGCAACCGTGGCGTTTTGCCAGGCGCTGGCGTCGCGCTTCAGCGAATCAAAAAGTCCTCGACGGTTTTGCCCTGGGCCAGGGCCTGGGTCAGCCAGCCCGGACGCTTGCCGCGGCCGGTCCAGGTATTGCCCGCGCTGTCGCGATAGCGCACCGGCACCTTGCGGTTGACCGCTTTCTTGCCGGCCGGTGCTTTGGCGCCAAAACCCAGGTCTTCAGCGGTCAGTCCATATTGCTCGATTTTCTCGCGAATATCCGAGATCACCGAAGCCTGTTCGCGTGCCTTGATTTCTTCGGCTTGCTTCTGCAGTTCACTGATTTTCTGAACGATTTCCTGATAAGTCGCCATTGCGTCCTCGGTTTCCGGTGGGGTGATATGCGTGGGTGTCGGTGCAGCGTGTGTCGCGCAAGGCTGCGCAGTGCTGCGTTGTCGGTGAACTGAAATGCTGAAAACAATTATAACGGGGTAGCGTGCCGCTGCAAATGCCGGGGCGCTATTCCAGCATGGTTTTTGCGAAAATTCTTGCTGCCGATATTGCTGTGAACTTTCGTGAACCATTCCGGTCGCCCCGCCGGATTTGAACCGGAACGTGGCGACGTACTACCTCTCTTGTACGGTCAAACCATCGGCGCCGGGCCGCGCCGGCGCCGATGGAAATCAAATTGCCATTATCGATGCGGTCCGGCGAATAAAGCGTCTGCTTACTTGCCGCGACGCGCGGCGTGCCGTATATCCGACATCCGGGTTAATTCCAGGCCATTTGCCACGCTCCCGGGCGCTGTTGCTCAAGTACCAGGTGGCCGCGCCGTTATCCGGGCAGGGCGGATCAAGCGGCTGCCGGCCTTGCCGTCACGAGGGCCACGGGTGTGCCTCCGGAATACTTACGTTTTCCTTTCAACAATGTCTTTCCACAACAATATCCAGATCAAGACCCTGTTGCGGGGCGCCATGGGAATGCTGTCGATGCTGCTGTTGCTGGTCGGCAGCGCCGGCTTGCACGGTATTTCCTCCAGCAACGACTCGCTCAAGGACACGTATTCCAACCAGCTGGCTTCGGCCATTGCGCTGAGCGACGCCATGCTGGCCACCACCCGCATGCGCCTGGCGCTGGACCGCAACGTGATGCAGGGCGAGCCCGACGATCCCAGGGTCAACGTGGACCGCTCCAAGGTGTTCGTGGAGGCATCCGAAGCGGCCTGGAAGCGCTACACCAGCCTGCCGATGAACGACCAGGAAAAGGCGCTCGCCGCCGAACTCGGCCGCCAGCGCCAGGCCTTCCTCGAGCAGGGCGTGCTGCCGCTACAGCAGGCGTCGCTGGCCGGCAACCAGGACGAGGCGGTGCGCCTGGCGCGGAAGGTACTGCCCGACCTGCAACGCAGTATGTCCACCGCTCATGAAGCGCTGCAGAAATTCCAGCTGAGCGCCGGCAAGGCGAATTTCGACGCCGCGCAGGCCAGTTTTGCTGGCATCCGCTCGCTGTCGATTGCGCTGGTCGTGCTGGGGCTGGCGATCGCGGTGCTGTGCACGGTGGCGCTGAACCGCGCCATCGTCGCGCCGGTGCAGGAAGCGCTAGCCGTGTTCGAGCGCATCGCGCGCGGCGACCTGACTTCGCGCATCACCAGCATCTCGAAGAACGAGATCGGTCGCATGATGCAGGCGCTGGCCGCGATGCAGGCCAGCCTGTCTGGCATCGTGGCCGAAGTGCGTACCGGTGCCGACTCGATGGCGTCGGCCACGCAGCAGATTTCCAGCGGCAACCAGGACCTGTCGCAGCGCACCGAGGAACAGGCCTCGTCGCTGGAGCAGACCGCCGCCAGCATGCAAGCGCTGACCACGGTGGTGCGCCAGAGCGCCGACAATGCCCGCCAGGCCGGCGTGCTGGCCAACGAGGCGTCGCAGATCGCGCTCAAGGGCGGGGACGTGGTCGGCCGCGTGGTCGACACCATGAACGAGATCAACGGCGCCTCGCGCAAGGTGGTCGAGATCATCAGCGTGATCGAGGGCATTGCCTTCCAGACCAATATCCTGGCGCTGAATGCCGCGGTGGAAGCCGCGCGCGCGGGCGAGCAGGGCCGCGGCTTCGCCGTGGTCGCGGGCGAGGTGCGCAGCCTCGCGCAGCGCTCGGCCTCGGCGGCCAAGGAGATCGAGGCGCTGATCAGCGAGTCGGGCGAGCGCGTGGAAAGCGGCACCCGGCTGGTGGCGGAAGCCGGCCAGACCATGGGCGAGATCGTGCAGGCGGTGCGGCGCGTGACGGACATCATGAACGAGATCGGCGCGGCCGCGCTGGAGCAGACCACCGGCATCGAGCAGGTCAACCAGGCCGTGACGCAGATGGACGAAGTCACGCAGCAGAATGCCGCGCTGGTGGAAGAGGCCGCGGCCGCGGCCGGTGCGCTGGAAGAGCAGGCGCAGAAGCTGAAGACCGTGGTTTCGGTCTTTACCCTCGCAGGCGGTGCCGTGGCCTCGGCCTCGCGCACCGCGCCCGTGCATGCCGTCGCTGCGGTGGCCCGCTCCGGAGCAGCCGCCGCGTCGGCGGCTGCAGCGGCTGGTGCATCGGCTGCGGCACCGGCCGCGCCGCGCGCTGCCGTGGCGCGAGCCGCAGCCTCGACCCATGCAGCTCGCCCCGCGCCGCGTCCGGCGGCGGCCGCTGCCGGCAGCGGCGATGACTGGAGTGCGTTCTAAACAGCTGTCCCCGGCAGGGGACCCCCGTATTGTGTTGTTCACACGGCGACCGCAAGATGCCATGATGCGAGGTTTGCCCCGCGTCGGGTTCGTCTTCGCGCATTTTCTTTACCACCGCGCAGCCCAATGATTGCCCTGAGTACCATCCTGTTGCTGCTCGCCGCCCTGCTGGGCGTGGCCGCCGTCCTCGGCGTCCGCGCCGGGCGTGCGGACGAGGGCGCCGGAAGCCGGTCGCTGCGAACGCTGACCTGGTCGGCGGCGCTGTTGTCGCAGCTGGCCGTCAGCCTGCCCGTGGTGGTGGTGGTGCTGTCGGGCAGCGTGCCGGCGGCCAACGACACCGCACAGATGGCAGCCAGCTTCGCCGCCGCAGCTGCCGCAACCACCGCCGGCAAGCTGCTGCTGCAGTGGCTGCGCCAGGGCGCGCGCCTGTGGCGCGGCGCGGCGGTGCTGGCGGTGGTCGCCGGCGCCGGGATGGTGGCCGCGGCCGGCACTCACCTGGGCCGGGCCTGCGGCGCAGGTTCGCCCTCGGCGCGCGCCTGCATCGATGCCGCCGGATTGCCGCATCCGGCCTGGCTCGCAGGCGGGCTGACCGCGCTGTGCGCGCTGATGTTCGTGCTGCACCGGGCGCAGTCGCGCGGCTGGCTGCCGGCGTCGCGCAACGAGGCCAGCGCCGCCGAAGAGCTGGCCGACGATGGCGCCATGGGCCTGCCGCGCGGTGCCGAACCGCGGCTGGTGCGGCGCGGCGCCCGCATTCCCGGTCGGCTCACGGTGCGCGCCACCGCGCGCGGGCAGGGTACGGTGGGCGAGTACAGCGTCGCCACCGTGATGCCCGACCGCGTCGCATTCGGCCGCTGGCTGGACCAGGCCATGGCCCACGCGCGGCTCGCCGACACCGCCTGCGCCGTGCTGCTGATCCATATTGCCGACTACCGCGAGGTCGACGAAGTCTTCGAGATCCGCGCCGACGATATCCTGGCGCAGGACGCCGGCGCGCTCGCGCAGGCCGTGCTGGAGCCGCACGATTTCCTCGCCCGGCTGGCGCGCGACGAGTTCGCCGTCGGCGTGCCCGAGCTGGTGCATCACGGCCGCGCGCAGGAGCTGGGCTCGCGCGTGCTGGGCTCGCTGGCCGAATTCATCGCCGCGCGCGGGCTGCAGATGCAGATCGGGGTGAATATCGGCATCGCCATCTATCCGCGCGACGCCCAGACGTCGGAAGCGCTGATGCAGGCCGCGCGCGTGAGCCTGGCCGAGGCCCGCGAAAGCGGCTCGAACCAGGTGCGCCTGTTCAACAGCGCCGCCGGCGAGCGCGCCCGCCGCACCCGCGTGATCCGCCGCGACCTGTGGCTGGCGATCCAGGATGATGCGCTGTCGCTGCAGTTCCAGCCCAAGTACGATGCCCGCCGCGGCACGCTGGTGGGCGCCGAAGCGCTGTGCCGCTGGCGCCATCCCGCGCTGGGCCAGGTCAGCCCGGCCGAATTCATCGCCGTGGCCGAGCAGTCCGGCCAGATCGACAAGCTCGACGACTGGGTGCTGACCAGCGTCTGCCGCCAGGTGCGCCAGTGGCAGGACGCCGGCCTGCCGACCGTGCCGGTGGCGATCAACGTGTCGGGGCTGCGCTTCGCCAGCCGCAATTTCCCGCAGTACCTGCTCGAGCAGATCCACCAGCACGACATCCCGCCGTCGGCGATCACGCTGGAGATCACCGAGACCGCCGCCATGAAGGACATCGGCAAGTCGCTGGAGACGCTGGCCGAGCTGCAGTCGCTCGGCATCCAGGTGGCGCTGGACGACTTCGGCAGCGGCTATTCCAGCCTGGGTTATCTCAAGCGCCTGCGCGTGGGCACGCTCAAGATCGACCGCACGCTGATCGGCGGGCTCGACACCGATGCGCAAGGGCGCGCCATCGTCGGCTCGATGGTGGCGCTGGCGCACGAGCTGCGCATGAAGGTGGTGGCTGAAGGCGTCGAGTCGGCCTCGCAGCTGGAAATCCTCAACGAGATGGGCTGCGACGAGGTGCAGGGCTACCTGCTATCGCTGCCGCTCGATGCGTCGGGGTTTGCCGAGGCGCTGCGCGGACCGCAGCAAGCCTGAGCGCCTCGCCGCGCCGCACGCTGAACCACCAGCCCAAAAAGCGCCAAAAACGCTAAAGCGTCGCCCCTGCCATGCCGATATCCACGCTGGCAGGGCCCGCGTCGCTTGCAGCGCGCCCCTGCGCCGGCCTGTCCGTCGCCGGCCGCGCGCCACCGGCGCCAAGCACTGCTTCAGCATTCGGCGGATCAACCGAGCCCTGCCAACGGAGGCGCCAATGTCATTGCCCAGCATCCTCGTCGTCGACGATTCCCCCTCGCTACGCCGCATGATCGGTGCATGCCTGCGTGCCGGCGGGTTCGACGTCACCGAGGCCGCCGACGGCGAACAGGCTTATGCGCTGGCTGACACCGCCGCCGCGGAAGATGCCGCCTTCGGCATGCTGGTCACCGACCAGGTCATGCCCGGCATGGACGGCCTGACCCTGATCCGCCGCCTGCGGGCCAGCGCACGCTACGCCGCCATCCCGATCCTGATGCTGACCACCGAGCATGACGGCAGCATCCGCGAGCAGGCACGCGCCGCCGGCGCCTCGGGCTTCCTGCCCAAGCCCTTCGATCCCGATGCGCTGATGCAGGCCGTAGCGGCGCTGCTGGCGCCCCTGCACCCCTCGTCGGAAGGGTGAGGAAGGCGCCGCGTCGGCCTTCAGTCACCCTGTTTGCTGCCGTAAACACTGGAGGGCGGAATCACGCCCAGGCGCGTTGCGCCAGGAAACCGGCATGACAAGACATGGGGGCTGACGATGCTGCATATCGACAAGGCAAACAACGCCGCGGGCGTGAATGAAGGCGCGGGCGAGGAATTCCTGGCCTTCACGCTGGGCCGCGAAGAGTACGGCATCGATATCCTGAAGGTCCAGGAAATCCGCGGCTACGAGTCGGTCACCCAGCTTGCCAATGCGCCCGACTACATCAAGGGCGTGATCAACCTGCGCGGCATCATCGTGCCGATCATTGACCTGCGCATCAAGTTCCGCCAGGCCAATGTCAGCTATGACCAGTACACCGTGGTCATCATCGTCGACCTCAACGAGCGCACCACCGGCATCGTCGTCGACGGCGTCTCGGACGTGCTGACGCTGACGCCCGCGCAGATCAAGCCCACGCCGCATTTTTCCGGCGAACTGGCGACCGACTACATCCGCGGCCTCGGCTCGGTCGAGCAGCGCATGCTGATCCTGGTCGATATCGAGAAGCTGCTCAATACCGAAGAACTGGCCGCGCTCGACGCCGCGGCCTGACCCCTGCCACACCTGATTTTTGCCCCCGCCGTCCGGCTGGCGTACCACGCCTGCCGGATCGTACCGCCCGGATTTGCGCCATGCCTGGCAGCCATGGTTTTTCGGGCCAAGCAGTATCGATGTCATCCATGCGAAACAACCAACCCGTTACGCAGCGCGAATACCAGCTCTCACCATCTGACTACCTGATCTCGCGCACGGACCTCAAGGGCCGTATCACCTTCGCCAACCGCATCTTTATCGAGGCCAGCGGCTATGCGGCGGAGGAACTGCTGGGCGCGCCGCACAACCTGGTGCGCCACCCCGACATGCCGCCCGAGGCGTTTGCCGACCTGTGGCAAAACCTGGAAGCCGGCCGCACCTGGATGGGCCTGGTCAAGAACCGCCGCAAGAACGGCGACTTCTACTGGGTCAACGCCACCGTGACGCCCACGCGCATCGACGGGCGCGTGGTGGGCTATACCTCGGTGCGTTCGATGCCCTCGCGCGAGCAGGTCGAAGCCGCCGGTGCGCTGTATGCACGCTTCCGCGCGGGACGCGCAGCGGGGCTGGCGATCCGTGACGGCGCCGTGGTGCGCACCGGCCTCGCCGGCCTGGCGCAACGCGCGCTGCGCATGAACCTGAAGCGCCGCATCCTGTGGGCGCAGGCGGGCGGGCTGGTGTGGTTCGTGGCGGCGCTGGCGGCGGTCGAGATCCTGGACCCGGCGGGCGCCGCGATGCTGCGCCCGTGGCTGTGGAGCGGTTTCGCGCTGGCGCTGGCGACTTCGTTCGCGGCCGGCACCATGCTAATGGCGCGCGTGCATCGGCCGGTGCGTGACATGCTGGACTTTGCGCTGCGCCTGGGCGCGGGCGACCTGACCACGCGCTTCGAGCATCGCGGCAACGACGAGATCGGCGCGCTGGCGCAGGCGATGCAGACCATGCAGCGCAGCCTGCTGTCGGTGGTGCATGAAATCCAGGAAGGCATGGCCAGCATTTCCACGGCGACGCACCAGGTCGCGGCAGGCAACAACGACCTGTCGCAACGCACCGAGCAGCAGGCGGCGTCGCTGGAGCAGACCGCGTCCAGCATGGAACAGCTGACCGGCACTGTGCGCCAGAACGCCGACAACGCGCGCCAGGCCAGCGGGCTGGCGGCCAATGCGTCGGAGACCGCGCTGCGCGGCGGTGAAGTGGTCGGCCGCGTGGTGCAGACCATGGACGAGATCAACGATGCGTCCAGGAAGATCGTCGACATCATCGGCGTGATCGAGGGCATTGCCTTCCAGACCAACATCCTGGCGCTGAACGCCGCGGTGGAAGCCGCGCGCGCCGGCGAGCAGGGCCGCGGCTTTGCGGTGGTCGCGGGCGAAGTGCGCAGCCTGGCGCAGCGCAGCGCCAATGCGGCCAAGGAGATCAAGGGCCTGATCGGCAATACCGTCGAACGGGTCGACAACGGCTCGGCGCTGGTGGGCCAGGCCGGCAAGACCATGGGCGAGATCGTGCAGGCGGTGAAGTCCGTGACCGACATCATGGGCGAGATCACCGCGGCGTCGGCCGAGCAGAGTGCCGGCATCGAGCAGGTCAACCAGGCCGTGGCGCAGATGGACGAAGGCACGCAGCAGAACGCCGCGCTGGTGGAACAGGCGGCAGCGGCGGCGGGCTCGCTGGAAGAGCAGGCATTGCGGCTGCGCGATGCCATCGCCACCTTCCGCGTCAGCATGCAGGCCGAGATTCGTCCACAGCGGCGTCCGCAACGCCTGCCGGCCGCGCAGCGCGAAGCGGCGGTCCGGTCCATGGCGCAGGCTTAGTGCGAAGTTCAGTAACAAGGGTCACAAGGGGGAGTTGCTATGCAGTGGTTCAATCAATTGCGCGTCACGACCAGGCTGGTTGCCGGATTCCTGGTGGTCGCGGTGATCGGTGCCGTCATGGGCCTGTTGGGCGTCGTCAACATGGGGCGCATGGCCGACTGGACCGACAAGATCTATCACGGCGACCTGCAGGCACTCAAGGCCGTGCAGGACGCCAACATCAACCTGGTCTACGCCAGCCGTGCGCAGATCGCCCTGCTGTCGGCGTCGACCATGGGCGAGCGCACCACCGAGAAGGAGCAGATCGCCAAGTCGCTGGGCCTGATGGACGAGCGCATCCGCCAGGTTTCGAAGGCCTTCGAGCAGCCGGAAGGCAAGGCGCTGGTCAAACAGTACCTCGACCTGTCGCCCGCGTTCCGCGCGCGCATGGAAAAGTATGTGGAGCTGGTCAGCAAGCAGCCGCTCGATACCTCGCAGTTCGAGAGCCAGGTGTTCACCGAGAGCGCCGACCTGCTCAAGGACAGCCATGCGCTGGAAGCCGTGATGGCGAAGATGGTCAAGCGCCGCGACGAGCGTGCCCGCGACAACAACGAAGAAGCGCGCGGCGTCTATGACGCCACCCGGGTGTGGATGCTGGCCCTGGTGCTGGGCGGCGTCGCACTGTCGGTGCTGCTGGGCGTGTTCCTGGCGCGCGGGCTGTCGCGCCAGCTCGGCGGCGAGCCGGGCTACGCGGCCGAGATCGCGAAGCGCATCGCCGACGGCAACTTCTCCGTGCCGGTGGCCACGCGCGCTGGCGACAAGAGCAGCCTGGTCTATGCCATGCAGCAGATGCAGCAGCAGCTGTCGCACATGGTCCGCGATTTCAAGGAGTCGGCCGAATCGATCGGCACCGCCTCGCGCGAAATTGCGGCCGGCAACAATGACCTGTCGCAGCGCACCGAGCAGCAGGCCGCGTCGCTGGAAGAGACCGCTTCCAGCATGGAAGAGCTGACCAGCACCGTGCGCCAGAACGCCGACAACGCGCGCCAGGCCAGCGGGCTGGCGGCCAATGCGTCGGAGACCGCGCTGCGTGGGGGCGAGGTCGTTGGCCGCGTGGTCCAGACCATGGACGAGATCAACGATGCGTCCCGGAAGATCGTCGACATCATCGGCGTGATCGAGGGCATTGCCTTCCAGACCAACATCCTGGCGCTGAACGCCGCGGTGGAAGCCGCGCGCGCCGGCGAGCAGGGCCGCGGCTTCGCGGTGGTCGCGGGCGAAGTGCGCAGCCTGGCGCAGCGCAGCGCCAACGCGGCCAAGGAGATCAAGGGCCTGATCGGCGATACCGTCGAGCGCGTCGACAACGGCTCGGCGCTGGTGGGCCAGGCCGGCAAGACCATGGACGAGATCGTGCAGGCGGTGAAGCGCGTGACCGACATCATGGGCGAGATCAGCGCGGCCTCGGCCGAGCAGAGCTCGGGCATCGAACAGGTCAACCAGGCCGTGGCGCAGATGGACGAGGTGACGCAGCAGAACGCGGCACTGGTCGAGCAGGCCGCGGCCGCAGCCGGCGCGATGGAAGAGCAGGCCGGCCGCCTGCAGGGCGCGGTGGCGATGTTCCGCCTGGCGGCGGGGGATGCGCAGGCATCGTTCTCGCAGCCTGCCACGAAGCCGGTTTCCGCAGTGGGGCGCGGCAAGGCGGCAGGGAAGGTCGTCACGCCGGCCTCCCACAAGCGCACGGCAGCGGCCAGGGCAGCCACAACCGCAACCGCGACCGCGACCGCGGCGGCATCCGCTGAAGCCGATGCGCCGCACGCCGCCGAGCCGATGCATCACAAACAGCCGGTGCAGCCGCTCACCACCCCACGCGCGTCGCGCCCCGCGCTGGCCGGCGCCGACAACGGCGACTGGAGCGCATTCTGATCCACCGGCGCCTACTACCGGAACCACGGGCCGCGGCGCGGCCCGGGATGGCAATGCTATGACGAGCGAGATCACCCTGGCCCTGCCGCCTGACGATGCGGCCAGGCTGCGCAAGGAATTCGACCAGTTCATCGGCGTCTCGACCGGCCTCGACCGCGAGTTCCTGCCGCCCGAGTTCAACGACTTCCTGCGCGCCAGGCTGCTGCAGCACGATGGCCCGCTGACCGAACGCGCCGTGACCCGGCTCTTGTCCGGCGGCGAGTATGGGTGGGCCCGGCGCGTGTTCGACAAGCAATTGCCCAACGCGCTGGCGGCGCTGATGCGCGACGCGCAGCGCTTCGGCTTTGGCCTTGCGGTGCAGCCCGACTGGACCGCGGCGCAGCGCCTTGCGCATGCGCGCGAATGGGCCGCGAAGGTGCTGACCGAATGCGGGGCTGATGTCGCCTTCACCGAAGCGCTGGCGACCCAGGTCGCGGCCTCGGCCGAAGACGTGCGCGCGCTCGAGGAACGCATGCGCACGCCCGCATGGCGGCTGGCCGAAAGCCTGCGCCAGCGCGCCTATGACCTGATGTATGCGCTGCAGAGCGAAGACAACGAGGCCACGGGCCGCGCCCGCGTCGGCGAGCTGCGCGGCATGCTGGGACTGGCGCTCGAATATGGCTCGATGCAGCCGGAAGAAGCCGCGCGCCTGCTCGAGCAGGTGGAGCGGTTGCGCCCGGCGTTGTTCCGCGACGCACCCGACGATGTCTTTGCGCGCCTCGCGGCGTGGCTGCGGCGCATGTTCGGCGGCTGAACGCGCGCGCGGGCCGTGCGGATTTTGGACATGCCGTTTTCGGACAGGGCAGGGCAGGGCAGGGCAGGGCAGGGCAGGGCAGGGCAGGGCAGGGCAGGGCAGGGCAGGCCGCACGCAATGATCACTCCGCGTGCACTTCGTCAATAGTGGATTCCAGCAGGCATCCGGATAGCAGCCTGGTGCGTTTGACTGCTATGACGATTGCGTTACAACGTTGATCGAAATCAAGTGACAGTTCCGTCGATGTAACAAACTGCGCACAGCCATGTATGTTTCGTACGACATTTGCATCCCCCCCGCGTAAGTAGGGATTGGCATTGCGGGCGGATTGCCGATATAAACGTACCAGTCTCACTTACACTCTGTAACACTTGTAACGGGGCCGATAACAGTGTGACACGGGCGCAGTTCCTTTAAGTCGTACGTTGTACCCGCCCAGCCGCAAATCAACGATCTGGTCGCCGGAGCCCTCGGGCCCGGTAAGCGCCGGACAAGCGGCAACGGTGGGTTTTTGGTAGCGGGGAAAAATTGGAAAGCAGTGAAGTTCTCCAGGAGATCAGGGAGGTTAACCTCGCCTATCTGCTGCTCGCGCAACGACTCGTGCGCGAAAACCAGGTCGAAGCCATGTTTCGGCTCGGGGTCAGCAAGGAAATCGCGGATATCCTTGGCAAGCTGACTTCGGCGCAGCTCGTCAAGCTCGCGGCATCCAACATGGTGCTGTGCAGGTTCCGCTTCGACGACCATGCGCTTTTGTCCACGCTCACCCACACGGCCAAGAGCCATGACATGCAGCAGATCCACGCCGCGATCCTGCTTGCTCGTCAGCCGGTGGAGTCACTCAATTGACCGCGCTGCTGAAGGCCGAGCCGAACCGGAGTTTCACGGCCACCTCCACAGCCACCCGCAAGAGCGTTCTCCAGGATGCCAACCAGACCCAGCTCGCCATCGAGCTGATCGGCCTGGGTGCGCGCCTGCAGGTGCTTGAAGCCGAGACCACGCTGTCGCGCGACCGGCTCATCCGCCTGTACAAGGAACTGCGCGGGGTCTCGCCTCCCAAGGGCATGCTGCCCTTCTCGACGGACTGGTTCACCACCTGGCTGCCGAATATCCACTCGTCGCTGTTCTTCTCTGCCTACCAGTTCATGGTGCAGGAAGGCGAGACCGTGGGCATCCGCGCTGTGGTGGCGGCCTATCGCCTGTACCTCGAGCACGTTTCGCTGCTTGGCGGCGAAATTGTCTTAAGTTTCACGCGTGCCTGGACGTTAGTACGGTTCTTCGAGAGCAATATGCTGCAGCTGTCCGGCTGCACGTGTTGCGGCGGACAGTTCGTCACCCACGCGTATGAGCCGCACGCGAACTTCGTGTGCAGCCTGTGCCGTCCGCCCTCGCGCGCAGGGAAAGTGAAAAAGCTCTCGAAAGACGCCGCCGCCGTGCAGACCAACGCCTGATCCTGGTTGAGGTCCGCCGGCCGGCAAGCTTGCAGCGCTGGCGGACGGACCACTCCCCGTTCGCCCGTGCGCGGGCCATTGTGCGTGACTGACGCGCGTTTTTTGACGGGGATCCCATCGTGCTAGTAGTTCTTGGCTATGTCGTCGTGGTTGTCGCGGTGCTTGGCGGTTACGCCATGACCGGCGGCCACATGGGCGCGCTATATCAACCGGCGGAATTCGTGATCATCGGGGGCGCTGCCTTCGGCGCCTTCATCGCCACCAACACCACCAAGGCCATCAAGGCCACCGCCCGCGCCCTGCCGGGCCTGTTCAAGGGCTCCAAGTACAAGAAGGAGCTGTACCTGGACGTCATGTCGCTGCTGTACGTGCTGCTGTCCAAGGCACGCCGCGAGGGCATCCTGTTCCTGGAAAAGGAAATCGCGGATCCCGCTTCCAGCAGCGTCTTCAGCCAGTACCCGCGCATCCTGTCGGATCCGGTGGTGATGGAATTCCTCACCGACTACCTGCGCATGATGGTCAACGGCAACATGAACGCCTTCGAGATCGAGGCCCTGATGGACCACGAGATCGAGACCTTCCGCCACGAGGCCGAGATCCCCGCCCATGCGCTGTCGCGCGTCGGCGATGCGCTGCCCGCCTTCGGCATCGTCGCCGCGGTGATGGGCGTGGTGCACGCGCTGGCTTCGGCCGACCTGCCGCCGGCGGAGCTGGGCGCACTGATCGCGCACGCCATGGTCGGCACCTTCCTGGGCATCCTGCTGGCCTACGGCTTTATCTCGCCGCTGGCGTCGCGCATCGAGCTGCAGGTGTCCGAGAACGTCAAGGTCTACGAGTGCATCAAGGTGGTGCTGCTCGCCTCCCTGAATGGCTACGCCCCGCTGGTCGCGGTGGAATTCGGCCGCAAGGTGCTGTACTCCACGGTGCGGCCGTCGTTCCTCGAGCTCGACGACCACGTGCGCGAAGTCAAGAGCCTGAACTGAGCACGGCAAGGCAGGAGGCACCCCCATGAGCAGCGCACATGACATGCGTCCGATCATCGTCCGCCGGGCGAAATCGCACGCCAGGCCGCACGGCAACCACAGCTGGAAGATCGCCTACGCCGACTTCATGACGGCGATGATGGCGCTGTTCCTGGTGCTGTGGCTGCTGTCCAGCGCCAACAAGAAGACGCTGGAAGGCATCGCGGAATATTTCCGCATGCCGCTCAAGGTGGCCATCGTCGGCGGCGAGAAAAGCAGCCAGTCGCCCAGCGTGATCCCGGGCGGCGGCATGGACGCCATGCGCAAGGACGGCGAGATCATGCGCGCGCGCGACAACGATCCGAGCGAGGAGCAGCGCCGCAACGAACTGCAGGAAGGGCAGCGCCTGCGCGCGCTCAAGCAGCGCCTCGAGCAGATCATCGAGAACAACCCGGTGCTGCGCCAGTTCCGCCCGCAGCTGCTGCTCGACATCACCAGCGAAGGCCTGCGCATCCAGATCCTCGATACGCAGAACCGGCCGATGTTCCGCACCGGCAGCGCCGCCGTCGAAAGCTATATGCGAACCATCCTGCGCGAGATCGGCCCGGTGCTGAACGAGCTGCCGAACAAGGTCAGCCTGTCCGGCCATACCGATGCGGCCAACTATTCCAACGGCGAGCGCACCTACAGCAACTGGGAGCTGTCCAGCGACCGCGCCAATGCATCGCGCCGCGACCTGATCGCGGGCGGCATGCAGGAGGGCAAGGTGCTGCGCGTGCTGGGCCTGGCCGCGACCATGCCGCTGGACAAGGGCGACCTCCTGGCCCCGGTGAACCGCCGCATCAGCATCGTGGTGCTCAACCAGAAGGCGCAGGCGCGCTTCGAGGCCGAGAACGCCAGCGCCGCCGAGGTCTCGGTGACGGCGCAGGCCGGCAAGGTAGCGCAGGAGATGCAGGCCGGTCTGGCGGCCGCTTCCTCGGCAGCGCCTGCTTCGGCAGCGCAGGGCCGCAAGCCATGACGCAGCAAACAACCAGGCGCGGCCGCACCGGCGGCGCCCGCGCCTAGCGCGCAACCTAGTGAGTCAGGACGCCATGTCTGTCGATATCGATATCACACAGTTTTACCAGACCTTCTTCGAGGAAGCGGAAGAACTGCTCGTGGAAATGGAGCAGCTGCTGCTCGGCCTGGACATCGAGTCTCCCGATCCGGAGCATCTGAACGCGATCTTCCGGGCGGCGCATTCGATCAAGGGTGGAGCCGCCACCTTCGGATTCGCGGCGCTGACCGAGACCACCCACATCTTCGAGAACCTGCTGGACCGCACGCGCCGGCAGGAACTGGCGTTGACCAGGACCATCATCGACACCTTTCTGGAAACCAAGGACGTGTTGCAAGACCAGCTCAACGCCTACCGCAACGGCACCGAACCCGATCCGGAAACGCTGGCGCGCATCTGCGCCGTGCTGCAGCAGCTCGCGCAGGAAGCCGCCGGCCAGGCGCCCGCTGCAGCGCCGGCTCCCGCGCCCGCTGCGGCTCCGGTTGCGGCTCCGGTTGCGGCTCCTGTTGCCGCGCCGGCAGCCGCGGCCGGCGGCGCGCTGAAGATCCGGCTGATCAAGGTCTCCGCCAACGACCAGGCCCTGCTGCGCGAAGAACTCGCCAACCTCGGCGAGATCACCGGGCAGCAGGAGGTCAACGGCGAACTGGTGGTGTGGCTCAACACCCAGTGCAGCGCCGACGACATCATCGCGGTGTGCTGCTTCGTGATCGACATGGACCAGATCGTGATCGAGGCCGCGACTGAGGCCACCGCACCGGCACCGGCACCTGCGCCAGTGGCCGCGCCGGCTTCGGCACAGGTTGCGGCCGCGGCCGCCCCGGCCGTTGCTGCGCCTGCCGCACGCGATAAAGAAAAGGAAAAGGAAAAAGCCAGGCCGGCCCCAGCCGCAGCGCACGGCGAAGGCTCGATCCGCGTGCCGACTGAAAAGGTCGACCAGATCATCAACCTGGTTGGCGAACTGGTGATCACCCAGTCGATGCTGGCGCAGACCGCGTCGTCGCTCGACCCGGTGCTGTTCGACCGCCTGTTCTCCGGCATGGGCCAGCTCGAGCGCAACGCGCGCGACCTGCAGGAAGCGGTGATGTCGATCCGCATGATGCCGATGGACTACGTGTTCTCGCGCTTCCCGCGGCTGGTGCGCGACCTGGCCAGCAAGCTCGGCAAGCAGATCGACCTGGTCACCTACGGCAAGGCCACCGAGCTAGACAAGAGCCTGATCGAACGCATCATCGACCCGCTCACGCACCTGGTGCGCAACAGCCTCGACCACGGCATCGAGACTCCGGACAAGCGCGCCGCCGCCGGCAAGGATCCGACCGGACAGCTGGTGCTGTCCGCGCAGCACCACGGCGGCAATATCGTGATCGAGGTCAGTGACGACGGCGGCGGCCTGAACCGCGAGCGCATCCTGGCCAAGGCGATCCAGAACGGCCTGCCGGTGTCCGAGAACATCAGCGACGAGGAAGTCTGGCAGCTGATCTTCGCCCCGGGCTTCTCCACCGCCGAAGTCGTCACCGACGTCTCCGGCCGCGGCGTGGGCATGGACGTGGTCAAGCGCAACATCCAGGAGATGGGCGGCCATGTGCAGATCAGCTCGCGCCCGGGCCTGGGCACCACCATCCGCATCGTGCTGCCGCTGACGCTGGCGATCCTGGATGGCATGTCGGTCAAGGTTGGGGAAGAGACCTTCATCCTGCCGCTGAACTGCGTGATGGAATCGCTGCAGCCCAAGGCCGAGGACGTGCACACCGCTGCCAACTCCGACCGCGTCATGCATGTGCGCGGCGAATACCTGCCGCTGCTGGAAATGCATCGCGTCTTCAACGTCGCCGATGCGCTGCAGGAACCCACGCAGGGCATCGCAGTGATCCTGCAGGCCGAGGGCAAGCGCTTCGCGCTGCTGGTGGACCAGCTGATCGGCCAGCACCAGGTGGTGCTGAAGAACCTGGAAACCAACTACCGCAAGGTGCCGTGCATCTCGGCGGCGACCATCCTCGGCGACGGCAGCGTGGCGCTGATCGTCGACGTCGGCGCGCTGCAGCGCACCGGCGTGCGCCGGCAGGAGCCGGCTCTGGCCTCGTCGCCGGCCTCGTCATTTGCCTGACCTACCGACCCACTACAGGAAGAGAAAACACATCATGGCCGGCATCGGACACATCGATACCCCCGGAAGCGACGCTTCGGGCCAGGAGTTCCTGGTCTTCACGCTGGGCTCGGAGGAATACGGCATCGACATCCTCAAGGTGCAAGAGATCCGCAGCTACGAGACCGTCACGCGCATCTCGAGCGCGCCCGATTTCATCAAGGGCGTGACCAACCTGCGCGGCGTGATCGTGCCGATCGTCGACCTGCGCCTGAAGTTCCGCCTGGGCAACGTGCGCTATGACCACCAGACCGTGGTCATCATCCTCAACGTGGCCGGCCGCGTGGTCGGCATCGTGGTGGATGGCGTGTCTGACGTGCTGACGCTGACCGGCGAGGCGATCAAGCCGGCGCCGGAGTTCGGCGTGTCGATCTCGACCGAGCACCTGACCGGCCTGGGCACCGTCGACGGGCGCATGCTGGTGCTGATCGATATCGAGAAGCTGATGACCAGTCCCGAGATGGCGCTGGTCGAGGCCGAGCTGGCCTGACGCACGCGCCGCCGCAACCTGAAACGCCAGCCATGACGCCGTTCCGCACTGCCGCCAGCGCTTCCGCCAGCCTCCAGGGCCTGGCGGGCGCAGTCTCCGCGCCGGCCGCCAACCCGCGGCGCGACGAGATGCGCGACTTCCTGCTGACCGAGCGCGACTTCGAGAAGATCCGTGCGCTGATCCACAGGCGCGCGGGCATCTCGCTGGGCAGCCACAAGCGCGAAATGGTCTACAGCCGCCTGGCGCGCCGCCTGCGCACGCTGCAGCTGGCCGATTTTGCCGCGTACCTGGCGATCCTGGAAGCGGATGACCGCTCGCCCGAGTGGGAGTTCTTCACCAACTCGCTGACGACCAACCTGACTTCGTTCTTCCGCGAATCGCATCATTTCCCGCTGCTGGCCGAGCACGCGAAGAAGATCGGCCGCCCGTACAGCGTGTGGTGCTCCGCGGCGTCCACCGGCGAAGAACCGTACTCGATCGCCATCACGCTGGCCGAAGCGCTGGGCGACCGCGCCGCCACCGTGCTGGCCACCGATATCGACACGCAGGTGCTGGCCAAGGCCCGCAGCGGCGTGTATTCGGCCGACCAGGTCGCACGGCTGTCGCCCGAACGACTCAAGCGCTTCTTCCTGAAGGGCACCGGCCCGCGCACGGGCGCGGTCAAGGTCAAGCCCGAGCTGGCCGCCACCATCACGTTCGATCCGCTCAACCTGCTCGCGCCCGACTGGGGCATCCGCGAGCAGTTCGATGCGATCTTCTGCCGCAACGTGATGATCTATTTCGACAAGCCGACGCAGGGCCGCATCCTGGAGCGCTTCGTGCCGCTGCTCAAGCCGCACGGCCTGCTCTTTGCCGGCCACTCGGAGAACTTCTCTTACGTCACGCGCGCGTTCCAGCTGCGCGGGCAGACTGTCTACGAACTGGCGCCCGATGCCGCCAGGGCGGGAAGGCCCTGATGCGCACGCCCCAACTTCCCGAGGCGCTGGCCACACGCACCTACTTCGACCGCGAGTTCGGCAAGCAGGCGGTCAAGCTGCTGCCCAACGAGTACTACGTGACGCGCGAGGACGTGGTGCTGACCACGGTGCTGGGTTCGTGCGTGGCCGCGTGCATCCGCGACGAGGTCGCGGGCGTCGGCGGCATGAACCACTTCATGCTGCCCGACGATGAAGGTGGCAACAGCGGCGCCAGCGGCAGCGCCGACCGCATGCTGTCGCCGTCGATGCGCTACGGCAGCTACGCGCTGGAAGTGCTGATCAACGAGCTGCTCAAGATGGGCGCGCGGCGCGAGCGGCTTGAAGCCAAAGTCTTCGGCGGCGGTGCGGTGCTGGCCAACATGACCACGCTGAACATCGGCGACCGCAACGCGGATTTCGTGCTGCGCTACCTCAAGGCCGAAGAGATCCGCGTCGCGGCGCAAGACCTGCGCGGCCCGCATGCGCGCCGCGTCAGCTATTTCCCGATCGGCGGGCTGGCGCTGGTGCGCCGCCTGACGCGGCAGGACGACGAGGTCTCGGTGGCGCGCGATGAACGCGCGCTGGCACGGGCCATTTCTACCTCGGCCAGGACCCCGGCGCGCGCGCCGGAGCGCACCCCCGAACTGTTTGCGCGGCAGTCTTCCACGCGCCAGCTTCCCTGACCCAACCGAGCACGAATTCCTATGACTGCCGCCAAGATCAAGGTGCTCTGCGTGGACGATTCCGCGCTGATCCGCAGCCTGATGACGGAGATCATCAACAGCCAGCCCGACATGGAAGTGGTTGGCACCGCGCCCGACCCGCTGGTGGCGCGCGACCTGATCAAGCGCCTGAACCCGGACGTGCTGACGCTGGACGTCGAGATGCCGCGCATGGATGGCCTGGATTTTCTGGAGCGCCTGATGCGGCTGCGGCCGATGCCGGTGCTGATGGTGTCGTCGCTGACCGAGCGCGGCTCGGAAATCACCATGCGCGCGCTGGAACTGGGCGCCGTGGATTTCGTCACCAAGCCCAAGCTCGGCATCCGCGACGGACTGATCGAATACACCGACACCATCGCCGACAAGCTGCGTGTCGCAGCGCGCGCGCGCGTGCGTGCCGCGGCGCAGCCGGCGCCGGGCACCAGTGCCCCCGCGCCCATGCTGCGCAGCCCGCTGCTGTCGACCGAGAAGCTGATCATCCTGGGCGCCTCCACCGGCGGCACCGAGGCGATCAAGGAATTCCTGATGCCGCTGCCGCCCGACAGCCCAGCGGTCATGATCGTGCAGCATATGCCGGCCGGCTTCACGCGCTCGTTCGCGCAGCGCCTGGACGGGCTGTGCCGCATCACCGTGAAGGAAGCCGAGCACGGCGAACGCGTGCTGCCTGGCCACGCGTACATCGCGCCGGGCGATTCGCACCTGCGCCTGGCGCGCAGCGGCGCCAACTATGTCGCGCACCTGTCGCAGGAAGCGCCGGTCAACCGGCACCGGCCCTCGGTCGACGTACTGTTCGATTCGGCCGCCGAGCATGGCGGCAAGAACGTGATCGGCGTGATCCTGACCGGCATGGGCAAGGACGGCGCGCGCGGCATGCTGCGTATGCGCGAGGCCGGTGCCTATAACCTGGCGCAGGACGAGCACACCTGCATCGTGTTTGGCATGCCGAAGGAGGCGATCGCCACCGGCGGCGTGCATGAAATCGTGCCCTTGCCGGCGATGACCCAGCGCGTGATGGCGCGCCTGGCCACGTACGGCACGCGCGCGCAACGGGTCTGAACACACCCGGAAACCTGAACAAGCCCAGACAACAAGCTGAAACAACAAGCTGGACCGACTAGCCAACACTGCATTTACCTGGAGCCCTCAAAGTGGACAAGAGCATCAAGATCCTGGTCGTGGACGATTTCCCGACCATGCGCCGGATCATCCGCAACCTGCTCAAGGAGCTGGGATTCGTCAACGTCGAGGAAGCCGAGGACGGCGCCGCCGGCCTGGAGAAGGCCAGGGACGGCAGCTTCCAGTTCGTGATCTCGGACTGGAACATGCCCAACATGGACGGCCTGTCGATGCTGCAGGCGATCCGCGCCGACGCCAATATCGGCAAGATCCCGGTGCTGATGGTGACGGCCGAAGCCAAGAAGGAAAACATCATCGCCGCGGCCCAGGCCGGCGCCAACGGCTACGTGGTCAAGCCGTTCACGGCAGCCACGCTGGACGAGAAGATCACCAAGATCTTCGAAAAGCTCGCCGGCTGATCCAAAGGAGCCCTTGCCATGACTCCGACGCTGAGCAACGATTCAGCCGAGCAACTGATCCTGCGCATCGGTAACCTGACGCGGATGCTGCGCGACAATATGCGCGAGCTCGGCCTGGACAAGGAGATCGAGCGCGCCGCGCAGGCCATTCCCGATGCGCGCGACCGGCTCAACTACATTGCGGCGATGACCGAGCAGGCCGCCGAGCGCACGCTGAACGCGGTCGAACTGGCGCAGCCGATCCAGTCCCACATCGAGCAGCAGGCCGAGACGCTGGACAAGCGCTGGGCAGGCTGGTTCGAGCAGCCGGTGGAGCTGGCGGACGCCCGCTCGCTTGTGCTCGACACGCGCGCCTTCCTGTCCGAGGTGCCGGGTCAGGCCCGCGCTACCAACAGCCACCTGCTAGACATCATGATGGCGCAGGACTTCCAGGACCTGACCGGGCAGGTCATCAAGAAGATGATGGACATGATCCGCACGCTGGAGCAGGAACTGCTGCAGGTGCTGATCGACAATGTCCCGTCCGAGCGGCGCGTGGAAGTGCAGGCGCCGTCGACGCTGATGAACGGGCCGCAGGTGAATCCGGAGGGGAAGCCGGACGTGGTGTCGGACCAGGCGCAGGTGGATGATTTGTTGGCGAGTTTGGGGTTCTGAGGTTTTGGTTGGGCTGGTGGTGGGAAGCCCTCGGCTGCGCTGCGCGCACGCCCTGTCTCAGTCTTGGGCTCGGGCACGGAGTGCATTGCTGCTCTCGCACAGCGTTGTCGCGCGCGAGCCCAACAGCTTGCCTACTCCCGCATGTGTTCTCCCCTCTCCCGCGAGCGGGAGAGGGGCGGGGGAGAGGGCCGACGCATCCACGAAGTCAACCGCATCAACACCTGCGCACCGCTTCATCCCGGCAATCCGGCGATGAAGGTTTTTTAAGAGTTTGCCCCTACTCGCGCTTGCTGCCCCTCTTCATACTGGGTTTGTCGCTGCGTCGTGGCGACCGGGTTTAGCAGCCCGGAGAGAGAGCCGAACGTTCGTCTTCTGGCGGTACCCTTACGTCCGCTGTGCCTGCGCACGCCCCTTCTTTGGGCGGGCCCTGGCAGGGGAGCCTTCGGGCTCGCCGGCTTTCGGCTCTTTCCCGGTCTGCTAACCCTGCCTTGCGCCCGCCCACCCCGATTCGCACCGGGGGGCGGGACTGAACCTGTATGAATAGGGGGGAATTCCTATGCTTCAGTCCTTACTTGCCCATTCTGGGCGATTGGCAATCTCCAGTACCTGCACAATGCAGCAGCGCGCGCTAGCCGCGTATGCGGAGGTGCGCCATGTATAGCCATAGCCATCACGGCATCACAGCGGAACACAATGGCGCCGACATGCTCGTGACCGCCCACAGCCCGGGGGAGAATCCGCTGAGTCTTGCTGTGCAGCGTGCGGCGCAGCTTCATGGGCTCTTGCTCATGGCCAGCGATCGTGGTGCCTCGAGCCTGGGTCTGGTGGATCTCGACCAGGGGACCTGGGAGGGCTTGCTTTCCCTCGTGGCCAGCCTGGCACACGAGACGCAGGTGTTGAGTGAACTGGCCGCACTACATGGCCAGGTATTGCAGGCTGATTGACGTTGGGCCAGGTGCGCAGCCGCGCAATCGGCTGCCGCCCCATCCTGGGCGATTTGATCTTCGGGCAGACGCCAGCGGGCGGTTTGTTGACGAGGTGGGGGGCTGAGGCGCTATCCAGTCAGAACGACAACAGGCGAGCGCTCATAGGCAAGATCGCTGTCCCAGGCACGTTTGCTGATGGGCGCCAGATCGGAAAACGGGCCGGTTATTTCGACCCGTCCTGGCTATTTTCTCGAAAAAGAAAGTTCATTGCCGATTTGTGGGGACTGAGGGTCGCAGAAGGACCCTCAAGAGACATACACATTGCCGATAAGCGGTCGTTGGAAGAGTCTACTCGGCATCGACAGTCATACAATGACTGCACAAAATGACCGTATCAATTGGCGTCGACACCATGACCTAATCAACCCGGCAGCCGCAACTCGCGCAGAATTTGCCTCTCATAGGCTGGCCAGTCCCTTGCAGAGTTCTCAATCGCGAGCTTGGCTAATGGTAGCTGGCGAAACAAATCATCGGTGATTCGACGGTAATCGCGATATAGGAGAATAAGCCCTTCTAATCCCTTGTAACCCCTGCGCACGCAGTAAGGGGCCGCGAGCTTCCAGTTCATCTGATATTCGATCCACTCGGCGCCACGCTCCGCACAGACAGTCCGTACAGCTTTTTCGACATCCTCCTGCCAAAGGTAAAGGACGAACGGATTGAGCGGAGCAGTGACTGCGGCCAGCGCCTGTACGTAGTCGAATATCAACGCAGACTTTGCGCAACGCGTTCCCTGATATGAGCGGTCTGTCGCGCTCCAACCTGATGGCAATGCGCGCCTTCGCGGAGGCGTGGCCAGACCCGACAATTGTCCAACAGCTTGTTGGACAATTGCCTTGGGGGCACAACCAGGTGCTGTTACAGAAGCTCAAGTCGGTCGAGCAGCGCGAGTGGTATGCACAACAGGCGCTAACCCATGGCTGGTCCCGAGCAATACTCCTGGCGCAGATCGAGACCCGGCAGATCGACCGCGCAGCGCAGGCGCCGAATAACTTTGCTGCTCAGTTGCCATTGCCACAGTCTGATTTGGCCCGCGCCACGCTCAAGGATCCCTACGTTTTCGATTTTTTGAGTTTGCGTGCCGACGCGACCGAACGAGACCTGGAGGCAGCGCTGGTCGATCATATAACTCGCTTCCTTCTCGAGCTCGGAGCCGGCTTCGCCTACGTCGGTCGACAGGTTCACCTTGAAGTTGGAGGCGACGACTTTTATCTTGATCTGCTCTTCTATCACCTCAAGCTGCGCTGCTATATCGTCATTGAACTGAAGACTGGCGCCTTTAAGCCAGAGTATGCTGGTCAAATCAGTTTCTATCTATCCGCGGTCGATGCGCAGAGGAAAACCGAGGCCGACCATCCAACCATTGGGTTGCTCCTATGCCAGGAGCACAATCGGTTGGTGGTGGAGTACGCGCTACGCGGCATGGGCAATCCTATTGGTGTCGCTCAGTACCAGTTTGTTGCGGAACTCCCTGCCGAACTCCAGGAAAGCTTGCCGAGCGTCGAAATATTGACGCAAGAACTGGAATTGGACGTACGGCCGGAGCATGGCGATCCAGGGTGAGGCTGGCCGCGGACCATCCTCAGCTACTACATCGGTGTCGTCTCCCCACGGGCCCACAGAAGACCGCCCCTCCATCGTGCTCGCGCAACCTTTGCCAAGGCAGGTTCGCTGAGGATGCCTGATAGGCAAGCACAGCGCTGGCCAGAGGAGTTCGTCACGACGGGCAGTGGCTTCCTTCAAGGCACCCGCCAGCCGACGGTTTTTCCACTTTCCCCCTAAAGTCCCCCAACCACCCCGCCGTTAACCCCCCTATCACCCCTCATTTCCCAAACAACACCCAATTCCCCCGCCTTTTCCCATGAATGGGAACCCCCCCACGCTTCGATAATCCCTCCTGACGAATAGCGGCTTGCCGCTTCGCACGGAGCGTGGATGTCCGAAGAAAGCGATCTCGAGAAAACCGAACCCGCCTCACCCCGGCGCCTGGAAAAGGCGCGCGAGGAGGGGCAGGTGGTGCGTTCGCGCGAGCTGGCCACGTTCATCATGCTGATCGCCGGCGTCGTCGGGCTGTGGACGCTGGGCGGCCATATGGGCCGCAGCCTCAACCAGGTCATGCAGGGCGCGCTGCGCTTCGAGCGGGAAACCGCCTTCGATACCTCGCGCATGCTGTCGCGCTTCGCGCTGATGGTGTGGGACAGCCTGCTCGCCTTCCTGCCGCTGCTGCTGCTGTTCGGCGCTGCCGCGCTGGCCGCGCCGCTGATGCTGGGCGGCTGGGTGTTCTCGGCCAAGGCGTTCGCGCCGCAGTTCTCGCGCATGTCGCCGATCGCCGGGCTGGGCCGCATGTTCTCCGCCCATTCGCTGGTCGAGCTCCTCAAGGCCGTGGCCAAGTCGCTGCTGGTGGGCGCGGTCGGCGCCTGGGTGCTGTGGCAGCGCCTGCCGGAAGCCATCGCGCTGATGAACGCGCCGGTGCAGGAGGCGCTGCTGCGCATGGTCGACCTGGTGCTGTACTGCTGCCTGGTGGTGTCGCTGTCGCTGCTGGTGGTGGCGGCCATCGACGTGCCCTGGCAGTACTGGGAGTTCTTCAAGAAGCTGCGCATGACCAAGGAAGAGGTCAAGCAGGAATTCAAGGAGAGCGAGGGCGACCCGCATATCAAGAACCGCATCCGCCAGCAGCAGCGCGCGATGGCGCGCCGCCGCATGATGACGGAGGTGCCCAAGGCTGACGTGGTGGTGACCAACCCCACGCACTTCGCCGTGGCGCTGCGCTATGAGGAAGGCCGCATGAGCGCGCCGCGCGTGGTGGCCAAGGGCACCGGTGAAGTCGCCGCGCGCATCCGCGCGCTGGCCGCCGAGCACCGCGTGCCGCTGATGTCGGCGCCGCCGCTGGCGCGTGCTCTGCACCGCCACGTAGAGCTGGGCCACGAGATTCCCGCAGGACTCTATACCGCCGTGGCCGAAGTGCTGGCCTGGGTCTACCAACTGAAGCATTGGCACTACTCGCAGGGCCCGCAGCCGCAAGCTCCGTCGGACCTGCAGGTGCCTGATGAACTCGCTGTACCGGAAAGCCGCGAATGAACGCTCTGAGCTCGCTGTTGAACCTGCCTGGCCTGCGCTCGGCCGGCCAGATGAAGGCCTTCACCGGGCCGCTGCTGATCATCATGATCCTGGGGATGATGATCCTGCCGCTGCCGGCCTTCGTGCTGGACCTGCTGTTTACCTTCAATATCGCGCTGGCGATCATGGTGCTGCTGGTCAGCATGTACACGCAGAAGCCGCTGGACTTCGCCGCGTTCCCCGCGGTGCTGCTGTTTACCACGCTGCTGCGCCTGTCGCTGAACGTCGCGTCCACGCGCGTGGTGCTGCTCGAAGGCCATACCGGCCCGGACGCCGCCGGCAAGGTGGTGGAAGCGTTCGGCCACTTCCTGGTGGGCGGCAATTTCGCGGTCGGCATCGTGGTGTTCGCGATCCTGGTGGTGATCAACTTCATGGTCATCACCAAGGGTGCGGGCCGGATCGCCGAGGTGGGCGCGCGCTTCATGCTGGACTCGATGCCCGGCAAGCAGATGTCGATCGATGCCGACCTCAACGCCGGCCTGATCGACGAAGCCGCGGCCAAGAAGCGCCGCGCCGAAGTGGCGCAGGAATCCGATTTCTACGGCGCCATGGACGGTGCCAGCAAGTTCGTGCGCGGCGATGCCGTGGCCGGCCTGATCATCATGTTCATCAACGTCGCCGCCGGCATGGTGGTAGGCATGGTGCAGCACGACCTGGACTTCGGCACCGCCGTGCACAACTACACGTTGCTGACCATCGGCGATGGCCTGGTCGCGCAGATCCCGGCGCTGGTGATTTCCACCGCGGCCGGCGTGATCGTGTCGCGCGTGGCCAATGAGCAGGACGTCGGCGAGCAGCTGACCGGGCAGCTCTTCTCCAACCCGCGCGTGCTGTACCTGACCGCCGGCATCATGGGCCTGATGGGCATCATCCCGGGCATGCCGCATTTCGCTTTCCTGCTGCTGTCCGGCGCGCTGGTCTGGATGGGCCGCTATCTGTCGCGCAAGGCGGCGACGCAGCAGGAGGTCAGGCAGCGCGAGGAACGCACGCCCGTGGTGGCGCAGGAATCGGCCGAAGCCAGCTGGGACGACGTCGCGCTGGTCGACCCGCTCGGCATGGAAGTGGGTTATCGCCTGATCACGCTGGTCGACCGTGCGCAGGACGGCGAACTGCTCGGCCGCATCAAGAGCATCCGCAAGAAGGTGGCGCAGGAAATCGGCTTCCTGGTGCCGGTCGTGCATATCCGCGACAACCTGGAGCTCAAGCCCAATGCGTACCGCATCACGCTCAAGGGCGTCGAGATCGGTCGCGGCGAAGCCATGCCGGGGCAGTGGATGGCGATCAACCCGGGCCAGGTCAGCGGCACGCTGCCGGGCGCGGCCACGCGCGATCCCGCCTTCGGCCTGCCGGCGGTGTGGATCGATGCGGGCATCAAGGAGCAGGCGCAGTCCTACGGCTATACCGTGGTCGATGCCAGCACCGTGGTCGCCACGCACCTGAATCACCTGATCCACATGCATGCGGCCGAACTGCTCGGCCGCCAGGAAGTGCAGGCGCTGCTCGACCGCATCGCCAGGGATGCGCCCAAGCTGACCGAAGACCTGGTGCCCAAGACCATCTCGCTGACGGCACTGCAGAAGATCCTGCAGAACCTGCTCGACGAAGGCGTGGCGATCCGCGACATGCGCACCATTCTCGACGTGGTGGCCGAGCACGCGCCCAAGATCAGCGACCCCAACGAGCTGACCGCGATGGTGCGCGTGGCCATGGGCCGCGCCATCACGCAGCAGCTGTTCCCCAACAACGCCGACCTGCAGGTGATCGGCCTGGATGCCGGCCTGGAGCGGGTGCTGTCGCACGCGCTGACCAACGGCGGCGGCATCGAGCCAGGCCTGGCCGATGCGCTGCTGCAGCAGACCCAGGGTGCGGTCACGCGCCAGGAGCAGATGGGGCTGGACCCGGTGCTGCTGGTGCCGTCGCAGCTGCGTCCGCTGATGGCGCGCTTCCTGCGCCGCACGCTGCCGCAGCTGAGGGTGCTGTCGCACGCCGAAGTGCCTGACAACCGCAATATCCGCATCACCGCCATGATCGGCGCGTGAGGAGATAACCATGAGCGTAGCCAAATTTGTCGCCGCCAACGGCCGTGAAGCCATGCGCCAGGTGCGCGAAGCCATGGGCCCCGATGCCGTGGTGCTGTCCAACCGTACCGTAGAGGGCGGTGTCGAGATCGTGGCGATGCGCGATGCCGACCTGGGTAGCGTATCGGCCAGCGCGCAGGCCTACGTGCCACCCGTGCCGCCCGCGCCGGCGGCCGAGCCCGCAGCCATTGGCGACCTGCGCGGCGAGCTGCAGTCGATGCGCGCGATGCTGGAGCGCCAGCTTGCCGGCATCGGCAATGCGCCCACCGCCGCGGGCCACGGCGTTGCCGCCAGCGACCCGCTGCGCGAATCGCTGTTCGAATGGATGGTGGGAGCCGGCTTCTCCGGCCAGCTGGCGCGTACGCTGCTGGCACGCCTGCCGCTGGGCTACGACCGTCCCGCCGCGATGACATGGATCCGCAAGGAGCTGGCCAGCAAGGTGCCGGTGCTGGGCGACGAAGACCACCTGTTCGCGCAGGGCGGCGTGCTGGCGCTGATCGGACCCACCGGCGTGGGCAAGACCACCACCACCGCCAAGCTGGCGGCGCGCTTCGTGCTGCGCCACGGCGCCGACAAGCTGGCGCTGCTGACCACCGACAGCTTCCGTATCGGCGCGCATGAGCAGCTGCGCATCTATGGCGACATCCTCGGCGTGCCGGTGCATGCGGTGAAGGACGCCGCCGACCTGCGCTTCGCGCTGGCGGCGATGAAGGACAAGCACCTGGTCATCATCGACACCGTCGGCATGAGCCAGCGCGACCGCAGCCTGTCGGAGCAGATCGCCATGCTGGCCGGCGTGCCCGCGCCAGTGCAGCGCGTGCTGCTGCTCAACGGCGCCAGCCACGGCGACACGCTCAATGAAGTCGTGCATGCCTACCGCCACGATGCCGCGCCGGACGACGGCGGCATCGACGGCTGCATCATCAGCAAGCTGGATGAGGCCACGCACCTGGGCTCGGTGCTCGATGTGGTGATCCGCCACCGCCTGCCGGTGTTCTACGCCTCCACCGGCCAGCGCGTGCCCGAGCACCTGGAGCTGGCCAGCAGCGCCGCGCTGGTCGAACGCGCCTTCCTGACACCGCGCCGCGGCTCGGTCTTTGCCGATGCCGATGCCGCCCGCCGCCGCCAGGCGGTCGCGGACGAGCAGGCCGGGAACGGTGGGAAGGGCAGTGCCGAGGACGTGTTGCGCTCGCTGACCGACAGCGCCGACGCGCTTGGCCAATGCGTCGCGGAGCTCAACAACGCGGGCCTGGGCTTCGAGCTGGCGCGCTCGCTGTGGCAGCAGCGCACCGCGGGCGATACCGCGCTGCGCGCGATGGCGCAGCAGGTGCGCGAAGCGGTCTGCCGCGACGTGAACCGTGCCTGCGACCAGTACGTGCTGGCGCTGGCGGCCACGCTGCCGGTCAGCGTGCCCGGCCGCCGGGCGCCGCAGCCGCTGCAGCACACGCTGTGGCTGGGCGACCGCGACGGCACGCCGCTGGCCGCCACCGTCACCGCCGCCGGCCGCGCCGGCCAGCCGCTGGGCGAAGCCGATGCCGAGGCCGCCAACCTGCGCGCGGCCATGAGTGCCGCGCGCAAGGTGGTCAACCTGGTCGACGCGACGCCGTCCGCCGCCACGCTGGCGCGCTGGCAGCAGGCGGGAGAACGCTGGATCGCGGGCGCGCGCAAGACCGTGCGCGTGATCAGCGCAGGCGCCGCCTGGAAGCTCGATGCGCTCGCCGATACGCTGACCTTCCACGCCGTCGGCGACGCCGTCGTGCGCGAGCGCGACGCCGTGCGCTGGCTCGCCACCGCCGACGTGCGCGTGCCCGACAGCCCCGCGCGTGGCAAGGGCGCCCCGGAAGGCGGGATCGATGCCTGCCTGGTGGTGGTGCGCCTGGTCGATCGCGCCAGCGGCGAGCTGCTCGATACCCGCTATTCGTTGTGCGACCCGGTGCTGGCGCCGGACGCGGCGCAGGTGGCGCACTGGACGCCATGGTCGGACACGGCCGAAACCCGCCTGCGCACGCTGCGCCATGCCGCCGACCATTTCGCGCAGGACGCCGAAGCCGGCCACGCCGCCAGTGCCGCACTCGCGGCGCTGCAGCTTGGCCTGTCGGTGCTGCGCCTCGAACACGCGCCAACCGCGACCGCGCCGGCGTTCCTGGCGCGGCTGGCCGGCCGCACCGTGCGTGCCGGTGCGGCGGTGCCGGGCACCGTGCTCAATGAAGGCATGGGCCGCATGCTGGCGCTGCTCGACGTACTGGAGAACTATCCCGGCCGCGCGGCTGTGGCACCTGACGCTGCCGTGGAAGCGGCCGATGCGATGGTGGTCGATACCCTGGGAGCCCTGCAGTGAGCGCCCTCGCCATGGACCAGGCAGAAAGCCTGCGGCGCATGCTGGCGCCGCGCACCACGCGCCGCATCGCCGTGGTCGCCAGCGAGCGCGGTGCCGGCGCCACCACGGTGGCGCTGGGCCTGTCGCACGCGCTGGCGATGCAGGGCGAGCGCGTGCTGCTGCTCGACGAAGACCCCGCCACGGCGCGCGCCACCAGGCTTGCCGGCGCGACCCCGGCCGGCACGCTCGCCGACGTGCAGGAAGGACGCCTGCCGCTGGAAGCCGCGGTGGGCGTAGGCACCGGCGGGGCGGTTTCAGTGCTGCCGGCTGGCCGCCAGCGCGCAGGGCTTGAGGTGCCGGCCGCGGCGCTGTCGGCCTTCCGCAGCGTGCTGGTCGATGCCACGGCCGATGCCGACGGCGCGCTGTCGCCCTTTGCCGGCAGCGCGCACAACGTGGTGATCGTGATGCGCCCGGAACTGGCGTCGATCACCGCCGCCTATGCCTGCATCAAGCGCCTGCACCACCTGTACGCCTGGCGCCGCTTCCACCTGGTGGTCAACATGGCCGCCGCCGAAGCCGCCGTGCAGGCGATCCTGGGCAACCTGGTGCGCACCGGCAGCCAGTACCTCGGTGTGGAAGTGCTGTGCGCCGGCTGGCTGCCGGCCGACCCGCTGGTGGCGCGCGGCGTGCAGCTCGGCCGCTGCGTGGTCGAGGCTTTCCCGGCCGCGCCCGCGACCAGCGCGCTGCGCCGCACCGCCGGCAGCATCGGCGGCTGGCCGCTGCGCGCCGAGGTGCCAGCCCCTGCCGCGACGCCGGTGCCGGCATGAGCGCCGCCCCAACCATGCCTCACCAACGAACCAGACCCTGAGCCAGCCGGCACGCCGCATGACGCGCCGGTCCAGCAATCCAGCATTCACGAGAATTGCACCATGTACACGATCCAGGGAAAGCTCGACCAGGCCGATGTGGTCAAGGCACACGCACAGCTGGTGCGTCGCATCGCCTTGCAGCTGGCCGCCAAGCTGCCTGCCAGCGTGCAGATCGACGACCTGATCCAGGCTGGCATGATCGGCCTGCTCGATGCCGCCAAGCGCTATGAAGACACCCACGGCGCGCGCTTCGAGACCTACGCCAGCCAGCGCATCCGCGGCGCCATGCTCGACGAGGTGCGCGCCAACGACTGGCAGTCGCGCAGCCTGCGCCAGTTCACGCGGCGCATCGAACGCACCCAGCGCTCGCTCGAGCAGAAGCTCGGACGCACGCCGCTCGATTCCGAGGTGGCCGAGGCGATGGCAATGCCGCTGGACGAATACCAGGTCCTGCTCAACGAGGTCTATGGCTGCCAGTTGCTCCATTACGAAGATTTCGAGCGCTCCGGCGAAGAGGATTTCCTCGACCGCCATCTCGGCGGCAGCGACGACGGCAATCCGCTGACGGTGCTGATGGAAAGCGGCATGCGCCAGGCGCTGATCCGCGCCATCGACCGGCTGCCCGAGCGCGAGAAGCTGGTGCTGTCGCTGTGCTATGACCAGGAGCTGAACCTGCGGGAGATCGGCGCGGTGCTGGATGTGACCGAGTCACGGGTGTGCCAGATCCGGGGGCAGGCGATTACGCGGTTGCGCAATCAGTTGCGTGGGTTGTTGTGATGGCCGGCGTGGCGCGCGGCGCCAGTCTCGCGCTTATGGCGTTGTCTGCCTGTGGCTGGGCGGCGAATGAAGGCGGGACGCGGCATGCTTGGACCGGGTCGGTCAATGGGCCGGCGTTGCAGGGGCGGGGGCAGCGGGTCGTTTCCGCGCCTATTCAGCCGGTGGGGGTTTTGCCGCAGGCTGAAGGGGTGATTACTTCGGTGAGGTGGCGATATCGCTTCGCTCAGACGCCGCCTTTGGAACTGCAGGCTTATCTCTGCAATGCGCAGCGGTGTGTGATGTTGCCTCAGGCCGAGGGGCGGACTTCCGCGTTTTCCGGGGATGACGCTACCAAGGGGTTTGTGTTTGCGTTTCGGGTGCCGGGGCGGGGGAGTTTGGTGCCGGTTTTGCAGGGTGGGAGTAATGAGGTGGTTGTTGGGTTTCGGTAGGATTTTTTGCGCCTTGCGGCTTCGCATTTGACTTATGTGCCTGCGGGTGGGCATCTGGTGGATATTTGATATGCCCGGTTCCGCCCTGAAGGGCGGGTAACTCTTTGTCCGAGCGACAAAGAGTCACCAGAAAGCGCGTTCACTGCCCTGCGGGCGGCCACTCTTATCGTGGTGTGCGGGGGCTTTCGTACGGGGCTTTGCTTCGTTGCAGGGCAGGACTGCCTGACGCCGTGGTGCGCCACGGTGGCTGGGATTGATGCGATTGTTGAACGAGCCCGGAGCTGTGGGTGGCCCCTGACGCTGGCGGCAATGTAGGAACGCCTACGGCTGCGCTGCGCGCCGGCAGTATCTCCGGGCATGGGTCCGCGCACAGAACGCGTCGCTGCGCTCGCTTGGCGCTATCGGCCGTGAACCCAACAGCCTGTTCTGACCGCTTGTTTGCTCCCCTCTCCCTCCTGCGGGAGAGGGGCCGGGGGAGAGGGCCGGAGCCCCCACGAAGCGAAGCCGGCCAAGTCGCACAGGCAGGTCACAGACCTCGTCAGCACCGGCAGCATCTCAGGTTAGGGACCCGGGCACGGAACGCGTCGCTGCGCTCGCTTGGCGCTATCGCCGATGAGCCCAGGAGTTGCCGCCGACCGCTTGTTCGCTCCCCTCGCCCGCTTGCGGGAGAGGGGCCGGGGGTGAGGGCCGGAGCCCCCACGAAGTGAAGCCAGTCAATTCGTGCGAGCAGGTCGCGGACCCCGCCAGCGATAGCTATATGGCTGAGCCCGGCAGCCCAACTCGGGCCCGCGCGCAGCGCAGCCGTAGGCGTTCCTACATTGCGGCCAGCAGCAGGGGCCACGCACAGCTCCGGGCTCGTTCAAATACTGCGTCAATTCCGAGCCACGGTGGCGCGCCACGGCGGCAGGCAGTCTTGCCCTGCAACGAAGCAAAGCCCCGTACGAAAGCCGTCGCCAACTACGATAAAAGTGGCCGCCCGCCCAGGGCAGTGAACGCGCTTTCTGGTGACTCTTTGTCGCTCGGACAAAGAGTTACCCGCCCTTCAGGGCGGAACAGGGCATATCAAATACCCGCCAGATGCCCAGCCGCAAGGCACATAAAACAGATGCCAATAATCCGTAAGGATAAGACCGAATCACCCAGCCGCCAGACTAACACCCCCCACCCCAGCCGCCGCCTTCCCATCCTTCCCATACAACCCGGCATCGCCCCCACTATGCTGCCGCAGCGCCTGAATGGCCTCCTGCGTGAAATCGAGATGCGCCTTGATGACAGCGCCATTCAGCGCATTGCCATCGCGCGTCACCCGCGCAGCAAAGATCAGCTTGCGCCAGGCCTCCGCCACGCCGGCGTCGATCTGCCGGCCAAGCAATTGCCCGTCCGCGCCGGCTCGCAGGCCAAGCGCCTGCATCTGCGCCTCGCGCGTCCGAACCTGCCGCGACAGCCCCTGACCCACTTCCACCTTGCGCGTCAGCAACTCGCTGAGCGCGGTGAAATCCCCGCGCTTGATGGCATCGCGCTCTTCCGCAAGAAGTTGCCCGAAAGCTTCAACGCCTTCGGTTTCACGCTGCAGGGACTGGATCAGGCTTTGGCTCATGATTTGGCTATTGTGGGTCGGCCTGGCCTAGCTCGCGCAAGCTGGCGAGCAGGCCATCGGCAATCTTGCCCGGGTCGATCTTGATCCGGCCTTCGGCGATGGCCTGGCGGATTTCTTCGACCTTGGCGGTATCGATATCGTCGTCGGTTTCCTGCGTCAGGCGGCTGCTGATCTCGCGCACCTGCGCGGCCAGCGGGCTGACGCTCAGCCCGGAAGACGGCGTGGCGGCGCTGGCCGGGGCGGGCTGGGGCCGGGCGGCGGCGTCGCCTGCGGGCGCGTCGGCGGGCCGGGACGAGGTGGAATGGTTGATCTTCACGGGCGTTCCTTGCTGGTTTCCTATGGCATTACGGCCGCGGCGGGCAAATCTTTAGGGAACGTGCCCCAGGAGTGGGCCCCAGGGTGTGCTCCATATCGCCGCACGGCAGGACCGGCGGCATTTTCGCATGCCGGCGGTGCCATCTGAATCCGGCTGTCAGCCACGATCGGACGACCGGAAGTGCTTATTGCAGCACGACCGTGTCGCCGCTGCGTACCAGGCCGTTGACCACCTGGCCGTTGCGCAGGCGAACCTGCACGGTATTGCCGGTGGCGGCGTCGGCCAGCACCTTGCCTTCGCTGGAGATCTGGAACGCCTCGCCTTCGACCGACACCGTGACGGTCTGCCCCTGGCGCACCGCGATGGCCTTGCGCAGCAGGTCGGCGCGCATGGGCGAGCCGGCGGCGATGCGGTTGGCGGCGATGGCGCCGGCAAGCTGTGCCGGGTCGGTGATGACCGCGCGTGGCAAGGTGGCAAGGTCGCCCTGGCGCACTTCGATATCGGCCTGGCTGACCGGTTCGCCCGGGCCCAGCGCGCGCGCGGCGACGTAGTAGTCGGTCAGCACCGACACGCGCGCCTGCATATAGCGCACCCACGGCCGTTCGCCGCCGCAGCGCACGCCGACCGAGACCCGGCCCCACGGCGATGCACCGGCGGGCAGGAACGGGTCGGGCGAGATGCACTCCGGCGCGCGGCCGCCCGATGGCGGCGCCACCTGCACGCTGACCTTGCCCGGCAGGCCGGCGGTCTGCTGCAGCAGGAAGCGCTCCACGGCAACGCGTGCGGGATCTTCAGTGAAGGGGCTCGCGGCCGGTGCCTGCATGGCGACCGTCGTGACCTGCGCCGGCGCGGCGCCGATGGCTCCGGCAAGGCACAGCAGGCATGCCGCCAGCAGTGCCTGCGCCTTGCGCGGGCCGTTGCGGCGGGAATGGCGGCGGAGGGTGCGGCGATTTGGGTTCATCTGGTCTTCCCGGCAAGGACGGCGGGGCCTGCGCTGGCATGCCTGGCGCGCTGCCCCGTGACCGGCGGCGCGCCCCGTCTACATCAGTCATCGGGTTCCGATTGTAGGCAGCGCCTCGCGCGAGGGCGTGCCGAAATGCAAGGATTTCCCGTCCTTATTCATCCGATTGGCGTGACAGGCCCCCGCCTAAGATGGCAACCCTGAAGAAGGTCGACCCTTCGCTATTCGTTGCATTCATTGAATTCGTTGTCCGGTGGCTCGGCCACGCAGTGGGACAGGGAGATGCCAGCATGATCGACAGACTCGACGCGTCGCTACGCTTCCAGCAGGAAGCGCTGAGCTTGCGCAACCAGCGGCAATCGGTGATTGCCTCCAACATCGCGCACGCCGATACCCCGGGCTACAAGTCTCGCGACTTCGATTTCGCCAGCACGCTGGCGCAGTCCGTGGAACGCGGCCGCCGCAACGAAGGCATGTCGCTGTCGACCACCCAGGTGCGCCACCTGCCCGCGCAGGCGCCGACCCGCGAGGCGTTCGACCTGGCCTACCGCACCCCGCTGCAGTCCAGCGTCGACGGCAACACCGTTGAAATGGATGCCGAGCGCGTGGCCTTCGCCGACAACGCGGTGCATTTCGAGTCGGGCCTGACGGTGATGAACTCGAAGATCAAGACCATGCTGGCGGCGATCCAGCAGTAAGCGAGCAACAGATCCAGCAGCCAGGAGAGAGCGCATGCCGGCAATGAATATCTTCGACGTCGCGGGCTCGGCCATGGCGGCGCAGTCGCAGCGCATGAACGTGACCGCGTCCAACCTCGCCAACGCCGACAGCGTGGTCAGCCCCGACGGGCAGGCCTACCGTGCCAAGCAAGTCGTGTTCGGCATGGCTCCCACGCCCGGCCAGAGTGACGTCGGCGGCGTGCAGGTGGCCGGTATCAGCGAAGACCCGTCGCCGCCGCGCATGGTCCACAACCCCACGCATCCGATGGCGAACGCGCAAGGCTACGTGGTCATGCCCAACGTCAACCCGGTGGAAGAGATGGTCAACATGATCTCGGCCTCGCGCTCGTACCAGGCCAATGTCGAGGTGCTCAACTCCGCCAAGAACATGATGCTCAAGACGCTGACGATCGGCCAGTAACGGCCAGTAACGGCCAGCAGCGCCAGTAACGGCCCTCGACGATCTAACGAAAAGGAACCGCGCGACATGACCACCACGTCTTCGGTCAACAACAACAGCAGTACCACCAACATCAACGACGCCCTGAAGAGCAGCAGCGCCAGCGCCGCCGACCTGCAGAACAACTTCCTGAAGATGCTGGTGACCCAGCTCAACAACCAGGATCCGCTCAAGCCGCTGGACAACTCGCAACTGACCTCGCAGCTGGCGCAGATCTCCACGGTCAGCGGCATGCAGACCATGAACGCGACGCTGTCGCAGTTGCTGAACCAGGTCAGCGCCAGCCGCGCGATGGATTCCGCCGCGCTGATCGGCCGCACGGTGATGGTGCCGGGCAAGCTGGTGACGGTGGAAGGCGGCGTGCCGGGCAAGATCGGCATCGACCTGCCGTCCACGGCGGATGCGGTCACCGTCGACGTGCTCGACAGCAAGGGCAATGTGGTGCGCACCATCGACATGAAGGGCCAGACCAGCGGCGTGCACGACGTAGCATGGGATGGCAAGAACGATGCCGGCGTGCCGGTTGCCGACGGCGAATACAGCTTCCGTGTCAACGCCACGGCGAACGGCACCTCGGTGGAACCGATTGCGCTGGTCTACGGCAAGGTGCAGAGCATCAGCGGCGACGCCTCCGGCGTACTGGTCGACCTGGGCAACGGACAAACGTCAAACGTGGACGACGTCCGCCGCATTCTCTAACTGCATGCGCCGTCCGCGCGCAGCGGCCGGCATCGATGACAGCTCATTCAAAGGAAGATAGCCATGGGTTTCGGTCAAGGGGTAAGCGGCATCAACGCCGCGGCAGCCAATCTGGATGTGATCGGCAACAACATCGCCAATGCCAACACGGTCGGCTACAAGCAATCGACCACGCAATTCGCCGACGTGTACGCCGGCAGCAAGATCGGCCTGGGTACCACGGTCAATGCGGTGGTGCAGTCGTTCAAGCAGGGCAATATCGAAGCCAGCGGCAGATCGCTCGATGTGGCCATCACCAATGGCAGCGGCTTCTTCCGCCTGGTCGGCACCGATGGCTCGGTGCATTTTTCGCGCAACGGCCAGTTCCTGCGCACCGATGACGGCCGCATCGTCAACGCGCAGGGCCTGCAGCTGACCGGCTATCCGTCGGCTGCGGCCGGCGGCGGCGCCACGCCGCAGCCGCTGGTGGTGTCTTCCACGACGATGCCGCCCAAGGTCACCACCGACATCACCGCGCAGTACAACCTGGATTCGCGCAGCACCGTGCCTGCCGACGCGTTCGCCAGCGCGCCGGGCAGCCTGCCGACCACGTCGATGTACAACTACAGCACCAGCATGACGGTGTATGACTCGCTGGGCAATGCGCGGCAAGTGGTGGCGTATTTCAGCAAGACCAGTAACGACGCGACGGCGACGCCGCCGCGGCCGGCCGTCGCCGGCGGCACTGACTGGGTCCTGAACGTGACCGACGATGTCGGCAACCGGCTCGGCATCGACAACACCACCGCCACGCCGCCCACGGCAGCGGGCAATACGGTCACGCTGTCCTTCGACAGCGCCGGCAAGCTGGTGTCTACCAGTCCCGCCTCCTTCGCGCTGACTTCGCCGGCAGCCGGCGGCGCCGCCGCGATGTCGATGAACGTCAACCTGGCCGGCACCACGCAGTTCGGGTCCGACAACGACGCCGCGCCGCCCACGCAGAACGGCTACGCTTCGGGCAGCCTGCTGGGTTTCTCGATCGAAGCCGACGGCACCATTCGCGGCAGCTATTCGAACGAGCAGACGCAGGAGCTGGGCACCGTGGTGCTGGCGAGCTTCGGCAATGTCGAAGGCCTGCGTGCCGAAGGCGGCAATACCTGGGCCGCAACGGGCTCTTCCGGGCAGCCGGTCATCGGTATCCCCGGCGGCTCGCGCGGCCAGCTGATGTCGAACGCGGTGGAAGCCTCCAACGTCGACCTGTCGGCCGAACTGGTGAACCTGATCATCGCGCAGCGCAACTACCAGGCCAACGCCAAGACCATCGAGACCCAGAACCAGGTCATGCAGTCGCTGGTGAACATGTAAGCCGTGGCGCGCCGCATCCCAAGCAAAACCAGCTGAGGCAAGTCGATGGACCGCATGATCTATACCGCCCTGTCGGGCGCCAAGCAGATACTCGACCAGCAGGCGGCGGTATCGAACAACCTGGCCAACGTCTCGACGCCGGGCTTCCGCGCGCAGGTCAACCTGTATCGAGCGGTGCCGGTGGTCGGCGCCGAGGCCGGCACGCGTGCCTTCACGCTGGCGTCCACGCCTGGCGCCGACATGCGCGCCGGTCCGCTCACCTACACCGGCCGCGCGCTCGACGTGGCGCTGCAGGGCAACGGCTGGCTGGTGGTGCAGGCGCCTGACGGCACCGAGGCCTATACCCGTGCCGGCGCGCTGCAGGTGGCGCAGGACGGCCAGGTGCAGACCCTGTCCGGCCTGCCGGTGATGGGCGATGGCGGCCCGCTGGCGGTGCCGCCGGGCTCGCAGGTCACCATCGGCACGGACGGCACCATCACCGCGCGCGGCCCGGGCGAGGCCTCCGCGGGCCTGGCCCAGGTGGGCCGGCTGCGCGTGGTCAACCCGCCCAACGACGCCATCGCGCGTGGCGACGACGGCCTGTTCCGCCTGCGCCCCGGCGCGCAGCCGCTGGAAGCCGACCCCACCTTGCGCGTCATCTCGGGCGCGCTCGAAGGCAGCAACGTCAATCCGACTGAAGCCATGGTCGAGATGATCGCCAATGCGCGCCGCTTCGAGATGCAGATGAAGATGATCCAGGGCGCCGACGGCAACGAGCAGCGCGCCAACCAGCTGCTGTCGACCAACTGACGCGGCGCAACACTGAACCGGAGCGCGGCGCGCCGAATGCGGGCACGCCTCCCGCTCCAGCTACCAGCGACAAGATTCCAAGCAAGGACCACCATGATCCGCTCTCTCTGGATTGCCAAGACCGGCCTCGATGCGCAGCAAACGCAGATGGACGTGGTCTCGAACAACCTGGCCAACGTGTCGACCAACGGCTTCAAGCGCGGCCGCGCGGTGTTCGAGGAACTGATGTACCAGACCATCCGCCAGCCCGGCGCGCTGTCGTCGGACCAGACCACGCTGCCCTCGGGCATGCAGCTGGGCACCGGCGTGCGCCCGGTCGCGACCGAGCGCATCCACACCCAGGGCAATCCGCAGCAGACCGGCAACAACAAGGACGTGGCCATCATCGGCCAGGGCTTCTTCCAGGTGGCGCTGCCAGACGGCACCACCGCCTATACCCGCGACGGTTCGTTCCAGGTGGACCAGAACGGCCAGCTGGTGACTTCCAGCGGCTTCGTGATCCAGCCCGCCGTCACCATCCCGGCCAACACGCTGTCGCTGACGGTCGCGCGCGACGGCACCGTGTCGGTGACGCAGCCGGGCTCGAGCGCCAACGTGCAGGTCGGCCAGCTCCAGCTCGCCACCTTCATGAACCCGGCCGGCCTGGAAAGCATGGGCGAGAACCTGTACGTGCAGACCGATGCGTCGGGCGCGCCCAATACCACCGTGCCGGGCCTGAACGGCGCCGGCGTGCTGCAGCAGAACTACGTGGAAGCGTCCAACGTCAACGTGGTGGAGGAACTGGTCAGCATGATCCAGACCCAGCGCGCGTACGAGATCAACAGCAAGGCAGTGCAGACGTCCGACCAGATGCTGCAGCGCCTGGCGCAGATGGGTTGAGGGTTGTGGACATGGCCACCTTGCTTTCCCGCCTGGGCGCGCGTGCGCTGTACTGCCTGGCCGGCGTGGCAATGCTGGCCGCGAGCGGCTGCGCACTGGTGCCGCGCGAGCCGCTGGTGCAACTGCCCACCACCGCGCGCGCCGAGCCGCGCCCGGTCGGGCCGGCCTCCGGATCGATCTACCAGTCGTCGTATGCCGGCAACCCGCTGTTCGAGGACCGCCGCCCGCGCAACGTGGGCGATATCCTGACCATCGTCATCACCGAAAACGTCAACGCCAGCAAGAACTCCGGCACCAATACCAGCCGTACCGGCAGCACCATGCTGACCTTCGATGCCGTGCCGCGCGCGCTGGGCGGGCTGTTCGGCGCCAGCCAGAACGCCGACATCAACGGCGCCAACAGCATGAAGGCCAGCGGCGGCGCCAGCGCGGCCAACACCTTCAACGGCACCATCACCGTCACCGTGCTGGAGGTGCTGCAGAACGGCAACCTGGTGGTCTCCGGCGAAAAGCAGATGGCCATCAACCAGGGCGCCGAGTTCATCCGCTTCTCGGGTGTGGTCAATCCGCGCACCGTCACCGGCGACAACGCCGTGCTGTCCACGCAGGTGGCCGACGCGCGCATCGAATACACCGCCAAGGGCGTGATCGACGAAGCGCAGAACATGGGCTGGCTGCAGCGCTTTTTCCTCAATGTCTTACCATTCTGACCGCGCCATGTCCGCTTCCATGCTTGCCTGTTTCCTGTCACGCCTGCTGCGCGTGAGCGTGATCAGCCTGGCGCTGGGCGTGGCCTTCGGCGCCTTCGCCACCGTCGCCAAGGCCGAGCGCCTGAAGAACCTCGCCACTTTCCAGGGCGTGCGCGACAACCCGCTGTTGGGCTACGGCCTGGTGGTCGGCCTGGACAACACCGGCGACCAGACCATGCAGACGCCGTTCACCACGCAGAGCCTGACCAACATGCTCTCGCAGCTGGGGATCACGCTGCCGGCCGGCAAGAACATGCAGCTCAAGAACGTGGCCGCGGTGATGGTCACCGCCACGCTGCCCGCGTTTGCGCAGCCCGGCAGCCAGCTTGACGTGGTGGTGTCGTCGATGGGCAATGCCAAGAGCCTGCGCGGCGGCACGCTGCTGATGACGCCGCTCAAGGGCGCCGACGGGCAGGTCTACGCGATCGCGCAGGGCAATATGCTGGTGGGCGGCGCGGGTGCGTCGGCCAACGGCAGCAAGGTGCAGATCAACCAGCTCGCGGTAGGCCGCATCGCCAACGGCGCCATCGTCGAGCGCGCGGTCGCGCCGTTCCAGCCGGACGGCGGCGTGCTCAACCTGGAGCTGAAGGAAACCGATTTCGGCACCGCCGAGCGGGTGGTCGAGGCCATCAACCGTTCCATGGGCGGCGGTGTCGCCGCGGCGCTGGACGGCCGCACGGTGCAGGTGCGCGCCCCTGCCGCTTCGAGCGCGCGCGTGGCTTTCCTGGCCCGCATCGAGAATATCGACGTGACCCCGGCCAGGGCCGCGGCCAAGGTCATCCTGAACGCCCGCACCGGTTCGATCGTGATGAACCAGGCGGTGACGGTGGAAGACTGCGCGGTGGCGCACGGCAACCTGTCGGTGGTGATCAATACGCAGCCGGTGATCAGCCAGCCCGCGCCCTTCAGCGAGGGCCGGACCGTGGTGGCGCCGGTGTCGCAGATCGACATGAAGCAGCAGGGCGGCTCGCTGCAGGTGGTCAAGGCCGGCGCCTCGCTGGCCGCCGTGGTCAAGGGCCTGAATGCGCTGGGCGCGACTCCGGCCGACCTGCAGACCATCCTGGAAGCCATGCGCGCCGCCGGTGCGCTGCGTGCGGAACTGGAAGTGATCTGACATGAGCGCGTCCATGCCCCCGCAGGCGGCGGACCTGACGCAACGCTTCGCGCTCGACACGCAGGGTTTCGAGGCGCTCAAGCACAGCGCGCGCAACGGTGCCGACGCGGCGACCTTGCAGTCGGCCGCCAGGCAGTTCGAGGCGGTGTTCACGCAGATGGTGCTCAAGAGCATGCGCAATGCCACGCCGCAGGACGGCCTTTTCGACAACGAGCAGAGCAAGCTCTACATGTCGATGATGGACCAGCAGCTTGCGCAGCAGATGTCGTCGCGCGGCATCGGGCTGGCCGAAGTGATGGTGCGCCAGCTGGCGCGTGCCGCGGGCGCGCCGATGCCCGCGGGCATGAATGCGATGACGCCGGCCGAGTCCGGCAGTGCCGCCGACGCCCAGATGGCGCGGTTGCTCGACAGCCGCGGCGCCGCGTCTGCCGACGGCAATGAATACGCGGACCTGCCTGCTGTCGGCACGGTGGTGCCGGGGCAGAGCTGGAACCCCACCGCGGGCCTGCGCCAGTACCAGTCGCAATTCTACGGCGACCGTGACCAGGGCGGCGAGGCGCTCGGCCCCTTGCCTGCCGATGCGCCCGCCCACGTCAGTGCCTTCGTCGCGCGCATGGCGGCGCCGGCCGAGGCCGCTTCGCGCGCCTCGGGCGTGCCGGCACGGCTGATCGTCGGCCAGGCGGCGCTCGAGTCGGGCTGGGGCCAGCGCGAGATCCTGCATGCCGATGGCTCGACCACGTACAACGTGTTCGGCATCAAGGCCGGATCGGGCTGGAAGGGCCGTGTGGCCGAGATCACCACGACCGAGTATGTCGACGGCCAGCCGCAAAAGGTGAAAGCCAGGTTCCGCGCGTATGGATCGTATGACGAAGCCTGCGCGGACTACGCGCGGCTGCTGGCCAGCAATCCGCGCTACGCGGGCGTGGTGAGCGCGGGGTCGGCAGAGGAGGCGGCGCATGGGCTGCAGCGGGCGGGGTATGCGACGGATCCGTCGTACGGGCACAAGCTGGTGAAGATCATGAAGAAGGTGGCGGTTTAAGGCGGACGGCGCGGCATCCGCCATAGCTGGCACCGCCAAAACCAGGCTCCCCTCTCCCGCGAAGTGGGAGAGGGGTGGGGGTGAGGGCCGGAGCACCCACGAAGTAGCGCTTCAGTACTGCCAGCGTCTGCCCTCACCCCTGGCCCCTCTCCCGCAAGCGGGAGAGGGGAGCAAACCGCCGCAAGTGGAACTGCAAGTGGCCTATTGGCGATTGGCAATCGGCTATCGCGCACCGTGCGCAATCGACCGCACCTCAACCTAAAGTCCCGGCCCCAACCAACCGATAACTCCCACATCCACCACCGCCGCTCCAAGCCGCGGCAGTCCAACGAATCCGGGATCAGAGCACAATGTCTCTCTTCAGTATTGGTCTTTCCGGCCTGAACACCGCGCAGAACGCGCTGACGACGACTGGCCACAACTTCGCCAACTCGGCGACCGAAGGCTATTCGCGCCAGAACACCATCGTGGCATCGGCCGGCGGCCAGTACACCAGCCAGGGCTTTTACGGCTATGGCTCCACTACCACCACGGTGATCCGGGTCTATGACGAGTTCCTGACCGGCCAGCTGCGCGGCGCGACTTCGGCCAGCGCTTCGCTGGCGGCTTACTCCGACCAGATTGCCCAGATTGACAACCTGCTCGCCGACCAGAAGGGCGGCCTGGCGCCGCTGATGCAGAAGTTCTTCGCCGCTGTGCAGGCAGTGGCCGACACACCGGCCGACCCCGCCGCGCGCCAGGGCATGCTGTCCGCCGGCCAGGCCCTGGTCGGCCAGGTCCGCTCCGCCAGCAACTACTTCAAGCAGTTGCAGTCCGGCGTCAACGAGCAGGTCGGCACCGCGGTGTCGCAGGTCAATGCCTACACCACGCAGATCGCCAATCTCAACAAGGAAATTTCGCGCATGAAGGCCGCCTCGGGCGGCCAGCCGCCCAACGACCTGCTCGACCAGCGCGACCAGGCGGTGGCCGAGTTGAACAAGCTGGTCGGCGCCAAGGTGGTGGTGCAGGACGGCGGCACCTACAACGTCTTCGTGGGCAACGGCCAGCCGCTGGTGATGGGCAATGAATCGTACGACCTGAAGGCCGTGACCTCCGCTGCCGACCCCGACCGTACCGTGGTCGCCTACTCGCTGCCGAACGGCAGCGTATATGAAAGCCAGCCCGGCGCGATTACCGGCGGCTCGCTGGGCGGCCTGCTGCAATTCCGCTCCGAAACGCTCGATTCGGCGCAAAGCGCGATCGGCCGGCTGTCGCTGGCGATCGGCCAGAGCTTCAATGCGCAGCACAAGCTGGGCATGGACCTGACTGGCGCGATCGGCACCGACATGTTCAAGCTGGGCAATGCCACGGTGCTGCCCAACGACAGGAACACTGCCGTCGGCACCGTAGCCTCTGCCACCATCGACGACGCCTCGGCACTGACTACCAGCGACTACAAGCTGCAGTTCGACGGCACCAACTACACGCTGACGCGCCTGTCCGACAACGCGCAGGTGGCCACGCCCGTGCCAGGCACGCCCGCGCCCACCTACCCACTGACTTTCAGTGCCGACGGTTTCAGCGTCACGATCAACGCGGCAATGGACACCCAGGATTCGTTCGTGATCCAGCCGACGCGCAATGCCGCGGCCGGCTTCGACATGGCGATCAGCGATCCCGGCAGGATCGCCGCGGCCTCGCCGGCGCGCGCCGATGCCGCGGCCGGCAACAAGGGCAGCGCGACCGCCGGCCTGAGCAACGTTGCGCCGGGCTTCACGCCGATGGCCGGCAAGATAACCGCCGTCTATACCGCGACCGGCTACCGGTTCAAGGATGCAACGGGTACGGACCTGGCGCCGCAGCCCACCGGCGTGCCCAATGGCAGCAACACCGACTACGACATCGGCGGCCTGACCTTCACTTTCGGCGGCACGCCCACGGTAGGCGATTCCTTTACGCTCGGCGGCAACGCCGGCGGCGTCAAGGACAACGGCAACATGCTGAACCTGGCCAAGCTGCAGAGCGCAAAGACCATCGGCGGCGTGTCCAGCTTCAGCGATGCCTATGCACAGCTGGTCAACGACGTCGGCACGCGCGCCAAGTCGATCAAGATCGCGTCGACGTCGCAGGACAGCGTCACGACGCAGATCAAGGCTGCGCAGCAGTCGGTGTCCGGCGTCAACATGGACGAGGAGACCGTGTCGATGCTGCGCTTCCAGCAGCTGTACCAGGCCAACGCCCGCGTGATCCAGACGGCCGGTTCGCTGTTCGACACCCTCATCGGCATCCGGTAAGGCCTGCCAGCAAGCCAACGTATTCGAATAGGCAATCCATCATGCGCGTTGCAAGCTCCACCCTCTACCAGCAAGGCCTGGCGTCAATGAACCTGCAACAGGGCTCGCTGCTGCACATCCAGCAACAGCTCGGCACCGGCCGCCGCGTCCTTACGCCGTCCGACGACCCCGTCGCCGCCACGCGCGCCCTCGGCGTCAGCCAGGCGCAAGCGGTCAACGGTCAGTACGCCACGTCGCGCAGCCAGACCAATATCGCGCTGGCCGCGGAAGAAAACGCGCTGAACTCGGTGACCACCGTCACGCAGAACATCCAGACGCTGCTGGTGCAGTCCGGCAATGGCACCATGAGCGACGCCGACCGCGGCTCGCTCGCCACCGCGCTGGAAGGGCTCTACCACCAGCTGCTCGGCCTGGCCAACTCCGATGACGGCAACGGCCAGTACCTGTTCGGCGGCACCCGCTCCGGCACTGCGCCGTTCACGCAAAGCGCCGGCGCCGGCAGCTACATCGGCGATACCGGCGCGCAGCTGATGCAGGTCGACGTCGCGCGCCAGATGTCCGCCGGCGACAACGGCCGCGACGTGTTCCTGAGCGTCACCGGCGGCGCCGGCTATGTCGTCACGGGCAACAGTGCCAATACCGGCACCGCCACCTTCGGCACGGTCTCGATCACCGACCCCAGCGACCCGCTGTATGGCAAGGCGCTGCAAGTCAACTTCCAGGCCAATGCCAGCGGCCAGATGGAATACACCATCACCGACATGGCCGATCCCACTGCACCCGCTCTGGCCGGCCCCACTGCCTACAACGCACCGGCGCGCATCGAGATCGGCGGCGTCACCTTCAATGTCAGCGGCGAGCCGAAGGACGGCGATACCCTGACCATGCAACCCGCCAGGGAAGCCGGCACCGACATGTTCGCGAACCTGCAGAACGTCATCGACACGCTGCGCAATCCGACCACCACGCCCAGCGACCAGGCCAAGCTGAGCAATGTGCTGTCCACGGCGACGCGCCAGTTTTCCAATTCGCTGGACAACGTGCTGACGGTGCGCGCCTCGGTGGGTTCGCGGATGCAGGAACTGGATGCGCTGGACGATGTCGGCACCAATCGCGACCTGACGTATGCGCAGACGCTGTCGGGGCTGCAGGACCTGGATTATGCGGCGGCGATTACCGAGTATTACCAGCGGCAGACGGCGCTGCAGGGTGCGCAGCAATCGTTCATGCAGATTCAGGGGCTGAATTTATTCAAGTATTTGTGAGCGTAGGCCGGTGTCAGCCGGGCAAGTGTTTGCCGCTTAGCAATTAAGCGGGTCAATATCCCACAACAAAGCGAGGCAGGCTCGATAGTGAATGGATGGCAAGTCCTTGCCTAGCGAGGATTTGCCCCAGTTTGTTGTCGTAGCCAATGTTTCCAACATTTCCTCCCCACGCAACGCTGCCTGCATCAGAAACTGTCAGTTGGCGTTCAAAGATTCCTCTGGCCGTTCTAACTGTCAAACGCGTCTCACTCGGCTACCTCACACAAATGCGACGCCACGTGTGCGATCTGAGCGTAAATCGCATAGCAACTCGTTGGTCCCGTACATGTGATTAGCTTCGCATCCCGAGCTCTTGAGCCGATAGGGAAGAACACAAACTCCATTTCCGGTTGCCACTGCGGATGATGCCGTAGCGCCTCATTGAGTATTTGCAGATACTGCACACGGCTAAATACTTGCTTGGCCATGGTACCCCCTCGTAGCGCACCGATGCCTATAGCATAGATCAAGCGCCACTCACTCTAACTGCCAAAGTTGGAGAAAGTGCGGCTTGCCGAATGCGACGAGATGCCTGGCGACTCAGCAGACGATACGCCCCGAGCATCTGCTTTTTGAATCTCGAGGAGCCTGAGCTCGAAGAAGTAAGTTGCCCTAAACAAAGATATTGTTCAGGGCAACACATTCTCATCGGCCCAGGCTACCCATAAGGCACAGGAGCCCTACCAAGGCGCTTGGTGCCGCTGCGAGGTTTTGAAGGCTGCGAGCTTGGAGCTCGCGAGAGTCGTCTGTGGAAAGACGAAGTCGACCTGTTGCCAAAGCCGCCGCAAATTCCAGGGATGCCGCACCGTAGGGATGCGCATGGCGCTCGAAGACTTTCAGGAGAAACTCCTTCATCAAGCGGCTTAAATCTGGACTCGACGAGTAGTCCAATTCTGACGGATGAGCGGCCCGCAAAATGCAAGCTTGTAGGAGGTTGTCGTTGTATCGAAGGAAGTTCTCTGGCGACAGGACCACAGACTCGTATCCACTTGACCGCAACTGGTTCGCTGGATTCGAGAGGTCGCGAGCGGCTTGAAGAACGCTGGCTACGGTTGCGAACGTCGTGCTCGTGGTGATTTCGTCGAGACGTCGGTCATCAAACGACTTTCCGAAGAATACGAAGCCATCCGACAGACTCAATGGAGCGCCAGAGCTTGTCGGCAAGAAGCCATTGAAGGCGTTCTTCACTAGGTCGGCGGCGAGATCGACCGACGCGTTAGCGACGTCAGAAGCTACGCCGTCGATAGTGGGCGATTCGACTTGCGCGTTTGTAGCCAGGTTGTTGAAGGTATGCCAGGCATTGGCAGTTCCGTCTGCACCGACTGGCAATTCCAACCAGCACGAGAACCCATACTCTCTGTTGCTTGCATTCTTGATAAGAAATTGCCGAAGCCGCAACCAGGTCTCCGCGGTCTGGGGCATCCCAACACCAATCAAGAAATGACGAGGAACGCTGGGCTTTAAGAACTCCCGAAGATCTCGGCTGATCTCTCGTAATAGACCACCATCGCCGGCGACAGCTTGCACTACCAGCACGCCACGTGCGCTCTCCAAAGTCGTCGGGCCAAGATCGTCGTAGCAGGTGACACTGGGTCGTTGCTTGCAATCCTTCGTGTTGTGCAAACGGTTAGCGGCATGGTCTGCGAGGGCTCGCGATCCAGCGTCATTCGCACTAATTATATGATCCACTGCAGATCCAACGGACCAATCGATTTCGGCATCCAGCCATTTCAGCAATTGGTCGTTTCTGCCAACTGCCGAGCCGTCCAGGATCATCAGTCGTGTGACGCGTCTCGTGGTGCAGTGAGCATTCAGTTCCCGGAGACCGCCTATGCCAAAGTGCTTTAGGAATACTCCGAGGGCCCTGGGGGTATGGGGTACCCCGAGCGTTACCGCTCTTGGCGGCTTCGCTTTGGATGTGAAGTGCTCACCAAAAAGCTCGATCTGTGTCTCCGATCCGTCCGTGAGGTGTTTGCCGTAGGAAGGGTCGACCTTGTCGAGTGCCACCAGAACTTTCCCGCTTCGATTTTCACGGCTGGAATCGATGAGGGTAACAAGGCGTTCAGCTTCGAATCCCTGTTCATCGCACAGCGTCTTCGCCATTCCACCGCTCGTAGACGCGGATATCACAACCACATAGGGCTCTGTAGGTGGTGACAGATCAGCCAGCCGACCGTACGAATGGTAGCTGTCGATGCGGGCGTTACTTTCTGCGAAGGCGAGAGCCTCCCTGACGATGGAATAGACTCCCATCGTATCAATGAATACGCGTGCGAGTGACGATGCCGCCAGTTCGGGAGAGGTGAGCGTCAAGCATCGACCGAGGAAAGCCAATTCAGCCTCGCTCGTAGCAAGCTCGCGGGCTTGGATGAAGAGCTTGTTGACCGTCCTAGAAGGATGCTTAAAGACATGCCCAGCTGGTGCGACTTGTACGACGGGATTGGACCGGACAAGTGCTGCAAGTCCCTTGCCAACTAGGTCCTCAAGCGGAAGTTGAATGGTGGAAGTATGTCCGTCCGCATCATGTGCTCGCTGTGACAACCCATCAGTCGGGCTCCACGCAACAAATATCACGTCCTTGACGAACGGGACACCCTTGTTCAAGCCCCTGTCCAAAAACGTCTGGCGGTTTTGGGTAGAGGACGTCCAGTGCTCGACGAGCGACTCAGTGTGATTTGTGTCCGAGATAACGACGATGCAATCGGGCAACGTCTCATTCTCGCGGAGAGATCGTTCGAGTTCGTCGAAGAAATCAAATTCCGTGGCCGGCCGCTTCGAATCAAAGAAGACGCTCAGCGCATCTACCTCGTATCCAGACGACGAGCACGTACACCGTGCAAGGAAGGAATACGCTTTGCGGATCATCTTCTAATGGGAATGAGCAATGAAATGACGGCCCCGGTTGCAGGGGCAAGGTCTTTGGCGGACCAATTTTCGAACGCGAAGAGATCTCTGGCCTCATTCGGTGCGAACGAGTTAAAGATGTGCAACCTGCCGGAACGAATTGATATCAAGCCGCCTACGTTGCGAAGGGCATTGAGCACATCTGGAAGACCATTCCCCGCCCCGGCTTCGCTCTTTGACGTGATGTTCTTCTTTAGGCAGGCGAGTAAGGCGTGGCGCTCTTCCTGTACGGAAAGCTCGTCAGTCGACTGGCCAGTAGCCCGGCCAGCAAAACCTGGCCCAGTGTCAAAGAAGCTCAGTTGTAAGCAACGCAGCGCCTTCTCAGCCCCCTCCCGAACGGACACTCGCTCTCTATCCCAAAACTCCTCAAGGCGTCCATGTCCCGAGAAATCTGATCTGTAGGCGTCTTCGGCCATTTGCTGCCAGCTCAGAATCAATCCTTCGGCATGCTCAACGTAGGGTCGATTGTGCCGATCCGTAGTGGCGTGCTGCTGAGTGTTCTTAATCAGCTCGCTCGCAAACGTGGCGCACGCCCGCACGAAATCCGGTGGGATGCGTTCGGCATCGTACTTTGCCACATAGTCGCTAAGTCCAGTTAGCGTTTGAAGCATTCCCTCCTTGTTCTTTACCGACTTCGCATTGCGCGCAAAAAACAAGGGTCTGAGATACTGAATCTTGGAGCCGCCGACGCAAGTGAAATCGATAGTCCGCCCCTTGATGACATTTTGCCATTCGAGTTGATCGGTGGCATTCATCCTCTTGGCGGCCGGTCTCAGTGCGTCGCGCCGAGCGATAAACTGGTCGGCGATAGACACGCCGTCGCTGAGCCGGAGCGCAACGATCCCCGGTGCATAGTCGCAAAGTTCATCAAGAACCGACGACATGTGATTTGCGTTGTGATACTTGAGGTGCTTCTTCTGAGCGGAGCGAGCCCAAGTAGCAAGAAGCTGCAGCCGAGCGGCATCATGCATTGCGCCTTTGCGTCGGCTGACAAACTCCTTGCCAAGCTGTAGAGAACCGCCTGAGCTATTAGTAATCCGATGTAGTGATTGCTCTAGGTCCTCGATGGTCCAAATATCTGGAAGAACTAGTCCGTCCATAAGATTCGCATCCTAGCGGCCATTGTTATGGTCAGTCACGAATGACTGTACGAGATGCGAGCAGCTCACGAATGCGCGGTTCCGGCTTCCAGTAATTGGGGCCTTTCAGAAACTTTCCGTTGGCATCGTAGATTGGATTGCCGTCACTACCAAGCTTGCTCTCATTGCTGTCCATGATCACGTCAAGGACTTCCTCAAGCGGTAGGCCGTACTTCAACGCTTCAGAGCGGCAATAGACGATTACGTCACCGAGCAAGTCTGCTATTGCGACGGCAATATCCAGCTTTGACGCGCCGGAAGTTGCCAAGGTGCGAATATCGTCGATCTCATTCACTTCATCGAGCAACGTAGCCTTGAACTTTGCAAGCCGGTCTCCCGCGTCATCCGGGACCGTCGGAGTTTCATGGGCAGGCAGCCGATACATTGCGTTCATGCCGGCGATGCGGTCGCGAAAACTTTGGTTCATGTCAATCAGATCCTGCTAGAAGTTGTCCAATACGGTGTCATTTGCAAATGCCACACGGGCAAGCGCTCCGGTACCGATGGGGAGCAGTCATCGTCAATACTGTGCAAATTATACTGAGCGCGGGCGAAGTGTGGCCCAGTTGCGGCTTGGGTCTTCAATGCGTGCCGAAAATGACGATGGGTGCGTTCTGACGTGCCTCGCGCAGCGCAGCTAGGTACTCGTGGGAACTACACCAACGCTCCTAAGTACTGGTGTCCCAGTGCTCAAGCCGACTGACTACGCGATCGTCTAGCGCTAATGTCATGGCCTTGTATATCAAGAGCTGTTGCTTGTTGGGCCCGGCTTGGCGGCGTGCATCGACGCGCGAATTTTGCGCCGGCCTGGCGGCGACGGATTTACAGCGCAAAGCCTGCGGCCAACGACTACACGCTTCTGGCCGGCAAACGCCCACCGGCAAAGGACGAATTTTCTTCCGCAGCCGTGACTGCTTCTAAGCAAAGCCCGGTGCGATCCAGTAGTCACATCGAATGGAAGGCTACCGCTGTTGGGGGGCGATGAACAATTCGTGAACATCGATCCCGAGAAATTCTGCAAGCCTGCAGATATTGTCAATCGTTGCGTTGTTCACCGCACGCTCGATCTGACTGACATAGGTCCGATGGAATCCTGCTTTGACGGCTAGGTCTTCTTGAGAAAGGCCGGCAGCCTCCCTCGCCTTCCGTAAGTTGGAGGCGACCCTAAGCCGTGCGTAGGTCTTTTCTGCACTCTTTGACATGGGGCGCAGAGTGCGCAAATCACGGCCAAAAATCTACACACGCTCAACTCTACTGGATATACATCTACTGTATATAATTATATAATTGTGCTTTGGAAGTGCCGCCGGGCTCCCGCTGGGTCGCGAACTTCTCGCTTCGAAATGGAAAAAGCCGTGACGGCGATAACTTTGTTTCTGGACTACGACGGCGTCCTGCATCCGGATGCCGCCTTCCTGGTCAATGGCCGTCCCGAGTTGCGTGCAGACGGCGCGCTGTTTATGTGGGCACCGATCCTCGAGCATGCGCTCTCCCCCTATCCGCAGGTCAGGATTGTCCTTTCCACGTCCTGGGTGCGAGTCCTCAAGAGTTTCACGCGTGCTCGAGGATTTTTGCCTCTTGGATTGCAATCGCGCGTCATTGGTGCCACGTGGCATTCTGCAATGGCGCGACACCATGAAGGGGCTCACCGTATGGACTCGAGTTGGTTCAGTGAGCTTTCACGATACGAGCAAATTGCGCGCTACCTCTCGCGAGCAGGACTTCGGTCTGAGCACTGGCTTGCAATCGATGACGACACAGAAGATTGGCCGGTGGAACTACGTGATCATCTGGTCGAGACGGAGGGCACACGCGGGCTCGCTAGCGAGTTGGCGCTATCTGTGCTCACCCAGCGGCTACACAGCATGACCGCTTAAACCTTTTTTGAGAGTTAGTTCGATGCTACGTGTGACTGTGGACCTTATTCCCGACGGCAGGGAAGAATGCAGCAGAACACTTGGACGGATGGAAATCGAGAACGTTGCCGGTGAATCGATGTTCACCGGCACTTACCGCATTGTCATGGATGAGTTCGATGTCGATGCTCGGGTCCCTGGTCAACTCGCAACGTTCCGGACCTTCGCAACGCTAGACAATGTCGAACGAGATCTTGTTCGCCCTATGCAATTGGCCAGCATTGCGTTGAGCGTCGTCGCGCCGTTCAAACGGACAATGCATAGTTCGAATGACGGCCCAATGGGTATTGTGCTCACGCAAGAAGAAGTCTAAGTCTTTGCCGCGGATCTGGATCAATACATACCGAGTGGCGCGCGTTTCCAAATTGGCTGACCGGTGCTTTGCTTCAGCGATTGATTCAAATGGACATCGGAATGCAGGGGCCTTGGTGCTCTTGCCAATGCCAATTTTATGACGAAAACGTGGAAAAGCCGTTGCTCCTCGAGCCCGAAAGGGCCCTCGCTCGGCAACGTCTACGTATTCAAAAAGCAGTTCTAAAGTACTCTTATGCAAAACAGCCTTGTTGTCCTCACCTTGCCGGGCGCGTGGTCCTGCCGCGCCGAATTCATAGCCGCCCTCAATGAACATGCGCCGGATCTTTGCCTCGCTAAGAACATGCTCATCGATCAGCGGACGCAAGAGATCGTCCACATCGCATTCCGGAAAGGGTGCAGCAAGAAAATCGTGAATGACTTCAGATGGTCGGGTCTGCATTGGCAGGACACTAACGAAATGCGTGCCGTCGAGCGGCATACCTCACACGTCGTCTTGAAGGGCGTCGGTGGCAGCGTGGAGCGGATGACGCATGTAATGACTGTAGCGAGCGCCGTAGTACGATCTGGGGCGCTTGGCGTGCATGTGGAGCACGTTGGCATCGCTCATGCTCCTCAGGCATGGATCGACCTGAGTAATGATGGCCTCGAAGGAATTCACCGCGCGTTTGTCATCACCCTTGATGGGCCAGTTACCGGTGCCTACAGTTTCGGTATGCACAATTTTGGATTGAAGGAAGTCAGTGTCCCTGCCGGTGCCCCTAACCGTACCCGCGTTGTCGGAATACTAACCCGGCATTTGCTCGTAAAAGGTGCATGCATCGTTGGCGGCCAGACCATATCAATCGGTGAGAAGTCAAACAGGTATCGCTTTTGCGATGTGCAAACGGTGGCGTCCCCCGACGGATCGATGCTCCAACATCAAGTCGGCACATGGCAACTGGTTCGCGCGGATGTGAGGCACTAGCTTCACACATGACGCGTCTTTCTGGGATATGTCGTCCGCCAGAAGGAAAGAAATGCTCGTCTTCCTCGATACAGAATACACCGGCTACGACAGGTCGGACGTGAAGCTCATCAGCATTGCGCTTGTCGCCGAGGATGGACATCGGGAGTTCTACGCTGAGTTGTCGGATGGCTGGCGAGAGGAGGACTGTAGTGCTTTCGTTCGGCGCGAGGTCCTGCCTCTTCTTGATGCTGCCAACGTGCTCTCTAGTACGCAGCTCAAAGCCGATCTGCATCAATGGTTCTGTGCGGGGCCAAGGAGCATTCGGGTTGCCACCGACTCTGTTATCGATTTTCAGATTCTGACCAATTTACTGACTGGCGAATGGCCAGGAAATCTTGTGATTGATCGCTATGACCTTAGGGCTATGATCGACACCGGCGCTTTTCACCGCGCTGTCCAGCGCTACTTCGGACCCGGGCGCCACGAGCATCATGCTCTTCATGACGCTCGCGCTCTTAGGGCGGGATGGTTGGCTTACATGGATGCCCGGAAATCTTGTGGAAGGGGGATTTGACACGTAAGTGGTCATATTCCTGTGTGTGGTCGTCGTTAACAGAGGAGGGCCAGAGATGCTGGGGGATTTGGCTGACTTGTCGGAAGCGAGCGTGAAGCTCTATGTCGACTGCGAATTCACAGACTTCATTTGCTGCGAGTTGATCAGCATCGCGCTTGTCAGCGAGACCGGTCAGGAGTTCTACGGCGAATGCTCCGATTTCGATCTATCGGTATGTAGCCCGTTTGTTCGCGAGGCAGTGCTGCCACAACTGGGGCAGCCGACCGCCCAGGCCTACACAACCTCTGATCTACGTGATGCATTGCTTAGCTGGTGGCGGGGCCTTTCCGCAGCAGTGTCTGAATGTCTAATTTGCGTCGACAACGCTATTGACTGGGACCTGCTCATCGATTTGCTCGGAGAGGTCCCTAGTGGGTGGCGAGGGGTCCTTGTCGGGCACTTGGCCGATCCGGGCCGCAGGGAGGCTTACTTTTCCCTGCACGGGGGAAGGCATCATGCCCTCCATGACGCCCGGGCGCTGCGAGCCTCGCTTGTAGGAGAGACAAGCAATGTTGTTTCGGTAGCCGGCGTGAAGCCCTCACGCTTCAACTTCTGATCAGCGCCTACCCATGTTTCAGTGGGCAGTCTCCAAAGTGAGGAGGGAACTAGCGCCGAAGCATTCGGGATCGAGGGATATTCTCAATCGCTCATAGCGTCAAGGCCGATCGGACCTCTGCTGCCGTACCAGGTTCCAGCTACCCATACGTCCCAGTCCCATGCATAGGCTAGATCCCCCTCACCAGGAAATGAGGGCACAGCCGAGCCTCGAATGTCGTACCAAAATTGGCTACGCCACGGCTCGGGGATTTCAGCCAAACGCACAAAGAAGCGACGTCCTTTGTAGTCGTGGGCCGGCACTACCTGCGCCAATTCGTCTCGATTCATTATTTTCAGCCTTTTGTCGCACTGGAGGATCCAAACAATCCGAGAGGATTTCCTTCGACGTGCCCGTCGGTACCATGAGCCCGAGGCAAGGCCCAATGCCGAAGCGGGTCAGGCCGGATTCAGAAAGCGTGGAAACATTGGGAAGTGTCACGGACCATGCTGATCAGTTCAATGAGGCCAACTGCTCGCCGCGGAGTACGCGGACTAATCGAAAAATATTGAGCGAATGTCTACACTGGATCCAAATTGAGTTAAATTCAAGCCTTCCACAACCGCCTAAAGGAGGATTATTACATGGCCACCTACAAACAACTGCTGGCTCAAAAAGAAGCTCTGGAGGCACAGCTCGAAGAGGTTCGTTCAACTGAAGTAGCCGGCGTCATCGAACAAATCCGGTCGCTGATGGCGGAGTTCGGCCTGTCAGTGGAAGACATCCAGGGCAAGCGCCGCCGGGGTCGACCCGCTGGTAGTGGCGCTGCAAAGGCAGAGAAAGAGCCGCTGCCGCCGAAGTATCTCGACCCCAAGACGGGCAAGACCTGGTCGGGAAGAGGTAGGGCGCCGGCTTGGTTGGGGAAGAATCCGAATCGGTTCTTGATCAAAGAAGAGTGAGCATTGTAGCTCTCCAACGGAGAGCCGTCTTAGCTTGCTGACTCTTCAGTTTGATCCAGAGGGGCCACGAAAACGACCTCGATAAGCCCCCGGGCTTAGGCCCACCTTTTCCCTGAACAGTCGGCAAAACGAACTCGTGTCGTTGTAACCGACCTGCATCGCCACCTGTTCGACATTTAGGTCTCCTTCTCCCAGCAAAGTCCTCGCTGCCTCGATTCGCAGGCTTTGCAAGTAACGGAGAGGCGACTGATCCAAAGCCGCCTGAAAACGACGGATGATGGTCCGCTCGCTTACGCCTAGATCGCTAGCCATTTCCGACATCCTGACGTCCTTGGCCATATTCTTCTGTAGCCAGTGCTGTGCACGGTGCACCAGCGAGTCAGCGTGGGCCTTGTCTGTGAGTAGCGGAAGATACGGTGTTTGCTTTGTCTGACTGACGTCAATCAGCATCGTCTTGGCACATTGCGACGCGATAACCGGTCCGCAGAAGCGCTCAATGATGTGAATCGTCTGCAATAGATAGGACGCAGAGGCTCCGGCGCAGACCAGGCGGTCGGCCTCGGTAATAACAGGATCGAGCTGCAGATCGACGCGAGGAAACTTTCGACGGAATTGGTCCGCAAGCCACCACGTTGTCGTCGCAGGCCGTCCATCCAGAAGGCCGGTCGTGGCGAGGACAAAGGTACCCGTACAGTTCGCTGCCAGGTAGGCGCCCTCTGCCCACTGGGCTTTCAGCCACTCGCAAGCTGTCGATTGTCGAGCCAGTAGTCGGTCGAATGCTTTGCTGCCGGCATAGTGCGCACTCGGGACAAAGACAAGGCTGAACTTCTCGCTGGCGCGAATGGGCTGAGTGCTCACCTGGAGCCCGTTGCTGGTCGTGATTGGGCCGCCAGCAGGAGAGACAAACTGCCACTCGAATTGCGAGCTCCGTGCACCTAGCTGCTGCCGCAGATGGGCGTTTGCAATCTGCAGAACGTCCGCGAATCCCCCCAAACTGGAAGCGTAGCAATCGTCATAAGCAAGGACAGCGGCGCGGTACATAGGCGTGTCTGAAATGGCACAACATGTGGCAGTTTGGCCAATGTACAGCAGTTCGGCCCGGCGCGAAACTGTGTGCCAACAAAAGGCGTTGCACCGGCTCGAACTCGGATGGCGCCGCTTCCTGTACGTCGACACGAACGCCAGAAGGGGACGAAGCCATGACGAGCACTGAAGACGCGGTATTGTTGGACATACAGCATGGGATTGCCAGCATCCGGTTCAACAGGCCTCGGAATCTCAATGCAATCTCTCCCGAGCTGGCGGAGTCATTCCTTCAAGGATGCCGCCAGATTCACCAGGACAGCCGATGCCGTGCTGTTGTGATCAGCGGTGAAGGTCGCGCCTTCATGGCTGGCGGCGACCTGAGCCGGTTCTATCAAGATTTCGAGCGGGCGGCGGATACAGCGGAGGCGATGATAGCGCCAATGAACGAAGCGCTGTCTATCCTGGCTTCGCTTCCCATGCCGGTGCTAGCCAGTTTGCACGGTCCGGTCGCCGGGGCCGGCATGAGCATCGCGCTGGCGTGCGACCTCGCCGTCGCGGCGCACGACGTGCAGTTCTCCTTCGGATATACCCAGGTTGGTACAAGCCCGGACCTGGGCATTTCGATGATGCTGCCTCGTATCGTCGGGCTCCGCCGAGCGATGAACATTGCGTTGCTGGAAGACCGCATCAGCGCCGACCAGGCCATGGAGCTCGGCCTCGTTAACTGGGTTGTGCCGAAGGAAGACCTGGCTCAAGCGACAGACGCAATATTGGCACGTCTCGCAAGCGGGCCGACTATCGCCTATGGAAAGACGAAGCTGCTAATGGGCGCGGCGTTCAATCGTCAGTTCGAGTCCCAGCTAACTGAGGAGCTCTCGGCGTTTCGAGCTTGCGCCAGCACCGACGATTTCATCGCAGGGGTAACGGCTTTCATTGAGAAGCGCAGTTCTGCGCGCTTTTCGGGCACATAGGGCGCCAACCTCAAATCCCATCGAAGCAGGGAAGCGGCGAAAGAGTGTCGTAATCGACCCGGTAGTAGGGGCTTCGGAGGCGTGGCGAAAATCGCACAGCATATGTCTGTTTAGGCAATGGTCAACGAATCATCAGGTGCTGAAACTGTGCCGGCCAGCGCTATACCAGTGCCGGCGGATATGGGGCTGTGGTCTGCCAAGAAATGCCAAAAGGTGTTGCATGAAATCCAACTCTGAAACGAGCGCGGTCCCAGCCAGGGACACAAGAACCTTCCGGCGTCGCGCCGCCAATCTGGTCCCCGAGCCGGCTGGGTATGAGGTCCGATATGCAGAGGATCGGCACACCGCTCACATGATCGCCGGTGGCTGTTTTCCATTCGCCAGCGTGAGCGAAGATGAGGTGAGGGACTTTTATCGTGGCTACGCTTTGGTGGCCAAATTTGTCGCAGCGTTAGCTGTTGTGGTCGGTATTGTGCTTGTCGTGATTGGAGTCCCTTCGTAATGAAAGTTCTAGTCGTCCATGCTCATCCTGAGCCTCAGTCTTTCAGCTCAGCTTTGAAGAATGTCGCAGTGGATGCCTTCCACGAAGTTGGGCATGAAGTCGAAGTCTCGGACCTCTATGCGATGGGCTTCAATCCAGTCGCATCCACAGCCGATTTCAGCCGGCGGGCAAATCCCGACTACTGTGTCTATGCACTCGAGCAACGCAACGGCGTAGCCACGGGAACAATTAGTGCAGACATACAGCAGGAGCTTGGGAAGCTCATGCAATGCGATTTGCTCGTGCTGAATTTTCCGCTGTTCTGGTTCTCGACACCTGCGATTCTCAAGGGCTGGATCGACCGCGTACTGGTGTCTGGAACGGCCTACGGCGGGACTCGCTTCTACGACCGCGGAGGTCTTCGCGGAAAGCGTGCACTGGTGAGCGTTACGCTGGGCGGGCAGAAGCACATGTTCGGTAGCGATGGCATACACGGGCCGCTGGAATCGATGTTGAAACACCTTTTGCAAGGAACGCTGGCATACACCGGGCTCGATGTACTGTCGCCCTTCGTCGCCTGGCACGTGCCATACGTCAAGCACGACGACCGAGTTGCCATGCTGAAGGCGTGGCGTCAACGGATCGCTTCGCTTGAGGACGATGCTCCTCTCTCGTTTCCGAGCCTCAACGACTTTGATCAGCAACTGTACCCGCTAAAAAGCGGGACATAACGCGCTGCGGCGTTGCGCGATGTAACTAGCGTTGCGTACGACCGAGTTCGCGAAAGCACCTTCCAAAAGGGGACAACATGTCTGAAGTCACGCCGCCGCAGGGCGCGCTACTGCGTCCGGCCCGGCTAGAGGATCGCTACCAACTGGATCGCGGCCCAGCTTACATCAGTGGAACCCAAGCCTTGGTTCGGCTTCTGTTCAACCAGATCGCGCGTGACCGCGCGGCCGGGCTAAACACGGCAGGGTTCGTTAGCGGCTACCGGGGCTCGCCGTTGGCAGGCCTTGACCAGGCGCTCTGGGGTGTCCAGAAACTTCTGAAAGAGAAGCATATCGAGTTCATCCCAGGGGTGAACGAAGACTTGGCCGCCACAGCGTGTTGGGGGACGCAGCAGTTGATGCAGAACCCGGACGAAGCGACGGTCGACGGCGTCTTCGCTATGTGGTACGGCAAGGGGCCTGGTGTCGACAGGAGTGCAGATGCACTGAAGCACGCTAATGCCGCAGGTACCTCGTCTCACGGTGGAGCTCTGGTTCTGGCTGCCGACGACCACACGGCCAAGTCGTCCTCCTTTGCCCACCAAAGCGAACAGTTGTTGGTCGCTTCTTTCATCCCCATCCTGTATCCGAGCAATGTGCAGGAGTACCTTGATTACGGGATCCACGGATGGGCCATGAGTCGCGCCTCGGGCCTGTGGGTGGGGCTGAAGTGCGTGGGCGATATCGTAGAGACAACTTCCATCGCGGACATCGACCCATTCCGTGTCGAATGCCGCCCTCCGGAAGACTTCAAGGCCTCGGAAGACGTCCACATCCGCTGGCCCGATGTCTGGGCGACACAGGAACCGCGAATCGTCCGCTCCAAGTTGCCGCTGGCACTGTCCTACTGTCGTGCAAATGGTCTGAACCGTATCGTGTTCAAAGATGCCGGCTCTCGGGTCGGCATCATTGCTGCGGGTAAGCCCTACAACGACGTGCGTGAAGCACTCGCGTTGCTTGGCATTGACGAAAATGGGCTCGCGACGAAGGGAATTGCCTTGCTGAAACTCGGGATGGTCTGGCCTCTGGAGCCTAGTATCGTCCGGGAGTTTGCCCAGGGCCTCGATGAGATCTTCGTGGTCGAAGAGAAGAGGGCACTCATTGAGCAGCAAGTGAAGGACATTCTTTATCCGATTGCAGTGGGCGGAGACAAAGCTCCGCGGGTGGTCGGAAAGTCCGGTAGTGATTTCCGATGCTCGGAGTTCGAGATCCCTGATGACCAACGCCTCTTGCGAGGTGACGCGGAACTGGGTCCGGCCGATATTGCCGACGCGATCCTAGCGCGACTGCGCGTGTACGGAGTCGAAGCGTGCCAGACGCTCCTGGCGAAGGGCGATGCCAGCAATATCGTTCCCCCTGTTGCGCGCAAGCCATACTTTTGCTCGGGCTGTCCGCACAATAGTTCCACGAAGGTGCCTGAGGGCTCAAGAGCGACGGCCGGCATCGGCTGTCACTATATGGCCAACTGGATGAATCGGCGCACGGGGAGCTATACACACATGGGGGGCGAAGGCGTTCCTTGGGTGGGGCAAAGCCGATTCTCGAAGCGGTCACACATTTTCGCGAACATGGGCGACGGTACGTTCTTCCATTCGGGCTCGCTTGCGATCCGTCAAGCTGTGGCGGCCAAGACGCCAATGACGTTCAAGATTCTCTTCAACGACGCAGTCGCGCTTACCGGAGGGCAGTCGCATGATGGTCCCCTAACAGCCCCGATGCTGACCAATCTCCTTCACGCGGAAGGAGTCGAGCGCGTCGTGGTCGTCAGTGACGATGTAGCCAAGTACGAAGGGCATCAATCGGCGTTCGCGCCTGGGACAACCTTCCACCATCGACGCGATCTGGACGCCATTCAGCGGCAATTGCGAGAGGTGCCTGGCGTGACTGCGTTGGTCTATGACCAGACTTGCGCAGCCGAGAAGCGCCGCAGACGGAAGCGCAACAAGTACCCGGACCCCGCTGTGCGCTATGTAATCAATCCAGAGGTATGCGAGGGATGTGGCGATTGCACGGTGAAGAGCAACTGTGTCTCGATTGAACCCATCGACACACCCTTGGGTCGGAAGCGCCAAATCAACCAGTCTTCGTGCAACAAGGACTTCTCTTGTGCCGACGGCTTCTGCCCAAGCTTTGTGGCAGTGGAGGGCGGAGCGCTCAGGAAGAAGCCGCGTGGATCGAGTCCGGAGAACGATCCGTTGACCTGGCCAGAGCCGCCGCATCCTCAATTGCCTGAGTTGCAGCGCCCCTATGCCGTACTCGTGAACGGTGTGGGCGGCACTGGGGTACTGACGATCGGCAATATCCTGGGGATGGCTGCTCACCTGCAAGGCGTGCACTGCTCAGTCATGGACATGGCGGGGCTGGCACAGAAAGGCGGTGCAGTATGGAGTCACGTTAGGATCGCGAAATCGGGGGAGGACATTCATTCCCCGCGCATTCCCGATTGCGCGGCCGATGCCATGATAGGCGGTGACCTAGTCGTAAGCGCGCATTCTGACTCGCTCAGCAGGCTCAGTGCGCAATGCCGTGCCGTCGTGAACGCGAACGTCTCTCCCACAGCGGATTTTCAGCAAGATCGCGACTTTGTCATGCCGGAAAGCGCGCTTTGGGATGCAATCGAGCACTCATGCGCGGAAAAGAGTCTTGCGAAGGTGCCCGCGCAGGATCTTGCGGTGCAATTCTGCGGGGATAGCGTCTATGCAAACATGGTTATGCTCGGGGCCGCATGGCAGGCCGGACATGTGCCGCTGTCGCTCGACGCATTGAGCCGGGCTATTGAGCTAAACGGCCAGTCCGTCGATGCAAACTCACGAGCTTTCAAGCTCGGACGGCAGTATGTGGCATCTCCAGACCGGTTTGCCAAAGGAACGGCTTCAGTGGTGCGATGGGTGCCGCGGGGGGGCGGGGAGAGCCTTCAGCAGTTACTCGAGGACCGTCGCAATCGACTGGTGGGCTACCAGAGTGCGAGCTATGCCAATGGGTACGAGGCGTTTCTGCAGATGATCCAGTCGTTCGAAGGAAAAAAGCCGGACGGCTATGAGCAGGCTGTTGCAAAGAGCCTCTACAAGCTGATGGCATATAAGGACGAATACGAGGTCGCACGGCTCCACGCATCCTCGGATCTGAGCAAACTGGTTGAAAGCCAGTTCGAAGGCGATTTCAGGGTTCGATTTTCGCTGGCCCCACCATTGTTCGCCCGCCGCGGCTCCGATGGCCTTCCTCGAAAAAAATTGTATGGCAGTTGGGTGATCCAAGCCTTCGGAGTTCTCTCCAAGCTCAAGGTGCTGCGAGGCACTCGACTCGATCCGTTCGGGTACACACAAGAGCGCAGGGCGGAGCGCGCCTTGATAGATGAGTACAAACTGAGCATCCGTGCAACGCTGCCCTTCGTGCCGGTCCACCCTAAGAAGTGCCTGGAGCTTGCGCGCATTCCGGAGCAGATTCGCGGTTTTGGGCATGTGAAGGCCGCGGCCATTGAAGAAGCCCGCAAGCGCCAACGGGCTCTGCTTCGAGAAATTACGGGCGAGGACGGGCTTCCAGGCGACAGGTTGGAGTCCGTGGCCGCCAGTCCCCTCTCGTCGAAGGCGACTTCGTGAGTGAGAACACCCCTTGAAGCGTCATGAGCGCAGAGGCGCATTGAGCTGGTGATTAGTCAAGGCATGGTGGCGTCGTGCTTGCGATGCCACATTCCGACAGGCAAAACGCCTGGTTGAGGAGAATGCAGGAATGAGCAATCGTGACGTAGTTGTGGTCGGCGCCGCTCGGACGGCAATCGGTACCTTCGGTGGTTCATTGAAGGATGTTCCGATGACCGTGTTGGGCACGACGGTAGTTCGTGCAGCACTGCAGAGGTCTGGTGCGGAGGCGGGAGACATCGGGCAGGTCGTGATGGGTAATGTCATTCCCACGGAGCCTAAGGACGCCTACCTGAGCCGGGTATCGGCGATGGACGCAGGTATTCCAAAGGAAACTCCCGCTTTCAACGTCAACCGCCTTTGCGGCTCCGGTCTTCAGGCGATCATCTGTGCGGCCCAGTCCATCATGCTGGGAGATGCCGACTTGGCGGTGGGCGGCGGTGCGGAGTCTATGAGCCGCGGTCCGTACATCGCGCAGGCTGCGCGATGGGGTATGCGTATGGGAGACGGTCAGATGGTCGACTACATGAATGGCATTCTCCACGACCCATGGAAAAGGATTCACATGGGAGTGACGGCTGAGAATGTCGCCGAGCGCTACGGAGTGTCCCGCACAGCCCAAGACGAGTTGTCGATGGAGAGCCAGCGTCGCGCAGCCACTGCAATCGATGAGGGCCGGTTCAAGGATCAGATTGTTCCTGTCGAGGTTAAGAGCCGAAAGGGCGTGGCTTACTTCGATACCGACGAACATGTCCGTAGGGACGTGACCGCAGGCGCGTTATCAACAATGAAGCCGGTGTTCCAGGAAGGAGGGTCAGTCACCGCCGGCAATTCATCTGGCATTAATGATGGCGCTGCTGCACTTGTGCTCGCGGAAGCTGGCAAGGCAGCTGCGATGGGGCTGAAGCCGTTGGCGCGGCTGGTTGGATATGCGCACGCCGGCGTCGAACCGGAGTACATGGGAATAGGGCCGGTTCCTGCAACACGGCTCGTCATGCAGCGAACGGGCCTTACTATCTCCGAGATGGACGTCATCGAGGCAAATGAAGCCTTTGCGGCACAGGCGTGTGCAGTGGCGAAGGAGCTTGGATTCGACCCAGGCAAGCTCAATCCCAATGGGTCGGGCATTTCGCTGGGGCATCCCGTAGGTGCAACAGGTGCAATCATCTCGGTCAAGGCAATTTATGAGCTGCATCGGACCGGCGGCCGCTATGCGTTGGTGACGATGTGCATCGGCGGTGGCCAAGGCATTGCCGCGATCTACGAACGCCTCTGAGAATGTTGATGAAGGCTAAACCGGCGGGGCTATCCGTGTCCGGATAAACAACAAGACGCCAGCAGGTGGGCTCGGCCATTTCAGGCGAGAAGAGCAGAAGACAGCCAACGAGGCTCGCGCGGAGCACGCCTAGGGTCAGGCTGGTCCATGAGAACGAAGGAGAGGCAGGATGACTGAAATCATTGATGCCTGGATGCAGCTGCCAAACAAGGAGTATTTGCTGAACCCGATGTTCGACTCACTGCGACGGTGGCCGACGAACTGGAGCTCTCTTGCGCTCGATAATCCCAGCATCAAGCATGAGGAGGTGATGGATCTGTTTCGCTCACAAGGGGTCACGCGAGCGATCGCAAGCGCGTGGTGGGGGCCTGCCGGACCGATGATTACAAATGATGAAGTTGCGGCAGCTGTTCGCGCACATCCTGGCCAGCTTGTCGGCGTGGCATCGGTCGACATAAGTCGGGCGATGGATGCTGTAAGGGAACTGCGCCGTTGCGTCAAGGAATTCGGCTTCAAGGGCCTGCGGGTGTTGCCCTGGTTGTGGGGATTGCCGCCCGATGATCGCCGGTACTATCCGCTCTATGCCGAATGCATCGAACTCGACATTACGTTCTGCTTGCAAGTAGGCCATGCAGGACCGATGTGCCCGTCGGAACCGGGGCGTCCAATCCCATACCTGGACAACGTCGCGCACGAATTCCCGGAATTGCGCATCGTCGGTGGGCACATCGGCTTCCCATGGGTGGCTGAGATGATTTCGCTCATGATGAAACATCCGAACGTATATGTTGACACCTCAGCGTACAAGGCTTCGCGCTTTCCGCAGGAGCTGATCTCATATATGCGCGGACCGGGCAAGAAGAAGGTACTGTACGGCACGAACTATCCCATGCTGACACCTGCCGAATGTCTCGCAGATATCGATGCACTGGATCTGGGAGACGAGGTGAAACAGTTGTTCTTGGCGGACAACGCTCGACGCGCATTCAAGCTCGAAGTGGCCTGAAGTGAGCAGACCACCCCGACGAGGAATGGAACCGCCCAATGCCTGCAGCCTGCGCCGACGTTCCGGCGCGTCCATGCTCTGACTGAAGTTGAATCAAAGATGGTGTTCCATGGATAACTGGACCAAAAGGCTGGGGATATCCGCCGGTGTGCTTGAATTCCTATTGCGGCAGCAGTGGTATCTTAAGCTGTCCGCTGAGCTTCGCTCTCTGGTGTTGGATACCATCGAAGAGCGGACGGCTGGCCCGGGCGAGTACATCGCGAGGGCCGGTGAGCCTAGTACGTACTGGTACGGGCTTATTCGCGGCTTCCTGCAGATGTACGTCGTCGGTGCAGACGGTAGCGAGACCACGTTGTATTGCCAGCGGGAAGGGGAGTGGGGCGGTGAGGGATCGCTGCTCAAGAAGGAAATGCGGCGATATGATCTCCGCTCGCTAACTCCCTCTCACATCTGCTTGTTACCTGCATCGACCTTTGAGGCCCTACGGCAGTCATCCATCGAGTTCAATCACTTCCTCTGCGATAACATGAATGAGCGGACGGGAGTTTTTGTCGGCATGCTCGTTGCATCTCGCTTGCTCGGTCCGGAGATGCGGGTAGCAAGGGCGTTGCTGATGCTAGCGGACAACGCTGGGGGAGACGGGCAGGAGCTGTACATTTCACAACACGAACTCGCACTGATATGCGGGTTGTCCCGGCAGCGAGTGAACATCGCAATCAGTGAGCTCAAACAGCGTGGACTTGTGGAAAGCGAGCCGTGCAAGAACTTTCTGCTTGTCCACGTCGCCGCATTGGGAAATCACGTTGCTGAGGCAGCCCCAGACATGCGCGGGCTCTGATGGGTCGCGGCGGTTGCCCCGGCACTGCTGCCCACAAACTGCGGCTATTGCGCTTGGCCGTCTGCTGCGACGTAGTCTGCATGGCTTCGTTTGAACCAGGTCCGCGTAGCGAGTTTGGCGCTACTATCCATGCGCAAGGCTAATCCATGCTGCACGCCCAACCGGGGGCGCACGTAGCAGTTGCGGGTCTGTATGACCGTCAGCTTCCCCAATGAGACTCCTGCCATGCCGCGGTGACAGGTTCAAAGAAATCCCGGGAAACCCACAATCGCACGCGCCATAGTAGGTTTCCCGGCTCCAAGAGCGGAAGTCATGCATCAACGGCGCCGAGACTGGCCAGCAGCGTCAGCGCACTAGGGAGATTCAGTGCGTCAGCAGCACCTCCCTCCCTGTCCGCCGCCGTAGCGGGCCTGCTGTCGTTCGCGGAAGAACTCTTCGTAGCTCATCGGCTGGCGGTCAGGATGGGTGTTTTGCATGTGCGCCAGGTAGGTTTGGTAGTCCGGCAACCCTACCATTAGGCGCAGCGACTGGCCCAGGTAGCGGCCGACGGTTTCCAGTTGCTCGATCAATGCATTCCTCCTGGCGTGGACAATTAACCGGCTGCCGAAGTGCCGGCCGGCAGCGGCTCGAACGGGGTTTCCGTGTCAGTGCGGCGGTCAATACTGCGCGCCTGTAGCACGGTCTTGAACCCATAGAACACGATCGACAGCACCACCGCCATAAACAGGGCACACAGGCCGGCATCCAGGTAGTCGTTAAAGACGATGCGGTGCATTTGCTCCATCGACTTAGCAGGAGCCAAAACCTTGCCGGTCGCGATGGCCTCGCTGAACTTCGATGCGTGCGCCAGGAAGCTGACCTTCGGGTCGGCGTGGAACAGCTTTTGCCAACCGGCGGTCAGCGTGCACACCAGCAGCCAGACGGTCGGCAGCAGCGTGACCCAGGCGTAACGGCCGCGCTTCATCTTTACCAGCACGCAGGTGGTCAGCACGAGTGCAATAGCGGCCAGCAATTGATTGGATATGCCAAACAACGGCCACAGCGTGTTGATGCCACCGAGCGGGTCAACCACACCTTGGTACAGAAAGTAACCCCAGGCAGACACGCAGAGCGCGGTGGCAACGAGGTTGGCCGGGATCGACTCGGTCTTGCGCATCGAAGGGATGAAGCTGCCAAGCAGGTCCTGCAGCATGAAGCGGCCGACGCGCGTACCCGCGTCAACTGTAGTCAGGATAAAGAGTGCCTCGAACAAAATGGCGAAGTGGTACCAGAATGCCATCATTGCCTGGCCGCCTACCACCTGGTGCAGGATGTGGGCTATGCCAACGGCTAGTGTGGGTGCTCCTCCGGCGCGCGAGAGAATGGTGTTCTCGCCGACGTCCTTGGCGGTCTGGATTAGCAGGTCGGGTGTGATGACGAAGCCCCAAGTCGAAACTGCCTGGGCAACCGCGTCTGGCGTGGTGCCGATGACGGCCGCCGGACTGTTCATGGCGAAGTACACACCAGGATCAATTACCGAGGCGGCGACCAGCGCCATGATGGCGACGAAGGATTCTGCCAGCATCGCGCCGTAGCCGATAAAGCGTGCGTGCGTTTCATTCTCCAGTAGCTTGGGCGTGGTGCCCGAGGCGATCAGCGCGTGGAAGCCCGACACCGCGCCGCAGGCGATGGTGATGAAGAGGAAGGGGAACAGGCTGCCCGACCACACCGGCCCGCCGCCTTTGGCGAACTGAGTGAAGGCCGGCATCTTCAGTTCCGGCGCGACGATCAGGATGCCAATGGCTAATGCGATGATGGTGCCGATCTTTAGGAAGGTCGACAGGTAGTCGCGAGGGGCCAGCAGCAGCCACACCGGCAGCACAGCAGCAACGAAACCGTAGACAATCAGCATCCAGGTCAGCGCCTTGCCGTCGTAGGTGAACAGTGGCGCCAGAATCGCACTTTCATGCACGTACTGACCGCCGATGATGGTCAGCATCAACAGCACGAAGCCAATTACCGATACCTCCCCGATGCGGCCTGGGCGGATGTAGCGCGTGTAAAGGCCCATAAAGAAGGCGATTGGGATGGTCGCTGCGACGGTGAAGGTGCCCCAGGGCGAGTCTGCTAGCGCCTTCACCACAATCAGTGCTAGCACCGCCAGCAGAATAACCATAATCATGAAGCAGCCGAACAGCGCGATCATGCCCGGCACCGTGCCCATCTCGGATTTGACCAGGTCGCCCAGTGAGCGGCCGTCGCGACGCGTGGAGATGAACAGCACCAAGAAGTCTTGCACAGCGCCAGCGAAAACCACGCCAGCCAGCAGCCACAGCATGCCCGGCATGTAGCCCATCTGCGCGGCCAGCACGGGGCCGACCAACGGGCCCGCTCCGGCAATGGCGGCGAAGTGGTGACCGAAAAGAACGGCTTTATTGGTGGGCACGTAGTCCAGACCGTCGTTATGGCGCCACGCCGGCGTCATCCGCGAGGCATCAAGCTGCATCACCTTGTCGGCGATAAACTTGCTGTAGTAGCGGTACGCGATTAGATAGATACAGGTCGCAGCAACCACGATCCATAGCGCGCTGACGGTCTCTCCGCGCGCAAGCGCGACGGTGGCAAAGGCAAAGGCGCCGAGCACGGCGACGGCCAGCCACACCAGGTGTTCCCCGATGCGATTCATATACAAGTCTCCAGTTAGGAATGCTGGCTAGTCAGACCAGCAGAAGTTTTTGAGTGGGTTAGCGCTGGACGGCCGCTGGGTGGTCGGCGGAAAGGGTGAAACGTTTGAATGGTTGCCTATCGTTGTTACGATGCGTGTTCAGAAAGCATCTCTGAACGGCCGCAGATCCAACTCCTGAGTCCAAGCCGACTTATGCTGCTCATGGAGCTGCCAGTAAGCATGTGCGATTGCATCGGTACTGAGCAGTGCATCGGTATCAGTTGAGGCCAGGGCCGGGGCGGGTCGACCTTCGCTATCAATACGTCCGTCAATAGTTACGTGGGCGACGTGAAGACCATGCGGGCCAAACTCTCGCGCCATGGATTGACTGAGCATTCGAAGTCCGGCTTTGGCCGCGGAGAAATGGGCATATCCCGGTCGACCGCGCAGACTGGCAGACGCCCCAGTGAATATGAGGGTTCCTCTTCCGAGCGGCGCCATGAGCCGCGCGGTTTCCCGGCCGACCAGGAAGCCGGCAAAGCAACCGACTCGCCAGAAGTCCTCAAACTGCTCCGCGGTCAGCTCCCGAAAATCGATTCGTTGACTGTTGCCTGCGTTGAAGACTACGAGGTCGGGCGCCACATAGTCATCAGAGGGGCCGAAGGCCTTACTCAGCAAATAGACCACGTCCTCCTCACGGGTGGCATCCATCTGCAGGGACTCTGCAGATCCCCCGATTGCCCTGATGCCTGCGACTACCTGATTTAGCTTTTCCTGTGTGCGCCCTGCCACGAAGACGTGGCGCTTTTCGTCAGCAAATTTGCGGCAAAGAGCGGCCCCCAAGCCCTCTTGCGTACCTACCCCGACGACGACTGCCGCTGGCAACTTCATGAACAACCCCTTGCTAACTTCTCTGCCTCGGCAATCCTCATTGCCTAGAGTGCTGGGATGCCTGGCTTTGGCCGGTGCACAATACGAACGGCCAAGTACCGTGCGGGCTCAATATGATGTCTTTTGAAAGAGATTGTGCTTAGCCTCGGCTGACGTAGTGACGTCGACCCAGCGGTCTCTGAGAAGCTCCAGCGCCCGCCCTACGGCTGGCCTTGCGCGCATTCGACCATACCAAGCTCGCACTGCTGGAAACTCGTCCAGTGAGATACCTGTCATCTTGTGGATGCGGATCCAGGGGAAGCACGCCATATCGACGATGGAATATGCGTCGCAAACGTAGTCCCTCTCCTTCAGACGGTCATTCAGAATTCTCAGCAACCGCCGAGTCTCTATCTGGTACCGCTCGATGGCATAGGGAACTGGTGTCGACGCATAACGGAAGAAGTGTTGCGCTTGCCCCATCATCGGCCCTAGACCACCCACCTGCCAGAACAGCCATTGAAGGACCTCACTGCGTTGCCGAGGATCCGTGGGAAGGAAACGCTCCTCCTTCTCCGCAAGGTATTGGAGGATCGCGCCGGTCTCAAACACCGTGTGAGGGGCGCCGCCATCCAACGGCGCATGATCCACGATGGCTGGAATCTTCCCGTTCGGATTGATGGTGCGATAGCTTCGCTGGTGCTGGTCGCCAGCGGTAATATTTATCGGGATGATCCGAAAGGGAACTTCCAGTTCTTCGAGCAATATATGGATCTTGTGCCCATTCGGGGCTGGCCAGCTGTAGAGGTCAATCATGGCCTTGTTTATCGCTTGCGGATGATTTCCAGCCTGCGCCGATCTTGGGCACGCCGATTGCCTTCGTCGCTCATGCCAGCCGGCAGGAGGTCATCCAGTGCGACCGTACGCTCGTCAATTTGTCGCATGACGCTGTCTTGCAGCGCCTTCTTGGACATGGCGTAAGCCTTATTACAATCCGGAGTGATACATCGGGCATAACTGACTGCCGCGGCGAGCAACTGGTTGGGCTCGACTACCTCGTGGAAGAAGCCTAGGCGCTCAGCCTCCTCAAGGCCATAGAGCTGTCCGCGTAGCGTTGCCAGTGCTCCGACTTGGTCGCCAAGGGCGTACTTGATAATCTCGACATAGGCCGCCGGCATCGGGATGCCGATGGGCACCTCGTTCAGGCCGAACTTCGCGGTCTTGCGCGCCGCAACCCGGAAGTCGCAGTCAAGCGCGGTGATTAGACCGCCTGCAATGGCGTGGCCGTTCACCGCGGCGACGGTAGGCCTTGGATACTGGAAGATGCGCAGGTTCGTCTCGCGATATGCGCGGTACCATTGTCGAATCCTGTCCAGGTCGCCGCTGCCAAAAATGTCGAAGCTGTACTGGAAGTCAATACCCGCAGAGAAAGCATCACCTTGGCCCGTCAGGATCACAGGAAGTTCGCCAAAGTCACGTTCGAGCCGGTCAAACGCTTCGTGGAGGTCGGTGAAGAACTGATCGTTCTGCACATTGACCTTGTTGGTGTTCATGCGCACGAGTGCGCAGCCTTGCAACTCTTCGATTGTCCATGCCATGGATGTCTCCTTAAATCTTCTGTGGGACCGGATGCGCGCTAACTTAGCAAGTCATGCAACAGGATGCTGTCGTTCTGATGACAAGTCGCGTTGCCTAACGGGATCTGCTGGTGTTCGAAGATGCTGCTCTAGCGGCGTGCGACACCAAACTCGGAGCGTGCAGCGTCCTCATACGTCGGTCGTTCGAACAGCTTTGGGTCGTCAAGGAAAGCCCGTGTCCATTCGACCGTATCGCTGCCCCAAAACAGGCGACCTCGTACCATTAGGGTTGGAACGCCAAATGCGCCAAGAGAAATGGCGCGCTCAGTGTTGGCTAGCAACTGTTGCTTGACCGCGGTCGCGCCCACTATTTCACGCGCATTGTTAAGTCCTAGATGCTCGGCGAAGGCGTCGAATTCGAGTTCTGGATCGCGACCTTCTCCATACACGAAGTCGAAAGCTCGACTCACTACCTCTCTGTCTGCTTGTGCGGCAACCAGCAGCCTCTGTGCGTTGAGGGAGTTGAATGGGTGTCGCGGCGGCATCCGGAACGGTAGGTTGAGCTCTCCGGCCTTCCAAACACAATACTGGTACGTGTGTAGCCGCTTCGGTGGTATCTCGGCGGGGCCCTTGGTATCCCAGTGCTTCAACAATCCGGCCAATAGCACGGGTATTGTTTGAACGTCGACACGGCCATCGAGTGCCGCCAGCGAGTGGAAGTGCAGATATCCGAACGGCGAGATGACGTCGAAGAACCAGTCAGCCTTCTCCATGGCTCTGCTCCTTGTGCTTGTACATAGCGGCGCAGTTGCAGCGCCGCAGCAGACCTTCAAGCTGGTTCGCCTGCGAGGGCAGGCGCTTCATTCTTCTCGTTGCAAGTTGTACGACGGTAGCGCCCGCTATGCGATACCTCAGCATTTAATCCAGCAAGCTCAACCGGGACCTAGTGCTGTCCCAGTTGCTTTGCTCAACGCCTGAATCATCACTGGTACGTTACCAAGCCTAGCTTGAGGGCGTTGTCATCGCGATGACTCGACCCCCTCTAGTTTGGCAGTCGCCGTGTATGAAGCGCCGCCGTTGTCACTCCTCGATTGCGCCGCCGATCGAGCGGAGATACTGGCGGAACGTAATTGCTGCGCCAGAGCGCTTTGCCGCTAGAAATTCGTCAAAGCGCGCCTGGGTCCTGAAGCTCGTACCGAGTTGCATCTTCGCGGCTTGGCGGCGTTCCGTGTCGCGAATGGTGGTCGCCAGTTCGGCGACTTCAGCGGCGCGGTCGAGCGGGACAAAGACGACGCCATCGTTATCGCCCAGAACGAAGTCCTCAGCCGTGACTTCGTGCTGGCCGCATTTTGCGACGGTGAGGGCCTGAGGTTCCTGCTCGTCAAGGCGTTGCGGACCTGCCGCCAAAGAACCGATGCTGAACACCGGCAGCCGGATGGCACGCAGTTCGGTAGTGTCGCGGTGCAGGCCCCAGATGACGATACCGGACAGGCCTGCACGGGCGGCTTCGAGGGTCACGAGGTCGCCGACGCAAGCTTCATCGAGGCGTCCGCCATTGTCGACCACCATGACGTCTCCGGGTGTGGCACCGTCGATAGCTTCAAGGAAGACATCGACGCTGCCATAGTGCCGCGCTGGGCGCACGCGGCCAACCATATGCGTACCGGCCCATAGCGGGGTCGTTCCTGCCGGCGCGCAGCGGACGGGAATGCCGAGGCGCATGCACGCATCAGCGACGTGGGGCGTGGTCAGGTCGAAGTACGTCCGTTGGAGTTGTACGGGTTCCATCGCTCAGTTCTCCTTGGATTGGACTTGCTCGGCGGTACCGCGGAGGTCGCGCAGCAAGTGGTTGTTCCGGTTTGTCATAGCCAGCGAATAGCGCCAGCCCCTTCCGATTCGCGTCGGGCGCAGCGTGCTCAGGATCTCGGTGGGCGAGTCATAAAGAGTGAGGTCAGCTGCACCTTCCCACACCGGCCCAGCCTGTACGTTCTCCGCCTGCAGGCGCACGAGTTCGAATACAGCGGGACGGTCATGCTCACCTTCAAACATTGAAGGGAAGTGCCGAAGTGCGACGATGGGCCTACTGCCGAAAGTCACCGCCGAGCCATCGGCTCGTCCATCGAGCTTTACGTGGCCTTCCGCGATGCGACGATCTTTCACCGCTACGGTTCCAGCGAAGGTCGAGCCATGAACGACAGCCGGCGAAGCGACCGACGTTACGCCCATTGTGCGGGTCACCCATACGGAGCCAATCTTCTTCGGGTAACCCAAGGCCCAGCCTCGTGCCAGTGAAGTGTCTTGATCGACCACGATGTAGGGGCAGTATTGCATCAGCTTGCCCTCATACTGCACGCTGGCAAGCACGATGCATTCGCGATACTGAGAGCGTATCGGGTCAAGCAGTTCACCGCCGGTATCGGTGCAGGCTTGCCAGTCAACAAAGGAAACCGTGACCAACCCTCGCTCTTCAGGGTGGAGGCTCAGTTCTGGCGGAAGGAGGGCCTCGATGCTTGCCGGATCGACCCAGCATTCAATCGTTGTGAAATCGGCTGCATAGTGCCACGGCGGATAGGGGGCAATGCTTGCTCCGCCGTCGTACGAGAATGGGCCCATGAAGCCCTGTGCTGCGGCAAATCGCGTCATGTGATTGTCCTAGAAGATGTTGGCGCTCGTTCAGTCAACTTAAGGGCCGGCCGCCTTGAGCGCGCGGCTGCCGACAATAGCCAGCCGTCGTATTACGGAAGCCGGTGAACCCAGCCATGGGCATCCGAAGCGCGGCCTGTCTGGATGCCAAGTAATGCCGCTTTCAGCCGGGCCGTGACAGGACCGACATTGCCGTCGCCGACGGTGAAAGCGGACTCCGAATTCTTTACATGGCCGATGGCACTCACTACTGCTGCGGTACCGCACGCAAACGCCTCGACCAATCGGCCGCTCCTGGCGTCGGCCTCCCATTGGTCGATTGCGTACGGCTCTTCCCGCACCGTCATTCCCATGTCACGAGCCAGAGTGATTAAGGATGCGCGGGTGATGCCAGCGAGGATCGTTCCGGTCAACGGCGGCGTCTGCAAGGAACCGTCCTCAAAGACGAAAAAGACGTTCATGCCCCCCAACTCCTCAACCCAACGACGTTCAACAGCGTCGAGAAACACCACTTGGTCGCAGCCATGCCTGATTGCTTCTGCCTGTGCGGCGAGGCTGGCGGCGTAGTTGCCGCCACACTTTGCGTCCCCGGTGCCACCAGGAGCGGCTCGCGAGTACCTTTCGGAGGTCCACAGCTTTACCGCGGCAGAGCCGCCTTTGAAGTAGGCGCCCACAGGGGTTGCAACCACACAGAACAGATAGTCGCTGGACGGCTTGACACCCAGAACAGCCTCGGTGGCGATCATGAAGGGGCGCAGATAGAGCGCCGATCCCTCGGTCGACGGAATCCAGGCAGATTCGATTTGGACTAGCTGGCGAACGGCCTCGATAAAGAGCTCTTCGGGCAGCAGCGGCATGGCGAGCCGGGCGGCGGAATGCTGGAACCGCCGCGCATTGGCGTCGGGACGGAACAGAGCGGCACTCCCGTCCGGCAGGCGGTAGGCCTTCATGCCTTCAAAAATCTCTTGCGCGTAGTGGAAGACCAGGGTGGAGGGTTCGAGACGAAACGCTTCGCGTGCGCCGATCTTGGCGTCATTCCATCCGAGAGCCTCCGAATAGCGGATCGTCGCCATGTGGTCTGTGAAAACCCTGCCGAAGCCCGGGTTCTCGAGCAACGTGTATCGCTCTGATGGATCACATGGGGAAGGGTTGGGTTCGAATCGGAAGGTCCCCTTGCTGGTACTCATGCTTGTCCTCTCACTGGTGGCGCGGCGCCGGAGCAGCGGCCCGCTCTGGAAACTGGTGAAGAGAATTTAGCGGTAACGGTGTGGCACGCGCTTGCGTTTGAGCCCGTTGGATCGCAGAACTTGGCAGTCGCTGCCAGGAGCGCCACATCTCGTGGCAGTCCATGGCCGCGTGTCTCATCCGTGTCTCCCGTATGACGCCATCGCCTCGCACTTCGTGGTGTCGGCGCGAAGACTTCATCAACGGCGCGCCAAGTGATGGCGCAGATACACACTGATCGTCGTCTCCGTGCATTCCCTAAGACCATTCTAGTCCATCGAAATGACACTTGCTATTCAAAAATAACGTTGTTATTCTTTTCTCATCGTAGACAGTCTGATGGAGGGTGCGATGGAGAAGGGTGCGGTTATTGATTGGCAGGAACGCGCAAAGTCGCTGCGTCTGCCCACGGAAGCGGTGATCGGAGCTGGCAACGTTGCTGCCGAGCAGACATTCGCTTGTATTAACCCGGCTACGGGCAAGGAACTCGCTCAGGTGTCCGCTTGCGGTGAAGCTGAGGTGGATGCTGCGGTGAAGGCTGCGCGAAAGGCATTCGATACGGGTCCGTGGCGACGCATGGCGCCTGCTCAGCGCAAGCGCCGTCTGCTCGCACTCGCCGACCTTATGCGTGCACACGCAGATGAGCTGGCGCTGCTGGAGTCCCTCAGCGTTGGCAAGCCAATTCGGGATACCACCGCCATCGATGTTCCGGCATCGGCGGCTTGCTTTGCCTGGAATGCCGAGGCGGTCGACAAGATCTATGACCAGGTTGCGCCGACAGGTCCGGACGTCGTGGCCACGATCACGCGTGAACCACTCGGCGTCATCGGTATCGTGACGCCATGGAACTACCCTTTGCTGCTTGCGACGTGGCGCATTGCGCCCGCGCTAGCCACGGGCAACTCGGTCGTTCTGAAGCCGGCTGAAGAAGCGCCTTTCACTGCAATGCGCCTGGCGGAACTTGCGCGAGAAGCCGGCATCCCCGAGGGCGTATTCAACGTCGTACCCGGAACGGGTCCGGAAGCCGGGCGCGCGCTCGGCCTGCACCCAGACGTGGACTTCATTTCCTTCACGGGATCTGCCGCTGTGGGCAAGTTGTTCCTGCAGTACGCAGGCCAATCCAACATGAAGCGACTGAGTCTGGAGTGTGGCGGCAAGAGCCCGCAAGTGGTCCTCTCCGACTTCGATGATCTCGATGCCGTCGCCAAGGCTGTCACGTTTGGCATCTACAGCAACCAGGGCCAGGTCTGCTATGCCGGTTCCCGGCTCATTGTGGACCGCAAGATCAAGGACGAGCTTCTGGAACGCGTGATACGGACCGCGCAAAAGCTGACGCCAGGAGATCCGCTGGATCCGCAGACGCGTCTGGGCGCAATCGTCAACAACGTGCAGTTGGATCGAATCCTTGGCTACGTCGAGTCTGGCCAACGAGAGGGGGCTCAACTGCGACTCGGCGGCAAACGCCTCCTGGAAGAGACCGGTGGCTACTTTATGAGCCCGACTCTCTTTGACGATGCAGCCGCAAGCATGACCATTGCTCGGGAAGAAATCTTTGGCCCGGTGCTGACGGTCATCCCCTTCGACGACGAAGCGGATGCACTCGCAATGGCCAATGACTCGACCTATGGGCTGGCGGCGTCGGTCTGGACTCGTGATGTCAGCAAGGCGCATAGGTTTGCACGTGGATTGCGGGCCGGCACCGTGTGGGTGAACACCTACGACGAGATCGACCTCGGTGTGCCGTTCGGTGGCTTCAAGCAATCCGGCTTCGGGCGGGATAAAGGCCTGCAGGGTCTTGAGAAGTTCACTGACCTGAAAACGACGTGGCTGCGCCTGCGATAAGGGTAAAGGAAAGGGAAGGGAAATGAAGCAACAGCATGAACGATGTGCGAAACAAGGAGGACGCCATGTCCGGTGAGTTCCAGGCAATCCGCTACGAAAAGCATGAAGGCGGCATCGTCCTGATCACGATTGACAACTCGCGCAGCGAGAACTGCATCGATGAGCGGGTGCATGAAGACCTTTGTCGCGCATGGCTAGCTTTCCGCGCTGATCCGGAACTGAATGTCGCCGTTCTGACTGGAGCAGGGGAGAAGTCCTTCTGCGCTGGGTGGGACATCAAGGGTTACGCCAAACAGACCAAGGGGCAAAAGCTGGAGGCGCTGCGAAACCGCGCATCCTTCGGGCCTGGCCTCGGTGGTCTCACCCGCGGCATTGACGTTTTCAAGCCAATTGTCGCAGCGATCAACGGCTATTGCCTGGCTGGCGGCATGGAAATCGCAATGGCTTGCGATATCCGTATCGGTGCTGCTGAAGCTGAATTTGGCGTGCTGAACCGGCGGTGGGACATCGGTTGCGAATCCGGGCTGACCCAGCGGCTTCCCCACATCGTTGGGTTGGGCAATGCGCTCGATCTCATCATCAGCGGGCGAAAGTTTGACGCGGAAGAAGCGCACCGTATCGGATTCCTGAACCGCGTGGTGCCGCGCGAAAGCGTCGTGTCTGCGGCCATGGAGTATGCGCGCGGCATCGCCGCGTTGCCTCAGACGTCTATCCGAGCGGACAAGGAGTCGGTGCTTCGCGGTCTCGGCCGCAGCTTGTCCGATGGACTCTGGATGGAAAACACCCTTTGGAACACGACCGTGCATTCAGAAGACCTGGAGCAGGGTATTGAACGCTTCGCCTCGCGGCGGGCAAATTGAGAGCAATGGAGGACTGACAAATGACCGATCAAACCTACACGCCGATGACCGGCAAGACCGTAATCATCACCGGCGCCGCACGTGGTCTGGGCCGCGAGTACGCGCTTCAACTTGGCCGCCGGGGTGCATCCGTGGTGCTTGCCGATCTGAACGACTGCGCCGAATCGGAAGCTCTGCTGACCGCAGAGGGGATCGCGTGCATGTCCGTCAAGGTTGACGTTGCTGACGAGAACAGCACCAAGGCCATGGCGGCCGCAGCAGTCGAACGCTTTGGCCGCATCGACGTGCTTGTCAACAATGCCGCACTGTGGGCAGACCTGAAGAACACGCCGTTCACTGACATCGATCCCGGGCTCTGGGACCGCTGCATGGCTGTGAACGTGAAGGGCGTGTGGAACTGCAGTAAGGCGGTTTTCGCAGCCATGCGCGAGGCGGGCGGCGGCAGCATCATCAACATTGCTTCGCTGGCAGCAACTTACGGTATGCCCTATGCGCTGCACTACACCGCCTCGAAAGCGGCGGTAATCGGCATCACTCGCGGCCTGGCGCGGGAAGTTGGGCGTCACTGGATCCGCGTGAACAGTGTCGCGCCGAGCCTTGTTCTGACGGAGGCCACTAGCCAGTTCTTCGACGACAAACTGGACAAGGCCACTGACGCAATCAAGGCCGGTCAGAGCTTGAAGGGCAACCTGACACCGCAAGACGTCGTCGGTGCCGTTCTGTTCCTCGCCGGTGAGGATAGCCGTTTCGTGACGGGTCAGACGCTGATGGTGGACGGCGGAACGACGCTGCTCTGATCTTCAGCGCGCACACCAGCAACGCGCCGGCGAGAACATCGCCGGCGCGAGGGGCGGTCACGCACAGAGTCGTCGCGTAACCCGCCTCTGCGACAGCAGGTCGACGGCTCATATGGGAGACATCGGTGGAAACAGCAATCGGAACAGTCGAGAAGCACTCGGCGACGGTCAGCGCGCGTGATGAACGGCGAGTAATTCTCGGGTCATCGCTAGGCACGGTATTCGAGTGGTACGACTTTTATCTTTACGGCAGCCTTGCCGTCTTCTTCGGTACCCTGTTCTTTCCTAAGGGTAACAGCACCGCAGCGCTGCTCGCAAGCCTTGCGACATTTGGCGCAGGCTTCGCGGTTCGGCCGCTGGGAGCACTTGTATTCGGCCGGTTAGGAGATTTGCTGGGCCGCAAGCAGACGTTCCTGGTTACGATTCTGTTGATGGGTGCCTCTACGGCTCTGGTCGGTGTCCTGCCGACCTACGAGCAGGTGGGCGTGCTGGCCCCGATTCTTCTGGTGGCGTTGCGGCTCGTTCAAGGTCTCGCCATGGGGGGTGAATACGGCGGAGCCGCGATCTACGTGGCCGAGCATGCGCCGTCGAATCGACGCGGTGCACGCACCAGCTGGATTCAGACCACCGGTACGATTGGCTTCCTGATGTCGCTGGGTGTCATTCTGGCCTGCCGCACCACGCTTGGCGAAGAAGAGTTCCGCTCGTGGGGCTGGCGCATCCCGTTCCTCGTCTCCCTGCTTCTGCTAGCCGTATCAGTCTACATTCGGCTTAAGCTGAGCGAGTCGCCTGTGTTTCTGCGTATGAAGGCAGAGCAAGGCCTCTCTAAAGCGCCGATCAAGGAAAGCTTTGCCGACAAGCGCAACGTCAAAGTCATCCTGACTGCGTTGTTTGGCGCCATTGCTGGCCAGGCGGTGGTGTGGTACACCGGCCAATTCTACGCCTTGTTCTTCCTGCAAAGTGTTCTGAAGGTCGATTTTGCGACTGCCACGTTCCTCGTTTCCGTGGCGCTGGTCATTGGCACTCCGCTCTTCGTCATCTTCGGGTACTTATCCGATCTCATCGGCCGGAAGCCCATCATGCTTGCGGGTTGCTTGCTGGGCGTCCTTACGTTCCTTCCAATTTACAAGGGGTTGACTCACTACGCTAATCCCGCTTTGGAGCGAGCGATGGCAGTGGCTCCGGTGGTCGTACAGGCCCCTGCAAACTGCGATAAGCGCTGCGAGACGATCCGCAGTGAGTTGGCTTCGCGGGGTGTTCCTTATGAGACCGTAGCCGCCGCGGGTGGTGATCTCGTGGTGTCGATTGGGGCAACGCTGTTGAAAGAGCCGGATGCAAAGGCGCTTGCAGCGGCAGTGAAAGATGTCGGCTACCCCGCAGCCGCAGACCCGGCGCAGGTCAACAAGCCGATGGTACTCCTGCTACTCACTGTGCTGATGACATATGTAGCGATGGTGTACGGGCCAATGGCTGCATTCCTGGTGGAGTTGTTCCCAGCGCGAATCCGCTACACGTCGCTGTCGCTCCCTTACCACGTTGGAAACGGCTGCTTCGGCGGGTTCTTGCCCCTGGTCTCGTCGTGGTTGGTGGTAACCACGGGGAATGTCTTCGCTGGTCTCTACTACCCAATCGGCGTGGCTGCACTGACGTTTGTCGTAGGCCTGCTGTTCGTAAGAGAAACCAAAGCTGTCGATATTACGCGCTGAGCTTCTAGCGCGGACTGCGGGATGCACATCATGACGAAAACTGAAATCGAAACGTGGAAGGGCTGGATTGGCCGCAAAGAGACCAGCACAGATAGCGTTACAGCGGGGCCGGTCGCTCGACTCGCGGCGGTTTTGGACCGCGACGAAGGCAATCTTGCTGCAGGATCTGCAGTCCCGCCGTTGTCGCACTGGTTGTTCTTTCTGCCGTCGGCACCTCAGTGCGAGATTGGGCCCGATGGGCATCCCGCAAGGGGAGGATTTCTCCCTCCCGTATCGTTGCCGCGCCGCATGTGGGCCGGGAGCCGGATAGAGTTCCACCGGCCTATATGTGTCGGCCGGGACATCGAGCGGACTTCAACAATCATGGAAGTCCAGGGCAAGGAGGGCCGATCTGGTCCCCTTGTATTTGTGAAAGTGCGGCATACCGTGACTGACCGGTATGGTCCCGTTGTCACGGAGGACCAGGACATCGTCTATCGTGGCGCCGAGCGGAGCGGCGCCGCCACGAACGTGGCCTCGACTGCGCCGAAGCCTTCGCCTAAGGCGGCGGAATGGTGGCGCCGTGTGGTACCGGACGGCGTGCTCCTATTCCGTTTTTCGGCGCTGACGTTCAACGGGCATCGTATCCACTATGACCGGGGCTACGCGCAAGCAGAGGAGGGCTATCCGGGGCTTGTAATTCATGGCCCTCTGCAGGCGATGCTGTTGCTCGACATGTTCTCGCAGGAGTTCCCTGCGCGCACCGTGAAGTCGTATGCATTTACCTCGCGACGACCGCTGTTCGACGATGCTCCGTTCGAGCTGTGCGGCGCCCGCCAGCCAGGTGGAGAGGTGCTGCTGTGGATCGAGGACCAGCACGGGCAGACCGTCATGGAGGCAACCGCTCATGTCGAATGAACTAACGGGACGCAGACTGCTCCGCTCCTGGCTCTTCGTGCCGGGAACCAGACTAGACCTGCTCGCAAAGGCAGTGCGCGCCGGGACAGATGCAATCATCGTTGACCTCGAAGATGCTGTACTGCCCGAGCACAAAGCCCCAGCTCGCCTTGCGGTTGCCCAGCTTCCGGCGGTCGGCTGTCCTTTGTACGTTCGAGTGAATGCGGTTGGAACGAAGGACTTTGCGCTCGACGTGCCGGCAGCTGTGCAGGCTCGGGTATCCGGGATCGTTCTGCCCAAGGTCGAACGGCCCGAAGACTTTGATGCGCTGCTGGCTCTGATGCCCGCACCGTTACCGGTAGTCGCCCTGATTGAAACCGCCAAGGGCCTGGCCAATTTACCCCGTATTGCCACTCATCCGGTCCTTCACTGCTTTGCTTTTGGCGGCGTCGATTTTGGGGTCGACGTTGGCTGTGCATCGGACTCGACGACGATGCGGCTCGCTCGGTCGAAACTGGTTCTGGCCTCTCGTGCCGCAAACCTACCGCCGCCGATCGACGGCGTGACCGTTTCCCTCGATGCCGAGGTGATGGAACAGGACGCGCGGGACGCTAAGTTGCAGGGCTTCGGGGGCAAGCTGTGTATCCACCCGCGGCAACTTGAACATGCGAACCGCGCATTCCGGCCAACTGAGGACGAGATTGCATGGGCGACGCGTGTTGCAGAACGAGCCGACGAAGCTCAGGTGGGGGCTCTGTTGGTCGATGGCGAGATGGTAGATCGCCCTGTTCTGGAGCGCGCTCAGCGCATCCTTGCAGAGGTGCGGCAACGCTGATCATGATCTGGCGTACGAGAAGCACTTCAGAACTTCTCGGCGCAACAGTCTTTATCAGCGAATGCTGATAAGCCATTCCTAATGGTGCTTGCGTCCGGTCGCACTAGCTGCTGCTTCGACCTGATAGGTTGCTTGCAGGGATGCAACTAAACGGCTCCCGAACGGCAGAGCCATCCTCTTCCAGGATCTGCTGAATCATTCCTTGCTGACGTCTCATGGGTGCCCGCCCAAGTTGAGTTCAGGGGCCCCCAGGAGGTCGGCGGGGCTGATTGGGAAATCCAGGTACGCTCTTCATGTTGGTACTGGTATCGTCTCGACTTGGCGCTCAATATTGAACCAGTGGTCAATTAGGGCGCACTTTGCCGAGTCGCGCATGGAGAAGGGGTAGCATGAAGATGCTGGACAGAATTGATCGACGTATTCTTCGGGCGCTGCAGGAAGACGGGCGAATTCAGAACGTAGAGCTTGCCGAAAAGGTTGGACTGTCGCCGTCCCCTTGCCTGCGCCGAGTTAAATTGCTCGAGGAAAGCGGAATAATCGAGCGGTATGTCGCGTTGCTCAATGCCGCAAAGCTCGGTGTTGGGATGACGGTCTTCGTTCGTATTTGGCTGACCTGCCAAGATTCAGAGACGATCGAGAACTTTACGCTGGAAGTCCAACGCTTTCCCCAGATCGTTGAATGTCACTTGATGGCAGGAGACTGTGATTTTCTGCTGCGAGTTGTCGCTGAAGATCTCGACGCATATCGAAAATTCCAGGCGGAGCATCTGGTGCGCATCAAAGGCGTGCAGAGTGTCAAGACTGAAATTCCTATGCAGAGAATCAAGCTAACATCTGAACTGCCGCTCTAAGTGCCGAGATGCGCATGGTGGCGAGCCTGGCATCGCGGGCAAGACTCGCAGCATGCCGAGGCGCGCTCAAATGGCCTGTTTGTAAGCACGAGGCGCGGTATTAGGAGTCCGTTGTGCTCCAGTGCCACGCCCCGAGAAAACCAGTCCGACAGCGATGGTTCCAATACCCAGAGCATGATAGAGGTGGAGCTGTTCCCCTAGGAACACTGCCGACAGCGCAACACCAAACACTGGCGCCAGGTGCACACACAAGCCGGCCCTCGCAGGACCGAAGTGTTGAACGGCCCGCATATAGAGGAAGTAGGCGAGTGCCGATGCGAAGACGCCCACATAAACCAAGGCCGCATAGGCCTTGACACCCAATTCCGGCACTGTGGCGGTACGGTGTTCGAGTATCGTCAAAGGTAGCAGAATGAAGAGCGCCAGCGCGATTTGAGCACCCATCAAGCCGAGCCGATCCAAGTCAGCAGGGAGTTGGCGCAGCCAAAGCGTATATACGGCCCAACATGCCGCCGCTACGAGGACGATGACATCTCCGGCGTTCAGGGAGATGCTTTGCCAGTGTGACCAGTTCCCTTGGAAGACCAGGATCAGGACCCCGATAAATGAAAGGATCAACGCTGTGCCCTGGTTCCAGTTCAGGCGCTGGCGGTAGAACACCGCACCCAGCAGCACGATCATAAGGGGCGCCAGGGAGTTGAGCAGCAGTGCATTGCTGGCAGTAGTGGTCTGCAGGCTGCAATACAGCAGCGAGTTGTATGCTGCGATACCCATAGATGATGTGCCAAGCACCATCCAACGATGCTCCCAGTAGCGGCGCCAATCGCGACGCATCGCCTTGAAGGCGAAAGGAAGCAAGAAGAGGAGGGCGATGACCCAGCGCCCAAGGGAAAGCGTCATCGGCGTCAGGTCGTCGCGTACGGCTCGCCCGGCGACGAAGTTGCCGGCCCACAGCAAGGGCGGTAATAGCAGCGAAAACCACGCATACAGTGGCGTGGACTTTGAGGTGGAGGCGGATGCCATGGATAGAGCTCTAACGGGGGAAAACAAGGGGATTGTGTTTGTCCAGGCTGAGAGAAACAATACGGAAATGAGACAATCGTTTTTGCGTCATGCGTAAGAATCTCGACAACGGCGTTTTCCACGCCATGCGTGCCTTCGTCTGTGTCGTTGAAGCCGGTAGCTTTTCCTTGGCGGCTGAGCAGCTGGGGCTGACCACTTCTCAGGTTTCACGCTTGGTTGGGGAACTTGAGAAGCGCTTGAACGCCAAGCTACTCCATCGCACGACCCGTCAGCGATCACTGACAGGCATCGGAGCCGACTACCTGGAGCGCTGCCGCGAGGTCCTTGCACTGGTAGCCGAGGCGGAAGCACAGGCTTCCGGCACCGCGATTGCCCCGAGTGGGACTCTGCGGTTGCAATGCATGTTCAGTTTCGGCCAGCACTACGTCGTGCCACTGCTGCCTGAGTTTATCCGCCGCTACCCGGACATTCAGGTTGAGTACAGCACGTCCCAGTACCTTCCAAACTTACTGGCACGGGGTACCGATGTAAGTCTGTATGTGGCAGAGAGGTTGCCGGATTCTGGGCTCGTATCGCGCCTCTTGGGAACAACCTTCTCGGTGCTCTGTGCTTCGCCCGCCTATTTGTCGCAATACGGGACGCCCAAAAAGCCGACTGACCTCATGCACCATCCTTGCCTGCAGGCGGTCAATCCTTCGGTGAGTCCAACATGGAACCTTGTCGGACCAAGCAACGAAGTCTATGAAATGATTCCAAAAGGGCCGTGCATCGCCGATACCCCAGATGTTCTGCGCGCCGTCGCGGAAGCCGGCATGGGAATCGCATTGCTGCCGCTATTCAGCGTAATTGAGTCGATTCGATCTGGTCACCTGAAGCGCGTACTTGCGCCGTGGCGCTCGCCAGACATAGGGATATTTGCTCTGATGCCTTCCAGGCACTACATGGAAGCCAAGACTCGAGCCTGGCTCGACTTCGTCGGTGAACGAATGGCACCTGAAATCGAGCGCGACGTACGCTTCATCGATAGTAGGCGATACTAAGTTCAAGACGGGCCGGCGGGACGCACGCATATGACAGCGGAGGCGCCGGCTTCTTGGCCGCCGGCCGCCACGTTCAACTGGTCGTTACCACGCGTGTTGGTCGTTGTTTGGGAATGAGCCCTCCTTGACGGCTGCCACATACGCGGAAAACGCACCATACACATCATCGGCGTCTCGCATGAAGTTCCGTACAAACTTCGCCATGCGTCCCAGATTCAGCCCGAGCATATCGTGCATGACAAGCACCTGTCCCGCAGTCCCACTGCCGGCGCCAATGCCGATAGTGGCGCAAGATGTCATCACATTGCTAATGCTTTGGGCGAGTTGGGCGGGAACCATTTCCAAGACCATCATCGATGCACCGGCAGCCTCTAGCGCGGCTGCGTCACCTCGAATCTGGGCCGCGGAATCCTCTTGGCGGCCCTGGACTCGATAGCCGCCAAGAGCAGATACCGTTTGGGGAGTAAGGCCAAGGTGCGCACAGACGGGAATCCCACGCTCTACAAGGAAGTCAACAATTTCGACGGTCCAACCACCTCCTTCGAGTTTGACCATGTTGGCTCCAGCCTGCATCAGTTCTACCGCGGATGCGATTGCTTGCTCGCGGGATCGTTGATAGGAGCCGAAAGGGAGGTCCGCGATAATCAACGCGCCGCCCTCTGAGCGAGCGAGGCCCTGGGACACACAATGGGTGTGATAGCGCATCTCCTCCATCGAGACACCAACTGTGGTTGTCTTGCCTTGGCACACCATGCCCAAAGAATCACCGACCATGATGCAATCGACGCCAGCGGCGTCCGCAACTGCTGCGAACGTCGCGTCGTAGGCCGTGAGGACCGCAATCTTCTCACCAGAGCCAAGCATCTCAGAGATTCGCGTAGTGGTGATCTTCTTGCGCTTGGGATTGAGCGGATTTCCACTCGCGCCGTAAGGTGCAGCTGCGTCGCTTGAGGGTGTGGGTTGATTTGGGTTCATTTATTAAACCTATCTGAAAGCTAGCAACGGAAGAGAGAACGAGGGTCAGGGCGAACCGACCACGGCTCCTGCCAAAGCCTGCCGCTACTGCACGTCGCTCACAGTGGCGGTGGTGGCTTGCATGAGAGCGACTACCTTGTAGGAGGATCCGTTATCGAAAAACTGCCGGACTTCTCCGGTACAGACCGTGAGCAATTTCCCCGAACTTTGCACTCTTCCAACGGCCAGAAAGTGATCGCCAAGCGCCGGACGTAGGAAATTGACCTTGTATTCGGCGGTGACGATGCCATAGCCTTCTGGCGCCCTTGTCAACGCGGCATAGCCACATGCGGCGTCAACAATGCTGGCGACTGCGCCCGCATGAACATAGCCATGCTGCTGAGATAGCTGCTTAGCATTGGGTAAGGCGATATGTACCTCGCCGTCCCCAACGAACGCAAGCGTAGCGCCAAGGGTCTTCATTAGGCCTTGGGCATCAAAGCTCTCAGAAACTCGTTGTTGGATGTCGTGCATTGGTATCTCCGAGGCGCTCTCCCGGACAACCGGGAGGCGGTCCGTCAAATTGCTAACGATTTCAGGGCCGGAAAGCGCTGAGTCGCTCAACTGCCTCCTGAAGGTTTTCCATAGAATTTGCCGTGGAGAACCGCACGGACCGCGCGGCATCGGCGTTGCCGAAATCACGACCCGGCGAGATTGCGACATGGGTGCGCCTCATCGCCTCAAACACGAAATCCCAACTGCTGGGGAGTCCCCACGCCTCCAACCACGCTGAGCAATCGGCCCACGCGTAAAACGCTCCATCCGGTTCCACCGGGATGTTGAAGCCGATCGATTGCAGAGCAGGGATGAACCAGTCTCGTCGAGCTTTGAACTCTGCTCGACGGCGCTCATACTCCGCGAGACTTTCTGGCTCAAAGCAGGCCAGTGCCGCGTGCTGCGCGACAGCGCTCGGGCAGAGAAAGAAATTCTGTGCCAATCGTTCAAGTACCGGCACCAAAGGCTCTGGTGCAACGATCCAGCCCAATCGCCAACCCGTCATGCAGAAGTACTTCGAGAAGCTGTTGATGCTGATGACGCTATCGTCGAGCACCAGGCCGGTTTGCCCAAAGGCGCGGTCGTGGCTCAATCCGAGATAGATTTCGTCCAGTAACGTAATGCCCCCATTTGATTGAACAAATGAATGGATGCGCTGGAGTTCTTCCGGGTGAATAGATGTGCCCGTTGGATTCGACGGGGAGGCCAGCAACACGCCGCGAGTTTTCTCTCCCCAGTTCGCACGAACCTGTGCCTCGCTCAGTTGATAGCGCTCGGCGGCAGTCGTCGGTACGAGTACGGGATGCCCTTCGGCTGCGATGACGAAATGGCGATTACATGGGTAGCACGGATCCGGCATCAGTACTTCGTCACCGGCCTCAATCAGCGCCATGGTCGCCAGTTGTAATGCCGCCGAGGCCCCCGCGGTGATGACAATTCGCCGCGCTGGGACATTGACGCCAAAGCGCTGTGTATACCAGTCGCTGATCCGTTCTCGCAAGGCCTCCATGCCAACGGCAGCCGTATATTGCGTGACGCCGGCACGCACTGCCCGTACCGCCGCTTCCTGGACCAACGGCGGCGCTGTGAAGTCTGGCTCACCGATGGTCAAATGGATCATCGGTCTGGCATTGGCGGCCTCGGCGTTAGCCAGCTGTGTGGCCGCCTTGGCTACCTCCATCACGTAGAACGGTTCGATACGAGATGCACGCCTCGAAATTTTCATCGAATATCTCCATCCGGAAATGCGCAGCCCTCACCTGGCTTGCTTGGGATACCACGGGGGCCCTCAGTTCACCTAGGCAGCGTGAATGCCGCAACGTCAGACGCTCGCGCGCGTTGGTCGACCGGGGATTGTCACGGCGGCATGCGGAGGAGGCAATAGCGCTTAAAAGAAAGATGTTTTGCATGCTGCGTAACAATCTTGGCTTCGGGAACTGTCCTCAAGGCGAACCATAGCGGCACTGCCTCACTGACAATTGCCGGCGGTGGGAGGCACCGCGCTTGTTCGGTCAACGCCTGGGAGCCTCACAGTCCCGAGCAGTACCTTCTTCTTGGTATTGGTATGCGGAGTTCCGGACCTTATCCGAGGCCACTATGGGCCGAGGTGGGGTTTCCCCTGTGAATAACGGGCTGTGACCCGCTCGGTGTCACAACTCTCTATAGTGTGCGCGAACCCGCATCGGACGGGTATCGACCATCATATGGAGACGCCCCATGACCTTCTCCCCCACGACCGCGAGGCGTGTAACGCTTCGGATTTCGAATTTGTTCCAACGCACCATGCTTGCAGCCGTGCCTGTGATCTTGGCGACAGGAGGCGCGCATGCTGCAGTCGATGTCGCTCGTGCGCAGGCACTCGCTTCGCAGAACGCGTGCCTGGGATGCCACGCAATGACTACGCGCTTGGTTGGCCCCTCATACAACGAAGTGGCAGCAAAGTACAAAGGCATGGACCCGACCAAGCTGGCCACGAGCATTCGGGCCGGCAGTAAGGGCAAATGGGGTTCGCTGGAAATGCCACCGCAGAAAGAGCTATCGGACGCAGACGCTAAGGTGCTCGCGGAGTGGGTACTCTCTACTGGGTCGGAGAAATAGCAAAGGTGCCCCACTCGCCCTGATGATCCCAGGACGAACCCAATTTGCCACAGCCACTTTTCCTCCCCAGAGAACAGCCTCATGCGAACAATCCCGATTGCGCAAGCCGACAACAGCGCCAACGTTTCCAAGCAGTCCATCGCACTCACGCGTAGAAGCCTGCTCAAAGGCACTGGCGTTCTGATGGGAACGCTCGCCATCGGCAGCCCACTGGCGCTGCTGGCTCCGTCCAATGTTTGGGCGGTTGAACTCAAACTGCTCAACAAGGACGAGGGAGATACGCTGCTGCAGATGGGGCGGGCCCTGTTCCCACACGAAAAGTTGCCTGATGCCGCGTATGCGCTACTGGCTAAGGACCTCGATGCCGCTGCAGCAGCCGATCCGAAGCTGGCCGCGCAACTTCGCGACGGCATTGCCTCGCTGAACCGTGCGGCTGGCGGAAGCTTCCTCCAGGCGAAAGGCGGCGAGCGGCTGGCGGCGGTGAAGTCACTGGAGGGCAGCCCCTTCTTCAATACCGTCCGAGGCAAATGTGTGACCTCGCTCTATGACAACGAGATGGCTTTCGTCACGTTTGGCTATCCCGGCTCCGCGTGGGAGAAGGGCGGCTATATCGTGCGCGGCTTCCAAGATCTACAGTGGCTGCCAAATCCCCCAGCTGACGCCAGCCCGCAACCGTACCTAGGCTGAAGCAGATAGCAGCGTCCCAATCCCAAAACAATCGATCCATGGCGGCATCGCCTGGAATGGAAGAGAAACGCAGCAGAGCGCTGGCGTTTGCTAAGGAGACATGCATGGCAAAGTTTGACTACAAGGACAGCTCCGTCGTGGTCATTATTGGATCAGGTGCGGGAGGGGGAACGCTCGCCAACGAGTTATGCCAGAAGGGGATCAAGGTGGTGGTCCTCGAAGCAGGTGGCAAACAGTCCAACGCCAGCTTCATCAATGACGAATGGAAGTCATTCAGCCAACTGGCCTGGTTGGACAAGCGCACGACCTCGGGCAACTGGCGCGTCGCCAATGATTTCGCGAACCTGCCTGCATGGATCTGTAAGACCGTGGGAGGCACCAGTACTCATTGGGCTGGCGCTTCGCTGCGCTTCCAGGAGCACGAGTTCCGCACACGCACAGTCTACGGTGGCGTGAACGGAGCAAACCTCCTCGACTGGCCACTGACACTCAAGGAACTGGAGCCCTACTACGACAAGGCGGAGGACAAGATGGGTGTCACACGCACCCACGGCATCCCTGGGCTGCCCGGCAACAATAACTTCAAGGTGATGTACAGCGGCGCCACCAAGCTCGGCTACAAGGAAGTGCACACGGGCAACATGGCGATCAACAGCCGGCCACGCAACGGGCGAGCCCGATGCATGCAACTGGGGTTCTGCTTCCAAGGCTGCAAGAGTGGCGCCAAATGGTCCACCCTATACACGGAATTGCCGGAAGCTGAAGCGACCGGGAAGTTCGAGTTGCGTACCCAGGCCCATGTAACCCGCATCGAGCATGACGCCAAAGGCCGTGCCAACGCGGTGGTCTACATTGATCAGGACGGCAAGGAGCATCGGCAGCAGGCGCGCGTTGTATGTGTGGCGGGCAATGCCATCGAAACCCCGCGCCTGCTGCTAGCCTCGGCGTCGAACATGTTCAAGGATGGTCTGGCCAACTCGTCTGGTCAGGTTGGGCGCAATTACATGCGTCACACCACGGGCTCAGTCTATGCTGCTTTCAATGAGCCGGTACATATGTACCGCGGCACCACCATGGCCGGTGTCGTTCGCGACGAGGCGCGCAACGATTCAGCTCGCGGCTTCGTAGGTGGCTACGAGATGGAGACCCTTTCGCTAGGCATCCCATTTATGGCTGCCTTCCTTAATCCGGGCGCTTGGGGATCCGACTTCACTTGGTGGATGGATCGATATACCCATCTGGCGGGCTTGTGGATCGTTGGCGAAGATATGCCGCGCGAAACCAACCGTGTGACCCTGAACGCCGCCGTGAAGGACCAGTTTGGCAACTACGTACCCAACGTGCATTTCGATGACCACGAGAACGATATTGCCATGCGCAACCATGCCTATACCCAGGCGGAGGCAATCTACAACGCCGTAGGCGCGGTCAAGACGAACCGGACACCGCCGTACCCGTCGACGCACAATCTGGGGACGGCGCGTATGAGCGCCCGTCGGCAAGATGGCGTATGCAATAAGTGGGGCCAAACTCACGATATCCCGAACCTCTTCATCAGCGACGGCAGCCAGTTCACTACGGGCGGCGCTGAGAATCCGACACTGACCATCGTCGCCCTAGCGATACGCCAGGCGGACTATATTGCATCGCAGATGACGCGACGCACTATCTGAGCGTCTAAGCGCTGTAGAGGCCAGTACTCAACAACCTGGAGACACGCGATGTGTGAATTCTTTGTCACCGCTGACCCGATTCTCTATGAATCGCGCACGCGCTCAGTGCGCATTCATGGTGTGCGCACCAGTATTCGACTGGAGAATTTTGTCTGGGACACGCTCTCGTCCCTGGCAGCCGACGAGGGGATGACGACCAACGCACTGATCGTGCAGTTTCATGACGAGATTCTCAGGCACCGCGGCGACGTCCAGAACTTCACCTCCTTCCTCAGGGTGACTTGCCTGCGTTTCCTTCGGCGCAAGTGCGATGGCGCCGCCGCCGGGCTAACCGAGGTACCTGCCTTGCCGGTGCCGGAGGCTTCGCACCTTACTCACTAATCTCTATCGAACAACGATGGCAAAGCTTATCCATACGATGATTCGCGTCCATGACCTCGACGCTTCGCTCAAGTTCTATCGCGAGGTTTTGGACCTGACACCTTCGCACAGACTGGACTTTTCGGACTTCTCACTGGTCTACCTGCGCAACGACAAGGGCGAAGGCGAGATCGAACTGACCTGGAATAAAGGCCGAGAAGAGCCCTATAGCCACGGCGATGGCTATGGCCATGTGGCAGTAGTGGTCGATGACGTTGCTGCCCGGCATGCCGAACTGATAGAGGCAGGGTATCAGCCACTCGCCGTGAAGGAGTTCAAGGCCGATGACAAATTGCTGGCACGCTTCTTCTTCATCCAGGACCCCGACGGCTACAAGATCGAGGTGCTGGAGCGGCACGGCCATTACCAATGAACTACTTTTTGAAACTGTAGTGATAAAGGCCGCTGTATGACGTCATCGCGTCTGGCAGCGGCGCAGCATTTTGCTCGCTTTCGGCTGTGCCACGCGGTTTGCCCATGATCCCCCATCCTTGCATCACCCCCTCGGGCCCGCTGTCCGACATCGAGAAGAAAATCCTGGCCAGCCAGCACGAAATCGAACGCTGGTTCTGCCAGGAGTGGATTGAACATACGCCACCAATCTACAGTTCGGTTGACCTGCGCAACGCCGGTTTCAAGCTCTCGCCAGTAGATACCAACCTGTTCCCCGGTGGCTGGAACAATCTGACGCCGCCAATGGTGTCGCTGGCGGCGCGCGTCGCTGCGGCCACCCTTACCAAGGCATGCCCAAGTGCCCGAAGATTGTTGGTGGTGCCGGAAAACCATACCCGAAATCTCTTCTATCTGCGCAACATAGCGCAACTGCAGCAGGTGCTCTCGCTGGCCGGCTTTGATGTGCGCGTCGGTACCGTGAACCCTGAGATCACCCATCCTACCTCGTTGGAGGTGTCTGAGGGGCAACGAGTCACGCTAGAGCCGGTAGTGCGAACGCAGAGCCGATTGGGGCTTGCCAACTTTGATCCGTGCGTCGTGTTGATTAACAACGACCTAAGTGGCGGTGTCCCGGCCATTCTTGAAGGCCTGCACGGACAATGCTTGCTGCCCCAACTGAGCGCAGGCTGGTATCGCCGGAGGAAGAGTCGGCATTTCAGTGCCTATGAGCAGGTTGCCAGCCGATTCGGCAAGGTCCTTGGCCTAGATCCGTGGCTATTCAATCCGCTTTACATGCAATGCGAGGTGAATTTCGCCGAGGGCACTGGGACGGATCATTTGCAGGTCGTTGTTGAGGAATTGCTGGCCAGTATCCGCCGTAAGTACAGGGAGCACGGCGTAACCGATGCGCCGTTTGTGGTGGTCAAGGCTGACAACGGGACCTATGGTATGGGCATCATGACGGTGCGCGACGCCAAGGAGTTGGAGAAATTGAACAGGCGGACACGGAACAAGATGGCGGTCGTCAAGGACGGTCAGCGGGTGTCCAGCGTACTCGTCCAGGAAGGCGTGCCGACGCTTGAGAGCATTCATGGTGCTACCGCCGAGCCTGTTGCCTACATGATCGGCAGCGAGGTGGTCGGCGGATTCTACCGAGCCAACGCCGGCCGAGGCAGAGACGAGAATCTGAATGCGCCAGGCGCGAATTTCGTGCCGGTGGCGTTCGAAGCGATGAGCCACCAATCCCTGCGAGGCGCTACCGGCCGCTTTTATGCCTATGGCGTCATTGCCAGGCTTGCCGCACTGGCGGCGAGTAGCGAGCTCGAATACACCGACCGCGATTCGCAAGCAATTCTCGACGTCGCCTAACCGGAAGCCCTCGCATGCTGACGCTATTGCCGTTGCCGGCCTTCAACGATAACTACATCTGGCTGCTGCATGACGCGCAGTATGCCTGGGTGGTGGACCCTGGCGATGCCATTGAAGTGCAGCGCTATCTAAAGCAGACAAATCTGCGCCTGCAGGGTGTGCTGCTCACCCACCATCACGGAGATCATACGGGGGGAGTGGATGCATTACGAGCGTCTACCGGCGCCGAAGTCTACGGACCGTATCATGAACCGCTCCCGGAGCCAGTTCGCCGTGTCAAGGAGGGTGACCGAATCAGCGTCCTTGGCCTGGAGTTCGAAGTCATTGAGGTGCCGGGGCATACTGCCGGTCATATCGCGTACTTCAGCAGCGAATGCCCACGCAACCCATTGTTATTCAGTGGCGACACTCTGTTCTCCGCAGGTTGTGGGCGGCTGTTCGAAGGCACGCCGGAGCAGATGTTGGCTTCGCTGGACAAGCTGGCGCGACTGCCGCCGCATACTCAAGTTTGCTGTGCGCATGAATACACGCTCAACAACCTTCGCTTTGCGTTGGCAGTAGAGCCAATCAATCAGGATATTCTCAGCTACGCCGAGCATTGCGAGCGCCTACGTGTCGAGGGCATACCTACACTACCCGCCCGGCTGGGAACAGAACTTCTCGTGAACCCATTTCTGCGTACGCGGCAGCACAGTGTTCGAGCCGCGGTTATCGATCGTGCGCCCGGGACCGATGGGGACGTCGGGATATTTGCTGCGCTACGGAAGTGGAAGGACGAGTTTTGACGTGGCGGCACTATTCGACCGTTTGCGATGGCTCTGGTTGCCACAAATATTCCCTGTTAGGCCGCCTGGCGGCGTCTAACCTGTTCGGCCTGAGCTTCTGCAGCCTTCCAGGCTGCCGTTCCCCGAATGAATCAGCTGACATAGAAGGTCCCCTCGAGTAGGCGATATGAAGCGCTTTGCCACGGGGGGGGGCGAAGACTTGGCCCCATCGCTGATTGCTGTATGTGCCCAGCCAGATGTGGAGGGGCGTGATCTTGCCTCAATGGTGGCGCGAACTGTGCATAAAACGGCTCTTTCTAATGTCGCGCAGCTTGTTCGCAAACGCGGTATCAGCCTGGTCAGGTTGCGTGGAGCGAGGTTAGCCAGCGCAGCCTCGATGTGGCACGAAGTTCTTTCAGTTGGGAGAAGAGTAGCACGCAATGCTGTTGCGCCTTGATCTATCGCCTTATAGACAATCGAATTCTACGGGAAGAGTCATAAACTTACCCGCTATAAGGACATCCGGCGATTGCAGTCAATCGTGTGAGCGATAGGTTTGCAACACATGTGCCGTGCTACTCCAATTTATTCAGATAGTCCACACAGGAGATAGTGTGAGTATTTTTAGAACAAAAAGCCTGGACGAAATGATCTCGGCAGGCGAAAGCCACAGCGGATTAAAGAAAGTCCTTGGACCGCTTGATCTCATCATGCTTGGGGTGGGTGCTATTGTCGGAACCGGCATATTCGTGCTCACTGGAACCGGTTCGCTGACAGCTGGGCCGGCATTGACGTTGTCTTTCGTCATTGCAGCGATCGCTTGTGGCTTCGCGGGACTCTGCTATGCCGAGTTTGCTTCGACGGTGCCGGTTGCCGGTTCGATCTACACGTATAGCTATGCCACGCTTGGCGAAGTCATTGCGTGGCTGATCGGCTGGGATCTGATGCTTGAGTATGGGCTAGCCTCGTCCACCGTGAGCGTCGGATGGTCGGGCTATTTCCAGTCATTGCTCTCCGGATTTGGAGTATCTCTCCCCACTGCATTGACTGCCGCTCCCGGTGCGATACCCGGTGTGACTACCTGGATCAATTTGCCAGCTTTAGTCATCATGCTTGTGGTCACTTTCATGTTGGCGCTTGGTATCCGTGAGTCGGCAAAACTTAACAACTTCCTCGTTTTCGTCAAGATTGGAGTGGTGCTGCTGTTCATCGCGGTTGGAGCACGCCATGTCCAGCCCGCAAACTGGCAACCCTTTGCACCATTCGGCGGGACGGGTGTCCTCAGCGCGGCCGCTCTTGTTTTCTTCGCGTTCATCGGATTCGACGCAGTGACATCGGCCGCAGAAGAAGTAAAGAACCCTGCAAGAGATTTGCCAATCGGTATTGTCGGATCGTTGGCCGTCTGCTCCCTGTTGTACGTGGTTGTGTCCGCAATCATGACCGGAATCGTGCCCTATCAAAAGTTCATGGGCGTTGATCATCCAATCTCATTGGCCTTGAAGTATGCCGGTGAATCATGGGTCGCAGGATTCACAGATTTGGGCGCCATTCTTGGAATGACGACGGTTATTCTCGTAATGTCGTATGGGCAGACGCGGATTACGTTCGCTATGTCACGAGACGGCCTTTTGCCAGCTCCGCTATCAAAGGTGCATCCGAAATACGGAACCCCGTTCCTGACGACATGGCTTGTTGGGGTCATTTTTGGGCTCATCGCGGCGTTTGTTCCGTTGCATGTGCTTGCTGAGTTGGTGAATATCGGGACGCTAGCCGCATTCTGCCTAGTATCAATTTCCGTCATCGTGCTGCGAAGTAAGCGGCCGGATCTACCACGGGCATTTCGTTGCCCCGGCGTGCCGTACGTGCCTTCTATGGCAATAGCATCTTGCGTCACCTTGATGGCGTATTTGAGTCTGCATACGTGGGTGGCGTTCGCTATTTGGATGTCGATCGGAATTCTGGTTTATTTCCTTTACGCACGTTTGAATTCCAAACTTAACGACTAAGCCAAGAACGGCGTCGCGCTGGATGACCATCATGTTGGGCGACGGCAGGATGATGCCACGACGCCAAGATAACGGCGCTCTGAGCAACCCGCCCAACAGTCTTCGAGATGCGCCCGGCTTTGATTTTGCAAGACCAGCTTCCTTCTTTCTGTGCCCCCATGGACTACGCTCCCATCAAATCCCTGCTGATTGCCAATCGATCCGAGATCGCGATTCGCGTGATGCGCGCTGCGTCCGAGATGAATATCCGGACGGTGGCGATCTATTCGAAGGAAGACCGCCTGGCGCTCCATCGGTTCAAGGCTGACGAAAGCTATCTGGTCGGGGAAGGTAAGAAGCCGCTGGCAGCCTACCTCGATATTGAAGACATCCTGCGCATCGCGCGCCAGGCGAAGGTTGACGCCATCCACCCGGGCTACGGCTTTCTCTCGGAGAACCCCGATTTCGCGCAGGCTGTGATGGATGCCGGCATCCGGTGGATCGGCCCGTCACCGGACGTCATGCGCAAGCTCGGCAACAAGGTCGCGGCGCGCAACGCCGCGATCGAGGCGGGCGTGCCGGTGATGCCGGCCACCGACCCGTTGCCGCAAGACCAGGACGAGTGCAAGCGCCTGGCAGCCGGCATCGGCTATCCGCTGATGCTCAAGGCGAGCTGGGGCGGCGGCGGACGCGGCATGCGTATGCTGGAGAATGAACAGGATCTCGAAACGCTGCTGCCAGCCGCAAGGCGCGAGGCGCTGGCCGCGTTTGGCAACGATGAGGTATATGTCGAGAAGTTGGTGCGAAACGCGCGCCATGTCGAGGTGCAGGCCCTCGGCGACACCCGCGGCAACCTTGTGCACCTATTTGAACGCGACTGTACCGTGCAGCGGCGCAACCAGAAGGTCGTGGAGCGCGCCCCCGCCCCCTACCTCGACGACGCCGGCCGCGCGGCCCTGTGCGACGCGGCGATGCGGCTGATGCGCGCGGTCGGCTACACGCATGCCGGCACGGTCGAGTTCCTGATGGATGCCGATTCCGGGCAGTTCTACTTCATCGAGGTCAACCCGCGCATCCAGGTGGAGCACACGGTCACCGAGATGGTCACCGGCGTCGATATCGTCAAGGCGCAGATCCGCATCACAGAAGGCGGCTATATCGGCATGACCGAGAATAGGCGTGACGCGGAGGGCAATATCGTCGTGCGTGCCGCGGGCGTGCCGTTCCAGTCCGAGATCTCTCTGAACGGCCATGCGCTGCAATGCCGAATTACGACCGAAGATCCGGAGAACGGCTTCCTGCCGGACTACGGCAGGATCTCTGCCTACCGCAGTGCAGCGGGCTTTGGGGTACGCCTCGATGCCGGCACGGCCTACGGCGGCGCCGTGATAACGCCGTACTATGACTCCTTGCTGGTCAAAGTCACGACTTGGGCGCCCACTGCTCCTGAATCGATCCGGCGCATGGACCGCGCGCTGCGCGAGTTCCGCATCCGCGGCGTTGCCTCCAACCTGCAGTTCCTCGAGAACGTCATCAACCATCCGTCGTTCAAGGCCGGCGGCGTCACCACGCGCTTTATCGACAAGACGCCCGAACTGCTCGCCTTCACCAAGCGACAGGATCGCGCGACCAAGCTGCTGCACTATCTCGGCGATGTCTGCGTCAATGGCCATCCCGAAATGACCGGCCGCTCGCTGCCGTCGTTGCCGCTGCCCGCGCCGGTCCTCCCCGCGGTGGACGCAACTGCGCCGCTGCCCACCGGCACGCGCGACGTGCTCCGCGAGCTCGGCGCGGAAAAATTCTCGCGCTGGATGCTCGAGCAGAAGCAGGTGCTGCTGACCGACACGACCATGCGCGACGCGCACCAGTCGCTGTTCGCCACGCGCATGCGCACCGCCGACATGCTGCCGATCGCACCGTTCTACGCGCGCGAACTGCCGCAGCTGTTCTCGATGGAGTGCTGGGGCGGCGCGACGTTCGATGTGGCGCTGCGCTTCCTGAAGGAAGACCCGTGGCAGCGTCTTGAGCAACTGCGCGAGCGGGTGCCGAACATCCTGTTCCAGATGCTGTTGCGCGGCTCGAACGCGGTGGGCTACACCAACTACGCGGACAACGTGGTGAAGTTCTTCGTGCGCCAGGCCGCCAGCGCCGGCGTGGACGTGTTCCGCGTGTTCGATTCCCTGAACTGGGTGCGCAATATGCGCGTGGCCATCGATGCCGTGGGCGAAAGCGGCGCGCTGTGCGAAGGCGCGATCTGCTATACCGGCGACATCTTCGACGGTTCCCGTCCCAAGTACGACCTGAAGTACTACGTCGGCATTGCGCGCGAGCTGAAGCAGGCCGGCGTGCATGTGCTGGGCATCAAGGACATGGCGGGCATCTGCCGTCCGCAGGCCGCGGCCGCGCTGGTCAAGGCGCTCAAGGAAGAGACCGGGTTGCCCGTGCACTTCCATACCCACGACACCAGCGGCATCTCGGCCGCGTCCGCGCTGGCTGCGATCGAGGCGGGCTGCGATGCGGTGGATGGTGCGCTGGATGCAATGAGCGGACTCACCTCGCAACCGAACCTGTCGAGCATCGCGGCGGCGCTGGCCGGCAGCGAACGCGACCCCGGACTGAGCCTGGAGCGGCTGCACGAGGCGTCGATGTACTGGGAAGGCGTGCGCCGCTACTACGCGCCGTTCGAATCGGAAATCCGCGCGGGTACGGCCGATGTCTATCGCCACGAAATGCCCGGTGGCCAGTACACCAACCTGCGCGAGCAGGCGCGCTCGCTTGGCATCGAGCATCGCTGGACCGAGGTGTCACGTGCGTACGCCGATGTCAATCAGTTGTTCGGTGACATCGTCAAGGTGACGCCGACGTCCAAGGTGGTCGGCGATCTCGCCCTGATGATGGTGGCCAACGATATGAGCGCGGCCGACGTCTGCGATCCGGCGAAGGACATTGCGTTTCCTGAATCGGTGGTCTCGCTGTTCAAGGGCGAGCTGGGCTTCCCGCCAGACGGCTTCCCGGAAGCCCTGTCGCGCAAGGTGCTGCGCGGCGAGCCGCCGGCGCCTTACCGCCCGGGCGACCAGATTCCGGCGGTTGACCTCGACGCAGCGCGCGCCGAAGCCAGCGCGGCTTGCGAACAGCCCGTCGACGACCGCCAGCTGGCGTCGTACCTGATGTATCCCAAGCAGGCCATCGCTTATCACGCGCACGTGCGCACCTACAGCGATACCTCGGTGGTGCCGACGCCTGCCTATCTGTATGGGCTGCAGCCCCAGGAAGAAGTGGGCATCGACATCGAGCCGGGCAAGACGCTGCTGGTATCGCTGCAGGGCATGCATGCCGACGCCGAAGAGGGCAACATCAAGGTTCAGTTCGAACTGAACGGGCAGTCGCGCACGGCGGCGATCGAGCAGCGCAGCACCGTGCAGGCCGGCACGTCACGCCAGAGCCGTCCGGTTGCCGATCCCGAAAATCCGCTGCATATCGCCGCGCCGATGCCGGGCTCGATCGTGACCGTCGCAGTCCAGCCGGGCCAACGCGTCGCGGCAGGGACAACGCTGATCGCGCTGGAAGCCATGAAGATGGAAACCCACATCGCTGCCGAGCGCGACAGCGAGATTGCTGCTGTGCATGTGCAGCAGGGTGACCGGATAGCAGCGAAGGATCTGCTCATCGAATTGAAGCCTGCGCAATGAAGCAAGATCTCGTTGAAAGGCCATAGCGGGCGGCGTGCAGCTTACTTCTCTGACCCGCTCTGACCAAGGGAATCGAGCAAAAGGGTAGCTTCGGACAAGTCTGCCGTGTCCCCGCCTTCGGTAAGTGAACCAAGGATTTCGGCCAGTCCATCTTTGGCTGCGTGGATCATTCCTTGTCGTTTCCGCAGGTGCGCCATGTTGAGGGATGCCCGTAGCTCCAGGGACTTTGCACCCTGGTGGCGGGCAATTGAGATTGCCTTCTCGAAACAGGCTTGCGCTATGGCATGCCGCTCGGTGTCTTCGGAACCAGCGGAGGGCGCATTGCATGCGAGTTGCCCCTCAATCCGATGCAATTCCGCTTCGCAATAGCGCTCGCCGCTGGTATGCGCCATTGTCTTGGCATCTGAGAGGGTGCGCTGCGCGGCTTCGACGTGCCCCAGAAGTCCGTAGGACTCGGCCAATAGCGCTAGGAAGTGGGAATGTCCCAACCTAGCGCCCGTGGCGAGAAACGAGGCAATCCCGGCTTCCATCTGGGCGATGCCTTCTTGTGGTTGTCCCCCCGCGGCCTGTGCCCAGCCTCGAAGCACCGATGCCCAGCCGACCCAGACGGGAAAGCCTTGCTCGGTCGAGAGTACAACCGCGGCGTCTGCGTAATCGTGCGTGAGCCGTGGATTCCGGCAAAACTGGTGGAGTTCCGCCGCTAAGCACAGCGCATGCGCAAGGCTGAAGGGATGGGACAGTTGCTGCGCAAGCATAATCGCCTGCTGTCCCCGCATTCGCGCTTGATCCGGATAGCCTAGGAACCAGAGTACTAGGGCCGCTACGGAGAGGGTGCGGACTTCCGGATCCACGCCGTGGAAATTGGGGTGATGCTGATGAGGCTCCGGGAGGTAGAGGGCAAGTGCTCGCTTCAAATGCAAGTCTGCGGTCCTGAACCTCCCGGAGAAGTACAAGGTGGTGCCAATAGAGACATGCGCATCGGCGAGCCACTCCCGGTTGCTCGCACGCTTAGCTACCCCGACAAGGCTCTTGGCTACGGTGTATGCCTTCGCGTGTTCGGCCCGAAGGGAGAAGTATGTACGCAGTCCCACTTGAGTCGGAAAAATCTGCGGTGTATCGCCAAGCTCGCCGCATAGCGCCAGAGCCCGGCTGTAGGTTGCCTCGACTTCCGGTGAGGCAAATCCTCTGGCCGCAATCAATGCGGGCCCGATAGCAAGCTGCAGGGAGAGTTCCTGGCGAGCGCGGGCCGGGGTTTCGCGCTGGCGCTTCAGCAATTCCAAGGCTGCGCTGAGCTGGTGGATTGCCTCCCGGTAGGCGGATCGCTGGACGGCTTGCTGCCCCGCGCAATGCAGGTACTCGACAGCTTTGGGGTTGTTGCCGCTAAGGCTATAGTGCCGTGCCAGCTCGCTGCAATAATCCATCAGTCGATCAGGGAAGAGCGCTTCGATGGCCTGGCCCGTGCGCTCGTGCAGCGCACTCCGGTGGTCCGTGAGCAAAGTGCTACCGGCAACTTCCTGTGTCAGCGCATGCTTGAAGGTGTATTCGATGTCTGGGAACGCTGGCTGCTCGTAGATGAATTCGCTCGCCTCTAGGCGGGCCAGGAGCGGGCGTAGGATGTCCTCGGGTTGTCCAATGACCCGCTCGATCAAGCTCAGGGAAAATTCCTTGCCGACGACCGCGAGACTCTGCAGCAGGTCCTTCTCGGCGCGCGGAAGACGGTCGATGCGCGCCGCCAGCACTGCCTGCACCGTGGTCGGAATATGGATGGCGATTGGTGTCCTCTCAATACGGTAGTGGCCTGGCTCTCCTATGAGTGCCTTTTCCTCGGATAGTGTCTGCACCACTTCCTCTATGAAGAACGGGTTACCTTCAGTCTTTTCCAGAATCAGTGGCTTGAGGGCCTCAAGCGAGGGATGGTCGCCCAGCAGGGCCGTCAGCAGCTCCCCCGCCTCAGCCTGGCCAAGCGGATCGAGTCGGATCTGGGTGTAGCCGTCCAGCTGGCCCCACTCGTGCCGGTACTCCGGCCGGTAGTTCAGCAGCAGCAAAATCTTCGCGGCTGGCAGTTTCTCGATAAGGATCTGAAGGAACGCCTCAGTTTCGCTGTCGAGCCATTGCAGGTCCTCAAACACAAGTTCAAGTGGTTGGTTGGCGCTTTCGCACAAGAACAGCTGCGTGATTGCTTCAAAGATGCGCTGGCGCCTTATCAGCGGATCCATGTTTGACAACGCCGAGCTTGTGTCGTTGATCCCGAGCAGGTAGAGCAGGTAAGGCAGCAGGTTTTCTAGCGTGCGGTCCAGCATCAGCATCCTGCCAGCTACCTTTTCACGGCGCTTCCGTTCCTCATCTTGATCCTGGATCTGGAAATAGTTCTTCACCAGCTCGATGAGAGGCAGGTACGCGAAGGACTTGCCATGCGAGACCGAGAACGTCTCGAGTGTCATACAGCTCTGCTGCGAGACCACCTTGAACTCATGGAACAGGCGCGACTTGCCAATCCCGGCGTCGCCGACCACGGTGACGATCTGGCCCCGTCCGGCCATCGTCAGTTCCAGTGCTCGGTGCAATTGCTTCAATTCTGCTTGTCGTCCGACAAAGTGGGCCAGTCCGCGGCGCTGCGCCACTTGCAGCCGTGTGCGTAGCGTCCCGAGGCGCAGCACCTCATACACGGCAAGCGGTTCCGGGATCCCCTTCACCTGCGTGGTCCCAAGAGCCTTGAAGTCGAAATAGCCCTCTGTCAGCCTGCATGTCGGTGCGCTCACCAAAATGGAAGAGGGCGTTGCGATACTCTCCATCCGGGAAGCGATGTGGATCGTGTGCCCGACCGGATCGTAGTCCGCGCGCAAGTCGTCCTTACGGATGGAGCGTACTACCACCTCCCCGGTATGGATGCCGACCCGAATCTGGAGCGGTATGGCTTGCTCGAGGCGGATCCGGTCGCTGTGGCAGCGCATGGCTTCCTGCATCCTCAGCGCAGCACACAAGGCCCGATGGGCATGGTCTTCGTGGGCAATGGGCGCACCAAACAGGGCCAATATGCCGTCGCCAAGGGATTTGGCCACGTAGCCTTCATAGTGATGGACGGCCTCCATCATCAGGGCAATTACGGGATCAATCAGCCGGCGCGCTTCCTCGGGATCCAGATCGTGGATCAGCGCCGTGGATCCTGCCATGTCTGCAAACAAGGCGGTGATGGTCTTGCGTTCCCCCGCGTCGCTGCCACTGCCTTCCATGGCCGCTTGCTCGGCCAGGATGCGCGCTACCAGGTGGCTTGGCGTGTAGTGAATCGGGGAGAGGAGGGGCCCTTGATGCGCGTCGGCCGGTCCTTCATGAGTGGTTGAAAGAGGTGCGCCGCATTCCCCACAGAACTTGTCCTCGGAATGGCTGCAGGCCGGGAAGGGGGTCGCTAGCTTGGTGCCACAGCTTCTGCAGAATCTGGCGGCGGCGGGATTCTCGGTTCCGCAATTTATGCAGCGCATGACACCCTCCGAACATGCACCTCCGCCTAGTACTTTAGGCGATTCGTTTTGGCGTGATGGTGGCGAAAAAGGCATTTTTCAACCTCCATCCACCCGTAGCTCTGGACAACATTCCGCCAACTTGCCAGAGGGTGATTGTCTCCCGGGCCGTGCACTTGAAAGAAACACGTAACACTGTTATATATAAAGAACGTGTGATGGTTTTGGGTTCCATGGAGGAGATGATGAGTATTGCTCAGCCCGTAAAAGAGACTGCGGCGCCAAGTTACGTCAGCGGAGTGTCGGCTACGCCACTACTTGGCATGACGATTGGCGAGTGTTTCGACACGGTGGTAGGGGAGCATCCGGATAGGCTCGCGCTGGTGTCGAGGTCTCAGGGCATTCGTTGGACGTACCGGGAACTGGCCGATGTTGTGGATCGGTTTGCAAGCGGATTGGCGCAACTGGGACTGGTAGCAGGGGATCGTATCGGGATCTGGTCGCCAAACAATGCAGAGTGGGTAGTGACCCAGTTCGCGACGGCAAAGCTTGGTCTGATACTCGTCTGCATTAACCCGGCCTACCGCCCGCAAGAGCTCGAATATGCACTGCAGAAGGTTGGCTGCGCAGCGCTCATCACGGCCACGTCATTCAAGTCGAGTTACTACGTTGGCATGTTGCATGACCTAGCGCCAGAACTTGCCACGGGTACGCCGGGACAACTAACCTTGCAAAAGTTCCCCGAGCTTCGCACGATCATCCAGATCTGCGACCAACCCTCGCCTGGCATGATTTCGTTCGATGCGGTGTGCCAACGAGGAGAGAAAATTCCGCCGCCTGATGTGAAGCTCAGCATCGACGATGCCATCAACATTCAGTTTACGAGCGGTACAACCGGGGCACCTAAAGGCGCCACCCTGACGCATCACAATATCCTCAATAACGGCTACTTCTGTGGCCGTGCTATGGGCTTTAGTGCGGAAGACCGGTTGTGCATCCCTGTGCCCTTCTATCACTGCTTCGGTCTGGTCCTTTCCAACCTCGCCTGCCTCACGCATGCAGCCGCGATGATCATCCCGGGCGAGGCCTTTAACGCGCTCGCGGTGCTCGAGACAATCGAAGCTGAGAAGTGCACGGCTTTGCATGGTGTTCCAACCATGTTTATCGCTGTACTGGAGCATCCTGAGTTCGCGAAATTCGATCTGTCTTCCCTCCGTACCGGCATCATGGCTGGGGCGCCGTGTCCGGTGGAAATCATGCGGAGAATCATCGACGACCTCCATATGCAGGAGATCACGTTTGCTTACGGCATGACGGAGACCAGTCCAATTAGTCTTCAGACTTCACGAGACGATCCTCTTGAGCGGCGCGTATCCACCGTCGGCCGTATCCATCCGCATGTCGAGGTGAAGATCGTGGACGAACTCGGACGTATCGTTCCGCGTGGCACGCAGGGGGAACTCTGCACGCGGGGCTATTCGGTCATGCGCGGCTACTGGGGCGACCCCCAGAAAACTGCCGAGGCAATCGACGATGCCGGGTGGATGCACACCGGCGATTTGGCGACCATAGATGCTGAGGGGTATTGCAATATTACCGGCCGAATCAAAGACATGGTGATTCGAGGCGGCGAGAACATCTATCCTCGCGAAATCGAGGAATTCCTCCATCGGCATCCGAAGGTAAGCGAAGCTTATGTGTTTGGCGTCCCTGACCCCAAGTTCGGCGAAGAGCTGTGCGCCTGGATTCGACTGAAGGAGGGGGAGACGTGCAACGAGGACGACCTCAGGACCTTCTGCCGCGGCGCAATTGCTCATTACAAGATTCCGCGCTACATACGGTTCGTCGACAACTTTCCGCTAACGATAACCGGCAAGATCCAGAAGTTCATGATGCGCGATGCCATGAGTGTCGAACTGGGGCTTAGAGAGGAGAAGACGGCCTGAGCGTAAGGCAGGGTGGGGCAGGACTGGGGAGTCCCCCGGTTTCTGTCCTCAGGTGAATTGCGTGAGCGAAGCTCCCTTGACTACGTGGTGACCTCAGCTGGGAGGCGTCGAAAATCCAATTGGTGGGCGGTGACTTGACGGCCACCCACCAAGACAGTACCTTCAGTGGCTTCCAGCCGCACATCACCTCATGAGGGGTGTCGATTCCGTATCATTTCGGCAAGCCGGACGGTCGTCCAGGTTATCGCCGTGAGTCGGATGGATAGTTGCGGAGAATAACAGTGGACGAGTGCAGGATGCCTGAGAAGGGGAAAACGGAAGTCGTACGCCGCAAGGCCGCCCTTAGTGCCTTTCGGCGTGAACTGATCCGTGATGCGGCGAAGCGAGTGTTCGTTGAGGTTGGCTTGCCGGGCGCTTCGGTTCGCGAGATTGCAAAGGCTGCCGGTTGCACAACAGGTGCCATCTACGCCCAGTATACGAACAAGGAGGAGGTCTACGCCGACATCCTGCGCGAGTCGCTGAGCGATATGGCTGAGGCAGTTGAAGGGGGCGCCAAAGCAGGGCCGCCCGGGAGACAGGCCGAAGCAGCTCTGCGAGCCTGGTATGTCTATTTTCGGGACCGTCCCGCTGAGTTTGACCTCGGTTTCTATCTCTATGGAGGCGCTCAGCCAGCTGGCGTTGGCAAAGAGCTAAACCGAGAACTCAACGTACGCCTGAAGCGTGTCTATGCTGCTGTTGCAGAGGCTATGGAGGCAGACGGCATCGCCGGGCCTGAGGTGAAGCACGAACTGGCTGTTGCCGGCGCGTCATGGATTTTTGGCATTTTGCTGATGCTGAAGACTGGTCGACTGAAGATCTTGTCAGTCAATGTGGAAAATATCCTGGAGGAGTGCTTCCAGGCGATCTATCGCAAGAAATAGCACGGGATACATGGGAGAATTGCTTGACGTCGCCTGGGGTTGCATTCACAAAGACGATGAGAATACTGCTACTCCCAACTCCCAGTGCAAGCATGTCGACAAGACACCCTTGCGATTGCCCGATTGTAGTTCGGGCAGCGGCCATCTTTCACCAGTGTGAATAGCGAGGACGTCGCAAGGCTCATTGCCTGTCGAGCAAACTCGGATTACCGTCCCCGAGCTAACCTTCTTCTATGCGACCCTCCATTCGGCGGTGCGGCGCTTGTCATCCTGGCGATGTTGATGATGAAGCCTTCGCGCTGGGAAGTCGTGGGATAGAGCGCGAAGTCGAATCATTCCTCCAGCCTACACCGCTCGCGCACGCAGTGCAGGAGCGCTCAATGGCAATCTTGCCGTCGGCGAGAATACCCCCACGAAATGTGGAACTCCATTGCCCGCTTCGGTGGGCTAGCGAGATACACCAGTCCATACCGCCACGTTTGTCGTAAACGGCACTGATTGCGTCGGTTTGGCCAATGTTCAGAATAACAGCGTGAAGAGACACTGTTAGAACGTGTTGGATTTGCCATAACTAGAGTCGCTTTAGCGACTACGAGTAACAAGGTACGGGGAGACAACAACCGATGAACTACTTGCTTGGTCTGTCGCGGCAGATCGACAGGTTGAATCAGCACACGGGCAGGCTTGCAAACATCATGATCCTGCTGTCGTGCCTGATCAGTGCCGGCAACGCCCTCCTGCGCTATGGCTTCAACTTGAGCGACAACTGGCCACTCGAACTGCAGTGGTACATGTTTGCGATCGCCGTGATGTTCGGCGCCTCGTACACCTTCCAGCGCAATGAGCATGTCCGCGTCGACCTGTTCTACGGCAACGTCTCGGAGCGCGCGCAGCACTGGATCGACATCTTCGGCATCGTCGTGTTCCTGCTGCCGTCGTGCGTGCTGTTCACGTGGCTGTCCTGGGATTCCCTATTTCTTCCCTCGTGGCGCATCCTCGAGCAATCGGGCAATTCCGGCGGCCTGCCGCGCTACCCGATCAAGCTGGTGGTGCCCGTCGGCTTCGCCCTGCTCGCGCTGCAGGGGGTGTCTGAACTGATCAAGCGCTTTGCCGCCCTCAAAGGTCTGGTGCGTATCGAATCGAAATACGAGAGGCCGGTGCAATGATTCCATTGGAATATATGCCGCCGATGATGTTCGGCGGCCTGGTGCTGTTCATGCTGATCGGGTTCCCGGTCGCATTTTCGCTGTCCGCCGTCGGCCTCGCCTTCGGCTTCCTGGCCATTCACTGGGGCTACTTCCCGCTGAGCTTCCTGCAGGCCGTGCCGAGCCGCGTGTTCGGCAGCGTGCTGGCCAACGAGTTGCTGCTGGCGATTCCGTTCTTCACCTTCATGGGCGCGATCCTGGAGAAATGCGGGCTGGCCGAGGACATGCTCGACTCCATGGGCCAGCTGTTCGGCCCGGTGCGTGGCGGCCTTGGCTATTCGGTGATCATCGTCGGCTTCATCCTCGGCGCGATCACGGGCACCGTGGCCGCGCAGGTGATCGCCATGGCGATGATCTCGCTGCCGGTGATGATGCGCTACCGCTACAACATGAAGTACGCCACCGGCGTGCTCGCGGCATCGGGCACCATCACGCAGCTCGTGCCGCCGTCGCTGGTGCTCGTCGTCCTGGCTGACCAGCTCAAGACGCCTGCCGGCAGCGCCGACGTGGGCAGCATGTACCTGGGCGCTTGGGGCCCGTCAGTCGTGCAGATCGCGCTGTTCGCGCTGTACACGTTCTTCCTGGCACGCTTCAAGCCCGACTGGCTGCCGCCAGTCCCCCCCGAAGCGCGCACGCTGCGCGGCTGGCCGCTGTGGGCCAAGTGCCTGCGCGGCATCATCCCGTGCGCGGTGCTGATCTTCCTGGTGCTAGGCACGATCATGCTGGGCATCGCCACGCCGACCGAATCGGGCGCCATGGGTGCCGTCGGCGCGCTGGTGCTCGCGGTGATCCGCGACAAGGCCTTCACCAGCACCGATCGCATCATCTACCGCATCGGCATTGCCGCGACGCTGATCACCGCGGCCGTGGGCGTGTTTGCCTTTGGCTCGCATGTGTTCCGCATCCCGCTGGCGGTGATGTACCTGGTCATCCTGTGGCTGGTCATCCGCGCGGGCCAGATGACTGACCTGCGTCTGCTGATCGTCGAAGCCTACCAATCGACGGCGCGCATCACGGCGATGGTGGTGTTCATCCTGATCGGCTCCACCTGCTTCTCGGTGGTGTTCCAGGGCGTGGACGGCGGCGCATGGGTCGAGCACCTGTTCACCTCGCTGCCGGGCGGCTGGGTCGGCTTCCTGATCGTGGTGAACCTGTTCATCTTCTTCCTGGCGTTCTTCCTGGACTTCTTCGAGATCGCGTTCATCGTGGTGCCGATGCTGGCCCCGGTGGCAGTGAAGGTGCTGGCTCCGGTCGTGGCCGATTCGATGGGCGGCAACCCCGAAGCCGCGGCCACCGCGGCGCTCGTGTGGTTCGGCGTGATGCTGTGCGTGAACATGCAGACCTCGTTCATGCACCCGCCGTTCGGCTTCGCGCTGTTCTACCTGCGCGGCATCGCGCCGAAGGAAGTGAAGAGCTCCGACATCTACTGGGGCGCCCTGCCCTGGGTCGGCCTGCAGATGGTGATGGTGCTGGCCGTGATGTTCTGGCCGGGCATGGTGACGGCATTCCTCGACAAGGGATCGCTGCACCATAACACCGGGGCGGAGGTGACCATTCCGCTTGGCGGTGAGCCTGAGAAGCCGGCGTCTTCTCCAGGGACACTGGAGTTGCCGGGCGCAGCGGCTCCGGCCGAGCCGGCGGCACCGCAGTTTGAGTATGAGAAAAAGTAAGGATTAGACGAATCGCCTCTTGTCCCGGTCATCAGCATTCGGAGGTGGCCCGGACAAAGTTGGACCATGCTGTTCGGGCAGGGTCATCGCTTAGCCGCGAGCGATCGCCTTGTCATAATTGAGGGCGTGCGTCATGGGGCGGCTCTGCCGGTACCGAATCGTCGGTTTCACTATGAGGTACGACCATTGATCCGCTTCTATAGATCAATGGGGTGTTGCGGTGGTCAGAAGCTCCTAAAGTCCGGTTCGGGTCATGGTCAACGTAGTATTTGAATCTCGTGGATCCAGTTTGGCGCAAGCATCGAGCCCCGCGATGGCGGCAGTACGTTGCTGACTCCAAATCGTTGGCCATGACCCGAACCGGGCTTCCCGCGCCGGTGCGCTAGGGTGCACGACGTGTCGCACCGCATACCGGTACTGCGATCTTAGAATTTCTTCGATAGATTTCGGTTGCGAGTTGTCTATTGCTTTTCGCCATATTGGCATGCGATTCCATTAACCTGCAGGACATTGGACTTCCATGCCGTCGGCGCCTTTGCAACAGAACCGGTGCACAGGGGCCCAGTTGCAAAGTGAATAGGCGGCGTGTGTTTGGTCGTTGGGGATAAGGCGGGGAGGGGACATTGCCTCTGCTGAAGCTTCCGAGCTACGGGAAAAACATCTCGCGGTTTCCCGAGTAAATGCGGCACTTCTGGGACGACTGAGCAAGCGGGAAGGCGACCGGCGGCAATCGGCCTCATCGTCGACGGCCGGAGAAGATTCCGCGCCGACCTGGAAAAAGGTGGTCAGACTAGGCTTGTGCCGTAAAGACTCGCAACTAACTGCCCCGACCCGACTCAACCCAAAAATACTTGCCAGCAGAGAAGGGGGCCCAAGGGATTCGTTTCGGCACCTGGCATGAGCACTTTCCGATGAGAGTTTTCATGCGAGAGCGCCAAAAGGCAGCGTCGGCTTGCGGGCAAACAAAAATCGCCGTTAAGCCCGCTATAGAGCTGATGCGTGCATTGGAGCTGGTAAGGCGGCTGCGGGGTGCTGACTCCCTCTCCAGGTGCTCTCGACCTTTAATGTAAACGTGCGGCCCGCATCCTTCTTCCATTCGGCGAACGTCGCGCCGAAGAGGGTGGTTTGCTGGGTCCTGCTCGTCTGAGTACTGGCGTTCATAGGGATTCTCCGTATATCTGGCTCACTAAGTGTAGCAATTGGATTCAGCATACCCGACTGCAGCGCAGAAAAGCTCAGGAATCCCTTGAAAATAGGCCTCATCGTGGCAATATCGCGTTCAGTGTCGCGCTCCCGCCAATTGATTGCCTGCGACACATCAACCACTGAGACAAGGAACCGAGATGGCAACAAAAGCCAAGACGACTGTGAAGACCGCTGCAAAGCCAGCCGCTAAGGCTCCGGCCAAGAAGGCACCGGCGCCGAAGGCCGCACCGAAGGCCGCTGCTGCGGCACCGGTGGCCAAACCGCTGAAGGACACCTTCAACAAGTCAAGCCTGCTGGCCCACCTGGTCGAGCAAACCCAGCTCGAAAAGAAGGCCGTCCAGACCGTGCTCGCCCACCTGGAGAACACCATCGTCAGCGCGATCCACAAGAAGGGCGCTGGCGAGTTCACCCTGCCTGGCCTCTTCAAGGTGCAGGCCATTCAAGTGCCGGCCACCAAGAAGCGCTTCGGCAAGAACCCGTTCACCGGTCAGGAGCAATGGTTCGCTGCCAAGCCGGCTTCAGTGAAGGTGAAGGTCCGTCCGCTGAAGAAGCTGAAGGACGCTGCGGCGTAAGCTAACGATCCTGCAATAAGGGGAGCCCTGCGCTTCCCTTTTTAATGGTTCATCGCCTGGTTTCCGGGAAGGCCCATAGTTCGACGGCCGGACGCTGGCCACGCTATGAGCAAATGCAAAAGGTGGGACAAGGGCATCCGAGGGGCGAGTTTTCAGTTCCAGGCGGATCTCAGAGTCAGCCGTACAGCTTCGCTTCGATGGCACCGTCGAGCCATTCGACGAAGCGCGCAACGGTGTCGATAGAAGCTTCGAGCGAGGCCTGGTTCACGTGCACGGTGGGCGGTGCCAACCAGGTCCGCGCGTCTGGGTTCATGCGATCGAGCAGCTCCACCTCGCGGGCGTCCAGAAACACCGAGCGCGCGGCGCCCAGTTTCCGGTCGGCGTGTTTGGGCCGATTGGTCGTGATCTCAAGGTCGTGCTGGATGCTGTTGCGCGTCAGCACAATGTCTTCAAGGACAGCGATGGGCACAGGGCCATCGGTGAAGGGGATCCCGAACGCGTCGGTGAAGATACGGTTGTAGCCCCGGATCCAGCCTTTTCGGAACACGCGTTTGCGGTCCGCGTCGCTCAGTTCCTCACAGCGGAGCCTGACGCGGGTCTGCAGATACGCCTGCAATGCCGACGAGAGCATGCACAGGCACGCGTGGCCCAGGACATCGATCGAATCGCAGGCCTCCTGCCATTCGAGCAGGAAAGGCGGCTCACCGTCCTCCGAGTACGGCGGCACGAATGGCTCCACGCCGTTCTCGATTTTGATCCGGCGATCGACGAAGGGTGCCGACGAGCCGGCGTAAAGCTGCCGGATGAAGTCCAGCCGGCGGTTCAGAAACCAGGCAACGTTCATGGCGGTCCTCCGATTGGGTGTGCTCGAAACGTTGCGCCCGGACCTATCCGCGGCACCGGGCGCATGCGCTTACGCGGTCGCCCGATTCTTCTTTTGCTTAAGGTACTCGTCAACGAAGGCCTTGATCTCCTGGCTCCGGGGGAAAGCCTTTTTCACCTCGGCGGGCACGACGACGCCCGCGTCCTGCAGACGGGCCAGCCCATCCCTCCAACGTGCCAGGAGGTTGTCGCTCAGGAATTGTTCAATCTCCTCGAACGCCATCACGTTGTCGATCGGTGCGCCCGTGGCCACGTAGAGGTCGGCCAGCAGCTTGATCCCATCGCGGGACGGGACGGACACGGTGGCCGCAATGGCCACGATCCGGGCCAGCAAGGCCGCCTCCATGTGCGTCCCGCCACCTGCGCGCACCGTACTCATGAACACGGTCATGACGTCGGCGCCATAAGTGCCGCAAATCAGCAGCGCGTCCTCGCTGTACTTCAACAGCAGTTCGGGCTCGGTGTAGCTCGGGTGGTAGATCAGGCGGCGATAGCCCTGGGCGTAGGCACTCTCGATCGACGGCAAGAAGGGCAGTTGCCGGATCGCTTCTGGCACGTCCCAGTCCTTCGAAGGCGTCGCGCGGTGGCGCGCCATGATGCGGGCAGCAGGACCAGCGCGTTCAGTCAGCACCAACGAGCCCGCAACGAGGTCGATCGCCGAATATTCGGCAATAACGGCGGACCCGAACAGCAGCAAGCCGTTGGTACGTTCAGCTAGCACATCACGCAGAGGACCCATAAGCGGCGTCGGCAAAGCGTCGCTGGTTCCCGTCACGGTGACCGGTTCAATCGTCGGCCACGCCACCGAAAATGGCGTACGCGCTTGCAACTCGCCCTTCTCGGTGACGACCCCAATCAGCGCCGGTTCTTCGTCCGCGTGCTCATCTCTGGACGTGACCATGAGTCGGACGTCCTCGTGGAGCGTCTCGGCCGTCGGGGTGTCGAGGAGCACCGCGACACGGTGCCCAGAGTCCAGCGCGTACCGGCAAGCCGTTTCAAGACGGCTCGCGGTTCCTTCCCAAGATTGCTGGTCGAGTTCCAGCGGGCCGACTACCAGCAACGTGCCGCTGGGCACGCGATCCAGGCCAGACGACCAGAGGCCGTATTCGCCAAGGTCGATGGCGCTGGCACAACCATTGCCAGCGCGTTCCGCATAGAGCAGCGCACCGTCGGTGGCGTCCTCGTACACTTCCAGCAGGGCGTCGATCGCCTTTTGGGAGGTCGTGATGTAGACGCCGGGAACGGGACCCGACGGCCAGATCTGCGGGGTCCGGCGTGCGACGACCGCCCCGGGCGGCGAGAGCGCGACAAGCAACTCCTGCGGCGACATGTAGACCGAGTAGCGCTTCTTCAGGCGGAACGACAGGCGGCCGGTCGCGGTGATGTCCAGCTCGGCTGCGGCGACGCGCTGGGGAAACGCCATCACCTCGGGCCAGTTACGAAGCCCGGGAAGCGCTGCGATCAGATCGAGCGCCTGGCCATAACCAAAGGAGGGGTGCGTGGGCTGCAAAAGGCCGCGGACGAGCCCGGCCAGCAGCTTCAACTGCTGCGTATCCATTGCTTTCTCCAGGGCGGCAAATCCGGTGCACGCTTTGCGGACCGCCCATCGAAAACAAGGATTGTGGAATGGGGTAGGTGCGGTGACACATCGTCTTCGTCATGCCCCGAAGGGCGCGTGCGGCAGGCGACGACAGCTCGCCACTACTATATCAGGAATACAGGGTCGGTCGGCACAAGGACAGAGTGCACCCCGTGAAAACTGCATTTGCAGCTTGCGAGTTCATCCGCATCGCCTCGCCGTCAGCGTTCGGGCGGTCCCTGAGCTGTTCATGCACAACCCAGATCCGATCGGCATCCTAGCCGCACGGCGATGTGCGTTCGCCCAATTACCCCGACAACGCGTCGCGCGTCGTACAGCCCGCGAAGCGCTTCGCGCCGCGTCTCGTCATAAAACGCAGTAGCGTTCGTCCGCCAACCGTGCAGGAACAAGTGTAAGACGGTCACCGGCGTAGTACAGCACCTCGACGGTGAACTAGCACTGATTCTTGTGTTCGTCCGTCCAAGAGCGGCACCCACGTTCCCCACGGAGGAATTTACCGGGATCCACCTGTTACGCGATGGCGTTTGCTTGGGGGAATGGGCTAGGAATTGGCAGTTGGATAGCCAAATTCATGGGCTGTTGGAATGCAATGCCAAATTGATGGCAGCAGCTCAAGATCGGCATTCTCGCGTCCGTTACCGGCGGTTGTAAAGGTCGCTTTCGCAAAGCGCCCACCGATCAACTAAAGGAAAATGGAGGAGCCAAATGTTGCAACACCTGAGCCTCAAAAAGAAGCTCATGCTTCCGCTGGTGCTGAGCTGGATTTGTCTGTTGGCAATCACCTTGTGGAATGTTTGGCAAATGCGGGAGCAGCGCTTGCAAGATCGCATGCGCGTCCTTGAGCAAGTAACCGACACGGCAAACTCCGTCGTTGCCGATTATGAAGCGATGGCCCGTGCGGGGAAGCTCAGTGGTGAAGAGGCTAAAAAGCAGGCTCTAGACCGTGTGCGTGCGATGCGGTTTGGCGCCGATGGTTATTTCACCATCGCCCGCTCCGACACAGTGGTCCTGATGCACGCCATCAAACCGGAACTAAATGGTAAGGACATGTCGAACATGCAGGACGCCAACGGCGTCTATTTCTTCCGTGACATTGTCCGCATCGGCAAGACGACCGGCAAAGGCTTCGTCGAATACGTGTGGCCGAAGCCAGGAAGCGAAGCACCGCAGCCCAAACTAAGCTACACGCTGAATTTTAAGGCGTGGGACTGGAATTTCATTGCAGGGCTGTACCTCGACGATATCGAGGCCGAATTCCGAACGGCCCTTTGGAAGGCAATCGCTTGGCTGATGGCCGTAGGCGCGTTGATGAGCGTGGTGATGGTACGAGTCTCGACGAGTCTGCAGAAGCAATTGGGAGGCGAGCCATCGCTGACTTCTGCAATCGCAGCGCGAATCGCCCAAGGGGATTTAGCCACGCAAGTGCAGATTAAACCAGAGGATGAAGAGAGCGTGCTCTATAACATGCAGCAGATGCAGGCACGGCTAACAGGGGCTATAGGGCAGATCCGCACCGCCGCCGACTCAATCGCCGGCGCTGCCCACCAAATATCGGCGGGCAATGCAGACCTATCGCGTCGAAGCGAAGAACAGGCGGCATCGCTCGAACAAACTGCGGCCAGCATGGAGGAACTGACTAGTACGGTGCGACAGAGTGCGGAAAACGCTCGCCAGGCTGCGCAGCTTGCTGAAGGAGCGTCGGACATTGCGGTGCGCGGAGGTGAGTTGGTCGTTAATGTCGTGCGCACTATGAGTGAAATCAAGGCTGCGTCGGGAAAGGTGGTAGATATTATTGGAGTGATCGAAGGAATCGCTTTTCAAACCAACATTCTGGCCCTGAATGCCGCAGTGGAAGCCGCTCGAGCTGGTGAACAGGGCCGCGGATTCGCCGTGGTAGCCGGTGAGGTCCGCAGCCTCGCACAGCGCTCCTCTACCGCGGCGAAGGAGATTAAGTCACTGATCGACAACTCCGCACAACGTGTCGAAGACGGGTCTGTGCTTGTGGAAGGCGCTGGCAAAGCGATGGAAGAGATTGTTGGAGCTGTGAAACGGGTGACCGATCTGATGGGAGAAATGCGGGCAGCCACTGAGGAACAAACCGGCGGGATCGAACAAGTTAACCAAGCGGTATCCCAGATGGATCAAATGGCGCAGCAGAACGCGGCATTGGTCGAGGAAGCGGCGGCTGCCACCGCGTCATTGGAGGACCAGGCCAATGCATTGCATCGAGCTGTAGGTCAGTTTCATTTGGGGTAAGGGAGCGGGTGAGCCATACAGTATGCAAAGTGCCCGGGCCGGAGGAGCCTGAGCTCGAAGACGTAAGTTGCCCTAAACAAAGATATTGTTCAGGGCAACACATTCTCATCTGGTTTCTTCCGAGCGTGTCACCGCAAGTTTCGAGCCTCTCCAAGCTACGCTTCAACTAGGGCTCTGTAGGTGGTGACAGATCAGCCAGCCGACCGTACGAATGGTAGCTGTCGATGCGGGCGTTACTTTCTGCGAAGGCGAGAGCCTCCCTGACGATGGAATAGACTCCCATTGATGAGAGCGTCTGCGTCCGCGGACACGGCCGTCGCGGCGTCATCGGCGTCTACCGCTACCGTCATTGCTGATGTCGACGGCAGCAAGCAGCTTAACCGCCTCCTCATCGCCATCCGGCACCAGTTCTATGCGTATCCGCAGCATGGGTCAATTCCATGCTTGGTTGGTTCATTGCGTGGGCTGGTCTTGCTCCATTTCGTCAAGCTTGGTTCGAAGTGTTTCCACGAGCCAGCAGACGAAGTTTTCCCATCCTTCTTGGCTGATGGCTAAGCCCTTGCCACCCTCGATCAGAACGCAGGTTGGTAGCTCTCTGTCTGTAGCCAGCGAGCCAGGATGTTCTCCAACTCGTACGGGACATCCTGGAGGTGTAGGTAGGTGCCGACCTCAGCTTCGAAGTGAGGAAGCCCGGCCGGCAGCCAGGCCGACAAGAGTCGCATTTTCTGTTGCAGTGACATAGCAGATGGCCAAGACAACCCATTTCGTTCCCATCCGTGATGGTAAAGCGGATTTCAGTGGGCGAGTCGGAATGTTTGCCGAAGTGACCTCAGCGGGAACTGAGCACGGTCGCCAGAGCGTTGCCATCGAAAGTGATATGGCCAAGGCTGAGCCGTCCAAGGCCTCCAAGCCAAGGTTTCCTTCCCGAGCGGGAAGTTTGGCCCGCTTGACCGAGACTTTTTCATTTAAATCTGATGGGACGCTTTTTTTCTTTTCCGCACAGCTTTTACGTCAAGGGCTCACCCGACTCGCGCTCGCGGCCTTCATCCTTCCCGAGCGGGAAGAATCATTGCACGACACCTTTACGTTGAGTTACCGGACAGCTTTACGTTAGAGGCCTCCAAGGCATGCGCTTGCCGTTGTGCTTTTTCGCATCCCCCACTGCAAGATAATCCGTATTATTTGGTATCTTTAAAAATGCCGACGCCAGTTGGCTGACCGCTCCGGGGCCCGCATCGTCGTGGCCTTCTCGCCCCTCTCCGCTGCCAACCCTCCGCCGTGTGCCATCGTTCGCCGCTGGGAGGGTCCCATGCCATCACATTCGCTACGTCCATCCACGGGAACGGGATCTGGTCCCAATGAAGAGGCGGCAGAACTCCACCGCGCCATCACCCGCCCGCGCCTGGATCGCGGACACTTCGCGTTCTTCCGCGCGGTGCTGCAGGGCCTCGCACCGCGCGCGGTGTGGGAACGTTATCTACCGGGCGATGCGGAGGACGCTCGCGCCGCATCGTGCTCACCCGGCATCCTGGGCGGAGCAGACGCGACGCGCGGCGTGCCGCGGCTGACCGGCTGGATCTCGCGCCGTCTGGGCAAGTGACGCTGCCCTCGCTCGAGACGTTTGCCGATCGCCAGGGACTGGCGGAATGCTCGGAAGCCGAGCAGCTCGCGGCCTATGAGGCCGCCTTCGGCAGCGCGCTGGCGCGGCAGCGCCGACGCATCGCGTTGCTGCATCGCCAATTGGACGCCATTTATGCGCTCGAGGCGCGCATGGTCCAACTGCCACAGCGCGCCGACGGCGTCGAAGCCTGGTTGGTCGATTCCCTGGCCCTGCGCCTGCGCGCTGCAGGGATCCCCTCGTTGGGCGCGCTGCATACGCGCATGGCTGCGTGTCCCGATTGGTGGCGTGACCTGCGCGGCATTGGCGCGATCAAGGCGCAGGCGCTGGAGGGGTTCGTCGCCGCGCACGCCGCGACCTTGGGCGCGTTCCCGACGCCGACGCCGGAAGCGATCGTTCAGGCGGAAACTCGCGCGGCGGTGCAGCCCTCGACGAGTCCGTTTCTGCCCGTGGAGCGTCTGGCGTTGTCGAGCGAGCTCAGCGGTGCGGCGGGGCAGTTTCGCGCCCCACGCGAACATTGCCTGCTCTCGGCGGCGGACGATCGCGCCGCCATCGACGCCTGGGTGGCGGCACGCAGCGGCTTGGCGTCGAGCGCCGCGACGGACCATGAATCGTGCCCGCAGGCCGGGCGGCGCGGATCTCGCACCCCCACCCAGCTGGCGTACCGGAAGGAAGCGGAACGCCTGCTGCTGTGGGCGGTATTGGTCCGCCGGCGGGCGCTGTCATCGCTCACCGTGGAGGACTGTGTCGCGTACCGCGAGTTCCTGCTGGCCCCCGCGCTGGAATGGTGCGGCCCGCACGGGCCACCGCGTTGGTCCAGTCGTTGGCGGCCCTTCGTCGGCGCCCTGTCCGTGCGGTCCTGCAGCTTCGCCGTCGGCGTGCTGGGCAATCTGTTTGGGTTTTTGGTGGACCAAGGCTACCTGGTGGGAAACCCCTGGCGCGCCGTGGCACGTCCGCGTCGTCCTGCGTTGGGTCCTGATGTGGGGCGTGGCTTCACCACCAGTCAGTGGGCGCTGATTGAGCAGGCGCTCGTGCGCCAGCCGCCCGGGCTCGCGACGCACCGGCTGCAGATCGCGCTGCCGCTGCTGCACGACACGGGATTGCGGCTATCCGAGCTAATCGGGGCGACGACCGAGGATTTGCACTGGGAATCGTGGGCGGCGCCTGGCGCTTCGCGTGTGGAGGGTTGGTGGCTCACGGTCCATGGCAAGCGCGCAAAGGTGCGCGAAGTCCCCGTCCCCGACAGCTGGGTCGCTGCGCTGTTGGCGTATCTCGTCGCGCGCGGCTACGCCGGCACGCTGCCGCAACCGAGCGCTGTGCCCCTGCTCGGTGCGGCAACGTCGTGGCGCGCCGCAGAAGGCGAAGGCGATGCAAGCGTGTCGGGCAGCGCATTCCATCGACAACTGAAGCGCTTTTTTGCCCATTGCGCGGCCGCGTTGGAGGCGGTTGAGCCGGCTGCAGCGCGGCACCTGCGGCGTGCCAGTGCACATTGGCTGCGTCACACGCATATCTCCCACGCGCTCGAGGCAGGGGTTCCGATCGAGGTCGTACAACAGAATGTCGGACATGTGTCGCTCGATACCACTACACGTTATGTCCATACCGAGCAAGTCCGTCGTCAAGTGCTCATGCGCAAGCTATGGCTCCATCCGACATAAGCAGTGCATACCGCTAAATGGGCGGTTTTTTATTGGATTTTCGGTGCTTTTGTCTAATGAAAATCGAGTGTCTGCGTAAGCGGATGGAAATTCAATGTTTATTTTCTATGTTGTTGAAAAATAACGAAATTTTATATTGAATGGATTGACAATTTGAATTGTGGATATATAGACCCAATGCAAAAAACCGCCTAGAAAGGCGGCTTTTTGTGCCATATAGTCGATGAGTCCTCTTCTCAGGACATCGATGTATCCGGCAATTTTTTGGATGCGTTTGGAGGGCGCATCCCCTGAAAGCTTCCACATGTTTACTTAAACATGCCGACGCGCTTCCAGGCCATCGCTGACTGCTAGGTGACACTGACAGTATCGGCGGTGACGTGGGACTCGTCAAGGCAGGGACGCCATTGCGCGTCTGAATTTTCCGAAAACCTTGATGATTGACATACCACCATGACGAATACCTCACGAATGAGCGTCCGGCGCGTCGTCGCGCTCACAAAAAGCGGGGGCGACTATCTCTCGCGCTGCCTTTCCCGTCTGACGGCAGTGGTGACCGATGCCAGACCTTACATCTTGCGCGTACCCGTTCTGGGTATCGCCCTCATCGCGCCGCAGTGTCGCCTTCCTGACTCCCGATCCTTCCACCCGCCTGCCTCGTAGCGGCTTGGCCGTGTCCATCCTGCAGTCCGTGCTCCTCCGGAGACGACGGGACTGCTTTCTTGGTTGCGACAAACCAGCCTCGCGTGCACCGTCATGCGAGATGCCGCACGCGAATACGGAGGTGCGCAATGTCGATGCGAACTGCGGTCGTTTCAGACGGACCGCCAAGAAACGTCACGCCTGCCGGTGCCAGGTCCTTTTTATTGGATGACTTGCCGGCCCTCCCGGAGACGGCTTTGGCCATGGCCGAGCAACTCTATGCCTGCAGTGCCCGCGACACCCCGCAACGCCAGCGTTTGCGACCATGGGAATCGCTGGAGTCGAGGCTGCAGTCGATGTGCCTCTGCACGGAAGCCGAAGCCATGATTGCCTTGCACGTGCTCTCGGATATCCGGCAGCGAGCGGCCGAGCGCGGTAGCTCTGGCGCCGCTTGGGGCGCAGCCTATGCCCGTGCGATGCATCTTCTCCGAAGGCCTCCTACCAGCATGCCGAAGCCTGCCGCAGTCGAGCCGGACGAGTCCAGGCCGCTTGTCCAGCACTGGGGGGGCGGGGTCGTCCGTACGCACCTCGTCAGTGCACCCACAAGCATGGCAGTGGAGCGAACGTTCTATGCGTTACGTGACCTGATCGGCGTGAGGCCGCCGCACACCCACATGCAAATATTCGACGAGAAGGGAAGGCTGGTCGGTAGCGATGGGTGTCGCATCGATCATGTGCCGCTCTTGATCGCACCGATGTCCGACAGCCACTGGGCAAGGGAACTGCTGATGGCGCTGTTGCAGGCGCTGGAGAGCCAAGACCTTGGCGGCGAGTTGATTCGCGCAAAATTCGTCGGGATCGAAACTTACTTATTGGGGCGGATGCACGCCGCCAATGTGGGTGCGCTGGTCTTTACCGGCTTCACTTCCCAGCACCTTGTGCCCGAGCTAGCGTCTTTTTGGCGGTTGCTGTCTCGCATCGCGCGGGAGGGCTTCATTGTCGTCCTATGCGCGACCGCTGCCGTGCGCGAGGCCTTGCCGCATCCAACCTTTCGGGCGCTGTTTCCACCGGCTCAAGAGATTCTGGCGTACGACCCCGGCAACTACGCGGGGATTACGCAGGCCATGTGGGAACTCTTCGCACGGCGAGGGCCCATGCCTGCGGCCCTGTCGCAGATCCTGCCGGAAACCCATGGATTGCGAGACCTAGTGGTCAGCTCCTGGGTGCTATACAACCGCCTCGTGAATCAACACGGCATGGACCCGTCGGCCGCCGCGGAGGGCTTGGTGGACAAGGCCTGTATTGGGCGTCTCGCCATTGCGCGGGACCTGTATGGGCGAGTGTTGGGCGCCGAGCCCATCTCCAAAAGTGACTATGCCAAGTACCAGGACTATTTGCCTTGGGAGACGGATGTCGACGATGACGCCTCATCGTCCGCGCAAGCAGGGGGGAAATCGCCATGATGCCGCGTGTACCGGTTCTGTTGCCCCGACCGCCGAGGGAAGCCGCGAGCAGCATCGCCCGCGGACTGTTCATGGATTGCGACACCATCCTTGCGGCGAGAGATCGCTTTACCCCCGGTCGTGCATTTGGCACCGTGCCCCGCATGCCCCTGACCCAGTTAGCGTTCCTCACCAGTGGGCTGTACGGCGATGCCGAGCGGTTGTTGAAGGAGCATTCGGCATATCCGTTGCTGGCGCTTGGCCTGCTGCCAGAGATGGCGACCACGCTGGGGCAGCGCCTGTTGCATGGCAGCGGCCGCTCGGTACAACCCACCCTGCGGGTATGGGCTGGCATGCGAGTGGGCGGCATCCGCGTGTGTCCCGAATGCGAAGCCAGCGCGTGGGAGCGATTCGGCGTCAGTGCGTTCTTTTGGCCACATCTTGTTCCGTTCGTGCAAGCATGTCCCTGGCACGGCTGCACGTTAGTCGAGCGTTGTCCGTATCCGACCCCCGACGTCAAGCGCGCCCCAGCGCTTCCCGCGACGGCCGACCTCATTGCCTATAGCCAGGCCATCCTGGCGATCGCTGGTCTGGGCGATCGACATGTGGTGGCTAGCCATTTCGCAGAAGGACTGGCGACAGCGGGCTTCTGCTCCGGGACAGGCCGTGCGCGCACGCGTGCGTTTTCGGAGGCGTTCGACCACTTTTGTGGCGACTTGGACGTCGCGCCATCACTGCGCAAGCTCGCAGCGTTGCCAGGGCGTGGCGCAAAGTTGCTGGCTTGGGTGGCGGGTCGCGCGACGCTGCATCCGATCTATCTCGCGTTGCTGTGGATGTTTCTCGAGGATGGCGGAATCGGGAAAGCTCGACCAGTGAAGCCTGCCGCGGTGCCGCGCCCGACCCAAAAGCCGAGGGCTTTACCACAGCGGGCATGGCGTGCTGGCCGGATACGTCCGCTGCCAGTTGACGGCCGTCGTCGATACTCACGCCAAGATCTGCCTGACCTGATTGCGCGGCAGTGCACCCCGCCTCAGATCGCTCGCCTGTGCCGATTGTCGCTGGACACCGTCTATCGCGTGATCCGGCAGCGGGGCCTGCGCCCCGCGCTCACGACGTCGCAGCGGGAGCGAATCCGCTTGGAAGCTCGCCAACGATGGCTGGCAAGAATGCGGGCCGCACCGCAGGCCTCGGCCAACCGGATCGCCAGCCGAGAGCCGCGGCTATTCCGTTGGCTGAGCCGCCACGATGCTGTGTGGCTGCATGACCATTGGCCACAGGTGATAGGCCCGACATCGCTGGCACGACGCGACGCCCATGGCGTCAGTGGTCAAGATGCGTCGCTTGCGGCAAAGATCCGACGGGCAGCAGCCTGGCTCACGCAAGAGTACCCCCAACGGCGACCCTCGCTCGCCGCGCTGCGGCGCCAGCTTGGCATGTCAGAGTATGCACTGCGCAAGGCATCCAACGCCGCGCGCGTGCAACAAGCAGTTGATCAGTACTTGCGCATCGGACCGGTCAAGGATGCCATGCCGACGCGCACTTGCAGGAACGCCACCGCCAGGAGGACCCAGGCATGAAAATAAAATCTATGATGGGCGCACCGATCGTGATTGGCAATGCGATCGCATTGCAGCCCAACGAACTGATCTCTGCCTTTGTCGAGCGAATCTATCGCGGTGCCACTGTCACTTCGAACAAAGCGATCACCGATATACGTAAATCGGTTGTGAATGCTTCGGTTGGAATGGTCGCGGGCTTAGGACGCATTTTGCCGGCGTTTGGCGAGTTGTGCCCCGATCCAGTCTCGGTAAGTTTAGGGCATACCCATCTGCGACTCCTTACGCCGTTCCTTGGCATTGGGGAGGCGAAGTTACTCACCGAAAATGCGATCACTGGACTGATTTCGACGATCGGTGAGCCCCGGAAATTCCAAAGCTATCGGGCGAGCCGTAACGCTGCACTGGGCGCTTGTCCGGAATGCATCCGGGAGCAAGAGGCGACACGCGGCTTCGCCACGTGGGATACGCCGCCTAGCGTTAGAGGCTACAACTGGTGTGCTCGACATGCAGCAGTAGTCGTCCACCAATGCGGGGCGTGTGGTTTAGCCTACAACTATCTTGACTTCGGCTGGACGCCGGCTCTGCGCTGCAAGTGCGGAAAGTTCATGGGTCGGCGGCCGCCATCGCGGCCCTGTGACTTTGCTCAGGGTATCGCGTACGACATCGAGCAAGTGCTGGCTGGCAAACTGGACGGAATCTACGGGGAGGAGGTTCGTGCTGTCATGAGAGAAGGCGGTGAGCGGCTCCGCGTGTTTTCCGGCAGTCCTGATGAACGAACTGTCGAACTGTTGGAGGAAAACGGTGCGCGCGAGTTCTTTGAACAAAACTATCGTGTCGTGCATCGGTACGAGAAACTCAAGCTTGTCATGATCGGGAACCGCTTTAGCGGGCTCCCCGTGGTCAATCTCATCGCAAGTCGCTTATTGTATGGTTCGATTGACACTCTGCTCTCGACCATCCTGGTCAAGCGTGCCATCGCCAATGTGGCCAAGAGCCCGATGCCGGGTTTTGCCACCGAATATTCCGAAGGACAACGTTCCGCTGCAAGACTGTTGATTGCCGAAACGGTGGTCGCACATCCGGACCTGCCGCGCCGATTTCTGTATGAGAATGCCATTGCCCCGATTACGGGAATCATCTCCATGGACGCGGAATGGGTCAACGCGCTGGCGATGCAGCACCACGCCAGTAGGAAGGCGCTTCGTCAACGGCGGACGGATGCCGATTTGGCTCGACGCATCGAGGCGCGTGCGATCGCTTACCAGCAAAATGCTCATGCACCTCGCATCACGATAAAGTTGCTGATAAAAGGTATCTTAAATGTATCTTCCATCAACGATTACCCTGCTTGTCGCACAGTCGTCGATCGTTATCGGGAGGTGGAGGGGGAATGCGACCTACGTCGATGGCGTCTGTTAGCAAGGGAGTTTCCACAATGTGTGGACCCACATATGGCGACGGTACTCGCCCGTGCGCAGGACTTCTCTATATCGACGATAGGCAAGTACTACAGGCGCCTGGTGCAGCGAGTGGAGCGACTAGTCGGAGAAAAATATGATCGCACATGACGCCATCAGGCTCTGCACCTTCGGGCGACATTGCGTGGCCGACTCTCGATTGATCTTGTCCGAGCGGGATCGTTTGCACGTGTTGACGGGACGGCGGCACGACAACCAACTCTTCGCCAAACGCAAGCCTTACTCATTATCCTCCGTCACCGCAAACGTGCGGGGCGGACGGCCTCTCTTAGAACAGTCGCAGAGTGAGCGTATCGCCGATGCGTTGCTCTGTGCGTCGCCTTACGTGATCGATATTCGCTGTCACTATCCTGTTTGTGTGGCGACCAAGAGCGCACCGCAGATCATCGATCGCATGGTCGTCGTAGAGCTTCTAGAGCGGCGTGGCGTACCGCATTTGCACGCCTTGTTCATGGATGCCGAACGCCATCGAAAAGCCCGACCGATGCTCGCGGCCCTTCACGTGACGTCCGAGTTGTTCGATAGGTTTGCCTTCACGGCGGTGCAGATTCAAAACGCCTACTTTTGCAACGGCCTTGTCCAACGCCACGACATCCGTGCCCTGAGAAACGAAGCGTGGCAGTTTGCCGGGATGCTTCTGGAAAGTGAAAGTCGGCGTCGAGTACGGCCAAGCGCGCGCTGCGCTCGGCGCTATAAGCCGTGCGATCTGGATGGCTTGATGCTGCGACTCGGGCGGCGATTGCGGCTCGGTACGACAGATTGGGAAGCCCGCGACGCTGCCTACACGAGACTCGGCGCCGCACTGGTACTGGGATACTTGGAACTGGACGACGGCTACGCGCTGGAGGTGAGTCAACCGCTGCGTGTGAGACTAAGGGGGCGGCGTGAGGATCGCTGAATTGTCGTTGTTCCAATGCGTAGAGGTGCGGCGAGCCGGTTGCGTTACAACGTATCGCGTCGTGGCCTACCAAGAGCGGACCGACCGCTATGCGCTCTACGACATGAGTCAGAATCGTCGCGCGAGACGTCAGAAGCTGCAGGCAGTGCCGGCCTGTGCTCTGATTTCAAGTGACTCAGTCAAATATCTCGTGCACGACCCCGTGCGGACGAAATTCCCCCCGGAGGCTTCGCTTCTCGCGAAATACGCCGCGCTGCGCGATACGCATTGGGCAATGGTTCAACGCCTGTTTGGTCAGGTGGGTGAACGGGATTCAGCGGTGGAGTTGCCTGATGGTCACGCTCACGAAGATATTTTTTTTGATCGAGCTTGGTTCAAGCGCCGCGTTCAAGAGGAAGCGAGACGGTTGGATGTGGAGACGGGGCAGCTGTACCGACTGTTCTGGCGGTGCGTGCGCCATGGCGGTGATCGTCGCGCCATGACGCCCAGCTACCATGAGTGCGGCGCAAAGGGAAAGCCGAAGTCGCTGCTACAACATGCGGAAAAACCGGGAAGAAAGGCCGCAGGGTACTTTCTTGATCCCGATCATTACCGCCCCGAAAATCGGATGACTGCATTCTGGCGGGGGCGCATTGTTGCGCTGATCGTTTCGATCGCTGCTCGGTCGCCGGAGTCCGCGCGGGCACGGTTCTCGATCTTGCGAGAACTGGTCCGCGAATTCAACGCCGACTATGTTGCGGTGCCCGGTAGCATGCGAGAAGTGACCCGCGCTCAAATCGGGGCACGGCGTATCCCGGAGCCGCACACGATAGCCCGCCACATGCGGGCCATTCTCACCGAGCTGTGGCCGGAGCTGGGAGGCTTGCTGCCTGAGTGGCGTCCCCCGCCCACGGGACGCGCCACCGACATCGGGCATCCGCTCGAAGTCATAGCGGACCTCGATGGGACCTTGTTCCCGTACGTCGAAATTGTGGTGCCGAACTCGAATCGCACCGCATTCTTCTCCATCGGCTCGCCCCGACTCATCCTCGCTATTGTCAGAGGCAGTGACTATCCACTTGGCTGGTATGTAGCGATCGGCCCCGAGAATCGCATGGCCTACACCTATTGTCTGGTTTGCATGTTCTGTGACAAGTCGCAACGATTCGCGCAACTTGGGTTCACGACTGCTCCGCAATGGCTCAGGAGTGGCAACGTCGACCGCGCAGTGGTGGACTGGGGACCGGGAGCGGCGAAGGAGCAGCAAGTCTGGACACTGGAATCCCTGCATGTGAACCTAACCAAGACGCCGGCCTACTACGCGCCGGGCAAGGGCGGTGTCGAGGGCGCGAATGCGCGGGTGAAGGATGGCTTCATTGGCAAGCTGGCACTGACCAAAGAACTCGAGAGGTGTGTGAAGCCGGTAATAGAGCGACGGGCGGCGGCCGGTCCGAAGTATTCCAACGTGAAGCGGAGAGGCAGGGGCCGTCCGGCCAAGGCAGTGATCTACATGGAATTGCGAGATTTTGAACGGCTCGTGGTCGAAGTGCTGAACGACTTGGCTGGCGCCAAACGAACGGCTCCGCGAGCCGAGACGCTCGATCGCTTTGTGGCAGGAGAGCTGCCGTCACGCTATGAGGCATTTTGCGACCAGCAGGAGCGCCGACGGGGCGATCAGAACTATGCGCATACCGAAGATGAGATTCGCGACGCGATTTTTAAGCGGAGGCTAAAAAGTAAGCGGTTGCGTGGCGGTCGATTCTGCCTGGCGCGCCAAATGGAGTACGGCGTCGACCCTCACGATCCGGTCCTTACGCCACCTTTACGAGCGCTGCACGACTATGAGTGCAGGATGGGAGGAATGGGCCAACCTGTGTATGTGGAAGTCTGTGCCGACTGTTGGGGCAACGCGGCCTTATGGCGCCATCCTGACGATGGTCGATGGCTGAGAATTCCCCCGACTTCGGAGTCGATCCATCGTTGTGGCAAGGACACCGACCTTGTCGAGATCGAACAGCAACGACTTGAGTGGCTGGATCGTGCACATAAGAATAACGTCAAGGATGCGAAGCACAAGCGAAAGCCGACCGGTGCTCAAGGGCACGATGCCGCTAAGGAGATTGCCAAAATCCAGAAGAGCGCTGGCCTTATTGCGAGTCGCTCACGCCAAGATGCCGGCGCGCGACGCCAGGCCATTGCCGCGCAGAAGTCGCGTGAAGCTTTGGTGGACGCGAAGGCGGCCGGTGTTGAGCCACAAACAGCGCCTCCCAAATCATCGCTTCCAGCGGGCTTTCGACCTCAGCATGGTCTGTTTGGTGGTGTGGGTACAGTAGTGGATCTGGAGGCCTTACGGGCAGCAAAGCGCCAGGCATCGAATAAATAGCGTTCTTCTGCCGGAATACGGGTTCTACAGGGCGCGGAGTCATGTACAGCCCGCCCGGCTCCGAGCGGACGACGGACAGCCCAGATAGGAAGGCAGGCGGCGTGAAGGTTTCAGCGGGCGTTCGCATTCCGATAAGTAGATCGTCTACCTGCAGTGATTCAATTGTGGTCGGTCAATTATCCTTTTCCTGAACCGAATTCCAACGGATGCTTGAGTGATTATCCGTTGAGAGGTGGCGCATCTTCGGCTACGAAGTTTGCGCGCCGATGCGTTCCTCGAAGTGTGGTGAGAGCAGCCAGTTCTTGGTGGGCAACGACGACGGCGACCTTGTATTGGGTCCGCGAGCGTTGCTGTCGACACGGAGCTGCCCGTACCCTGAGGCAACTGACCGAAAGCAGACGTTCGCCGGATAACATGCACAGGTTTATCATGAGGTTCTAAGAAAACTCTCTCTGGCAGAGTTCCCCTACGCTTCCGAGGGGCTGGTCGGGGCCGTCCCCAGATCCCAGACCGACGAAAACGAAGAAGAGTTCCACTGAACCGCCCCACGATGACTGAATACCTTGATCTGGAACGACGTTTTGGACTTTTGACCAAGTACTCGGTCAATGAACTTCTGTCCTTGGACACCAGGAGCCGCAAGGGCCTAGACTGGAAGCAGCTTCTCGCTGGACGCTTCTCGCTCATCACCGGTCGTGCGAATTTCGGCAAAACAATCGAACTGCGAACCTGCGCGCAGCGCCTCCGTGATGAAGGAGGGCATGCTGTATTTGTTGCCCTTCACCGGCTTCTTGAAGAGCCCGACTTTCATATCGCTCTTGAAGCGATCGAGGCCAACGCGTTCGGAGCATGGGAGGCTGCGCCCACCAAGCGATTGCACCTATTCGTTGATTCGCTGGATGAGACGGTGCTGGGTCGGGAATTGGGGCTCCAGTCTGCCCTTCGTAGGGTGTCTAAGGCAGTTGGGCGTCCGGGCGCAGATGTCAGTTGGATTCTCTCGTCGCGCCCCGCCACGCTCACGCCGTCTGTCCTTGACGTTGTTCAAGCAGAGCTTGGTGCAACGCTCTATGTGGGCGACGCGAATGAAGAGTCGCCCGAGGAAACTTCAGAAGAAGTGGAACCCACAATTGCTCCGAGCGCGGGACTCTCCGCGTTTGACGCGGGCAGCACGGTCAAGGCAAAGTCCGTTCCGAAAGAGCATCTGAAGGTCTTCCGATTGCTTCCTCTGTCAGGAAGAGCGGCCAGGCTGTACCTCGAGAATCGGCATGGTATCGCTGACGGTAAGGTGTTGCTGGACGCTGCGCGGCATTTCGGCTTAAATGACCTTGCGGATGGCCCGGGAAGTCTCGACGTACTGGCTTACGTCGACCCAGTGACCAATCCGCCTAGCGATCTAACCTCTGTCTTTGAGCGGATGGTTACAGGCGTCCAGGCGCAGCAGCGCTTGGACCGCCGCGAATCACTGGTGGGGCGCCCCTCCCCGGAGAGCTTGGATGAGGCCGTGGCGAAGCTCGCGGCAGCCTCGGCGGTTTGTCAGTTGGCAAACATGGAGTTGGCCGCCGATGCTCTCAAGGCTCGGGATGGGGTGCTGTCGTGCCGGCCACTCGTGGGATCCTTGCTCTCTGAAAGTTCATTGACGTATCTGCTTGGCTCGAGACTGTTCATCGATTCGGGGCAGCATCAGGTCAAGCTTTATCCCGAGCAACTGCTCCCTTACCTCGCAGCAAAGCGCCTCTCGTCCCTAGTTCAGTCTCCCGAAGACGCGCGCAGGCTCGTTGCCGCGCTATCGTGGCGGGCGGCAACCGGTGAGTGTGGCGTACATCGGGCTTATCTAACTGTCGCCGGCTGGCTGGCGACATTCAACGTTCACTGTAGGTTGGAGTTGCTGGAGGTTGAGCCGCAGGCCGTTGCATTCTTCGGTGACCTGCGAAGTGCACAGGTTCGGTTGGCCGACGCGAGTGTAGCGTTGAAGCGTAGCTTGGAGAGGCTCGAAACTTGCGGTGACACGCTCGGAAGAAACCAGTTCATCCTGACGGCGGAGAACTACTGGCAAGCCGCGAAGCCTGGAATTGAACCGACGCTTCTAGAAGCCTACGACAGCGTCGGCCCCAACTGGCACGCGCGCCTTGCGCTTCTCGAAATCGCTACCTACGCTCGCCTCGACGTCTTCCGCAACAAGGTTCTGTCCGAGCATGGCAATGATTACACGAAGCTGCTCGGAAATTCAGCTGAACTCGTGTATCTGATGTCTCTCGAGCGAGATGACGATGCTCAAGCACTGGCCGATGCTGCGAAGGCGAGCCCGCGCCTTGAAGAACGGACGCTTCGGCTTCTACTTGGCGAACTCGCGTGGAAGACCTTAGATGCCACGACGATAGCAGAACTGGCAAGCAAGCAGTACATGCGCAAGGGCGGTGGCTTCAACCTCAGCTGGGCTCTGACGCACGACGTGGCGGACTCGGCAAGCCCTGAGCAACTCGTGGCGCTGACCGAGGGGTTGTTGGCCCACATGGTGAAGCACTTTGAGGCGAAGCGTCACGAGCAAAGTGAGCGGTACGATAATTTCGCAGAGGCTGTCGAAGAGTTGGTTGCGCTCGTGGTTCGAACCGAGAGCGTCCCTGTTGAGCGCGCCACCCAACTTTGCCTGACGTACTACAAGGCGTGCGGCAAGTTTCATTTTGGAAGCGCCAACCAAGTTGAACTCCGCACAGCGCTGAAGCGGTCCGACGCCGTTCGGCAGAGCCTACTTCGCGCGGTCATCGCTCAAAGTGACCGGACGTCTGACGGGATCTGGAAGACATTTGTTTCCTATGGGATGTACTGGCCCTGGCAAGATGGTGACGAGGAGGCGCTTGCCGAGTCTGGTTTTACCGAACTCGTGACCACGCACCGGAACCACGCTGCCGCGCAGCAGCCGGCTGTTCACCCCCCAAAAGCGAAGCGAGACAGGCTAGAGTTGGACGAGGCTTCCAAGGACACGCTGTTGACTGAAGTTGATAGTGTGCAAGATGGATCGAACACGAATGCGCTTGCCTGGATTGCCAGTTGGCTGAGCCGAACGACTCACAACTCACGCTACGGCGAGTGCGACTTCTCGGCCTTCGAGAAGGCGGCGGGCCCTGCGCTTGCGAGCGCTGCCCGCGCCGGCCTTAGCGCCATCTGGCGCAAGCGCGCCCCCGAGTTTGTTGAGGCCGAGCGCAACACCACGTACTACGCGACAGTCGCAGGCCTCCAAGGCCTTCATCTTGATCTTGGGGACGGAACCAAGCTCCCGGCACTGTCCGACGCAGAGGTTAAGCAAGCTCTCTCCTACGGTCGATTTGAAATCAACGGCTACCCGAAGTGGTTCTGGTCGGTCGTGCACGCGCATGAGGCGGTAGCCCTCGAGGAATTCCGCAATATCCTGGCTGCAGCAGGTGCTGGCCCGGTGTCGGCCGACAAGGCCGACACACTCATTCGACACCTTCCTGACTCGCCTCGCTTCGTTCAGCGCGGCCTGGCCGGCGCGGCATGGACGTTCGCGACAGGCACGGCTAGCGTCGACTCCTATGCCCTGGAAGCTGCTCTGACCTGCGCAATGGCGGGTGGGGGAAGCGCCGACCAAGGCGCTTTCGAAGGAGAGGCTTGGTCGCGCATGTCCGGAGCTTTCCGGGATTCACTGCCCACCATGGGTGCCGTCGCCTCGCCGGAGATTGTCGAGGAGCAGAGGACGCGTAGTGAGTTTGAGGCCCGCATTCACGAGATGACGCGCCTAAGGTCAAACGCAGTCGTATGGGGCCTGTTCTGGCTGTTGTACTACCCGTCAGCCTTCGGCTCGCAGTGGGAACGCTGGCGTACATCCGAACAGCGCGCCGCAGAGGAGTTCATGTTCGACCTGGCCGTTTGAGAGCGGCAGCGGAGCGAGGCATGGACGGTCTGAAAGCACTCTCAGCGCTCTATGAGTGGGTCGTGACTGTCGTCCGCGAATCCGAGGACACTGTTCACGAAGATGGGCAGGCGTATGAGGTTGGCGCTCGCGATAACGCTCAGCGTCTCCGCGATTCGTTGCTGCCAGCGATTTCGAGTGCCAAGTCCCAAGCAGCCTACGAGGTGCTGGATGCGCTTCGAAGAAAGTCTACGGGCGCGCCAGCAAAGTACATCCGCCACCTGCAATTTCAGATGCGCGAGGAGGAAGCATATGTCGCTCCGGTAGCACAGCATAACTACCCCAAGTTCGAGCGTGACTTCGCGCCGCCGGTGACAGGCTTCACGGAGTTCGCTCAAGCCGTGCACAACGACTTGCTTGCTGTGAAGCGCGACATTGAGCATGGCGAGTTCAGCCTTCGGCGATTCTTCAGTCGGGTGGTCATGGCGCACATTAAGACCGATACCGAAGGCTTGGCTCTCGAGGAAGACTTCCAGGCGCTACTCGGGAGCGAGCTGAACCATGCCAGCGGCGGCCGCTATGGAGTGACGCTCGAGCCAATCCTGCCGGAGGCAACCCGGCGCGATGTACTGTGTCAGGTCGGTCAGATGCGAGCGACAGTTGAACTCAAGATGTCAGAGCGTTGGACGGTGGCCGACTACCTCGTGTCCTTGGCGGCGCAGCTGAAGGGACAGTACATGCAAGCCTCGGGTTCGAAGATTGGCTTCTTCGTTGTTGTGCTGCAGCGTCATCGGAAGTGGGACAACCCTGCGGGAGGGGAAGTCGACTTTGCAGGACTGATTAGCCTCCTCGAAGCGGAGGCCTTGAAGCTGCAAGTCGCAGACCCAGCGCTTTACTTGCGTGTCGTAGGTATCGACGCCGCACCTCAGGCCGATTTCCGAGAGTCGGTGGCAGCAACGAAAGCCGCCATCAATGGGCCAGCAAAATATGCAAACGAACATGGCAAAACCTGGTCTGGAAAAGGTCGTCGACCGAAGTGGCTGACAGATGCCCTCGCTACGGGGAAGACACTCGCCGACTTTGAGATTGGCCTGCCTACAGCTTGAATCGATTCGGCAATCTGTGCACGGTAGACCTTGTTCCGCTTGCGTGAGGATTCAAGAGTCGAAAGCATTTGGTCCAACCCGGCTAGGTCGTTGGAAAGTAGCCGGGCTGGACTGAAGTGCCGCTCAGCAGCGCCATTTTTCCAACGTCGGCCAATCGAGAGCCGACACTGTCAGCGCTATCCCAAACAGATTTGAGCACCGATTGCTCTTACCTACTCAGACCATAACGACGGGCGTTTGACACACTTCAATGTCAACGATGAGAAAAGGTCGTAACTAACCATCTAGGCCGGTCATCGTATGCCCATGGAGGGTAAATGCAGCATTTGAACCGTCCCTCAAGTACCCACAGCAGCGGGAAAGGCGGATTTGACACTCAATCCGCGACTCACTATGTTGCACGGGCGCAGTGTTGGCAACGAAAAACACTTAGCACCAGAACGCACAAATAAATAGCTGCTTTGCGCATCGAAATTTGGCTGCAACCCTTGTCCAGCAAGGCTTGCAGCTATATTTTTGTCACCAGTCTCGTCGCACCTGATGCCCCGCATAGGGTGTCCCGGCCTCAAATAAAATGGTCAGTGGAGGCTAACTTGTCCTCTTGGTTTCAGCCCAGAATTTAACCGTAGCTGAACTGTAAAGAGAGTTGGTTTTAAACTGTCGGTGCTGCTCCAAGTGCGCGGCAGGATGGCGTAGCGGCAGGCGGTTTCAATTTGGCAGCAATTGCAGAGTGGTTCGCTATACAGGGCATGGACCTGCCTACAGCCGAATACCTCGACGCCCACGACCTCGCCACCATCCTGAAGGTTTCCCCTGCCACCATCCTTCGCCACGGCCGGACTTGTAGCGCAGTCGCCACTCTTCAAGCCCATGTGCGAGCACTGGCTTGGCTGGCGAGCGATCGGCGAACTTGCCGGTAGGCTGCGAGTGGCACGATTACAACGGAACAATGCCTCTGCGGCCGAGGCTCGTCGCGTTCGCCGGCGAGCGGCCTGACGTGGCTGAACGTCGGGAATAGAGCGGGAGTATGCAAATGCGGCCTTGCCCTTGTCCACGGGCCATCTAGCCCTTCCGCGTCGGAGAAGAAGCCGGAGGGGCGGTGCAATGCCATTCGCCGCCGACGAAAAGTGGTTTCGGAAAACGCGGGTTGCCAGGCTATATGTTCGCTGGCATTGTTACTAACATTGTGCGGTGCGGCTCGGCCATACACCTGACGTCTGAACATTTCGGAATTTGCGACCATGCATAACAACTTGCCCCAGCGTTTGCGTTCCCTTCTCTTTGTTCCCGCTGATAGTGACCGCAAGCTTGCGGCCTCGCTGAAGTCCGCCGCGGACGGGCTGGTGTTCGACCTTGAGGACGCCGTGCCCGAACAGGGCAAGGACGACGCGCGGGCAAAACTCGCTGGCTTCCTCGAGCGGAACCGCACCGAAATGGAGTCGGCCGTGCTGGTGCGTGTCAACGGGCTGGCATCCGGCCACATCTTGCGCGACCTAGCCGCTGTGATCCCGCACCGGCCCAACGCGATCGTGCTGCCCAAGTGCCGCAACGTTGACGATGTCCATCGTCTGTGCGATTTTCTGGCGGCGTTTGAGTGCGCGCTACTGGACGATAGCTGGGAGGTGTCGATCATCGCCATGGCGACGGAGTCCTCGGAAGGCGTGTTCGGACTATCGTCCTACCGGAACGCGCCGATGCGGCTGCGCGCGCTGATGTGGGGCGTGGACGATCTCGCGGCCGACCTTGGCGCTTTCTCGTCGCATATCGGCAAAGATCTCACCGCGCCGTTTTCCGTGGCGCGGACCATGTGCCTGATGGCCGCGGCCCAAGCCGGAATTGACGCGATCGATGCGGTCAGTACAAGCCTTACAGATCCGGCGCGGATCCAGGAGGAGGCCGCGCAAGCAAAGCGGGACGGCTTTGTGGCCAAGGCGGCTGCGCATCCCTCGCATATCGACGCCATCAACGAAGCGTTCATGCCGCAGGAAGAAGAAATCCGCTGGGCCCGGGAGGTGGTCGATGCCTTCTCGCGGGTCGGCGCGACCGGCGTGGCCAGACTCGGAAATGCGATGATTGACCGGCCCCACCTGCGCCTGGCACACCGGATCCTGTGCCACCTCGACGAAGATTGACTGCGGTGCCGCAATGGAGATGACAGATTTCTCACGCTGAGTGCGGTTTATCTGATCGCGAGCCAGGTGGCCGATGAATTTGCAAGTGCCCTCGAGGCCAAACGTCCGTTGTGCAGGTTCGAAGCGACGTATGGGTGTCGGAATGGGCCAGTAGGCCATCGGCCGTAGCTGGCAGACAAGAGTCGACCGCTTGGCAGATGCATTGTCGGTTCGACTCGTCAGCGGGGACAAAGGACGTACATCCTTTTACAGAGTTAGGTATGCCTTCGAGACTGGTTTGCAGAACTCTATTCCGTCGGCGAGAGTTTTGCATCTGGAGCAGAATTTCTGCATCAGGATCGTGATCCTTGGCGTGGTTCGGACAAGACCACCTCCTCGGAAAGGCGCTCCGGGCTCTACGTTTCCGGTTGAAAGGCCAACAGTTTCGCAAGCCTTGCAGAACTTTCTTCCGGTACGACAGTTGACTCATTGTTCCTTCCTGACAGTTGCTCCTGAAACAATAAAGCCGCGAGCCAATCAAATCCCGAGAAACTCGCATCCTGAAGACTGGGAAGCGCTAGCCGTCCCGGAAGTCGTCAATGACAAGGGCTTCCCATTCTTCAGTTCCACCGCTGTCGCCAGTCGGCGACCACCTTATTTTCCCCTTCCCGCCAAATGACACCTCCGGCCGCGATGCCAGTCGCCGCCAGGGCGCCGCCGCGCCATAATAGCCGCGCGTCCCCACTGCAAACCAGGAGAAATCAGTGAAGCAAACCAAGACAATCTGCCTGCTCGGCATCGTTGCCGCGCTTGGCCTGGCCGGTTGCGCAACCGAATCCTCGACCGCGCTGCCGGTCCAGAAGGTGGAAAGTGCCAGCCGCCCGTACAACGGCGTGCGCACGCCCATTGCGGTAGGCAAGTTCGACAACCGCTCGAACTACATGCGCGGCGTTTTTTCGGACGGCATCGATCGGCTGAGCGGCCAGGCCAAGACCAGCCTCGTCACCCACCTGCAGCAGACCAACCGCTTCAATGTGCTGGAGCGTGAAAACCTGGACGAGATCAGGCGCGAGGCGGCGATCAAGAACCAGGCCCAGCGCCTGAAGGGGGCGGACTTTGTCGTCACCGGCGACATTACCGAATTTGGCCGCAAGGAAGTCGGCGACGTGCAGCTCTTCGGCATTCTTGGCCGGGGCAAGTCGCAGGTGGCCTATGCCAAGGTCAACCTGAATATCGTCAACATCTCTACCTCGGAAGTGGTTTACTCGACCCAGGGCGCGGGTGAGTACACGCTGTCGAACCGCGAAGTGATCGGCTTCGGCGGCACCGCCAGCTATGACTCCACGCTGAACGGCAAGGTCATGGACCTGGCCATGCGCGAGGCCATCAACAACCTCGTGGCCGCCATCGAGAACGGGGCGTGGAACCCGCGTCAGAAATAACCCATTCCTTCTCCAAAATGAAAACAATGAAGATGCAAACGGTCACGCTGCGCAGGGCAGCGTTATTGTCGGCCACCGGCAGTATCCTGCTTGCCGGCTGCGCGGCCCCACAGCCCATGTATCAGTGGGAGGGGTATCAGGCCCAGGTCTACGAATACTTCAAGGGCGAGTCCCGGGAGGCGCAGGTCGCGGCGCTGGAAGCGGGGTTGCAGAAGATCCAGGCCAAGGGCGGCGCCGTGCCGCCGGGCTACCATGCCCAGCTTGGCATGCTGTACCTCAACCTTGGCAAGCCGGATCAGATGGTCAGCCAATTCCAGACCGAGAAGACCCTCTTCCCCGAAGCCACGCCGTACATGGATTTCCTGCTGCGTAACGTCAAGAGCGACAGCCGCACTGAAATCAAGGCGGACGCCAGCAAGGCCGCGCGCGCGGCAGGGAGCAGCAAATGATGCGCCGCCTTCTGACCTATATCGCCAGCCTGGGGGTTGTGCTGCTGTTCGCCGGTTGCGCGGTGCAGAACAAGCAGGTGGACTACTCCGCGTTCAAGGCCAGCCGTCCCCGTTCGATCGTGGTGCTGCCGCCGCTGAACGAGTCGCCGGACGTCAAGGCCACCTATGCCATGCTGTCGCAGGCAACGGTCCCGCTGGCGGAATCGGGCTACTACGTGTTGCCGGTCGCACTGGTTGAAGAGACGTTCCGGCAAAATGGCCTGACCGTGCCGGGCGACATCCATGCAGTGCCGGTGGGCAAGCTGCGCGAAATCTTTGGGGCCGATTCCGCGCTGTACGTGACCGTCACCGAGTATGGTTCGAAATACCAGGTCATCAGCAGCGTGACCCGTGTGGCCGCCAATGCCAAGCTGGTCGATCTCAAGACGGGCGACGTCCTGTGGAGCGGAACGGCCGTGTCAGCGACCGACAGTTCCAGCAGTGGCGGGGGGCTGATCGGCATGCTGATCAACGCGGCGGTGACGCAGGTCATGAACCACACCTTCGATGCGAGCTACAGCGTGGCGGGCACCGCCAGCTACCGGCTGCTGTCGGCCGGCCAGCCTGCCGGCATTCTCTACGGGCCGCGCTCGCCCAAGTACCAGTCTGACTGACAACAGGTGAAATCGGACCGGTGCCATGTGCCGGTCCGGCCACGGGGGCAGGGGCCTGCTGCACGCCCCCGCGGGTTGTGGTCAGACGGTGGCCGAGCCTGCTTTCGTTGCGCCCACCGTATCGGTCCCGCTCGCCAGCGTGCCAGCCTTGTCTGGTGACACCGCGCCGCTGCCCCTGGAGGAGCCTTCCGTGGTCGCGCTCGAGGTGCTTAGCCCGCTGATACCCCCGCCTCCCGTGCTGCCTGGCCTTGCGGCGCCCTGCGACGGCGTCGCGCCCGCATCCGCGCCGATGCGCAGGCGGTTGTCGACTTCCTTCACGCCGAAGGTGTCGTCGACGATTTCCTCGATGCGGTATTTCAGCCCGCGGTCGCGCACCGAACCTGTCAGGGTCACGACGCCGGCAACCACGTTGACTTCCACGTCATGTACGGGGTAGCGGCATTCGATCAGGCGCTCGCAGACATCTTCGCGCACGCGCTCGTCGGAGCGCTGATAGCCCTTCGGCCCGGCGCGCTTGCCGCCGGAGGTACCGCCGCCGCGGCGGTCGGCGTCATAGACGCCGAAGTTGCTTTCGCCGAAGCCGCCGGCATAGACCTCTTCGTCGGAGAAGCCGCCCCGGTAGTCTGGCTCGTTGCGTCGGTTCATGCCCTGGTTCATGTCTTTCTCCAAATCGTGGACGGACGAGATGTGTGCCCTCCTGAAGATGCAGCGGAGGGCGACACGGACTTGCGCGGGCTGCCGCAAATTCTGTACCCGGGCGGTGAAGGCCTGTCCGTGCGCCCTGGTAAGGCATGGACCGGAATCCGCGAAATCAATGCAGGCGCAGCGGTGTGGTCGTTGAAGCCAACTGTGGTCCACTCGCCAGCCGGGACGGCGCCGCCGATGTGGCTGCAGTCCAATGTGGCGATTTTTTTCAAAAGGTGATGGTGCGTGCTACCGGGCGAAGCCTTTGTATTGGCAGGAATACGCAGGATGCCGGAAACGGACAGATGCGGCTGGCCTCCGCATGTTGGTGGGCTTCCGCTCAAAAAGCCCCGAAGCGCACGCCGGCGCCCGCTTAGAATCCTCTCCATGCCCCGCACTGTGGTCTTTCTCCTCGCGCTGATCTTGCCCTTGCAGGTGCTTTCTGCAACGTGGCGGCATCTCACGCACGCTCCGGACCGGATGCTCGAGCACATGGTGGAGCATGCACGGCATGTCCCGCATCACCATGACGAAGACGGCACCATCCACAAGAATGGCGGTGGCGAATCGGTTGCGCATCAACTGGATTTCGACCACGGAACAAGCGTGGGCGCGGCGCTGCCGGATGTACTGGAGCCGGCTGCTTCCAAGCATGGCCAGCCAGAGCCATTTTTCCTCGCTTCCGCGCTTCCCGATCCCTGCCTCCACCTCCTTCATCCGCCGCCGCGCCCGGTCCGGTGACAGTCGGGACGGCATCCGGTGGCGCTGCGGGGACCGCGCAACTAACGCCGCGATCCCGCCGTGATCCCGCCGCAATCCCGCTATGCGTCGCCATGCGCGATACTGCTGATCTGCCTTTCCTCGCAAGACCCGTGCGAAAAGCTCGCTTTCCGGCGCGGACTGGTGATATGGCCATGCATCGTGCGCGCGGTCGCGCCGGCCACCCAATTGTTGTGGATGTTCTCCGGGAGAACTTTGCAATGCGTATGCAGATCGCACGGAACGTCCTCTGGCTGGTGCTGGAGCGCGGCCTGCAGGTACTGTTCGGAATTGCCAGTATCGGCATGATTGCGCGTGCCATCGGGCCGGAAGGCTTTGCCGAGTTCCAATACGCACAGTCGCTGGTGCTGATTGCGTCATCGGTTGCGCTGATCTGCGGGGCCGAGGTGGTGGTCCCGCGACTGGTTGCCGACGGGGCTCCCGCCGCCCAGCACAGGCTGCTTTTCCATGTGTTTGCCCTGCGCGAAGCGGCGGCCATCGCTGGCTACCTGATCGTGATGGCGGCCGTGGCGCTGACAGAAGAGGACGAGGTCATCGTCCTGACCGCCATCATCATTGGCATACCCATCCTGCTCTACGAGCCCTTCGGGACCGTCCGGGCGTGGCTGCAGGCGCGCACCGACAGCCGGCCCGCTGTGGTGTTCGGCATGATCGGCCTGGCCTTCCGGGTGACGGCAATCGGGGCGCTCTACCTGGCGGGATCCCGCGCGGCGCCGGCTTTCGCGTGGGTGTTCGCCGGCGAGGCGCTGATCTGCGCCTCGCTGCTTGCCCGCTACTACCGCAAGCGCAGCCCTCGCGTGGCGGTGAGCATCGATGTCAGTCTGGCGAGGCGGCTGCTGCGCGACGGGGCGGTGTTCTGGGTCAGCCTGATGCTGATGCTGCTGGCGAAGCGTATCGATCAACTGCTGCTCAAGCCGCACATCAGCCTGTTCGAGCTGGGCGGTTATGCCGCCTCCATGCAGGTGCTGGACAATTTCATGCTGCTCGGCTCGATCGTGGCAAGCTCCGTTGCGCCGATGATGATCTATGCCCAGCCGACCTTCGCGCGGGTACGCCGTAACGTGCTGTATGTCGCCGCCGGCATGCTGGCGACTGGTATCGTCGGGGGTGCGGTGCTTGCATTCTGCGCACCCTGGATCATTGCGCTGATCTACGGTGACCACTATGAAGGCGCCGCCGACCTGCTAAGGCTGTCGGCGATGGCATCCGGGCTGGTGTTCCTGGATGCCGCGCTGACGCTGCTGGTGGTCTATCTGCGCAAGCCACGCTGGCTGGTGGAGAAATGGTTCCTGGTGCTGTCCACCATGATCGTGGTCGACCTGATCGCGATCCCGATGCTCGGGACACGTGGCGCCGTTTATGGCTATGTCGCGGGCAACGCGGTGGCGGTGCTGGCGGGCCTCGGCTTTCTGATCCGATCGCGAGAGCCGATGGTGGCGGCGCAGCAGGCTGCGTGACAACCGGCGCAACCTCAAGCCAGCGTTCCCGGAACTTGCAGTCGCGCAGCGGTTCTCCCCGTTGCACCCTCTGAAAGGCCGCCGCTACGGCTCCTGTTGCTTGTCGCCGAACGCGCTGCGCAGATGCACATCGCCGTCATGACGATGGATGTGCAATTCGGCCTTATGCCGCCTGGCTACGTCCCAGCCGGCAGCGATTGCCGCTTCCATGGTCAGGAACCTCTGGGGCCGGATATCAAGGCCGCTGAACTCCAATGTCCAGCCATGTTCCGCGGGCAGAACACGAATGATGCGCGATTGCATGATGACCTTTCTTGAGATACCGCTACGTATGGCGGCCGCCGTCATTCTGCAGTCGAAATGCAATCCCCTTCACTTAAGGGCGGCTTTGGCATAGGCTAGGTCCGTACCAAGGTACGGAGTCAAGCGATGGAGCAAATCCTGACGATCGGGAAGCTGGCCAAGGCGGCTGGCGTTGGCGTGGAGACGGTTCGCTATTACCACCGCTGCGGGCTGCTGCCGGTGCCGGAGCGCGCCCATGGCGCCATTCGCCAGTATTCGCAGCAGAGCCTGCAGCGGATGCATTTCATCCGCCAGGCGCAGTCGCTTGGCTTCACGCTGGATGAAATCCGCGTACTGCTGCAGCAGAACCATGGCCAGTGCAGCACGGCCCGCGCACTGGCCGAGCGCAAGCTCAGCCTGGTCGAGGAAAGGCTGAGGGACTTGCGGGGAATGCGCGCGGAACTGAAGAACCTGATCGGACAATGCCACGCCCATGGCACCGGGGATGGTTGCCCCTTGATGGACACGTTGTCTGCGCACGGCAAGCCAGATAACGGACGCGCCGGGGCATTGCGGGGGCGGTGACGGAAGTCAGCTGCCCGGGACGGCCCTAGCGGGCATGCGGCGCGTCAGGTCTGCCACGCCGCGGCCTTGTCCGCCGACTTGCCATAGCGCTCCCGGGCTGCGCGCACGACCTCGGAAGGCAGCTTGCCGTCATCGGCCAGCGCCCGCAGCGCCGCAACCACGACGGAATAGCGGTCCACCTCGAAGAATGCGCGCAACGCCTGCCGCGTATCGCTGCGCCCGAAGCCATCGGTGCCCAGCGTGACATAGCGCCCCGGCACGCACGCGCGGATCAGCTCCGGCACCGCGCGCACATAATCGGTGGCGGCGATCACCGGTCCGTTCGACCCGGCCAACGCTGTCTCGACATACGACATGACATGCTGGTCATTCAGCCGGTTGCTGCGTTCCACGGCAATCGCGTCGCGCTGCAGCTCGGTAAAGCTGGTCACGCTCCACGCCTGCGCCACCACGCCCCAGTCGTCTTCGAGCAGGCGCGCCGCGGCGATCACCTCGGGCAGGATGGCGCCCGCGCCGAGCAGGTTGACCTGGCTGGCATCGCGCCGGTCCGGCATGAGCGAATACATGCCCTTCAGGATGCCGTCGCGCACCGCGTCGGCTGGCTGCGGCATCGACGGCTGCGCATAGTTCTCGTTGCCAACGGTGACGTAGTAGAAGACATCGCGCTGCTGTTCGCCCATCTCGCGCATGCCGTGCTCCACGATCACGGCCACCTCGTAGGCAAAGGCGGGATCCCACGCGCGGCAGTTGGGGATGGTCGACGCGGCCAGGTGGCTGGTGCCGTCCTGGTGCTGCAGCCCCTCGCCGCCGAGCGTGGTCTTGCCCGAGGTGGCGCCGATCAGGAAGCCGCGGGCGCGCTGGTCGGCCGCGGCCCAGATCAGGTCGCCGATGCGCTGGAAGCCGAACATCGAGTAGTAGATGTAGAACGGCAGCATCGGCAGGTCGTGCACGCTGTAGGCGGTGGCCGCGGCGATCCATGACGAGATTGCGCCGGCTTCCGAGATGCCTTCTTCCAGGATCTGCCCGCCGGTGGATTCGCGGTAGTACAGCATCGAACCCAGGTCTTCCGGCTCGTAGCGCTGGCCCAGCGGCGAATAGATGCCGACCTGCCGGAACAGGCTGGCCATGCCGAAGGTGCGCGCCTCGTCGGCGACCACCGGCACGATGCGCGGCCCCAGCGCGGCATCCTTGAGCAGGCTGCCGAGCATGCGCACCACGGCCATGGTGGTCGACATCTCCCTGCCGTCCGCGGCCAGCGCGAAGCTGGCCCACTGGCCGGACGGCGGCACTGCCAGCGCGGTGGTCGCGGCCTGCCGGCGCCGCGGCAGGTAGCCGCCGAGCGCGGCCCGGCGTGCGTGCAGGTAGCGCATCTCCGGGCTGTCGTCGGCGGGTTTGTAGAAGCGCAGGTTGGCGACGTCGTCGTCCGACAGCGGCAGCTGGAAGCGGTCGCGGAACGCCTTCAGGTCTTCCAGTTCCAGCTTCTTCTGCTGGTGCGTGGTCATGCGGCCCTGGCCCACCGTGCCCATGCCGAAGCCCTTCATGGTCTTGGCCAGGATCACGGTCGGCTGGCCGCGGTGATCCATGGCGCGCGCGTAGGCGGCGTGCAGCTTGCGCAGGTCGTGGCCGCCGCGGCGCAGGCGGTCGATGTCGTCATTGCTCAGGTGCGCGGCGAGCGCGGCGAGCTCGGGGTTCTGCTGGAAGAAGTGCTCGCGGTTATAGGCGCCGTCGTTGGCGGAGAAGGTCTGGAACTGGCCGTCGACGGTCTGCGCGAAGGCACGCACCAGCGCCCCGGAGCGGTCGCGCGCGAACAGTTCGTCCCAGTCCGAGCCCCACAGCACCTTGATCACGTTCCAACCGGCGCCGGCGAACAGCGCTTCGAGTTCATCGACGATGCGGCCGTTGCCGCGCACCGGGCCGTCGAGCCGCTGCAGGTTGCAGTTGATGACGAACACCAGGTTGTCGAGCTGCTCGCGCGCGGCCAGCGACAGGGCACCGATCGACTCGGGCTCGTCCATCTCGCCATCGCCGAAGAAGCCCCAGACCTTGCGCGAAGACACCGGCCGCAGGCCGCGGTTTTGCAGGTAGCGCATGAAGCGCGCCTGGTAGATCGAATTGATCGGGCCGATGCCCATCGAGCCGGTGGGGAACTGCCAGAAATCAGGCATCAGCCAGGGATGCGGGTAGGAGCACAGGCCAGGGCCGTCGATCTCGCGCCGGTAGTGCTGCAGGTGCGTTTCGTCGAGGAAGCCTTCGAGGTAGGCGCGGGCATACACGCCGGGCGCCGAGTGCGGCTGGAAATAGACCAGATCGCCACCTTGCGCGTCGCCGTCGGCGCGGAAGAAATGGTTGAAACCGACTTCGAACAGGTCGGCCGCCGAGGCATAGCTGGCGATATGTCCGCCCAGTTCGCCATAGGCGCGGTTGGCGCGCACCACCATGGCCAGCGCGTTCCAGCGCAGCGCCGCGCCCAGCCGGGCTTCGATCTCCAGGTCGCCGGGGTAGGGCGGTTGCGCCTGCACCGGGATCGTATTCACATAGGCGCTCGGGCCGGCGGCGGGCGGCGGCAAGCCCTGCGCCGCGGCGTGCGCGGCCAGGCGCTGCAGCAGGAAGCTGGCGCGAGTGCCGCCGGCATGCGCCAGCACGCCTTCGAGCGCATCCAGCCATTCGCGCGTTTCCTGGGGATCGCTGTCCTCGTTGGCCGAGGGCAGGGCCAGCATCGATTGCGCACCGTTTGCCAGGTCAGTCATGGCACCGCTCCTGTCTGTGTTGCTTGTCTGTCGTGGCTGGCCGGGGTATGGCCGCCGATGCCAACAAGGTTACGCCTGGAACGGCAGAGAATGTGTCTGAATTGCCTTGCCTGAATGGGGTGTCACGGTATAAAAATTCTGCAGAACTGCCAGAATCCGGAATTGTTACATCATGAACGAAACGTCGCTCAGGCTCGATCGCATCGATATCGCCATCCTCAACCAGCTGCAGCAGAATGCCCGCATCACCAATGCCGAGCTGGCGCGCGCCGTGAACCTGTCGCCGACGCCTTGCTTCAACCGCGTCAAGGCGCTGGAGAAAATGGGACTGATCAAGCAGCAGGTCACATTGCTCAATGCCGAGGCGCTGGGGCTGCGCATCAATGTGTTTATCCAGGTCAGCCTGGAAAAGCAGGTGGAAGACGCGCTGCGCCGCTTCGAGGCGGCGATCGACAAGCGTCCGGAAGTGATGGAGTGCTACCTGATGACCGGCGATGCGGACTACCTGCTGCGCGTGGTCGTGCCCAGCATGCAGAGCCTGGAGCGCTTTATCCTGGAGCAGCTGACCAAGATCCCGGGGGTGTCCAATATCCGGTCGAGCTTCGCGCTGAAGCAGGTGCGATACCGCACGGCGCTGCCGCTGCCCGCGGCAGGCCTGACCCTGAGCGTGGCGGAAGAAGAGGGCGAATAGCCTTCCGCAGGCTAGGGCGCGCCACGCTCCTCGTTGCCGCCATCCACCGCGAATTCCGACAACGCCACTTCGCGGAAATGCCGCACCACCGGGCTGTCGTGCGCAGGCAGCCAGGTGAGCGCCAGGCCGATGCCGGCACTGTCCGGATAGCCCGCCAGGTCGCGGATCACCATGCGGTCGTTGGCGAAGCGCTGCATGATCGACGGCACCAGCGCCACGCCCAGCCCGCTCTCCACCAGCGCCAGCACGGTCTGCACCTGGGTGGCCTCTTGCGTGACGCGCGGCTGGAAGCCGGCCATCTGGCAGGCCGACAGCGCGGCGCTGCGCAGGCCAGAGGCTTCGCTCTGCTCGTACATGACAAAGCGCTCCTGCGCTAGGTCGGCAAGCGTCAGCGACGGCTTGCCCGCCAGCGGATGGCTGCGCGGCAGGGCGGCGACAAAGCGGTCGCGCTCCAGCAGCGCCAGCGCGGTATTGCCCGGCGTCAGCAGCGGCGTGCGCACCAGGCCCACGTCCAGCGCCTCGTCTTCCAGCCATTGCATGATGCGGCTCGAGGTCGCTTCGCGCAGCACCAGTTCGACTCCGGGGTATTCATTGCGGAAGCGCGTCACCAGCCGTGGCAGCAGGTGCGAGGTCGTGGTGCCGACAAAACCCACCCGCAAGGTGCCGGCCATGCCGCTGCTGGCCGATTGCACCAGCTCGCTGAACTGGCCGGCATGGAACAGGATGCGCCGGGCCTCGGCCAGCGCGGCGCGGCCGGTCTCGGTCAGCGTGACGCCGCGCGGCTCGCGCACGAACAGCGTGGCGTCCAGCTCAGACTCGAGCTTCTGGATCGAGACCGTCAGCGCGGGCTGGGCGATATGCAGGCGTTCTGCCGCGCGGCGGAAATTGAGGGTCTCGGCCAGCACGACGAAGTGCCGGATGCGGCGCAGTTCCATGGGGTCAGCGGGGATGCGGGAGCCACATCTTAGTGCGCGGCGCGTCCCCCGGGCAACCTCGCACACCGGGTGGGTCGATAAACGCTGCTTATCAATCGCGCGGGAAACGATATTGGACGCTGCTTCGGTGGCGTCGCTACACTCGACCGAAAGCCGGGCTGGTTGCCCAGGATTTGCGCCCATTTCCGGCACCAGGATTCAGCATCAGGAACGATACGGAGACAGCCGCCCGTCCGGACCGGTCGTGCCCGGCGAGGCCTGTATCCACAGGAGCTTCATGCACAGCATTGCATCGCTCGACGACCTGCGCGCGCTTTGCGCCGCGCCCGCCGCCGTGAGCGAGTATTTCCCCATCGGGCAGGACGCCATCGATACCTTTGCCGAGCTGACGCATGACCGGCAGTGGATCTACGTGGAGCCCGAGCGCGCCGCCGCCGATTCGCCGTACGGCTGCACGGTCGCACACGCCTTCCTGATCCTGTCGATGGTGTCGGCGGCGTTCGCGCAGTGCTTTACCTTCCCGGGCCGCAAGCTGGCGCTGAACTATGGCTTCGACCGGCTGCGCTTCACCGGCCCGGTGCCGGCCGGCGCGCGCGTGCGCGGCGCGTTCACGCTGCAGCAGCTCGACGATGTCCGCCCCGGCGAAGTGCGCTGCCACTGGAAGGTGGAAATGCAGGTCGAAGGCAGCGAGCGGCCGGCGATGGTGGCGATCTGGCTGGTGCAGATGCGCTTCTGAACTTACCCAATATCAATCCCAAGCAAGACGAGACTCCCATGAGCATCAAAGGCAAGGCATATATCGTCGGGGCCTACGAGCACCCGACCCGCAAGGCGCCGGACAAGTCGGTAGCGCAGCTGCACGCGGAATCCGCGCGCGGCGCGCTGGCCGATGCCGGACTGTCGCTGTCGGACGTGGATGGCTATTTCTGCGCCGGCGATGCGCCGGGGCTGGGCGCCAACAACATGATCGACTACCTGGGCCTGAAGGTGCGCCATGTGGACTCCACCGATACCGGCGGCTCCGCCTACCTGGTGCATGTCTCGCACGCCGCGCAGGCCATTGCCGCCGGCAAGTGCAACGTGGCGCTGATCACGCTGGCGGGCCGGCCGCGCTCGGAAGGCTCGACCGGCACGCAGGCACGCAACTGGGGCGCCAACTTGCCGGACGCCCCGTTCGAGGCGCCGTTCAATCCCGTCACCGTCAACCTGTACGCGATGGTGGCGATGCGCCATATGTACGAGTACGGCACCACGCCCGAGCAGCTGGCATGGGTCAAGGTGGCCGCGTCGCACCACGCGCAGCACAACCCGCATGCGATGCTGCGCAACGTGGTCACGGTGGAAGAGGTGCTGAACTCGCCGTTGATCGCCGACCCGCTGCACAAGCTCGACTGCTGCGTGGTGTCCGACGGCGGCGGCGCGCTGATCGTGGCGCGGCCCGAGATCGCGGCCACGCTCAAGCGTCCGAAGGTGAAGATCGTGGGTGCCGGCGAGTACGTCAAGGGCCAGCTGGGCGGCGAAGTCGACCTGAGCTGGTCGGGCGCGAAGTTCTCCGGCGCAGCCGCGTTCGCGGAAGCGGGCGTGACCCCGGCCGACATCAAGTACGCCTCGATCTACGACAGCTTCACCATCACCGTGCTGATGCAGCTGGAAGACCTGGGCTTCTGCAAGAAGGGCGAAGGCGGCAAGTTCGTGGCCGACGGCAACCTGATCTCCGGCGTCGGCAAGCTGCCGTTCAATACCGATGGCGGCGGCCTGTGCAACAACCACCCGGCCAACCGCGGCGGCATCACCAAGGTGATCGAGGCCGTGCGCCAGCTGCGCGGCGAGGCGCATCCGGCGGTGCAGGTGAAGAACTGCGACCTGGCGCTGGCGCAAGGCACCGGCGGCTACCTGGGCTCGCGCCACGGCAGCGCCACCGTGATCCTCGAGCGCGAATAATGAACGATCGCCGGAGCAACTGACATGACGACCCCACACACTTCCATGGCCTACAAGGCCCCGGACGAACAGCCCGACAATATCGAATTCTGGCAGGCCGCGCGCGAAGGCCGGCTGCTGGTCAAGCACTGCCAGTCATGCGGCAAGACGCACTGGTATCCGCGCACGCTGTGCCCGTTTTGCATGGGCGATACGGTCTGGAAGACCGCCAGCGGCCGCGGCACCATCTACTCGTACAGCGTCACGCGCAAGGCTGGCCCGCAGCCGTTCTGCATTGCCTATGTGAAGCTGGACGAGGGCGTGACCATGATGACCCATATCGTCGATTGCGATCTCGATGAGGTGCGCATCGGGCAGAAGGTGAAGGTCAAGTTCGCGCCCAGCGTGGACGGGGCGCCGGTGCCGGTGTTTGCGCCGGCTTGAAGGTGATGCCAGACGACGCATGCAACGTGCGCCGCTGGTTTGCTCCCCTCTCCCGCGTGCGGGAGAAGGGCCGGGGGTGAGGGCAGGCGCTGGCATGGCGACGCCCTTCACTTCGTTGATGCTCCGGCCCTCACCCCCACCCCTCTCCCACTTCGCGGGAGAGGGGTGCGTTCACAATGGGCGGTAGTTCTGGTTTGAAATCCCGCTGTCGTCTCCCTGCATTCGCAGCCAGCCGCTCAGGCCTTCCCTAGCACCATCCCACCTGGCACCACCAACTTCTGCGCTTCCAGCGCCTGTTCCACCACCCCGGCCACCATATCCGCCGTCACCGCCGACAGCGTCCATCCCAGGTGTCCATGCCCGGTGTTGTAGAAGATGCAGCGCGCCCGCCCGCGGCCAACGCGCGGCAGCATGTCGGGCAGCATCGGCCGCAGCCCCGCCCACGGCACCACGCTGCGCGTGCTCACGCCCGGAAAGCACTGCTGCACCCATTCCACCAGCGGCCGGATGCGGTCGGCGCGGATGTCGCGGTTGAAGCCGTTGAACTCCGCGGTGCCGGCAACGCGGAAACGGTCGTCGCCGAGGCGGCTGGTGACCAGCTTGGTTTCGTCGTCGAGCAGGCTGACGATCGGCGCCGCGGCGCGGCTGGCGGCGTCGTTCAGGTTGACGGTGATGGAATAGCCCTTGACCGGATAGATGTTGACACGGTCGCCCAGCCCGGCGGCCAGCGCGCGGCTGGCGGTGCCGGCGCAGATCACCGCGCCGTCGAAGGTCGAGGTGGTGCGTTGCGCGCCTTCCTGCACCGTGACGCTGGCGCTGCGGCCGTCGGTGGTGACGTTGCGCACGTCTTCGCCGTAGCGGCAGCGCACGCCCATGCGCTCGATGGCGGCAGCCAGGCCGCTGGTGAACTTGTGGATGTCGCCGGTCGAATCGCTTTCGGTGAAATAGCCGCCGTAGTACGTACCGGCCAGCGTCGGCTCGATCGCGCGCATTTCCGCCGGCGTTACCGCGCGGCGCTCCAGCCCGCCCTGCGCCAGCAGCGCCGAGACCCGGCCCGCATGCTCGAAGCACGCCTTGTCGCGGTAGATGTGCAGGATGCCTTCGCGCTTGTGGTCGAAGTCGATGCCTTCCTGCGCGGCCCACGCGAACAGGTGCTCGCGCGCCGCGATGGCCAGGCGCGCGGTCTCGATGGTGTTGCGGCGGTAGTGCGGGATCGAGGCGATGAATTCGGCGAACCAGCTCAGCTTGTGCCAGCTCGGGCGCGGGTTGAGCAGCAGCGGCGCATCGCTGCGCAGCATCCACTTCAGGCCCTTGAGGATGGTGGACCAGTGCGTCCAGACCTCGGCGTTCGAGGCGGAAAGCTGCCCGCCATTGGCGAACGAGGTTTCCATCGCGGCGTAGCGGTGACGCTCGAACAGGGTGACGGAGAATCCGCGCCGGGCGAGCGCGTAGGCCGTGGTGACACCGGTGATGCCACCGCCGATGACGGCGATTGTCTTCATGATCTGGCAGTCCAGAAACGTCGGGTGGGAGCCCGCACGCGACATGCGTGGCGGACGCCCCCTCTGTTCCTGACCTGAGAGATTCACGACAGTCGCCTCGTGGTACGGGTGGCGAGGGCCGCTTGCTCCTTCGGTATGCCGGCTGACGATGGCGGCATTCTTCAGAGTGCTGTGACGCGTGATGCCGGTCCTTTTGCCTGAGAGTTTCCGGGGCGGTTGCTCCTTCGGCGCTGTCCGCGGCGGCTGCCGCCGGATCAGTCTCTCCCAGCATCACGTTGGCGTGTAAGCCAATCCGGGGAAATCTAGAGAGAAAGCCCGCATGTGGATATGCGGGTAAACGTGGATGGAGCTTGAGGCACTCGCATGGAGCTGCGTTGCTTCCGCGCCGGCACGCGGCGCTATGTCGCACTGCGTCAAACCGCCCCGCCACCTAGAATGTCAGCACTCGCTACGCGGAGGAAGTGCGCCGTGCCGGATACGGCGCACCGGTCGGGCGAGCCAGAAGAACAGAAAAGGTATTTCCCAGTGAGAAGAAATCGGATCGCGCTGGCCGCTTCGGCCGCGCTGATAGGCCCCGGCATCGCCGGCGCGCAGGCGGACGAGCCCGTCAGCGCGCCGCAACCCCTGCAGGAAGTCGTGGTCTCTGCCAAGACTGAGCGCGGCGAAACGCCCGCCATGCCGCCCAATACGCCATCGCCCGCCTACGGCATCAGCGCCGCGCGCATGGCGGATTTCAACGTGGTCAACACCGAGGACGCGCTCAAGTACGCGCCCAACCTCGCCGTGCGCAAGCGCTTCATCGGCGATATGAACTCGATCATCTCGGTGCGCAGCACCAGCTCGCGCCAGTCGGCGCGCGGGCTGGTCTATGCCGACGGCCTGCTGCTGTCCAACCTGCTGGGCTCCGATTTCACCTTCCCGCCGCGCTGGTCGCTGGTCAACGCCGCCGAGATCGAGCGTGTCGACGTGCTGTATGGCCCGTATTCGGCGCTGTATCCCGGCAATTCGCTGGGGGCGACCGTGCTGATCAGCACGCGCACGCCGGAGAAGTTCGAGGGCGATGCCAGCGTGCAACTGTTCACGCAGCGCTTCAACCTGTACGGCACGCACGACAATTTCAACGGCGTGCACGCCAACGCCTACGTGGGCGACCGCGTCGGGCCGTTCTCTTGGCTGGTCAGCGTCGACCGGCAGGACAGCAAAAGCCAGCCGCTGAGCTTCTACACCGCGGCGCGCTCCAGCGTGCGGGCGACCTCGGCCGACAAGCCCGTGACCGGCGCCTACTTCGACCAGGATCAGACCGGCGCCGACCGCACCGTGATGGGCGTCAACAGCGAGGGCGTCACGCACACCGTGCAGGACCAGCTCAAGCTCAAGCTCGGCTACGACATCACCAATACGCTGCAGGCGCAGTTCACCGCCGCCTACTGGCAGCAGGACCGCTCCAGCGCCACCGGCAGTTACCTGCGCGATGCCGACGTCAATGTGGTGTCGAGTGGACCGGTCAATATCGGCGGCTTCCGCTACGTGATCCCCGCCAACGCGTTCGCGCCGAGCAACGGCGAAGACGCGCGCTGGCTCTACGGCCTGTCGCTGCGCACGCGCAACGAGACGGGGTGGAACTTCTCCGGCGTGGCATCGCTGTTCGATGTCAGCAAGGACATCAGCCGCACCGCCAGCACCGCGGGCAATGGCCCGGGCACGGTGACCTATGGCGACGGCACCGGCTGGCGCACGCTCGACCTGAAAGCCGATTACCGCCCGCAGCTGCTCAAGGGCGGCCACTGGGTCACCTTCGGCTACCACTACGACAACTACCGGCTCAGCAACACCACCTACAACACCTCGGACTGGCAGGCCGCTACCATCTCCGCGTTCAACAACGCCTTTGCCGGCAAGACCGAGACACAGGCGCTGTACGCGCAGGACGCGTGGTATTTCGCCGACGACTGGAAGCTGATTCCGGGCGTGCGCTGGGAGCACTGGCGCGCCTATGACGGCAGCCGCAGCCAGCCGGGCGTTGACATCGCCTACCCGGTGCGCAGCGAGTCCAACTGGTCTCCCAAGCTGGCGCTGGAAAAGGCCATCGGGCAGGACTGGCTGGGCCGGCTGTCGCTCGGCCAGGCCTATCGCTATCCGACCGTCGCCGAGCTGTTCCAGGGCCGCATCACCGGCACCTCGCTGATCAACAACGATCCCAACCTGAAGCCGGAACGCTCGTTCTCGAAGGACCTGACCTTCGAGCGCACGGTCGACCGTTCGTACTTCCGCGTGTCGGTGTATGAGGACGACATCCGCGATGCGCTGGTCAGCCAGACCAACACCACGGTGTTCCCCACCGTCACCAGCTTCCAGAACGTCGACCGCGTGCGCACCCGCGGCATCGAGCTGGCCTACGACGGGCGCGACGTGCTGTTCAGCGGCTTCGACCTGTCGGCCAGCGGCGCGTACAACCACTCCAAGACGCTGGAGAACGCCAACAACCCGGCATCGGTGGGCAAGTATTTCTATCGCATCCCGCAGTGGCGCGCGAACTTCGTTGGCACCTACCGCTTCACGCCGGCATGGGCCGGCACGCTGGCGATGACCTGGTCGGGGCGGCAGTACAATACGCTCGACAACAGCGACGTCAATCCCGACACCTTCGGCGGCACCAGCAGTTTCCTGACCTTCGACGTCAAGGTGACCTACAAGCCCGCCAGAAACGTGCGCCTCGGGCTTGGCATCGACAACCTGACCGACCAGCGTTACTTCGTCTACCACCCATACCCGGGCCGGACGTTCTACGCCGAGGCCAAGCTTTCCTTCTGAGTGCAGTGACCAGCCCGACCCTGACCATGCAGCGCGCGCGCCGCAGCTTCCGATTCCTTGCCGCCGGTGTGATCGCCTGCACGGCGTTCGCCGCGATGGCGCAGTCTCATGGCGGCCATGGCAGCCATGCCGGCCATGGTGCGCAAGGCCCGGCGCCAAAGGCGATGAGCGAACTCGGCACCGGCGCCGCCTTCGATCGCGATGGCCGGCTGTGGATTGCCTACCAGGATGGCCAGCACGTGGCGGTACGCGCGTCGACCGACCAGGGCCGCAGCTTCGGGCCGGTGCAGCACGTCAACCGCGTGCCCGAGCCGGTGGCGGCAGACCACGACAGCCGCCCCAAGGTGGCGGCGGGTCGCGACGGCGAAATCTACATAACCTGGACCCAGCCGCTGCCCAAGCCCTATACCGGCTTTATCCGCTTCGCGCGCTCCACCGACGGCGGCAAGACCTTTGCCGCACCCGTGACGGTGCATGCCAACCGCGACCAGATCGCGCACCGCTTCGACGCGATCGCGGTGGACCCGGCCGGCCGCGTCTTCGTCAGCTGGATCGACAAGCGCGATGTGGTCGCCGCCGAGGCACGCAAGCAGCCCTATGCCGGGGCGGCGATCTACTACGCGGTGTCGGCCGACCACGGCAAGAGCTTCCAGGGCGACTACAAGATCGCCGACCAGTCATGCGAATGCTGCCGCATCGCGCTCGCGCCGACGCCGGACGGCAAGATGCTGGCGCTGTGGCGCCACGTGTTCCCGCCCAATGCGCGCGACCACGCGGTGGCACTGCTCGGCGCCGACGGCACGCCCGCGCCGATGCAGCGCGCTACCTTCGACGACTGGCGCATCGACGCCTGCCCGCACCACGGGCCGGGCGCCGCGGTGACGCCCGACGGCACGCTGCACATGGTCTGGTTCAACGTGAAGGCAGGCAAGCCCACGGTATCGGTGGGCCGCTTCCGGGACGGCAAGCTGCAGGCGCAGCGTCCGCTGGACGACCCGCGCGCGCAGCATGCCGATATCGTCGCGCTCGACGACAATCGCATCGTGGTGGCGTGGAAATCGTTCGACGGCCAGCAGACGCGGCTGTCGGCGATGCTGTCGCAGGACGGTGGCAAGACCTGGCAGACGCGCCAGGTCGCCGGCACCTCGCGCGATTCGGACCAGCCACGCCTGCTGCAGCACGGCGGCCGTGCCTACGTGCTGTGGCGCACCGAGGCCGAAGGCTTCCAGGTCTTCCCGCTGGCGCAGGAGGGCGCATGACCGGGCTTATGAAGTTACGTCGCAAACTCGTCGCCACGCTGGCGGGCGCCGCCATCGCGCTCGGCGTCGCCGGCATGGCGCATGCGGCCGAACGCGTATCGGTCTTCGAATCCGCCAGTGCCGCGCAACTCGGCGCCAGCCAGCAGGGCAAGCCCTTCGTGCTGGTGGTGTGGTCGCTCGACTGCGTCTACTGCAAGCGCAATTTCGAAGCCATCGGCAAGCTGCAGGCCAGGCATCGCGGCCTGCGCGTGGTCACGCTGGCCATGGACCGGGCCGATGCGCTGCCGCAGGTGCAGCAGCTGCTCAGGCGCGTCAACCTGACGCGCAATGCATGGATGTTCGGCAACGAGCCGCAGGAGCGGCTGCGCTACGCGGTCGATCCCGACTGGATGGGCGAGATGCCGCGCACGTATTTCTATCGTGCCGACGGCCAGCGGCAGGGCGTGTCCGGCGTGATCAGCGACGCCGACTGGGACATGCACCTGCGCTGGGCCGGCATCGGCGGCTAGGGCAGCCTAAGGCCAGCCTAGGCCCAGCCCCAGGGCAGCCGCCTGCCGTTTACGACAAATCCGCCGGCAGCTTGCCGCCGTTGGCTGCAAGCTCCTGCATCAGGCGCTTGTGCAGCCAGATATTCATGCCCGCGGAATCGTTCATGTCGCCGCTGTAGTGCAGCTCGCGCGCCAGTTCCTTGCGATGCTCGAGGCTGCTGTCGATGCCCAGCGCCTTCATCGCGTCGACGATGGACGTACGCCAGTTCAGCGTCTGCCCGCTCTCCCTGACCAGGTTGTCCATGATCGATTCGACGTCGACGCCGGACAGCGGCGCGGGTTTGGCCGTCGCCTGGCCAGCGCTGGCCGCGGGTGCGGTGCCGCCCGTGGCAGTGGGTGACGCACCCGACGGTGGTGGGGCCGCACCCGCGGAGGTCGGCGTGCCTCCGGCAGGCGCCGTGCCCGTCGTGGCAGCCGGCTTGGCTCGTCCCAGCAGCTTGTTGAGGATGTCCTTGAAGATGCTCATGGTGGCCTCCTGTCGGTTTGGATAGCAGACGTGGGAGAACAGCGCCATGCAGGAAACGCACCATCCATGCAACCCTTGATTTCGGCACACCAGGCCGCGCCGGGTTGTAAATGCTGCATGCAGCGACAGTCATGCCGGCACGTTCGCCGGCTCGCCGAACTCGCTGAACTTGGCCGCCATGAACTCGACGAACAGCCGGATCCGCGACGACAGCTGATGCCGCTGGTGGTAGACCGCGTAGATGTCGGCCTCCGGCGTGGCGTACTGCGGCAGCACCTGCACCAGCCGTCCGCTGCGCAGGAATCGTTCGATATCCCATTCGGCGCGCATCAGGATGCCGTGGCCCTCCAGCGCCCAGTTGACCGCGATCTCGCCGTCGTTGGTGGTCAGGTTGCCGCGCACGCGCACGGTCTCGGTACGCGCCTTGGCGCCCTTGCCCGCGGTCAGGCGCCATACGCCGTAGGCGTCGCTGCCTTGCCGGATGCCGATGCAGTTGTGGCGGCGCAGGTCGGCCGGCGTGTTGGGAATGCCGTGGTCGCGCAGGTACTTGGGCGAGGCGCAAAGCAAGCGCCGGTTGGGAGCCAGCTTGCGCGCCACGATGCGCGCATCGGGCGGCTGGCCGAAGCGGATGCAGACGTCGAATGCGTCTTCGTTCAGCGGCGGCGGGTCCGCCGACAGCTGCAGTTGCACGTCGACTTCCGGATAGGCCGCGACGTACTCGGAAATCACCGGCGCCACGTGCATGCGGCCGAACCCCAGCGTGGCATTGACGCGCAGCAGGCCGCTCGGCCTGCCCTTGGAACGAGTCAGCAGCTGGTCCAGGTCTTCGATCTCGCTCAGGATGCGCCGCGCGTGCTCCAGATAGACCTCGCCCTCGGGCGTCAGGCTCATGCGCCGGGTGGTGCGCGTCACCAGCGGCATGCCGATACGCGCCTCCATCTGCGCCAGCCGCTTGCTGACCGCTGCGGTTGTGATGCCAAGGTCGCGCGCGGCCGCGCTCAGGCTGCCGGCGGTGGCCACCGACGTGAAAAAGCACAGTTCCGACGGCTGGATACCTGCGGACGATGCCATGCCAGCTTTAATCTCAAGTTAAGAATGGTTTAACTCTACAAGCGATCCAAAACCTTGTCCACGGCCCAGAATCCGTTCCACGCAATCGCGCAAACACACGGATTCACACGGATTCTGACCAGGAGACAAGAGATGAAGACCTACCGCATCGCGACCATCCCCGGCGACGGCATCGGCAAGGAAGTGGTACCGGCGGGCCGCCAGGTGATGGAAGCGCTGGCCGCCGCCGGCGCCGATTTCCGCTTCGAGTTCGAAGACTTCGACTGGGGCGGCGACTACTACCGCCAGCACGGCGTGATGATGCCCGCCGACGGCCTGGACGCGCTGCGCGACAAGGATGCGATCCTGTTCGGCTCGGCCGGCGATCCGCATATCCCCGACCACATCACGCTGTGGGGCCTGCGCCTGAAGATCTGCCAGGGCTTCGACCAGTACGCCAACGTGCGCCCGACCCGCATCCTGCCGGGCATCGACGCGCCGCTCAAGCGCTGCGCGCCGGAAGACCTGAACTGGGTGATCGTGCGCGAGAACTCGGAAGGCGAGTACTCGGGCGTGGGCGGCCGCGTGCATCAGGGCCATCCGATCGAGGCCGCCACCGATGTCAGCATGATGACCCGCGTCGGCGTCGAGCGCATCCTGCGCTTCGCCTTCAAGCTGGCGCAATCGCGTCCGCGCAAGCAGCTGACGGTGATCACCAAGTCCAACGCGCAGCGCCATGCCATGGTGATGTGGGACGAGGTCGCGGTGCAGGTGGCTAAGGATTTCCCGGACGTTACCTGGGACAAGGAACTGGTCGATGCCGCCACCGCGCGCATGGTCAACCGCCCGAAGTCGCTCGACACCATCGTCGCCACCAACCTGCACGCCGACATCCTGAGCGACCTGGCCGCGGCGCTGGCCGGCAGCCTGGGCATCGCCCCGACCGGCAATATCGACCCGGAACGCCGCTACCCGTCGATGTTCGAGCCGATCCACGGTTCGGCCTTCGACATCATGGGCAAGGGCCTGGCCAATCCGGTCGGCACGTTCTGGTCGGTGGTCATGCTGCTGGAGCACCTGTGCGAGCACGCCGCGGCGCAGCGCGTGATGCAGGCGGTCGAGGCGGTTACCGCCAACCCGGCGCTGCATACCGGCGACCTGGGTGGCACGGCTACCACCGCGCAGGTGACGCAAGCCGTGTGCGAACTGCTCTCCGGCAAGCAGGCCAAGGCAGCCTGAGCAAGCACGCAGCGTTCAAGCACCAGCGCGTCAGCCGCTAGCTGCAAGCAGTAGTGAACGCTTCCCTCTCCCGCGCGCGGGAGAGGGGTTGGGGGAGAGGGCTGGAGCTTCAACGGAGTGAAACGCTTCGGTACTGCCAGCGCCCGCCCCCTCACCCCCGGCCCCTCTCCCGCTAGCGGGAGAGGGGAGCAAACCACCCGCGGGTACAGCCACCACATCGCCTTCCGTTACAAGCAGCCATCCAGAGCTGCGCCGGGAGCGCTTTGCCTTACGAAACACCGAATCAGCAGGAGACAGCCATGGTTCACAAGCTCCTAGGCAAGCTCTACGTCCAGGTATTGCTGGGCGTCAGCGCCGGCATTGCGCTCGGCGTATGGGCGCCCGACATCGGCAGCGACCTCAAGCCGCTTGGCGACGTGTTCATCAAGCTCATCAAGATGGTGTTCGCGCCGATCATCTTTGCGACCGTGGTGCTCGGCATCGCGCGCATGGAGAACATGAAGGAGCTCGGACGCGTCGGCGTGCGGGCCCTGGTCTACTTTGAAGTGCTCTCGACCTTTGCGCTGGCCCTCGGCCTGGTGGTTGTCAACCTGGTCCAGCCGGGGCAGGGCATGAACGTCGATCCCGCGCATCTCGACACCAAGGCCATCGCTACATACACGCATGCCGCCGAGAAGCCGCACACGTTCGTTGATTTCCTGATGAACCTGGTGCCGAGCAGCATCGTCGATGCGCTCGCCAGGAACGACATCCTGCAGATCCTGGTGTTCGCCACGCTGTTCGGCATCGCGCTGTCGCATATCGGCGCGCGCGCCAGGCCGGTGGTGGATTTCCTGGATTCCTTTACGCACGGCATCTTTACCGTGGTCGGCATGATCATGCGCCTGGCGCCGATCGCCGCGTTCGGAGCGATGGCCTTTACCGTGGGCAAGTACGGGCTGGGCTCGGTGGTGTCGCTGGGCAAGCTGATGGGCACCATGTACATCACGTGCTTCCTGTTCGTGGTGATCGTGCTGGGCGGGGTGGCCAAACTCTCGGGCTTCAGCCTGTGGAAGTTCCTCAAGTACATCCGCGACGAGCTGTTCACGGTGCTCGGCACCAGCTCGTCCGAATCGGTGGTGCCGCAGCTGATGCGCAAGCTGGAGAACGCCGGCGTGTCCAAGCCCGTGGTGGGCCTGGTGGTGCCGTCCGGGCTGACCTTCAACCCCGACGGCCAGTGCATCTACTACACCATGGCCGCAATCTTCGTGGCGCAGGCGACCAACACGCCGCTGACCATGACCGACCAGCTGGTGGTGCTGGGCGTGCTGCTGCTGACCTCCAAGGGCTCGGCGGGGGTGACCGGATCGGGCTTTATCACGCTGGCGGCGACGCTGGCCTCGATGGGCAAGATCCCGGTGGCCGGCATGGTGCTGCTGCTCGGCGTGGACCGCTTCATGTCGGAGGCGCGCGCCATCACCAATACCATCGGCAATGCGGTCGGCACGCTCGCCATCGCCCGCTGGGTCGGCGCGGTCGACCGGCAGCAACTGGCGGATGCGCTGGACGGCAAGCTCGATGGCGAGGCCGGGACGGACACCGCCACGGAGGCGGCGCCGGACAGCACGCGACCGGCGCGCGTTGGCGGCGCTGTCGTCACGAATGCTTCGCTGACGCATTGAGGGGCGCGCCGTGACCATGCCAACGATCGACCCCAACGTGCTGCTGCGGCGCATGTTCGACGCGGCCATCGCCGCCGCGCAGCCGGCCCGCACGCTGGCGCGCTACCTGCCCGCACCGCCGCGCGGCCGCACCATCGTCATCGGTGCCGGCAAGGCCTCGGCGGCCATGGCCGCGGCGCTGGAAGCGGCGTGGCGAGGCCCGCTGCAAGGGCTGGTGGTGACGCGCTACGGCTACGCGGTGCCTTGCTCGCGCATCGAGATCGTCGAAGCCGCGCACCCGGTGCCGGACGATGCCGGGCTGTCCGCCTCGCGCCGCATGCTGGAGCTGGTGTCCGGCCTCAGCGAGGACGACCTCGTGATCTGCCTGATCTCCGGCGGCGGCTCGTCGCTGCTGCCGCTGCCGCTGGCCGGCATCACGCTGGATGACAAGCAGCAGGTGAACCGCGCGCTGCTCAAGTCGGGCGCGACCATCTCCGAGATGAACTGCGTGCGCCGGCATCTTTCCGCGATCAAGGGCGGCAGGCTGGCCGCCGCCTGCCATCCCGCGCAGGTGCTGAACCTGCTGATTTCCGACGTGCCGGGCGATGATCCCATCGACGTCGCGTCCGGTCCGACCGTGCCCGACCCGACCACGTGCGCCGATGCGCTGGCGATCGTCAGACGCTACGCCATCGATCTGCCGGGCCATGTGCTGGCCGCGCTGCGGTCCGGCGCGGCCGAGACGCTCAAGCCCGGCGACCCGCGCCTGCCGCGCATCCGCACCGAGTGGATCGCCACGCCGCGGCTGGCACTGCAGGCCGCGGCGCAAGTGGGCCGCGACGCCGGCTACGCGGTGCACGTGCTCGGCGACGCCATCGAGGGCGAGGCCCGCGAGGTCGGCAAGGTGCTGGGCGGCATCGCGCTGGCAGCGTCCAGGCAAGGCCAGCCCTTTGCCGCGCCGTGCGTGCTGCTGTCCGGTGGCGAGACCACCGTCACCGTGCGCGGCAGCGGCCGCGGCGGACGCAATGTCGAGTTCCTGCTGTCGCTGGCGCTGGCCCTGCGGAGCGAGGCCGGTGTCCATGCCATCGCCGGCGACACCGACGGCGTCGACGGGCAGGAAGAGATCGCCGGCGCGGTGATCGGCCCCGACACGCTGGAACGCGCATGGCGCGCCGGCCTGAACCCGCAGGACGCGCTGGCCGCCAACGACGGCCATGGATTCTTCGAGGCGCTGGGGGACGCGGTCGTGACCGGCCCCACGCTGACCAACGTCAATGACTTTCGCGCGATCGTGCTGACGCGCGCTTCCGGAGCCAATACATGAGACGCCTTCGCAACGCAAAGATCGTGGCCACGCTCGGGCCCGCCAGTTCGGACCCGGCCACCATCGGACAGTTGTTCGATGCGGGAGCCGATGTGTTCCGGCTCAACTTCAGCCATGGCTCGCATGAAGACCACAAGCAGCGCCTGCACGCCATCCGCGCGGTCGAACAGCAGCGCGGCCGCCCGATCGGCGTGCTGCTCGACCTGCAGGGTCCCAAGCTGCGCATCGGCACGTTCGCCGATGGCCCGGTGCAGGTGGCGGCACAGGCAACATTCCGGCTCGACCTGGATGCGGCCGTGCCGGGCAGCGCGCAGCGCGTGAGCCTGCCGCATCCGGAAATCTTCGCCGCGTTGCAGCCCGGCGCCGAACTGCTGGTCGACGACGGCCGGGTGCGGCTGCGCGTGGAGCGCTGCGGTCCTGACTATGCAGAGACCATCGTCGTCAACGGCGGCACGCTGTCGGACCGCAAGGGCGTCAATGTCCCCGGCGTGGTGCTGCCGCTGTCGGCCATGACTGAAAAGGACCGCGCCGACCTGGATTTCGGGCTGTCGCTGGGCGTGGACTGGGTGGCGCTGTCGTTCGTGCAGCGCGCCGAGGATGTCGAGGAGATTCGCCAGATCGTCGATGGCCGCGCCGGCATCGTCGCCAAGCTGGAGAAGCCGGCCGCGATCCAGAGCCTGGAGGCGATCGTCGAGGCGTCTGACGCGGTCATGGTGGCGCGCGGCGACCTCGGCGTGGAGATGCCCGCCGAGCAGGTGCCGTCGCTGCAGAAGCGCATCGTGCGCGCGTGCCGGAAGGCCGGCAAGCCGGTGATCGTGGCCACGCAGATGCTGGAATCCATGGTGGCCGCGCCGGTGCCGACGCGTGCCGAGGCCTCCGACGTTGCCACCGCCATCTATGACGGCGCCGATGCGGTGATGCTGTCGGCGGAATCGGCGTCGGGCCGCTATCCGGTGGAAGCGGTGAAGATGATGGACAGCATCATCACCCGCACCGAATCCGACCCGCACTACCACGAAGCCATCCAGGCCTCGCATTCGGCGCCGCGCGCCGACGCTGCCGACGCGATCGGCTACGCGGTGCGGCACGTGGCCAGCCTGCTGGGCGCGCCGGCGGCGGTGGCCTATACCAGCTCCGGCTATTCCGCGCTGCGCATGGCGCGCGAACGGCCCGAGGTGCCGATCCTCGGCATGACGCCACGGCTTGCCACCGCGCGCCGGCTGGCGCTGGCGTGGGGCGTGCACGCGGTGCTCTGCCATGAAGTGGTCGACGTGGTGGAGATGACCGAAGTGGCCAGCCGCACTGTGCTCAGGGAGCAGTTCGGCGCGGCGGGCCAGTCGATCGTGATCTCGGCGGGGCTGCCTTTTACCGTCGCGGGCACCACCAACCTGCTGCGCATCGCGCAGGTCCAGTAAGGGGAACGAGATGGCTGTCATCAAGGAAATCCTCGGCTACGAGATCCTCGACTCGCGCGGCAATCCCACCGTGGCCGCGCGCGTGCTGCTGGCCGACGGCGCGCGAGGGTTCGCGGCAGCGCCGTCGGGCGCCTCCACCGGTTCTCGCGAGGCGCTGGAGTTGCGCGACGGCGATCCGCGCCGCTATCTCGGCAAGGGCGTGCGCAAGGCCGTGCAGCATATCAACGTCGATATCGCCCGCACGCTCACCGGCATGCAGGCAGCGGAGCAGGCCGAGGTGGATGCGTGCCTGATCCGGCTGGACGGCACCGCCGACAAGTCGCGCCTGGGCGCCAATGCGTTGCTCGCGGTTTCGCTCGCCACAGCGCGGGCGGCTGCGGCATCGGCGGGCGTGCCGCTGTACCGCTCGCTTGGGGCGGAGCGAGCCGAGACGCGCCTGCCCTTGCCGATGATGAACATCATCAACGGCGGTGCGCATGCCGACAACAGCGTCGACATGCAGGAGTTCATGATCCTGCCCGTGGGCGCGCCCAGCTTTTCCGAAGCGCTGCGCTGGGGTGCCGAGGTGTTCCATACGCTCAAGGGGGTGCTGCGCGAGCGCGGCTTCTCCACCGCGGTCGGCGACGAGGGTGGCTTTGCCCCGGACCTGGCCTCGAACGAGCATGCGCTGGAGATGATCCTGCAGGCGGTGGAGGCCGCTGGCTTGCGGGCCGGCCGCGATATTGCCCTGGGCCTGGACGTGGCCAGCTCGGAGTTCCATGCCGACGGCCGCTATGTGCTGGCGTCGGAAGGCCGCAGCTATGACGCCGAGGGCTTTGTCGACCTGCTGGCCAGCTGGGTGCGCCAGTACCCCATCGTCACCATCGAAGACGGCATGGCCGAGCACGACTGGCAGGGCTGGCGCCTGCTGACGGCGAAACTGGGCGCGCAGGTGCAGCTGGTGGGCGACGACCTGTTCGTCACCAATGCCGCGATCCTGACCGAAGGCATCGCGCAGGGCGTCGCCAACGCGATCCTGATCAAGCCCAACCAGATCGGCACGCTGACCGAGACGCTGCAGGCCATCGACGCGGCCGAGCGTGCCGGCTATGCGTCGGTGATATCGCACCGCTCCGGCGAGACCGAGGACACCACTATCGCCGACCTGAGCGTATGCACCGCGGCCACGCAGATCAAGACCGGCTCGCTCAGCCGTTCCGACCGGGTGGCCAAGTACAACCGGCTGCTTTGCATCGAAGCGGAGCTGGGCTGCGCCGCGGCCTTCGCCGGCAGCAGCGCGCTGCGACAGCTGCGTTAGTGGCCGAAGCGGCAACCGACAGACAAGCCATGAAGGCTTGCTGACAATCCATCAGACAGGAGACAAGACATGGATGCAACTGACTTTCTGCGCCGCGTATCGGCATTGACACTGGCCGCCGCCGGCCTCGCACTCAGCGGTGCTGCCATGGCGCAAGCCTGGCCGGCCAAGCCAATCACGCTGGTGGTGCCGTTCCCTTCGGGCGGCACCACCGACGTGCTGGCGCGCGCGCTGGGCGACCAGCTTTCCAAAAGCCTCGGCCAGCCGGTGATCGTCGAGAACCGTCCCGGCGCGGGCGCCACGGTTGGCGCCGACTATGTCGCCAAGAGCAAGCCGGACGGCTACACGCTGCTGATGGGCGCGGTGCACCATACCATCGCCACCAGCGTGTACAAGAAGCTGCCCTACAGCTTCGAGAAAGACCTCGCGCCGGTGGCCCCGGTGGCGATGGTGCCCAATGTGCTGGTGATCAACGCCGCCAAGACGCCGGCAAAGAATGTCAGCGAACTGGTGGCGCTGGCCAGGCGCGCCTCGCCCGAGTTCGCCTACGGCTCCAACGGCAACGGCACCGCGCAGCACCTGATCGGCACGCAGTTCCAGGCTGCCACCGGCGCGCCGCTGCTGCACGTGCCTTACAAGGGCAGTGGTCCGCTGACCACCGACCTGCTGGGCGGGCAGGTGACCATGTCGTTCGACACGCTGACGCCGGTGCTGCAGCACATCAAGTCGGGCAAGCTGCGCGCGCTGGCGGTGACCACGGCAAAGCGCTCGACCGTGCTGCCGGACGTGCCTACGCTGGAAGAAGCCGGCCTGAAGGGCTTCGACATCGGCACGTGGTTCGGCGTGATGGCGCCGGTCGCCACGCCGGAACCGGTCCTGACACGCCTCAACGCCGAGATCGTCAGGATCGTGAAATCGCCGGATTTCCAGCAGCGCATGCAGGCCATCGGCGCCGAGCCGATGATCAGCACGCAGAAGGAATTCGCGCGCCGCATCCAGGACGAGACGGTGAAGTTCGCGAAGCTGGTGAAGGACGGGAAGGTGACGATCGAGTGATGGCGGGCGACAGGGTGACACCCTGTCAACAGGCGCGCGGCTTGCTCCCCTCTCCCGCTGGCGGCAGAGGGGCAGGGGGAGAGGGCCGGCCTGCGCCAAGCACGGCACCGCATCACTCCGTCGACACTCCCAGCCCTCACCCCAACCCTCTCCCGCAAGCGGGAGAGGGAGCACGCAGTTGGTTGATCACGGCAAAGCGGCTCAATCCGGCTTGATCTGCGCCCGCGCGATGATCGGCTTCCAGCGCTGCTGCTCCTGCGCGATAAACCGCGCAAACTCCGCCGGCGTATTGCCCACCACGATGGCCGCATCCGCGCTCAGCCGCTCGACCGAGCTCTGGCTCCTGACCGCCTTGATGGTCGCATCCGCCAGCTTGTCCGCGGCCGCCTGCGGCAGCGTCGCGGGCGCAAGCAATCCATACCACTGCGTCATTTCGAAGCCGGGATAGCCTTGCTCGGCCACGGTCGGCACATCCGGCAGCTGCGGAATGCGCTGCGTGGTGCCGGTGGCGATGCAGCGCACCTTGCCGGTCTTGATGAACTGCAGAATCGCCGGCGCGCCCACTGCGGCCGCTTCCAGCCGCCCCGAAAGCAGGTCGGTGATCTGCGGGCCGCTGCCGCGGTAGGGCACGTGCGTGATGAAGGTGCCGGTCGCCGCCTTCAGGTACTCGAACGCCAGGTGTCCGGCGCTGCCGTTGCCGGCCGAGCCGTAGTTGAGCTTGCCCGGCTTGCTCTTGGCCAGCGCCACGAATTCCTTCAGGTTCTTCGCCGGCACGTCGGGATGCACCACGTACAGGCTCGGCACCTTGGACAGCAGCGAGATCGGACGGAAGTCCTTGACCGGGTCGTACGGCAGCTTGGGGAAGATGAACGGGTTCACCGCCAGCGTGCCGATGTGGCCGAGGATCAGCGTATGGTTGTCATCTGCGCGCGCCACTTCGCCCATGGCGATATTGCCGGCGGCGCCCGGCTTGTTTTCCACGAATACCGACACGCCCAGCAGCTTGGTCAGTTCCGCCGCGGTGGAGCGCGCGACGATCTCCGAGCTGCCGCCCGGCGCGAACGGCACCACCAGCCGGACCGGCTTGGACGGCCACGCCTGGGCGCGGGCGAGCGTGGGAAAGAGGGCGCTGGCGCCGAGTGCCGCGGTCGCTTGCAGCAACTGGCGGCGGGTAGGGTTGATGCGGGTCATGCGGGTCTCCGTGAGTATCCGGTCGTAGTGATTGCGGCGCGGCAGGCGATGCCGGCGATCCATTTCATTCGGGCTTGACGTTGCCGTCCTTGATGACCTTGGCCCACAGCCGGGCCTGCCCGTCGATGAATTGCTGCGCCTGTGCCGGCGGCGCGGCCACCACTTCGCCGCCCAGCTCGGTCACGCGCTGCCGCGTCTCGGGGCTGTGCATGACCTTCTGCAACGCCTCGGCAAATTTGGCGACGATCGGATCGGGCGTGGCCGCCGGCAGGAAGGCCGCATTCCACTCATAGACTTCGTAGCCTGGCACGCCGGCCTCCTGCATCGTCGGCACGCCCGGCAACGCGCTGGTGCGCTGGTGGCTGGTGACCGCCAGCGGCTTGAGCTTGCCGGCCTTGATGTGCTGCAGGCTGGATGCAACGTTGGCGAAGAACAGCGGCACCTGCCCGGCGATGACGTCGGTCATGGCCGGGCCGCCGCCCTTGTACGGCACGTGCAGCAGGTCCACCCCCGCGCGCTGTTCGAACAGCACGCCGGCCAGGTGCTGCGCCGAGCCATTGCCGGATGAGGCGAACGCCACCGAACCAGGCTTCTGCTTCGCCATCGCCAGCACGTCGCCGACTTTGGCGGCCGGGAAGCTGGCCGTGGCAACCAGCACGTTGGGATAGCGCGCCAGCACGCCGACGGGCTTGAACGCCCTGGCGGGATCGTAAGGCAGCCTGGCGTAGAGGCTGGGATTCACGGCGTAGGAAGAGGCATCGACCATCACCGTGTAGCCGTCCGGCGCCGCCTTGGCGACATAGGCAGCGCCGATCTGGCCGCCGGCGCCGGGGCGGTTCTCCACCACCACCGACTGGCCGAGTTCGCGGCCAAGGCCCGGCGCGATCAGCCGTGCCATCAGGTCGGCGCCACCGCCCGGCGGATACGTGACCACGATCGTGATGGGCCGCGACGGCCACGTGGCCGCGCTCTCCGCTGCCTGCGCCGATGCAGGTTGCAGCAGTTGCGGCAGGATGGCGGCGGCGCCAATGGCCGCGGCCATCGCCTTGATGGAATGCATGAAACGGTCTCCTCGGAAGCGGATCGGTATCGGGGATTGGGTATCGGATGGCTAGCGGATGTCCGCGGTATAGCGAAAAGCGAAGGCATCGCCCCGGGTCAGCCGGTATTCGATGCAGGTGCCGCGCAGGTCGAAGGCATGCCGGGTCACCACCGCGCACGGGTGCGCATCCGGCAGTTCCAGCAATTCGGCCTCGTCATGCGCCAGCGTGCGGAACGTGACCTCGTCGACCGCGCGGTGCACGGTGATGCCGCACTGGCTGCCAAGCAGCGGATACAGCAGGTCGCCCCATTCCCATACCGGCAACTGCTGCAGCGCTTCGCAACGCGGCAGCGGCAGCCAGATCGATTCCAGCAGGCGCGGCTTGTCATCCAGCCAGCGGCGCCGCGTGATCGCCAGGCCGCACGCTCCGGATGGCAGTTCGAAGCGCTGCGCCATGGCCTTGTCCAGGCGCACGGCGCGGCACGACAGGATTTCCGAGCGCGGCACCGTGGTTGCGCCGTCAGCGCCGCCGAAGCGGAAGAAACGCATCAGGCTGGCACCGGTCAGCCCTTTGCGCACAAAGGTACCCCGGCCCTGCACGCGTTCCAGCAGCCCTTCCTGCACCAGCACGGCGATCGCCTGCCGGATCGTCCCCAGCGCGATGCCGAATTCTTTCGCCAGTGTGCCTTCGGCGGGTATCGCCTCGCCCGGCGGCCAGTCGCCGGCAACAATGCGCGCCTGGAGCTGTGCGGCGATCTGGCCATACCGGCTCAGGCCGGCCGCGCTGGTGATTTTCTGAAGCAGGTCAATGTCCGCCATCGGTTGTCGGTCGATCTGGAGCCGTGCTAAATTGTGGTTCATATCCTCTAGAGGACTAGAATACTGACGCGGGCTTGCTTCCCCTATCCGGAATTACCCGCGGACACAGCAGGGCAGACAGATGAATCAACCCGCAACGCCGGTGGTGGACTGCCACTTCCATATCTTCGATGCCGGCCAGGCAGCGCCCTCCGCCCGCTATCGGCCTCCCTATGCCGCCTCGCTGCCGGACTGGAAGCGGCTGGCCGGGGCGCTTGGCGATCCGTTCGGGGTGGTGGTGCAGACCAGCTTCCTCGGTACCGACAACACCTCACTGCTTGCGGCGCTGCGCGCCATGCCGGCGCGGCTGCGCGGCGTCGCGGTGGTCGATCCCGGCGTATCCGATGCGGCGTTGCGCCAGCTGGACGACGCCGGCGTGCGCGGCATCCGGCTGAACCTTTATCGCGATCCCGGCTGGCAGCGCATCGGCACAGCGCCGTGGCGCGCGTTGTTCGCGCGTGTTGCCACGCTGGGCTGGCATGTCGAGCTCCATACCGACAACGGCGACGGCGGCACGGTGCTGGCCGCGCTGGATGATGTACTGGGCGAGTCAGGCGTAGCGGTGGTGCTGGACCATTTCGGCAGGCCGGGCGCCACAGGCGTGGCGGATCCGGTGTTCAGCGTGGCCGCTGCGGTGCGGGCGCGCCGGCAGGTGTGGGTCAAATGCAGCGCGCCATACCGGCTGGTGGCGCCAGGGGCGTGGTGCGAACTGGCGCAGCGCTGGCTGGAAGTGGCCGGTGCCGATCGGCTGCTGTGGGGCAGCGACTGGCCGTGGACTAATCATGAAGCCGGGGAGCGGGCGGGAGAGTGCAGCGAAACCAGCCGCTGGCCCGGAAACGCGCCGGCGGATGCTTCGCTGAATGAAGCGCTGCGCTGGCGCAATGCCGCGGCGCTCTACGGGTTTGCGATCGCGCCAGGGGCGGCGGACTAGCCTGCCGCCTTGCGCGGCCGGGCGCGCGTGGCCTTCTTTGCGCTAGTGGTGCGCACTGCTTCGTTTTCGGCCGGTGCGCCGCCGCGATGCAGTGGTTCCAGCCACGCCATCGCCTCGACATACGAAAAGAACTGCTCCAGGTAGCCTGGCGACAGCTCGTGCATCAGCGTCAGCGCACGATGCACGAGGTGGTCGGAATTGAGCGGTCCCGCATTGCCCGGCAACTGCGCCTGCGACTGCCGCAACTGGCGGCTGACGCTGACGCGCGACCAGGTGTCGCGGAAATAGTCGACCAGCTCCGGTTCGGGTTCGGGACGCACGGCGTGCACCGGAGCGGTGGCGCGCGGCACAGAGGGGCGCGGTGCGGGGGCGCCCGGTGCAGAAGCCACCTTCGCGCCGCGCGTATTGGCCTTGATATAGCTGACCAGACCGGCAAGCGTGCCGGCTGCTTCCGCGGCTGCCTCCTGTACCGGTGCCGCAATGGCTTGGCGCCCCTCGGCGTCTTGCGCCACCGCTTCGCGGTAACTGTCGACCAGCGCGGCCAGCCGCGTATCCAGCATCTGCCGTACCGCGCCGTCATGGCCGGCCGAACGCCGCGCCAGCGCTTCGATCAGCCGGAAGCGCACCGGGTCGACACCGGCGGCATCGCTGTCGCGCCAGGCCTCGAGCTGCGCGCGCGCGCTTGCGGCGACGTCTTCAGCCACGAGGCTTCCCCGTTCCCATGGTCACGCGCGGCACCGGCGCGATTTCCACGCGCCGGTTCTTCGCGCGGCTTTCGGCATCGGTATTGGCCGTGACCGGCTGCTGCGAGCCGAAGCCCGCCGAGAACAGCGACGCGGGTGGCACGCCGGCATCGATCAGCGCGCGCGTCACGGTCAGCGCGCGCTGCGCCGACAGCTCCCAGTTGTCGGCGAAGCGGCGGTTGCCCTCGCGTACCTGCTGGTCGTCGGTGAAGCCGCTGACCATCAGCATCTCGTCGCGCGTGCGCAGGTAGGCCGACAGCGGCGCGGCCAGGCTGCGCAACAGCTCGCGGCCTTCGGGCTGAAGCTGGTCGGAGTTCAGGGCAAAGAGCACGCTGCCGCTGATGCCGATGCGCCCGTTCACCAGCGTCACGCGCCCCGCGGCGAGCGGGCCGGCAAGCGCCTGCTCCAGCGTCTGGCGGCGCTGCGCCTCTTCCTGCCGCTGCCGCACCTCGTCCTCGAGCCGCGCCGACAGTTCCAGCTGCACGCCGATGACGCCCAGCAGCACCAGCACGAACGCGCCCAGCAGCACCGACATCAGGTCGCCAAAGACCGCCCAGGCCGGTACCGTCGGCTCGGCGCCGGCGTCGATGTCATCGTCCTTCATGCCGCCTCTGCGCGCGATGCCTGCCGGCCGCCCAGCTGCTGCAGGTCTTCCAGGATCTGCTTCTGCGACAGCATGCTGAGGTCGACCACCTCGCGCGCCTGCGCCACGTAGTAGGCCAGTTGCTCATCGCTGCGCGCCATCGACTTGTCCAGCGCGGCCTCGATGCGCTGCAGCTGCTCCGCCAGCCTGTCGTTGGACGCGCTGAATACCTGCACCGCCACGCCGAAGGCTTCGCCCAGGCTCGCCACTTCGACGGCGCTGCCGGTGACCTGCGCCGCGGCTTGCGCCAGGCGGCCGGTCTCGGACTCGACCTGCTCGGTGAAGCGGCCGCCGACGCGTTCCAGCAGCTCGGACGTGGTCACGAGCAGCGTGTCGACCGCTGCGCGCTGGCCGGTGGAGGCGTGGTTCACGGCGTCGAGCAGCGTGCCCAATGTTTCCAGCATGCGGCTGCGTTCCTCCAGCATGGCGTTGTCGCGGGCCATGCCTTCGGTGAGCTTCTGGCGCAGTTCGGCGATGACTTCGGCCGCGGCCCTGGGCGCTTCGGCGGACGCCTGCAGCAGGCGCGCGACTTCGGCAATGGTGCTGCTGGCGTGCGCCTCGGCCTGCGCGGTGATGTCGCGCGCGGTCTGCGCCAGGGCGTCGCAGATCTCCTGCTGGCGGCTGGCGCTGTGGCTGCCCGCCTGTTCCCATTGTTCGCGCAGCGAGGTGGCCATGCTGTCGAGATGGCCGGTCCAGGCCGCCAGGCGCTGTTCGTCGCGCGCGGCCAGTTCGGCCTGCAGCGCGGCGGCGGCCCTGGGTGCCTCGGCGGCCGCCTGCACCAGCCGCTCGATCTCGGCCAGCGTGCCGCTGGCGTGCGCCTGCGATTCGGCGGAAATCGCTTGTGCGGTTTGCGCCAGCGCTGCGCAGATTTCCTGCTGGCGGGTGGCGGTCTGCGCGCCGGCCTGCTGCCATTCCTGGCGCAGCGTGGCGGCCATCGCGCCGAGAGCTTCGGTCCAGTCGGCGAGGCGTTGCTCGTCGCGCGCGCTCAGTTCGGCCTGCAGCGCAAGGGCGGCCTTGGGCGCGTCGGCGGCGGCCTGCACCAGCCGGTCGATCTCGGCGATGGTGCCGCTGGCATGGGCCTGTGCCTGCGCCGAGATGTCGCTGGCGGTCTGCGCGAGCGCGGCGCAGATTTCCTGCTGGCGGCTCGCGTTCTCTGCGCTCGCCTGTTCCCACTGTCCGCGCAGTCCGGTGGCCATATTGCCAAGCGCTTCGGTCCAGGCGGCGAGGCGTTGCTCGTCGCGTGCGCTCAGCTCGGCCTGCATGGCCAGCGCGGCCTTGGGCGCGTCGGCGGCGGCCTGCACCAGGCGGTCGATCTCGGCGATGGTGCCGCTGGCATGGGCCTGCGACTGGGCGGAAATGTCATTGGCGGTCTGCGCCAGCGCAGTGCAGATCTCCTGCTGGCGATTCGCGGCTTGCACACTCGCCTGATCCCATTGCTCGCGCAGGCCTGCAGCCATGGCGCCGAGCGAACCTGTCCACGCGGCCAGGCGCTGTTCGTCGCGTGCGGCCAGTTCGGCCTGCAGCGCGAGGGCGGCCTTGGGCGCGTCGGCGGCAGCCTGCACCAGCCGGTCGATCTCGGCGATGGTGCCGCTGGCATGCGCTTGCGCCTGCGCGGCGATCTCGCGCGCGGTGCGCGCCAGCGTCTCGCTGATTTCCTGCTGGCGGCTCGAGGCCTGGGCGCTGGCCTGGTCCCACTGCTGGCGCAGTGCCTCGGTCATGCTGCCGAGCGTGCCTGCCCATGCGGCCAGGCGCTGTTCGTCATGCGATGCCAGGCCGGCCTGCAGGTCGGCGTGCGACTGGCCCACGGTGCGCACCAGCGACGCCGCGTGTTGTTCGAACGCCGCCGTGGCGGCGGCCAGCGCCTGCTGGTTGTCGGCGGCGAGCTTCTCGCCGGTGCGGGCCTGCTGCGACAGGGCCTCGGTCCACGCCTGCGCGGTGCTGGCGGAGGTGCTTTCCAGGCGGGCCGCCACCTGCTCGACCAGGCCGGCCGAACGTTGACCGAACGTCCGCGCAAAGCCATCGAGCGCGCCGCGCAGCTCGCCCGCCAGGGCTTCGTTGCTGCGCCGCTGGTCGGCCAGCGCTTCGTTCCAGATCCCGGCGACGCCGGCGGTCGAGGTCTCGAAGCGCGCCGAGATGCCTTCGAGCTGCTGCTGGACGGACTGCGTGACGGCGTCGCGCATGGCGGCGGTCTCGCGCGCCAGGCCGGCCATGGTCGCTTCCACGGCCGGCTGGATCGCCGTGCCTGCTGCGCGCGCGCTGTCGGCCACGCTGTCTTTCAGCGATTGCCCGACCGAGGCGGCCAGTTGGGTGTAGACCGCTTCGGTCTTGCCGTGGAAGGCTTCCTGGCTGGCCGCCAGGCGCTGCGCCATGGCCTGGTTCTGTTGTTCCATGGTCGCCATCATGGCCTGCAGCCGGTCGACCAGCGCCGGCATGGCATCGGCCTGGCGCTGCAGCAGCCGGAACGACTCGTCGCGCTGGTGGCTGCGCGAATAGGGGCGCAGCGTGGTGGCAATGCGCGCATCGAGCGCCTGCGCGGCCTGCACGCGTTCGCGCCGGCACAGCGCCGACAGCAGGCCCAGCATGGCCGACGTGGCCACGCCCGCCACCGAGGTGCCGAAGGCGAAGCCCAGCCCCTTCACCGGTGCCGCCAGCGACGCGCGGATTGCCTGCAGGTCGGTCGCGGTTTCCAGCGCCATGCCGGTGCCGCGCAGCGTCGACACCATGCCGAGGAACGTGCCGAGCATGCCCAGCAATACCAGCAGGCCAACCAGGTACGGCGTCAGCGCCGGTCCTGGCAGCGCCACGCGCTCGCCCTCGACGCGCAGGCGCACGGCATTGCGCAGCCCCGCGGGCAGGCGCTCCAGCCAGCCAGCCAGGCTTGCCGGCGAATCGGACAGGCCCTGCACCGCCTGCGCCAGCCCCAGCGTGGCCTGCCGGTAGCGCAGCAGCTCATTGGCGCCGGCCACGTAGCAGGCGCCGATCAGCAGCGTGACCGACAACGCCAGCGCATTCGAGCCCGCATAGCCGGCGGCGATCCAGCACACGGCCGCCAGGCCCGCCAGGAAAACAACAAGATGGAAGAAGTATCGGTTCATGGGATCCTGGTCAGCTGCCACGCAGGGCGGCGAGCAATCCTTCGACGGGTTGGAAGCGTATTTCCAGCTCGGCCAGCAATACGCTTTGCATATCCTTGCGAAACACGGCCAGCCACGCCCCGGGCGCGACCGGTGCCGCGGCGGCCCGGGCCTCGGCCAGCGCCGCGGTTTCCGCCTGGCGCAAACGCTGGAAATGCCCTTCCAGCAGGGTCGGCACGCTGCCGAGCACGCTTTGCTCGCGCGCGCCCAGCACACGCTCCATCACGGCATCGACCATCGCCAGCCGGGCCATGTCCGGCGCGCGCGCCGACAAGGCCGCCCGCAGCCGCCCGCGCAACGCGCCGATCGAGGTCTCCATGGCCTGCTGCTGCGACATGTAGCGGTGGCGGTAGATGGCGTAGTCCACCTGCGCGTCGACGGCCTCCGCCAGCGCCGATGGCCGCGCGGGGCCGCGGCGGCGCGTGGTCAGGGCGTTGTCCCCGGCGATGGCATCGGCCAGTGCGGCGCGCACGCGCGCGCACTCCTGCGCTTCGGCAGTGGCGCCGCAGGCACGTGCGACGGCCGGCGCCGCGGCCGGCCCGGCTTTCAGCGCCGCCGACAGGGCGATCGCATCCGGCCAGCCCAGCCATTGGCTCAGCTGGCCCGAAAGTGACGTTGCAGGTGGTGGGGCGTCGGCGTCGGTCAGGCGTGCCAGCAGCCGCACAAGCGTCGGACCGCTGAAACCTGTTCGCCGGGGCTCTTGGGACATACCGCCGGGTTTAAAAAAGCCAGCAGTTTACACGTCTCGGGCAGGCGGACGGCAGTATCCGGGGGAGGGGAGCGGCGGCAAGGGATGCCGCCATGGGCGAGCCGTGCTGTTCAGGGAATCCGCTGTTCATGATCCCTGAACCTGCCGCGGGCACGAACAGCCCGGCCCCGCTCCTTCAGCGCATCAGGCCGCGAGCTTCTGCAGCGACGCGACCGTGCGGATGCAGGCCTGCGCCGCCTCGCGGCCCTTGACCACGAAATGCTCGGCAAAGAAGCGATGGTGCTCGTCGTGCTCGTGGAAGCTCTTCGGGGTCAGCACGGCCGAGAATACAGGGACCTCGGTGTCGAGCTGGACCCGCATCAGGCCGCTGATGACGGCATCGGCGACGAATTCATGCCGGTAGATGCCACCGTCGACGACAAAGCCGCTGGCGACGATGGCTGCGTACTTGCCGGATTTGGCGAGCCGTTGCGCATGCAGCGGGATTTCGAAGGCCCCGGGGACATCGTAGATGTCGATGGCGTCCGCGGTGACGCCCAGCTTTGCCATTTCGGCCACGAACGCGTCGCGCGCACGATGGACGATATCGGCATGCCATTGGGCATGGATGTAGGCAATGCGCTTGCCTTCGGGGAGGGAAAAGCCGGCCGCGGGTGCGGTGGCACGCTGGAAAGCAGAGACAGGCTGATTCATGGTGTTCCTGTACGGATGGAGTTGGCCAGAATCAGGGCGCACGAGACTTGCCCCCGTGAAGACGGGGGCATTGTTGCTCGCTCTCTTTCATCCGGACTATCACCGTCGGCTTCGGATTTGAACCGAATCTGCTGACCCCGGCATTGGGCACGCCGGGCGCTCGCGGGCTTGTGCGTCAGACGCCATCACCGCCGGTAGGGACTTTCACCCTGCCCTGAGAACGTTGCCGCGTGTGCTTGGTTGGCTTTCAACGCGGCGGGGGAATCATACCGCAGAGTAGCGTTCGGTGTTGGCGGCCGCTTTCGTCAGGTGCGCGCAGCGGTCAGTGCCTGCACCGGCGCCACCGCCAGCGCCCCCAGCAGCCTGAGCGCCGCCACCTCGGCGGCCGGCCAGATGGCGCGATCGGCCAGGTAGTTGAAGGTGCCGATCACCGCGCCCTGGTGCCCCAGCGGCACATTGACCACCGCCGTGCAGCCGAGCTTGCGGATCACCTGCACGTCATCGAACACTGCCGCAAGCGCGTCGTCGCCCTCGCCGACAAAGACTTCGCCGCGCTCCAGCAATTGCCGGCGCCACGGGCTGTCGCCCTTGGTCTTGTGCCCGCCGACCGGATAGGCCGCGGGGTCCGAGGACCACAGCCGTTCGATCCGGTGCACGTGCGCATGCCAGGCATTGATCGTCAGCAACCCGGGACCGAGCGTGCGCAGCGTGGCCGCGCCGATCGCATCGAGCGCTGCGACGGGTTCGCGCGCCTGCCGCAGCGCGTCGCACAGCAGATTGACCTGCGCGATCAGCGAGCCGGCGTCTTCCAGCGGCGCGCCGGCTTGCGGGACGGAATGCGGGTTGGAGGGCGGGTTGGAGGGCGTTGGCTGGCTCACCTCATTCCCCCTGGATGCCCAGCTCGCGGATCAGCTTGCCGTAGCGGTCGGCATCGCGGCGCAGGATGGTGGCGAACTGTTGCGGCGTGGAGGTCGCGGTTTCGACGCCGATGGCGTTCATCTTGGCCTTCACTTCAGGCAGCGCCATCACGGTGTTGATCTCGCGATTGAGCCGCGCCGTCAGCTCGGCGGGCATGCCCTTGGGCCCGAAGGCGCCATACCAGACCGCCAGCTCGTAGCCGGGCAGGGTCTCGGCCACGGTCGGCACGTTGGGCAGCAGCGGGGAGCGCTTGCCCTCGGTCACGGCCAGCAGGCGCAGCTTGCCCGCCTTGACGTGCGGCAGCGTCTGCGTGCCCGCCGAGAACAGCAGCTGGGTCTGGCCCGCCACGGTATCGACCACCGCCGGCGCGCCGCCCTTGTACGGCACGTGCAGCATCTGGATGCCGGCCATTTTCTCGAACAGCACCGCGCTGAGGTGGTTGGTGGAGCCCGGACCCGCGCTGGCGTAGGCGAGCTTGCCGGGGTTGGCCTTGGCGTAGGCCACCAGCTCCTTGACGTTCTGCGCCGGCACCGACGGGTGTACCACCATGGTGTTGGTCACGTACGCCAGCAGGCCCAGCGGCGTGAAATCATCCACGCCGCGGAACGGCATGTTGGACATCAGCGCCGGGTTCATGGCGTGGGTGCTCATCGAGCCCACCAGCAGCGTGTAGCCGTCGGGTTTGGCACGGGCCACCATGGCCGAACCGATGTTGCCGGAAGCGCCCGGCTTGTTGTCGACGATCACCGGCTGGCCGAGCGAGCGCGTCAGGTGCTCGGACAGCACGCGCGCCAGGATATCGGTCGAGCCGCCGGCGGCCCAGGGCACGATCAGCGTGATCGGCTTCTGCGGCCAGGCTTCACTGGCGCCGGCCGGGGCCGCCAGGCACATCGCCAGCGCGGCCACGCCGCCCAGCAGGGTTTTCAGTACTGCGCGCATTTTCCTTCCTCCTTGGTACTGGCGCGGACCTGCTGCGGTCCGCTGTCATGCATCGAATCGTCAGCGGCCCACCGCGTAGCCCTGCATGCCGCGCGCATTGGCGCCGGCGCGCAGCACCAGCCGCCCGCGCCCGTCGCGTTCGCGCGAGCATGCCGACATGCGGCCTTCGGACCAGGGTTCGCCCACGCGCACTTCGTGCCCGCGTTCGCGCAGGGCCGCCAGCGTTGCCGCCGGGAAGCGCGATTCCACGCTGATGCGGTTGAGCACGGTCTGGCGCGGCCAGAACGAGCCCGGGAAGTGGTCGATATGCCAGGCGGGTGCGTCGATCGCTTCCTGCAGGTTCATGCCATGCACCGCATGACGCAGGAAGAATGCCAGCGACCACTGGTCCTGCTGGTCGCCGCCCGGGGTGCCGAACACCATGTAGGGCTCGCCGTCGCGCAGCGCCAGCGACGGCGACAGCGTGGTGCAGGGGCGCTTGCCGGGGGCCAGCGAGTTGGGCAGGCCCGGCTCCAGCCAGGTCATCTGCAGGCGGGTATTGAGGGCAAAGCCGAGCGCCGGGATGGTGGGGCTCGACGAGAGCCAGCCGCCGGACGGCGTGGCCGCGACCATGTTGCCGTGGCGGTCGATCACGTCGATATGGCAGGTGTCGCCGACAAAGAGCTCCCGTTCGGCCCATTCGGCTACCGGCGGCAGCTCGGCAAAGGTCGGCTCGCCGACGCCGAAGCGCACGTCGGCCTGCTGCAGCGTGCGCTCGGCCGCGCCCGGGTCGGGCAGGCGCGGCGCCATGCCGTCGAGCGTGCCGGGGTCGATCGCCAGCGCCGCGCGCTCGCCGATGCGCTGCGCGCGCGCGGCGAGGTAGCCGTCGTCGAGCAGCGCCGCGAGCGGGCTCTGCGTGAAGCCGGGATCGCCGTACCAGGCCAGGCGGTCGGCCATGGCGAGCTTGGTGGCCTCGGCAATGCGGTGCACGAAGTCGGGCGAATCGGGCGCATGCCGTGCCAGCCCGGCGTGGCGCAGCATGCCGAGTTGCTGCAGGAACACGGGGCCCTGGCTCCAGATGTCGCACTTGGCCACCGTGTAGCGGCCGAAGTCGAGTGTGACCGGATCCTCTTCCTCGGGGCTCCAGCCAGCCATGTCGTCGTAGCGCAGCAGGCCGGTGTGCTTGTCGCCGGTGGTGTCGCGCACCGGCGTGTTGCGGCAGTAGGCGTCGATTTCTTCGGCGACGAAGCCGCGGTACCAGCATTCCAGCGCGGCGTCGATCTGGCCGGTGCGGCTGTCGCTGCGGCGCTGGGCATCTTCGACGATGCGGGTGTAGGTATCGGCCAGCACCGGCAGCGTATGCAGGCTGCCGGGGCGCGGCACCTTGCCGTCGGGCAGCCAGGTGGCCGCCGAGCTGTGCCATTCGTCGCGGAACAGCGCCCGCACCGCCAGGATCGCGCGCGAGATGCGCGGCACCAGCGGGAAGCCGTCGCGCGCGTAGCCGATGGCGGGCGCCAGCACCTCGGCCAGCGACCACGTGCCGTGATCGCGCAGCATCGTCAGCCACGCGCCGAAGGCGCCGGGGACGGTGGCCGGGACCAGGCCGATGCCCGGGACAAGCTCCAGGCCCTGCGCGCGCAGCGCGGCGGGATCGGCAAGCGCCGGCGCCGGGCCCTGGCCGCACAGGGTGCGCATGCGGCGCTCGCGCTCGCTCCAGAACATGATCGGCACTTCGCCGCCGGGGCCGTTCAGGTGCGGCTCGACCACCTGCAGCACAAAGCCGGCCGCCACGGCGGCGTCGAAGGCATTGCCGCCGCGCTCCAGCACGCCCATGGCGGTCTGCGTGGCCAGCCAGTGGGTGGAGGCGGCAACGCCAAAGGTGCCGACGATTTCAGGGCGGGTAGTGAACATGGATTGCAGCTCCGGTGATGCGAGCCAGTATAGGATTGAGAAATAACCACGAGCGTCTGATTAGTTATCGTTGCATTACCATTTGGTAATACGACATTTGCGCCCCTTTGCAGGATTCCCGTGTCCATCGCCGCCTCCGACAAGCTGGTCCACAACCTCGTCTCCCGCCTGCGCCTCAGGCACCTGCCATTGCTGCTGGCGCTGGAGCGCCAGCGCTCGGTGTCGCGCGTGGCGGCCGAGCTGAACCTGTCGCAGCCGGCCGTCACCAAGACCCTGCGCGAGATCGAGGACATCTTCATGGTGCCGCTGTTCACCCGCACCCGGCGCGGCCTGGAGCCCACGCCCACGGGCCGGGCGGTGCTGGCGCATGCGCGGCTGACGCTGGCGGATACCGACGCGCTGGGGCGCGAGCTGGCGGCGATCGGCGCGGGCATGTCGGGACGGCTGCGCATCGGCGTGATCCCGTTCATCAGCCGCACCGTGCTCGATGCCGCCTGCAGCTTCGGCCTGACCCAGTCGCCGCGGGTCTCGGTGCTGGTGCGCGAGGGCACCACCGACGAGCTGGTAGCGGCGCTGCGCGAACACGAGCTGGATTGCGTGGTGGCGCGGACCTTCTACGCGCCCGGCGCGGATATCGCCCAGCAGCCGCTGTATCGCGAAGAGCCGGCGCTGGTGGTGCCTGCCGCGGCTGCCGGCCGGCTCGGGCGCGGGCCGCTCGACTGGCACCGGCTGGCCGAACGCGACTGGATCCTGCCGCCGCCGAATACGCCGATCCGGCGCACCATCAACACCATCTTCGCGGTGGCCGGCGTGGCGCAGCCGGTGCCGATCGTCGAGACCTACTCGATCAAGACCATGGCCACGCTGCTGCGCAATCACGCGGCGGCCACCACCATCGTGCCGCGCGCGGTGGCCGGGGAGCTGGTCGAAGGCGGGGGCGCGGCGGTCTTGCCACATGCGCTGAGCTGGGACTTGCCGCCGGTGGGGGTGATGTGGCGGCGGCAGGCCCTGGAGGACGATGTGGTGGTGTCGCTGGTGGCGGCGTTGGGGACATTGCGGTGGGAGGAGGGATAAGGCGCCGGGCCTGTGCAGTCATCAGAGCTTGCTTCCGCCCCTCGCATACGCACCCCTCTCCCGCGCGCGGGAGAGGGGTGGGGGAGAGGGCCGGCGCATCCACGGCGTGGAGCGCTTCAGTGCTGCCAGCGCCCGCCCTCACCCCCGGCCCCTCTCCCACTTCGCGGGAGAGGGGAGCAAACCGCTGGCGGTGATAGCGCGTGCGCGATCATAATCAGGCTCGCACAACCACCCCCAACCCGGAGCCATACCCATGCGACTCATCGGCATGCTCGATTCCCCCTACGTCCGCCGTGCCGCCATCACGCTGCGCCTGCTGGGTTTGCCGTTCACCCACGAATCCATCTCGGTGTTCCGCACCTTCGACCAGTTCCGCGCCATCAACCCGGTGGTCAAGGCGCCCACGCTGGTGTGCGACAACGGCGTGGTGCTGATGGACTCGACGCTGATCATCGACTACGCCGAAGCGCTGGCCGGCCGCAGCCTGATGCCGTCGTCGCTGGACGAGCGCCAGCGCGCGCTGCGCACCATCGGCCTGGCGCTGGCGGCCAGCGAGAAGGCGGTGCAGCACGTGTACGAGCACAACCTGAGGCCGGCGGAGAAGGTGCACCAGCCGTGGGTGGAGCGCGTCGATGGCCAGCGCACCAGTGCCTTTGCGCTGCTGGAAGACGAGATCGCGCGCATGCCCGTGCCGGCCGATGAGGCCGCCGTGAGCCAGGCCACGCTGACCGCCGGCGTGGTGTGGACCTTCACCCAGGCGCTGCTGCCCGGTCACGTCGACCGGGCGGCGCACCCTGCGCTGGCCGCACTCGCGGCGCAGCTGGAAAGCTTCCCTGCCTTCACCGCGCTGCCCCACGCATGACAGCTCGCGAGAGCCCGGTCTCCGGATTGCGGTAAGCTTCTGGCGCACCCATCGCTCCCGCCTGGCCGGCTCCGCCGGGTGACGCCGCCAACACAGGCGGCGCTCCGGCGCCAGATGCAAGCCGCGCCACGGCCGCAGACCATGAACCACGACCGATCCATTGCCACCCAGATCGTTGCGCTGATCCAGGCCGAAGGCCTGACCGTCGGCGCGCACCTGCCGGCGCAGATGCTGGCCGACAAGCTGCGCGTATCGCGCTCGCCCGTCAACGAGGCGCTCGCGCTGCTGCACGAGAAGGGCGTGCTCACGCGCGAGAAGAACCGCGGTTTCTTTCTGGCGCGGCCGGTGGCGGCGCCGGCCGCGGAGTTTGCCTCGCAGCTGGGCCTGGTCGAGCCCGACCCGGCCACCGCGGCGTATTTCCAGATCGCCGAAGACCTGCTGCAGGGCACGCTGGAAACGCAGGTGTCCGAGCACCATCTGCGGCAGCACTACGGCCTGACCGCAACCCAGCTGGGCACCGTGCTCAAGCGGATTGCGCAGGAGGGATGGGGCGAGCGCAAGCCCGGCTATGGCTGGGAGTTCTCGTCGATGCTGACCACGCCCGATTCGCTGCTGCAGTCCTACCGGCTGCGGCTGGCGCTGGAACCGGCCGCGCTGCTCGAGCCCACCTACCGGCTCGAGCCACAGGCCATCGAGCGGCTGCGCGCTGCCGAGCGGCACCTGCTGGAAGGCGGTATCGAAACCGACAGCGCCGACCAGCTGCACGACCGCGGCGTGCGCTTCCATGAAACGCTGGTCGAGGCGTCGGGCAACCCGTTCTTCATCGACACCATCCGGCGCGTCAACCGCGTGCGCCGGCTGCTGTCCTACCGCTCGATGCGCGACCGCGAGCGCTACCCCGAGCACGCGAAGCAGCACCTGCACGTGCTGGACCTGCTCGCGCGCGAGCGCAACGAGGAAGCCTCGCAGGCGATGCGCGAGCATTTGCAGCACACGCTCAACGCCCTGGCGCAGATCAGCCGGCTGCTGGAGCCCTGACGGGCTGGTGCAGTGGCGAGTCCGGCGGTCAGTTCGGCGGTCAGTCCGGCGGCCCGTTCAGCAGGTCCAGCGCCACGTCCACGATCATGTCTTCCTGCCCGCCGACCATGCGGCGGCGGCCGAGTTCGACCAGCACGTCGACGGTCTTGAGGCCATAGCGCGCCGCGGCCGCTTCGCTGTGGCGCAGGAAGCTGGAATA